>CAVYSE010000011.1:0-548928 GCA_963771075.1 candidate division FCPU426 bacterium | reverse complement strand
GTAAATAACTCTTCAAAAGTAAAGGACTTGGAACCCATTGGCCCAAATTGATTCAATTTAGATTTTTCGACGGGTTTCAAAAACACCTGGA
This sequence comes from candidate division FCPU426 bacterium, assembly GCA_963771075.1. GTDB lineage: Bacteria > Oederibacteriota > Muellerivitia > Muellerivitales > Muellerivitaceae > CAVTWJ01. Next base: position 548,837 of record CAVYSE010000011.1, on the reverse strand, counting down.
AGGGTTCGCCTAAAAGCATTACGATCAATTCATTTTCGCTGTGACGTGTTTGTTTCTTAAATTCTCTGGCCGCTTCTTTAAAATTCTCCCATTTGTTTATTTTTAAAAACTTGAGGATGTTTTTCTTTTTAATTACCTCGACATGTTTTACGGCCGCAACCCAAGTTATGCCTTTTTTCCCTTTGATTGATTGTTCTTCAAAATAATGGTGCGCCTTCCCCGTGAAGTAAGGGGCAAAATATAAATTACCGTTAGCTGACCTAAAAAATCTTTTCTGGCATTTATAAATATGGTATTTAAAAAATAAATTTATCGAATCACCGCTCATGTCCCTTACATATATTTCTTTCTGATTTATTTCAGCCATCCCATTCACCTCCATGAACCTTCTTAAATCTTTAGATATTGCCCACCCTATTGGCTCTCGTTTTTTATTCGTTTTTGTGTCTATCTTTTTTAGAGCCCGCCAAATTCTTGCCCAACTTACGAACTCCACTTTAATTCTCTTGGAAGCGACCGACTCTTTCACCCACGAATCTTTAAAAAGAGAGCCTTTATCAACCAAAACAAGTTTCGTGTTTTTACGTGCGTTTAAATATCTTTTTACACTGCTATCCTAAACAACTCAATCTGACCGCTGCCCCCCAAGAAAAACAAGCGATTTTGGACAGGTTTGTGAATTTCCAGGGATAAGCCCCCCCCTTTCGTCCGGATGCTGTCCAAATCACGAGGGTATTAATTCCATCTGTTTTTCCGCCGGTTCCAATCTCGCCACCAGGAATGGTGCATCCAACCAAGCCCACAAATCGCGGTAGGTCAATAGATTCATCCGCAGCATGGCCGCCAAGTGGGACAGGCTCCAGGCGATATGGCTCTTCAGTTGAAGGAATTTCAACAGCAGCATGGCAATCAATGCTGTCCAAATCTGCGTCTGAACAGCATTCTCAGTGGTCCCTACGAAAGTCTTCACCCGTAAGTTCTGCTTGAGAGCCTTGAAGAACAACTCGATCTGCCAACGTTCCTTGTAGATGGCCGCCACCGTCGAGGCAGCAAAACCCATGTGGTTGGTAAGGAATACGAGTTCCCGCTTCTGGTCTTCGTCCCATACCACCACTCGTCGCATCTCTTTCGGGTAGGCTTCCTGTGACCGAAACGTTGTTAACCGTATCACTTGGTCCTTCAGGACGTTGCCCGTTTTCGGAACCGGCAGGTTCTTCACCACCTCGTAGGCCATGTTGATCTTGGCACGGGTCACCCACCACACGCCTTGGAACGTCCATCGGGCCAGAAGAAAGAAATCCACATATCCCCGATCCATCACTACGATTGAATCCACCGGAAAATCCAGCTTTTGAGCCACTTTCACGTCATGCACGCCTCCCTCCGTTACGAGTCCCCAGCAGGGCAAGTATCCCTGATGATCCAGCAAGAGATGGAGTTTGATGGCCCCTTTGGTCCTACGGAACTTTGCCCAGTCGAAGACTGACAAACAAAGATCAATGGTGCTGGAGTCCAGGCTGTAGAGGGGATTCTTGAACTTGAATTTCCTCTTCGAGATGGCCGCCTGTAGCTGACACTTCGATAGCAGATGGTAGAAAAGACTTTGCTGAACCTGCCAAGGACGGTTGGCGTTAGCGTAAGCCAAGGTGGATTTAGTGGGTGCTTCGCAAAGACCCAAATGGGTCAATTTCCCAAGGGCCGTGTGGAGGCCACCACAGATTTCCCTCAAGGAATGGGCGGCTCCCATCTGGCAGAAAAGCATGGAAACAAACTGATTCCAGCAACTGAACCCCTTGGCGTGTTTTTCGGCTTCAAACTCCCGCACAATTCGTTCAAAAGCCGTGCGATCCACAATTTTCAACACTTGGGCAAAAAGACTGGTTGGTGGTACCATCGAAATACGCCTCCGGATGTTTGAAGTAGCGACGGCTGGTAACCGTCGCTTTGGGCTTGTCGACTAACCCAATTCTACTTCAGTCGGAGGTGTCTTTTTTTAGTCCTTTATTTAGGACAAGAGTGATCTTTTTAGTTGTTTTCTGTTTTGCGAAAAATCTCTTTTAGCCTCAATTAGTACATCTTGCTTATTAGTTGTTACTAAAACGTCGTAGCGACCGCCTTCCCTTTCACTTTCCTCAATAGAAACTTCTTTGATTCTTGCCCCTTTTTTAACAAAAAGACTGCCGATTTCCTCTTGAAATTTCCAAATCAGATAGGCCAATCCCGCAGTTAAAGTGGTTTCTTTTGTTTTTCCAAAGGCGGAAAACAATGTATCAACTGGATATCTGTTACGCTTTAAAGTGATGTCCGTTTCCAAATAGACACCTTTCATTGGATTCAGGTTGAACATTGAAGAGACATGATAACTTGGCAGCCCGCGGTATTTAAGAAGAATTCATCCTCTTTAAAACCCCTCTTTCAGCGGTTTTAAAGAGGATGGTTTGGGAAAGAAAAGCCCAACGAAACAAGAAAAGTTCCTAGCGAGACTTTTCCGAAATTTTCGAATTTTAAAATTAGAATCACTGCTTTTGGAAAAAATTCACCCTCCATGTATTATGACTTGAAAACAATAAATCCTTTTTTTACTAATTCAGAAATTGTCGGATTGGTTAATTGATTGCTTGGACTAGTTATAACCTCAGTAAGAGCCATTTTAAGGATATCTTTAATGCTCGAAATATAGGAAAGATCAGTATTTTCCCAACCTGTGCTATTAATGGCAAAGACAAATCCTTCCTCATTAAATACGGGTCCTCCACTCGCTCCCCCATAAATACGCATGCTAGTTTCAAAGCATTCAGTAGGCATCATTAAAGGATCACGACCATTAGGATGATGTTCTTTTAATTTTCCATTATAAAAAGCCGGATAGAATTCAATTATTTCTTTATTTTCGGGTTGAGAAAAAAACCGAAGGGTTTTTGCATAAGCAAATGTATAAACTTCTGTTTCCCGTTTAGGAACGGTTGTAGTTAATGTAAGAACGCTATTATCAATTGACGGTCCATCGTCTTTATCAACCTCTCTTGGAAAACATGCTCCCAAAGCCAAATCCCCTCTTTCGGGAAAATAAAAATGATTGATGTATCTTCTAATTATTTTTTTTCCTTCCAAAAACTGGCAAATAAAAAGATCGCCAATTGGGTCACCTTTTTTATTGAGGTTATCGGCCAGTACATGTTTAGCAGTTAAAAAAAGACCGCCTTTAGCGATAAAAAAACCAGTCCCCAATAATTTTTCTTTGCCTTTAGTAATTGATAATATTGGGAAAACAACTTGGCTTATTTCTCTTTTGTTTTTGTCTTTGTCGAAGGCAACAATTTCCCCTTCAGGTACTTCACCATCTAAAGGGGCGGGAGCGTAAAATCGTATATTCATGTTGAAAATCCCTTTAAGATTTTTAATCAAATATATAAAATTATCATGATTCTAAATAATCAATTGAAAGGATATTTTTCAATTTTGTTGTGCTTTAAATGTGGTGAAATGCAGGGAGGGAACGCCCTACCCTGCCAGACACAAAAGGGCCAAAAAGATGGGGCTTTGGCTTTACCCTAAAAGTCCCGCTTGCCTAAATGAAAAATGCCCTTCGTGGGTCACAATTAGGTGGTCATGGACAGTTAAACCCAATGCCCTAGAGGCGGTTACGATCTGACGAGTTAATTGTCTATCCCCTTCCGATGCTTCAAGGCTTCCCCCTGGGTGGTTATGAGAGAGAAGCAAACCAGAGGCGTTAAGCTCTAATGCCTTCTTTAAAATCTCTCTAGGATAAACAGCGGTATGGTCAACGGTTCCATCCCCCATTAGAACGCAATCCACACAAATACAAATAACGGGGTCAAAATACAAATAACGGGGTCAGGTCTTTATTTTATATTATCTATCAACGGACCCGATAGGCCTCCGATTTTTCTTCCAAAAACCCGATCCGCCTTTTGGTTTTTTCCGGGACCCGAATAATCTCGCGGATAGCCTCAAACACAGCTTGGAATTGGTGGTCATGTGCGTTGAATTTGCGTTCCAGGTCTTCCAGCCGTCGGGCAAAATCCTTATTCGCCGCCAGCATTTCCCTCAACCTGGAGAAAACCCGCATGATTTCAATATTTACACGAACCGCTTTTTTACTTCTCAATACACTGGAAAGCATCGCCACGCCGAGTTCGGTGAAGGCATAGGGCAGATCCCTACGCGCACCACCCCAACTTGAAGTGCCAAAATGGCGCTTCAAATTTTGCGCTTCCTTCGCGTTCAGTTGGAACATGAAGTCGGCCGGAAACCGGTCCCGGTTCCGTTTGACAGCGCGGTTCAAGGCCTTGACTTCGACCCCATAAAGCTAGGCCAAATCGCTTGAAAGCATCACCTTGAAGCCCCGAAGAAATAGGATTTTGTCCTCGATTTTATACCCCGCGATCATTTCGCCCATGTTCTCCCACCTCCGAATTATTCAAACCAAATAACATTGGGGTCTGGCGGGACTTCCCCCGATTTTGAGTAGCGGGTCAGTTTGAGGGCGGGCGTTCTTTTCCCCCTCTGTGCTAAAGCACTATACTGTTCTCATTAACTAAAATTTATATGAGGAACAGCATGAAAGAGGGGGATTAAGGGGGAGTTAGCCTGTCGTTAAAGACTAATACCCCCCTGTCCCCCCTTTTTCACACCCATTTCTTCATTTGGAAACATACGAAATGAAAATGGGGACGTCCCCATGCCCCGTATCATTTTTCTCAATAGAGGCATGGGGGAAGTGGGGAATTATTCAAACTGACCCACTACCGATTTTGCGCAAACCCTAGTTGAGTCCCTAAAGAAACAAAGGCCCCTCACGGCGTCGCCAAGCGCACCGCCCTGCGGGGCGGGTTGAAGGGGTCGTTTTCGGGGCCGGTCTCGGCATTCTGGGCCTTGCGCCAATCCTCCGGGCCCACCACGAATAGGGTCGACGGTCCCGAGGCCGTTCCGCCCAACTGCCTAAACAATTCTTCCTTCCCGGTTTGTTCATTCAGGTTCACACCCAGGCCCCAAAGGTAATCCCCCAGGCGGATTCCGCCGCCGGTCGTGGGCCTTTGCCAGTCCGCCGGGGTAAAGCGCAGTTTCACCTCTTGCGACCGCCCCGCCGGGCTTTCCCACCACATCCCATCCACCTGGTTCTGCCCGCCCAGCCACAAACCCTGGTTCACGTAAGGCAGGGGCGCCACCAATACCTCCCTTTTCGTGGAGCTTTTGAACTGCGCCGCCAGGGCCGACACCAAATGGGCAACGTCCCCCGGCGCGCATTCGAAGGCCGCCATTTTTTTCTTGGTCTTCACTTCCAGCGCGCAAAAGCAGAGCGTTTGGGGCTTGTCGCCCGAAACCTCCACCGTCGCCAGGCGGATGCCCTGCACGTCCTCCCAGAAGAACCTAAAGCTGGATGAGTCGCCCAGCAATCCTCCAAAGGAACCGTTGAAGAATAGGTCCATGCCGCCATCGTCCACGTTCATGGATTTAATCGTTTGGCGGTCATGCCCCACGTAAACGCGGAACCTTTCGGGGTCCTGGATTTCGGAGAGCCTTTTCTGGACCATGAGGGGAGAAATGGTTGGGTCGGGCTGAAGATCCAAAGGCTTCACTAGGAAGGGCGAAGGAAAAGCTGGGATGAGTTCGGCTACCCACGCCGCTTCTTGCCCCGTAGCGGGCGCGACGGGTAGGGCCGATGATGCGGCCGTGTTCTCGGTTTTAGGTGTTGGGTTTTGATTTGAAACCACAGCCACCGGAACGGCCTTTTTCAAAGATTTAGAAGTTTTGAGTTTTAGGTGTTTAGTTTTAACAACCTCAGGCGTGGGAACAGGGGTACCCATATCTGATTTAGATATGGGTACTGCCAAGGCTTGTCCGACGGTTGAGATCTCGGAACAGGGGTACCTATGTCTACGTTGATATGGGTACTGTCACCGCGACCGGGGGTCGGACCAACTACTGGTTTTGAACTGTCTTAGTATCTCCTTCCCAAGGGTTTACCCAAGACCCCACCCAATGGATCACCCCGGAGGTGGCGCGGCCCACCAAGCCCCTTAGTCCCGCCGGGTGGAAGAAGAATAGATAGAGGCCATAGGCCAGCCCCAACACCAAGGCGATACCCACCACGCCCTGGATCACTTTTTTGGCGGGCTTGCCCACCACTTCTCCCAAGAACCTTAGGGTGGCGTTCAAGCCTATTTTCATGTATTGCCAAACCAACCCGAAGAACCACTTGGTCCGGGGCCATGTCTTATGCCAGGTCCAATGCAAGATCCGCCCAAAGAAGGCCGCCACCAGAAACAGCTTTTCCCAGAGGGTGAGGTCTTGCCCTGACTTGATCTTGGCCCGGATGGCCTTGATCCAGGGGATGCCGGCCATGGTGCCCCAAAAGAATGAAACTTCCCCAGGATCTGTTTTAGATCCTGGGGCAATCAAACCTTGGCCCTCAACTTGAGGCCTCGGGCCAGAAGCAAAGAAGGCTTTGAGGACTGCACCGATAAAGCCCTGCCAGACTTTTTTGAGGGCATTCCAGAAGCCGGATTTTTGGGGGGTGGGTGGCACGACCGGGATAGTTACAGTGGGGGCTGTAGGGTTAGGTTGAGGGTTTTGGGGGTTGCCAGTTGTTGTTTTACTGTCGACTGTCAACTGCGAACTGTCAGCTACTTTAGGGGTTTCTATAGAGGGAGTTAACCCGCCACCACCCGACCCGCCCGATCCGCCAGGCCCACTCCCAGGGCCGCCCCCTGGGCCGGAACCACCCTTAGGGGGCCCTTTCTTTTTTGAGGGCTTCACTACCAGCTTGTAATCTTCAGGCTGGCCCCCCGCCTGGATATGGGCTACCAGGCCCTTCAACTGGTTTTCGGTCATCTTATGGGCTAAGGCTACCTGGAGGGCCCGGTAAACGAGGTCTTGGGTCTCCGGGGGGATGGGGGGATAGGGGTATAGCTTTTGAGGTTCCTCCCCTTCGGCCATGTCTTTCTTGGGACGACCGGGCTTGAGGCCGGTACCAGGGCCCAAGGCGGCCAATTGGGAGATGGCCAAGTCAGAAATACCCGGAATTCCCTTATTTAAAATGCTCGTGTCACGAGCAATTAAGTCCCTGGATTGAGAATTAAGGAGGGGTAATACCTTGATCGCCCGATTAATTTTCTCATCGTCCAACCCCAAATACCCCTTTATCTGCCTTTGAGTCACATAGGGGTTGGCCTTGATAACCCTTTCGACATCCTGGTAATCCACCCACCAACCACGCTGGTCAACAACGTTATCGATCCGGCCTTTGACGACCGTTTCCAACTCGCTAGGGTTGGTGATATAGCAAGGGGCCTTATCCTTTTGAAGCCGGTTTAAGGCGATCAAACGCCGGTTGCCGCTGAAGACCCAATAGTGGAAGTCCTCCACCCGCCAGGGGCGGCCTTCCAGGGTGATCCGGGGGTTCTCTGGATGGATCTGGACCCCTTCGGCCAGGGGTTGGGTGCGGTTGGGTTTGAGCTTGAGCGGGTTCTGGAGGTCGTTCTCCCGGATGCTTTCCATCAACCCAAGGATGACTTCCTCGCTGGGGGTGCCGCCCGGGTTATCCGGAAGCTGGCTGATGTTCGCGAGCGGAACTTGTTGAATTCCTGGAAACAGCTCTGGCAGAAGTCCTAATACATCCTCAATCGTGACGGGCATAGGGGGACCTCCAGCTTCATAATTTTTCTCCCCTAACCGCCAACCACATGTTGGCGGGTACACCGTAACAACTTAATTTTTATAATCCGAAATAGAACGCATGGTCAAATGGGAACTTCTTCGGGCGTGAATTTTTTCCAGGTTGGACGGTAAACCAGACAGCGAATGTGCAAAAAATCGGATTTTGGCACCCAGTAGCCGGGCCGGGTCCTTCGGACAAGTAAGTGTTTTATGTTGGCCTGATAACATGAAAAAGGCTGCAGAGCTCCAAGCGTAGAGCGTCTCCACTTAAGTGGGACGAGGCTCTAGGATAAACCCAGAGTCGAAAAGGCACTCACCTTTGCAGGTGGTGCAAAACGCTTAGGAGGTGCAGCCGTGGGACAGTATATCGGAGTAGACCTACACCAGAAAACATCCTACGTCACGAGAGTGAATGAGAAAGGAAAGGTGCTGGAACAAGTCGATCTGAAGAACGACGCGGATACTTTAAAGGCTTATTTCAAGAAGCAACCCGTGAGTAGCCAGGTCGTAGTAGAAGCCACAGGTCATTGGTATCACTTTTACGAACTCATCGAGGATCGATTCCCCAACCTGGTATTGGCCCACCCCCAAAAGGTCAAAGCCATAGCCTCGGCCAAGATCAAGACGGATAAAATTGATTCGGGAATCCTGGCTCAACTTTTGCGGGTGGATCTGCTGCCACGAGCCTATGTGCCACCCCGAGAGATCCGCGACTTACGGGAAATCCTTAGGTACCGGGCTTCCCTGGTGCAATTGAGAACACAAGCCAAAAACCGGATGACTTCGGTCATGACCAAGGCGGGAATCGAACCCGTTACTAAAAACCGATTCGGAATAAAGAACTTCCGCGAACTTGCCACGGTAGGTACCCGGCCTTGCTACCGTTTGGAACTGGACGGATATATGGAAGTAATCCGGGAACTAGGCCAAGAGATCGCCAAATCAGAAGAGGTGATCAAGAAAATGGCAGCAGAAAGCCCGGAAGCCCAGCTGATGATGACCATGCCAGGCGTGGGTGCCTTTTCGGCTTTATTAATTTTGAGCGAGATTGGGGATATTCGCCGGTTCCCGGACGCGGAACATCTATGTTCTTATGGTGGATTGGTCCCCAGTGTTCACGCATCAGGGGGAAAAAGCCACAACGGCCACATCACCAAACAGGGTTCTAAATGGATTCGCTGGATATTGGTTGAGAACTCGCTTCATGCCATTCGCAAAACCCGACGGTATGGGACCTTATACACGAGGGTGAAGAAGAAGCATGGGAATAACGCGGGACGAATAGCAGTAGCAAGGGCTATGCTGAAAAGCATCTTTCATATGTTACGAAAGAAGGAAGCTTTTGAGGACTGCCCGGCCAGCTCCGACGGGGTCTGACACAACCCGCAAGAGTTGAGGTCCTTGGCCTGATTGAGCGGCCGGGTCCAACGTTATCGTGCGGTGAAACAACCGCGAATAGGTGACTGACTTGTAGTCCTTTGAGACTCAGGTTGGACTTGGGGCCGTGATACTACGCTTTTGCCTGGACATTCTTTTTCATAGGTGACTCCATTATTCTCGGGAAAGACCCAAATAACTTTTTCATTTTTCTCCCATTTTTTAATCCGAACTACACGGCGGGCCCTAATGGCCCGCCGCGAAAAAAACTTATTACTTCTTCTCGGCCAAATCCATCCCGCACTTTGGGCATTTCCCATCCGTCGTTTTGGGGCCGCTGTAATCGCCCATGGGGCAAACCCAAACTGCCTGAGCCGCTGGTTTCGCGGCTTTTTTCTTGGACTTCTTCGCCTTCGCAGCAGCCTTCGGCGTGGAAACCGGAGTGGCACCCGCCATTGGCGTGGACATCCCAGGCATATTGCCCATTCCGTCGGCCCAAACCATCTGGGCGGCAACCAGCAAAAGCCACCCCTATCATCAAACTTAATAACTTTTTCATGGCCCTGCTCCTTTTAATTTTTACACCGGCTTCCGATCAAGGATCCGGGAACATCTCATTCCATTCCTACCTCTCGTCGCCTTATCCAATTCTTTGGACCCATTTCCAAAACCCAGTCGGTTTTTGGGGGTTCACCTCAGCGTGCCACTTCCAAAGGGTGAACAGGACCGGGTAAACCAGAAGTTCGAGGATAAAAGATGTAAAAACCCCCCCCACCATGGGAGCCGCGATGCGTTTCATGACATCCGCGCCCACCCCCGTGGAAAAAAGAATCGGCACCAACCCGAACCAAGCCGCCGATACGGTCATGAGTTTCGGGCGAAGACGTTTGACGGCACCGTGCATCACCGATTCCTCCAGGTCCTGGATATTCCTCATCTTTCCTTCCTCCCGGTATTTTCGGTAGGAGAGACTCAAATAAAGAAGCATCACCACTCCCGTTTCAGCGTCCAATCCCGCCAGGGCGATGACGCCCACCCATACCGCCACCGAGGTGTTGTAACCCAAGATCCACAGGAGCCATACCGCCCCGACCAAGGAAAAAGGGACGGCCAAAAGCACGATGAAGGTTTCGGTGAAGGATTTAGTGTTGAAATAGATCAGCAGGAACACGATCAGGAGAGTCAACGGAATCATGATCTTGAAGCGTTCCGCCGCCCGGGTCATGTACTCATACTGGCCGCTCCAGGCTAGGCTGGTGCCCACCGGCAGAATTACTTTTTCGGCGATGGTTTTTTTGGCCGCCGTCACGTAGGTTCCGGGATCGATTCCCTCGATGTCCACGTACACGTAACCGGCCAACAGGCCGTTTTCGTCGCGTATCATGCCCGGACCCAGTGACAAGCCAACGTCAGCCAATTGGCCCAGCTGGACCTTGCTTCCCGAGGGGGTGGTCACCAAGACACGCCTCAACTTCTCGACATCGTCGCGGAAATCACGGGCGTAACGAACGCTCACCGAGTAGCGTTCCCGGCCTTCCACGGTGGTGGTAACCGTGTCACCCCCGATCGCCATTTCAATAATTTCGTTCACATCCTCGATCTTCAGCCCATAACGCGCGATCTGATCCCTGCGGGGAGTGATATCGACGTAATAACCCCCCGTTACCCTTTCAGCGTAAACGCTGGAGGTTCCCTTGAGGGGTTTGAGGGCATTCTCGACTTCAACCCCGACCCGTTCGAGGGTCTTGAAATCCGTGCCCAAAACTTTGATGCCAATCGGGGTTCGCACCCCCGTGCTGAGCATATTGATTCGGTTGATGATGGGCATGGTCAGGGCGTTGGTGTAGCCGGGAAACTGCAAGGCCTCATTCAGATCATGCAGAAGTTTTTCCTGGGTCATGCCTTTTCGCCATTGGCTTTCCGGCTTCAAAAGAATTGTTGTTTCCACCATGGAGAAAGGGGCAGGGTCCAGGGAAGTCTCGGCCCGGCCCGCCTTTCCAAAAACCCGCTCCACTTCCGGGAAAGACTTGATGATCCGGTCTTGGGTTTGAAGCACCCGCGCCGCCTCTGTTACCGATATCCCCGGCAAGGTGGTTGGCATGTAAAGCAGGGAGCCTTCCCATAGGGGGGGCATGAATTCACTTCCTAGTCTTGAGAGGGGAAATAAAGTCACAACCACCAGCCCTAGGGCCGCCAAAAGAGTCTTTTTCCTGTTTTCCAAAACCCACTTTGCCGGTCTCGCGTAAAACCTGCCTAATAAACGATTCAGGGGATGCTCTTCCTCGGTCAATATTTTTCCTTTCAGGAAAACGACCATCAGGAAAGGCGTTACCGTAATGGCAAGAAAAGCGGCGAAGAACATCGAAAAGGTTTTGGTGTATGCCAGGGGAGAGAAAAGCTTGCCTTCTTGACCTTGAAGGGCAAACACAGGAAGAAACCCGACCGTGATGACCAAAAGGGTATAGAAGAGGGAAGGCCCCACTTCCTTGGCCGCGTTTAGGATGACTTCCGAGCGGTCCCCCTTTTGGCCTCCCTTTTCCCATTCCTCCAGCCGCTTGCACGCGTTTTCGACCATGATGATGGACGCGTCCACCATGGCCCCGATGGCGATGGCGATGCCTCCCAGGCTCATGATGTTGGAGGAAACCCCCAGGTATTTCATGCAGATAAAGGACATGAGGATGGCCAGCGGCAGGGTCAGGATGATGACCAGGGCACTGGGCAGGTGCCACAGGAATATGAGGCACACCAGCGCGACCGCGATGGCGAGCTTGATCAGCTCATGGGTAAGTGTTTCGATGGACTTGTCGATCAGCTCCGACCGGTCATAAACGGGAACAATCTCCACCCCGGCGGGAAGGGACGGTTTGAGTTCTTTCAGCTTTTCCTTGACCCGCTCGATGACGGCCAGGGCGTTTTCGCCATAGCGCGCGGTCACGATGCCGCCCACCACTTCCCCTTGTCCATCCAACTCGGCCACACCCCGGCGTACTTCCGGTCCCGTTTGGACATGGGCGATGTCCCCGATGAAAATGGGAGTTCCCTGCTTGTCCCGGCCTATGACTACTTTCTCCAGGTCGGAGATACCCTTCAAATATCCCAACCCCCGGATCATGTATTCGGTGCCGTTGATTTCCAAAAGCCTTCCGCCCACGTCCCGGTTGGAACTTCGCACCGCGTCCAAGACCTGTCCAAAAGTCAGGTCATAAGAGGCCAAGGCATTGGGATTGACTTCCACCTGATACTGTTTGGTCTCGCCCCCAACGGTGGAAACTTCCGCCACTCCTGGCAAACTTTGGAGTTGGTATCGCAGATTCCAATCCTGGTAGCTTTTCAACTCGGAAAGGGTGTGTTGTCCGGTTTTATCGACCAAGACGTACTGGTAAACCCAGCCCACGCCCGTGGCGTCCGGCCCCATCTCCACCTTCACCCCCTCCGGAAGGGTTCCCTGTACCTTGGAGAGATACTCCAAAACCCGGCTTCGTGCCCAGTAGGGGTCCGTGCCGTCGTCAAAAATGATGTAAATGTACGAATAGCCGAAGTCCGAAAAGGCCCGGATGCTTTTCACCTTGGGGGCTCCCAAAAGCGCCCGCACGACGGGGTAAGCCACCTGGTCTTCCAGTATGTCCGGACTCTTCATCCACTTGGCGTAAACCACCACTTGTGTGTCTGAAATGTCGGGTATCGCGTCCAGGGGGATGTTTTTCAACGCCCAAACGCCCCAAACAATGACCACCAGCATCCCCAACGAAACCAAAAATTTGTTTTTTCCGCACCAGTCGATCAATTTGGAAATCATGATGAGCCCCTTACTCGGCGAATGACGAAGTGATTTTGGAATCCGCGTCGATGAGGAAATCGGCTCCATCGACTACTTGGTCCCCTTCCTTCAACCCGGAGGTGACTTCCCACAAGTCCGATCCCTGGTAGCCCACGGTGATCTCGCGGGGGGAAAAGGTTCCGGGCTCCATTTGGATGAAAACATAACGATGGGTTCCCGTATCCATGACTGCCGTTGGGGGAAGGGATAAAAGAGGCTGGGTGACGGCCTGGATATCCACATTGGCGAAAAGCCCCGCCGCCATGGGCTTGTCCAGTGTGATCTTTACCCGGGTCACGCGTGATTGGGTCTCGTCGTAAGGGTAGATGTGGGTGATCTTTCCCTCCACCCTTTCACCTGAACCGGTCAAAGAAGACACCACGGCTTTCTGCCCTGTTTTAACAAATGGCAAATCCAGCGCATAAACATCCGCCACCACATACCGCCCGGAGGACCGCATGGAATTTCTCGCCGCGAAATCCCCAGCCATGGCCGCGAAATCGCCTTCGCCCCCCGCGAAACGCCCCCCCGTGTGGATGACTCTTGTAAGGGGGGATTTATGAACGGTCGCGAACCTCACCCCGATCAACTGTTGTTTGTAGGGGCTGATCTTGATAGGGGAGAGGCCCTGCAAGACCCCGGGGGCCCCCTCGGCGACCGTGTCGTCCTCGTAGACCGGGACGTAATCCATACCCATGTCGTCCTTCATCGGCTTGGGACTATGCTGGTTGGGATTCATTGGATTGGCCCAATACTTGATCTTTTTTCCCTCGGATGGCCCCGATTCTCCTTGGATTTGTTCCAATGGAACCAAGGCCATTCCGCAGATGGGGCAATCCCCAGGCTTGTCGCGGCGAATCTGGTGGTGCATGACGCAGGTATAAATGGTTTTCTTGGACTGGGTGACGCCCGGCTTTTGGCCACAACCCCCGAAATCCAGGGCGATGAAACTCGTTGTCAAAAGGACCAGCAGGCCCATCCATATTCTTTGTTTCGAATTAATTATTTTCATGGCGGTCTCCTTTTAAATCCCCGGCTTGGTAATCCAATTCCGCCAGGGCCTTTCCATAATCGGCCTGGGCCTGGTAATAACTCCGGAAGGTTTCCAGGTAGATGTTGTAGTTCTCGACGAATTCGGCGAGCGGCATTTCCTCGTTGCGGTAAGCCAACTGGGTGGAGGCCCAGGCTTTCCGGGTCTGTTTTAATAGTCCGCCCTGTTCATAAAGTCTCAAGAGACGCCATGCGGATTCGGCGTTGACGTAGGCATCCTCCACCATGTGGATGACTTCGTTTTGTTTCCCCTTCAGGTCGTAACGGGCCGCTGATAAATCGTCGGAAGCGGCACCCGCAGCCTGGTTTTGCTTGGCGGCAAAGAAAATCGGAAGGCTGATGCCCAACCGGTAGCCGTAATCGGAAAAACCCCCGTCCGGCTGCCTTACCCCCGAAACCCAAACGTCGAAATCGGGGAGATAATCAAAACTCGCAAGGCTTTGGTTTGCCTCGCGCGATTTGACCGCGTCCTGGTAAACCTCGATTTCGGGGTTATGAAGAAGGGCCTTTTGCACGTAATCCTCTTCCTGCCCGGCAAAGGGGGTGAGAGAAACATCCTCGGGTAGCGTGTAAAGCGTCCCGTGGGGAAGGCTGAACAAATGGTTCAGGTTGAACTGGGAAACTTTGAGCGCCCGGCTGTTGGTGATGAGTTCGTTCACCGCCTGGGCCATTTCCATCTGCATGCGGATGGTTTTGACCGAAAGCCATTGCCCGCTCAATTCCTTGGATTCCATCAGTTGGCTCAAACCTTTCCACTTCGTTTCCGCCTCTTGGAGCAGGCCATCGACCTTTTGCCGGTAATAAAACTCCCAAAAGGCCTGGCGTGCCTGGAGCACGATGGTTCGGCGCTCTACGTCGGCCTCCGCCCACGACTCTTTGGCTTCCGCCCCGTACACGTCAGCCTGGGCGATGCCCTTGCCGGGGAATCCCAATTTTTCCTCGATCATCCATTGATCCATTCCAGGGTTTGTCGTGTCGATCATGAACATAGGATCGTCCGGGAAGAGTGAAGGCAAAACCTTCTCGTCCGATGCTTTAGCCCTTTCATCCGCCGCCCGTATATGGGGATTGCCGGAGAGGGCCAGTTCCTCCGCCTTGGAAAGGGTCAACGAAATCGCGGAAGGAGACCCATCTGCTCCGTGGTCCATTCCAGGCATTTCTTCCGCCTGGGATACCGTCGCCAATGGAAAGAATCCCCCAAAAACCAGTATGGAAATCACGAATCTTTTTAATTTCATTTTCTTGTCCTCTGGAACATTTATGGAGCCCTGCGGGGCGTTTTTATTTGCGCCCCGCCCTGATGCTCCACCTGCTTTTAGTACATGAAGGCCTGGAATTTCCTCAAGTCTTTCTCGATTGTCCCCTTGCAAGGCACGCAGCAAACCGTCATGTGTTTGCCATTGGACAGGGCTATTTCGAGGTTATGCTTGGACTTAATCGGGTTGTTCATCACCGGGCAAATTCCGTTTCCAGGATTGACGACAACAACCCCTCCCGGATATTGGTGGACGCCCTTGGCCCAAGGGGTAACCTGAACATTTCCACCTGCCGTGGCGAACTGGCCCGCAGGATATTTCACAGCAGGTTGCGTTCCCGCGAAACCCAAAGTGGTGGTTCCAAGAATTAAAGCCAATGCAAAAACGAAAGTTAAAGTTTTCATCACAGCTCTCCTTAAGTTTTAGGGTGAAAATGGGATTTTAGACGGACTTGTGCCCCTGTTAGGAAATTGCGGAAAAGAAGCAGGCTCTGAGCGTTAGAAAAGGACGCACGAAAGCGCAATAGGCCTTTCCACGGGGCCTATAGCTGGTTTTAGAAATTTTTCAAATGCGGAGAACTAGCGGCTTGGGAGGGGATGTATCGAAGATGATTTCAGGCGAAACATTAGGCATCCTGAGGAAGGAGGGCAGAACAACGGCGAAGGAACCCGCCTGAACATCAGCAACATTCAAATGGGCACCCGCTGCCGGCAAGGTGGATTGGTCCATCACCTTGCAAAGAGGGCTATGGGATTTATGGGACTGGCAATGCCCGCAACAATTCATGTTCCCCATGTGTTCCATGGGGCAAACGGAAGTCTGCGTCACCGAGGACCCGTGACAAAGGCCGCAGGGAGTCAGGGCAAGCAACAACCCCGCCGCCAGGAACATTCGATTCATTATCGAGAACAACTTTTTCATATTTGAATCCTACGCCCTTTTACCCAAAAACGCAAATGAGCATCTAACTTGGGACTTATCTTGGAGGATATACGTATCCAAAAGATATGACCCAGGTTAGATTTCACCGAAAATATCATGATGAAGAAGAGTCCAAGAGGCATGGGGGCGCGCCGGGGGGGAGGGGGCCTATTTGCCTTGGTGGAGCGTAGGCCCACACTTGGTGTCCAATGGATTGAACTTCTTTTGGAAGGACCGGATGGGCGTTTCAGCGGAAAGACGTCTCCGGTCTTCGACTACATGACCCCCAATATCCAGCCTTCAATACGGGCGATCTTCTCTTCTTCTGGCTTGAGGGAGGGGTGGAAAAAACGCGCCAAATCCCCATTGAGGTCGGCCTGTCGCATCCACTCGGAGACCGAGTAAGCGTCGTGCTGATCCGGGTTGCGTCCCTCGTTCGGAAAGCTACGGCTCCAAAGGGAAGGGTAAACTTCCGCAATGATCGAGCGGCCGGACGGGATATCCCACCCGTCAAAGGGCCAGAAATGGACTTTCCCGCCTACTCTTCGGCGCAGGTAAAGGAGCCACGGCAAGCCGGAATGGGTGGATTTTGCCACCGAACCTTGGACATCAAACTGGAACACGGACTTGGCGATGCGGGTCCTGAGTTCAGCTATTCGCCGCCACCGGGTATTTCCGGTACGGGCTTTCCCGTTCCCCACTATCCCATCACGAACGAAATCCACGTAGGTATGGTCCTCGTCGGTGGGCCAATTTCGTTGAAAGTCTTCCAGGAAGGCCTGCCAATCAAGGGGAAGGCCATGGGCCTGGAAATAAGACATGGGGAAAGAAAATCCGTGGTCGATACCGACGAGTGTCGGCTGGGGTTCGGACAACCGCTCGGCCAGCCATTCGGCCACCTCACGCCTAGTCCAATATTTGCGGGGGCTGGGCGGAGGCATTACCCCCAGCGGCGGGCCTGTTCGATTGGAGGAATAGACCCTCAAGCCCTTCAGGCTGGCGGTCGGGGTTTGCGCACCGGAATAGTCAATGCCGATGTAACGCTCGAAAATCGAAGGTTGAGGAACAGTCATAAACTCCAATTCCACAGTGGATAAAAACACCAACACTTATTTACAAGTGTAACCATTTCTATCCAGTTGCTTTTTGAAGTTCTTTAAAATATTTTTTCACTTTTCCAAACGCCTCTGAAATAGAAAGTTTCAATCCGCACTCTGCGGCCATTTCATCGAAAGGTCTTTCCCAAGAGGCTGGCGGCACTTTTAAGTCAATAGGTAGTGAATGGCTACTCCGATGGTGGAAAGTCTTTTCAAGAGCTTTACGCATCTTCTTCTTTTCCAAACCGGAATCACCCATCAAAAGAACCATATCCACCAAATCCCTCACACGGGTATTCTCCCGGTCTTTCCTTGTCTTGGTATAGGCGTGAACCTTCTCCGCGAAATGCTGTTCCCTTGAAATGGTCGGAAACACCGGAACGGGAATATCCGCAAATCCCAGCCAATCCACGGCCTTTAAATCCTCCAATGAATCCGTAAGAGCGTCTCCCAAGCCAACATCCATATGAAATTTCACAAAACTCCTGCCATCCACCCTAGCTTCGACTGGAAAGCGTGATCCCCCATAGGTACCTTCCAATTCCAGGGTTGAAGCGCCTATCCGGAACTCGAAGAAGTCCCCCAAGTCCAGCGAGGCAAAGGCCTGTACTTCCTCCAAAAGTTTAGGACGGTTTGTCCTTTCCCCAGGTTCCAGGGAGCGGCCCAGGTCAACGTCCCTTGTTGTCCGTGCGCCTTGGATTCTCAATTCCATGGCGTACCCGCCTTTTAAGTACCAAGGAGCGTTCTTACCTGAAAACAGCCTGGCCAGAAGCCGGTCGAAAGCGACCTGCCGTCTCAATCTTTGAAGATCCATTCCTTTCTTCCGGGAGACGGTCTTTAACCTCTCCTCAAGAGAAGCGCGGAAAGCCGTTGCGTCCTTAAACTTGCGGGTTGTCATGGTTACCTGCCTCCTCCCGCCGCACGACGGGCTAGGGGTGCCATTTTCTTGAGAAGGGGGCTATTCACGACTTCTCGGAGGCCGAGTATTCCACGGCGTATTCCTTCCTCGACGCCTTGGCGGAGGATGCTTTCAGTCACGCTTTTTTCCAGGGCGAGGTCTTCCAGGGTACGCCGGACATTCGTCACGGCGTACCCCTTCTTTTGTTCGATATCCTTTGTCTCCACTTTGCCCCGGTGAAGTACCAGCAATTTGGGGATAGGGGCACTCCTGCGAAAAACAGGCGGAACTGTCATGTGAAGCTTAGGAGGATTCAGGTCAGTCAGCTCATGGATTCGAAGGGCCGTCTGGTGGGAATAGACACCTTGGGGCAGCCCCTTCCTGTCCCGCGACCAAAGCGACCAAAGGATAAGATCGGAGTTCTCGGGTTCCGGGAATTGGGCAAGCCGATAAATACCCCGTTCCTCCCGGACCCACGTCCCCCGGTTCACATGAAAGGCGTGGTTCTTTTCGGAGTAGCTGGCGGCCACCGCCTGGCGGGTGGTGAAGAAGCCCTGTTGTTCCAGGGCGGTCTTGAATAGTTTTTGGTAAGAATCAGTGTTTCGAGGCATTTCACAAACCCCTTATTTATTAAGGGTATTATGTATTGATCTTTAAGGAAATTCCAGCCTAATAAAATGGGTGGGGCATTCGACTTGTTTCAAGGCTTCTTTTTAGAACCCCTTTTGAGAGATTGAATATCATTTCTAGTCAAGGCGAACTTCTTGGCCCGGCTCCAGCCCTTCAATTACTTTTCCCTCGCGCCGACGGAAGGGGGACGGTGGACCTTTTTGGACGGGTGGAGCGCAGGCCCACATTTTGAGTCCATTGGATTGAACTAATTTGCATGGCGGCTAAGACTCTTTTTCCGCTCAAACATAATTATTTTTCTAATTCCCTTTTAATCTCCTGTAGGGAAAGCCTCATTCCCTGCCACTCCCGGATAAGCTTAACTTCCTCAACGGCCCCTAATGGATATAAGGTGTAACCCGATTCGGTATGGTCCGCCGGTTTTAAAAGCCCTTCTTTGGTCCAATGGCGTAGGGTCGCCGTGCTTTCCCGCGTCTTTCTGGCTAAGGCCCCGATCCGAAGCAGGGATGTAATCTCCGGGGTTTCCTTGGCAGGGCTTTCCCCCTTTGCCGCTTTCAGGTAAATATCCAGAGACCGGTCCATGACCCTGTACATGAGCGCTTCATAGGCTTCGATACTCCCCCCCAACTGAGCCTTTTCGAGCCCGTTTAAATAAGCCAAACGCTCACGGGTTCGGATGAAAACCGGGGGATAACCTTTTCGCATTAAAAGCAGGTTCATCAAAAGCCGGGCGGTTCTTCCGTTTCCATCGACAAATGGATGGATACTCACCAAACGGTAATGCGCTTGAGCCGCTAACTCGGCTGGGTGTAGGTCGGTGGTCGATTTGAGCCAGGAAGCGAATTGACCCATGAGCTGAGGAACTTTTTTGGCATTAGGGAGAACCACCGCGGAACCCGAGATTCTGACCATGAGAGTCCGGTACCGTCCGGCATTGGCATCGTCGATACCCTTGAGGATCATCCCGTGCAGTTCAAGGATCTCTTTTTCGCCTACCGGGTGCCTTGGACTGGCAACAACCTTATTCAACCAATCCAATGCCTTGGCATGGTTGGTGGCTTCCAAATGTTCCCGCATCGTCCGGCCACCGACGGTGATCCCTTTTTCCAGGATAACAGCCGTTTCCTGGCGGGTAAGGGTGTTGCCCTCAATCGCGTTGCTCGTATAGGTCAACTCCACCCGGAACCATTCTTCCAGGTTCTGGACGAGGGCTGGCTTCAGCGGACGCAAGGCGTCCAAGCGCTTCTTTTTTGGATCGAGTTTGTTCCAGTTCATTACGTAAAGTATAAAGTGTAACGTTACGGTTTACAAGAATAAGGGAAGTTATTCGTTTTTCATGTCATGAATAATAATTATTTACACCGCGAGTTACATATGTGGAGACTTTACACAAAAAGAAAACAGCGGTACCTTTTCCGGCTTTGCCAAAATAGATTAAGGGAGGTGCCACCTATGAGCCGTTCCAGGAAACATAACCCCTTCCGGGGGATTACCACCGCCGAATCCGAGAAGTCGGATAAACGCCTGGCGAATAGGACTCTCCGCCACCACAACAAGATCCTGGTCAATAAAGCCGGGGAAGACGCCCTGCCCCTCAAAATGAACCAAGTCATGACCACTTGGCATATGAGCAAGGACGGGAAGACCCATTTCGATCCTCGGAAAGAACCTAAAAACATGTGGAAATAACTAAAGGGGTTTGTGGAACAGATATGTCTTTTACCCTGTGTGACCCAATTAACGAATGTCGTTAATTGGGTCACATCTCCTTGGCTAAACCTTTTGCAATAAACCGGTCGCGGCCTTTTATTAAAATTCGCAAGATTCCGCAAAAAAGCTCTTTTGACCAAACTAAGGTGTGTCGGGAATATAGTCAGAAATAGACTTATTGACCAAACTGCGGGCACTCCGTAGTATGGTCAATATGCGGAATCGTTACCTGGCAAGCGCCATTAACTCTTTCAGCTTCACCAAGCACAAAATCGCGATGGTTTCCGGCCCGCGCCAATGTGGAAAAACAACCCTCGCCAAGATGCTTCTCAAAAAACGTGGAGCCGGAACCTATTACAACTGGGACGAAGCGGAATTCCGCCGGACTTGGACAAAGAAACCTTCCTCCCTTATTCCGCCCTCCACCCCGGGGGTCGTTCCATTGGTCATCCTGGACGAAATTCACAAAGACCGGTTATGGAAACGGAATCTTAAAGGCTTGTACGACACGCTAGTGTCACCCTGTGATTTCCTCGTAACCGGTAGCGCCCGCCTGAACGTCTACCGGAGGGGAAGCGACAGCATGATGGGCCGGTTCTTTCATTTTCGGCTTCACCCTTTCAGTTTGCGTGAAATGGAACAAGAAGATTTCCTTCCTCCGGATAAAGCGATGGATTTCCTTTTTAGCCGTGCTTCTGAGCGCCATCAACAGGGTGAAAAACATTTGGCCTCCCTGTTGGCTTACGGCCCGTTTCCGGAGCCCTTGTTCGGTCAGGACGCGCAAAGCGCCCGGATGTGGCGGCGGGGTCACGAGCAAACCGTTATCCGGGAGGACTTGCGGGACATCAGCCACCTGCCTGACCTGGGCAGGCTTGAATTGATGGCCTCCTTGATACCGGAGCGGGTGGGCTCTTTATTCAGCATCGCTTCCCTGCGGGAGGATATGGAGATCGCTTTTGACACCATCCGCCGATGGATGACCTATCTGAAGGAGCTTTACTACCTCTTCGAGATAAAACCATACAGCCGGAACATAGTCCGCTCACTGAGGCGGGAAGGAAAGGTTTATCTTTTCGATTACCCCGCGGTGAAAGACCCGGATGCCCGTTTTGAAAATCTCGTGGCCTGCCACCTGTTGAAAGCCTGCCATTACTGGACGGACACGGGCGAAGGAGAATTCGATCTCTTCTACTTGCGTGATAAGCAAAAACACGAGATCGATTTTCTGATCGTCCGGGATGGCATTCCCTGGTTACCAGTGGAAGTGAAGAGTAACGACATGGAACCCTCCAAAAATTGGTCCCGTTTTTTGGCGGTCTTGCCATGCAAAAGGGGCTTGCAACTCGTCAACCGCCCCGTTTGGAATAACCACAAACTCGAAAATGGCGAAATACTCATTGCGGGAGCCGCCGAGGCGCTCCACTACTTCGCTTAATTTCCTAATGACTCCTAAAGGGGGTCTAATGTCTGAATTGGAAGAGGCCCTTAAGGAACTAGAAAGACTGCGCCGGGAAAACGCCGAGCTAAAAAAACGGCTGGGCTTACCCCAAGAACCCGCGCTAGTCGCCCAAGGATCTCCCGTTGAATTTGCCGATGAACCGCCTCCACCCCCACCTTTGCCGACCGAGCCTTTACCGAAATTGGATTCCCATTCCTCCAACCAGGACAAGATAAACCTGTTTCGCATTCTCTTTAAGGGCCGGGAAGATGTGTATCCGGTTTTGTGGATAAACCAGACTACCGGCAAGAAAGGCTATTCCCCGGCCTGTGAGAACCCCTGGGCTGGAAAGGGAAAACCCAAGAAGTACCTGCCTTTGACCGACCAAGTGGTTCAAGACCATTTATCCGGAAAGAAAACCATCGGTGTTTATCCGCTACTCAAGGAAAACACCTGTTGGTTCCTTGCCTGCGATTTCGACAAAGCCGGTTGGGAATTGGACGCACTGGCCTACCTGCAATCTTGCGCTTCTTACGGCATTCCGGCCTACCTGGAAAAATCCAGGTCTGGGAACGGTGGGCACGCTTGGGTTTTCTTTTCCTCGCCCGTCCAAGCCGTATCCGCCCGGCAATTAGGCCTGCGCCTCTTGCGGGACACGATGGAAAAAAGGGCCGAAGTGGACTTGGCTAGTTACGACAGATTTTTTCCAAACCAGGATTTCATGCCCAGGGGCGGTTTCGGAAACTTGATCGCTCTTCCACTCCAAAAACAGCGCCGGGAAATGGGTTGTACGGAATTCCTGGATTCAGAAAACCCTGACTTAAACCCCTATCCCGATCAGTGGGCGTTCTTAAGTTCCGTCAGGCGCTTAAGCCCGGATCAATTATCAGCCTTGTTGGAAAAGATTCCGTCCATTGAAGTCGGCCCACAAACAACGGCAAAGGCCGTTTCCCCTGTTCTCAAGAAAAAATATCCGGCTCCATCCTTAGTCCGATGTGTCTTGGATGCTTCCATCGGTGTCGAAAAATCAGGTATACCACCCTGGCTGTTATCCCAGCTCAAGCACCTGGCCTCCCTGCACAATCCCGTTTTTTATGAGCGGCAAAACATGAGGTTTTCAACTTACGGGATTCCAAGATTTATCCGCTGTTACGGGGAGGACGTCGCCTATCTCCAATTCCCGCGCGGCACATTGGAGGATTTAAAAAAGATATTGGAAGAGGCCGGAAGCTCCGTGGAGTTAACCGACACCCGGTTGGTTCCCGACGCCTTGAAATTTAAATTCCATGGGGAATTGACCACTAATCAAGAAAAGGCGATGGGTGAGGTACTACGGCATGAAAGCGGGGTCTTGGTAGCTCCTCCGGGAGCCGGAAAGACCGTGATGGGTTGTTACGCGGTTGCCAAACGCAATTTGCCAACGCTTATCCTTTCCCACCGCAAGCCTATTCTTGACCAATGGCGTGCCCAATTGAAAAAAATGTTGGGATTGAAACCCCGCCAAATCGGACAAGTGGGCGGGGGCAGGAAACGCTCGACTGGAATCGTGGATCTCGCCATGATCCAAAGCCTCAAGCGGATGGAAGATCTGCGAGAGTTTTTCTCCCGGTATGGTTTCATCCTAGTGGATGAGTGCCATGTTTTGCCCGCCGTATCCTTCGAACAATATGTTAAGCAGGCCCCGGTTCGCTATATCCTTGGGTTGACCGCCACGCCCATCCGCAGGGATGGGCTCCAAGACTTGATCTTCATGCAATGCGGGCCTTTGCGGTACCGGATGGCTGAATCCAAGGATGGTTTGGAAACCATTCTTAAAATCCAGGCCTACCAATTTCCGGTTCGAGCAAATCGAAGGGGAATTCTCAATCCAACGGATTTTCCAAACCTTGTCCCAAGGATGAATCCCGAAATGAATTGATTGTTGAGGACGTTGTGCAAGCCCTTTCGGAAGGCCGGAAGTGCCTTGTGCTGAGCCAAAGGAAGGAACATTGCCAGCAATTGACTGAAATGCTGAAGGCTCGCGGGAAAGCACCGGGACTCTTAACCGGGGATATGGGGAAGAAGGAACGGGCGGCTGTCCTTCAAGAAGTCATAGAAGCGGCACCTGAAGCTGAAATTCTCCTTGTGGCGACGGGCCAGTTTCTTGGGGAAGGTTTCGACTGCCCCAACCTGGATACCCTCTTCTTATCCTTCCCCATTTCCTTCAAGGGAAAACTCATTCAATATTTGGGGAGGATTCAGCGGGCTTATGAGGGTAAAAAGAACGCGGTTGTTTATGATTATTCGGATGACTTCGTGCCGGTCCTCAAAAAAATGGCTTGGCGTAGGCAGAAAACCTACCGGTCACTGGGGATTATAAACAAACCTTAATAATCGTAATTTTCAATACGAGCCAATTTATGATTTTCTATCTGATGGCGAATAACATTTTGGGATGTTCCAAACTCGGCTGCAATTTCATCAATGTCATCCATTGTAACGTAGGTAGTCGACAACTGTTTTCTAAGCAACTCCTCAGGTGCCAACAGCTCTGCCGCAAAAGCCCTATTTCTTTTTTGATTATCTGAATGACTTTTTGTAACAATACTCGATCCAAGAAAATCCGGTTTCAAAAATTCAAATAAAGTCCTACATATAGAAAACATTTTTCCAGAATCATTTCCTTGAAATTTTCTCATACCAAATACGGGTGAATTATTTTTATTAGACGCTAATAGGCTATCTATTCTTCTTTTATCTATCGGCAGTTCTTTAAAAGAATCGGCCCATCCTTTTGAAGCGATACCCAAAAAATCAGTAAGGTTGTCCGTAGATTTAATTAATATTTCATCTCGCTTTAAATTTCTTCTTAGCCGTTTTGCAAATTCGTATCCCTGTTCCCAAGGCAAAGAATTACCGTTGAGTAAAAGCCCCATTGTTTTTTTCAAGTTAATTAAAGATTCTAAATTAGATTCGTTTTTCTTAGAACTTTCTATAAAACCATTTACTGTATTCATATCACTTTCGATCTTTGAAATCTCGGTAGCAGGCAACAATTCTTCTCTTATCCCCGCTGGGATTTTATCTAGGGTATCCACCAATTTCTTTGATTCATCTTCAGATAATGAATAAGGATCGCTACCAATCTTAGCGGCGGAAATACAAAATTCGCTTTCCTCTTCGCTCGAGTCCTTTATTGACATAAATTCTTTTTGTAAAAAAGTGTCCTTTACTTGAAAAGTCTCAAGCCTCAAAATAACTGCTTTCAAGAATTTTTCGAATTCTGCTTCAATGTTCTTACGATGAACATAGTATTTACCATATGTAATGAATTTAACGTTTGCAGATTCAATAAAGGAAGAGTCCCAATTTAAGTTAATTAAATCACCTTCGGATTCAAAGTTAAGGGATGGTATTGCAAAACCTTCAGCAGCGTTAATCAGACAATGGCGGCGACTATAGTCTTTGTCTTCCGATAAAATCGGAGATTTAATTTCATACAGAAGACTCCACCAATTGGAGGCAATCCATTCTGCAATTGGATACAAAGGCAGATAAATCGCATCCCTAACACTTTTAGCAAGAATGTCCTCAACTTTTGTAATATTCACATTGTTTACAAAAATTTGGAATCTTGCCCATGTTGGGCGCAATTCATTGCCACGCGCGGCTAGTGGATCTTCCCACTCAAAATTTATCTTAAATTCATTTATCATCTAACTTCATTCCTTTAGGTAATTGTTCCATCGAAATTGGGTAACCTTTATATTCTCCAACCCCTTGATTTACTAATCGGGCCTCGTAGTAATTATCTCCTTTTTTAGCCCATACATACCTCGGAAATCTACCTTCCCAAGGATTCCCAATATGTCCCTTTAAAATTGCGCTTTTTAGCCATTCTGTTATTTCATTTTGGCTATTTGCCAAGTTCGGATCACAAATGCTCGCATCCGCACGTGGTCTAGGCCAACCCGCAAACGACTTTGTGTTTTTATGCTCCGGGCTGCCAACATATTTTACTTCGTTCGCAATAGAATTTAGGTCTATCCCCGCTGGAATCGAAGCCAAAGTTTTTGGTTTCTCTCGTTTGCGACTTGGACTGCGCATTTAAAACCTCATGAACTTTTAAAGAAAGCCATCAGAGCAAGGTATTTTATCTTTCATAAATTCAAGATGGCAACATTACAAATTTTAGCACGGGGACACAGACGTCCCCCTCTCGCACCCCCCGGTTCGAATCGGGGTATATATAAATTGGTGGGGCATCCTGGATTCGAACCAGGGACCAAGGCATTATGAGTGCCCTGCTCTAACCGCTGAGCTAATGCCCCAATGATCATTAGGGAAGGTAATGACAGGCCTTGGGGTGATCCCCTACTCAGGGGATGCCCCAGTCGCGTGAGGATTTACGGGAAGGGCATTATATAAAAGGGTTTGCGGAGCGCCAACGAAACTTATCCCATCAAACAAAAAGAGGCGGGCGTTAGGCCCGCCTCTTTCACACTCCCGGCGCCAGCAAGAATAATCAGCCCTGGCTATAGGCTCCCGCGAAAACTTGGGCGAATTCCTCGATCGTGGTCTTGCCCCGGTGTTCGGCCGTCAGTTCCTGGGTAGGACGGATTTTCCCTTCGTTCCCCGCCTTGTACATTTCCACCATCAGGTCCGCCATTTGGGGCTTCATCCCGTTGCCCAGCATGGCCTTTTGGGCATCCTCATAGGGAAACTGGACATACTTCAAATCGGGCTTCCCGATCGCGCGTCCCAGGGCGGCGGTCAATTCCGCTTGGGAATATTCCCCCGGCCCGGTGAATTCAAACACTTCATGGCCTTTAAAATCGAGCCGGTCCAGGATCTCCGCGGCTTTTTCGCCGATATCTTTCGTCGCCACCCTCGCGAGGGGGACATTTCCCGGCATGGGAGAACCGTTGATGCCATGCCCCTTGATCACCGGGATGGAATGGAACTCGTTCTCCAGGAAGGAAGTCGGGCGCAATTGCAGGACATTCACGCCCGCCAATTGGTTCAGGCGCTGTTCCTGGCGGTAAAGCCCGGCGATAGGTCCGGTCCCCTCGGGCCGGTCGGCTCCGACAGAGCTCAAAAAGACCACATGCTTCACACCCGATTCTTTCAGCGCCTGGACGATGGCCTCGCCGGCCTTATCCTGGTAGGCGGTAAAATCCTCCGCCGTGTAGTTGGGCGGGATCATGGCGAACACCCCGTCCACGCCCTGGAAGGCCCCGGCCAGGGCTTTCGCGTCATCAAAGGCGGGTGAAAGGGTCTCGGCTCCCTTGGATTTCAGGCGCGAAAGCTTTTCGGCATCCCGGCCCAGCGCCTTCACGGAGTGGCCCTTCTTGAGAAGCTCCTCGGTGAGCACGCGGCCGATATGGCCCGTGGCCCCCATCACAGCGTAAGTCTTCTTGGACATTCCTACCTCCCGGGTTAATTTGAGGACAATGTGGGGGGCGGAAGGACTTATTTCAAGTGCGGGAAAAAAGAAAAACGGTTACCCATTTGTAACTTTTTGCCAGGACAAAGGCAAACCAACGTCCAACGCCAAGCCGCAAAGACGCAAAGGGAAACCATTCCTTTAGTAAAACATGGAACCTTTCAAGGATATGAAGTCGGATGGGAGGTTGGATTTTCTTTTGGGCTGGGTCGTAACAAAACTTCGGGTCTTTCTTTGCGGCTTAGCGGCTTGGCGTTGGAAGTTGGTTTTGTATTTTTTAGTCCAGATATCCATTCAATTTCTTACTGCGGGAAGGATGCCTCAATTTCCTCAAGGCCTTGGCCTCAATCTGACGGACGCGCTCGCGGGTCACCTTGAAGGTGTTTCCCACCTCTTCCAGGGTGTGGGGGTAACCGTCGTTCAAGCCGAAGCGCAGGCGCAATACCTCCGCCTCCCGTTCCTTGAGCGTCCCAAGCACCTTCGCGATCTGCTCCTGCAAGAGGACGAAGGCGGCGGCGTTGGCGGGCGAGATGATGTCCTTATCCTCGATGAAATCACCCAGGTGGCTGTCCTTCTCCTCCCCGATGGGCGTTTCCAGGGAAATCGGCTCCTGGGCGATTTTCAGGATGGCCCGGACCTTTTCCACCGGCATTTCCAGGCGCACGGCGATCTCGTCCGCGATGGGCTCCCGGCCCAGTTCCTGGACCAAATCGCGGGAAACCTTGATGGACTTGTTGATGGTCTCGATCATGTGCACCGGGATGCGGATGGTGCGCGCCTGGTCGGCGATGGCCCGGGTGATGGCCTGGCGGATCCACCAGGTGGCGTAGGTGGAGAACTTGTAGCCCCGGCGGTACTCGAACTTTTCCACCGCCCGCATCAGGCCGATGTTGCCTTCCTGGATCAGGTCCAGGAAGGGCAGGCCCCGGTTGGTGTATTTCTTGGCGATGGAGATGACCAGCCGGAGGTTCGCCTCCACCAATTCCATGCGGGCCTGATAGGCTTCCCGCTCCCCGACGCGGATGCTGCGCATCATGACCTTGAGCTCGGCCCGGGTGGCCAGGGAATCCTTCTCGAGCTTCTTGATCTCGCGGCGGGCTTCGTTCCATGCGCCCGCGGCCCTCGCGAAATCTTCCCCCTTCAAGGGGCTTTTCTTTTCCAAAACCTTCACCGTGGGATTGGCCAAAGCCCCCTTTTCGAAAAAGGCCAGCTTGAGGTAGTGTTCGGGGGACAGCTTCAGCTGTTTTTCCTGGATGTGCTGGACGTATTCCTGCTCCTCGACCGCTTCCCCCTGGTCCCGCAGGCGGCCGATCAGGCGCTCCTTCACCTTCTTCTGGAATTGGCAATCCTTGACAAGCCAGATCAGGTCGATCAGCTTGGCGTCCAGCTGCTCGGAGAGGTTTTTGCGGTGGTCCAAGGAAAGCGACTTCAGGGCCGCCTTGTGTTGGAGCGCCTTGACCTGCTTTTCCATCGAGTTCAGCTTCAGTTGGTTCTTTTGGATCTTGGAGTAGATTTGCTTTTCCGGCACCCCCCCGGGCAAATCCGCGTAGGGGTCCAGGTCGATGGTTTCATTGAGGGTTTTCTTCTTTTTCAGGATGTCCGTGAAGAGGGCATGCAGTTCCTGGAAACCCAGCGCCGAACCCAGCACCGCCTTTTCCACCTTGAACTCGCCCGCCTCGATGCGTTTGGCGATGGCGATTTCCTGCTCGCGGGTCAGGAGGGGAATGCGGCCCATCTCATGCAGGTACATCTTGACGGGGTCGGTCATGCGGGTTTCCGCCCCGGCGGTCGCGAAAGCCTTCTCGAACTCCTCCCCCTCCTCCTCTTCCTCCTCTTTCACGATGGCGCCGGGGGGGCTGCTGGCCGAGTCCTTTTCCTCGTCTGGAATGGCGGCGGCCTTGTCCTCCTGGTCAACGACCTTGATGTCGTTCTCGCCCAACATCAACAGGATATCGTCGATTTCCTCCGAGGAGACGACCTCTTCCGGGAGGATATCATTGACCTGCTTGTAGGTGATGTAGCCCTTTTCCTTGCCGACCTCAAGGATCTTGCTGACGTGCTCGCTCTTGGGTTTGGGCGCTTGTGGAGTCATTTGGGTTCCACCTCTTGTTGGTATCGCTTCTTCACCAGGACCATTTCCAGGGCGAGGGCCATGGATTCCTCGGCCCGGCCCGCCTTCTCGGCCTCGATCTGGCGGTCTTTTAAGTCGGCCAAAAGCCTTTTCCCGTGCCGCTTCTTCAGGGCGGCCGCCAGGTCCCCCAGCATGGCCTCCCGCACGGCCTTCTTGGCGCGCTCCTCGATGCGCAAGAACGCCGGCTGCAGCTCGGGGATCTGGTCCAGTTCCTTGACGGACCTTTCCCCGGAACAGAGGGCCTCGAACAGCTTGCGGAAATTTTCGTCCTCGAAAACCTCCGGGGTCAGTTCATCCTTCGCCCAGGGGATAAAGTCCCCGTTTTCCTCTTTCAGCAGCACGATAAATTCCGCTTCCAGCTGGCCGGAACCCGCGCCCGGAGCCTTGGCGGGGCCGGAGGCCGGGGTCTCCTTGGGGTTTTCCGTTCCCCCCACCGTTTTTCGGACACCCTTTTTCCGGGCCTCGTTGACCAGGGCCAAGAAATCCCTGTTATCCAGGCCCATTTCGCTTTCGACGGCCGCGCAGGCCGATTGAACCTGGGATTCCGACCCCAACCCCGCGATCACCGGAACCAGGGGCGCCAGGGCCCTCACCCGCTGTTCCGCGGGCTGCCCGGCGTTCTGATCCCGGATTAAAGCGGCCCACCACCGGAAATAATCGGGGGCCTTTTCCATCAGGGCCGCCAGTTCCTCCGGCTTGTGCTTCTGGAGAAACTCGTCCGGGTCCTTGGCATCCGGCATCACCATCACCCGCACCTGGAGCCCCGCCGAGGCGAGGGGTTCGTAGCTTCGGGCCACCGCCGCCTGCCCCGCCTCATCCGCGTCGTAGGAAAAAAGCACGTCCTGGGTGTAACGCTTGAGAATGCGTCCGTGTTGGGGGGTCAATGCCGTTCCCAAGGTGGCCACCGTATTCTCAAACCCGTGATGGTGCAGGGCCAAGGCGTCGAAATAACCCTCGACCACCGTCACGAACCCCTTTTGCCGGATCGCCTCCCTCGCCGATTCCAACAGGTAAAGATTTTCGCCTTTTTTGAAGAGGAGGGTCTCCGGGGAATTCAGGTACTTGGGCCCTGGGTCCTCGCCGAGCGAACGCCCGCCAAAGCCGAGAATTTTATCATAGTTATTCTTGACCGGAAAGATGAGGCGGTTCCGGAATTTATCATAAAAGCTGTTTTTTTCCTCGTTGTGGACGATCAATCCGGCGGCGAGCATTTCTTCCTGGGAGTACCCGGCTTTTTGCCCCGCGGTCTTGAGGGAATCCCAACCGGCGGGCGCGTAGCCGATCAGGAACTTCATGGCATCCTCTTTATTAAATCCCCGGCCCTTGAAATAATCGCGCGCCGCCTGCCCCTCGGAGGAGAGGAGTTTTTCCTGGAAGAACTTGGCGGCGAACTCATTGAGGGCGAAGAGGCGTTCCCGCACGCGGTCCCCTTCCCGGTCCCCCTCCCGTTCCTGGGGTTTTGGAAGTTCGATATTCGCCTTTTCCGCCAAAAGCCGCAGGGCTTCGGGAAAGCTGAGCCGCTCCACTTCCATCAGAAAGGTGATGGCGTTTCCGCCCTTGCCGCATCCGAAGCAATGGAAGCTGTTGCGGGCGGGCGAGACCATGAAACTGGGGGATTTTTCGTTGTGGAAGGGGCAGAGGCCCTTGTAGCTGGAGCCGGCCTTCTTGAGCTGGACGTGCTCCCCCACCACCGCCACGATATCGGAGGCGTCCTTGACCCGCTGGATGATTTCATCGGAATATTTCATGGGTCCTCTCGGTCGGAAAAAGCTCGCCGGTCGGACATCCGGGCCGGGGCTATAAATTTTACAATCAAAACCGGGAACGACAACAGAAGGAATGGGTTCGATCCATCTGTTTCCTAGGGTCTTGTCTTATAATAAGCAGATTCCAACCACGGCTTGGACACCAAGGATTTCCGCACCCCATGAGAATAACACGACCCTCCTTTCCATCTCGCCGGTTCCTTTTGGTCCTTCTGGCTCCGTTCCTCCCCATTTCTGTTTTTGCAACAGGCCAAAGCCCCTTGATTTCTCTCCACGACCTGGTCGCGGGAACGGGTGAGATCGGCTTCCAAAACGGTCCCTTTTATTTGGCCCAATTCGATCACCCCGGGGGAATGGTCTGTGTCCCTGAAGGGGACCGGCTTTACCTGGCCGATCGAGGGAATAACCGGATCCGTTTTGTGGATCTGGACCGAAAGAACGAGGTCTCCACCCTAGCCGGCACCGGGCTGGCAGGCTCCCAAAACGGTCCCCTCCTTTCCGCCTCGTTTCGCGGGCCCACTTCCCTGGCTTTGCTACCCGATGGCCGGATTGCCGTGGATGATTTCGGGAACGGTTCCATCCGCATCTTAGACCTTGGGAGGGGGACGGTAACCACGCTTGTCCAATACCGGAAAGCCGGGGATCCCCCTGGACCCTACCCCGGACAATTGGTCTACCTATCCTCTAATCATGCCCTTTACCTTTCCCGCCCCGGAGAAGGTCCATTGGACCGGATCCTTATCCCGGGTGGTGAAATCCAGGAGGTCCATCTTCCGGGAAATGGACTTTCCCATCCGAGCGCCCTTTGCGCGGGCAAGGATCGGCTTTTCCTTTGTGACAGGGACCTTCCGGGTGTTTGGGAATGGATTCCCGGCATGGAGAAGCTCCGGAAGCTCTGGACCCCGGCCATGGGCGCCGGGTTCCATCGATCCCCGGCTTGCAACCTGACCCTTACCCGGGATGGAAAGTCCCTTTATCTTCTCCAGGCTTCCTTAAAGACTCCACTCGTAAGGATTTTCCCCCAACCCAGCTCCCCGAAGATTCTCACCATTTGGCCCGAATCCTCGATTCCCTTAAAGAATCCAGGTTCTTGGCTCCCATCCATCCGCGAACTGACCGATCAGGAAAAATGGGGTTTGGTCCCCGACCCGCGCTTCGAGGGGAGGCTCCTGGTCTCCAATCCCATTCTCTCCATCCTGACCTCCGTACAAGTTTCGGAACCTTCAGGGGACATGACCGACCTCAAACAGGATGCCCTCATGGACCGCGCCCCCGCACCCGGTAAACCCAAGGGGGTCTTTCGAATACTTCTCGTGGGCCGTTCCTACTCCCTCATGGCTGGGAAAGGTTCCTGGACCAAGGATTCATCCTCCCCTCAACCTTCCCCCATGGCCCTGCTGTCACGTCGGCTGGAACTGGAGTTGAACACCCGAGGCGCCCTGGAAGGTTCGTCCAAGATCACCGAGGTGATGGATGGGTCCAAGGTTGAACGACACAATCTTTACATCTGGTCCTATTATGAGGTCCCGCCCTTGTGCGAGAAATACGATATCGACCTGGTGGTCATGCTCATGGACCCACGAACCGATCTTTATTCCTATTTCCTATCCCCCCTCGGTCCCGAGGGCATCCCCCAATTCGAACTCGACCCCGAGTTCAATCTCTTACCCAATTCAAAAAAATTCAAGGATGAGCGGGTCCGTGAATTCTTCGACCTTTGCAAGACCGAAGGCTTGATCCGGGTCGGATCCGACGGTAGGTGGAGCGTTGCCAATTTCAACCTTCTCACCTCCAACCCACGGGTCCGAAAAGGACTGATCGGAATGATCGGGAAACCCCTGGGGTTCTTGAATCGGAAACTTTCGGGCATGGCAATAGCGGGGAGAAAAGGCCCTCGCTTGCTCTTTTGTTTCTTTCCCACGGGGGATATATACGAGAAAACCCGTCTTCCCTCCTCGGGACAAAGACGCTTTTGGGAGGAAATGTGCCGCGAAGAAGGCATTGAATTCCTTGACTTAAGCGATGACTTCGCCGTCCTGCGGCCGAGCTATTTCCCGTTCTCGGAAGGTGTAAATAACGACCATTTTGACATCCATGGGCAAGCCCTTTGGTCCTCGATCCTATCTTTTGAACTGGAAAAAAGAGGGTTCCTCCAAAGTCCGTGATGGGACCACCCGCCCGTCTTGGCCGCCCAGAGCGTTCAAGACCCCTTAAACTTGATGACCGTCACTCCGGCGCCGCCCTGCGCGGGCTCCGCCAAGGCGAATTCAACGCCGGGATGAGAGGCGGGTAAATGCTTATGGATGGCTTCCTTCAACGCGCCCGTCCCCTTCCCGTGGATGATCCGCACAAAAGGCAGGTTCACCAGGAGGGCATCGTCGATGAACTTATCGAGGATCGGCAGGGCCTGGTCCACCATCTTGCCCCGGATGTCCAGCTCCAGTTTTCCCTTCTCCTCCATGGCTTTTGAGCTCATCACCCCGGTGGCCTGGGGGCGCGGCAGGGGCGCGGGCTTCAGTTGCTGGGTCACGTGGCCCAAATCGGAATATTTACAGGAAAGCTTGAGGCCGTTTTCCATTTGGATATCCGCCATGGCCTTGTCGTCGTCCGCCGAAAGCACCAGCACCTTGCAACGGCCGGGTTTGAAATGCACCGATTCCCCGGCGGCGAGTTCCCGGATCTCCAGGATGACCCTTTCCGGGCGGGGGGCGATGTTCCTCATCTTCCGTTCGACTTCCTGCTTGGCGTTGCGGACCCGGTCCTTGTTGACCGCGGGAGGGGGCGTCCCGGGTTTTTTCTCCACGCCCTGGATCAGGTGCTCCATTTGCCGACGGGTATTTTTAAGGAGGCCCTCCGCCTCGACCTGGGCCTCTTTCTTGATTCGCTTGGCCTCATCCTTGATCTGGCGCCGGGCTGTTTCCAGCTCCGCTTCCATCCTTTTGACCTTGTCCCGGGTTCTTTCCGATTCCTGCCGGGCCTTTTCCGCCAATTGCTTCTCCACGGCGAGTTTGGACAACACCTCGGACAGGTCCGCCTCACCCGCGGGCAGGTGGGCCTTGGCCCTTTCCATGATGACCTCGGGAAAACCGATTTGCTTGGCGAGGGTAAAGGCATAGGACCGGCCCGGCACCCCTGAAACCAGCTTGAAGGTGGGTTTCCCCGAAACCTCGTCCAGGAGCATGGCGGCGTTGGCCATGCCCTGTTCTTCCTGGGTCAAGAGTTTCAACAGGGGCTGGTGGGTGTTGCCCAAAACAAAGGCTCCCTTTTCCCGGAAAGTCTCCAGGCAGGCCAACCCCAAGGCTCCTCCCTCGCGCGGGTCGGTGCCCGCGCCCAGTTCATCCAGAAGAAACAGGCAGGGGGGCTCGGCGTGGTCCAGCATGCGCTTCAAGGCGGTGAGTTTGGCCGCGTAGGTGCTCATGTGGTCCGCCAAACTCTGGCCGTCGGTCAAATCGGTGTCGAAATGCCGGAATAGGGGGAGGGTGCTTTGTCCCGAGGCGATCACGGGCAAACCGCTCATGGCCATGGCGCAGGTCAGCCCCAGGGTCTTGAGGGCAACGGTTTTACCGCCCGCGTTGGGCCCTGAGACCAGGATGATACGCACCCCCTCGCCGTATTCCAGGTCCAGGGGCACGACCCTTTCCCGGAATTTCTCCCCCGCTTCCATCGAAAGCAGGGGGTGACGCGCGTTCTTAAGCACCAGGGGCGACGCGGCATCGGGCGCCAGGAAATGGGCGCCGAAGAGGGAAGCGAACATGGCCAGGGCCGAATGGCTGTCGATCTCGGCGCAGGCCCGCAGGGTGACGTTCAATTCGGACAAGGATTCGACCACCTTTTGGGTCATTTCACGCAACAGGCGGCGGATTTCCTCCTCTTCCCTCAGGGATAGTTCCTTCACCCGGTTGTTGTTTTCAACCGTCCCCTGGGGCTCGATGAACAGGGTGGAGCCGGAGGCCGAAACGCCATGGACGAACCCCGGCACGAGGCTCTGCCTTTCGCGCTTGACCGGCACGACCATTCGGCCCTCGCGTTCCGTGACAAGGCGGTCCTGGAAGATGCTTTCCGATTCGGCCTGTTGGAGGAAACCCTGGAAGAATTCCTGGATTTCCGAACGCAGGGCGCGCGCCTGGTCCCTGATACTTTTCAGTTCCGGGGAGGCGTCGTCGAGCAGTTCCCCCTTCGGGGAAACCCGGGAGCGGATCAGGTCCTTCAATTCGGGAAGGGCGTTCAAGCGGGACAGCCATTCCTGGAAGGAGGCGGGTATGCCCCTTTCGGGGGAGAGATAGCGCCGAAGGCGGGTCACCGATTCCAAAAAATTCGCCAGGGCGGCGAGTTCCACGCCGGAAAGAACTTCCCCTTTCGACTGGGCCCCTTCCAAGGCCTTTTGAAAAGGCCCGGGATCGGGCACCGTCGGAGGGGCGTCCTTGATGATGTGCTGTTCCAATTCCCGTGTCTTCTGCAGGCGTTCATTGATTTGCGCGGCCTCGGGGAGGGGCCGTAAGCCGAGGAGGGCGGTTTTCCCCGCCGCGGTCTGGCAGCCCAGCGAAAGCTCCCTTAAAAGGGCGTGGAA
Source organism: candidate division FCPU426 bacterium (assembly GCA_963771075.1). Classification (GTDB taxonomy): domain Bacteria; phylum Oederibacteriota; class Muellerivitia; order Muellerivitales; family Muellerivitaceae; genus CAVTWJ01. Next base: position 513,071 of record CAVYSE010000011.1, on the reverse strand, counting down.
CTCCACGGCCTCCAAAAAATGATGGGCTAATTTCTCCGATGACGGGTTGCTCATGGGGCTATTCCTTAACCGTTTTTAGTTACAAACGAACAACTTCCAACACGAATCTCTTCGAACCGCGGATAAGCGCGGGGACTCAACCAAAAAAAATTCGAAACAAAACCTTTCTTAATGTCTTTGAGGCGTCGTGGGAGATGGTGGTTGGCTTTGTTTTTTCTTCATGCCAGGGGAAGGCCGGTCCAAACCCGGCTTGACGGATAGGTAGTCTGTGCCTTCCAGGTAAAACCGTAAAGGCAATTCCGAACCTTCGGTCAGGCCGATTCGGGTCGTCACCCCTATCTTCCCCCGTCTTTTCGCCCTTCGGACATAGAGCGGCCTTTGGCATAGGTCCATTCCGTTATGGCTGCGGCTGATCTTTAAGGCCTGGGCCAACTTGCCCGGCCCATTGGTGAGGTTCTTTCCCGTGGGAGGAAACCCTCCCCGGCGCTTGGCCATGAGCCCTTGGCCCTCCACCGGTTCCAAGGAACGGATCAAGACCGCGCCAGGCACGCCTTCCTTCTCGGTCACGATATTAAAGAGGTAATGATTGCCGTAGCAGAAATAAACATAAGCGCGTCCGGGCGGGCCGAACATGGGCTGGTTGCGGGGAGTGAGGCCCCTGGCCGCGTGGCAACCGGGGTCCCGCTTGGGCAGGTAGGCTTCCACCTCGACGATCAGACCGGAAGCTTTTCCTTCAGGGGTTTCATGGGTGAGGATTTGGCCGAGTAAATCGCGGGCGACTGAAACGGTGGGGCGGGAATAGAAGGTTCGCGGAAGAATCATCGGTTTCTTTCAGGGACGGTCTTATTCAGAACCAACCCGGTCTTATCCCCCATCGGCCTAACGGCCTCCGGAGTTTTTAGTTCTCATTTCTTCGTTTTAAGTTCGTGAAGTCTCGCTTCGCGAAATGCGCCGCAGCTAAAAAATTAGAGACTATAACAAAACCCAATTTCACCACAGGCCGCCTTTGGCGGCCACAGAGGCACAGAGAAAAACCTTTCTAAACTCAAGGAATCTTAAACCCATTGTCCGGGTTTACTCTGTCCCCTTTCGCCCAAAAGGCGAAAGAAATCGGGACAATGCCGACTCCATTAAATGTCTCATGGATGGTCGGCATGTGTCTCCGTGTCTCTGTGGTAAATATTGGGTTTTGTTAGAGATTCTTAGAATTAAAACTCAGCCAAGTTTTCCCTTCACGAGGCCGGAAACTTTCCCCATATCGGCTTTGCCCTTTAATTTGGGCGTCAGATAGCCCATGACTTTTCCCATATCTTTCGCGGTGGCGGCGCCGGTCGCCTTCAGGGCTTCTTCGATCAGTTGGGCGATTTCCGCTTCCGTCATGGCCGCGGGAAGATAGGCCTCAATGAGCGCCAACTCGGCCTTCTCGGAGGCGGCGGACTCGGCCCGGCCGCCCTTCTCGAAACCCTCAATGGATTCTTTCCTCTGTTTGGCTTGTTTGCCGAGAACCTCGATCACGTCCTCGTCGGTCAGCTCCCGCTTCAGGTCCACTTCCTTGTATTTGATCGCGGATTTGAGCATGCGCAGGGCCGAAAGGGCGGCCTCGTTTTTGCTTTTCATGGCCGTGACGATGTCGGAGTTGATCTTTTCGAAAAGGGGAGATGCCATTGGGTTCCTCCAAATCCAGGGAAAGGGTCAAATTGCGGAGAGATAAAGAAGAACCCCCGGTTTAGGGCCGGGGGTTCCAAGGCGTTTAATCGTTACGGAACTTCATGGCGCGGCGCCGGGCCTTTTTACGGGCGGCGGCCTCGCGCTTTTTGCGGCGCTCGCTGGGCTTCTCGTAGAACTCGCGCTTCTTCATTTCCGAGATTAGCCCCGAGTTTTGAACAACCTTCTTGAAACGCTTAAGGGCGTTCTCGATGGGTTCGTTTTCTTCCAGTCTGACTTCGACCACTTGGGTCACGCTCCCCTCTATGGGTGGAATGGCCCGGAGGACCAAGGGGCCTCACGGGAGCAAGGAGTTTATAGCGGAGGGGGGGACGCGTCAAGGAAAGACAAACCCGCAAAACCCTCAAAACCAAAGGACAACACGAAGACTCTAAGCCACAAAGGCAGACAAATTAAGGCGATATTAAATGATTAAGCCAAATCTTTGGCTAGGGTTGTTCTTTGTTGCTTTGTGTCTTCGTGTTGGAAGTTGGTTTGCCTTTGCCTAGGCCGTAATAAAATTTCGGGTCTTTCTTCGTGTCTTTGTGACTTCGTGTTGTCTTTGGGTTCGTTTTGGCCGTGGGTTCGCCGTTTCGTTCGGTTTTATCAGCCTGGTGGCCATGTCATGAAACGGCCGCCCAAGAGGTGCAGATGCAGGTGATAAACGGTTTGTCCCCCGTTGTCCCCTACATTCACCACCAGGCGGTAGCCCTCGCGCAAAGACATTTTTTCAGCCAATTTTCCCGCGGCTTGGGCCAGGGTGGAAAGGATGGGGTCCCCCGCCGGAACATCCGCCATCGTGTCGTAATGGACCTTGGGGATCAGCAGAATATGCGCGGGCGCCGCGGGACGGATGTCGTTAAAGGCTATGACCTTGTCATCTTCGTAAAGGATGGTGGCGGGAATTTCCCGGGCGATAATTTTGCAAAAGGTGCAAAGGCTCGACATGGCGCCTCCTCGCGGGGGTGTTCAACTTAACCTATCAAGGAGTTTATTGATTTTCCGGGGCCATTGCCATCTTTTTTGATTTCAGGGATCAGGGTGAAAAAGGTGAACCGCCATATCCTCATCGAGATAATCCCGAACGATACGGTATTGCCCGCCCGTCCAAAGGGAAGCCCTTCGTTCTAATTCGTTCGGGTCCGCGTAGAAAAGGTCCTCGTCTCCCCAGCCTTGCCCCGTCACGAGGATGTTGAAAGCCACGCCCTTCTCGGCCTTCCTCATCGACAGGGCGATCATCTCCTCGATCCAGGCCCAGTTGTCCCGGACCCTATGGTTGAAAACGCCATTGATCAGGATGTAATCCCAAGTACGATCGGGTGGATCGGCGAGAATGTCCCTTTTCTCAAAACAAACCCCGGGAAATCTTTTCCGGGCTCCATTCACCATCAAACCCAACAGGTCATAGCCTGTGTATTCACCTTCCCATCCCTGGTTTTTGAGAAACCCGTAAAGGCAGCCCAACCCGCAACCCAGGTCCATGATCCTTTGGCCTTGGAGGTCCCCAATGCGCGTCAGGGACCCAAACCGCAGTTCCTGGTTGCGGCGGGAACGCCAGCCCACGCGCCTCTCCGGCAGGTCGTGTTCAAAAGCCCTTTTGCGGTAGAAATACCATTGGTAGAGCCGGTCGAAAAGGCTGACCGGGTCAGATTTCCTCGCCAAGAGCCGCCCCTTCCCCAAAACCCGTCACGCGCAAATCCACTTCCATTCCCAATTTTTCCCCGGTCTTCGGGAATACCACCCGGAGGCCCTGGTCGGTCAAACCCGAGTAACTTTTTTCCCCGTAACGTTCGGCGATCACCCGGACCTCGCTTCCCTTCGCCGATTCAGCGGACCTTTCAAGGCATTTGTTTTTCAACCGTTTGAGTTGTTCCATTCGATCGTGAAGTATTTTGGGATCCACCTTGGGGAATAGCGCCTCCCCGGGAGTATCCGGCCGATCGGAATAAGGGAAAGGATGAAAATCGATAAAATTCATTTCCCCAATCGCCTGAAGGGTCTTTTGAAAAGCCATGTCCGACTCGCCGGGAAAACCCGCCAATATATCCCCGGTCAAGCCCAAACGGGGAGCCGCCAGCCGGACCTTTTCCAAGGTCTGCCGGTATTTTCCCAAGGTATAGGGCCGGCGCATGGCCTTGAGCACTTCCTCATCCCCGCTTTGGAGGGGGAGATGCAGGTGGGGGCACAAACCCTGTTCCTCTTTCCAAAGGGGCAGGAGGGCATCCTCGAAATCGGCCACTGCGTAGGAGGAAAGCCGAACCCTTCGGATTCCTGGAATTTTCAACAATTGCCCGATGACCGGCGCGAGACGGGGCTCCGAAGCTTTCATCCCCCAGTCCCGCCCATAGGAGGAAAGTTGTATCCCGGCCAAGACCAGTTCCTTCACCCCCCTTTGGGCGAACCTTCGGCCTTCGGCGAGGATATCCGCCGGGGGCCTTGAGATCATTTCGCCCCGCACCCGCGGGATCAAACAAAAAGAACATCCGAAGTTGCAGCCGTCTTGCACCTTGACCGTGGCGCGCTGATGGCCGTCAAAACGAGTGATTCCCCCGCCCCAAGGATCGTTCGATTCCGGGTCATTCGACCCCATTGAAATGTGTTCTGGATGACCGAATTGCAGCTTTGCTTCGAGTATCTTGCTAAGCATGGATGATTTTTCGGTATTGGATACCACCAGGTCGACTCCCGGCAAATCGGCTGTTTCCTTTGGCCGGTCCGTCGCCAGGCAACCCGTCACCACCACGAAGGAATCGGGATTCTGCGCCTTGGCCCGGCGCACCAAAAGGCGCCCCTCCGCGTCCGCCGCGGCCGTAACCGTGCAGGTGTTGATGACGTAGATATCCGCCCTTTCGTGAAAGGGGACCGATTGAAATGACGCTTCTTCCAACCGTTCTTTCAGAGCCTGGGTGTCGTATTGGTTCACCCGGCAACCTAAGGTGGTGAAAGCGATTTTAGAGGATTGTTTTTCCATGAATTGCCGGAAGTTTAACAGTTTTGAGGGTTATTGAAAACGGGAGCCCCCATACCACTTTTCTATTTAACGCAAACCTTCACTTCAGACCCAGGAAACTTCTGATTTCCAATCGGGATTTTTCATAGTCTTTCTGAAAATCGGGATTCTGTAATATTTTGACCGCCAAGAGGCTCCCGGCTATCTCTCCCGCCACCACGTCGCTTCGGTAATGGACCCCTCCCACAATCCGGTTTTCCCCGATCACCTTGCCTCGGGCTAAGAGAATCTCTTTTTTCTCGGGAACCATATGGGCCAGGATCACGGCCTCGACCGTTCCTCCCGTGGCATGGCCGCTGGGGTAGGAGTCATTCCAGGGCTTGCCAACACAGGGTTTTACCCGCTTGTCGAAATCGTAGGGCCGGGGCCTATGGAAATAGCCCTTGGCGGAATCAATATAGGCCCCCACCTGCCCCTGGACGCGGGAAAAGAAAGAAGCGGTTAAGGGTAGCTTGTCCGAGTTAACCCCCGGCCCCAGTATATCCGCGAAACGGAAGACGGTCTCTTGCGCGTCAGCTTGGGCGGCGGCGACCATTTCCGGGGTCCGGGTATTTTGATACTGGAGGATCTCCTCGATTTCAGCCTTGGTTTGAGACGAATCTTGGGCCGGCGGAGGGGGGAGGAAAAGGGTAACGTCAGCCAGGGATGAATCAACCGAAGCTCCCCGTAAAACCATTGGAGATAAACCAGCCATGACCCAAATAATTGAAAGGAATAGGAGGATAGATCGCTTTCTCATCGGTTCACCTTTCGTTATAGGTTTAAGCAACGTTCGAATTTAATTTTGATCCAATATCAATGGTATAAGAGAAAAACTTCCCGCAAAAACTTGGAAACTTCCTCGATTTCCAGGTCGGAAATCTTATGTCCCATCGGGACTTTTTTCAAAAAGGGATGGTAACCCGATTTCCTCAGCGCCACCACGGTGGATTGGCCCATTTCTTCCTGTACCACGGGGTCCTCGGTTCCCTGCATGAGAAAAATGGGGGTTTTATGATCCGCCAAGGGATGGGCCAGGGTCTTTTCCGGATCCCCAATGTAACCGCTCAAAGAAACGATACCCATGACATTTCCCTTATAGTTCAAACCCGTTTCCAGGGCCATGACAGCGCCCTGGGAGAAACCAATCAGGATCACCGGCCTGGGCTTCGTGGAGTTTCCAACCGTTTGTGGGTTTGACGGCTCACGGGTGTATTGGTCCATCAGTTTAAAAAGAAGGTCCCGGCTGGTTTCAATGCCTTTTCGGTCATGGGTGAATCGGTCATACCAGGCAAAGGCGCCCTTTGCCCGCAAGGGCCCGTCCGGCAGGATAAACCGGCAGGGGGGAAGTTGGAGCCGGTCGCATAGGTACAACATGCTGTCTCCCGTGGCGGCGGTACCGTGCAAGATCACGACCACCGGGGAGCCCGGGGGGAGATCGGCCGGTCCGGCGGTTACACAATGAAGTCCATATTCGAAAGGGGAAACGTTCGAGGGTTCAGCCTGGGATTGAAAACCTAAGGATAGGAGCCCCAGGCATATCCAGCAAATCTTATGCATGAGGTTTTTATTCAAGACCACACCCTCAACTCCCGAATGATTGGATTGATCTTAGGGTTTAAGCGGGGCCCTGTCTTGAGCCTTGTTTTTAACATCGAGTTCAACATCGAAGGGTATCTGGGCAAATAGCCGGAAGGAATTGGCCCATGAGTCCTCGATCCAATGGGAGCGCAATTCTAAATCAAAAAAAGCGTCTTGGCCCAGGGGAACCAGCCGCCTCAACCCCGCCTCTTCATAAGTGCGGTTGGTTTGATAATAAACACCGTCCGCTCCGAGGGAATTGTAGTTGGAATCCCCCTCCTCCGACATGTAGTCCCAACCCATCCAGACGATCCCGAATAACTGCCAGCCCTCGAAAGGCGTCACGATTCCCTTGAGGTAAAGTCCCTCGCCCATGGCGGGGCCGGAATAGTCCGGACGGTTGGTGTCCTTGCTTCCCAACCCGTATATCTCCAACCGGCTTTCGTTCAAATAGGGCAGGGCCGTTTGAAGCCCTAACCCCAGGCCGTAGGCCAGGTTGTTGCGGACAACGCCGCCGTATTGGGCTCCGCCCACGTGGTACCCGTGGCATTGGCCCAGGATCTCCAGGCCGTCCTGGAGGATCAGCTTGCCCGATCCCCCGTAATCGAAAATTTCCCTTTGGCTCTCGGTCAGGACATCCTGCCAATTGAGAAAGGCGTCGGCCTGGGCCCAGCCCTCCCACTGGATGTATTCCAGGCCATACTCGATGGGCCGCGTCAATTCCAGGGTGGTCACTTCCATGGGCTCGATCAACCCGTGTCGGTAGACGGTCTGGAGGGTGCCCAAGAGGAACTGGGTCCCCCCTTCGTGGTACACGAAAGACAGGATGGGATTCAGGCTGACCGGCTGGTCTGCGGCGCTTTCATGGTCCAAGAACAGCCCGGTCCAGAGGTCCACCTTTTCCAAGGCGGCTGAGTCCAGGTAACTCTTGAACTGCTGCCCCAGGATCGTCGCCCGTACCCGAAAGGGCTCGAAGAACTCCGTGTTATCGCCATAAAAGGTGAATCGGTTGGACCAAAGGGGTTCGTTCCCCATGTCCACCGGAGCCGGAGCGGCCCCGCCCATCCAATCCACGGATGCGGCGAAGGCGCCTCCGGTCCAAATGAAGAAGATCAGGAGCAGGTTAAGCTTTCGAGCCCTCACTGGGACGCCTCGGGGCCGGGCCGGGACTTGAAACTCACATCCCCTAAAAAGATATCCAGCGGAGCGGTCACCCAAAGCCGGAACGAAAAGAAGAAATCGCCATCGATAAAATGGGACCGCAGTTCGGTGGTGAAGAGGGATCCGCCTTCTATGGGAAACATCTTTCGGATCCCCGCCTCGAAATAGGTCCGGTTCGATTGAACGAAAGCATGGGGCTGGTCCACCGTGAAGGAATAGGGATCGCTATAGGACATGTAATTGGCGTCGCCCTCCTGGGAATAAAAATGGTCACCCACCCAGCCGATCCCGAACAGGTCGAAGTTGGGGAGGGGCGTTACGCTGGCGCTCAGGTAGGTTCCCTGGCCCCATTGCATCTGGGAAAGGTCCCCGCCCGCCAATTGGCTGGAAACCAGCTCAAAGGCGGCCAGTCGGGTCTCGCCCAGCACCTGGGGCAGGTCCCAGCGCAGCCCTAACCCGGGCACCCAGTTGTTATAGACGTCGATGAAGTAAATCTTCCCGCCTTGATGGTATCCGTGGTACTGCAATTCCAGGCTGAGCCCATCCACCAGGGCGCGGTTGACGATACCACCATAATCGAAGGACTCCGGCTCGGAGGGATCGTTCAACTGCTGCCAATTGAGGAATAGGTCCGCGTGAAAGTCCGGGTCTTTTTCGATCCATTGGAATCCATACTCAATGGGACGCGTGAAGTCGAGAAAGGTGACTTCCATGGGCTCCAAGAACCCGTGCCGGTTCTCGACGTCCAAGGTCCCGAGGATCAACCGGGTCCCTCCCTGGCGGTACTCGAAGGACAAGAGGGGTTTGACGGTCACGTCGATGTCTTGCACGCTGGTGGAGCGAAAGTCCCAAAACAAGCCTCCCGAAATGACGGCATCGGATCCCAGGTCGATCTCCAACCGGTGTTGGGCCTGTTGGCCCAAAAGGGTTTCCCTCGTGCGGTAGGGTTCGAAAAATTCGGTGTTATCCCCGTAAAAGGTGAAATCATTTTTGGAAAGGATGTCCCCGGCCCAAGCGGAAACCGTCCCGAGGTTTACCGCCAAGAGGAAAAGGGACATTCGAAGGCTGGTTCGATAGCTCAAGGGTTTATCCTCAAAAAAAAACGGGGGCCAGTGGCCCCCGTGATGGATACAAGAAGGGATCGGTTGCTTAGAACGAGAAAGCGACGTTCAGGCCTCCGTAAATGCCGCTGAAATCCAGATCCAGGTTCGTGGTGGGATAGGTGCTCCACAGGCCCTGGCCGCTGTTCCCCACGTCCCCGTTAAAGGTGTTGACGACCAGGTTTCCGGCCTTGTTTTTGAAGTTGGTGGCGTCCAAGTACTTGAAACCGATGTAGGGGCCTAAGCCAATGCCCTTGCCAAGGATAAAATCCGCTCCCAGAACGGCGTGCCCGCCAAAAGCCACAGTTGAGTAATCCCCCGAGACATCGCTACTGGCGGGATCTTCCCCACCCACAACGATACCCGTCGTTTCATTATTGATGGTTTTTTGGAAGGTCATGCTGATTGGCGAAATGTCCGCGCCCGCCCCGAAGTAACCCTTCATCGTGGAGTCCCCAAAGAGGACTTTCATGCCGAGGCTTCCGGTGAAGATGGAAGTGGTGTAGTTCAACTTGTAGTAATTGCCATCCGTTTCGTAAACCGAGGTGTATTGATCCGTGGAATCATACTCCTTCCAAGTATAGGTGAGGGATCCGATGGGAAGATAAGTCCCACCCAAATCGATCTCGAAACTCGGGCTCAGTTGCACAAAGAAATTAAACGAGGGCATTGCCAGCAAGCTGGGCGTCACGCCTGTCAGGGCGACCGTTCCCTTGGCCGTTACATCCCCTTCGATTTGGGTCGGGTCTGAAAGCAGGTAATCCATCCCCAGGCCCATGTCGAAACCGAACACCGGCTTGGTTTTGACCGGAGGCAATTTCAGGCCGGTCGTGGAGGCATATTTGGACAATTGGTCGTCCACCCATTGGGCGTCATCATCCGAAAGGTTGCCCTTGATACGGGTTTCGGTCGCCGAAATCGAGGCGTTGGGTTGTTTCATGGCGGCGACGCCGATGTAAAGGGCCCCGTATTTTTGCTGGTTTGCCATGTAATAGCAATAACCCAAATAGTAGAAGGGACGGTAGTCATTGGGGATCTGGCGGGTGGCCTGTTTAAAATAGGGGATGGCCGCCGCGTATTGCTTCGCTTGGAAATACTTCATTCCCGTCGCTAAATAAGAATTGGTTTGGGGCTGGGCCGCGGCCTGTAACCCCATTCCGGCGCCCGCGGTTTGGCCTTGAAGCGTTTGAATAAACTGGCCCAATTGGGCGCTAGGGCTGAGTTGGTAGGCTTTTTTGTAATAGGCCAGGGCGTAGGGTTTATTCCCCAGGGCGTAATAGCAATTTCCAATGCCCTGAAAAGCCGGGGCGTAATTGGGGTTGGATTTCACCACCGCCGTGTAATATTGGATCGCTTGGTTGTAATTCTTTGAAGTATAAAGCTGATTCGCAGCGGCGAAATATTGTCCCGCGGAAGAAGCCTGGGCTCTCAAGCTGAGGGGGGTCCCCAAGATCACCGCCAAAGCCAGATACCGCCAGGAGCCTTTCCTTAAACCGAGCATTGCCGCCTCCAAAGATGAACAAGGGTATCGTCAAAAACGTTTAACAAAGAATAGCGGGTTTCATTATAAAGTGATTTGAAAACCCGTCTAGAAAAATGATTTCCGACGGGCAAATACAGGACAAAGGGCTTTCATGGCCCCGTTTTTCCCTTCAAGGGGTTGCGGGGGCGGTGGGGGACGCTACCTCCCGTGCTCCCTCTTGGGGTTCTTCGATGAAGGCTTGCGGGTAAATATTGACTTGTTTTTTATACTCGGCTTTCACACGTTCCACGAAGGTTTCCGCTTCCGCCGCCCTAACGAGACAAACCACCGTGCCCCCCCAACCTATTCCAGCCATCCGGGAGCCCAAGCAGCCTGCCTGGCTCCTAATCACGGCAGTGAGTATATCCACCTCCTGGCAGGTCGCTTTCATCTTTTCCGCCAGGGAATCGTGGGATTCGCTCATGAGTTGGCCAAAACCGGCATAATCCCCCTTGGCCAAAAGGTCCTTCCCCTTTCGAACCCTCTGGTTCTCGTAGATCACATGGTCCAGTCTTTTACGAAGGAGGATATCGATCTTTTTGCGGGCATCTTCATATAAGTCGGCCGGAACGTCCCTCAGGGAGATGATCTTGGGCACGTGCTTTCGGATTTCCAACAGGAGTTGGTTGAACAGGTCGATGCGCTTTTTGAATTCCTCATCCCTCTCCTTTTTACGCACCCCGCTGTCGATGACCACCAGTTTGAAGCGGAAGCCGTCAAAGGGGGCGTATTCGGGCTTGAAGGTGCGCGAATCAAATAGGACCACCTGGTCCTTCTTCGCGAACTTGATCGCGTAGGGTGTGGAATAATCCCCGCGTAGGCCCATGAACTGGGTTTCCACCCGCTGACACAGCTTGACCAGGGTGGCGTCATCGAGCGGGTTATTCCCCAGGGCATTGCAAGCCACCCCCGTCGCCACCTCGATGGCGGAGGAAATACCCTGGTTCGCATCCTCGGCCATGTCCGAATGGAGCACCATTTGGATGCCATCCACCTTGCGGCCGGTCCGCTCATAGAGATAAACCACGCCCTTGGGGTAGTTGGCCCAGCCGTCCGCGCGATCGAATTTGATCGTGGCGAGGTTCGTCTTGATTTTCTCGTCATATTTCAACGAATGGAAAACCGCCGTTTTATCGGTCCGGCGCTGGGCCGCCACCACCATGAAACGGTTACCCGCGGCCACGAGGGAATATCCGTCCACGGCCTCGGTGTACTCACCGCCCAAAAGCGCGATACGGGTGGGAGCCGCCACCATCGTGACTTTTCTCCCCCCGTCCCCGTACTGGTGGACAAAAGTGGAATAGGTTTTTTTGATCAAATCTTCCAATGGCATTTGTTTTTCCTTCTTTTTGGCGGGCCTTCCGGGAAAAACCCGCGCATTATTCGATGATGTGCTTCACGTTCAATAGGTAATAAAATAAAACGGGCGCGTTGAACAGCAGGCTGTCCACCCGGTCGAACACTCCCCCGTGGCCGGGGAAAAAGGACCCCGAATCCTTGGCGGTAAGGCTACGCTTGATCATCGATTCCACCAGATCCCCCAACTGTCCGAAGAAGGACAGGAGCAGGGCCAAGACCGATACGTCGGTCCAGGAGTAATGGTTTGCGTAATAAGGGAGGCACTGCCGGAGCAGGCCCAACCCCAAAGCCGACAGAAGCGTGCCGCCGACCGCGCCCTCCCAGCTTTTCTTGGGCGAAGAGAGGGGCGCCAGCGGATGTTTTCCCATCAGGGATCCCGCGAAAAAACCGCCCGTGTCGTAGGCCCAAGTAGCCACGAACAGGATCAACAATTGCGAAGCGCCTTCGTTCAGTTCCCTCAAGCGGAAAACATATCCGGTCAATACGCCGAAATAGGCCGCCCCGAAAAAGGTGACGCTCACCGAGACCACCATCTCCGCCATCGGGCGTTTCGATCCCATGAATGAGAAACACAGGATCATCAAGGCGACCAGGAAAGCTCCCCGACCATCCCAGGAAACCCAGGGCCTCATCACCCAGGGCGAGAGCATCACTGACAGGGCTATCATTCCCTCGGCCTTGAGCGGGGCCAAGCCGTGACGTTCGCAAAGGGTCAGAAATTCCCAGAGGCCCAGCAGGATTACCCCCAACACGAGTAGACGGAAGGGGAGGGTTTGGCCCCAAAAGGTCAGGAATAGCAAAAGAGGAATGGAGACCAAAGCGACCAGCACGCGCTTGGTCAACGAGCCCATGAAGTCACGCTTCCAATGACGCTTTGGACCCCGCCAAAACGGCGTTTCCGGCCCTGAAAATCCCTCAAGGCCGCCAAAAAATGCCGTTTGCGAAAATCAGGCCAGAGGGTCTTCGTGATATGCAACTCCGAATAGGCGATTTCCCACAAAAGGAAATTCGAGATCCGCATCTCGCCGCTCGTGCGGATCAGGAGGTCCACCTCGGGAAGAGGAGCCGTCGAAAGGGCCTGGGTGATGTGGAATTCCTTGAGGCCGCCGGGGGAAAGCTTTCCTTTTTTCACTTGGAAGCAGATGTTTTTTACCGCTTTCGTCAAGTCGGCTCGTCCGCTGTAGGAAAGGGCCAGGACCAGGTTCAACCCGGTTCCCCGGGAGGTAGCTTCCATGGCCCGGTCCAACTCGGTTTGGATCTCTCGGGGCAAGTCTTCGCGGTTCCCGATGGTCGTCAACCGGACGTTGTTGGCTTTCAATTCGGCCACTTCGTTCCGCAGGTATTGTTTCAATAACTGCATCAGAAGCCCCACCTCGCGGGGAGGGCGCTTCCAATTCTCGGTGGAAAAAGCGTAAAGGGTCAAAACCTCGATCCCCAGCTCACCGGATAGGCGTACAATTTCCCGGATGGAGAGGGCCCCGGCCCGGTGACCCGCGATGCGGGGTAGGTGGCGTTTCTTGGCCCAACGGCCGTTTCCATCCATGATGATGGCCACATGACGGGGCAAGTGGGGCTTCAGGCGGTAGCGTTTGAGAAGGGCGACGGTCATAAAAGGGTCGGTTGGCTCCGATGGGTTTGCGGAAATTACCACCAGCCCTCCAGGGCTGGTTTAAAACTCGAGGATCTCTTTTTCCTTGTGCTCTCTCAGCGTGTTGATTTCCTGCGTATGGGCGTCCGTCATTTTTTGAACCCGATCCTGGAACTTCTTGATCTCGTCATCCGAGTGGGTCTTGTCTTTTTTAAGCTGGTCCAGGTGTTTGTTGGCCTCCTGGCGGATGGAACGGATCGCCACCCGGCCGTCCTCGGCGTGCTTGTGAACCACCTTGACGAATTCCTTCCGGCGCTCCTCGGTCAGGGGGGGAATGTTGATCCGGATCACCTTGCCGTCGTTGTTGGGGTTGAGTCCCAAATCGCTTTTCTGGATGGCTTTCTCGATCTCGGGCAACGCCTGGATATCCCATGGCTTCATCTCGATGGTACGGGAGTCGGGAATCGAGATCCCCGCCACTTGGTTGAGCGGAACATAACTGCCGTAGTACTCCACCTTGATATTCTCGACCAGGCTGGTGGAAGCACGGCCGGTTCGCACTGAGGAAAATTCCCTTTTAGTGGACTCAATGGCTTTTTTCATCTTCGAATCGGTTTCGTTGAGGATTTGGTTCGCGTCCAAGGGTTCACTCCTTCCCAGGCGACAATCAATTTGCTAAAAACAACCGGTTGAAACCATCGATCGACGAGAAAGGACCTAATGCTTGACCGTCGTCCCAATGGGTTCCCCGTAGATAACCCTTTTAATGTTGCCCGGCCGGTGCATGTCAAACACCACGATGGGAAGTTTGTTATCCATGCAAAGGCTCAAAGCGGTCGTATCCATTACCTTCAACCGGCGGTTGATGGCCTCGATATAGGTCAGGCTCTTGAACCGGACCGCTTGGGGGTCCTTTTTCGGGTCCGCGTTGTAAATGCCGTCCACGTTGGTGGCTTTCAGGATGCAGTCCGCGCCGATCTCGATGGCCCGCAGGGCCGCGGCGGTGTCGGTGGTGAAATAGGGGTTGCCGGTCCCGGCCGCGAAGATTACGATCCGCCCCTTTTCAAGGTGGCGCAGGGCTCGGCGGCGGATATAGGGCTCCGCCACCTTGGACATCTCGATGGCGCTTTGAACCCGGGTGTTCGCCCCCAGTTTCTCCAGGGAGTTCTGGAGGGCCAGGGCGTTGATGAGGGTTCCCAGCATGCCCATGTAATCGCTCGAGACCCGGTCCATGCCCATGCGTTCGCCGTCCGCGCCGCGGTAGATGTTCCCGCCGCCGATGACCAGGGCCATCTCGACGCCGTTCTTCCAGACCTCGCAGATCTCGCGTGCGATGGAGCCTACGATCTTTTCATCGATCCGGTGCTCCCGGTTGGTCCCCGCCAGGGCCTCCCCCGAAACCTTCAGCAACACCCTGCGATAGGCGGGTTTCGCTTTTTTCGGCCGGGAGTTTCTGGAAGCCATGGACCCCTTCCTCCTTAAGGAAGCTTTATTCGCCCAATTGCAGGCGGGAGAAGCGTTTGACCACCACGTTCTCGCCCAGTTTGGCGGCTACTTCCGTGACATATTGTTTCACGCTTTTTTTCGGTTCGCGGATATAGGGCTGTTCCATCAAGCACACGAGCTTGTAATAGCTCTCGATCTTTCCCTCCGCGATCTTCTGCTGCACGGCCTCGGGCTTGCCGGACTGCTTGGCTTCCGCCAGGTAGATCGTTTTTTCCTGCTCCAGTTCGGCGGCAGGAACCTCTTCTTTCACCACATACTTGGGGGAGGAGGCGGCCACCTGCATGGCCAGTTCTTTACCCAGTGCCTGGAAATCCTCGGTCTTAGCCACGAAGTCGGTCTCGCAATTCACCTCAACCAGGACCCCTACCTTGCCTCCGTGCACATAACTGGCGATGGCTCCCTGGTTGGCGCTCCGGCCGGCGCGCTTGGCGACTTGGGACATTCCCTTTTCCCGGAGCCAAACCACGGCCTTCTCAAAATCTCCCTGGGTCTCGGTCAGGGCCTTTTTGCAGTCCATCATCCCGGCTCCAGTTTTTTCCCGGAGGTCCTTCACTACGGTTGCGCTGATCTCCATTTAATTTCCCTCTGCTTTCATCCCCAAAGGCTTGGTTGATTCATTTCTTGCCGGCGGTTGGTTTGGGTTATACTTTTTCGCAGCCGACTATCAGCCGCGAACTGTCAACTGCCGTTCAGGGTTTGTCGTCCCGCACGCGCTTGGTGCGGATCCTCTCGACCTTTTCATTGGCCAATTCGTCGGCCAGGGTGGAGACGGTCACCGCGTCACCGGCCAAATGCTCCACACTGCCCACCAGGAGTTCAGCCGCATCGGGCGCCGGTTTTTCCTCGGCCAACTCCTCGCCCGTTATCTCGGCTGTTTCCGCCGCAACCTCGGTAGCTTCCGCCGCCGCCAGCATTTCCTCTCCCACTTCGCCGCCGGCCACGGAGCCGTCGGCCGTGACTTCCCGGCCTTCCAGTTCCTTCGCCCGGCCTTCCAAAATGGCGCTGGCCATCACGGAGGTCATCAATTTCACCGCGCGGATGGCGTCATCGTTGCCCGGGATGACTACGTCCACCTCGCTCGGGTCGCAGTTCGTATCCACCACCGCGATCACGGGAATCCCGAGCTTACGGGCTTCCTGCACGGCGATGTGCTCTTTTTTGGTGTCGATCACGAAGATGGCGCCGGGCAGTTTGTTGACGTTCTTGATGCCGCCCAGGGAGCGCTCCAGCTTCATCTTGTCCTTGTTTAACCCGGCTTGTTCCTTCTTAGAACGGTCCGCCATCTCGGTCTCCGAGATGCTTTCCAGTTCTTTCAGGTATCCGATGGATTTCTTGATGGTAGTGAAATTAGTGAGCATCCCGCCCAGCCACCGGTAGTTGACATAGGGCATCCCGCAACGTTCCGCTTCTTCCTTGATGGCGTCCTGGGCCTGCTTCTTCGTGCCCACGAAAACGATGGATTCTCCGGCGGCGGCCAGGTCCTTGGTGAATTGGTAGGCTTCCTTGAGCTTCTTGACGGTTTTCTGGAGGTCGATAATGTGGATCCCATTCCGCTCGCCGAAAATAAAGGCGGCCATCTTGGGATTCCAACGGCGGGTCTGGTGGCCGAAATGGACACCGGCTTCCAATAGCTGCTTCATCGAAACGGACATCATGGTGCGACTCCTTTAGTTGTTCCGCCGCTTTATCATCCCTCTATTTTTCTACTAGAGAGGCTTTCTCCATTCCCAGGGGGAACACTTGAAAGCGGTAAGAAAAGCGTGAGAAATAGGCAGGAAACAGGGCTTCCATTCGCCTGATTTGGTGGGGTTTTAAGGCCCCCCAAAAGCCGTCAATTTATAGCACTGTCGCGCGAAAACCACAAGGTTTGTTTATGGTCATCAAACTTAAACCTACCTCCCACACGAAGACACAAAGTCACAAGGAAGAACCGACCTTATTGAGGCTTAATTCGAATTACCAATCTTTTTTCGCACTTAGAGTTTTCGTGTCATTGTGTTGTCTTTTGTTTGTGTTTAGGGTTTTAAGGCGCGGGATGGAGTCCCAGGGTAAAAACGATGGATTTCCCGTAAACCAGATCGCTGTGTTTGATGAAATGCTCGTGGTTGGAAACGCCGTCCACCAACTGGGATTGGACATAAACGTTCTTGTCGGAATTGTTGACGGTTTTTATCAGAAGATTTCCCCCGGAATAATAGGTTTTATTGAGCAGGATTTTCGCTTCCCGAAATACCGGGCTCCCCAATAAGTAGGTTCCGCTTCCCGGGCAATAGGGGAAAAAACCCAGGGAAGAAAAAACCAACCAGGCCGATAAACTGCCGCCCTCGTCATTGCCGGGCAACCCTTCAGGACCACCGGTGAAATGCTTATCCATGAGGGACCGGACCAACCCTTGGGTCCGCCAGGCCTCTCCCGGCAATGCGTCAAAGAGGTATGGATAGGTCCAATCTGCCGCTTTTCCCGGGTCGTAATAACCCTTTACAAACATTTCCTGAAGCTTGCTTGAAAAGGCCTCGTCGCCACCCATCAGAAGTTTGAGGCCGTCCAAATCCTGGGGAACGTGAAAAAGATACTGCCACGCGCTGCCTTCCACATATCCCGGGCCCCCGCTCCCTTCCCAATTGTGGTCGCAACAGGTTGCCGCCGCGTCAAAGGGGGAGAGATAACCGCCGTCCCCCATCTTGGGTCTCAAAAAACCCGTATCAGGGTCGTAGAGATTCCGGTAAAGCCCCGAAAGGTGGATATATTCGTCATGCGCTTGGGTATGCCCCAGGGCGCGGGCCATCTGGGCCAAACACCAATAATCGTAGGAATATTCCAGGGTCATGGAAACGGATCCCCAAACCCAATCCCCGCTGGCATCGTCCTTGGGAATAAACCCGAAACGCAAAAGGGAATTCAAACCTCCGTAAAGTTTGTTCCCTTCCGGTTTGAGGCTTTTTACCATCGCGGAAAAAGCTTCTTCCGGATCGAATCCCCGGATTCCCTTCAAGTAAGCGTCGGTCAAAAAAGGCACGGCCGGGCTCCCCACCATAACCCCTGTTTCATTGCCCGCCAGCTCCCAACGGGGAAGCCAATCACTTTCTTGAGCCATTTCCGTCAGGCTCTTCACCATATCCTGTTCCCGCTCGGGATAAAACAAAGTCAGGAGAGGATGAAGCAATCGATAGCTGTACCAAAGTGGGAAAACCGAATAGCGGATTCCACCCTTCACCGTACGTATCTCGTGACGCGTGAAGGAGGGATATTCGCCGTTGACGTCGCAAAAAATACTTGGGTGGATCAAGCAATGGTAGAGGGCTGTGTAAAATATTTTTTTCATGGTTTCCGATCCACCCGAGACCTGAACCCGTGAAAGTTGGCGGTTCCATTCCGCCCGGGCGGATAATCGTACCCCCATAAAATCCCACCCGGGAAGTTCCGCTTTCAGGTTCTCCCTGGCGTTTTTCACGCTCACATAGGAAACCCCGGCCTTGACCCCGATCGGTTCCATCTCGGCGGTATTGAAACGGAAAAAGGCTCCCACCTCCTGGCCCTGGGCCTCGTCGTCAGGGGATCGTATCTTCCCTTTCCAGGTTCCGGCGGATTGGGCGGGCTTGCTGAACTGGATGACGAAGTAGAGGGTTTGCTGGTTGCCGGCGGAGGGACTGCAAAAATCCCCGCTTTCGCAAAAGCCTTCCGCTTCGGAAGGCGAAACGATTTTCACCCGGCCCTGGAACCGGTCCGCTTCCCCGGGCCCGTCCTGGGTCAAACGGTGGGACGCGTCGATCAGGATGTTCGCGTCCCCGCTTCGTGCGGGAAAGGCATAGAGGCTGAAGCCGCAGTGGGTGGTCGCGGTCATTTCCGCCGAAATTCCCGAGTCCTTGAGTTTCAATGCGTAATAGCCGGGGGAAGCCTGCTCCTCTTCATAAGCACTCCCATTGGCCAAAGCTCCCGGCTTCAGTTCGCCCAGGGTCGGAATCAGCAAAAGGCTGCCCAGGTCGGGGCAGTTCATTCCACTTAAATGGGTATGGCCAAAACCGAAAACCAGGGGTTGACCATGGAGGTAGCCCGAGGGAGCTTGCAGGGCGTTATGGGGGCTGACCGAAACCATCCCCCACGGCACGAGGGCTCCGGGAAAGGTATTCCCACCTTTGCTTGTGCCGATAAAGGGGTCCACCCAGGAGGCCAAATCCCGGGGGGAAGCCGAAAGAAAATCGGCCGACAAAAAGCAACTCAAAAGAAGGAAAAACCATAATCGCTTGTAAATGGGGAAACTCCTGTTTGACAGCGTTCACCCGAACTCTAAAATGGATAAACCTTTTATCCATTATGATTCATTTAGGGAAAGTATCCTAATAAAGGGAGCGTCCTGAATTTTGTTCATCCGGCCCCAATTATCCAACATTCGAGACCGTTTCGGGTATCCCTATCATCCCTGGATGACCTATGAGTTCGATGAACAGGGCTGGAACCTGGTTCAACGGAGCCTTCAGCAAAACCGCGCCCATGACGTGACCATGCTCATCGAGGGACCCGATGGTCGTTTCGGCATGATGGCCAAGCACAGCTATCCTCCCGGCATCTTTCGTTCGCCATCGGGCGGGATCAAACCGGGGGAGGATTTTGTCGCCGGGGCCTTGCGGGAAGCCATCGAGGAAACGGGCCTTCAGTGTGAGTTGAAACGGTTTTTGGTCCATATCACCCTCGACATCGGGTTTCAGGGCGAAGTCGCCACCTGGGATTCTTACGTCTTTTATGCCACCACCCAAGACACGGAACTGGCCTTCACCGACCATCACGAGGTCCGGGAATGCAAATGGGCCACCCGGGAACAGGTCTTGGACCTAGCCATCCGGTTACGCGCGACCCAAAACGGGGGTTTGATGTACCGGGGCGATTTGACCGCCTCTTCCCTTTGGTCCTTGGACAATTCTCTTGTGCTGAGGGAGGCCCGGGCCTTCGACCTGCCGGAGATTGAAAAATCGCTCTCGGATTCGCGTGCGGACGAGGTCTCACCGGAAAGAACGCTGGCATGGGTGGCGGAAGTCCAACAATTCAACAGCGGCTGGCTGACCGTGACCGCTCAGGAGGATTGCTTGGAAATCACCGGTATATCCGTGGACCCGGTTTATCGGGGCAAGGGTTTAAGCCACTCCCTGGTGGAATATGCCTGCGACCAATGGAAAAATTTGGAGAAAAGGAAAAAATTCGCCCAGAAAAGCCAAAAATTCCTTCAGGAATATTTGTGGATGGTCACCCCTTCTCCTGGTTATTACTTGCCGCTGGGATTTACCATCGCGGATAAAAATCAATTGCCGTCCACTCTTCAAAAACGCCTCACCGGCCCCCGCGCCAAATGGTCCGGGATCAGGTACCACCTCTATTCAAAATAAGTTTTGACTATAAATGACCCATTCCTCATCCACCCAAGTGCTTTCCCATCCCGCCTAAAAGGTGTGTCGGTTGCGGCGCGAGTCCCGAAAAAAGATCCAACTACAGCGATGAAAGGGGTCATTTATATTCGGCATACTCGGCCTGTATCTCGCCCTGGGCGGAGATGCCGTTCAGGATGTAGGTCAGCACATAACGGTGGCGGGAATCCTCCCAGAGGGGTTTTTTAACCTCGGTGGAGTCAGAAGCCTCCGGGTCATGTTCGACGATGGTCTTATCCGAAGAAATCGTTTTGCCGTCCAGGTCCACCTTCCACTCGAGGGTCCAATAGAGGGTGTGGTGTTTCTTGACCCCTTTTACAGGAGGTGACATAGGCCCTTGGGCGGATTTCATATCCAGAGTGAGGTTCGCTTGATGCTCATGACGGGCCAGGCTGTCATCGTATGTGGCGTAGGTGGTCGCGTTGGAGAAAACCTGCTCGTTCTTCCCGTGCTTATCAAAGCTGGTATTGCCCTCCACCCCCGGCAGGCCGAAATACTCGAATTGAGGGCGGAGGATGTTCTTCCCCCTCCTCACGGTGACGGGTGAATAATAGCGTGTGACGTAACTGACGTCGTAATAGATCAGGTGGTTGCCGGCTTTGATCTTCGTGAGGCATTTCCGCAGGTGGTCGCCGGGGTTTCCCTCCAGTTGCAACCGGGTCTTATGGTCTAACATCACGTCGGTGGTATCCGTTCGGACGCCCAGGTCCTCAAAGATCACGGTGGGCTTCAGGCCCAAAAGGAATAACATCCCCAGGGCGCCCGCCAACACCAGTGCGGCGACGCGTGAGAAGGGCGGCCATGGGGTTTGCCGCCTGGCGCCCGCGGGCCTTCGGGGCTTCACCCCGCCGGGACGGTAAGCTTCGAATATTTCCAGGGGCTCGTCGATGCCCTTTACCCGGTATCGCCCATGGGAGACCCAGGCCGCCTCGGAACTTTTACCGGCCATCCAGCCCTTGGCCGAATCGAACACGGTGTAAGTGAGGTAAATGTGGCCGCCATCGGCCAAGCCTTCTACCCGCGAGGCCCGGTTCACGTGGCGTCCGAATACGTCCATGCTGACCTTGTCCTCGACCGTCACCTGGCCCATGTGCAAGCCGATGCGCACCAGGATCGGAGGCTGGTCCGAATGCTGGGCGCTATAGCGGCGCAGGACTTCCTGGATCTCCAGGGCGCGGGACACGGCCGTGGAAGGCTCGCTGAAGACCGCCATCACCGCGTCGCCGATGTGTTTGATCACCCGCCCCGCGCCGTCCCGCTCGATAACAGGCACCAGGAGCGAGTCATGGGCGCGGCGCACCTCGTTGGAATAGGCGTCCCCCCGCTCCTCGGTGAGTTTGGTGAATCCCTGGATATCGGTGAACATGATGGTCAACACCGAGGTGTTCCGGCTCTGCCGGAACCCATCGACCAATTGGAGTTCATGATCGTCCATGGGAAGGTTCAGGGGGACCTCGGTCATTGATCTTCCTTTTTTGGTTTAATTAAAAGACGGGCTTAATTCTAAAGGGGATTAGCTCAAGTGGGTTGATCATCTCAGGTTTCAAGTTGGATTTTAGGAGGATATTAACTCGGCCAACCGACAGATTCGAACTATTTAAAAGGATTGTTCCATCTTAGGCAGGCCTGCTATTTCCAAATTCTTGGAGGCGACAGCTTTGGGTACCGGTGCCGCTTCCTTTTCGGCGGCCTCTATCGGCGCCAGGAGGGTATGGAAATAGTGGGTGAAATGTTTATGTTGTAAGGTGATGAACTCGTAAAGGGAATCCTGCAGGTCGTGGTTTCTCTCGTTCCCGAACCTTCTCAGGATATCCATCACACAGTAATAACGGGGCTCCGGGCCATTTTGCTCCTGATCCCCCATCCAATGGATCCGGAACTTTTGGGCGATCTCCTCGACATTCTGGCATTTTTCCATCAGGTCCGCGCCGTCCTTGATCGGCACCCATTCCTGGTGGCGGAGATTTTCGACTACATAGTCGTCCACGATGTCCTGGCCGTCCTCGGAGTCGATTTCTTTGCTGATGAATTCCTCCTTCATGGTTTGAAGAAGATTGGTGGCGTTCAGCGCCAGCATGCGGACATACAATTCTTGCTGGTTGATGGTGGAAAGGTTCTTTTTAAGGAAAAGGTGAAAACCTTCTTGAACACCCGTAACCTTGATGAGATTTTTGGCGATTTTAAGACTTGCGCCCCGGAACAAGGTAAACATTAAACCTCCACAAAAAACACTTCATTTCTACGTTTTATGATACCTCGAATATCCTGAATTGGGGTAAAAGAACCATGTTTTAATGGAGGTTTCACGAAAAACGCATTATTTTTGGCTTTTTCTACCCAAACCGCTTAAAAAGCCCTCCAAATACCCTCTCGAAAGGTTCTAAATCTCCTCTGCTTCCCCGGTCCCACCTCCACCTCAACCGAGCCTGTCGAAGCCAAACCTAATATAACTGACGATGGGTTGGCGGATCGGTAGAACACTTCATCTTCCGGATGGTTCTTGGAATCGCTCACCAAGACATGGGAAGGCCGAAGCGTCTCCGCCCATTCGTCCTGTCCCGCGCTGAGGGCTCCGTGCCGAGGGGTGACCAGCCAATCCAAGCGCAGAAGGCCCGTAAAATCTTTTTTGATTTCTCCGATTTGTTCCTTCCCACAATTGCCCGCGAATAATATTTGAACCGGCCTATCCGACCCAGGTAGTGTCACCAGCAGGGCCATGGAATGGTTGGTATCCTTCGTTTTAAAATCCGTCTTTCGCGGCGGAGAGGACAAAACCTTCAACACCGCTCCGTCCAATCCGGGGATCGAATCCCCCTTCCGCAGGTTTTTAAACGGAAGGCCCTGGTCCTCCAGGGCATCCAAAAAAGCCTGGCATCCCCAACTTTCCGGATAATCCCCGGGTAAGCCGTAGGCATCCGAGACCGGCAGCGCCGCGATCAAATTCGCCAGTCCTCCCGCGTCCTCATCGGTGGCCGAAAGGTTGAGGATTCCCGTCAAACGGCGGAATCCCCGATGCCTTAAATAGGCCGCGGTCGTTTGATATCGCGGCAAACCCTGGTTGAACCACCCGCCGTCCAAGGCGAGGGTTTTTCCCGAGGGGGTCTCCAGGATCGCCGCGTCGGCGTGACCCACCGAGAAAAAAACGATTCGGAAACCTTTGGGCTCGATTTTTTCAACGCACCATGCCATGAAGGTGATCCCGGCAAAAAGGATCCAGGCCCAGGGCAACGCCTTTCGGCCCCAACGGATGGGGGCCTGGCGCAGGCGCCATTCCTCCGAGGGCAGTTCCGGTTTCACCCTGGGCCAGGCGATGGTAAAGGTGATCAGTAGAAGGGCGTGGAAAAACAAAACCCAAATAGCCGGAGGGGAGGCCGCGATGAAATTCGCCCCCGGCCAGCGGTTGATCCATTGGGCCAGTAAGATCAACAACCGTAACACCACATCACTCCCCGCGGCGAAAAGGCTCCCCAAGAAGGGGGACAGGCAGGAGGCCGCGAGCGCGGCCAATCCCGCCGCCACGGAAAAAAGCGCCAAGGGCACGATCAGTAAATTGGCGAGGAGCGAATAGAGCGACAACTGATTGAAACTGTAGATCAAAAGGACCCAGACCGAAATTTGCGCCGCGGCCGTGGCCGCCAGGAGACCCGCCGCGGGTTTCCAAAGGAACTTCAGTTTATCCTCGAATCTTCGTCCCATCACCATCAACCCCGCCGTTGCCAAAAAGGAAATTTGGAAGGAGAGGTCTTCCACGACGAAAGGGTTGGCCACCGTCAAGGCATAGGCGGTAGCCGCAAGCAAGGCGCCCCCATGGACTCGCCTTTCCAAAAGCACGGCCAATAGGGCCAGGATCGCGAAAAGACCCGCCCGGCATACCGGCGGATGGGCTCCGGTCAAGGCGATAAAGAAAAGGACCCCCGCCAATGTCACCCAAGCCGCTGCTTTTCTGGGGAATTGGCTGGCCCGGAACAACATGAAGAGTATCCCGGCCAGGAAGGCCGTGATCATTCCGGACACGGCCAGGATATGGACCGTACCCGTTTCCATGAAGGCTTCCACCATGTCACCGGGCAAGGCTCCTCTTTCGCCCAGGAGGATGCCGTCAAGCAATGCGTTTTGGGGAAAAGGCAGGAGATGATAGATCCTTTCCTGGGCCCAGCGTCTCAACCGGCAGGAAACCTCCATGAAAAAACCGCCCGCACGGGGCACCCCTTCAATCCCGTGCCAACGGCGGGAAGGGACATACATCACATAGGGCACCCCCTTGGTTTTCAGGTAATGGGCATAATCGAACTGTCCGGGATTCAACGCGGGCGGCGGCTTCAGGAGGCTCGCGGTCATTTCCACCGTTTCCCCATAGGAGATCAGGGCGGGAGCCGGGTCTTCGGGGTTTAGCCGCAGGGTGCAACGAGCTTTCACGGGAGGAACGGGGGCTCCGTCGCGGGAGACCAGGACACAAACCACCCGGACTTCCTTGACATAGGGTTCATAAACCCCATTCAGTCGCCCGGTGTCGTGGAGTCCTTCCCGATGGTTGAAGAGGACTTCCGGTTCTTCGGCCACCCAGGCCCTCCATACCCCCGGGGCTGGCTCCGGAAAAAGACTTTCCCATGTTTTCCACTCCCGTTGGGCTTGGAAAAACCGGCAAGCCAGCAGAAGAACGGCGATAATCAAAAGGGAAAAACGATATCGTCCCATAAGTCCCTCAACCTTAGGCGGAATTCCCCAATAAATGGTCGCGGGTAGGCGCCCTTGCTTTAAACCCCCCGGGTTCCCACAATACGGCCACAATCATAATGAAGGGGAGGTTTTCATGAAAGTATTCGTCACAGGCGCCACAGGCTATATCGGTTCCGCGGTTGTAAAAAATCTGATCGGGGCGGGCCACTCCGTAACCGGCCTTTACCGCGATCCGGAAAAAGCTTCCCTACTCCAGTCCCTTGGCGCGAAGGGCCTCCCAGGGGACCTGAAAGATCCCCAGTCCTGGGCCCCGCAAGCGGCACAGTGCGAAGCCGTCATCCATACCGCCGCCGAAATGGGGCCGGACATGGCCAGGTTGGACCAGGCCCTTGTCGAAACCTTGCTGAAGGAAATGGCCGCCCAGGGAATCATTCAATCCTTCGTTTACACCTCGGGAGTTTGGGTTTTGGGAAAGACCGGAGGGGTTGCGGTGGATGAAACCGCCCCCACGGACAAAGCCTTTCCCATGGTGGCCTGGCGGCCTGGAGTGGAACAACTGGCCCTGAGGGGTGGCGAGGGACATTTCGCCTGCGCCGTGATCCGGCCTGGAATCGTATACGGGGGAAAAGCCGGTATCCTTTCGAGCCTTTGGAACGACGCGGCCACCAAGGGTGTGGTCACTTACGTGGGCGAGGGGAATAATATTTGGCCCCTTATCCACCGGGACGACTTGGCCGACCTGTATCGGATCGTAGTCGAAAAGAAAGCCTCGGGGATTTTCCATGGGGTGGACGGAAGCCCCCTTCCCTATGCCGTGATCGCCAAGACCATCAGCCAAACCGCCGGCATGAACGGCGACACCCAATCCTGGCACCTGGACGACGCCCGCAAGGTCATGGGCCCCTTCGCGGACGCCCTGGTCCTGAACCAAGAAGTCAAATCAACCCGCTCGCTCAGCTTGGGTTGGAAGCCCCGGCATCCTCATTTTCACGGGGCGGCCCACCAGGCTTACGAGGAATGGAAAAATTAAACCGCTAAACTTAAATCCATCAACAAGGCACAAAATCCCCAAACAAAATCTTTAATTTGAGACCTCTGAAAAACACTAAAAGAGCGACAATCAGAGGTCTCGATCCCAAAGATTTCCGCAGGAAATCGCGGGGTTACCTTGAGTATCTTCCTGAAAAAGGCGGCAAAGCCTACTTTTTCAGAGATTACAATTTATTTACAGTACATTCAAACCTTCAAGGAATGGGTTAATCACTTCGAAGATAAAGAAGGGGTTCTTTGCTTCTCGAAGGTTTTCCGGGGACTGTTGGTCTGCCGTTGTTGGAACGATTATCTTACTTCAGGAAATCGGGTGGACTGCCGGAAAAACCAACGATCCCGAAACCGGTGACACCCAATTTCATGTAATCGCGGGAGGGCACCACTTCCACCTTGACGAAATATTTGCCGAGCGGGTATTTGGTGGTGCCGCAGGTGTAAAAATAACTGCGCCGGGGCCGTTCCACCAGGCCATCGGCCCGGTAACCCGTCTCGCAGGCTTTCAAGGTGACCTTCAAGGGCCGTCCGTACTGGCCGAACATATCCTGGAGGACATGCTCCAACTCATCTGCGGTTTTCAACCTCGTGGAAAAACCCTCGTCGAGGATGGAAAAAAGGTCCTTCGCGTTGTCCTTGATCAGGTCGTTCGCCACCCGGTCGGAGACTTCCAGGCCGTGGTAGTAATTGATGGTGATCCCGTCGGGATGCTCGCTCTTTTGGGCGCAAGAAGAGAAAAGCAAAACCCAGGCCGCCCCGAAGAAGAACAGCCAGGTTTTTCGGGTCAAGTTTTTCCGATCCATTAGTAAGTCACCGGCAATTCAATTTCCTTCGCCACCCGGTCCCGGGTGGAATAGGTTGCCATCAGCCTCAGGAAAAGGGTGTAGCTTCCCTTGGGAACCGTCGGCTCGGGTGTCCAATCCAATTCCTGTTTCCCCATTTCCATGTCCTGGCCCTTCGCCAGCGATGCCACCGGCTTTCCCTTCTCGTCCCGGATTTCCGCGGTCAACAAGGACCGTTCCGTCAATTTAAATGGAAATTTGAGCGTTCCGCCGTCCCTTTGCGCGGACAACTCGAGGACGTCCGTGCCGTTCCACATGTATTGGACGCTGTTCTTCTCAGCCACCAAGATCTGGCCGAATTGGTGGTTGAAAGCGATGCCCCGGGGCTCGTTGAACTGGAAATCGTCGTCCCCGGCGGTCCCGAAGCTGGCGACATAGCGCAGGTCCTTGTCAAACTTACGCAGGGTGCCTTTCAAGGTATCGGTGGCGATGACATTGCCGAAATAATCGAAGGCGCATCCCCATAGGCTAACCGGACCGTCCGGCATATCGGCGGCGGTGATGCGGTAAAGGGGCCCTCCCTCCTGGGTAAGGGTGCGAAGCCTCTGTCCCCCCTGGTCGATCACCGCTAACCGGTCGGCGTAAGGCCCCTGTTGAAAGAAGGTCCAGGCTTCCTTCGCGTCGATGCAGGCGATGCCCGTCGGGCCTTCCAGGGCCGGGGTTTGGAGAACCACACAGTGGCCCTTATGGTTCATCATCTGGATGCGGTTGTTTCCCGTGTCGGTGATATAAAGGTGCCCCTGGGAGTCATAGGCAACGCCGGAAGGGGAGGAAAACTGGCCCGGGGCCTGGCCTTTCTTGCCCACGGCCTTCACCCAGGTCAGGCGCATGCCGTCGTGGTGAAGCAAGCAGATGCGGTCATTTCCCGTGTCCGCCACGGCCACGTCGCCCTTGGAATCGATGGCGACACCCGTCGGGTTCAAGAATTGTTTTTCCCCCGACCCCTGGGTGCCGAAACGCCGGAGTTCCTTGAGGCCCACGTTGTAAACGATCTCGCCCGCCCCCGAGTTGACCCCCACGCAGGTGATGACCACGTCGTTTTGGGGCTGTTTCGGGTCATGGTCCGAATCGAGCAACGCGCAGGCCACGCCCTGGGGGTTGTTGAAGGAACATCCGGGCATCATGAGAGTGAGCATGGTCTGGGTTCCCCGGTGGATGTTGAAAGGCAGGAAGCCGTCAGTGGGATACATGTAGGTGGACGGCACGTTCTTCACCACCTCCACACCGGTCGCCTGGGCCGCCCCCACGGCAGCGAGGAGCGCGATGATTAAAAGCCATGAGTTGATTTTTCGATTCATGGTTATTCCTTTCAAGGGACAATCTCACCCCAGAGGCACAGGAACAAGGGGTTCAAGACTTCATTTCCAAAATTTTCTTCTCTGCGGCTCCCTGTCTCCGTGGCAAATGGTTTTTTAGTTTAATACTTTTTCTTTACCACCTGAACCGACGTCTCATTATGGGCGATCTTCATACCCTTTCGGTCGAACACGGCTAGGCGGACCTGGTATTCCCCCGGCTTCGCGTCCTTCGGGATGGCGAAACCCTGGATATGGGCCAGCCGGGCGTTCGCTTCAAAGGGTTTTTCGATGCCATCCGGCCCCAGGTCGCAGATGCCCGAGTCCTTGAAGATCACCTTTTCCTTGGGTCCCACCACCCTCACTTCCACCCTCAGCCCCTTGAAGCCGTAGGGGTAATCGTTGATGAGCATGACCCCTTCCAGCAAGGACGCTCCCCAACTGAGCATATCGCCGGGATTGAATTGGGTCACGATGGGCCGCCAGATCGGAAGCAGGGGCTGGGAGGCGGTCCGAAGCGCATCGTAGGCTTTTTTGGGTTTCCGGTAAAAGTCCATCACGCTCCAGGTAATGGCCGGCCAGCAATCCGCGAACATGAAATGAAAATAGCCGCTCATGGGTTTGTATTTTCTCAGCCGGAGGCTCTGAATGTATTCCTTCACCACCCAGGCTTGGTGGCGCTGGCTATTCTCCACGAACTCGGCCAAGTTTCTGCCCCGGTCGATCTTAGCCACGTTGAAGGTCTGGAAATACTGGAAATCACGGAAAGCCCATTCCTTCCAATCGGGCGGCCAAAGCTGGCTGGGCTTGAACATTTTCTTCAGGGCCGCCACCGAGGGCAGGCCCTGCGCCCCGAACTCGGAGATAAACCGGGTGTCAGGCCCCAACACGCCCGGCACGTCCCTCACCGCCGAGTCGTCCCAATACCAGCCCGGATAAGGATGGAAATGGAAGTCGCTGGCGGTGTCCACGAAACGGCTGGAATCCTCCTCCTTCACGGCCCTTTCCAGCACCGGGTCCAATTCATGGCGGTTGAAGGAAGGCTCGTTATGGCAGCACCAGACGAAAATGGAAGGGTGGTTGTAAAGCTGGCGCACCATGTCCTTGACCTGGCGGCTGGCGTTACGGGTGAAGGCGTCGGAGGGTTCATAGCTCCATTGCAAGGCGAAATCCTGCCAGACGAATAGCCCCGCCGCGTCGCAAGCGTCGTAGAATTCACGGCGGTTGACGTGCGCGTGCACCCGAACCGCGTTCAAATTCGCTTCCTTCATGAGGCGTATATCCCGCCGGACCTCCTTTTCCCGGTAGCCCGAAAGCCATTGGGTGGGGATGATATTGGTTCCACGGGGGAAAAACTTGCGGCCATTGAGGAAAAACTCCCACTGGGGAGTGACACGGATATCCCGCACGCCGAAACGCGCGCTTTGTTCCTCGACGATCTTTCCGGTCTTGGTACGGCGCACCCCCAGGTGGGCCCGGTAGAGGGAAGGTTCCCCCTGGTCCCAGGTCCACCAGAGTCGGGGATTCTTGAGGGTCAAGCTCAAATGGGCTTCGGTCTGGCCCCTTTCCAAATGCAGGTTTTTCTTGATCCCGAAGGAACCCGGGAAACCCTCCCCTGTCACTTTCAGTTCGATGTCATAGTCGTCCGCTTCGGCCACGTTCAGGAGGGTGAGCTTGAACTGCACGACCGCCTGGCCGTTGGGCAGGAGCACCGGGTGCACCCGGACCTGTTTCAAAAAGACCCGGTCCACGACCAGAAGTTCCACGCTGTTCCACAATCCCCCCGTGTTTTGGTCCTGTCCCCTCTCCTCGTCCCAGCTACCCGGCCGGGCGTCATGGTGGTTGAAGATGCCCTTGATCAGGATCTTGTGGTGGGGCCAAATCTTCCGGTTTTCCTTGGGCGATTCCACCCAAACCCTCAGATGGTTTTCCACTTCCAAAGCCTGGGTCGCCACTAGGTCAAAGGTTTGGAAATAACCCTCGTGGTACCCCAAAAGCTTCCCGTTCAACTCCACCTTGGTGAAATAATCCGACCCATTGAAGCGCAAAAAAGCGGCCTGTCCGGGCTCCAAATGGTGCACCTCGAAGGCGGTTTCATAAAGGGCTTCCCCGGCGAAGTCCTCCCCTTCCA
Source organism: candidate division FCPU426 bacterium (assembly GCA_963771075.1). Lineage (GTDB taxonomy): Bacteria > Oederibacteriota > Muellerivitia > Muellerivitales > Muellerivitaceae > CAVTWJ01. The sequence continues at coordinate 483,158 of CAVYSE010000011.1, read as the reverse complement.
GGTACCAATTGGAGGGGACCTTTATTTTCCGGGGTTTTAAGGCCTTGACCGGAATGGACCTTTCATCCAAGGTGGACTCGGAGAGCCTGGTAAATTGCCATTGGCCGTCGAGGGAATAGGTCAAGGTCATGGTGAGTTCCTTTCAACATGGGTTGGTATGATATTCACGGCTGGGGAAGGGCTTGAGGCCTGTTCGTCTCCGAAAAGGGCGCGGACCGCCAGGACCCCGGCCCCCAGAAGGGTTAAAAAAATAAGAAACCCCAATACTTTCTTTTCTTGGGAGGTCAGTCCCCCGAAACGAACCATTTTTTGCCCCCTGTTTTTTCCCAATCGACGGATTCAGGGTTCGAAGAAGGCCATTATATAGGATGGGAAGACGGCGGGTTTCTTGACTTTATCGCTTTTCGGAACGAGTCTATGAACGTAACACACACCCCAGTTCAATAACGAAGTGCAACACTTAGGCCCGGCAGAACCCGGGGGTTATCCTAAGTTTCATGAAACAATCCTACAGGCATCTATTGTTAGCCGAACGTGAAAAAATCTCTATTTGGAAGGCTCAAGGCCTTTCCCTGCGAAAAATCGCCAAACGCCTTGGCCGTGATGTTTCCAGCGTTTCCCGAGAGTTGAAGCGCAACGCCCCTCCCTTACGTCCCGGCCGGTATCTTCCTGCCAGGGCTCACGATCGGGCCATCTTGCGCAACCAGATCTCTCGAACTCACTTTCGGCTCAAGAAACCCGAACTGCGCCGGTATGTCTTGCGTAAACTTCGGCAAGGTCTTTCACCCGAACAAATCGCCGGTCAACTTCACCAGGAGAAATCCAAAATCTCCATTTCCCACGAGGCCGTCTACCAGTTCATCTATAGCAAAGCTCGGCATCTCATTCCCTTCTTGGCTCGCTCCCATCGAAAACGACTTCGGCGATGGCATTCCCACAATCACCGCAAAAGCCATATCCCACAACGCGTTTCAATCACCCAACGCCCTGCCATCGTCAAGGCACGGGACCAATACGGCCACTGGGAGATGGACACTATCATTTCCAGGCAGAGCAAAGCTTCTATCTTGGTCATGGTCGAAAGAAAGAGCCGACTGGTAAAACTTGCTTGGCTGCCCCAGAAATCCGCGTCAAATACCCGTATGGCTATCAATCGTCGCCTCGGTCAATTTTCCAAGGGACTCCGCAGGACCATCACCTATGACAACGGCTCGGAGAACGTCGAACACCTCCAGGTCAATGCCGTTTTGGGCACTAGGTCTTTCTTCTGCCTGCCATTCCACAGTTGGGAAAAAGGCACCGTGGAAAACACCAACGGTTTGATTCGACGCTTCTATCCGAAGAAAACCGATTTTGCTAACATAACCCCAGCTCAAGTCAGGCGCGTGGAACGGATTCTCAATGGTCGTCCCCGCAAGTGTCTTGGCTTCAAAACGCCGGAGCAAGTCTTTCGCCTAGGTGTTGCACTTACTGGTTGAATTCAGCACAATATTGTTGTAAACGTCAAAAGCATATGGCCAACCTCGGGAGACACCTATCAACGACCTTGAATTAATAGAACTAATCCTGAAGGGGGATGTAGAACGGTACGGGGAACTTATGCGCCTTTACCACCAAAAGGTGCTGGGTTATTGCCTTTCCATGCTCCATAACCGTTCCGAGGCGGAGGAAGCCGCCCAGGACATCTTCACGAAGGCCTATCACAACCTTGGTAAATTCAAACGCAACTCCTCCTTTTCGACCTGGCTTTACCGCATTACCACGAACCATTGCCTTGACATCCTGCGCAAACGCAACCGCCACCGGACCGTTTCCCTCGAGGGCCTGGTGGAAGCGGAGGGGGACCGGATCGAGGCCCTCTATGCCACCTCCGGTAGCGCCCTCCCAGCCTTAGAAAGCATGGATTTGGCGAACAAGATCCTTTCGACCCTTCCAGAGGATTACCGGGCCATCCTCACCCTTCGGGAAGCCCAGGGCCTGGAATACCAGGAAATCGCCGATACCTTGGAATGCTCCGTGGACGCGGTCAAGGGCAGGCTTTCCCGGGCCCGGAGGATGTTACAGGAGAATTTACAACACTTTTTGAAGAATGAGGGCGTCCTAACCAAGGAAGGAGACAGGTCATGACTCACGAAGAAATAAAAACAGCTCTATTCGCGCTTGCCGACGCTCCTCTCCCCACCCGCGAAAAACATGAACTTGAGGCTCATTTGGCGGCCTGCGCCGAATGCCGTCTGGCCTTGGCCCAATGGAATAAAATTTCCACTACCCTTTTCCCTAAAATGTCCTTTTCCGAGGTTCAGGAAGACCGCATGGTGGCGGCCGTGATGGAACGCGTCCGTTCCAAACCAAAATCAATCCGCTTTTTCACCTTTGAAAATTACTTGAGATGGATCTTTCCCCTGGTGGGTTCCGCCATGGCCGCCACATGGGTCTTCTTTTACATCGTGCCCTCCACCCCCGAACTTTCCTCCCTCCCCTCGTCCGATACGGATTATTATTCCTCTTCCACCCCGGAGGCCCTTTCCTCCCAATGGAACGCCATGCCCGCCGCCTACCACGAGGACATGGTCGTCAGTATGATCAAGGAGTAAGGTTTTGAAAGATTGGATGAAAATCTCTTTCGCGTTGTTCATTGGGATATGCCTGGGGGCGGCTGGAACCGGCATCTACATCCATCACTGCTTCCACGAAGCGCACGCCCGCCAAGGCGACTTCAACCCTTTCCTCAACCGGCTTTCCGTCAATTTGAAACTGACCCCCGCCCAAACAGAAACCATCCGCGGCATTTTCAATGATTTCCGATCCCAACTGGAATCCGCCCGGCTCGACACCAACACCAAGCTTAAAAGTTTGAGGGACGCCTCCAATGACAAGATCCGGGCCGTCTTGAACGATGAGCAAAAACAAAAATTCAACCAAATGATCGCCAAATGGGAATCCCGCCATAGCGATCCAAAGGGATGGAACGTACCGGGGGCCGTGCCCCCCCCTCCCTGGGGTCCATGCTCCTCCATGACAACACGCCTTCGCCGGACTCGAAACCCTAATCCCCCGGAGGGGAATCAAGCCTAAGGCAAAAGGCCTTGGGCTTTTTTATTAAGTGGTTTATTTTGTGCGGCCTGACTTGTTTCGGTATGCGACTTTGGGATAATAAGCGGCCAACCCCAAGTTTTTCTAAGGAGCGATGCTTTGTCCAAGAACCTCTCATATCTCTCGGTCATTTTCACGGGGTTGGCACTTTACCTCACGGGTTGTGCCGAAGTTCCCATACAAGTGGGCGATGGAAAGATGGAGAAAACCCTTACCCAAGTCACGGGCCTCGCCCCGGACGCGGCGGAAATGGCGGCGGTCAAGAAAACAATGAACCTATGGGATGTTTACGCCTTGGCGGCCAAACGAACCGAGAGCCTCGCCACCTCGGCCGAGAATGTCCTCCAGGCGAAATCGCAGAACGCACAGGCAATCGGGGCCTGGTTACCCCAGGTTGGCCTGAACGGTACCGCGGCCTGGACCTCTGGAAGTTATGTAGGGTCCGGAGCGGTCTTTTCCCTCGCGAACCCCCCCACCGATTCCCTTTATCTTTCCGGGACGGAGACGATCTTTAGCGGCCTGACCCAGGTGGCCGCGGTCAAGGGCGCGGGTGCCAATATTGATGTCCAAAAATACGCTCTCTTGAACCAATCCCGTTTGTTGCTTCTCAATGTAGCAAGCGCTTTCTACAATGTCTTGGCCCTGGAAGAGTCGGACCAGGCCTTGACCACCTCCAAAGACCTGAATGAGAAGACCCTGGCGTTGGAAAAGAAATGGCAAAAAATGGGCCGGTCCCGCACCGCGGATGTCTCCAACACCCAGGCCCAATTGATGCAGGTGGATGCCGATTTGGAAAGCGACCGAAACCAATTGGTCCAGGCCAGGGAAACCCTGGCCACCCTGGCCAATATTAAGCCGGACCAAATCCTCATATCGAATGAAACATACAATATGCCTTCCCATGTGATGGATCGTATCCAATCCCTGGTGGACGATAGGCCCGATGTTAAATCCGCCGCGGCCAACGTGGCCGTGTCCGACGCCTACCTCCTCCAGGCCCACGGCGAACACCTCCCCACCCTGCAAGCCCAAGGCACCTACTATTTGGACATGGAAGGAAGCGTTCCTTCCCCCGAATGGACGGTGGGATTGACGGCTTCCCTTCCCCTGTTCGAGGGGGGACAAATCGTCGCCCAAGAGGACCAAGCGGCCTCCAAGAAAAGGCAGGCGGAAATGCAATTATCCCTGGCCCGGCGAAGCGCCCAGGACGATATCCGGGAGGCTAACAAAAGCCTGGTGGAATCGATCGGGGAGACCGCGGCCTATCAAAAAGCGGTCCATGCCTATCAACAGGATTACCAGGATGTCATGCACGATTTGAAACTGAACCTCACCACCAACTTGGAATTGCTTCAAACCTTGTCTTCCTTGGAAAACGCCAAGATCAGCTTCATCAAGGCCAAGTACCAGACGCTTTACGACCAGGTCTGGCTGGATGTGGCTACGGGCAAACTGCCGAAAACAGGCAATAATTAGTTTTAAGTTCTAAGTGTTAAGTTTTGAATAATTAATTTTCCCGCCGATTCAAATGGGGAAAATAGGCCTAACTGAAAATTTAGAAACCAAAACTCAGAACTGGAGTTACCAATGACACTGTCCGATATTTCCATCCGAAACCCGGTGTTCGCCTGGATGCTCATGGCGGCTTTCATCATCTTCGGTTTCATCTGCTTCATGCGTATGGGGGTCTCGAACCTGCCGGATGTGGACTTCCCCGTGGTGAACGTGTCCATCACTCTCCCCAACGCCTCTCCCGAGGTCGTGGAATCGGACGTGGCGGACCCGGTCGAACAGGCCGTGCTGGGCGCCCAGGGCGTCCAGGACGTTCAGACCACCTGTACCCAGGGAAACGCCAACATCTCAGTCTTCCTCGACCTGAACCGCAACGTGGACTCGGCCGTGCAGGATGTGCAGACCCTTGTCTTCCAGGCCCAGAAACAGCTCCCCACCAACATCTTTCCGCCGGTCATCCGCAAGCAGAACCCCAACGCCTCCCCCATCCTCTGGTTGGCCGTCACCGCCGACCCGCCCCTGACCCTGCGCGACATGATGCTTTACAGCCGCGACCATATCCAGGACAAGTTCACCAGCTTGAACGGCGTCGCCAACGTCTTTCTCGGCGGCTTTCTCGACCGCGAGATCAACCTCTGGGTCGACAACAACAAATTAAACGAACGCCAATTGACCGCCGCGGACATCATCAATACCATCCAACACCAGCACGCCGAGACCCCCGCCGGCTCCCTGGAGACCCCCGACACCCAATACGACATCCGGGTCATGGGCGAGGCTTATACGGTTCCCGATTTCGCCAACCTGCCCATCCTGGCCCGTGGCGGCTCGCCCAACTACACGCTCACCCGATTGAAGGATATTTCCACGATCGAGGACGGGGTGGTCACCCCCGTGGTCCGGCTCTCGCGTTTCGACGGGGTGCCGGCGGTGGGCTTGGGGATCGTCATGCAGGACGGTTTCAACGCGGTGGATGTCGGGAGAGCCGCCAAGGCCCGCATGGAAGAGGTCAAGAAAAACCTGCCCAAGGGCTTTCACATCAGCCTCAATTTCGACACCACCAAGTTTATCGAGGATAACGTCCACGAGCTGGAGTTGACGATCGCGTTGGCCACCTTCCTCACGGCCGGGGTTTGCTTCCTCTTTTTGGGAAGCCTTTCCTCCACCATCAACGTCTTTTTGGCCATCCCCACATCGCTCTTTGGAACCTTCATCGTCATGAGCTTCTTCGGCTTCAACCTGAACACCTTTACGCTTTTGGCCCTTTCCCTTTCCATCGGCGTGGTGGTGGACGACGCCATCATGGTGCTGGAAAATATCGTCCGCCACCAGGAAAAGGGCGAAGAGCAGGTGGAAGCGGCCCTGGTGGGCGCGCGCGAGATCACCTTCGCGGCCATGGCCACCTCCATTGCCATCGTGGCCATCTTCCTGCCCATCGCCTTCATGCAGGGTATTATCGGCAAGTTCTTCTTCCAGTTCGGCGTGACCCTCTCCGGCGCGGTTCTGATTTCCCTCCTGGAAGCCATCACCCTGACCCCCATGCGCTGTTCCGAGTTCGTGCACGCGGCGGACGAGCACAACTGGTTCAACACCTTCGTCAACAACCAGTTTGAAATACTCCGCAATCGATATAAGCGAACCCTATTGTGGGCCCTGGACCACCGTTGGTCGGTCGTACTGGCCTCCTTCCTCATTTTTTTCAGTTCCTTTTTCATGCTGAAATTCATCAAGGTGAATTTCAGCCCCTCCACGGACCAAAGCGCCTTCATCGTCAACATGAAGCTCCCCGTCACCTATTCCCTGACCCACACCGACCAGATCGTGAAGCAATGCGAGGAAATTCTGAAAACCAGGGGAGAAGTGAAGCATCTCTACTCCGCTCTCGGCGGTTTCGGCGGTACCACCCCCAACCAGGGCATTTTCTTCCTTACCATGAAAGACCCCCAAGACCGCCCCAAGGCGGAAATCACGGATAAATTTGCTCCCGTCGGCCCCTTGGGTTTCCTTCAATCCCTTTGGTGGAAAATCAATCCAGGCCCCATGAGCGAGTTTGAGTTCATGGCCTGGGTCAACAAAAAACTGGCTAAAGTTTCTCCCGAACTGCAGGTTTTCTCCCTGGACCTTTCCCAAAGGGGAATGTCCACGGGCCAGGGCTACGCCGTGGAACTGATGGTGACCGGCCCCGACTGGGATACCTTGGCGGATTGCACCCGAAAGATCCGCAAGGCCATGCACGCCAGCCCCAAGCTGGCCAACGTCAATGACAACTTTTTGGACGGCCAGCCCGAGCTTCGCGTCATACCCGACCGCGTCAAGGCTGCGGAGGAAGGGGTCAATATGGACGACCTGGGCAATGTCATCAGCGCCACCATCGGCGGTTACCAGTTCCAAGGCACCTATTTCCACGAGGGAGGCCATGACAACCTCATCGCCATCCGCGTTCCCGTGGACCAGCGGCAGGGTCCGGACGCCATCAATAGGGTCTACGTCCGCAACAACCGGGGTGAGGTATTACCCATTTCAGCGGTATCTACCGTCCAGCAGGTACCGGCCTACCAACAGATTTTCCGGGATAACCGCCAACGGGCCGTTTATATAACCGCCGGAACCGGGGTGGGCGTATCCCAGCAAGACGCGGTTAAGGAAGCGGTCGACATCTGCAAAAGCATCTTGCCGGATGGTTACAACGTGCAGCTGACCGGCTCCGCCCAGGCCAATGCCAACTCCTCGAAAGAGCTTTTGTTCGTCATGACCCTGGGAATCCTGGTGGCCTACATGGTGCTGGCCAGCCAGTTCAACAGCTTCATCCATCCCATCGTGATCCTGCTGGCCCTGCCCTTCTCGGTGACCGGGGCCTTCTTCTCCCTTTGGCTCATGGGCCAGTCCCTGGGCATGTACAGCTTCATCGGAATCATTTTGCTCATGGGATTGGTGAAAAAGAATTCCATCATGCTGGTGGACTTCACCAACCAGCGGCGCCACGCTGGCATGGAAGTACATGAGGCCCTCCTGGACGCCTGCCCGGTGCGCCTGCGCCCCATATTGATGACTTCCTCCGCCACGGTGGCGGGAGCGCTTCCCGGCGGCCCTGGCCTTCGGTCCCGGCGCCGAACTTCGCCAGCCCATGGCAATCGCCATCATCGGCGGAATCATCTTCTCCACCCTCCTGACCCTGGTGGTGGTGCCTTGCGCCTACAGCCTCATGTCGGGCTTGGAACGCCGCAAAGCCCATCACGCGAAGGGAATCGGGCAGGGGGACCATCCGACGATTATCCAGTAATCCCCTAAGCTTCTCCCTGGGCGGTCGATACGCTTTTCCAAAGGTCCCGGAAACCCCGGGGCCTTTTTTTGTTTCCACCGAATCATGGTTATAATTGACCCATTCCAAGCCCGGGAGCAGACCCTGAATTCCCTATCCCCCGCACTACGCCTGCGATTTCCACTGTTATTGTGGGTCATTTTCTATCTGTTGTGGGCCTTCCTCACCTCCTCGGATTACGGCATGACCTTCGACGAGTCGGGGGTTTACGCGAGGGGAGTGGGAATGTGCCATTATCTGACCCATGACGACTTCCAGGGGTTCGTCATGCCCGACCCCCATGACGACCAGGAATTCTACGGCCACCTTTATAGCGTGGCCCTGAACGTGCTGAACCCTTCCCAGTCGGTGGAAGCGGACCATCGGCTAAACATGCTCTTTGCCCTTCTGATCTTCATCGTCCTTTATGAGTTGCTCCTCCACCAGACCCACCAATCCTGGCTGAGCCTCCTGGGGCCGGTTTTTCTATTCCTATGCCCCCGTTTCATGGGGGATATCCCCGCCAACCCCAAGGATATGCCCTTCGCGGTCTTCTATTTTCTGGCTCTCGGCGGCATCTACCTCCTCCACCGCCGTCCCCAAACCCATCTCCTGGCCAAGGCCCTGGGGTTAGGGGTTCTTTTCGGCCTCACCCAGGCCAGCCGCATGCTGGGCTTCACCCTTTACGGGGTCTACCTGCTCTTCGAGTTCTACTTTTTCTTCTTTTCAGGGAAAACCACCCGGGAGCCCTGGCTGACCCGACTACGGGAAAACCTCAAGCTGCTGATGCTGGTCTTCATCACCTCCTGTTTCCTCATGATGGCGACCTGGCCCTACCTGGGTTCCAACTTCCTCAACCACCTGGTGCGGCTTCTTCATATGGCATCGGGGTTCACCTGGAGGAACAACGTCCTCTTCATGGGTGAGGAGATCAACAGCGCCGCCCTGCCCTGGACCTACTTGCCTGTCTGGGTCGGGATCACCACACCCCTGTTCATTCTTTTCTTACTGGCCCTTTCCTTCCGTAAGACCACCCGGTTTCTGAAGAACGAGGTCTGGGTCCTGGGGGCTATCGCACTTCTGCTCAACTTCGGGCTCTACCTGGCCTTGAAGCCTGTTCTTTATGACGGCCTCCGCCATTTCCTGTTCTTTCTGCCCTTGATGGTCCTTCTGGCCGCCCTGGCGGCCATCGACTGGATGTCCCAGCCGCCGAAACCCAGGATCAACTATCTCGTCATCGGGCTGGTATGCCTCAATATGGCGGTCGTAGTCGTCCATCTCGTCCGTCTGCACCCATATGAATACGTTTATTTCAACGAACTGGCAGGCGGGCTTCCCGGATCGGTGGAAAAGTTCGATAACGACTACTGGGGAGCCAGCTTTAAGGAGGCAGTCGCCCATGTGCGCAAGGAAACCGACCGGGACCCTGCGAAAACCTACTGGGTCAATGCCAGCGGGAATCCTTACCAGGTCTTCTACTACTTCCCCCCCAACCTGAAATGGACCGATGACATCACCCTGGCGGACTATTACCTGTCCACCAGCCGGGACGGCAGGGAAAAGATCAACCTACCCTTCAAGGATCTCTACCGCCTGACCCGTGAAGGCGTCACCCTTAACTATGATTATCGATTAAAGTGAACAAAACCATGATCATTCACCGCCAAGACGCCAAGACGCCAAGTCGCCAAGAACAACAAATGATTTTGACGTTTGTAAGCTCGAAGCTTTAATCTTCGCTTTTCTTGGTGTCTTGGCGGTTCAACTGTTTTTTTGTTCATATTACTTGGGGGCAAATCCGAGATGACCGAATTCTTCCACCGTCGCTTCCCGCTATTCCTCTTCATCTTTTTCTACCTCTGCTGGGCCTTCGCGACCTTCATGGATTTTGGGGCCACCTATGACGAATCCAGCGTTTACGTACGGGGCCTGGCCCTGGGCCATCACCTGATCCACGACGACGTCCCCGGCCTGTTGGTCAAAAGCGTTCCCGACGACGGTCTGGTGATCTACGACCACCTCTACGGCATGGTCGTGGGGTGGCTAAACCCCACTGGCGGGCTGGACCTGTACCACCTCCTGAATCTCCTGCTGGCTGTTCCCCTTTTCATCGCCCTGTACGAGATGCTCCTGACTTCCATTGGCAAGCCCTGGGTCTCCGTCCTGGGCCCGGTTTTTTTATTCCTCACTCCCCGCTTCACGGGGGATATCCCCGGCAATCCGAAGGATGTGCCCTTTGCCATCGCTTTCTTCCTGGCCCTGGCCGGTATCCACTATTACCTCTCTCTTCGGCCAGCTCGGCCCCTCTACAACCAGGCCCTGGTACTTGGGTTTCTCTTCGGTCTGGCCCAATGCACCCGCACCCTGGGTTTTTCGCTTTATCCCGTCTTTATTCTTTACGATCTCCATCTTTTCCATCACCGAGGCAAACAGCTCTGGAAGCATTGGTCCCGGCACCTCAAGGAATCCGGACTTCTACTGGCGTCGGTCTTCGTCGTTTCCAACTTCATGATGATGGCAACTTGGCCTTACCTGGGTGGCAACTATGTCGTGCACCTGCTGGAAGCTCTCCAGATCTCGAAGAACTTCTTCTGGAACAACCCGGTCCTATTTGAGGGCCGACAGGTCCTGGCCAGCCAACTGCCCCTTTCCTACCTGCCGGTTTGGCTCACGATCACGCTGCCGTTGGGAATCCTCCTGCTCTTGCTTGCTTCCCTTCGGTTCGTAGGGCGGTTCATCCATAATGAGTTGGCCGTGCTTCTGGCCTGCGCCTTGGGAGTGAACGCCGGCCTAGTCATCCTCTTTCACCCTGTTTTATACGATGGTTTGAGACATTTCCTTTTCCTGATTCCCATTTTGGCGGCCCTAGCCGCCCTTTCCGCGGCCTCCTGGGTCCGCGAACCCGCGCCGCGCTTACTCAAGACGGCTCTTTTCGGCCTGGTCATCCTGAACCTGGGATGGGTCGCTGTCGGCATGTTCCGTCTTCATCCCTATGAGTATGTTTATTTCAACGAACTCACAGGCGGTCTTAAGGGTTCGGTCGGGAAATTCGATAACGACTATTGGGGGGCAAGCACCAAGGAAGCGGTGGAATGGATCAAAAAGAACGGATTGGCCGACCCCCGGAAGATATACCAAATCAACTCAAGCGCGAATCCCTATCAGGTCTATCCCTATCTCAACGGCCAGATGAAGTGGACCGACAGCCTGAAGGAGGCGGACTATTACCTTTCGACCACAAGAGACGGCAAGGATATGTTGGCGGACCCCTCCAAGGTTGTTCACGTGGTGGAACGCGAAGGTGTACCTCTATGTTATGTGTTTAAATTGAAATAAATAGTTTTTGGACTTTGATCAAACGACGTCTTTATTCATTTCCCTCATGGCCGCGTCCGGACCCTTCTCCAAAAACAATTCCACCCCGTCCCTCGCCCTTTCGATGGCCCCATCGATCAATGGTTTTTCTTCCGGCTTGAAGGCGGAAAGGACGTGGTCCGGGCCCTGTCCCGCCGAGGGGGGCTTGCCTACCCCGATGCGAAGGCGCGAAAAATCCTTGGAACCCAGGTGGGAAATCACCGAATCCAGGCCGTGGTGCCCGCCCGAACCTCCCGATGTCTTGAGCCGGGTTTGTCCTACCGGCAGGTCCAGATCGTCGGAAACGACCAGCACGCGGTTGAAGGGAATTTGATGGTAATGCACGTAAGGCCCCAGGGCCTGGCCCGACTCATTCATGAAGGTCTGGGGAAAAAAGAGGACGACTTCCTTACCAAATAGGGAAACGGAACCCAGAATGGCCTTTCCCTTCTCTTTCAAGCGGGCGTCATGCTTCACGGCTAGGGCTTCCACAACGCGGAAACCCACGTTATGGCGGGTATATCGATAGTTCTCTCCCGGGTTGCCCAGCCCGGCCACGATCCAGGTTTCTTTTGTCATCAGGCTACCCCCAAACGACAACAACTATTTCACCACCAAGACACCAAGTCGCCAAGGAAAACCAAGATTTTGGGTTTTTAAACATAAACAACTTTGTAGTTCTTGGCGTCTTTGTGCCTTGGTGGTAATCCGATTTTTCCCTTAAACAAAAACGAGGAAGGAGGCTTTCGCCCGCCTTCCTCGTCATGAACGGCCCAACCTTCCAAAAGAATCTTATTTTTTCTCGGCGGCTTTCTTTTCTCCAGGCTTGGCTTCGGCCTCGCCCTCTTCCTTCTTCTTGGCGGTGAGGACTTCCGGCTCGCCGGCGGCGGCGACAGGCGCGGCGCCTGTGCCATCGGCGGCAACGGCGACGACGGGTTTGACTTCCTCTGCCACCTGTTCGGCCACGGAGGCGACCACATTGCCCAGGCTTTGGATCGGCTTCAAGCCCTCGGGCAATTTCAGGTCCGATACGTGCAGGGATTGGTTGATCTCCAGGTTGACCACGTCCACATCGATATGTTCGGGGATCTGGGCGGGCAGGCACTGGACTTCCAGGGTCCGCATGGTGACTTGCAGTGTCCCGGCGTTCTTGACGCCCGCGCAGATTTCCGCGTTCACGATGCGCAGGGGAACCTTGATGCGGATCTTTTCGCCCATGTTGACCTTGTGAAAGTCGGCGTGCAGGATCGAATTCGAGGTCTTGTGGTATTGGATTTCCTTGATGACGGCCAAAACCGGCTCGCCCTTGTCCCCATCCACGTTAATGGAGAAAAAGATGTTCTCCCCGCGGGTGGACTGCAGGATCTTGGTCAGTTCCTTCTCGTTCACCTCGACGGATTGGTTGGTTTCTTTGTGCCCGTAGATCTCGGCGGGGACGAACCCGGTGTTGCGCAACCGCCGCGAACGGCTGCTCCCCCGGATGGTACGGACTTTCGCGGCCAACGGTATCTGTTTCATTTCAACTCGGCTCCTTCTTGGGGCGTATCCGCGCGTGCTCAGCGGTTACGTATCGCAAGTTTCTTTGATTGTGTGGTTTAGTTGGATCCCAGATCGTCGAACAAGGAACTGATGGATTCTTCGTTGTGGATACGCAGGATCGCCTCCCCCAAAAGGGGAGCCACCGGAAGAACCTTGATCTTGGCGATGCGTTTCTCCGGAGGAAGGGGAATGGTATCCGTAATGACCACTTCTTTCAAGACGGAATTTTCTATCTTTTCCACGGCGTTTCCCGAAAGGATCGCGTGGGTACAGCAGGCGTAGATCTCCTTGGCCCCGAATTTCATCAGGGCGTTCACGGCTTCCGCCAGGGATCCGGCGGTGGCGATCATGTCGTCGGGAATCAGGACGGTGCGTCCCCGCACGTCCCCGATCAGGTTCATGGCCTCTACCTCATCTGGCCCCATGCGGCGCTTGTCCACAATGGCTAGTTCGGCGTCCAGGCCCTTGGCATAGGCCCGGGCCATTTTGATCCCGCCCACGTCGGGGGAAACGATGGTGAGGTCCTTCAATTTCTTCTGCCGGATATAAGAGACGATCACCGGGAAAGCGTAGAGATGGTCCACCGGGATGTCGAAGAACCCCTGGATCTGCTGGGCATGCAGGTCCATGGTCAGAACCCGGTCCGCTCCCGCCTCGGTGATGATATTGGCCATGAGCTTGGCGGTGATGGGGACTCGCGGCTGGTCCTTGCGGTCCTGCCGGGCGTAGCCGTAATAGGGCAGCACCGCCGTGATACGCCGGGCGCTGGCCCGGCGGAAGGCGTCCAGCATGATCAACAGCTCCACCACGTTGTCATTGACGGGCGGGCAGGTGGGCTGGAGGATGAACACGTCCCGGCCCCGGACATCCTCGTTGATCTTGATGCGGATCTCCCCCTCGGAAAAACGGCTCACCAGGATGTCGCCCAGGGGGGTCTTGAGGTTCTCGGAGATGTTTTTCGCCAGCTCGGGGTTGGCCGTCCCCGTGAATATTTTGATGCCGTTCGTTCCCAATGTCCTGGCCATGCGATCTCCTTGACGGTTTACATCGAGTTAACCGAGAAGGCGTCATGTTAAGAAAAACGCGCCGATTAACCAAGTGAAAAAGAAAGGGAAAAAGGCCGATTCATGGGCCCTTTGGGGGAATGGGCGGTAGGCGAAGCAAAAAAACAGCGCTTAAGCCCGAACCTATGGATGCCCTCGCGGCGGGTGAAATTATTTCTTCTGGGTCATGGGTCTCGCCGGAACCCCGGCGACCACCGCCTTGGCCGGCACGTTTTTCGTCACCACCGCCCCCGCCCCCACGACCGCGCCCGGGCCCAGGGTCACCGGAGCGACCAGCGTCGAGTTACTGCCCAGGAATGCCCCGTCCCCTACCTTGCATGAGTGCTTATTCCTGCCGTCGTAGTTCGCGAAAACGCAACCCGCGCCCACGTTCACATTCTTGCCCAGGACCGCGTCCCCGATATAGGAGAAATGTCCCGCCTTGGTGCCCTCGCCCAGTTTGGCGCCCTTCAGTTCGGTGCTCGTGCCCACATGAACGCCCTTGGCCAAAACGCTTCCCCCCCGCACATGGGCAAAAGGCCCCGCGTCACATCCGTCGCCCAGCCTGCTTTCCATAATCCGGGAGGATTTGACCACCACTCCCTTGCCAAGAACGGAAGAATGGATGACGCTTCCCCGCTCGACCCGGCAGCCCTCGCCCAGGACCGTGCTTCCCGACAGGGTCACGTCCCCTTCGATGACGGAATCCTTTCCGATCTTGACATCCGGCCCCAGCTCGACCGTTTGCGGGCCCAGGAAGGTCACTCCCTGGCGCTGGTGTTCCTCCACCCGGCGAAGGTTGAGGATCCGGTGGGCCATGGACAACTGGGCGCGGTCATTGATGCCCAAAACCTCCGCGCGATCCGGCACCATCAGGGCCTCGACCTTGGCCCCTCCCGAAAGGATCGCCTGGATCGTATCCGTGAGGTAGTATTCCTTCTTCGCGTTGTCGGGTTTCAATTCCTTCAAGACCCTCAAAAGTTCGCGGGCCTGGAAAAAATAGACCCCGGCGTTGATTTCGTTGATCCGCCGCTGGTCCTCGTTGGCGTCTTTCTCCTCGACGATTCGCTCCACTTGCCCCTCGGCTCCCCGCACGATCCGTCCATAGCCGTGAGGGTCCTTCACCCGAGCGGTCAGGAGCGTGGCGGCCCCGCCCTTCAACCGGTGAAACTGGCGGAGGGCGAGCAGGGTTTGGGCCCGCACCATGCAATTGTCCCCGCTCAACACCAGCACATCCCCCTTAAAATTTTTCAATTTGGGAGCCGCGCACATCACCGCGTGCCCCGTGCCCAGCCTTTCCTTTTGCAGGATCGGAATCACGGATTTTCCCAAGTGCTTGGTGACTTCCTGGGAATGGGACCCCACCACCGCGTAAACCGCGTCCGAGGACACCGCCCGCGCGTTCGCCAGGACGTAATCGATCATGGGCCAGCCCGCGACCTCATGGAGAATCTTTGGAGTATCGGAAATCATGCGGGTGCCTTCGCCCGCCGCCAGGATGATCACCACCAGGGGTGCGGCCATGGGAGCCTCCAGGAATGGAATAAACCTGACGCCTATTCTACCAACTCAGCCGACGGGAGGTTTTTTTATAAGAGGCTGGAAAGAGGCCTGAAATAAAGAAATAGTCTCTTTCACGAATATGCAGATAATCCTTATCGCCATGGAAGATAACACTCCCCCCTTCCCCATGCCTCTTTTAAAAGAGGATATGCGGCATGGGGACGTCCCCATTTTCATTTATTATTTCCAAAAGGAGAAATGGGGGTGAAAAAGGGGGGCCAGGGGGGTATTAGTCTTTTTGAAATTGGCCTTCAGGGGAATTTTTCCCCCAAAAAATCAGGATAAAAACTAACTTCCCCCTCCCCCCTCTTTCAGAGGGGGGAGAAAACGGTTCGCCTTACTAGCCATATTGGCCAAGCTTAACCGCCCCAAGGTAATTCTGGGCCGCTATCTACAAATTCAGGAAAGAGACAAGAAAAATATCCGGCACCGGAGCCTGGGAAGGTATGGGCTAAGAAGAAAAAGGACGGTTTCACTGAAACCCCTATCCAGTAAAGCCGAATGGCTGAAATAACGGCAGGTCAGTCCTTGGGAAAGGTCCATTGCCAGGCTAGATAACCGGTCAGGAGGTTTCCCGGGTTCACCAGGTCACGCCCTATCGAAAAGACCAGGTGGTTCACCGGGTTAAAATTGAGAATTCCCCCCAGGTTGAATCCCAGATTGTCGCTTTGACCCTCGAAACTGGCGCCGTGGTAGAAGACCTCCCCACCTAGGGTAAAGAAGGACGAAAGGTCCCTTTGAAGGGCCCATCCCAGGAAAACCCAGTTCTTGTTCCCCACCCCGGGATTGATCCAATAACCCCCGCCCCCAAAGGTGCACCAGGGCCCCCAGCTTTTTTGGAACCATAGGGGCAGCAAGAACTGGTATTGCCCGGCTCCCAACCCCTTTCCGGCGTCGCCTGTGGGCAAGTTAACTTGGGGGAACAGGGCGGCCTGGGGCATCCCCTCGGTTTCATGGAGGAAACGATATTTCACGCTGAGCTGGGTATCCCCATAGCCATAGGCGGGGCTGGAACCGGCGGGGGAATTAAAGGCGACAGGCGTGGTCAGGCTGAGTTGGAGGTCTGGCAATCCCCCGTAGTTCAAATTCAGGAATGGTGCGGTGCCAGAGAAATCATCCTGGATTTGCTGGGCGGTCACGCCCAGGTAGATCTCCCAATGGCCAAACTCTGTCGGCTCCGGATCATCGGTCTCGAAGGGAGGGCCCGCCCAAAGAGGATGGGCAAGCCAGACGAACAAAAGCAAATAGCGGAAATTCACGCACAGCCTCCAACGGTTGGAAAAGGAATCGTGGACCACCAAGGGTGGATAAAAAGCTATCAAAAAATGGCTGCTTGAATCAACTAAACCCTGGGTCCGATGCTGGATTCTTTATTTGCCTGGAGGAGTGACTTGCCCCCGTTGCCCAAAAGGGCAACGGAAGTCAGGACAATACCTTTCTCATTGATTTATTTTTTGAAGAACGGTATGGGCCTCCGGCGTTGACGGCGGTTGGCTGGGGTCTGTCTTGGGCCGCGGGTTGAAATCAGCCGGGATAGGATTCGGCAAACCCAGGGCTTGGTCGACGGGGACAATTCCGATGTCCTTCAAACCGTACCCGCTCTCCTGCGGAAGCTTGGCCACGACGGCCTCGGGGATCATGGCGTAGTCAGGCGGCAGGGGCGGGGCATCGCCTTTCAACCGGGCCGGGTCAAACCCGGACAACAGGTCAGTGACGTCCGGGGTCAGCGCGTCGTCCGGACCCCAGTTGTCCTGCCCCCACTTTTTCTTGGCGATCTCGCGGCCCTTCCTCTCGTCCGGCAGTTTCGCCAGGGGGGTCAACCCGAAGGCCTCATCCACGAACTTGACGACCGACCCGTGGTCCCCCGTCTCGTGGTCGACCGCGTGGGTCCGGGCATAGGGCGATACCAGCAAAAACGGCACCCGGGGCCCGTCGGTGAGGGGTTCCTTGTCCGGCGTGAAGGAATGCATGGGCGGAGGCACGTGGTCGTAGAACCCGCCCTCGTCGTCCCAGGTGATCAAGATGGCGCATTGGCTCCAATACTTGCTTTGGGCGATGGCGTTGATGGCGTGGGCCAGCATGGCCTCGCTGATCTGGGAGTCCGAACCCCCGGGATGGTCGTCGTCCCCCAGGAAGCTTTTCCGGACCGCCTCGTCCGGATCGGCCGGCTTCAAACCGAAGAGGTTCTCATGGCCGCCCCCCTTCACGTAGTAAGACCCCGCCCTGGTCGGGAAGGGTGCCCTGTTTGACGGCATTAAAAAAAGTCCTGCAGATCTTGGAGGCTGCCGGCCATGGCCGGGCTGTGAACGATGTAGCCGAAATATTGGGGTCCGTTGTGGTGGGTGACATAGGATAAATGCTGTCCCTCGGCGTCGGTGGCGTCGTCGTCCCCGGTAAAGGGATGGCCGAAGCCCTCCTGGAACCAGCCCCAGGGGATGGGCGCCTGGCCCTTCTGATCCAAATAAGCCACGTCCTCCTGAAGGTCCTCAAGGTCGGTTTCCTTTTGCGGGTCGGCGTCCGTCTCGCTTTGGGCCTGGGAACCGGCCAGCGAAAGGGGGAGGGTGGCATAGGTCTGGTTCAGATAGGTTTCCTTGTCCTTGTTCTTTCCGGAAAATTCCTTCGGGTTCACGGGCATCTTGGGGTTGGAGGTGTCCTGGGGGGAGCCCCAGAAGGGGTCGCTGCTGTTGAGGACCGGCTCCCCCGGGGCCTTCTTCCCGGAGTCTTTCTCCAATTCCTTCGGGTGGAGGGCGGCCTGGGTCTGCCCGCTTTGGGCGGCGATGATGGAGAGGTTGCCCGGGCCCGAGGGTCCCACCATCAACTGGAAGATATGGTCGAAGATCACGAACCGATTGGCCCAGCG
This sequence comes from candidate division FCPU426 bacterium, assembly GCA_963771075.1. GTDB lineage: Bacteria > Oederibacteriota > Muellerivitia > Muellerivitales > Muellerivitaceae > CAVTWJ01. The sequence continues at coordinate 464,896 of CAVYSE010000011.1, read as the reverse complement.
CCAGAGAAAGGGGATGGTGTCCCCGTCCACGTGGGCCATGGTCAATTCCCCGAATTGCTTGTCGGCCAGGGCGGGAGGCGTGTCCGTGCCATTCTTGAATTCTTCCGCCAGGGCGAACCGGTCCATCCTCGGTTTCTGATCCACCAGGTCCATCTTCTGCACCAGGGCCAGGTGGGAGTGCTTGGTGTCGTCGAGGTCCGAGGCGAATTGTTTCGGTCCGATGAGGAAGGGTTGGATGGTTTCCAGTTTCCCGTCGGGGTTCTCCACCGATTGGTAGTAACCCGGGGTCAGGCTTGCGGGCCGGGAATAGATTCCCTCCACCCCGGGAAAAGTGCCGAAATAAGAATCGAAGGAGCGGTTTTCCTGGTAGAGCACGAAGACGTATTTGACGTTTTGGCGAAGAAGGGAAAGCAATTGCTTACGGCTTAAGGCGGGTTCCTTTTCTTTCGACACTAACAAAGGCGCGATTTGATCGTCCCCCGCGGGGGGGAGCGTTTCGATCAACGGGTGTTTCGCGGACTCTCCCGCAGTCCCGGAATAAGCCGGCAAAAGGAAACATCCGATCAAGAAAATTCCCAGCCTCCAGGCGGTTCCTATGGCGGTTCTAAAGCTTTTCATTTTTTTCTCCTGTAATCCCTCTCAAATCCTGATCTTTCAGCTATCATTCCCGAACCCGCTCTCAGGCAAGGTCCGGGAAAGAAAGGATGATCCGGGTTCCCTTTCCCTCTTGGGTTTGTATTTCCACGGTCCCGTCATGCAGGTCCATGATGCTCTTAACGATCGAAAGCCCCAGTCCTGACCCCCCGGAAGACGGAGAGCGCGAGGGATCCACCCGGTAAAACCGGTCGAAGACTTTCGAAACCTGGTCCGCGGGGATACCCTTCCCCGTGTCGATCACCTCCACCAGGGTCTTTCCCTCACCGGCGGTAGCCTTCAAAAGCAACGACCCGCCGGGTGGGGTGTGAACCAACGCGTTCTCCACCAAGTTCCCCACCGCCCGCTGGAACAAGGACCGGTCCACCCTAGCCTTCAAGCTATCCGGGGCCTCCACGGTAACGGCAATATTCGATTCCCCCGCCGAGGGGCCGTAATAGTCGTGGAGAATGATGAGTTCCTTCCTCATATCCAGTTCTTCCCGCTTGATCAGGGTTTGGGGGTTCTCGGCCCGGGCGAGAAACAACAGGCTGTCAATGAGGCTGGAAAGCCGCTGATATTCCTCCAAGGCGGAACCCAGGTGATCCTGGTACTCGGCACCCGTGCGCGCCTTGCTCAAGACCACTTCCGCCTCGCCCCGCAGGTTTTGCAGGGGAGTTCGTAACTCGTGCGCAATATCGGAACTGAAGCGGGAAAGCCGGTCGAAGGAATCTTCCAGCCGGTCCAGCATCCCGTTGAAGGTGGCGGCCAGGTCCGAAAGCTCCGAGGGCAGGCCCCGCCTTTCAAGGCGCTCATAGAGGGTGCTGGAACGGATATGGGCGGCGGTTTCCGCCATCTTCTTCACCGGACGGATACCCCTTTGGGCGATCCAGTAGCCCACCAGGGCGCAGGCCAGGAGGGAAAAACCCAGGACCCTCCAGAGCTTTTTGCTGAATTTTCGGAGGATATCCTCATCGGTGCTCATATCCATGGCCATCTGGACCTGGAGGCGGGGCCGGATATATCCCGGCCAGTCGGCTTGGGTCAGCAGGACCCGGAAGGGTTTTCCCTCACCGGTATGGACCGTCAAATTCGGGTTTTTCGATGAACCGCCCGGGAATAGATTGGGGGGGAGGGACTGGGACATACCGGGAGTCTCGGCCAGTATTTGGTTTCCATCCATGATTCGGGTCCAAAAAGAAACGGTGCGGTACCACTTGGGGGTCTCCCCCACGAACTGCATGAGGTCACCCACGTCGTTCGGGTTTTTCTTCATATAAGCTGTCAAACTTTCAAGGTTTTCGGACAACAGGTGGTCGTCCTCATGTTCCAGGCCTTCCGAAAGGGCGTGATAGAGGAAACCGGAGGCTGTTAAGAGCAGTACAAAAGCGGAAAGGGCGTACCAGAAGGTCATGAGGGCAGCTAGGGAGCCCAGCCACCCCGGCCTTTCTTTTTTATCCCCGGTTTTCGAGGACATATCCCACCCCCCGGACGGTATGGATCAGCTTGAGGTTGAAGGGGTCGTCCATCTTGGAACGGAGCCGGCGCACATGCACGTCCACCACGTTGGTGTCGCTGTCGAAATTCATGTCCCACACCTGCTCCGCCAGGAGGGTGCGGGTCAAGACTTCGCCCGAATGGGTCGCCAAAAGGTGGAGGAGGGAGAATTCCTTGGGGGTGAGGTCGATCCGTCGGCCGGAGCGCTGGGTCTTGTGGCGGATGGGGTCGATTTCCAGATCGGCGATCTTGAGGTTTTCCGAGGCCCGCACCGGTCCCCTCCGCAGGAGGGTCCGCACCCGGGCCAGTAGTTCCACAAAGGCGAAGGGTTTCACCAGGTAATCATCCGCGCCCGATTCCAGGCCCAGAACCCGGTCTCCCAGGGCGTCCCTGGCAGTGAGGCAAAGGATGGGTAATTTTTGGCCTGATTTGCGCAGGTCCGTCAATATGGACCAGCCATCCTTTCCCGGGAGCATGATGTCCAGGATCAATAGGTCGTAACCGCCATCCACGGCCATCTGGTACCCTTCCTCCCCGTTGGAGGAATGGTGGACCGAATAACCATTCTCACCCAAACCCTTGGCGAGGTAAGCGGCGGTCTTGATTTCGTCTTCTATGACCAGGATTTTCATATTTTCCTTCAACCATCACAGAAATGGACAAGGTGTCCTTCGCGTCTTCGCGGTTAAATAATGTGATTAATGGCTTTTCCGGGCCGCCCGGTGTGGAAAAAACACTAAGCAAACCAGGATGAATAAAAGCAGGGCGCCGCTGGCGGCGTACCGACTCAGGGCCAAGCCCCCATGGTCCAGCGGTTTATCAAGGCAATCTCCCAGGACCGCGCCCAAGGGCCGGGTGAGGATAAAACCGGCCCAGAAGAGAAGAGTTCGGGATACTTTGGTCCAGAAGTATAGCCCGAGCACCACGGCTAAAAGAATAATGAAGATGGTAGCGCCACCTAGGTAGCCCAGTCCCTCCGAATCGGCCGTCCAGTCACCCAAGGCGGTTCCTAGGGTCTGGGAAAACATGATGGTGACCCAGTAGAACATCTCCGATTTAGGTTCGGAGACCGAATCCACCGCCACCGTGCCCAGGGTCTTATGCCAGACCAAGAGGGACCCCATGAGCAGGCAAAAGAGGATAGAGGAGCCTCCCGCGTAACCGATGCCCAGGGACCGGTCGCAGAAATCGGCCAGGGTGGTGCCGACGGTCGTGGTGGCGATGATGGTGAACCAATAAATATAGGGATGAAACTGTTTCGCCTTGATCTGGATAATCACGGCCCCTATGAAAATCACCGCGAAAATGGCCGTGCCCACCAGGTAGCCCAGGTTCATGGACATGGAAACCATATCCCCGCCGGTCTCGCCCAGGGTGGTGGCCGCGATTTTGATGACCCAAAAAAGAAAGGTCACCTCGGGAACCTTGCTTAAAAGGCTATCGTTTGTGTTTTCTTTCATTGCGACCTTTTCTTCTGATTTGAAGGGCAAGAGAATCCCTCCCATATATAAAGGGGAGGAGCCATCCTATCAAATGAATTTCATCAAAGACTATTCGGCGATGGAGTTGATTTGCTTGACGGCTACGGCTGCGTTTTTTTTGGCTGTCGGGTCGCTGTCGTTCGACATCGCCTCCAGGGCCGGCAAGGCTTCCTTGGCGGTCGGGCCGATCTTGGCTAAGGCATAGGCCGCGTTTGCCCGGACCCTGGAATCCCCGTCCTTCAAGGCCTTGGCCAGGGCCGGTACGGCTTTGGCGGCCCCAGGCCCGATATTTCCCAAGGCAAACGCGACACTGGTCCGGATGAAGGCATCGTCGTTTTTCAAGAAATACGTCAAGTCCGGCAAGACTTGGACGACGCCGGGCCCCAATTTCGAAAGGGCGTCCGACGCTTTTTCTTTGACATTGGTGACCGGATCATCCAACCGCTCCGCCAAGGCGGGTATGGCCGAGGCTGCGTCCGGCCCGATCTGTCCCAGGAGCTGGGCGGCATTGGCCCGGGTATCTCCGTCGTTGTTTTTTAGGGCTTTTACCAGAAAGGGCACTTCGATCTTGGCGGCCATCCTCATTTCCGCGAGCCGCGCGGCCAGGGAGTTGCCCACGGCATCCACGTCCAGGTGCCCGATCTGGTCTTCCATCCACTTTTTATTCTCGTCGCTCAATTTCCCGATCCGGTCCTGAACCTGTTGCCGGTCCTCCGCCTTGGGCGCGGCCAGCAGGTAGAGGTTCAAGCTTTGAAGGGCCTCAGGATAGAACTCCGCTTTCTCCTGGGCTTGGGCCAAATCGGAATAGATGGCGGGGTCCCAAGGGGCCCAATCAGACGCTTTGGCCAGGGATTGAGCCGCGTCCTTGAATTGGGATTTTTCAGAAGCCTCTTTCGCCTGGCTCTTCAAGCTGACCGCGGCGCTAGGCAGGGATGGGGCTGACTTCATAGAAAGAACTTCTTGGATGATCTTTTCCCGTAAATCCCCATCCCGTGGGTTCTTATGGAAAGCCGCCAGGTCTTTCTTGAAGATAGAATCCTTGGACCAAAGGAACCCAGGACCGGAAACCATGAGGATCAAAAAGAAGAAAAAGATCAACTTGTGTTTGTTATTCATGTTGAATTTTCCTCTATTTCAATTCCCATGTTGCGGCCACTTCCCCCTTTTTTCAAAGGTGGAAAATACTAGAAGGGGCATTCGCCCCACCGTCTTCCTCAATCCAGCTTGAAGGAGATTGGCAACCTCACCCTGCAGTTCATGGGCTCGCCCAACTTGTCCAGGGCGGGTCGAAACCTCGCGTCCTTCAGACGGTCCAAGACCACCTGGTTGAAGGCGGGGTCGGCGCCCTGAAGGATGGTCACCTTGTCCACCTTTCCTTCGATATTGATGAGAAGCTCCACGATCACCCGGCCTTCCTTCTTTTGCTTCCTCATCTCGGTGGGATAATCGTTCTCGTCGATGAATCCGCCCACCAGGGAAGGCTGGCGGCTGGCGACCACATAAGGGGCCGCCGCCTCGGGGGTGGGAGTGGGCTTGACCAGGGGTGGGGGAGGCGCCTTGCCCTTTTTCGCCAGAACCCAGGGCTCAGGGGGCGGCGGGGGAGTCATCTTGGTTTGAAGGGTCAAGAGGGGGGTGGCGCTGAGGTCGATATTGGTCTTGTACTCAGCGTGGGATTCGCCCCAGGCGATCAGCCCCATGGCCACCCCGAAGAAGGCCGCGTGGAGGAAAAAGGACAGCAGGATGCCGCCGTAAAGAGGGTCCATCCGAAAACCGTCGAAGAAGCGGTTCACCGGAAAACCGTTGGGTAGGTGGTTCGTTTCGGCGTCGTAATAAGGGAGGTTCACTATTTACGGTCCATGGCCAGGGCCACCTTCTGGACCCCACCTAGCTTGATCGCGTCCAAAACCTGCGCCAATTGCTCGTAGGGGATGCTCTTGTCCGCCTTAAGGATCACCTTCACCTCTGGGCTGATGCTGGTCTCAACCGTCATCTGTTGGGTCAAACCGCCCAGGTCGATGTTTTTCTGGTTGAATTTAAGTTCGCCCTTGGAACCCAGGGTCACCACCAGGGCGGGTTGGGGGGCCTTTTCTTCCTTAACCACCTTGGGCAGTTGAACCTGCAGGGCCTGTTCGCTGATGAAGGTTGCCGTCACCATGAAAATGATCAAGAGCACCAGGGTGATATCCACCAGGGGGGTGACATTGATGCCGGTGACCAGGCCCCGGTCGCTTCCGCCCGGCAGCATTAGTTCACCTTCTCTTGCTTGAGATAGGCCAACAGGATGCGCGACAGGCTGTCGGTATTGGTTTGGATCTCGCCCAGCCGGGTCAAAAAGAAGTTATTGGCTACGACCGCCGGGATGGCCACCAGGATTCCGAAGGCCGTGGCGATCAAGGCGCTTGAAATGCCCGCCATGACCACCGAGACCCCGCTTTGGCCCGTTAGCCCCAGGTCGTTGAAGGCCTTGATCACTCCCAGCACCGTCCCGAAGAGGCCGACGAAGGGTGCGTTGTTGCCCAGGGTGCCCAGGATGATCAGGTACTTCTCATGTTCCAGTTTTTCCCTCAGCCAGTGGGAAGCCATGACCTCTTCCGCCGCCGCCGCGCCCTTGGAAAAGCTCTTCAAGCCCGCCAGGGCCACCCGGGCTTCCACCCGCTTGCTGTTTTCCGCCAGGGCCAAGGCCCCTGGGATGTCGTGTTGTTCCAGGCTTTCCGCCAGGCTATCCATCAAGGTGGCCACATCGCCCCGGTTCTTCCGGTAAACCAGCCAGCGCTCAAACATGACCCCGATGGAGACCACGCTGGCTACGATCAGAAGGCCGATCACCCAGGTGTCGCCCAGCAAGGCCATGTGCATGAAGATCAAGTTCATTGAAAACTCCCCTATAGTTTTTGGTTTGAGTGATTCGAAAAGGCAGAATCAAGGTCACGTCTTTACCCGGGTGCCTGATAAAAGAATACCCGGTTGCTCGCCGGGCATGGATGACAGGTATGTAAAATCCCCGAGATGGCGCAAAGATTACACTTTCGTCGCTTCGCAAACTGAAACACCATCCTCTTTACTGATTTTCCACGCTTATAAAGCCCGAACCCGGCACACGGTTTCGGTCCCTGACTCCGAAACCGTGTTGGGTTCCTAAAAACTCACGCCGGGCTGGACAGAGGAGTTTGAGCGAATCCTCTTTAAATCTTGCTACAGCTTCCCTTAAAAGGTGACGTCGATACCGCCATCAAAGGTCGGTCCATAATATTCGTTCTGGATCGGCAGATTGGAAGTCCCTTGGAAATAACGGAGCGGCTCGTTATTCAGGTTGTCCCCTTCGGCATACAACGTGAAGTCCTTGGTAAAGGCGTACTGGATCTTCGCGTCGATCTGGAAGTAGTCGTCGTAGTAAACGTTCGGTACCGGTCCGCCCAAGGAACCTGGAAGAGCCGCGTCCCCGACCAGGGAAAGCTGTTTCCCGGTGAAGGAACCGCCGACATCGATCGTAAATCCGTACTTTTTGTAAAAGATTCCCGTGTTAAAGATGAGATCGGACTGGCTAGGCAGCTCGGTATTGACCCCTGGCGAGGTCTCACCCTGGGATCCAATAAAGGAAATGGAACCCCGGTAACCCAACCCGCTCAAGAAATCGGGCAGCATGGAATATTGCTGTTGGTACTGAAATTCCACACCATAGATATACGAATTTGGAATATTTGAATAGGTAATGACCTGGGTCACCCCACCTGAGGAAATGGACTCGTTATAATCAGTCGCGAAATAGTTGGTGATATCCTTAATGAAGCCGTCAACGGCCAGGATGACGCCCTTCTCGGGGTAAAGTTCCAAAGAAAGGTCGATATTATCCGAGACCATCGGTTTCAGGTTCGGGTTGCCGTAGGTATTGGTGACGACCGGGTCCGCCGAGGAAAAACCGCCGTTCTCATTCTGACCCAGGGTGGGCGAGGGGATGTACTGGTTGTAGGTCGGACGGGCCAAGGTCTCCGAATAATTAAGCCGGGCATTCATCGTGGGATCGAAGGCATACTTGAATCCGAGGCTCGGCAGGATATTGGTGTAATCGATGGTCCCCGTTTCAGGAAGGGCTGCGCCGTATTCGGTCTGAGGTTTTGCGGCGTATTCATCCACATAGGCCCGGTACCAGTCGTATTTGATGTGGGTGGCCTCGATACGGGCGCCACCCATCACTGACAGATTACCTGTTTTGAGGGTGTACATGCCGTAACCCGCATAAACGTTTTCGTAAGAATCCCAGTCATTCCCCTGGTCCGCCACGGGATCGGTTTCGGTCATGGGACCCGCAAAGGCCGTGCTTCCGTTGATGTTGAGCCCGTTCAACAATGAGTTGATCCCTGGAACCGGGCCCATGTTATAGATATTGCCGGGATAAAAGTTAGGTAGGCTCGTAGGACTAAAATCGGCCATGGTCGCACTGTTCAAAAAGGTCGGCGAATAATTCACGTCGCTGTAAACCGCATAGCTCATGTTCGCATCCGCGCCAAATTTGAGGGTGCCCTTATCCCCACCCCCCAGGTCCATATCGGTCTTGCCGTCGGCCTTCAAGCCATATTGATTCACGTTGTAAACTTGCGTTTCATTCGAGAAACCTTTCAATGCGAAATTGGCCGGATCTAGCTCCCCGGTCAATTGGCTGTTATCGAAGGTCGGGCTATTGCCGTTGTTCTGTGTGTTGTTATAAGTGATCGTTCCACCGAGATGAGAGTTCTTGTCCTTGAAGGAATAATCAGGGTGCCAGGGTTCGTTGGTGTCCGCGTAGGCATAGCTGGCCTTGTAATCCAGATCGAAGCCATTAATGTTGTTTTCGCCGCCTAACCCCAAGGCCAGCGTGCGATACTGGGTCAATTCATAACTTACCTTATCTTCAACGTCCGTCCCGGCGGCCCCGACGTCGACCGTATAGCTTCCATCGGCATTCTGGACGGCCTGCCCGGGGATCGCGTCGATGTTCTGGTAAGCGGTGGTATATTTGGGCCTGCGGTATTCGTCATAGCCACTGTACATGAAATTCGTGTAATACTTGTTGTCCCGATCGGCCCTGAGGTCGATATTCGCGCCGATCCCGCCACGGTCGCGCTCATAAAAATAATCTTGAAAGTCGTATTCATTGATGGAATTGGAACCCAATTGCCCTTGACCAGCCGGGGTGTAGGTCTCTTCCAGGTCTTCGATCCCGAACCTTTCGTACTGGTAATTGGCCGCGACCAGGAAGCCCAGTTTGGAGGGCCCCCCCAGGTCAAAGGTTTCACCCCAGGTCAAATTGCCGTTGGCGGTAGGTTCATTCTTTTGCGGCACAATGCCCGCTTCGGCCTTGATTTCATGGAAACTATCGGGGTAATCGAAGGCCGATTTGGGGACCAGGTTCATCTGCCCGCCCACTCCCTGGCCGTCCATATCCGGCAGGATGGTCTTGAAAACTTCTTCCTCGCCCACCAACCCGACCGGGATGTCGTCCAGGTCCACCGACCTCGTGGAGTTGTCATAGGAAGGAATGATCGTGTCGTTGAAGGTGACGATGTCCAGGGTCGGGTCCGTACCGCGGATCGTGATGTACCGGGGTTCGCTGGTGTCATGCTGAACCCCGACGCCCGGCAATTGCTGGGCCGCCTGGGCGACGGTCTTGGCCGGCGTTTGGTTGATCTGGTCCTGGGAAAGGATGTTGACCTTGTTCAGGGAGTCGTGCATCTCATCGAAGGACTGGGCCTGGTCGATGCCCTTGGCCTTCACCGTGACCTCGGGGAGTTCCGAGACCCCCGACACGGAAGCCGAAAGCGTATTGCCTTGGCTGTCCACCGGCGTGGTCGCGGCCGTTTGGGCTTTGAGGGTGGAGAAGGACATCAAGAACATAAAAGAAAAAAGCACCGGCGCCAACCGATTGAAACCCAGCTGATTGATCCGCATAAAAACTCCCTTTCTCGTACTAATGGTTGGAATCACTTTCAGGGATTCCAAAAATGGACATCCGGCGAATTTTTTAAAGACGCCTTGAGTCGCGGGAGAATTTAATGCCTTTCATTACTCCGAGTGTTTCGATGACATAAATTGGGCGTTACGATAAGCTGACAAAATCGTCATCTGCCCGTCATTGTCATGACAGTTACAAAAATTAAAATGCTTCGTAATTTCAAGGGAATCAACATTATCGATTCACGAATAACTCAGGATTATTCGTTGTTACCCCTTTTCCTTGTTCATACATGACATGGTCTCATAACAAGCCTAAAGGGAGGATCAATCAGTAGGAAGTACCGCCCATAACACAAATTTGTCGGAAGGGAAAAAGATTCCATTATCATTTACTCCACGATGTTGAAAATGAATTGTAACTTTGCCGTCACTCCCAGGGTTGAATAAGTGCAGATAATGTCGCCGCCAGGAACAAATTTTTTCGACCTAGGGGAAATCCGAAATTTGATTCGAACCGTCTAATAGTTGTCTTGGTTAGGAAAAGAAAATTGAAGTCAGCTTAACGTTGATCGATTAATTAAACACGGAGGGCCGTAATGAATCAGTTCAAGGTTATAGGCATGTTGGGGCTGGTGGTGGGCCTAGCGTTAGGGGCGAGTGGTGCCCGTGCGCAGGAAACCGGGAAGAGCGGGTACAAAATTATCCAAAAAATTTCGCTTCCAGGCGACGGCGGATGGGATTTCCTGACCGTCGACAGCGACAATCGGCGGATCTACCTCACCCATGACAACAGCGTGCAGGTGGTCGACGCGGACGCCTTGACCCTGCTGGGAACCGTCGAGAACGTGCCCCATCCCCACGGAGTGGTATTCTTGCCCGACCTGGGCAAGGGCTACGCCACCAGCGGCGTTCCCGGCAGCGTGGTAGTTTTTGACTTGAAGACTTTCAAGCGCCTCGCCGAGATCCCCGACTCTAAAGACGCGGACGTCATTATTTATGACCCCGCCACAAAACATATCCTGACCTTTAACGGCGACAGCCACAATTGCACCGTGATTGATCCCGCCACCGACAAAGCGGTAACCACCGTGGCCCTGGACGGGGGGCCCGAGGTAGCCGTCTCCAACGGCAAAGGGTTCATTTTCGATAACCTGGAGACCCAAAGCGTGGTCCTTAAGATCGACGCCAAAACCATGAAGATTCTCAAGACATGGCCCCTGGCTCCCGGTGAGTCTCCCTCCGGCCTTTCCATGGACGTAAAGAACAATCGTCTCTTTTCCGGCTGTCACAACAAGAACCTGGTGGTGATGAACGCGAAGAACGGGAAAGTGATCCAGACCCTGCCCATCGGCGAGCGGGTAGATGGGACCGCCTTTGATCCCGCCACGGGCAACGTGTTCAGCTCCAATGGCGATGCCACCCTGACGGTCATCCATGAGGACTCGCCCAATAAGTATACGCTGGTCGAGCAATTTCCAACGGAATTGGGCGCCCGGACCCTGGCGCTGGATTCCAAAACCGGCCATATCGTTTTGATGACCGCCCAAATGCAACCTCCGCCGACCCCCACAAAAGACGACCCCAAGCCACACCGGAAACCAGTTCCGGGAACCTTTCACCTGCTGGTGGTAGGAAAGTAAAGATGGACTGAACGAGCCGCCCCCTCAAAACGGGGCGGCTTTTTTTGTGCCCATAGAATCCATTAAGAGCCGGCAACAACACCTTTTTAATCACGGGGACAAGGTTTATTAATTCTTGTTTATTTTCAGGGTTCTATTGGTTCTTAATCGTGTTTCTCCGAGCCTCTCCCCCTTTGGGTGGTTTTTATCGTTTTTCCAACGTTAAAACGACTTTTCGATATAATGCGCCCTGTTGTCGTCACCTCAATCCGCAATAAAGGCCAAGGAAATGGAAAAATTCAATCTGGATGGTCCCGCCGCGTTTGTGATTCCCCATTGGAGCCAAGGTTCCGAAATGGAACGCAAGTGGCTTGATGAAACCTTGGAGCGCATCCTCCTTCAAACCGATCCCAACTGGGTCGTCCTTATCGCCGACGGGAACTCCCCCTCGGCCGAGGCGAAGGACTATTTGAGGAAGCTGGAAAAAGATTTCAAGGGCAAGCTCAAGGCCATTTTCATGGACCACTCGGACGGCCCGGGCCACGCCCGCAACGTGGCCATCCAGTACGCTTACGAGCAAAAATACCCCTTCATCGTCTTTATCGACGCCGACGACCTGACCCACGCCTGGCGGGTGGAAGTGGTCCGCGACATCTTCAAGAAGAATCCCAACGCCGGGGTGGTTTACAGCACCTTCAACGTGATCAACGAGAACGGGAAGCCCACGCCCTACCACAAGTGCTCCCAGTCGATCGTGGAGATTTTGGAATCCCACAGCAACCCGCCCCAGGGCAAGGACGCCTGGATCAGCATCTGCTCCGAGGCCGGCTACACCAACCTCACCTCCACCACCTCGGTCCTGACCGGTATCGCCCGGGACATCCCCTTCCCCGGGGAGAAGGCCAGCGAGGATTACTACGCCTGGCTTTGCTACTCGGCCAGCGGGGCGGAATTCGTGTTCACTCCCCTCACACCCACCAACTACCGCATCCCCCAGAACACGCAGGGGTCGGCCTCCCGCAGCCGGGAGGGTGGCAAGTCGAAATTCTACGAGACCAAGTGCCGTGTCGACGCCGCGGGCGTGGAAAAGGCCATCGAGCTGGCCACGAAACGCGGGGCCATCAACGAAACCCAGGCCAACGATATCCGCGCCAAGTTCTACGTCAAGGAAGCCGTGACCATGTTCCGCGAGAACGAACTGGGCCTGGCTAAGATGTGCTTGGAGCAGGCGGTCAAGCGCAACGCGGCCTTGGCCAACAAACTCGCCGCCGAAAAGGGCCTCGCCAGCCTGAAATAACCTTCGCTTGCGGAAAAGGGGCCCATGATCTAATCATCGGCCCCTTTTTTGTTTTTAAGCTGCGCTTGCCCAGCCTTCGGCTGGGACGCCTATCCGGGAGTTTTATCCTGAGACATCTGAAAAAATCTAAAAGAGCGACAAACAGAGGTCTCGATCCCAAAGATTTCCGCAGGAAATCGTGGGGTTACCTTGTTAGCCTTCCTGAAAAAGGCCGCAAAGCCGACTTTTTCAGAGGTTATATCCTATGAATCCCACGAATCTGTGGCTAAATTCTAACTTGGGTTGTCGTCTTATATCCTAAGTGGATCCTGGAAGGCTTTTTTGATTCCAAGCTTACGTTCCAACCTCGGTTTTCTCCTCCCCCTCACGGCCTTTGTATTGGCTGCCCTGGCACAGGGAACGATCGCCCAAGCGACGGACCTGCCCGGCGTCGGATGGTGGCTTCTCTATTTCACCGCGGCTTTTCTTTTTAGCCGCTACGCCCTTTCCACGCCACCCGCGGCTCCGCCTCCCCTTTCGGTGAACGTCGAGCGGTTTCTTTTCGCCTGTCTCATGCTCCTGGCGGGCTTTTACCGCATCTACCGGCTGGATTCCCTCCCTCCCGGCATCTTTGTGGACCAGGGGTATGAGGGCTGGTCGGCTCTGCGCATCCTTTATGAAGGCTTCCGGCCAACCTGGGAATTCGATGTTTTCCAGAACCCCGCCTATCTTTTGTACCAACTGGCCGGATGGTTCTGCTTCGTTCCCGCCGGCCGATTCACCCTCTTCCTCTTTTTCGCCCTATTGTCCCTGGCCACCCTGCCCCTGGTTTACTGGACGATCCGCGAATTGGCCGGGGCCCGCGCGGCCCTCCTGAGTCTTTTCCTCCTGGCGGTCATGCGCTGGAACCTGATATTCAGCCGCAATGGATTTCCCACGATCCAAGTTCCCTTCTACATCTTCGGAACCCTGGCCTTTCTCCTGCTGGGCCTGCGGACGGGAAAAAGATGGGCCTTTGCCCTTTCGGCCTGTTTCTTCGGGCTGGGCTTCTATACCTATCAGGCCTACAAGGCCTTTCCCCTTTGGCTCCTGCTTTTGGGGCTTTTCACGCTGGTCCGGTACCGCCCGGTCCTCCTCGCCCGTTGGAAACAATTGCTGGGGTTCGGCCTGCTCGCCCTGCTGCTTTGCGTGCCCTTTCTCCGGCACAACCTGGCCCTTTCGGGCATGGGCGGCCGGGAGGATTCCATTTCCATTCTTTCCAAGATCGAGGAGGCGGACAATCTCTCACCCCTCTGGGACAACCTCAAGAAGACCGCGCTCATGTTCCACTATCAGGGCGACCCCCTTTCCCGGCATAACCTGCCCCTCCACCGCATGCTGGATGACGGCACAGGCGTTCTTTTCTTCTTCGGATTCCTTCTATCCTTCCTCACACCCTGGAAAAAGGTTTCCTTTTTCGCACTGACGGGGTTTCTCGTCATGAGCCTTCCCGGTGTGTTTTCCGTCAACGCCGCCCACGCCAATCGACTGCTGGCCCTGACCCCCCTGGTCGCGCTCCTGGCCTCCCTGCCCCTGAACGTCCTTTGGGAAAAGGCGGCCGGCGTTCGTCCGCTCCTTCTTCGATCCCTCTTTTTCCTTCCGGGGCTGGCCACTCTCGCCTTCATCGCCTATCAAAATTTCGACCTCTATTTCGGCGCCCAAGCGGCCAGCGCGGACGCCTTTGAGCAGTACGACGCGGAGGAAACTTTCGTGGGCCAAAAATGCGCCCAATATGGCGGCGCTTACGACCTTTATTTCTCCCCCTATTACGAGCAAACCTACAGCCTGCGGTTCTTAAGTTACTTCCACCGGACCCATGTCCACCTTTTGCGGGTACCGGAAGACCTGGCCTGCCCCGCCAACCCCAATGGATTGGGAAAGGCTTATTTTCTCGAGTCGACCCGGGACGGCCTATTGAACTTAATTCAAAACCTTTATCCAGGCGGCAGGATTGAAACCCAGTACGACCCGGCCGGCGAGCTATCCATGCGGCTCTATCTCGTGCCCAAAGGGGAACTGGTGAAGAAGCAAGGCATACCCGCCGACCAGCTGGTGCCCCGGGGTTTGACGGGTTATTACTATATGAACCCCGGCACCCTGGACCCTCCCGCCCTGGTGCACCGCGACCCCATGTTGAATTTCACCAATGAAGGCTCCCTTCCCCTAAAGGCTCCCTTTATCCTTTGGAAAGGGACTTTGGAAATACCCCTCACCGGGTCCTATGGCCTATTCCTTACCACCTGGTCCGACGCTTCCCTCGATTTGGATGGGAAAGAACGGATTCCGGTCGGCGGGAGCCGCGCGACGGTATTCTTGAACAGGGGGAAACACCCCATCCAAGTCACCTACCAAAACCCGGGGGGACGGAGCACCTGGGGGCTGAACCTTTACTGGCAAAAACCGGGGGAGGAAAAAGCCGAGATCGTTCCCAACGGAGCTTTCGGCGCTTTAAGCGAATAGGAGAAGACCCCTTCCGCCGCACCGCCGCCGGGTGGGAATGTGCTAACATTCTTTTGTCGCGGACGGAAATTTCGCCGGAGGGCTTGTGGACCCCAACGCTTGGATCCTTTTCTATCAGTCCCTGGGCCTATTCTTTTATTTCGGGATCGGCGCCTGCGTGGGCAGTTTCCTGAACGTCTGCTCCTTTCGGATCCCGGAGGGCCTTTCCATCGTCCGCCCCCCTTCCCGCTGCCCCCAATGCGGCCATGGCCTTTCCTGGCATGAGAATATCCCTATCCTCAGTTTCCTTTTTTTACGGGGCCGGTGCCGGTCCTGTCGCAACCCGATCTCCCTGCAGTATCCCCTGGTGGAAATCGTGACCGGCCTCTTATTCGCCCTTTCCGCCCATCAATTCCAAACCGAGCCGGTAAGGCTGGCCGGTTTCCTGGTCCTGGTGGGATTTTGCGTGCTTCTCTCCTCCATTGACGCGCGGACCATGCTCCTGCCCAACGCCATCGTCTTTCCGATGATGGCGGCGGCCACCCTTTACGCCCCCTGGAATCCATGGCTGGGAAGCCGTTGGGATGCCCGTCTGGTGGATATGCTGACGGGCTTTTTCACCGGCGCCGGGATCCTTTTTATTTTCGGCTGGCTGGGCACCTGGATCTTGGGCAAGGACGCCCTGGGCGGCGGGGATATCAAGCTTTTGGGCGCCCTGGGTATGGTGCTGGGATGGCAGGGGGTCCTGGACGGCCTTTTCCTGGGCTCCTTGATTAGCGGGCTTTGGGGCGGCGGGTTGATCCTGGCCGGAAGGCTGAAATCCAAGACGCCCCTGCCCTACGGCCCCTTCCTCTGCATGGGATGCGTTTTGACGGCCCTTTGGCCCAATACGGGCTTAAGTTTTTGGTTATCGTTCCGTTAGGACCTCAAAGATTTCCGCGTAACCCCCGGGAGTTTCAAATCGATGGCTGTTGATTACGGGCAGAAGGAAGACGGCAAAATGGACGAACTCGTCAAAAAAACCATTTTGTACAACTTCAAAAAACTTCCGAACGAAAACATCAAAATCAAACCCTATTGCTTGTCCCTGGAAAGCCTGGGCAAATCATGCTGGCTGAAAAAAGGAATCCTCCAGGAAACCTTGCGAATCATGAAGATCAACCGGCTGGTCGAATTCACCTTTCCGGCGGGGCTGGCCTACCTCACGGCCGACGGCATCCGGGAGATGGGCCAGTTAAAACCGGAGGACTTCCAAAAGGTCGAATCCGAGCGGCTCAAGCGGTCCTTCGAGCATACCGCCGCCAAGGAAAAATACGCAAAGAGCCACGGCCTTGACCCCAAAACCATCGGCTATGACTTCGACGAGAAATACATTGAGGATTAACCGGGAACCCCTCCCTCTTTTCAAACCCTACTTAGAATCTCTAACAAAACCCGATATTTACCACAGAGACACGGAGACACAGAGTAAACCCGGACAATTGGTTTAAGATTCCTTGAGTTTAGAAAGGCTTTTTTCTGTCCCCTTTCGCCCAAAAGGCGAAAGAAATCGGGACAATACCGACCCCATTTAATGTCTCATGGATGGTCGGCATGTGCCTCTGTCCCTTTGGCCCTTAGGGCCAAAGATAGCTGGACTATACCGACCTCCTTAATGGGTTTATAGAAGGTCGGCATGTGGCCGCCAAAGGCGGCCTGTGGTGAAATTAGGTTTAGTTATAGTTTCTTAATTTCCAACGCCCCAATGGCCGGGTCTTCCCGGTGAAGACCGTTCCAATCCATGCCGTATCCGTAAACCCAAAGGTCTTTCAGGCCCTTCAAGCGCAGGTGCTCGGGGGTAAGGCCGAGGTCGAGCGCCGCAAGATCGGCCGTCCCCCGGTTAGCCGCGTTCTTGTTCAAGGCTACGGCCGTTTTCACTTCCCGCGCCCCCATTTGCAGCAGGTTTTTCCGCACCGCCAAGAGGGTTTTCCCGGTATCGACCAAATCGTCCACCAATAAAACCGGAATGTCCCGCATAACTTCCGGTTTCAAATTCATCATGACCAATATTTCTTTCTTCCAACAGGCTCGTTCCGGAGGTCGCCGTGACCCGGACTTCCCCCAAAAAGGGCGCCAACCCGGGAACCCTTCGAGTGACCTCGTGGTAAAGATCCCTCGAAAAGGGCTTCCCTCCTTCCAACACCGTCACCCACCCCAGGGCATGAATTGAGGACGCTTCCACCCAATCGGCAATTTTCTCCGCGGTGGACTGGACCGCGGCTTGGATCACATCGGAAGAGTAAAGGATCCGGTTGGAAGGGGAGGTCATGGCTGGACATTGTAGGAAAAACCGGTTTCCATTTCCCGCCAAAGGGATTCCCCAATCATTATTAGGCCTTTTCCCCCCTTTTTTTATGGGCGTCGGATTGATTTTTGAACCCCTAGCTGTCAAATTGCGGTGGTTGTCGCATTCTTCATAATTGAAAAGGAGCTGACATGCCGAAGTACGAATTGCCTCATTTGCCCTATACCAAGGACGCCCTCGCCCCCTATTTGAGCGTCGAGACCTTCGATTTCCACTACGGGAAGCACCACCAGACCTACGTGGATAATTTGAACAAGCTCATCGCCGGCACTCCGGAGGAGGCCCTGCACCTGGATGACCTGATCCGCAAAGCCACCGGCCCCCTCTTCAACAACGCCGCCCAGCACTTTAACCATTCCTTCTACTGGAACAGCCTCTCGGCCGACAAGAACCAGTCCCCCTCGGGCGCGCTGGCCACGGCCCTGGATAAGACCTTCGGATCACGGGCCGAGTTCGAGAAACAATTCACCGCGGCCGCCCTGGGCCAATTCGGCTCCGGCTGGGCCTGGCTAAGCCTCAACCCCGCCGACAAGAGCCTGAAGATCGAGACCACCGCCAACGCCGGGACCCCCCTCACGACGGGGCATATTCCCCTCTTCACCTGCGACGTTTGGGAACACGCCTATTACATCGACTACCGCAACGCCCGGGCGAAGTACGTGGAAGCCTTCTGGAAGGTGCTTAACTGGAATTTCGCCGGAAAGAATTTCGAAGGTAAATAAGCCGGCTCAAGTAAAAGGGGCGCTGGAAACCTGGCGCCCCTTTTTTATTTTCGGATGATCCCAAACCGCTTCAACAGCCTGATAAAAGGGTGACTACCCCTTTTTTCCGAAGATCCAGATGAATGAGGACAAGACCGCGAGTACGATTCCCGGCACAATCGTGATCCAACCGTCGTGGGGCTGGGAAAGTTGGGGGCTCAGGGGAATATGATTGGCCACAAATTCCTCGGCGCGGGCCATCCCGGCCAAACCCATCACTCCTACCGTGCCCAGCAGAAACCGTCCCTGATTGACGAACGCCTTCATTTTCCTACCTCCCCATTTCAAGAATTCCTATCGGCTTGAAAAGCCAAGTCGTGATTATGGGTTAGGCCCAAACTAAAAATAAATATCCTTGGGGAATTTTATTTCGGGTTTGTCCGCAAGGGGCGGGAGGCCTCAAAGCCCCTCCAGCGCATTTTCGATCCTCCGGTCCGGTACCAGCCACATGACGGCGACCGCGATATAAAGGCCGTAAGCGATCCAGGATTCGACGAAGGAAAAGGGAATTGCCGCTAAGTAAAGGAAAAGCGAAAGGTATTCCTTCTTCTGGTTACCGATCGCCTTGGCCAAGGCGGATTGGGGCCCATGGCGGGCGAGCAGTGCCAGGTTCAGGATATAGTAAGCCAGTGCCGAGAAGAGAAGGTCCACGCCATAAAGGGACACCGGCAGGGCCGTAAAACCCGTGTTCCCCATCCAATTCGTCACGAAAGGAATGAGGGAAAGCCAGAACAGGAGGTGCAGGTTCGCCCACAGGATGGCGCCGTTCACCTTTTGAACGGCCTGGAAAAGATGGTGGTGGTTGGACCAGTAGATCCCCAAAAAGACGAAACTCAGGATATAGCCGATCAGGTTGGGCACGACCGGCTTCAGGTCCATCCACCCGGCCCCATGGGGCGCCCGCAGGTCCAGCACCATGATCGTGATGAGGATCGCGATGACCCCGTCGCTGAAAGCCTCCAGCCTTCCCTTGCTCACGGAACCTCCGGGGTCAATTCTTTTTGAGGCGGTTGGGCGTCCAGGCTCACATCATGCTCTTTCCCTTGATGTTGACCTCGGTTTTCTTGCCGTCCTTGATGACAAAGAACCTGGACGGGATCAATTGGTCGCCCAGATAGGCCTTCCCCGAGAACTCGACGGTCATTCCCACGTAATCCATGAAGACCGGCGCGGGAAAGGCCAGGTTGTACAATTTCTTTCCCACCAGCACTCCCGCCGGGCTTCCGCCCTTTAGGCAGGCGGTTCCGCAGGCCTTCATGCCGTCGTGGTCATTGCCGGTCGCCCCTTCCTCCAAATAACACATCACATCCACCAGGGTCCCGGTCACGGTAACGGTCTTCGAGGCGGGAGCCGTGTCCGCCCCCATACCCGCCATGTCCCCCCCGTAAAGGCCCGTGAACCCCGCCACGGCCGCCGCCAAACCTAACGCGAACAATGTTTTTCTCATGCAATCCCCCTTAAGTTGAACCCATCATTTTCCAGCTCTCGGCCTATTCCCCCGCCTGGTCAAGGCGATCCAGGCTTCGATCCACCCAATCCTCGATATCCTGCTTCTGTCCATCCGTCAAGGCGCTCCGCGGATGCATCCAACGGTATTGGAATAGGGGCATCTTTCCCTGGGCCACCTGGTAGGCGATGGCCTTCAGACCGCTTTTCAGTTTAACCTCCCCCTGGAATGGAAAGCCATTGGACATGTCCAAATGTTTCCGCGCTTGCGCGATATCCTCGTCGATCATCCCCCGAATGACCGGGAGGCGGTGGTACCAGGGATAACGGGTGAAGCTGGAATGGCAGTCAAAACAGCTCTCCCGGAACAAAGGCTCGACCTTCGCCTGGTAATCCTTCGCGATTTCCCGGATCGCCCATTCCAATTTTGGGTCGCCCGTTGAATGGGCCAGGCCGACAGAAAGGAAGAGCCAAGGGAAAGCCAGCAACAGGGCTATCCGAACACGGCGATAAAGCATGGTTAACCTTCTTCTCCCTGTAATATCAGGCCCGCCCAGGACCTCATGTCCTATTTCACCAAGGTACCAAAACTCAATAACCGAAAAGGGCTCCCGGGGTTACTAAATAATGAAAATTAATTGACCTAATCCTGTAACCCCGGCCCCGCCCTACCCCTATTCAAAATTAAAGCATTTCCATCCAGCGTGAGGTGTTTGACCATGAAAAAAGCCATCTTTTTAAGCTTGTTGTCTTCCATTCTCCTGACATCCATCGCTTGCGAGTACGTGGGAGCGCCCACCCAAACCGCTCCCCCATCCTCGGTCATCGCCAGCACGGTAGGGGCCATCTCCACCACCTCCGGATACCGCTACTCCATCGCGGGGGTCGCCCTAAGCGCTCCCCTAACGATCACCCATGGGCAATCCGTGGTTTGGGACGCCTCCAATGTGGGCGCCCTCCATCCCCTCTATATCGACAATGGAACTTCCTGTCTCGTCAGCGGAAACACGACCTTTCCCGTGACCCAAACCTTCAATAGCCCAGGGACCTATTCCTTCCATTGTTCCAACCACGCTTCCTGCGCGACCGGCTGCCCGGGAGGCGCCTGCACCGGAATGGTCGGGAACATCCTGGTCAACTAAAAGAACCGGTTCGGATGAAATCCCTTGTACAAAGGCGCCGAAAACTCGGGCTTTAATTTATTTTTAAGGAGTGTCTCATGAAATTTAAAGACCTAACGTTTTTATTTCTGGTCTTAGGACCTGCCCTCGGTTGGTCCGAGCCCTATTTCGCCGCCTGGAAGGGCGTCAACTGCAACGCCTGCCACGTGAACCAAACGGGGGGATGGCTCCGCGACGGATTCGGGAAAAACTACGGAAACAAACTGGCCACCTTCGATTGGGAGGAAATGGATAAAGCCACCCAGGACGCGGCCAAGCTCATCCCTGCCCAGGTCTCCGTGGGTTTGGATATCCACGAGGCCTACTTTTCCACCTTTAACGCGGCCCCCTCCCCGAACCAAAATGGTTTTTCCAGCGGCCGGCAGGCCCTGGAGGTCGGGGTGAAGGCCAACCCGGACCTGACAGGCGTCTTGACTTACCGTTTGGACGACATGGAAACGCGCGAGATCTACGCCTTGTGGACGAGCCTGCCCGACGGAGGCTTTTTGAAGGTGGGTAAATTCACCGTACCCTACGGCCTGGAACTGGCCGATGACAACAGCCTGGTCCGCAACGCTTTAGGGTTCAGTTTCGACAACAATCCGGCCGAGGGTTTGGAAGGGGGCATCTACCCCGACCCGGCCTTCCTGAACCTGGCTTTCTTTAACGGGGACCAGGCCACCTCCGGCAAGGTCCTATCCGGGAAGGGGGGCGTCACCGGGGATGGATGGGCGCTGGCGGGTTCCCTCTTCGCCGAAAACCTGGTCCTGACCACCGATCAGGTCCGTTACGGGGTCTATGGCTGGGGCCGGATCGCCCCGGTGGTCCTGCTGGCGGAGTTCGACGCGGGATATAACGGATTGACCTCAAACACCCAGGATAATATCCAGGCCTATCACCTGAGCGCGGAAGGGGACCTGGGGTATGACTGTTACCTGCGGCTGGCCACCGAATGGCTGTGGGATTCCATGGGCACGAACGCGTCGGAGGGCTACCGGCACGTGGTTAGCTTCCGCTGTTATCCGGTGCACAACCTTAAATTTCAGCTCGACCTGGCCCGCACCGCCCCTTCCACCAGCAACCCCAATTACGCCCTCTTGGGCCCGGTCGAGGACATGGTGATGGCGGACGCCTTTTTGTTCTATTAAGGTTTCTCAAGCACGCAGGTGGGAGGACCCTCCCCATTCCAAGGCGACACGATTGAATGCCTTTGCTTCCCCATTGTGGATTAGCCCCGAACAAAAAATAAACATGCGCCACAACGGATTTTATAGACATGTTTATTTGATAACGGCCATGAAGATCCTTAAAAAAGGGGAAGCGGGTTCAGGGGAATGGGAGGCTAATTATTAGGCGCGCCCGCATTGATCCAGTTGGTGAACTCGGCGATCTGGGCAGTGGTTAAAAAAGGCCCGCCATCCGGCATTTGGGGCGCGCAGGTACCGTTCAATTTCTGAAGCACCAGACTGGAGGCGGGGTTTCCGGGAACGATGTAGTCGGCGATTCCGCAGTTATTGGTCGTGCTAGCGGTGCCCCCCGTTCCCGTGCCAAGCCAGAGCGCATAAACGGTCGATGCGCTGGCGGGATTTCCCAGGTTCATCCCCCCCGACGCCGCCCCGTTCGCGTGGCAGCTAAAACAAGACGTGGAAATGATCGGATACAGGGTTTGGGAGAAGGAAATAGTCGTCTGCGTGACCGTGACTGTCGGTGTCGGCGTCCCTGTGGGAGTGTTCGTAAGTGTGGCGGTGGAGGTCACGGTCGAGCCGGGAGTATTCGTTTTGGTCGCGGTGGGGCTGAAACTGGCCGTGGTTGTCGGGGACGGCGTCAAGGAAACCGTCCGGGTGGGCGAGTTGGAAACGGTGGGTGTAATGCTTGCCGTAGTGGTAAGGGTCCAAGTGTTTGTAGCGGTAGGGCTATTACTCGGGGTAGTGGATAGGGTGGGGGTTAAAGTGAAGGTCCGGGTAGGGGTGTTGGTACCGGTGGGGGTAGGGCTTTCACTGGCAGTAGGGGTCGCGGAGGGCGTCAAGGTCTGGGTTCGAGTGGACGTATTGGAAGGGATGGGAGTTCCGCTTACGGTCGGGGTGAGGCTGTTGGTGGGGGTTGGGCTGGCACTGGCCGAATAGGTTGGCGAAGGGGAGGAAGTCAGGGTCTGGGTGGCCGTAACGGAAAAGACCGGAGTATAACTTCCCGTCGGAGTGAGTGTCACCGTGCGGGTGGCGCCAGGTGATGCCGTGGGGGTCGGTGAGGCCGTCAAAGTCAGGGTCGTGGTCATCACCGGGCTAACGGTCACGGTGATGGTTAAAGTCTCCGTGGGCGTACCGGATGGCGTGAAAACCCCTGTTTGGGTCGGGGTATGGGAGGGAGTCGAAGTGGATAGCGGAGTGAAGGAAAAAGTTGATGTTTCGGAAGGGGTCAAAGTATTTGCTACCGTACTCGTCCAGGTCTCAGTCGCGGTGTTGATAGGCTGAGGGGTGGCGGTTGAAGTGAAAACCAGGGTTGGAGTATCCGAAAGGGTGGGGCTGTTCGTAATAGTCGGTGAAAGGGTCGGGGTGTCGGTCAAGGTAAAGCTGTCGGTGATCGTCTCGGTCGGTGTGGGTGTATCCGAATAGGCGACGGGAGCGGTCGCGGTCATGGTATTCGTCGGCGTGTTCACCAGGGTCGCCGTCGAGGTGACCGTGGGCGTAGGGGAATCCGTCGAGGTGAAAGGCAAAGTCGCGGTTTCCGTGGGAGTTTCGGAAAAGATGGTTGTAGGAACCGCGGTCGGGGAATCCGTTACGGTCATCACCCAAGTAGCGGTATAGGATGGAGTGGGCTGAAGGGAAGGCGTCGAAGTTGGCGCCAGGGTTGGGGTATAGGAAGAACTGGGACTAAGGGTGAGGGTAGACGAAGGGGTGGAGGAGGGGGCGGGTGTAACGGTGTTCGTCACGGTACCGGTGAAAGAAGGGGTAAGGACCAGGGTGGGGGAAAAGGTGGAAGAAAGGCTTCCGACGGCGACCGTCAGGGTGGGAGTCTTGGGCATGGCGGGGCTGGTGGGTGAAACCGACATGGGACGGGTGCAGGAATAAAGAAACAGGACGCCTGAAAACAATAGGGATAGGTATAAAGCTCCCCTTAAATTCACGACCACCTCCAAGAAAAACCTCAGATAGAATCCGATACAAGGCTTGCTCGATCGAATTGGGTTCAGGCCTGGGCGCGGTTACAAAAGTTCAGGGAAATCATCCCAATGCCGAATGACTTTTTGCCCGAAAACTAATTATTGGGCGCCCCCGCGTTGATCCAATTCGTGAACTCGGCGATCTGGTCGGAAGTGAGGAAGGGTCCTCCGTCGGGCATTTGGGGTGAGCAGGAACCGTTCAATTTCTGGAGGACCAGGCTGGAACTTGGGTTTCCGGGAAGGATGTAATCGGCGATTCCGCAGTTATTGGTGGTGCTGGCGGTGCCGCCCGAACCCGTGCCAACCCATGTGGCGTAAACGGTGGATGCGCTGGCGGGATTGCCCAGGTTCATCCCGCCCGAAGCCGAGCCGTTGGCGTGACAGCTGAAACAGTTCGCGGAAACGATGGGGTATAGGGTGGTGGAGAAAGACACGGTGGTCGGAGTGGCGGTGGGCGTCGGGTCGAGGTGGGGGTGTTCGTGGATGTTTCCGTGGGGGTCCAGGAAGATGTCAAGGTCGGGGTGGGAGAAAGGGTTTCGGTGGGGCTATCGGTGATCGTGGCCGTATCCGTCGGGGTGGAAGTGGGGGTGGGGGTCATGGTCAGGGTGATCGTCGCGGTGGAAGTCGGCGATGATGTATTGGTAGGGCTTGAGCTGGCCGTGGGAGTAAAGGAAAGGGTCAAGGTGCTGGTCGGTGTGGGCGAGGTGGTTTGGGTCGGGGAGACCGTGATGGTCGGCGATTGGGTCACCGTAGGGGTTGAGGTAATCGTCGGGGTATTGGTTGGAGTGCCCGGAGTAGGCGTGTTGGTCGGGTTCGTATAATTGGGCGTTGAGGGCGTGGTATAGGAATTATGCGAACAAGCTAATGCGGTTAAAACAAACGACGCCAGGATCAAACCCAATAATAATTTTTTCATGTTTCTCCCCCAACCGATATAAGGATTTCTTATGAATAGGGGATGGGGGACCAAGCGGTTACAGGATCAGGTCAAATTTCCGAAAGGGTCGGAAAGACCCTTTTTCCCTGTTAAATAAAGGGCTATGGCGCTTTGGGACGGGTAAGGAATGGGCTAAAAGGTTCGGGCGGCTAAGATTTCAGTGGTTCCGGTGGGATTATCGTCATTGAAAGCTTCCCCGAACTCAAACAGCCAGTCCCCCGGTTGAAAGGCAAGCTGGGGAACAAAGGTCCAGGAAGAATCATGGAAGGGGGCGGTCACGGCGTAGAAATTCCCCTCCGCCTGGATATACCAATTGGAACCGAGGCCATAGCCCAAACTCGTATTAGCCGATGCCATGCTTAGGGATTGGGGGTCGATGCCACCCTGGAAAGCATAGTTTCCCTGGGCGAAAAGTTTTCCCACCCTGTAACCAGCCAAAACCTTTAGGGTCCAACTGCTTCCGATATAACGGTAGGTGCGGTTGGGCGGTCCATAGGCCCCTCCCGCCTGAAAGGAAATCACTCCCGCCGTCTCGCTGTTCCAACTGCCGAAGCGATAGGCCTCATACCTTAAGTTCAAACCGACCGGCCCCAACCCCAGGGGATAGGTTCCCAGGGGATCGATATCTTCCAAAGTCGGGAAGTCCAATTCGATTCCCCAGTCCTTGTTCAGTCCGAAGACCCCTTCCCCGTACAGGTAGAGCCAATGATAGGGTGAGGAGTCGTTATCGACCGTGGCCCACAGGTAATAGGCGTTCTCTACCGAGGCGGAGTCGGTGTTCAAAGCGCGGATCAGGCCCGGATCTGCTTCCTGGGCTTGAAGGAAAAGGGGTCGCCAGGCCAGGCAAATGAGGAAAAAGAGGAATGGGCCTAATAGAAAGGGTCTTTTCACGCCCAAACTTTAGCGCTGATTGTTTGCCTTCGCAACCCGGCGCAGAACCCTTTTTCCCTGAAACCCATCCCCCGCCCTTCTTATAATTAATGGCCGGCATCCAATCCCTTTTTATCTTGAGGTTTCCATGCGGTGGTTTCTGACCCCTTTTATTTGCGTCGTCGCTCTTTCCCTGACCGGCTGGGGCCATCACGAGCCCCGGGTGAAGATCGGCCTTTCGCTCGATGACAGCAGGGGCCGGGAGGTATTCCTCCAAGAGGTGAAGGAATCGATGGAAGACAACGAAGCGGACCTTCTTATCATGGACGCGAAGGGGAACCCGGCGGTCCAGGAAACCCAGGCCCGGGACCTGATCCAACAAGGCGTCCAGGCCTTGGTGATCATCCCCTGCGACCCATCCAAAGCCGTACCCCTTGTGGAAACCGCCCATCATGCGGGGATCAAGGTCCTCGCCTTGGGGAGTCCCATCCCCAATTGCGGATTGGATTACCTCATCGCCTTGAACCGGGAAAAAGCGGGTGAATTGCAGGCACAGTCCTTACTGAAATTGGCACCGAAAGGGCGTTACGTCCTTTTGGGGGAAGGTTCTTCAAGCGGATTCGAGAAGGAATTACGCCAGGGCCAAATGAAGGTCCTTCAACCCTCCATCGACAAGGGGGATATCCAGATCACCTCTTCCCTGAATCCTTCCTCCACCCTGACCCCAAGGGACCGGGATACCCTCGCGGACCCAAACATTAATGCGATTTTGGCTTCCAATTCGGCCTTGGCGGGGGAAGCGGTTGAGGTTAGAAAAGCGGCGGGATTTGCCGCTGTCGCCGGAATGGGCGATGACAGGGACACCTGGGGCCGAATCCAGTCGGGTAAACAATCCATCACGGTTTTCCTCTCGCCCAAAAAGCTGGCCGAGGAAACCGCCTATCTTTCGGCCAAGTTGGCCCGCAAAGCCAAACAGTTTGAATGCCAGTTTACGGAAATGCCCAACGGGGAAACCACTGTGAAAGCGGTGTTACTCACCCCCATCGTGGTCGACAGCAAGAATGTGGATTTAATCAAACCGCAAGACTAACAGCTACTTCTTCCACCTCGAAAACCAATAGGTCCCTATCCAAATCGGCAGGAAGATCAGGACCAGCATCGGCATAAGATGGTCCACGAGCATATGGCAGGTTTCCCAATGGGCGCAATGAAGCTGGATGGTTCCCGCCCCCAGCAAAAAAGCCGACGCGCCCAGCCAAGCCCCGGTCCATCCGGGGTGGAACGACGCGTTGCGGGACGCCATCCAACCCAGTAAAAGCCAGGTCGGCAGGGCCACCAGGATCACCGTCCTCACGCAAAACCAACCGTCTTCCAGGTTCAAGGCCCACACCTGGGCGAAGGAATCCGGTTGGAAGAAAATAAAGGGCATGCTGAAAAGAAAAAGGGTCAAAACCCCAGCGAAAGCTTGGGGCGCCCAATGGGCCCGGTGGTTCGGCATGCTCGAGGCGATGCCCATCCAT
This sequence comes from candidate division FCPU426 bacterium, assembly GCA_963771075.1. Classification (GTDB taxonomy): domain Bacteria; phylum Oederibacteriota; class Muellerivitia; order Muellerivitales; family Muellerivitaceae; genus CAVTWJ01. Next base: position 437,789 of record CAVYSE010000011.1, on the reverse strand, counting down.
GCCGCGAAGGCTGAAAGCGCGAAAGCCAGGGCCAAGAACCCGCCCGAGGATATCTCGGAGAGCCTTTCCCAGATCTCGAACTGGGGGCCGATCAAGCTTAAGGTGATGGCCACCGCCAACAGGGAAAACACCAGCCAGATCAGCCATTGGCGCAGGACCGAAGGCGCGGGCGGGGTGGGTTTGTGATCCGCCACGAGCTGATCCACAAGGCGTCTTTGCGCCTCGCTGAGGGTGGGGCCCATCGTATGGGATTGGGATTCACTCATTCTCTTTATCCTGTTGTTCCTTCAAAAACTTCCGTAAAAGGGCATAGCCCCGGTGGGCCCTCACCTTGAGGGCGATCTTGGAGATGCCCAGTTCCCTCGCCGCGTCCTCCACGCTCATGCCCCTGAACTTGAGCATTTCCACCGCCTGCCGGTTGCCTGCCGGGAGGGATGCCAAAGCCTTGTGAAGCCGGTCATCCACGCCCCCCTCGGCCGTTTCAAGGACGGCGATCTCAGGGTAATCCTCCAGGGGAAATTCCCGCTGGGCGATCTTTCGGTTCTTCTGCAAGGCGGCCCAGATGGCGTTCCGGATGACCGCGAAGAACCAGGGCGAAAAGGGCAGGTCCGTCCGGTAGGTGTGTTTGGCCTTATGAAAGGTTAAAAGCACCTCCTGGTAGATGTCATCCACGTGCTGGGGATTAAAGACCCTTTTTCGGACGTAATTGAAAACCAGGGGGCTAATTCCCACCAATAAACGCTCGTAAGCCTCCCGGTCGCCTTCTTGGGTTTTTTTCATCAAGGCGGTCCAAACCTGCCATTGGTCGTCTTGGAAGTCCAAAGGCCTTGGCTCCTGAACATTTATAGGGAACAAGCGGCATTTAAGTTACTTTAATGGAAGCTATTAGGGAGGACCAGAAAGAAAAGGCTTGAGACCTCTGAAAAACTTCAATAAAGCGACAATCAGAGGTCTCGACCCCAAAGATTTCCGCAGAAAATCGTGGGGTTACTCATAAGACTTGCTAAAAAAGGCGGCGTAAGCCGACTTTTTTAGAGGTTACAGCTTATTTAAATAGGAAACTTCGTTATGGGCGGGGGCGGTCCCTATCCAAAAGGGTTAAAGGCTCATGGTTTGGGGATCGGTTTGCGGATCATAGGTCAGGGGTTTTTGGCTTTCCAAAAGGGCCATCTGGGTCTTCCAATAGACGTACCTTTGTTTGGCGTCGGGGGTCAACTGGGAATCGGCGCTTACCATCTGCCGTTGGGCCTGCTCCATCTCGCTCGAAACCCGGCTCATTTCCAGGTTAAAGTCGAGGGCCTTTTGCCGGGCCTGGATCTGGGCGGGGTTCGGTTTGTTGGCGGCCAGTTCCTGTTTGACGATCTGGTCGATGGTTTGTTCCAGTGAATTGATCATCGCTGAATTGATTGATAATGAGTCCATTTTTCCCCCAAAGCCCTCAAAACTCCCTAGTACTTATAACGGCACTTTGGCAGGAAACTTTAATGGACGCGCTAAAAGAATTATTCGAGATAGGAGTCTTTGAAAACCCTTTTGTTTTGGAAAAAGGGGGGGTGAAAAAAGTTCATATTTATTGAAAATGACACCTTAGGTGTAATTCGGTCTTATCGTTCTGTTTTCAATTGATCAATTCAATGTCTGGTGGAACCGGCGGGAAGCGATCCCGATGGCGATGACGCCCATAACGAACAAAGCTCCTGCGTTGAAGGCTACCACCTGAAAATCCCCGCCCTTGAGCATGATATTCCTTAACAGGTTCACGAAATACATGATCGGGTCCAGGTAAGCGCAATACTTTAAAAGCCAAGGCATGTTCTCCACTGGATACAGCACGCCTGAAAGCTGGATGGCCGGGAAGATGAACAGGAAACCCGCCATCGCCGACTGTTGCAGGTTTTTCACGAAGGTGGAGAGCAGTATCCCAAAAGCCACGGCGTTGCACATAAAAACGAGGGCGCAACCCATTAAAAGGAAGAACGAACCCCTCATGGGAACGCCGAACCCAAAGATCGCTACGGCGATCACCAGCGGGAACTCGATCATCCCCAGAAGAACGAAGGGGAGCGACTTGCCCAGCATGATTTCGGTGGTGGTGGCGGGGGACGAAAGCAGGGTTTCCAGGGTGCCCATTTCCTTTTCCCTGGCCATGGAGGATGAGGAAAGGATCATGGTCACCATCAGCAAAATCATGCAAAGGACGCTCGGGACCATGAAGACCGAGGTCACCATTTCCGGGTTGTAGAGGTAGCGGGCCACGAACCTCACCGGCGGACTTTGGTTCTTCTGAGGGAAAGCCTCGGTCAGGACCTGGCTCAAGGTGGCCTGGGTGTAGCTTTCGACGGCCTGGGCCTTGGTGATGTTGCTGGAATCGATCAGAAGCTGCAGGTTGGCACCGCCCTCCCCTGAGCCTGGTTGAAGGGCTCGCCCCACGCCCCGGGTGAGGCCCTTTTCCGGGGCGATCATCACCACATCAGCTTTTCCCGATTGGATCCATTTAAAAGGATCGTTCCCATCCAGGTTCTTGGCCGGGATGAACCACTTCGAGCTGTAACACCTCTCCACCACCCGGCGGCACAAGAAGTCGTTGGGCTGATAGATGGCCGCCAGTTTGATGTTGCGGGTCTCGGTGGAAATGGCCACCCCGAAGACCGTCATCTGAATGACCGGCATGACGAAGAGCATGATGCGCATGCGCTTGTCGCGCAGAGTCTGCACCAGTTCCTTCTTGAAAAAACCCATGACGGTGGGGTTCAGTTTCATTCAACACCTCGAAAGGCAGTTGGCGGATGGCAGTTCGCAGACCGCAGCCAAGCCTTACCTGCCAACTGCGAACTGTGAGCTGTTAACTGTCTTTTCACGGTTCCACGTCCTTCTTGAACTTGCGCACGGCCATCGTCACGAAAAAGACCGCCATGAAGAGCAGGACCGTGAGGGGCACCGCCAGTTGGTTCAGGTCGGACCCCCTCAGGAAGCATCCCCGGATCACCAGCACGAACCATCGGGCCGGGAAGAGGGCCGTCAGCCATTGGAAGAACGTCGGCATGTTCTCGATGGGGAAGATGAACCCGGAGAGCAGGATATTGGGAAGCATGCCCATCATCATGGAAAACTGCATGGCCAATATCTGCTGGCGCGTGGTGACCGAGATCAGCAGCCCCAGGGCCATGTAGGAAGCGACGAACAGGAAGGTCCCCAGGATGAAAAGCAGGTGGCTTCCCATGAAGGGGATGCCGAAATAGAATCGGGCGAGGAGATAGATGAGGGCCTGGGCGGTCAGACCCAGCACCACGTAGGGGGCCAGCTTGCCCAGGATGATTTCCACCGGGTGCACGGGGGTAGAGAGCAGAAGTTCCATGGAGCCGTTCTCCCATTCCCGGGCCACGGTCATGGCCGTCAAAAGGATGGAAATGATGGCCAGCACCACCGTGGCCAGCCCCGGCACGGTGAACCACCGGCTGTTCAGCTCCGGGTTGAAGAGGTAGCGGGGCTTGAGGGTGACCAGGGGATTCACCACGGTATTGGCAAGCCGCAGGTTGGCCGCGGCCTGGATGCCGTCCATGTAGCCCCCGATGACCCCGGCCGTGGAATTATCCGTGCCATCGATCAGGACCTGCACGGGGGAATCCATGCGGGAAACCACGTAGCGGCCGAAACGGGGTGGGATCACCAGCACCGCCTTGGCCTGGTTGGCCTGCAGGGGTTCGGTGACGTCGCCTGCCAGGGGTTTTAAATGGGGCTGGAAATAGCCCGAACTCTCAAAGGTTTCCAAGAGCTGGCGGGAGGAGCGGCTGTGGTCCTGTCGTAGGCCGTCAGGTGGATGTCATGCACGTTGAAATCCATGGCCAGGCCGAAAAAAAGCACCATCAGGAGCGGAAGCCCCAGGGCCAGGCTCAGGGTGAAGGGATCCCGCCAAATGTGCCGCACTTCCTTGAAGCCGATGGAATAGGCGCGCCGGAGATTGACGGGGTCTTTCATCGAACCCCCTCCACCACACGGATGAACACATCCTCCAGCGAGGGCTGGATGGGCCAGGCCTTGAAGTCGGCCGACATCCGGGAGCTGACCTCGTTCCACTTCCCTTCATCGCTCACAATGGCGTGGTACCTCATGCCATAGGGCTTTACCGAGAGGATGGACCCGCTCTGGCGCAGGGTTTCCAGCCAATCGAGATGATCCTTATCCCGGGGGGTTAGCTCGAAAAGAGGCTCGGGGAAGGTGTTTTTCTTCAAGGAATCCGGGCTGTCCAGCGCCACGATCTTCCCGTCCCTCATGAGGGCGATCCGCCCGCAATTCTCGGCCTCGTCCATGTAGTGGGTCGTGACGAAGACCGTTTTTCCCCGCCGGGACAGGTCCCGGATGATGGACCAGAACCGGCTGCGAGAGACGGGCGAAACCCCCGCCGTGGGCTCGTCCAGGAACAGGATCTCCGGGTCGTGAAGAGCGAAGCCACCAGGGACACCTCCTGCTTGGTGCCGCCGGAAAGTTCCCGCACCAGCTGGCGGCCTTCCGGCCGGAAGCCGATGATCTCCAGCCCTTCCTTCTTGCGCTTCAGGAAAACATCCTTAGGCGTCTTGTGCAGGGCGGCGGCGAATTCCAGGTTCTCATCCACCGACATATCCGGGTAAAGGGTGAATTTCTGGGACATATAGCCCACCTTGGCCTTGATGGGTGAAAGCCCCTGTCTGGGATCCAGCCCCGCGACCCGGACATCCCCCGAGGAGGGTTCCAACAGGCCGCAGAGCACCCGGATGGTGGTGGTTTTGCCCGCCCCGTTCGCGCCGAGAAAGCCGAAGATCTCGCCCGGGTGCACGAAAAAGGAAATGCTATCCACGGCGGTGAATGACCCGAACTTCACCGTGAGGTTTTTCACCTCGACCGAGTAGCCCTTTCCCTGTTCGAGCGCGCTCACGAGAACGCCTCCAGGGGATTGGTCAATTTGTGGGTGTCGTATTTGAGGAAAAGCTTCTCGAAACTTTCAACCTGCTCCCGGGCCAGGATCTCCTTGGGTTCCCCGGTGGCCAGGAGCTTTCCCCGCTCCATCAAATGCACCCGGTCGCATCTCTCGGCCTCGTCCATGTAGGCGGTGGTGATGACGATGAGGATGCCCTCCGCCCGAAGGCGGTAGAGCATTTCCCAGAATTCCCTCCGGCTGATGGGGTCCACCCCCGTGGTCGGCTCATCCAACAGCACCAGGTTAGGGGACTGGAGCAGGGCGCACATCAGGCCCAGTTTCTTGTACATGCCGCCGGAGAGCTGGCCCGCGGGCCTTTCCACGAAGGGACCCAGCCGTGTGACCTGGAGCAATTCCTTGCGCCGTTCGATGTAGGTTCGGGCCGGGATCTGGTAGAGCTCCCGAAAAAAATCCAGGTGTTCCCCGATGGAAAGGTCCGCGTAAAGGCTTTGCATTTGGGGCATATAGGCCATGCGGGACCGGACGTCCTCCAGCGGCACGACCTTCCCGTTTTCTTTATAGATCACCTGGCCCTTGTCCGACTTCAAAAGCCCGATGAGGTGGCGCAAGAGGGTGGTTTTGCCCGAACCCTCGGGGCCGATCAGGCCGTGCAAAAGCCCCGGTTCCAGGGTGAGACTCACGCCCTCGATGGCGTGGTTGGGCCCCATGTTCTTGAAGAGTTCCTGGACCTCGATGGATATCTGCGCTTCGGGCACTTAACACTCCTAAAGACAGTTCACAGTTAGCGGTCAACAGTCGGCAGGCAGGCATTACGGCTTTAAAATCTCCGCTGTCGTCCGTCGACTTGGTTACTTTTGGGGTATGGAGACTTCCAGCGTCATGCCCGGCTTCAGCAGGCCTTTCGGGTTGGGAAAAGTGACCTTGATGGCGTAAACCAGGTTTGTCCGTTCCTTCTCGGTCTGGACATTCTTGGGGGTAAATTCCGCCTGGTCGTTGATATGGGTGACCGTTCCCTCGAATGAGGTTTTGTTCTCGTCGTCCAAACGAGCCTTCAACTTTTGCCCATATGCGAGTTTTTGAAGGTCGGGCGCGGGCACATAGATCAGGCACCAGACTTCCCGCAGATCCGCCAGGGTGAAGACCTTGGTTCCCGGGTTTACCCACTCCCCCGGCTCGTGGTACTTGGTGAGGACCGTCCCGGTCAGGGGCGAGGTGATGGAACACCATTGCACCCGCAGGTCTGCCAGTTGTTTCTGGTTTTGCAGGTGATTGAAGGTTTCCTTGGGCATGGAGCCGCTCTGGTAAAGCTTCTCTCCGCGGGCGAAATCGTCGTCCGCTTGGCTTTGGGACAGTCGGTAATCCTGCCCATCCAGGGAAACCAATAGTTGGCCCTGGGTTACCGCCTGCCCCTCATCCACGGCCAGGGCGGCGATGGTGGAGGAGACCTGGGCGGGCACATCCACCTCAGTGGCCTCGACCGTTCCGGCGAAAGTGAAGGGATTCCCGTAGAAGTGGCTCCAGAGCAGGTAACCCCCGATCCCGAGCACGAGGATGGGAATGATGATTCTGAGGCGTTTTTTCATGTCGTTCTCCTTTTCAATTCAGCACTGCATAGTTTTCAGTCGACGGTTTAATGTTTTTCTTCTGGCTGCGAGCTGCTGGCTGTCGACTGTGAACTGCCCCCGGACAGGGAGGACAAAACCGACAATTGCATCAGCATTTGGATCTCGTTCGTCACGGCTTGGACCTTTGCGGTCAAGGCCTGAAAATTGGCCGTCTGCACCTCTAGGTATTTCGAGCCGCCCGCTTTATAAGAGACATAGGTCAATTTCGCGAGTTGCTGGGTTTCCTCCACGGCGGTGCGGTTCAAACCTTGCTGATATTGGATGGACCTCAGCAGGTCCTGGGTTTTGTGAAAATCCCTCCACAGGTCGCTCTTGGCCTGGCCCAGGTCGCGTAAATAGGCTTGGGATTGTTTTCGCTTCGAATCCGAATCATCCAGAATCTGTCCCCAGTCGAAGAGGGGCATGGAGGCCGTGAGGCTGATGGTGTTTTGCTGGATGGTTTCATTGATGGGGCCGATGGGGTCCTGATATCCCGCCTGGGCGGAAAGGGTCACCTTGGGAAGCATCCCGGCCGCCACCGAATCCGCCGCGAAACGTTCCGATTCGGCCAGACAAGCGTAAGCCTTGAGCTGGGGCACTGAATCATCGGGAAACGCCCTGCTTTCCTTTTGTAGGTCTTTTAAGGAACCCTCCAGGGGGTCCATGGAAAGCCAGACGGTGGGCATCGAGGTGCCGTCCGGTTTGTTTCCCTTCATGCGGGCGTCCAGGGGGGTCGCAAAATCCGCGGGTTCTTCTATTCCCGTCAGGTCGAATAGATCCCGCAGGGAACCGGAGAGAACAGCCTGGGCCTGGCTAAAGGAACGCTGGTAATTGATAACCTCTTGATGAGAAGAGAGCCGGTCCAACCGGCTTGCGGCGCCATACCGTGTTTGGTGGCTGATGTCCCCGTACTGGGCTTGGGCCACCTGGAGCGATTCCCCCAAAAGCCTCACCTGCTCCAGGTTGATCTGGGTTTGGAAATAACCCATCCGCACCGCCAGAAGAAGTTGGCGTTTCGCGGATTCGTAAGCCTGATCTTGGGATTGGGACCATTGGTCCAGGCTGTTGGCCTGGTTGTGCAGGGAGCGAAAATCCCAAAGGTCAAAGGAGAGGTTGGCGTTTGCGGACCAGTTATTGTTGAACCCAAAAGGTATGGCCGGGGCCATGGGGCTGATCTGCAAGTCGGGGATGGTGGTGTTATAAAAGTAATTTCCCGTCGCCGAAAGGCGGGGAAACTCGGCCGCCCCGGCCGAGTGCGCCTCGCTCAAGGCTGACAGCGCGGTCAATCTCGCCGAGTCCAGTTTCGGCGAGTTCTTCATCGCGGCCTGAATCAGGTCCGAAAGGGACAATTTCAAGGTGGAAACCTGCGTTTTTTCCTGGCTGAGGGCCCATCCCGAAAACATATAAGAACCCAAACAGGCCCCGAGAAGGGCCCAAACCTTTCTTTTCCTCATCCCTTGCCTCCCTTGCTGTTGGCGCCCAAACCCTTCAGGGCCATATCGATCCTCTTTTTCAATGCCTCATCCGAAAGGATCATCATTCCGGCGCCCTTGAGCAGACCCTTGGACAAAAGAGAGGAAGCCACGCTTTCAACCCCGGCCAGGACTAGGGCGGGGCCCGCCACCGCCGGCATCATGAAAGCCATGGCCTGGGGCTTGGGCATTTTTTCGAGGCTTCCTTCTTTCTGGCATTGGCTGACCAGCTCCCAAAGGACAACCGCGTGCCGGGTGGCGTTGGTCTTGATGAAATTCAAGGTTTCCTGGTTGTGGTCCAACAGGTCCCGCAAAATGGCCAGGGCCAACACCCGGTTATCCCGGGCGAATTGCCCGACGGCGAATAGGGCCTGCCGGAGTTTTTCCAGGTTCGTGTCGGCTTCCTCGATTTTCAATCCGAAGTTCTTGAAAAACTTTTCGTAAAGGTCCTGCAAAACCGCCCGGATGAACTGGTCCTTCGTCTTGAAGTGGTAGTGGAACATCCCAAGGTTCACCCCCGCCTCGGCGGCCACTTGCCGAACGTTCATCTGGCTCAGGCTGTTTTTCTTGAGCATCTTCTGGGCCGCCTCGATGAGGCGCTTATCGGCGTTCTGGGATGGCCGGGTCATAGTCCCCCTCCTTCATAACTATACATCCGTGTAGTTATACAACCGTATAGTTATAATTCAAGCCCAAAATAATAAAAATTTTCTTCCGTGGATTCGGGGAGCGTCTAAGGAAAGATCCGGGCCGGGCAGGTTTTGTCTAAAGAAAACATTTCGGAAAGAGCGGGAACGGAGGGTTTGACAAACGAATGGGCGGAGGATTCAGCGGATGGGAAATCCCGCCCCACCATAGGGGATGGAATCATCGGGAGTAGGAGTAGGCGTATCCACGGGGGTCTCGGTCGCCGCCGGGCCGCCGCCGGTCGAGATGAGAGGCTGGTCTTCCTTGATCAGCTTCAGGCGGATGATGCAATTATTCTGGATGTCGGTGACGTAAAGGCGGTTCTTGGAATCGCAGGCCACCGCACGGAATCGGGGGGGAGACGCCAGTTTCACGTTCTCCTCGCTGGCCTTCCACTGGCCGACAAAGTCCCATCGGCCGTTCAAAAATTCAACCCGGCCCGTCAAGCCGTCGGCGACGGCGACCATACCGCTTTTGGTCACGCACACTCCGGCGGGCTCCTTGAATTCGTAGGGTCCGTCTCCGTACCACCCCATCACCGTGACGGGGACATTGTTGACGGGGGTCGCGATCATCGTGACCGCTCCCGTATCCGTGGTGACCGGGGACTGGTCGTAATTGGAAGCCCCCATGTCGTTAAAAACCTGGATCCGAAAATTGCCCGTGTCGGCCAGGATGCCCTGATCGATATTGTTCAAGGCCATTCCCAGCGGAAGGTTGAGCAGTCCGGGCTGGGTGCCGTAGGAAGACCAGGTGAAGTTGAATTTCCCCGTATTCGTGAAATTGGTGACCCTGGAATTTCCCGAGTCCAGCACCCAGATATTCCCAAAGTGGTCCCGGGCCACCACCCGGGGCATGTTGAACTGCCGGCGACGGACTCCCTGGCTTCCCCAACTCATGAGAACAGTCCCATCGGGGTCCAGGACCACGACGCGGTGGTTAAGGGTATCCGCCACGTAGATCTTCCCTCCCGGGGCCACCATCACCCCCGCCGGATGGTCGAATTGCGGATCATTGCGCCAGACGGCCGAAGGGCCATAGGAGCCAAAGGATTTCAAGGGTTGTCCGTCGCAGGTCCAAACCAGGATGCGGCTGTTTTGGGTGTCCGCGATGTAAAGATTATCGTCAGGGCCCACGCAGAGACCTTCCGGGCCGCTTATTTCATTGAGGCCTGCCCCCTTGGTCCCAAACGTTGTGTCGTAGGTATAGATTTTCTCACCCACCCAGTTTTTGGGCAAAGCGCCGGGAATGGGGGTTGGGGTTAATTCAGACGTGGGTGAAGCGGGAGGAGTAAGAGTGGGCGTAGGCAAGATGGTCGTTTGGACGTTATCGGCCCATGAATGGTCTGGCATTATTCCCAGCGAAAGGATGGAGGCCAGTAAAACCAGGCCTAATTTAAAAAGGGTGCGCATGCCTTCCATGCTATCGGCCACCCGAAGTCCCGTCAATGACCAGGCCCTCAATGGGCGGTTTCCCGTCCTGATACAAGAACAACTTTCGTAGGGGCCGAGAAAGAATTCATCCGAAAGGCGGTGTTTGGGCCTCGGCGATCTCCCGGATCATCACCACCGCGTCTTCCTGGTTGTCGCTGTAATATTTTTTGCGGATGGCCACCAGCCGAAAACCACATTTCTCGTAAAGCCGGCGGCCCGCTTGGTTCCCTTCCCGGACTTCCAGCGTCGCCAGCCTCGCCCCCTTCCGGGCGGCGAAGGCAAGGAAGTGGTCCATCATCCGTTTCCCCAGCCCCCGGTTGCGGAAAGCGGGCGACACGGCAAGGGTGATGATATGGGCTTCCTCCGGGGCTTCCCAATAACCGATATAACCGGCCAGGACGCCTTCTTCCTCGATGACGAAATAATTGGCCTGGGTGCGCTTCAGCTCCTCCTCGAAAAGCTCGTAGCTCCAGGGCGAGGGCATGGAAACTTTTTCGATGGCGACGACCTTGTCCAGGTCGGCCAGGATCATGGGGCGGAAGATCATGGGTCGTGTTTTTTCTCGTCCACGGCCGGAGGCCTGAGATAGAGGGGCTTCAACTCGTCCAGCGAGGGGCGCAGGCCCGAGCGCCATTGGCGGTAGGCGATGCGCGCGATGCTCATGGCGCTGGGCTGCTGCTGGGCGTTAAAGGCGAAGAGACCTCTTGTCCCCAGGCTTTCGCGCAAAAGTTTCTCGTACTTCAGCGCGCCCGGCCCCACGATCCAGGCTCTTTCCTGGATGATGGCGTCCAGCCGATCCAGCGCCAATATTTGGGGGGGATTCATCGCGCGAAAACCCTCGTCATCCACATAGTAATGCCCCACGAAACACTCGGCTCTCTGGGCGTCCACCAGGCAAAGGGCTTCCCCCTTGAGGCCGGCGTTCAACAGGTTTTCGGCCAGCCCGTCCAAGGTGGGAACGCCGAAAACCAGCAGGTTGGAGGGAAGGCACAAACCTTCCGCCGTGGCGATCCCCACCCGGATTCCCGTAAAACTGCCGGGGCCCACCGAAACCGCCACGGCCGCCAGGTCCTGCGCGGTCAGGTCCCGGTCCTGGAGAAGGGTTTCCATGGCGGGGATAAGGGTAACCGAGCTTTCCCAATCGGCCGGGAGATGGCATTCGGCCAATTCCTCGCCGGTGATCAGGTCCAGCAGGGCGACGCTGGAAATTCGGGTGGATACTTCTATAGCGGCCAGCAACGCAGGAGCTCCTCTATTCTTGGGATTGTTTGCGGGTCGTCGGCTTCCACGATGATACGGCGGCTGAGGGAACCCAGGGGCTCAAATCGCAATCGCACGGCATGGGGAGGGAGCAGATAGGGATATTTGTCGGCCCATTCCACCGCCACCACCCCTCCTTTTTCGGCCCATTCACGGAAGCCCAAATCCTCCACCTCTTGGGCTCTCTCTAAACGGTACCAATCAAAATGAAACAAAGGAAGCCGGCCCTGGTAAATATGCTGCAGGGTGAAGGTAGGGGAAGTGACCAAGCCTTCCACTCCCATCCCTTCCGCCAAGCCTTTGACCCAAAGGGTCTTTCCCGCCCCCAGGGGCCCGGACAAGCTCCAGACCTCGCCGGGGAGGACTTTTTCACCGATCAACCGACCCCATTGGATGGTTTGTTCAGGGGTCTCGCAAAGAATGCTCGCGGATAACAAAAAAGTTCCCCTTTTCCCTCTGTTTGGTTTCAGGCCGATACCTTTTATACTACAACTTTCCAAGATTAGGCTGTGGCGATATGGTTTTTTCAAATTATTAAATTTAGGAGAGGTTTCTTGCGAAAAACAAATTTCACCCGGGTCACCTTCTATTTTGTGGCGCTCTTTCTTCTCTCCGGACTGCAGGCTTGGGGCCTGCGTCCCATCTACCATTACAACAGCCTAGTGGCCGGCGAAGGTGGGGACGGCTACCAGGACGGCTCCTTTGATTCGGCCCTTTTTCACGCGCCTTTGGGTTTGGCGGTCAATTCCGATAGCACCCGACTTTATGTCGCCGACTACGGAAACGAACGGATACGGGTGATTGACCTCGCCCACGACAACGAAGTGTCCACGCTCGCGGGCACGGGCACGCAGGGATATCTGGACGGACCAGTCTCCCAGGCCATGTTCAGCCGTCCCACCGGTTTGGCATATCTGCCGGGAGATTTACTCCTGGTCAACGACCATGACAGCGCCCGTATCCGTTCGATCGACCTGAAATCAATGACTGTCACTACCCTGGCGGGAAACGGACAAGGTGGACTTGCGGAGGGGGACGCCCTGAAAGTGCCCATGGACGGCGTTGGAGCAATCGCCTATTCGGATAAGGGAAAAGCCCTCTATCTTTCCCGTCCCGCCCTGGGAGCGGTTCAAAAACTAGATTTGAACACGAAAAAGGTCACCACGGTTTTCAAGGATCAGCCCCAATTTCCCCATCCCAACGCCCTGTGCCTTTTCAATGACAAGTTAATCGTTGCCGACCAAGCCCTATCCCAGGTCGGACAACTGCAACTCACCGCCCAGGGCGGGGTAACCTTCCTGCCTTCCGGCACGGGCGAGCAAATCGTGGCTCTATCGGCCTCGGGCAATTATCTTTACGCCCTGCAAGCCGACAACAAAAATCCGATGATAAGGCTGATGCCCCGCAACGAGCCGGTAACCTTCGTTTCGGTTTGGGGTGATCCGACGGATGGTTTAAAACTCCCCTGTTTCCTAAACTTAAGCCAGCAATTTCCCCCTGGTTTCACGGCCGACCCGACTAACGAAAGACGGTTTTTTATTTCCAACCCAAACCGCAACGTCATTACGTCCGTTCATGATCTTTTCCTAAACGCTCTCCTGGACTCGGGATCCCCCAACTCGAACGGAGCAAGCGATTTTGAATACCCAGAGAAAAAACCACCCCATACCTTCCGGATCCTTTTGGCGGGGGATTCCCATACCTTTTTCACACTGGACGACGACCATAAGGATTTGGCGCAAAGTTTCTCCAACCGAATGCAAACCATGGCAAAACGTCTGGAGCTGGAATTGAACACCCAGGCCGCCTTAAGGGATGTTCCCATGAACTTCGAGGTTCTCTTTATCGGGAAACTTTCCTGGGGCCCCCTATTGGTTTGGACCAGCCATGAAATTCCGCCCCTCGTCAAAAAATACGACGTGGACCTGGCTCTTCTCATGCTGAGCCCGGACTACGGGAACAGCCTTTCCGCCTATTACCAACGCCCCACGGATTCGGACGGGATTCCCACGGACCAGGTGGACCCCGAATACCTATTGAAACCTTACAAAGAGAAAATACCGGACGGAATCCCTCGAAAAATGTATGAGCTGGCCAAAGCGAAAAAATGGATCAATATTTCCACGAAGGGAGATCAGATCAATTTCGTGGACAATTCCAGGCTGATGACAGATCCCGATACCCGAACCTGTTTGATTAAGATGATGGGTAAACCACTGGGTTTATTGAACCAAAAGCTCACCCAAACAAGAACTTCCGGAGGGCAACCCGTTAAATTCCAGCCTTTCTTACTCCCTACAGGCAATGAAAACCCCGCCCTGCTTTCCATCGGATTTTGGAGGGACGTCTTTAAGGAAGAGAACTTGACTTGGGGGGATTTCACACCGGAATTCACGGCCTTGCGGACAACTTATCATCCCTTTTCAGAGATTTATGGAGGCGACCATTTCAACGCGAACGGTCATCTCCTTTTCAGCGTCATCCTGGCCAACAAGCTTATAGAAAAAGGGCTGATTCCTTGGTCTCCCAAACAAACGACCAACACGCCCTAGCCGACGGGAAATCCGGGGTCAAGCTTTCGAAGCGAAATGGTCGAAGCCCTGTTTCTTCAAAGGAATCTTCCTACCATTCTTTGTGATCATCGTGATTCCCTTGGCCTGGGGCAACATCCGGCCGATGGACTTGACCACCACCCCGGTCGAACCCGGCAATCGGACCGCCTTGGAGATCTTGGGGAGGGGCACAGTGAATAAAAGCTCGTAATCTTCCCCTCCCGAGAGGGCGAAAACCAGGGGGTCCAATTCGCGTTTCTCACAAAAATGCAAGAGTGACGGGGAAAGGGGGATGGCTTCCTCATGGATCTCCGCCCCCACACCGGATTCCTCACACAGGTGATGAATTTCGCTGGATAGGCCGTCCGATATGTCGATGGCCGAACTGGCGATGCCCTCCACCGCCAGGGCCCTGCCCACGTTGAACCGAGGTACGGGGCAGAGATGCCTTTTGACCAGCAGGGATTCCGATTCCTTTCCCTTCGGCGAGGGATGCTGCAAGGCGTAGAGACCCGCCCCCGAATCGCCAAGGGTTCCAGTGACAAAAAGGGCGTCCCCCGCCTTGGCGCGGGACCGGCGCAGGGCCTTCCCCTTCTCGACTTCCCCCACCAGGGCAACATTGACCACGAATTGGCCGCTTCCCACCGTGTCGCCCCCCACCACCTGGGCCCCGTAGGATTCGCCCCATTCGTTCAAACCGTCGTAAAAGGCCTCGATATCCCGTACGGAAAAGTTTGTCGGAATCCCCAGGGACACGACCGCCACCGTGGGTTTGGCGCCCATGGCCGCGCAATCGCTAATGTTGACCGCCATGGTTTTGGCCCCCAATTGCCAGGGGGAAATGGTTTTGAAATCGAAGTGTTTTCCTTCCACCAGCATATCGGTGGTGAGGACCATCTCATGGCCCGGGGTGGTCTTGAACAGGGCCGCGTCATCCCCGATGCCCAGAAGGATGTTGGGATTGTTGGTTTTCACGGCGGATCTTATTTTTTCGATCAAGCCAAACTCGCCTACATCGCCCAGGGTTGGATTTTTGGTTGTTTCGGCGCCCGGTTTTTTACGTGGTGTATCGGCCATTGATGTCGATGTAACCATCCGTCAGGTCGCAGGTATAAACGGAGGTTTTCCCCTTTCCCAGTTTTAAGTCCACGGTGATCAGAATATCCTTTTGGAGCAATATTTTTTTCAGCTTTTCCCGTGACCAAACCACTTTTTTGCCGCCGTCATAAAGCCGATAACCCCCGATGGAAATAGAGGTTTTGAATTCCTCCACCACCGCTCCCGAATAGCCCACTGCCGCCAAAACCCTTCCCCAATTAGGGTCCGCCCCGAACAAAGCGGTTTTGACCAGGGGGGACTTGGCCACCGCCATGCCGGCCTTCAACGCGTCCGAAGCGTTCTTGGCGCCCTGGATGGTGATGGTGACGAACTTGGTGGCCCCTTCCCCGTCCCGCACGACCGCTTTCGCCAGGTCGAGGCAGACGGCTTTAAGGGCATTCACAAAGACTTGGTAATCTGGGTCGGCGGCCCGAAGAGGTCTGTTCCCGCAGGCTCCATTGGCCAAAAGCAGGACGCTGTCGTTGGTGGACACATCGCCGTCCACCGTGATGCGGTGGAAGCTTTGGGCGACCGCCTCCCGCAAGGCTTGGTTCAAGACCGGCCGCGGGATGTTCGCGTCGGTCAAAAGATACACCAGCATGGTGGCCATGTTGGGATGAATCATTCCCGAACCCTTGGCGATTCCTGTCAGCCAGGCGTGTTTCCCTCCCAGGACCATGGCCTGGGCGGAATATTTCGGGAAAGTATCGGTGGTCAGGATGCCCTGTGCCGCGTCCATCCCCCCGTTACGGGAAAGTTTCAAGACCGCCTGTCGGAGACCCGCTAGGATTTTGGGCATCGGAAGCGGAATGCCGATGACCCCGGTGGAATGGGCCAGGACGGAGGCGGGAGAAATGGAAAGAAGCCTCGCGGCCTCATTCACGGTTACTTGGACATCCTTTTCACCCTGTCGTCCCGTGAGCGCGTTGGCGTTTTTCGTGTTCACCAAAACGGCCCGCAGGGGCCTTCCGCTTTTCAACGCCCTTTCGGTATGGCGGGCTGGCGCGGCCTTGACCCGGTTGGTCGTCACCATCCCGGCGGCGGTGGCGGGCAAATTGGAACAGATGAGGGCCATGTCCAGTTCGCCTTGGTCTTTTAAACCGGCGTGAACGCCGGACGCCAGAAAACCGGATGGAAGGGGGAGATTCTTTAACGCCATTGTTTTAATCCTTTTAAAACCCCAATAAATCGATTGGGCCACAGATTCAACGGATTAAAGGGATCAAACAAAAAATCTTAAAAGTTTGGTTTTAATCCGAATAGTTCCCATGTTTCGGCGGCTAAATATTGGGGGGGTCGTTTTAGCCAAGGCTCTTCCTTTATACAAAAATCCAGCCCCTTTCGATACCCCTTTGGCGCCACTTTGACACCAGAAGCCGTTCCCTTTAACATGAGCCCGCCTTCAGGAGGGCTTCTTGCGTCACAACGACAAACGCCAAGAAATCGAGGGAGTCCTTTTCGACCTGGACGGGACCCTGATCGATTCCAAAAAAGATATCGCCGCGGCGGCTAATTCGGCGCGCCTTCACTTTGGCATGCCCGCCCTTCCCCCGGAAACCATCGTGGGTTATATCGGATGGGGCGTGGAAAACCTAAATCGCAAGGCCCTGGAAACGGAAGATCCCGCCAAACTAGCGGAGGGGTTGAAGGTCTTGAAAGACTATTACCGGGACCATTGCGTGGACCAGACGACCGTTTTCCCGGGAGTGATGGAGCTTTTGGACAGCCTTAAAAAAAGGGATATTCCCCTCGGACTGGTATCCAACAAACCCCACGAATTAACGCTGATCACCCTGGAAAAATTGGGGCTTGCGCCCTATTTCCGGGTCGCCTTGGGGGCCGACGCGACCACGAACCGGAAACCCCATCCCGAACCCCTCTTAACCGCCCTGAAAAAGTTGGAGGCCACTCCCACCTGTTCCGTCATGATCGGGGATTCCACCGTGGACGTGGAGGCCGCCCGAGCCGCGCAAATGAGGGTGGGCATCGTGATTCATGGTTTCGTGCCCAAGGAACAATTGGCGGCCTCCCATCCCGACTGGTTGGTGGATTCGCTTTCGGATTTCATTGAAATCCTGAATTAAGTCCGACTCTAAATATCGGTTTCAGGTTTTGTTGGAATCAAAAAAGAAGCACTTTTCTGCCCCCTATCGCCCAAAAGGCGAAAGAAATCGGGACGATGCCGGCCCCATTTAATGTCTCGTGGATGGCCGGCATGTGTCTCTGTGCATCTAAAGTAAATATTCAGGGTCTTCTTAAATGAATATCCCACTTCGGAATTATCCCTTTATAATCTCCCCATGAAATGTCCTGAATGCGATTTGGAACAACCGGACCATACGCCCGTTTGCGGCAAATGCGGATTAAATTTTGCCCTGTGGCGCATCCACGCAGGGGAAACCCCTGCCGCCAAATCTGTTCCTGAGGAAGAGCCCCTACCCGACGAAGGGGAAGGAGCCCCATCCAAGGAAGAAGAACCTCCCCCTCCGGCCACTGAAGAAGAGGTTTCGGCCCCCAAGGAACAAAAGCCTGAGGAAAAAAGTCTTACTCCCGCAAATGACGAAACGGCTCCCGAGAAAACCAAGGGTACCAGAAATCTCACCTTCTATTGGGTCGGCTTGGGAATTCTCATTTTGATAATGCTGGCTGTTCTTTTAACCCATCGGACGCCCTCAACCACGCCCCCTAATACCACGGTCCCCATCGACCTTAATTCCCCTCCAACGGTCCAAGCCACCGCAAGCACCTCGATTACCCCGGGCGAAACCACCCCAGGTATGACTACCCCCGGGGCCACACCCCAGGCCAATGTCACCCCCGAAACCAACTTGAGCGCGCCGACACCCCAGGCTCAAGTGCCTACTGCGATCACCGAGTCACCCGCTAAGCATCCGACCCACGCCCCAAAACCGGACAATTCGGAACCCGCCGTGAAAGGAGAACCGACCAACACACCCGCCCCGCCTGCCGAAACTCCTGTTGATTCATCTTCGGCCCCAACCCCGCAAACCTCTTCCGAATCGCCCTCGGCCGATAAAGAAACCAATGCCGACTCTCCCAAAGAGGCCGCACCCACCCCAACTTCACTGCCGAAGGATCTATTAGAATCATCTGAACCAGCGGCCAATTCCATCACCCCTACGGTTCAACCCACCCCTGCCACCCAGTAATACAGCCTGAATTTTCACCACCAAGACACCCTGTCATCAAAAAATCAAAATTAGATTATTTTCTTTTCGTTCTTTGTGCTGAAAATCGTAATCGATTTTGCCCAATCGGCCTTCACTTTGTGTCTTGGCGGCTTTTTGTTTGATGTTGGTTAAATTACTCGTTTTCCTTTAAATATTCACATGACTCCCAAGTGAGCATGGCCGTCTTTTTGGGAAGCCCCCACCCGTACCCTCCCAGGGCTCCCGATTCCCGGATCACTCGGTGGCAGGGGATGAGATAGGCCACATGGTTCGCGCCCACGGCGGTCCCGACCGCCCGAACCGCCTTCGGTTTTCCAATTCGATTCGCCACTTCCCCATAAGACCAGGTCCGCCCTTCCGGGATTTGAAGCAAGGCCTCCCAAACCTTGATTTGAAAAGGGCTTCCTTTCAGTAGGACTGTGTGGGGCTTGTCGTTATGCTTAAAAAGATTTTTCGCCATCTTTCGGATTTTTTGGGTGCTTTCGGTGAATTTTGCCTTTGGCCAGTTTTGTTTCATTCTCTCCAAGGCCTTCTCTTTTTCCTCGCGGGAGGGGAACCCTAAGTGGCAGATGCCTCGCGAAGTGATCCCTAGCAAGGCCAATCCAAAGGGGCTTTCAAAAAAACAGTGTTCGATGGTTACCCCCGCCCCACCCGATTTGATCTCCCCCGGTGTGAGCGCCTCGGTCTTGACCATCAAATCATGCAGACGTCCCGGCGAGGAAAGACCCGTGTCGTAAGCCGCGTTCAAAACGCTTCGGGATTGGGAAAGAAGGGTCTTGGCGCGTCGGGCTGTCAGGAAGGACAGGTAGGACTTCGGGCTGATGCCGGCCCAACGCTTGAAAATTTTTTGGAAATGAAAGGGGCTTAACCGGGCCTGCCTAGCCAGATCCTCAAGCTTGGGCTGGTCCAAAAGGCGCTCATGAAGGTAAAGAAGGCTTTTCTCGATCCGCTGGTAGTCTTTTTCGTTCAGGACTTGATTCCGCATAGACCTAGACTAGGGTTTTTGGGCGTCCGATTCCACCCGGAACTTGCGGTTAAAACTTAGGTTCCTAAAACGAGAATTAATAAAGCGCTCCGGACCTGCGGTCCGCCAACAGTCGGTAATCCCTCGCATCGATCGCCTTCTTCATTTGGTCCCGGCATTTGGAATAGACCGAATTCCCCGATAAATCCGTCTTGATGGCGTATCCAATTTGAAACCAGACCCCGAAGATCAGGAAAACCACCCCGAGCACCCTCCAAAAATTTCGGGTAGCGAGATATTCCCAACAATAGAGGGAATAAACAAACGCGAAGGGGAAAGCTTCATAAAAGCGGTTGGAGGCAGGCGGAAGTAAAGAAAACCAGAATAAAACATAGATAATGAGGACGAACAGATAGGTCATGATCTTGATCGCTTTCCAATCTTCTTTCCCTTCCATTTTCACGAAACCGAAAATACATAAGATCACGGCTTGAAAAAGGCCCGCCACCCAAAGAAAGGCTCCCGGCACAAGAAGCCAGGGACTTTCCTTAAGGTAGGCCCACCGTTGATGAGTATGTTCGGCCAAAAACCTCGGCAGTTCAAAAGAGGCATAGGACATGAATCGGGCCAAAATGGTGAAGATTTGGGAGAGATTATCCCGGTTAAAAGCCGATGAAAAGGAATGGATATTCTGCCCCAAACCGAAACCATAGGTCCAATAGGTCGGCGCGATCAAGGCGAACATGGGAAGGGCACCTAAAAAGGCAAACCCCAGGGCTGAAATCCAATTTTTCTTTTGCGTGTAAAGACTATAGGCCATGAAGGGCACGAACATGGTCCAAGACATGTGCAATTGCATAACCCACAAAAGGCCGAACCCCATCAGGGCGTTTGATAGGCGGGAAGAAACGGCCTCCCGGCTTAAAGCGGGCACCGATTCCATGAAACCAACCAAAAAAAGCGAGGCCCCTACCACTGCGTAGGATGGATTGATGATTTGTGTGGAGTAATGCGTGGCCCAGGGCGCGATGAAAACCCAAGTAAAGATAAACCAAGGTGAAAGGCCGGGCGTGCGCTTGCAACCATACCAACCCAGAAAAACGAAGGCGCCCATGGAGAGCAAGTTCAGGAAAAGATAAGGAGACAAGGGATTGGACCAGAGATGAAGGGGGAGGGCGATGAGCAGACCTTCCAACGCCCCGCAAATCTGGCCCTGGTAGGTCGACACCGTGGTCATATCGGGACCGAAAAAGGGCCAGGTGCCAGTTGTGAAGGATTTCAATCCGATCAGGTAGGTTTGGACCTCATCCTCATCCACGATAATAGAGGGACAGTGCAAGCCGAAGTAAACCCGGAAATAAAAGGCGGCCATGAAAAGTAAAAGAAACCAGAACAGGTTAGTTTTGGTAAAGATGGGTGGGCTTTTATGTTCCAAATCCGCTTCCTTCAATCCGAAAAGGTTGGAGGAAGTTTACACCTTCAAGGCGGAGGGGAACATCGGAAAGGTGAGCGCTTCGACATAGAAGTCAATTCAGTTCAAAAAATTCTTATCTCAAAGATCACAACAAGCACAAAGTTCAAATCAAGACGAAAATAGCTAAAACCAAGAATTTTATTTCGTGGTCTTCGTGTTATTTGCGGAAAAGGTTTTGAACTGGGTTCTTGTTTCTTTATTTCCAGGGGTTCCAGTTGGGAAGAAGCGTCATCACCACCGACAAAATGCCCAGAAAAATCACCACAATACCCGTGGCGCCCACCATCAGGTTGGCCTTCCAGTCATTCACCTGGTCTCCCAGCAGATTCTTATCGTTGGTGAGGAGAAGAAGGAATGTCAGCACGATAGGCAATAAAAGCGCGTTGCCCACCTCCACGAAAACAGTGATGGTAACCAGCGGTATGTTGGGGATCAACACGATCAAGGCGGCCAGAACCACCCCGGCGGCGTAAAAAGAATAGAACTTGCGGGCCTGGGGAAAGCTGTGATTCAGGCTGTGGGACCAGCCAAAAGTTTCGCCGAAGGCCCAGGCGGTGGAAACCGCCACCACAAACGCGCCCAAAAAAGAGGCGCTGATGAGGCCCACCGCGAAAAGTAACCCCGCGTATTTACCCGCCACTGGGATTAGAGCTTGGGCGGCCTGGGTGGCGTCATCCACGTGGATGTGGTTGATATAGAGGGTCGCCCCGGTGGCGATCACGATGACCGCCATGATGATCTCGGTGACGATGGCGCCAATGGCCGTATCGACCCGCTCAAAGGGCAGGTCGGCGGGGGTGAGTTTTTTGTCCACCACAGCGCTTTGTTGGTAATAGATCATCCAGGGCATGATGACCGCCCCAATCAAGCCGATCACGATCAAAATAAAATCACGATCGATGGACTGGGTAGGGATAGAAAAAACCTGCCGGGCGATTTCGCCCCAATCGGGATGGGCCATGAAGGCCGCCGGGATAAAGAGCAGGTCGGTCAGGCAAAAGACCAGGGCGATATATTCCGCCGTGCGGTATTTGCCGGTCATGACCACCGAAATCAGGAGAAAGGCCGAGACGGGAACCGATAGGAAAGGGGAGATATGGGCCATTCGGGCCGCGCTCATGATTCCCGCGAATTCGGTGACCAGGGCCGCGATGTTGCAAAGGAACAGCACTGAAAGGGAAACCCAGGCCCAACCCATTCCGTATTTTTGGCGTATGAGAAAGGCGTGGCCCTTTCCCGTGATCGAACCCAGGCGCGCGGTCATTTCCTGGACCACATAGAGAGGTAACGCGAGGATCACAAGCAACCCGACCAGGTGGAAGCTGTATTGGGCGCCGGCCACCGCCGCGGTGGTGATGCTTCCCGCCTCGGTGTCGGCCTGCATGACGATCAAGCCCGGGCCCATGACCATGAGAAAAGCCGCAAGGCGCGACCCAAAATTGGATTTCTTTTTGACGGAAATCGCTTTGAGAATCTTAATATCCGCCGACATACGCTCCCTCATAGCTTTCAATAGATTCGATTGCGTCTTGAGAATAATTTAAATGATAACCATTATCAATTAGAAAATGAAGAGTATTTCATTTTTGAGTTACCAAAGGTGGTATCTACCAGATCGTGAAAAAAAGAGGCGCAAAAGGGAAAGTTACTTCATTTCAACAGAGGATAAGATCTCGACAAACTTGGGCCGGTTCGCTTTAGCGACGCTTTTCTCCCTAGGTAACGCGACGACCTTTAATCTTATTTCCCGAATAGGTAGACGAATCAACAGTTCCTCACCGCATTGAAGTTCAAAAGAGGGTTTGAGCGCATGCGGCCCGTATGTCACCCGCCCATTATCACAAAACCGCTTTGCGGCCATGCGGGTTTTGGTGATTCCCATGAGCTTCAAAAACAGATCCACTCGCATGGCCAGCCTGCTGGTAAAGGCCTATTCACCCTTTCCCAGGTAGAAACGCAGGCCGACCCCCACTTCGATTCCCGAATAGTCGATGGCGGCATTGCTTCCATCGGCGTTCTGGAGCGGCGAGTTTGCCAGGGGGGTGGCGTTGTTGTTGGAGGAATAAGTCAGGCTGGTATTTAAGGGGCTGAATTTGAGGAAGCGGTAGGCTAGGCCCAAATCCAGCGAGGTGTTTTTGGAGCTGTCGACGAAAAACTCGAAATCCGCGGCGGCGACCGCCCCAAAGCTTGAGGCCGAGGCGTTCATGTTCTCGCTAACGGGCCCGGAAACCGACACGCTCGCACCGGCCAAGAAATAATATCCCCCGGAAAGGGAAAGGTCGAAATTCGTTCCTTCGTCCAGGGGAATCAACAACTTGGCGTGAAGGGCGGGACCCAGCACCGCGCTGTTCCAAAGTTCGGTGTCACCCGAATTGTTGGCATTCAGGACCGTTTCAACGGTCTTGCGCAGGAATTCGGCTTCCACACCGACCTGAATGGTCGGGTCCAGCGCCAGGTCGGCGCCAAAATTCAACCCGAAGCCGAATGGAAAGTTCTGGTTGGCGTTCGACGATGAGCCGTAATAATCGCTCAGATCCTGGGTGTTGTAATTGATTCCGTTGAACTTCGCAGTCAGGGTCCAGCTGTCCGTATCCGGCAGGGTGGGATAAACCACCATGGGGGGCAGGTCCGAGTCCTCATCGGTCGCGGCCTCCGAAGCGGCGGTGGCGGGTGAACTGGAACCTGCCGGGACGTTCGAGGCAGCGGTGGTTAACGGCGCGGAAACAGTGGAAGCGGGCTTCGCCTTGAACACCACCACTTTCCCGTCTTCCATGATGTAGGCATTGGCCTTCAGCTGGTCGATCCACTGTTGAAGGGCGTCAGACCGCCCCGTTTGCTCAAGATGGGTCTTGATACTGGAAGCCACCGAACTGTATTCGGCGGTCCCTTTGAATTCCAGTTTGACCACGTAAAAGCCCTCGGCTCCATGCACCAATCCCAGGCTGTGGACGGTCATGGCGAAAATACCCTTGGCCAGGTCGGGGTCCAGGTCGGACCGGTAGACGGTTCCCACTTCACCGCCGTTATCCCGGGTGCCCGCGTCTTCGGAATATTTTCTGGCGGCAGCGGCGAAATCCCCGCCTTTTTTCAATTCCGCCAAAACGGCCTGGGCCTGTTTCTCGGCCGAGGCCCTTTTCTCGGCGGAAGTTTTGGCGTCCGCGTTGAAAAGAATGATGGAAAACTTGGCTTGTTCATAGTCCTTCGGGTGCTTTTGGTAATAATCGGCCACCTGCTCGTCCGTGACCACGGCGGTCGAGGGCAATTCGGCCTGTTTGGTGTGAAGAACTCGGCCGGCCTTGATGCGCCGGGTCATCCGGTCGCGGGTATCCTGCTTCAGATCATCCAGGGTGATTCCTTCCCGCTTCAGCCCCTCTTGGAAATCTTCGTCCGTTGGAAAATTACGCTTCATTCCCTCGATCTCCTGGTTCACCTGCCCGTCCACGTCGGAATCGGAAACCTCAATCTTTTCACGGTCCGCCTCCTCGGCCAGGACAACCTCTTGGATGAAATTGTCCTCTACCTGTTTCTTGGCCTCCAGGTACTCGCGGGACCCGGGGGAGGGGCTCTTTTCATTCCGGGCGGCGAAATAAGCCTCGATGGATTCGGTGATTTCCCCCCGCGTCATGGATTCCTGGTCCACCACCAGCGCGATCTCGTCCACCGTTTCCGCCTTGGCGGAAACCGGGATAATTCCGGTGAGTCCCGCCGCGAACAATCCCGCCATGATCCATTTATTCATCTTTCAATCCCTCCAGGGTGACCCCGACGATGGGGGCCAGGTCTTGGTTCACTTTAATGACTGCGTTTTTCTTGAGCCCGGCCATCCATTGGTCGAACCTCACGTCTTGCTCTTCCTTCAAAAGAAAATCACGGATTCGGGGAGCCGCCTCGGCCAGGGTGCTCATGCGCCGGGGCCTCCAATCGATCCGCTGGAATAAATGGTAGCCGAACTCGTCCCGCAAGGGCTTGGAAACCTCACCCGGTCCCAACCCCGAAAGGCTGGCCAGGAACGACGGGGGAAGCCGGTCCGTCTGCATCCAACCCCAATCGCCTCCCTGGGCCTTTTCCACGCCCTCGGAGAAGGTGGCCGCCACCTTGGCGAAATCCTCCCCGCGCTTCAAGCTTAACAGGGCCTTGTCCAAGTCGGTCCTTTTTCTCACCACCAAATGATGGGCCCACACCGCAGCCGGGACCCAATATTCGGAGAGATGGGACCAGTAATACTCCTCGACCTCGGGATCCGTCACCTGCACCTTCGAATTCACTTCCTGATCCACGATTTTCTGGGCCAATTTCTCCTGGAGCACCTTTTTCTTCCAGGCTTCCTCACTGACCCCCTGGGTCTTCAAAACGGTCCGGTAATCGTCGGGAACCTCCCGGAGGGCTTTTTGAAAGGCGTCATCAAGGTCTTTCTGGGTCATCTTGAGGCCTACCCGCCGGGCCTCCTGAAGCAACAGTCTGCGGTTGATCACCTGTTCAAATAGGCGCCGCTTGACGGGCCTCATCTCGCCCTCGGTCACGGCGCTGTAATGGATTTCCATGAGGCGGAATTCATTGTCAAAGGTTTCCAGGGAAATGGGCTCGCCATTGACCGTCACAAGCGTTTTCGCTGGAATCGCCTGGTCTGGGGTCAAATCCACCAGGGGTTCCTTCTGGCACCCAGCCAGCAGAAAAAAGATCCCCCCGGCTCCCTGTGCGCAACGCAACCACTTCCCCATCTTCTTTGTATCCGTGATCAGAGGCACGCGAAAACGGGCCTTCGAGACTATTCCCTGCCCGGTTTAGACGCCGTTACCGCAGAAGAGGGTTGCGGCAGGGCCGTTTGATCCTGAAGCAAGGCACTGGAGGTGGAAAGATTGGTTAGGTATTTTTGGATCGCGTCTTCGTCCCGGACGACCTTTTGGGTCGACTCGATCTGGCTCATCAGTTTGTCCGCTTGGCACCTCATCTTCACCTGTTCTTTTACCTCGCTAAAAGAATGTGGTTTCTGGCCGACACCTTCCGCTTGCTTGACATATTTAGCGTATCGTTCATTCATCTCCAAGTCGCTGACTGGCACCAGCGAGGCCCGGCTCGTGGCATAGGATTGGGCCAAGAGCATATGCAGGTAGGATTCCTTGTATGTTTTTTCCAGGCGATTCACCGTTTCCATGTCCTGGACCAGGCGATCCTTGATATCCTTGATCTGGTTCCCCGCCTCGATGAGCTTGTTCTTGGAAATTTCGTCGAACTTGGGATCGCTGTAATTGGCCGCCTTGGCCGCTTCCAACACCACTTGTTGGTCGATCAGGCTGTCCAGCACGGCCTTCACCGCCTCGGAATTGTTAGGGTCCACGGGTTGGGGCGAGAACACCCGCAAAAGGTCCATTTGCCTCATCCAGTCGCCAAAGGTTATCTTCTTGGCACCCACCGTGGCGACGACCTGATCGTCTGAGAGGGCGTTTTTATTTCCGAGCTTTCCGCAGGACCAGCCGGTAAAAAAGAGGGCGGCAGCGCAAAGGATTAGACAGAATCGGGTCGGGCGCGAAACCATGGAGACTCCTTGTATCGGCTTTACTGGAAAAAAGACTGCGTATCGTAACAAATAGGGATGGGTCCCGCAATAGCGCGGGGCCGGGGCAAATACCAATCCTTCACCACCGAACCGTAGTCCCAAAAAGGTTAGACATTATTCGCCTGGCAAAGCAGATCCATAAACCCTCTCCCAATCACGATAGAGGGAGAAATCATCAACTCACTTTATTCGGCAGCTTTGGGGGCCGCAGCCTTGACCTTGATCTTTTTGTTCTTCACGCGGGCGCGTTTTGTGAGATCAGGCTGGTTCTGGTCGGGCGCAAGCTGCAATGGATTTTCGGCCAGATAATATTTCTTTGGCGTTTTATCCTCGGCTGTCTGAAAGAGGATGAAAGCGAAACGGTTCTCGACTTTGCTGATGATGCCGAAGCCCCATTCGGGGCGGACGGGTAGGCGGACTATTTTCCCCAGGTCTTTTTCACTGATTTGCATGGCAGCCTTTCTTCTTAAGATAAATTTTTGATGCCTCTAATAAAAAAGCCCTGTAGCGGTTAACCACTACAGGGCTTTTAAAAAAATCCTGAAAGATCTTGATTAGATCTTAACGACGTTCTCAGCTTTCAGGCCCTTGTCCCCGCGGGTCACTTCAAACTCCACGCGGTCCCCTTCGTTCAGCGACTTGTAACCCTCGCCTTGGATGGACGAATGGTGAACAAATACGTCTTCGCCACCGTCTTGGGAAATGAAACCAAAACCCTTCTCGTTCTTGAACCACTTCACAGTACCTTGAACCATTGCTTGAAACCTCAACCTTCGTTTGTTTTATATTGATCCGAACAGGCTTTTAAGGGCCCGAAAGGAGCCTTTACATTACAACAAAAAGTCAAAATAGGTGAAAAATCACACAGGTGGAGGTTACAGGAATGAAAACTACCCCTTTTGTAGGTCTTTTAGAAGCCGTTCTACCGCCGCTAGACGTTGTTCCTGGGATTCATCCCCCTTCGCCACGCGAAAGGAAACCATATTAGGATCATGCGGGGAGAATCGGATTCGGGAGGGGGGGTACTGCTTGAACCATTTTTCCACCCGCTTCGGATCAGGCGAATGGCTTGGATGCCACTGCAGGCTGACCCAGCCGCCTTGGGCCTCCAGCCTTTGGACGCCCAGGTTTTTCGTGAGCGGACGGAAAGAGGCCACGGTCAATAACATCTGGGCCTCGGGAGGAGGGGGGCCAAAACGGTCCTTCAACTCCTCCACCACCCCCGCCAAATCGTCGCCTGCTTCCGCCAATCTCCGGTAAAATTCGATCTTCAGTCCCTCGTCCGGAATATATTCTTTTGGGAAATAAGCCGTCACGCCCAGGGAAAGCTGGGGTGTGAAGTCCTCGCTGAAGGCCTCGCCCTTCAAGTGCGCCACTTCCTGGCTGAGCATGCGGCTGTAAAGCTCGAAACCGATGGCGTCCATGTTGCCGTGCTGTTGGGTGCCGAGCACGTTCCCCGCCCCCCGGATCTCCATGTCCTTCATGGCGATGTGAAGGCCCGAACCGAGGGAGGAAAATTCCTGGAGGACCTCCAACCGTTTCTGCGCCAGTTCCTTCAGGGTCATATGCCGGGGATAGAAAAAGTAAGCGTAAGCTTGCCGGTCGGTGCGGCCGACCCGGCCCTTCAACTGGTAAAGCTGGGACAATCCCATATGGTCCGCCCGCTCTACGATAAGCGTATTGACATTGGGCATGTCCAGCCCCGACTCGATGATGGAGGTACAGACCAGTACGTCGTATTCCCGGTCGATGAAGTCCATCATGATGGATTCCAGCTCATGTTCATTAAGCTGGCCGTGGGCTACCGCCAATTTCGCCTCGGGCACCACCTGGTGCAGTCGGTCGGCGATGCGCTCGATATCCTTCACGTGGTTGTGAACGTAGAAAACCTGGCCCTCGCGGTTGATTTCCCGCCGGATCGCCTCACCCAAAAGCTTTTCGTCCATGGGAGCCACCTGGCTCAGGACCGACATGCGGTTGCGGGGCGGGGTGTCGATCACGGAGATCTCCCGGATGCCGGAAAGGGACATGTGCAGGGTGCGTGGAATGGGGGTTGCCGTGAGCGTCAGGACATCCACGTCTTTCTTGAGGGCCTTCATCTTTTCTTTTTGCGCCACGCCGAATCGATGCTCTTCGTCAATCACCAAAAGGCCCAGGTTGGGCAGTTTCACGTCTTTCATGATCAAACGGTGGGTACCGATGAGGACGTCGATTTCGCCTTCGCGCGCCTGGTTGAGGGTCTCGTGGATTTCCTTGGGAGAGCGGAAACGGGAGAGGAGCGCGATCTTGATCGGATAGTCCGCCATGCGGTCCTTGAAAGTGTTGAAGTGCTGCTGGGCCAGTATGGTCGTGGGCACCAAGACGGCGACCTGGCGTTTGTCCTGCACCGCCTTGAAGGCGGCCCGCATGGCCACCTCGGTCTTGCCGTAACCCACATCACCGCAAACCAATCGGTCCATGACCCGGTCCGATTCCATGTCCTTTTTAACATCCTGAATGGCCTGGTGCTGGCCGGGTGTGAGTGTATAGAGGAAGGCGTCTTCGAACTCGTATTGCCAGGGCGTGTCGATGGAAAAGGGCTTCTTGCGCAAGGCCTGGCGGGTGGAATAGAGCGCCATCAGTTCCCGGGCCACCGCCTCAATCTCTTTTTTGATTTTATTCTTGGTCCGGCTCCACTGCTCGCCCCCCAATTTCGAGAGGACCGGCGAACCCTCGCTTCCGATATATCGCTGGATGAGCCCGATCTGGTCAGTGGGAAGGTAGATTTTCTCGTTGTCCGCGAACTCCAGTTGGATATAGTCGCGGGTCACCTCGTCAATGGTAAGGGGCGTTAGCCCCCGATAGAGGCAGATGCCGCAGTCCAGGTGGACCGCCCAATCCCCCAGGGATAGCTCATTAAGGGAAGAGAGGGCCTTGCCCCCGGAAACGGTTCGAATGCGGCGGTGCCGTCGGCCCCGGTAGCGGCGGAACAGGTCATGGTCGGGTAGGACCTTGAGACCGATCCCTTCCAACGCGAATCCCTGTTCCACCTCACCCAGGGCCAGGGTCAGGGAAGGGGTCTCCTTTGGGTCGATCTTTTCTTCGCGTAAAAGCTCGATCAGCCTTTCCCTCTCGCCCCGGTTATGGCACCACAAAATCACCCTTTCCTTGTCGTCCAGCCATTTTTTTAAATCATTGATAAAAGAACCGAATTTGCCGTAATAGGGGTTCAGACTTCGGGACTGGATTGGGAAATCAAAATCGGGAGACTCCCCCATGAGGTCCTGGAGAATTTGCCCGATGGCGAAGGCTCGGCCGTCCGCGAGCGCCTTTTGAATATACTGAAGATCGCCAAAAAGGTTCGAGGCGGGAAAAAGATCCGATTTCTCCTCGGCGGCCTGTCGATCACAGGCTTTGAGTTTGTCCGCCAGTTCCTCAAATTTTCTTTCCAGGGCCAGGGGTTCTAAGAGTAATAGTCGGCTTTTTTCGGGAAGGTAATCCAAAAGGCATTGTCGATCCGGTAGGGCTCCCACCGCCTGCCATTCCCAGCCGGGAAAGGTACGAGTTTGGGTGAAAAGCTCCAGCGCCGAGGACGCCCAGCGGGATTCTTCCTTCACCTTTTCCCTTAGGGCCGCCTTCAGGTTCTGGCTCGTCTCCGCTTTCACCACCACCTCGTGGGCTGGAAAGACATAAACTTCCGAAAGGTCGCCACCCGATCTCTGGTTGAGGATATTCAGGGGCCGCACCGAGATTAGGGTCTCGCCGAAAAACTCCAGACGCACTGGCCCGGAAGGCGAACCCGGGGAGGCTAGGTCCAAGATTCCTCCACGCATGGCGAACTGTCCCAATTCGACTACTTGGGTGACCGATTCGTATCCCAAAGCCACCAGTTTTTGCTTTAAATCAAGGGGGACCTCCTGATCCCTGCGCAGGACCATTACCTGATCCAGCCATTCGGATGCGGGAAGGGTCTGCTGAAGGGCGCCTTGTAATGTGGCGATAATGACGCAGGGCCCACCCTGCAAAAGCTGGTAAAAAACCCTTTGTCGTTCCCCGATCAATTCAGGATCGGGGGTCTCCACGTCCTGGGGCATGATTTCCCAGGAAGGGCACAACAAAACGGGCACATCGGGCATCCAGCTCAGCAAATCATCCTGCAACCCCAAGGCCTCATCCCGGGTGGGAGCGAGAATCAACCAAGGTTGTTCTTCTTTTAAACGCTGGTAAAGCCAGGAAATGAGGAAGGGTTTGGCCGAACCCGGCACACCCTGAAGCAGCGTACGGGGCTTCATGGCCTTGAGGGCGGTGAGGGATTGTTCCGCCTCGGGCCAGTCCAGCTTGTTTAAAGCCAAGGGAGAGGTGGGCGGGGTTTTAGGTTCAGTCACTGGCATGGGGTTTTAAATGCCTTTTTTAAATGTCCGTAAACGCAAAGAGGGCTTTCCACGCCCATGTGGGGCAGAAAACCCGGAAAAGGTCAATATTTGTGGATGAATCTTGCCTAGCGCGCAATGGAATGTCAAGGAAGACCGAGTATGGGACGAACCAAAAAACTCAAACCTACTAGGCTTCGGAAGACCGGCTGCTTTCAGCAGGCCATCCCACTCCAGCTTAAGTGTCGGCCGGTATCCACCGCCAAACCGATTAAGAATGCCTTTGAAATCTTTCTTTCAGACAAGCGTGACATCAACCCGTCCCCTGCTAAAACCTGAATATTCCGGTGATGATGGATACATTAAGCCCGTCCCCGGTCAGGGGACGGGCTTAAAAGCCGGGACTCAACTTCACCTCGTTCAAGAAGGGATGGGTCAACGGTCCGGGCTCAGGGAGGGCACCATGGTTAAGAGGAAAATGCATTCAGGACAAGTCAAAAGGTGAAATTCCACCTCGGCCTTTTCCTTGTCTCCCAAGGTTCCCAACCGGTACTGGTCCAATAACCTTTTAATTCTCTCGCAATTCTCATCCATAGCTCCCCTCGCTTTCCGGTGTCCGAATCAGTGTCGTATCAGTCAACTTCCTGCCCGGCATCCTTATCAAATCGATCAGGGATTGCCGGACAAGTCATTTTCTCCTTGTGAATCTTGATTGGATTTTTAGGGGAAAATGCCTGGACCCAACGAATTGGTACCAAGGCGTCGCTGGCAAGCGGGCGGCTTAGGTTCTCATTATTTAAAGGGCATCATCTGTGCCAAATTCAGGTTTGGGAATAACTTAAAAAGGGGTGGGTCGTTGGATTTTCTAAGTTTTGATTACCGAAAGTAGACAATAATCTGCCAATAGCGTTAAAAGTTTTACGTTAAAACTATTATTTTATTGGGTGTTTTGATCAAGACAACCCCACCCCTAGTAGGCCTGCTAAAAAAATATAAAAGGGCTACAAAGCAGCCTACCTACCCCAAAGATTCGGTAGTAGGTCAGTTTGAATAATTCCCCACTTCCCCCATGCCTCCTTTGAAAAATGGCAAGAGGCATGGGGACGTCCCCATTTTATTTTTTGGTATTCACGAATGAAGAAATGGGGGGTGAAAAAGGGGGACAGGGGGGGTATTTGTCTTTAAAGACAGGCTAACTCCCCCTTAATCCCCCTCTTTCGGCGGGGGAAAAGAACGTTCGCCCTCAAACTGACCCACTACTGAAATTTCTTGGTTGGATTAAAAAATCAGGAATTGATTCGAAAAATGGAAAAAAACCAAGGCGCAGCTAATGGCCAAGGCTGATCCGATGGGTACCGTCAAATTATCATCGAGTTCAAAAGAGAACAGCTCCACCAAGGCACCCGCCAATGCGCCAAAAAAGGCCACGCGAACGTCTTCTAAAAGGGCAAAAGCCACGGCGAAGGCCACTAAAAAGAAAGATAGGCTGCCTTCCAGGGACCTTTCAAAAATCTTCATCCGTCCAAAATTCTTTCCTCCCAGCTCCGCCGCGGCGTCCCCAAGGGAAAGAAAGAACATGGCCGTGATGGCCACAGGCCGGGAAAAGAAATACATCACAATGGCAAAGGCAAGCAGAAGAAAGGTGGAACCGTTTAATCGATTCGCTTCCGCCTTGCGGATCAAAAAAGAAAATTGGGCCATAAAACGCGAATTGAACCGCTTATCCGCGAGGCGGAAAAGATCTAGTAACAGGGAACCGACGAATGAACAACCCGCAAACCACAATAAAACCACCCTGGCCTGGGAATGCGACAAGGTGAAAGGGCAATAAAGGTAAAAGAGGGGAAAAAGGGAGGACGCCAGTACATGGAATACTTTTCGGAAACCCTGGAACGGTTTCCGTTCCAATTTTAGGTCCGGATGGATTTTGTTTTTGTTCAACCTGCTCCCCTTTTGGGATGTTGACTTAGAATCTCTGACAAAACCCAATTTTTACCACAGAGACACGGAGACACAGAGTAAACCCGGACAATGAGTTTAAGATTCCTTGAATTAAGAAAGGTTTTTCTCTGTGCCTCTGTGGCCGCCCAAGGCGGCCTGTGGTGAAATTAGGTATTGTTATAATCTCTTAAATTATCACTTTCGAAACCGTTTGAAAACGGGTGAATCTTTTTTAAATAAGACAATACTTGAACCCGTTTCACGGGAACCATCCGTTCAAAAACAGCTCCCTTACCATTCATCCAGAGTCGAACGCTGGGGAAAAAGGCTTTGTTCCTCCAAAAAACGGGATCGCCGCTGCAATGCCTCAGCGACCTTTTCCTTCATGGATTTGAGCTTGAATGGCTTTGCCAAATAATCGCAAGCCCCCTTTTTCAAGGCCTCGATGCCGATGGAGAAAGAGCCATATGCGGTCATGAGGATGATGAAAAGGCGCTTGTCCCTAAGCTTGAGATATTGAAGCAATTCCAAGCCGGTCATCTCAGGCATCCTAAGATCAACCAGTGCCAAATCGTAAGAGTTCTTTCGCTGTAGGGCGATGGCTTGGGTTGCGCTTTGGGCGATATCCACCCTGTACCCCGACTGAAGGAGGCTGGTTTGGATCATCTTTGCGAAATCGATCTCGTCATCGACCACCAAAACCCGGGACCGGGTAACCGTTAAGGGACGATTTTTCGGTGATGCTTTTTTGGACGGAACGTTCTTCTTTTTTGTCCCCATCGGGATACTCCTTTAAGTCTTCGCATTATAACCCAAAGAATCCTTATCCTTCTCTTCCTCATCGGTTAATCCATCTACGGGAAACAGAAGGGTGAAGCAGGAGCCTTTCCCCGGTTTGCTTTCAACGGTCATACTGCCCCGATGCTCATCCACCACGCGTTTCACGATGGCCAATCCCAAACCGGTCCCCTTGCCAAATCCCTTGGTCGAGTAAAAGGGCTCGAAAATATTCTTGAGGTCCTGGGGCGGGATGCCCCGGCCCGTGTCACGGACCGTAACCTTTATTTCTCCCCGCTTGTCCGCGGCGCTCAACCGCACTTCCCGGTATTGGAACTTGGCGGTCAGGGTGATGAGGCCGCCCGGGTCCAAGGAATCCAGGGCGTTTTCGATGAGGTTGAGGTGAGCCTGGAAGAGGCCCTCCGTATAGGCCATCAGGGCAGGAAGTTTGGGGTCGATGTCCACGATCAGCTTGGCCTCCTTTTCCTTCAACTTCGGCTGGATCGCCTGGACCACGGCCTGGAGAATATTTGGAAGGAAGACCGGCTTGATCTCGGAGAGGCTTTGCCGGGAATAATCCAGCACGTCCCGGACCGTGTGGATGGCTCGCTGGACATATTCATCAATCTGGACCAGTTGCTTGTAGGTCTTGGTATCTTTGCGCATTTCTCCCATTAAAAGCTCGAGGTTGCCTGAGATGAGGCCCAGGGGCGTGTTGACCCCGTGGGCAATCCGGCCCGTCAACTCCCCCATTTGAATGAAGTGCCTTTTTTGCTCCAAGGCCTTTTCCTTCGTCCGGATACGTTCTTCCCGCGTCCACACCTGGCGCATCAGGACCGTGCAAAGCGCGGTTGTCATGACCAAAAAGAAAACCCAGCGGAGGCCCTGATGGAAATAAGCCGCCTGGCGGAATTCCAACGATGATTTTTCCAAGATTCCTGAGAAGGGGTTGATCTCCCCCGCCTCAAACACCAGGGGAAGTCTCCAGGAAAAATCCAAGTAAAGGGTTGTGAGGGCGATGACCAGGACCCAGGCCACCACCCAGGCCGCGCGCTTGGGGGGAAGGATCATCAAGGCGGACGCGAGGATTAAAATAAAAATGGGGGTATAGTTGCTCACCGGACCGCCCGAGGCGGATACCCATATCCCCGTTAAGAAGGTGTCCAAGACCATGATGGCCGGGATCAGTATCCACGTAATCCGGCGGATACCGCCCAGCGCCACAAAAACCAGGCTCAACGCCATGGCGAGAAGCAGGATATCCCAACCCACCTCGACCGCGATGGAGGAGGTCTGGTTCCCCTCTCCAACCCAAAAAAGCAAAACTAAAAGGCCCAGGCAAAGGGTTCGGGCCCGGAGGAGATAACGGAAAGTCTGATGGTCCGTCACGATGGAAGCCAAGGAAATCTCCTTTAGGAACGGACTCGTTTAAGGCTGTCACGCAGCCATTTCAAATAAGGAAGGGATAGAGCGGTCAGGGGCAGGGCCACAATTTCGCAAACCTGATAGGGATGACGGGCACGGACCCATTTTTCCAGGCCTTTCCATTTCCCCGGAAGGGTTTTAACGATCAGGAGGTCCTCTTGGGACGACTCAATGGCGCCCTTCCACCAGTATTGGCTGGTCATGCCGGATATCCGGTTCACGCAGGCGGCCCATTTTCCCTCCAAAAGCCCCCGGGCCAATTGTCGGCTGACCTGGGGGCCGGGCGTGGTGATGAAAACGACCAGGGCCTTGGGCCTCAAGGGCCCTCCTTTTCTCCGCCGCCCACATCGAATCGTTTGTCCCCCTCGGGGGTGCGGGTAAAACGCGCGTCCGTGCCTGCGGAAGGGACGGGTACGGGAAGTTCCCCGCCGGGCAGGGCGTAAACCCTCACCCCATCCACCGAATCCACCCGGTCCGCCAAGCGGTTTTTGGAAAGGATCTCCAGCCGTCGGGCGATGGAAATCGTGTCGAGACCCATGAAAGCCTGCAGGTCGCCGTTGGAAGCAGTCGCCCGGCCGGCCTTGGCCAGGAAGTAAAGCAGTTTCTTGCAGACCAGGTCGAGTTTCAAATGCTCATTGACCGCCTCGAAAAGGTCCTGGAACTCGACCCGGCGCCCCTTTCTCAGGTTGGCGCGGGCCATAGCTTCGGAAATCAGGTAAAGGAAACGGCGGGGGTTTCCCGCCGAAAGCGAAAGAGCCAAGGTCAGCGCTTCGGGTTCCAGGAAATGGTCGGAGGAGCCTTGAAAACCGGCCTTTTCAACCCGCCGTTTGAGAATTTCCTTGAGCTGGGCGTGGTTAAAGGGTTCGATCCGAACCATATGCCGGAATAGCCCCAACACCGTTGATTCGGCGCCATCCCTCACCACATTCGCCACCTTCGCGTAAAACTCATCCTGCAAGGCGATGACGAAGCTGGCTTGGCGGAGCTCCAAAAGGGATTTTAATTCCTCCAACAGTTGAAGGGTGCGGTCGGCCCGGCTCAAATGCTGGTTCCAATCCCCCCTTATTTTTTCCATGTCATCCACGAAAATCAGCAGGGGTTTTTTCAGGCGGGCGGCGAAAGTTTTGATAACGGTGAAGATGGCGTTCTTGCTTAATTCCCCCCGGTTCAAACTTCTTTCCACCTTCTCCAGGGAAAGGCCCTTGGGACGGGGCAGGTTGATTAGCATTTCCCGGAGCAGTTCACCCAGAAAATAAGCGGCGTCATCCAGGGGGACCCCGATGGCCAGGTTGTGGAACTCCCTGGGAACACGGCTTCGTAATACTTGAAGCAGGCTGCTCTTGCCCATGCCCGGGTCCCCCGCGATCCCGGCGTTGGACAAGGAGAGCATGGCCGAGGTCAGGCGGTCGAGCAAATCCTCCCGACCGATAAAACAGTCCAGCTCATGTTCACGCAAGGCCAGGGTGGTAAAGGGGTCAAAACGCAGGCCATAGCGGTGATAGGCGGCCCCGATCCGGTCCGCGGGTGACGACTGGGGGGGGGTCTTTTTTTTCATGGGTCCCTGATTTCACGCGCCCGTCGATGCCGGATCAAAAATGCGGATGCGGGGAAGATTACCGGCTCATGGTCAGGCGCTCTCCATTCACGAGGTAGGGAGTGATCATGCCGCTCTTTCCCTTGATTTGCACCGCCGGAAGAGTCGTTAGGTCGAAATAATCATGGCAGACATCGGCCATTTCCTCATTGACGAGGATCTGCCCATGCTTGGCGATGCCGCAAAACCGGGAGGCCAGGTTGACCGTATCCCCGATGAGGGTGAATTCCATACGTTCGGCCGAACCCAGGTTTCCCACGATGGCGGTTCCGGCCGTGATTCCCACCCCAAGGCCGATATCCACAGGCTGGCTATAGGCGACCTTAAAGGTCTTATTGAGCAGTTCGAACCGGTCCTGCATGCGAAGGGCGGTCCTTAGGACCATTTTGGACGCCTCTCCCTCGTTGCCGTAAGGGCGCCGGAAATAAGCGAAGATGGCGTCTCCGATGTACTTGTTGATGTCCCCGCCGTTTTGGGTGATGACTTCCTGCATGGCAGTGAACATTTTGTTGAGGATCTCGACGGTTTCTTCCGGTTTGAGTATCTCCGTCATGCGGGTAAACCCGCGGATATCGGAGAAAAGGACATAGACCCGGCGTGATTCCCCCCCCAACTCGGATCGGGCGGCCTTGGAAGCGGCCTGTGTGGAAACGCTGGACCCGACATAGCGTTCCAAGGTTTGCTGGGCTTCTTTTTCCTTTTCCTGAAGGGCCCGGTATTCGGCGGAAACCGTCCGGATAATACGCTCCTGGTTATCCCCCAGATTCCATGGCATGTGATTCTTCACCCTTTCATATTGGAAGGGAAGTACTTGATTCTTCAGCAGGGATGATTCCAGTTCCGACATCAGGCCCGCCTTGTCGACCCAGGAGACGATTCCCCACCAAAGCAAAAGCAAAAAAAACGCCCCGACGGATATCCAAAACACCTCCACCGTATTGTCGATCATGGAAGAGGCGATGACCCACACGAGTAAGGATAGGAGGATGATGAAACCCAGGAGGGCCAAAAACCGGTTGAACCGGTCGACAATCTTTTTTAAAAGGGTCAAGGGCACGATCGGGCCTTTAGGATGCGGGTGGAGGTATTACCAAAAATCAGTTTAACGCAAAAGGAATCGGAAAAGCACCCGCAAAAAAGGACGGCTTTTGACTGAAAAGCTCCCAAAATCTTAATTGACGACAGAACCACGGGGACACGGCAAGACCCGAATAGGATAAAAATAAAAAAAATTCTTCATTTTCCCCAAATAACTTATTTAAATCTTTGGTTTGTCCACAAAAAATATTTTTCCTGTTCCTCCGTGGTGAAAACCCTTTATATTCAAAATTCGTAATAGTTCAGGCCCGACAAACCCAAAGCCAACACGAAGCCACTAAGCCAGGAAGAAAGGCAAAAAGGGCCCTGGTTTAAGATATTTTTTAGGCATTCATTCTTCTTTTACTGTCCTTTGTGTGCCGCCCCTCCATTTGATTGGTTTAATGATGGCGGTACTACCCCATATGATTCACGGTGAATCATATGGGGTGTCTTCCTATCTTTGTATTGGATGTTTTTTTTAGTCGTGCTGAACAGTTACCGAAATCCTAAACCTGGGTTAGTTCTTTTCCCGCCAGACGGAGTTTGGCCAAACCTTCGGGAGTGCGGGATTCCATGTAGCAACGCATCAGCGGCTCGGTCCCGGAAAAGCGGACCATCATCCATTCCCCGCCCTCCAGGAGGAACTTCACCCCGTCCTTGCGGATCAGGTCAACCACTTTCTTGCCAGCCAGGTCGGAGGGGGGATTGTCCTTCAAACGGGCCGTCATGACTTCCTTCAAACCGTCCTTCAACCTAAGGTTGAGGCGGTCAGAATAAAAGGCGCCGTACTGCTGATGGAGGCCTTTTAAGACTGCGGCCAAGGTCTTGCCTTCCTGGGCCACCACTTCGGCCATTAAAAGGTTGGCCAGGATCCCGTCTTTTTCGGGAACATGGCCGTGAACCGTGAGGCCACCCGA
This sequence comes from candidate division FCPU426 bacterium, assembly GCA_963771075.1. Lineage (GTDB taxonomy): Bacteria > Oederibacteriota > Muellerivitia > Muellerivitales > Muellerivitaceae > CAVTWJ01. The sequence goes on along the minus strand of CAVYSE010000011.1, from coordinate 399,505 downwards.
CTCTTCCCCGCCGATGATGATCGGCTCCTGGGCCATGACCTCGGCGATGTATTTGAACCCCACCGGGGTTTCCTTGAGGGTCACATTGTTGGCCTTGGCGATGGCATCCATCAGGGAGGTCGTGGCCAGGGTGCGAACCACGCAGCCCTTCCAGTCGCGGGTCTTTAAAAGATGGGCGAAGAGAATGGGCAAGACTTGATTGGGAGTGATGAAACTACCGTCGGCATCAATGATCCCGAAGCGGTCCGCGTCCCCGTCGTTGGCAAGCCCTAAATGGGCCGGCAAGGTCTTCACGAGATGGATGGCTTCACTCAGTTCTTCTTCCCCCGGCTCGGGATGATGCCCCGCCCCGCCGAAGAAGGGATCGCGGGTATTGTGCATGACCTTCGCGTTGACCCCCGCTTCCTGAAGCAGGGTATCCATATAGCCCAGGCCGTTTCCGTGCATCAGGTCCACCACGATCTTCATCCGGGCCTTTCGTATTGTTTCGAACTGCACCAACTGGCGAAGACGTTCAAAATAAGCCGGCTTGGGATCGATGGGGACGACCAGCCCCTTGGCTTCGGCCTCGGCATAGCTGAGTTCGGGAACCTTACCCCCCTGCGCGGAAATACTCTCGGCGAGCGACTCGAGGGACATTGTGACTTGAACCGGCGCCGGACCCCCGTCGGAGCCGTTGAACTTAAGCCCCTGGTAGGCCGCGGGATTATGGCTGGCGGTGAAGTTGATGGAACCCGCCGTCTTGCGGCGGATCAGTTCGTAGGAAACGGTTGGGGTCGGCGTGCCGATAGGGCACATGAAGGAGGTGATGCCGTGGCCCGTCAGCACCCTGGCGGTCAACTGCATGAATTCCTCGGTAAGGAACCGGTAGTCCCCTGCCACCACCACGCCCTTGGAGGCCTCGCCGGTCTTTTGCAGATGTTGGGCGATGGCCGCCACGGCGATCTTCACGTTGGCGAAGGTGAAATCCTCCGCAATGATGGCGCGCCAGCCTGAAGTTCCAAACGTGATCTTGGCCATGGGTTATTCCTTAAGGGTTTTAAAGAGCGAAGAGAGTTTAGGGAAAAAGAAAAAAGGACGCAATGGATTTGCTCTTCAAAATTCAAATGAAACTAATACTTACAACAAACCAAATTATTGCTGCCATGAAAATCTAATCATATGTTTGCTAATAAACTTCAACGACATTTAGTTTTGCTAAGTGAATAAGTGCTAAAGCCGGCTCTCTAATTTCTTTCGTGTCCGAAGTCCAACGATCAATCAAATGATATTTTCTATGCCGAACCCCTTCCAATATCCATCGAGCGCCATCTAAACCAGCAATTCCGGTTTTTGGTTTCATATTCCAAAATCCAATTGAATCAATCCTCTTTAGAAAATTAGAAACCTGGGGTTTAGTAACTTTTAAAAGTTCATTTGTAATCAAGATTCCTGGTTGATACCCACCAGCACCGTTTGTCATTTTTACAACCAATTCACCCGTCTCATCTTCATTCACCGTAAGCCTGATGCTTACCGGATGATGTAAAGATCTGAGCCATAAAAACCGATACGTTTGTTTGAACGCGGCCTTTGAATTTTCAAACAAGGACGGCTCATTCAACGCCGTTAGATGTTTTGAATACCAATTAATTTCAAAGTTGGAATAAATCCCACCAGGAAAAAATGGGACGGTTTTTGATTTATCTGAAATTCCTCGGGCTTTGCATCCATTCCAAAAACAATTGCAGTATTCATTAGAAAGGCCAGAACAAAGAATGCGCTTTTTAACAACCGGTTCATAAGTAGCTTCTCAATGAAATCCTTTTTATAACTTATAGTTACCCATGCCACTTTTTAATTTTCTCTACGTAGGAATCAACTAAGTCTTTCGCCGTCTTCTCGGTCTCTGCCTCGGCCGTGACGTGAAAGAAGGCTAAGTCCGCGTCGGGCAGGATCATGACGGAAGATCCTTCCTGATGGATCTTGACCCCATCGATCAGTTCCCTCTGCAGTTTTTCCGTATCTTCGATCAGGTGCCGCATGATGGTCCCCTTCATTTCCCAGGAGCAGGGAACCTTCTGGGAGATTTCGTGCTTCTTGGGGATCTGCTGGAGGTAGCTGGAGATGGGCTTGCGTTCCAGGGCTAGAAATTCCATTAGTTTAGCAGTGGACATCATGGCGTCCATGTGGGGCGCGAAGGAGGTGAAAATGAAGCCCCCGTCCGGTTCACCCACCAGGGACACGCCCGGCTGGGTGGCCGCTTCCATAAGGGAATAATAGGTCGTGCGGGTGCGCTGGATGCTCCCCCCGTTGGCCTTGGCCAGTTCGTCCAAAACTTGGGAAGCGTTGATGGGAACCACCGTCTTCGTCCCCTTAATTCGGTGATACATATAAAGGGAGAACAGAGCCAGCAATTCGGTTCCGGCCAGCAAATGCCCCTTCTCATCCACCACGAAAATCTTCTCCGCGCCCGCGTCGAACAATACACCAAAGTGGGCGTGGAGGGTCGGTACGATGTCGGAAAGCTGCTTCAGGGCGGCCTGAAACTGCTCGGGGGTTTTGGTGAGCTTGGATTCATCCATGTAGGCGTTCAGGGCCACCACCTCGCAACCCAGTTTCCCCAAAAGCCATGGGAAGATGGGGGAAGCCGCCGAAAAGGCGTAGTCGATGACTACCTTGGGCTTGTGGTCCACGATGGCTTTCACCTCTAGGGCATCCAGGAAACCCTGGTGATAAAACTCAAGCATGCGGTGGGGAAAAACCAGTTCGCCGGTTTCCTCCATGGTGGCGCGACGAAAATCCTCGCGGTAAAAAAGGCTCTCGATCCCCTTTTCCTTGCCGGAGGAAAGGGCCAGGCCCCGGCCATCGAAGAATTTGATGTCAATGAATTGCTCATCGAAGGGGCTCTTGCGGGTATGCAATCCCCCCGCGTCGGAAAGCTTGGGCACGGCGTAGCGCGCCACGGGAATGGGCATTTCCTGCAGGTCGTGCACATTGACACCGGAGGAGAGGATGCCCGAAATCAAAGCCCGGTTGATCATGCGGCTGGTCTTGTGGATATCGCGCGCGGTCAGGATCGTGGAGCCTTTGGGAAGGGAAGCCCCGTAGGCCGCTCCCAGCTTGCTCGCGAATTCCGGCGTAATGTCGATTCCGGCCATGCCGGTGACCCCATGTTGCCCGAAAATCGACCGGGACCACTTGTCGCCCCAAACGAGAGAGGTGGAAAGCTGGGCTCCGTCCTCCACCACCTTGTTGGGCCAGACCTTCACGCCCGCCTTGATCACGGCCTCCCGGCCGATGGTACAGTTATCGGAGACGATGACACCCTCGAAGATATTGGCCTTCTCGCGCACGTCGGCGCCGGACGCGATCACGCACTCGCGTACCTGGGCCCCGGCCTCCAAGGCCACGTTGCGCCAAAGGATCGCGTTGGTCAGGACCGCGCCCTCCCCGATCTGGCAACCGTCGCCCAGGACCGAGTTGGTGATCTTCACATGTTTCCCCACGTGGCAGTCCCTGCCGACCACCACCGTTCCCGTCAATTGCGCCGTGGGATCGATGGAGCTTCTTTCCCCCGCCCAGATTTCCTTGCCCACCCGGTTCAAACGGGAACCCTGGATGCTGACCTCCACCTTGCCCGCGAACACATCCTGATGGGCCAGTCGGTACTGGTCCAGATTGCCGATATCGGCCCAATAACCCTGGGCCACGTAACCGTAGAGCGGCAAACCCTTTTGAAGCATGAGCGGGAAAAGATTCTTAGAGAAATCGAAATCCTCCCGATCCGGGATCAGGTCCAGGACCTCTGGCTCGAGGATATAAATGCCCGTGTTGACCGTGTCGGAAAAGACCTCGCCCCAAGTGGGCTTTTCCAGGAAACGCTGGATCTTGCCGTCCGCTCCGGTGATGACGACCCCAAAGGCGAGGGGGTTTTCGACCCGTGTGAGGATCATGGTGGCCTGGGCCTTGTTCTTCTCATGGAAAGCGAGAGCCTCGGTCAGGTCGAAATCGGTCAGGACGTCCCCCGAAATGATGAGAAACCGTTTTTTCTCGATCAACCCCTGGCAATGCTTGACCGAACCCGCCGTGCCCAGGTCGCTTTCCGCAGCCTCGTACTGCATTTTCACCCCGAAATCGGCGCCGTCCCGGAAATATTCGGTGATGACTTCCGGCTGGTAGAACACCACGCTGACGAGGTCGGTGAATCCATGTTTTTTCAGCAGATCCACGATAATCTCCATAATGGGCCGGTTGACCATCGGTATCATGGGTTTGGGCAGGTTGATGGTGAGTGGGCGCATGCGGGTTCCGAAACCACCGGCCAGGATAAGGGCTTTCATAACGCGACCTTTGCTTTTCGAGGGTCCGGTGAAAAGGACCGAATTTCCCTCATCCATTGGGAAAAGGGGTGATTCATTCTTCTGTGATCTCTTTTTTAAGGGAGGAAAGACGGGGGTTATTTTATCCGCTTTCACGGGAAAATTGAACGTTCGGCGCTAACTAAATAACCACCACAAAGTCACATAGGCGCAGAGAACGACAAAAAATGAACTTTGAGTTTTCAGTGTCGGATTGAACCCTTGGGGTTTTAAAGCCGAGAATTAAACATTGATCTTGGATGTTTTCTCTGTGGCTCTGAGCCTCTATGGCGAGATCGGGGTTGTGCCATTGGGGGAAAAAAATTTTATTAAAAGGAAACTTGCATTTTCGGATTTTAAAACCCATTTTATGGGTTCACATAAACCCAAGGAGACCCCACCCCATGAGCCTATCCGAACAGAATATTTTGAACGCCCTTCGCCCCATCAAAGACCCCGACCTGCACCAGGACATCGTGTCCTTGGGTTTCGTGAAGAACCTGGCTATCGAAGGGGGGAAGGTCCGGTTTGACCTGGAACTTACCACCCCCGCCTGCCCGGTAAAGGACCTTTTCAAGACCCAGGCCCAAGCGGCCGTTCAAAAGCTTCCCGGTGTCACTTCGGTGGAGGTCAAAATGACTTCCAACGTGCGTCAGGCCCCTACCGGCGTCAAAAACCTGAATATGCCCATGGTGAAGAACCTTATCGCCATCGCCTCGGGCAAGGGCGGGGTGGGTAAAAGCACCGTTTCCTCCAACCTGGCGCTAGCCCTGGCCAAAACCGGTGCCGCCGTCGGTTTGATGGACGCCGACGTTTACGGCCCCTCCATTCCCCGTATGTTGGGGGTGATGGGTCGCCAGCCCGATACCGACCCCCTTTCCAAGAAAATGATCCCGTTCGAGAAGCACGGCATCAAGTTCATGAGCGTGGGGATGCTCCAACAGGACAGCGACACCGCCCTTATCTGGCGGGGGCCCATGGCCAGCAAGCTGGTTCAGCAGTTCCTGGCGGGGGTCGAATGGGGGGCCCTGGATTACCTCTTGATTGACCTTCCCCCGGGGACCGGTGATATCCAACTTACCCTCACCCAGTCCGTACCCTTGGCGGGGGCCGTCTTGGTGACGACTCCCCAGGACGTGGCCCGGCATATCACCCAGAAGGGGTTGCGTATGTTTCAACAGGTTCAGGTGCCGATTCTGGGCATCGTGGAGAACATGAGCGGTTTCGTTTGTTCCCATTGCCAGGAGATTACCCCCATCTTTAAGAAAGGCGGAGGTAAAAGGATGGCGGAGGAACTGGCTGTTCCCTTCCTGGGGGAGGTTCCCCTGGAACCCTTGATCGCCGAGGATGGGGACTCGGGAGTTCCTACTGTGGCTGCCCATCCCGATTCGGCCTCCGGAAAAGCCTATGGTCTCATCGCCCTTCAGATGGCGGCCCAACTTTCCTTGATCAATGCCGCCACGGCGCGGATCACCAACCGGCCCCAGGAAGTAAACACCCAGGACGACAAGGTCACGGTTATCACTTGGGACGATGGAAAGATTACCCGCTATCCCAACCGTTATTTGAGGAGCATGTGCCCCTGCGCTTCCTGCGTGAACGAGGATACGGGCCAGCGGATGATTAATTTGGAATCAGTGGACCCCGACGTAAAGATCGAGGGAGTGGACCCGGTGGGCCGTTATGCCCTCCACTTTCAGTGGTCAGACGGCCACGGCACGGGGCTCTATTCATTCGACACCCTAAGAAAATTGGGCGAATAAACTCCGCCTAAAACAAACTAAAATCGCGAAACCTAAATAAAGCAGGTCATGAAACCTTTTGAATTGTTCCTTGTCAGGATTGAATACTGAAATTTTAGCGTCAAATTCATTGAGTTTTCGAAAACGCCCCTAAAAACTTCACTGCTTGTATCGCTTTCACAAAGCCCTTTAAGCCAAATTGCGAAAACACCATGGTTATTTGTTTAACCTGATTTAACATCCGGAAAGGTTCCCTTCCAATGTTCCAGGCATAAAGTAGGTGGGTAGTTTGAGATGTGGTTCACGGAAGGAAATCGAATGACCAATGGGTTCAAGTTCGAGTCAAAGATCAAGATCCTCAACCAATTCACTTATGACGCCGTTTCTGATTTGCGGGAACTTCTTTGGCGTTGTGGCCAATGCGGTCTCCTGGCCCACCGCAAATGCGGGGTCCCCGACTATTGCCCTTCTTGCGCCGCGCCCCACCGAGAATTTCACTTAATCGAGGAAGATTAAAACATTTCGGGCTTTTACCACAGAGTCACAGTTAAACCAATATTTCTTCGCCCCCAAAAAACGCCTTTGTTATTCTTTGCGTCCTCTGTGTCTCTGCGCCTTTGCGGAGAAGTCTTTTCTTCTTGATTGGTCTTAACGATTTTTTTCGATCTTCTGAAGTAGCTCATGCGCAGAAACAAACCCCACCGATCTAAGTTCCTGCCTTTCTTTACCATCCGGCCCCACAAACACCAGAGTTGGCACACCCATGATGCCGAATTGTTTCTTCAAAGCCTCCACTGGCCCGGAGGAATATTGGGTCAGGTCCGCCTTTAAAAGCACCCAAGGTTTCAGAGCCTCTCTCACATTCGGGTCGGAGAAAGTCTTCAGTTCCAGTTCCTTGCAGGGGATGCACCAGGAAGCGGAGAAATCCACCAGGACTGGTTTCCCTTGGGTCTGGGCTTGGGAAAGCAACGCGGGATCGTAAGGGGCGAAATAACTTTCCGCCGGTTTGGGCCATACCTGGAATAGGCCCACGCCCCCCAGGATCAGAAGGACCCCGGCCATTCGTTGGAATCTTTTAAACCCCAACGCCACGGAACCGCCAGCGAAGACCCAGCCTAACAGGAAACCGCCCATTCCCAGGTAGGCGGGAACGGCAATCCGGTTGAACCCATCAGGCAGTAGCGGAGCCAAAAAGTAAAGCGGCATCCCTAAAAGCACTAAGCCGAAGACCTTCTTAACCCAAACCATCCAGGTCCCGGCCTTGGGCAGGCGGCCCAACTCTCCCGAGAAAAACCCCAGCAACAGATAGGGGAACCCCAACCCCAAGGACAGGGTGAAAAAAAGGATGAACCCCAGGAAGGGGTTGGCCTTGGCGGCCACATAGGTGAGGAGACCGATGGAAAATGGGTCCACACAAGGCGCGGCCACGATGCCAAAGACCAAACCCATTCCCAGGGCCCCCAACCAACCTTGGGTGTTTCCCGCGGCGACCTTGTTTAAAAGCCAGCTAGGGGCTTGGATTTCATAAAGCCCAAACATGGATAAGGAAAGGATCACTAAGACCAGGGAGATTCCCACTAGGACCACGGGGGATTGTAGGGTGGAACCCAATATCTTCCCGGTCAAGGCGGCCGTCACCCCCAGACCGGAATAGGTGAGGGAAATACCTATCACGTAAGCGATGGCCCGGTTCAGGATCACCATGGGTTTTTCGGCCTTTTGGGATCCGAAATAGGAAACCGTCAGGGGAATCATGGGATAGACGCAAGGGGTCATATTCAGGGCCAGCCCGCCCAAGAAGATCAAAAGGAAAGTTAAGAAAAGACCCTTTTCACGGAAGAAACGGGAAATGATGTTCTCCGTCGCGGGGCTGGCCGCAGAGGCGCGGGGGTTGTTGAAAACCTCGGGGTTAACCGGCGTCACCGCCTGCCCGGGCTGGCCCACGATGAGGTTAAGGTCAAGGGTCAAAGAGGCGGGGGCCAGGCAAATTTGGTCGTTGCAGGCCTGGTAATGGATTTGAATTTTTGCGGGGAGCCTGCCCGGTGGGGTTCGAGGATCCAAAACCAGGTCCAAAAAGAGGGTTGCGCTTTTCTGGTAGACCGGAAAGGGTTTCGTTTCCCCCGCGAGGGTTTTAGGGATACCTTCCTCATACCGGACATTTCCTGTAACGCTCAAGGGAGACCCGGATACCGGGGCAACCGTCAGGGGGATGAAGCCCTCCGGTAGTCCATCATGGGCATTGATGTGCCAGCCTGGCTGGATTTGTAGCACCACCGCCGCCGTAAAGGTCGAACCGGGAGCTATCGGTTGAACCGAAGGAATGGCTTGACCGAAAACCTCCCCTTGCGGCCCAGGCATTTGTGGCCATACCGGATTTGTAAATAGGGATAAAACGGCAAGTATTAAAAGTTTTACGGACAATTCTCTAAATTGGATTTTTGGTTTTGCTGACATCGAATAATAAACTTTTCCCTGTGCCTCTGTGTCTCTGAGGTGAATATTTGAATGATTCATTAATTTTCCCATGCCCTTTTATACCCCAACCCGAGCCCTAAGAGTTACTGCCCAAATAAAAAAACCCGGTGTGTACCGGGTTTATTGTTTTTCTCAAAATATTTTCGCCGCGGAGACAGGGAGAAACTAAGGGATTTTAAATTAGGTAGTGGGTTAATTTTGACCCCGTGTCTCTAAAATAATGGGTTTTTTTAATTCAAATTTTCCGGGTCGATTCCCGCTCGATCAATTCGGGCTGCAACGTCGAGGCTTTCACGGCCAAGGGCTCTCCCGAAATCATTTGGAACATCTTCTTGGCCGAAAGTTTACCCATTTCATAGGGCGAAAAGGCCACGGTGGTGAGGGCCGGCTCGTGGTAGGCCGCTTCCTCCATGTTGTCGAAACCTATTATTGAAATATCCCCCGGCACGGAGATTCCCTTGTCTTTCAAGGCCCGGATGGCACCCATGGCCATCAAGTCGCTGGCGCAGATGATCGCGCTGGGCCGGCTGACCGCCGATAAAATTTTCAAGGCCGCCCGGTAGCCGCCCTCCTCCTCATAGTCCCCGTCGGCGGTCCATTCCTGGTGGAAATCCAGTTGGTGTATCGCGAGGTTCTCTTGAAAGCCCTGAAACCTTTCCAAGGCGTTGGTAGTGGTCATGCGGCCGTTGATGATACCGATTCGCTGGTGCCCCAGGCCGACGAGGTATTCCACCGCCTTTTGCACCCCCTTCTTGTTGTCGAAACCCACGTAAGGCATGTCGTCCTGTCCCGTGATCTTTCCATTGACCAAAACGAAGGGTACATTGGCCTCCGCCAATTCCCGGATGGAAACATCGCTGGACCATGCGTTCAGCACGAACATCCCATCCACGCTGCCGTCCCCCAAAAGGGCCCGGTAGGAGATCTGGGCGCGCGCAGTCTCGTTCAGGGGGTGAAGCAGGAGCCGGTACTGTTTCTCGGCGGCCACTTCCTCGATCCCCTCGAGGATGCTGGTGAAAAAGGAACTGCGGAAAATGGCGGTGTGGTGGGGTGCGATCAACCCGCATATTTGAGAATGCTTTTGCCGTAGGCGGCGTGCATGGGCTTGGGGTTTGTAGTGAAGATCCTTGATGGCGGCCTGGACCTTTGTCCGGCAATCGTCGCTGACCCATTTTTTGTTGTTCAAGACCCGGGAAACTGTTCCTATGGTGACTCCCGCTCGCTTGGCGACATCCTTAATGGTGGCCACGGTGATATTCTCCTAAGATCGAAATCCGTTAATTGGTATTGAGATTTACCAGCAAGGCTGAACCGATCAAACGCAAAAAAACGTTTTCATCGCGGCTTATTTTAGAAATCGCGGGGTTCTTTTGCCATGCTGAAAAGAGCAAAGGAAGAAATAGTTTTAAAAATTTTCCAGGCCTGTCAAATAAGTTTCTAAATCTTCTCCAAAGGATACAAGGGCGTAACCTTAAACTTGGTCAACTTTTGGGCAGAAATGTCAATTCACCGCGGTTGAATTCGACGGTATAGACTCCCGTCCCGTCTTCCTTCAACGACTTCCCATCTTGGCTGGGCGCCAGGCTCCGACCGGCCGGGTTGGAAGGAGCCATCCTCACCCGAAGTGTCACGCCCGGGGGAAAGACGCCGGGAACCTGCCACCGGTACCGGACCCCATTCCCCATCGGTTCGGCCGAGGCCTTCTCGAAAATTTTTTGGGCTCGGAAATAGCTTCCCACGCGCATGAGGGTATCGACCCAATAGTCATTCTTTGAAAGAAAGTCGAGGATTTGGGTCAACATGGCCCGTCTAATGGGTTGCCAGCCCCAGGGGGTTCCCTCCAACCCGTGGATGGTAAATATCATCCAGGCGCCGTCCTTTAAGTCGGCGTCCAACCAAGACTGATAGGTTACCCAGGGCAGGTTCGTTTGGGTCATTCGGGACGGCAGGTTTAACCAATCGGGTTCCGCCTCCGGTTTCAAGTCCGACTGGCCTTGGCCCCATCCCCCTCGGGCCAATAAATGGGTTTTTCCCACCAGGGATTCCAACTCAGGGGTCGTTTCGGTGAAGGGATAAGCGTAGGTATAAAGCGAAACTCCGAATTCTTTTTGGAGGACATTTTGGGACCCGACCACCTGGGCTTCCAGGTCGCGTGGAGTTTTCAGGTCCGAGGTATGGAGGTGGTCCAAGCTGTGATTGCCTATCTCGTGACCCGCGATAAGGATCTTCCGCCAGTCATCCTTCCGGTCGATCTTGTTGCCGATGATGAAAAAGGTGGCCTTAAGGCCGCGGGAATTCAATTCGGGTAAAGCCACGTCCAAATGGGAGGGGTCGCCGTCGTCAAAGGTCAAGGAAATCGCGGCACGGTGTCCATTCCAAGGCAAGACTTGAATGGACGGCGGGGTCCCTTGCGTAAATCCAAGCGCCCACCCGTTGAAGAAAACGAAAAGAAACAAACCCATCCATTTTTTGTTCATGTTTTACCCCAAAAAAAAGGCCCTTCCCATTTGAACCGGGAAGGGCCATTGTAAAGATTGGTTAAAGGCGATTACAGCGCCTTGGTTCCCTTTTCCCCCGTACGGACGCGGATCACATCCTCCACCGGAGAAATAAATATTTTTCCATCCCCAATTTCGCCGGTACGGGTCGTCGTGACCAGGATCTGGACCACTTTCTTCACGTCCTTATCTTGAACCACCGTGGTGACCAGGAGTTTCTGCAAAAGACCCTCCACGCTTTGGCCCCTGTAATTTTCCGTTATTCCCCTCTGTTTGCCGTGGCCCTGCACGTCGGTCACCATTACCCCCGGATACCCGACGGATTTAAGCCCATCCAACACCGCCCGAAGGGCGCTGGGGCGGATGACCGCCTCGATCTTCTTGATGCTCGATTTCATGTATGTCCCCTTTGCTCTTTTTTTCCCTAACCATTATGTGCGCGGGGCCGGAGACTTCTCAAGACGGCCCTTCCCAGTGAAAGACTTAGTAGTTGTAACCCTCTTCACCATGCTGGGTGATGTCCAGCCCCATGTCCTCGTCCTTGGTCTGGGCCCGGAATCCCACGGTCTTTTCCACGATGAGATACAGGATCATGGTCACGCCCAATGAATAGACCGCGGCCGCGCCGGCCATCCCCAGTTGGATGAAAAATTGGTTCGAGTTGCCATAAAACCAACCGGCCTTCCCGTTCACGGCCGGGCAGGCCCAAAGCCCCACCGCCAGCGTTCCCCAGAACCCGCCGACCCCGTGTACCCCAAAGGCGTCCAGGGAGTCGTCATAGCCCCACTTGATCTTCACCAGGATCGCGCTGTAGCAAACCAGGCTGGCGATAGCGCCGATGCAAAGAGCGCCCCACATATCCACGTAGCCCGAGGCGGGAGTGACCGCCGCCAATCCCGCGATGGCCCCCGAGGCTGCGCCCAGGGTGGTTGCCTTCCCGCGGTGCATGCTTTCCAACAGGCACCAGACCAGGGTCGCCATGGCGCCCGCCGTATTGGTGGCCAGGAAAGCGCTGCAGGCCACGTTATTGGCAGCCAGGGCCGAGCCCGCGTTGAACCCGAACCAGCCGAACCACAAAAGGCCAGTACCGGTGATGACCATGGTCATGTTATGCGGCACCATGGTCTCCTTGCCGTACCCTCGACGTATTCCCAGGAGTAGAGCTAAAGCCAGTGCGGAAAAACCGGCGCTGATGTGAACCACCACTCCCCCCGCGAAATCGAGACCACCCATCTTGGCCCACCACCCACCACTACTCCAAACCCAGTGGCAGATGGGATCATAGACCAGGGCGGCCCAGAGAAGGGAGAAGAGAAGAAAGCCCTTGAAGCTCACCCTTTCGGCGTAGGCGCCGGTGATGAGTGCGGGAGTGATGACCGCGAACATGGCCTGGAAGAGGATGAAAGCCAGGTGAGGGATGGTCGGAGCATTCGAGCTGACGGGGCCGATGTTCCTTAAGAAAGCCCAACCCAAGCCCCCGATGTATTCGGTCCCCGGTGAAAAGGACGTGGAATATCCCCACAACACCCACTGGATGCTGATTAGAGCGACGAGAAAAAAGCTCTGCATGATGGTGGAGAGCACATTCTTGCGCCGTACCATCCCACCGTAGAAAAGTCCCAAGCCCGGGGTCATCAACATGACTAGGGCCGTGGAAACCAAAACCCACGCGGTATCACCCGCGCTGATCACCGGCCCTGCCGGGGCCGCAGCCGCCACAGGGGCTGCCGGGGTTTGGGCGGTGGCTAAGACCGCCAAACCGAAGAAGCTGAGAGACCACCAAAACACGCTTCGTAATTTCATTTCTCGATCACTCCTTGAGGTTTTGACGAAAAAACGCCAAAAGCTTAGAAAGACTAATCGAATCTACAATTTTGTAACATATTTAAAATCATAGTTCGGGCAGTTAAATAAGCAAAAATCGAGGGTTTTTGAGGCGATTGAAGCAAAAAAAGGCCCGGAGGGAGTCCTCCAGGCCTCTTTTTTACTAAAAATCAGCTTATAAGGCTTTGGGTCCTTTTTCACCGGTTCTTATTCGGATGGCATCCGAAACCGATGATACGAATATCTTCCCGTCACCTATTTCACCCGTTCGCGCCGCATCAATGATCGCTTTCAGGACCTTGGGTACTTCCTTGTCGTTCACGACCGCGGTGATCACCATCTTGGGCAGTAAATTTTCAACACTCTGACCCCGGTAGGATTCGGTGATGCCTTTTTGTTTTCCATGGCCTTGCACTTCGGTCACGGTGACACCGTGATAACCAACGTTCTTCAAACTCTCCAAAATATCCCTCAAAGCGCTGGGACGGATGACCGCCTCGACTTTTTTCATTATTTTCTCCTTTACGCTCTTTCCGTGTTCCAATTTTTGTCTTCCGTTAAATGCCTTGCTAAAAGCCAATAGCTATCGGCTGCTCTTTAGAAGTTGTATCCCTCTTCCCCATGTTGGGACAGGTCCAAACCCACTTCCTCATCCCTCGCGGAAACACGCAAGCCGATGGTTTTCTCCACCAGCAAGAAGAGGACGATCGTGCAAAGGACGGAGTAAACCGCCGTGCAACCCACGGTCTTGAGTTGGATGAAAAATTGGGCCGGGTTGCCGGCGAACCAGCCATCGGTCCCGTTGATGGATTTCAAAGCGAAAAGGCCGGTGGCCAAGGCGCCCCAGGTCCCACCCACCCCATGAACCCCAAAGGCGTCCAGCGAGTCGTCATAGCCCATCTTGACCTTGATTTGGATGGCCGCATAGCAGAGGAAGGAAACGATGAAGCCGATGATCAACGCCCCCATCACATCCACATAACCGCAAGCCGGGGTGATGGCAACCAGTCCAGCCACCGCGCCCGAAGCAGCTCCAAGGGAAGTAGCCTTGCCGTGATGAAACAATTCGATGAGGCACCAAGTGATTGCCGCCATGGCAGTTGCCGTATTGGTGGTGACGAAGGCGTTGCAAGCCAGAGAGTTGGCGGCACAGGCGGAACCAGCGTTGAAACCGAACCAACCGAACCACAGCAGGCTCGCGCCCAAAAGGACCAGGGTTAGGTTGTGGGGAACCATGGGATTCTTCCCGTATCCCTTCCGGGTCCCCAGAAGAAGCGCCAGAGTAAGGGCTGAATATCCGGAGGACATATGAACAACCGTGCCGCCGGCAAAATCAAGCGCGTTGCTAAAGAAACCACCGCCCCAGACCCAGTGAGCGATCGGGTCGTAAACGAAAGTGGCCCACAGAAGCGAGAAGACAACGAAGCCCTTGAAGTTCACACGCTCAGCATAAGCCCCGCAGATCAGGGCCGGGGTAATGATGGCGAACATGGCCTGGAATATCATGTAGGCATAATGGGGGATGGTCGGAGCGTTGGAGCTCACCGCTGGCATATTGTGCAGAAAGAGCCAATCAAGACTTCCAATGTAAGGAGTGCTCCCCGGGCTGAAGGCCAAGGAGTAGCCCCAGATGACCCATTGCACGCTGATCAAGGCCACCAGGAAAAAACTCTGCATGATTGTGGCCAGAACGTTTTTCCTGCGCACCATCCCGCCATAAAAGAAAGCCAACCCGGGCGTCATCAAAAGCACGAGAGCAGCGGAAGTTAGCACCCAAGCTGTGTCGCCCGCGCTGATGGCCGGAGCCACTGGCGCTGCCTGGGTCGCGGCGGCAGGCGCAGCCGCAGGGGCTTGCGCCGGAACGGACGCGGCCGGAGCCTGTTGAGCCAAAGCGTTGATTGTCAGTCCCAAGGTGAAGCCGATCAGGGCCAATCTGATCCCATTCCCCCTCAAAACCGGGGCAAAAGTTTTAAGAAAACTCATTCTTCAATCTCCTTTTCGGCAAAATTCGCTCTCTCTCGGAGCAAAACAGGCTTAGGAAAGCGAGTTTCGTGCCAATGATGAAAATGAAGGTTATTCCATGAATTTATGGATAAAAATCTTAAAAACAGGCTACGAAATTGTCGCTTGTTACAACTTTGAAAAATTTTATCCACAAAAAATTAGCCATTTAAAAAATTCAAATTTGAATAAGGGAGGTTTAAAAGATCAATAAAATCAATGCTTTTATTGACGCGACAATATTGTAGAACTTTTTATTTTGTATTTTTAAATGTGTATAACCTTAATAACAATTAGTTTGGGTTTTTAAGTTTTTTATTAATGAAAAAAAAACCGAAATCCCGATGATGAACCCACCTCACCCAAGGACTTTTCATGAACACTGTTCGACTCTTTGACCAGGCCCATCAGGCTAGGCTTTCATCCCAATTTAAGAAAGCCCAAAACCTGTACAAAAGGCTATTGAAAAACCTATTTGATCCGTTTGAAAAAGCCGAAGCCGCTTTAGGTCTCGCTGATGTTCAAAGAATTCAAGGTGATTTCCGTGCCTCCCTCCATCATTACGAAATGGCTTCCAACTGTTTGAAAGGAAAGGATCCAATGGGCGTGATGGATGCCAAAGTAGGCTGGGCTTTGGCGGCCCGGGCTGTAGGTCGGCCTATCGAAGCCTTGACCAAGTTGAAAGCAGCACTCTCCTTTTATAAGAAAGAAAAAGATCCCCAGGGCGAAGCTTTTGTGCATTGGGCCTTGGGCGGGACTTACCGCATCGCAGGTGACATGAGAAGGGGCCTGGCGGAACTTCAGGTCGCCTTGCGGATTTACAAAAAGCTAAAAGAGGAAGAAGGAATCGCCTATACCTGCTGCGCCTTGGGTGGGGTTTACCGAATGCTGGGCCGTTACGCTGAATCGGGCAAATGGTATCGGGAAGCCAACCGGCGGATGTGGGAAAGGAAGGATACCTTCGGTACCGCCTACTCCTATTGCGGTCTTGGCAACGTGGAGCGCATGGCGGGCCGGTTTAAACAGGCGCTTCCCTTTTACCGCAAAGCCGAGAAACTTTACGGAACGATCGGTGACAAGGTCAGCTATGCCTATACCCTCTGGTCCATTGGCACTGCGGAAAAAATGCTTCGGCGATTCTCCCTAGCTCGCAAGGCTTTTCTATCCGCCGATCGACTGTTCGTCATCACAGGCGATACCCGGGGCCGTATCTATACCCTGCTTGGATTCGCCGAAGTGAATTGGATGGAAGGAAAACTCGCGAAAGGCTTCCAATTTTGGGGAAAAGCAAAGTCGATCGCGGATAAAAGTTCCTTTGCTTGGGAAAAACTACACGTGGAGTCCTTAAAGGACGGCCGGGTCAATATGCTGGAAACGAAATATAAAAAGACGGGTTCTCATTTTCATCCGGAAATATTCCCAGTTAACTGGCCTTAAGACTCTCTAAATAAAAAAGGCGGTTGGGAAATCCCAACCGCCTTTAAACAAATGTCACTTAGTCTTCGACAACTGTCGAACCGGATTCCAAAGCCGCGATTCGTTTTTCCAATGGCGGGTGGCTGGCCATGAGGGCCATCAAGCCCCCGTCCCGGCTTGAGATCTTGAACGCGTTCATAGCCGCAGGCTCCTGCACCGGCGGGGCGGGCCTTTCATAAACCCTCTGAAGGGCCTTCAATGCGCTGATCATCTTATTCTTGCCCGCCAGCTTGGCTCCTCCCGCGTCGGCCCTGTATTCCCTCCAGCGGGAAAAGGGCATGGTCACAAAGAGCGATCCAAAGAAACAAAGGACCATTTCCAATACCCATCGAATCATATATTGAAGGAAGAAGCTGGACCCTCCTTGCCTGTCTCTCCCACCCCGGGCGATCGCGGAACTGATGATGTAAGCGAAGAACATGGCGAAGGAGTTGACCACTCCCTGGATCAAGGTCATGGTCACCATGTCACCGTTATGGACGTGGGTCAGTTCATGGCCCAACACCCCTTCGATTTCATCCTTGCCCATCGTGTTGAAAAGGCCTGTCGAAACAGCCACCAAAGCGCTGTTTTTCCCAGGCCCGGTCGCGAAAGCATTCGGATCCGGGCTCTCATAAATCCCAACCTCCGGCATGGTGGTCAGCCCCGCGTTATTGGCCAAGCGGTGGACCGTATCGACCAGCCACCTTTCCTCAGGGGACCCCGCGTTCTCGGGGTCGATGAGCTGCACTCCCATCATCGACTTCGCCATCCATCTCGATATAAGAAGGGAGATGAAGGACCCACCCATGCCCCAGAGAAAGCACATCATCATCAAACCCGTGTACCCGACAGGGATTTGATACCCCATCATTCCCAAAACCCCAACAATGACAGAGATCGTCGCCATAACCAAAAAGTTCACGGCTAAAAAAAGGAATGCGCCTCGTAAGAACCTCATTTGAAAAAACCTCCAGATTCAAGTTGAAGAATAGACACGTTGGTCTGCTTAACAGGACCTCGATAAGTTACAAATCCAAGCCCGGGTTTTCAAGGTAAAGAAGCCATGACAAAACCATCTATTTCCGATTAGTTAACGATTTGAGGGGATGATTTTACAAAGGAATTCGGAGACAGTCGCGAGTGAATCTTCTGTGATGGTGTGGGGCATTTGGAATTCCTTCAGATGGGGATGATATCCCACCTGTTCCAACTCTTTCTTCGCCTTGCGGGAACCTTCCACCGGCACCACCGGGTCCTCAGTTCCATGCACCAATAGGATAGGAGTCTCAAAAGGAGCCTCGGCCTTCTTTAAGGTAGCCCAGGCGTCGGGCATGTATCCGCTCATGGAAACAATACCCAAAAGCTTACCCTTATAATTCAACCCGCTTTCCAATGACATGACCCCGCCTTGGGAAAAACCCATGACGATCAGGGGACTGCTTCCTTTTTCTTTGCCGGGTCCGGGCCTTAGATTGGGGTCGTTAGTAAAGCGGTCAAAAATCTTGAACAGATATTCCCTACTTTGTTCAATCTCTTTACGGTCATGAATCTGGAAGTCATACCAAGCAAAGGCCGTGTCGGGGTACCCCGCCAGAAGGAGCGGCGCGTCAGGAAATACGAACCGGCATCCCGACAAACCCAGTTCTTCCGCCACAGGTACCAGATCATCTCCATTGGTGCCGAGGCCATGCAGAACCACGACGACCGGCGCGCCGGGCGGAACAATGGGCGGGTCCATCATCAGGCAGCGATGACCTTGTACGGCGACTTCGGACAGGATCATTTCAACCTCATTTTACGACTTGGATATAGCATCAATAACCCTTTACCACAGAGACCCAGTTAAGCACTTGTAAAACCGCAAAATAACCAAGATTTAAAATCGGTGCCCCTGGAATGAATATTTTGGAAGTTCTCTTATTTCTTGAGCGCGTCCAAGGCCGCTTCACGCACCTTTAAATCAGGATCATTCTTACTCAAATCCCGCACCTTCAACATGAGCACCGGATCGGGAAAGGCCTGGTATCCCTCAATCGCCGCTAACTTCGCGGATTGAATTTTTTCATCCCCAGCTTGCCCCGTCGTCTTGAGGTCCAACATATCCCCTAAGGTAGGCACGCATTTGTTGTCTCCCATCCGGGCCAAGGCTACCGCCGAATCGTAGCGGAGAGGCGAGTTGGTGCTTTCCAGTTCTTTTTCCAGTACGGGTTTAGCCGGTTCATACTTCAAGGAACTTAGGGCCCCGACCGCCATGAGCTGAACGTTGGGGTCCGGGTCGGAAAGGGCCGCAAGGGCCGCGGGTCCGCCCGCCGGGTCCTCGATATTACCCAGGGCCCATAGGCTGTAAACCCGAACATCGGTGGATTCGTCCGTCACAGCTTCCGAAAGCGCTGGAACCGCCGTTTTCTCCTTCAATCGACCCAAAACCAACGCAAGGTACTGCCTTATTTTCGGATCGTCCTTTTTACTATCCTCGAATGTCTGCACCAACTGGGAACGAAGGTTTTGGTCCATCTCAATCCTTTCGCCCTGGTTGAGAATGCGGGAAAGCTCGAAGGCGGCTTGCCAACGGTGGTTGGTATTGTCGCTTCTCAATTCCTGGAGGTATTGCTCGGCGCTTTTGGGGTGCTGGAGGGCGAGGGAACCCAGGAAAAAGATCCCCAGGGCAACCAAGACTATCGCGGCTGGGACGATGAAGAGTTTAATAAAGAGGGACCAGCCCGTTTCCGGGGCGTAAAGGGGCCCTTCCCCTTCCGGCATGGCACTGGGGTTTTCAGTCATGGGTGACTTCCTTATTTTGCATGTTTGTCCTGCTTTTTTTCTTAAAAACGTATTTATCGTGAATCGCCAGGTCAAACCCCTTGTGGTCCGGCGAAAAGGGTAACCCACGGTAGACTGCCTTGCAATCGTAGCACTCCACCACATCCGGAAGCAGGAAGTACAAGGCCAAATCCAATACCGCTCCGGCTATTAATATTGGAAAGAACCATTTCTCAAAGATCAGGGCCAAAGCAAATATCAACACCACCGTCCATAAACCCAATTTGGTGTTGAAATCCTTCAGACGGTAAAATTCCTCGCATCCGCAAAGGCCGCACTTTTCAACCGAACCGTCTTTCGCAAGCCTGCCATTCCCTTTGGCTTCCCTCCCTTTTCCACACTTGGAGCAAGGTACCAAGCCAGGCTTAGGCATTTCGGATAGGAATAAGCCGTTTTCGCATTCCGGGCAAAAGGTATTTATTTCCATTAGACACCCGTCGACAGTCGACAGTTCGCAGTTGGCAGTAAAAACCCAACCCCCGAAAACCGAAGGAAAATATTCTTGTCCACTAAATGCACCTTTGTTTCGTCTTTGATTTAAGTTTTAAGCTGCCGACTGCGAACCGCCAACTTCCAACTAAAACGGTACTCCCGTCGAAAGCGTCAAAAAGAGTCCCATCCCTTCCCCAATGATTGTGCAAACCATGGAGGCGTAAAGAATGCCTGTGGCCGATTGGGTGGATTTGATCTTGACCGTTTCCCAGATAAAGTACGCCCCCGCGAGTGGCGCCATCACGCCCCAGGTGACCCGAAAAAGCATGAAGACCAGGTCGTCCCCCATTAACCGGGCGCCCTCTGGGGTGACCGGTTCCGACCCCCAACCCACGGCGAGGTGATAACTCAAAAGAAGTTTTAGGGCTGTAAAAACCGTCAGAAGGATATAGGCCGCTGAATACCGCTTCAAGGGTTTGATCGACAATTTGGGAGTCACCAGATACCAATGGCCCAGCATCATGGCCAGGATGCCCGCTCCCAAAACAAGTGCGGAGGAAACCGCGTCGAACCCCAATAAAAACCCTTGGTTCAGGGTCGACCAGGGGTAAATGGCCAAGGCCAATATCCCGCTGGCCAACCCCAATGCCCAAACTGACCAAAGTAAAGCACGCGCCCTCGCCTTTAAAGCGGCCGTGAAGCAAAGGTTGAAAAAAAGGAAGGCGCTTAAGGCGCAGGAGGAGGACCGGTAAGTTTCCCCCAGTCCCGCCCACTCATAGATCGCAATACCGATGGAAAGGGTCGCGAGTGCCGCGCAAAGAAAACCGAAGAATCGGTAAAATCCCTGCCCAATCTCCCGAAGGGAAACGAGGGGCAAAAGGGCAAAGCAACCCCATGCCATATAGCCGAAATAAAGAAAGGCGATTTTCAAGATCAATCGGGTAACCCTTATTTAAAAAGCCGAGTATAAAACAAAAGGGTACGGTTCCCCGTACCCTTTTGGACTTGTGGTTTTCGCTTTTGCCTTGCTGTCGACCGCCGACTGCCAGCTGCCTTTAATGTTGGTACCCGTCGAACCGGGGCATCATGATGAACTTCCGCCAATCGCCCCCGTGTGCCAGCACCGCGTACATTTCCTTGGCGTTGAATTTTTCCTTGGGGTATAGGTAAACCATGGCCTGCAATTTCTCGCCGGTAGCGGATACCGTCACTTCACGGACTTCCCGGATCAACCGGCTCGATTGGGGGGCATCCGGGCGATAGCCTTCCTGTGCGTCGATGACCGCCATCACCTCTTCCATAGACTCAAAACTCATCACTTCCCCATATATGACCGCCCCGGGTTCATCGATGGCAAGGGGCAAGCCCGTGGGTATTTGGTAAAGCTTACCCGGCATCTCGGCACGCGCCCAGGTCTTGATATAGGAGGCGATTTTCACATGTTTGACCGCGTCCTTCAAAAAAACATCGTAAACAAAGACATAAGGGGTGGGAAAGGCCTGGGTCATGGGCAAAACCTCCGGGTGGTAAAACGTGGGCGGTATCGTACTAAAAACCAAAACAAATTGAAACCACCCGTAGGAGGCTCTCTTTAAACAGTAAGGTGGAAAAATTTATTTCTTTTTGGGTTTTTCAGCCTTTTCTTTCATTGAAATGGCCGTCGAACCCCGCTCCCCCGTACGGATACGGATGGCGTTCTTGATCTCAATGATGAAAATCTTTCCGTCGCCCATCTCCCCCGTGCGCGCCCCCTTGAGGATCGCCTGGATAACCGCGTTGAGATGACGTTTTTCCACGACGATCTCCAGCTTGGTTTTGGGGAGAAAATTGACCCGGAGGGAATCCGGCCAGCCGGAGTGCAGTCCTTTCTGGCGGCCATGGCCTTCCATTTCGGTGACCATCATGCCGGGATAGCCGATCTTGCGCAATTTGAGTTGAACGGCCTCCAATTTCTCGGGCCGAATAATAGCTTCAATTTTAAACATGGTTGACTCCAGTTCGCGCTTGTCTGTCAATCGTCAGGCTTTTAACGTCTAATCTGCGAACTGTCAACAGCGGACTGTCGACTGCCGACAAACAACAGAGGGGCCAGCCTTGGCCGGGCTGACCCCCCTTTGCCCCAGAAGGGAGAGAGAGAGAATGGAAACTTTAAACCAACTGCCTTTTCTCTCGTGGTCTCCTTAAATCCCGTCTAATTTTCCCAGATTCACCGTAGGTAAGGGTTCCTCGGAGCCCTTACCCCCGGGCCCGGCGTTGACGCCGGGCTTCCAGAGTAATTTTTCAACAAAACTTAGAACGTGTAAGCTACGCTTGCTGTTCCAGTGACCATGCTGGAAGACAAAGACGTTGTGCCGGTGGCGAACACATCGTTCGTTCCGCCCGTGGCGCTGTCGGTGGCCATGTCGATCCGGCCCTCCAGTCGGGCGATCATGTTCGGCGTGAAGTCGTGTTCCAGGGTCAAAGTGGCTTCCATTCCCGTGAACCCGTCGCTCTTGCCGGAAGCATCTCCGTTGCCATAGAGGCTGCCTCCACTGCCGAGGGCATAAGCCGTGTTCTCCGAGTCATTCAGGTATTCCAAACGCAGAGCGGCAGAATAGTCACTCTGAATTTGGTATTTGCCATAGAGGGCCGCCCCGAAGTAGCTGGGCGAATCAATCCCGGAAGGCATGCTCCACATTCCATATTGGCCGTCCAAGGCGAAGGACCAGTTGCCATCGGGCTTGTACCCGATGATGGCCTCACCTGTGAACGAGTTTTGCGTAGTGAAGGAGACAGGCTCTGTGAAGGGAGACAGGATCCCGTTCAAGGTGATGGTCCACATGGAATTGGGCGTGATGCCCAGTTCCAACCCGTAGGTTTTGCCCAATGGGGTGGCGTTCGTGGTGTTGTCCCCGTCAGTCACGTACACAGTCGCATTGAATGTCGAAGAGGGGGCATAGTTCGCGCTGAAACCGGTATGCCAGAAGGGCAAGGCACCGAACAACAGTGAATGGCTGTAGTTCATGTTGCCTGTGGATTCGATCACCTCATATCCCATCCAGGTGACGAATTTCCCGAAATTGAATGTCCATTGCCCGGGGTTGTAGGACACATAGGCTTGCAGGACATCAATTCCAGGAGCCGCGCCGATGTTCAACGAAGATTCTTCTCCGTACCCCAAAACCAAATGGCCGCTGGCCGCGCCTTGGGTGGCGGTTATCTTGGCTTCCGCCAAACCCAAAGTGAATGAATCGGTGGCCGAGTTATAGAAATAACCCGTGTTCTTGCCCGCCGTCGAAGAACTCGTTCCCGGGTTGGTGAAATTGTACGAATAATAAGCATCCACCAAACCATCCACCGTCACGGCCGGGGTCGGCACCGGCGTAGGTGTCGCCGCAGCAGCAGCGGCTGGCGTAGTCGCCGCCGTCTGCGCCAAGGCCGGAGCCATCACGCTCGAGAGCGCGATCGAGGCCAATAAGCTGAACAACTTTTTGAACTTACTCATCTCATCCTCCTAAGAATAATTTCCATCCCAAAATCCGAAGGGTTCCTCAGGGAAGAACCTTTCGACCACCAACACGGCCTAACGAAAAGCAAACAACATGCCATTCGTGTAAATTCCAAAAGCGGCCCAAAACTGTTGTTATTAAAGTGTTTTTAAAAACAAGCGATACTACAAATATGTAGAGTATTACAATAAAAGAGTAATATCACACTCCCGAATCGAGAGGACCAACCAGGCCATTCCCACCTAATGAAGATGGATTCAGGTAAAACGACAAGGCGGGTTTGAAACTTTTTTTAAATAAATAAGCCATTTTATGGCTTAACCCTCTCCAAAAAGACAGTTTTGGTAAACGATTCAACTGTATAATTAACCTGTGGAAGCCGTTTGTACGGGGAAAATCCTTAATTTCTATTCTTAAGAGGTGCTTATGAAGTGCCCCGGTTGCGGTTTTGAACAGGCCGAAACCCGTACCGATTGTGAAAGTTGCGGTTTGGTCTTCGCGAAATGGAACCAACGCCACTCGGCCACCCAGCCCGTTGAGGCACCCTTATCATCCCCGGCTCCGCCTGACACTTCCCCTGCCGCGGAACAAGTCGCCCCAGAACATGTCGATCAACCCGAAAAAAACGTCCCCTCCCCTGTTTTAGGGGAAGAAAAACCCGCGACTCCAGCCAAGCCTTTCATCAGCAAAACCACCCTTATCATCCTCTCCGTGTTGATCGTGGCCTTCTTAATTTTCCTGATGTTGGGAAATAACTTCATCAACCAGGCCATGCATCCCAGCCCCAAATGCATCTTCACTTTCGGGGAAGAGGGATCCGATCCAGGAGACATGCGCATGCCCTTGGGTGTCGCGACGGACCACAATGGGAACTTGTACCTGACGGACCGGGACAACAACCGGATCGAAAAGTTCGACCCGAATGGAAATTTCATGTCGGCTTGGGGCGGCCCGGGCGCGGCGGTCGGGCAATTCACCGGTCCCATCGAACTGGCTGTCGATTCCAAAGAATTCCTATACGTCGTTGATTCACAAAACAACCGAATCCAGAAATTCGACTTGAACGGGGTTTATCTAAATGGGTGGGGAAGCCTGGGAGCCGACCCTGGAATGTTCAAACAACCCTGGGGAATCGCCATCAGCTCCAAAGACGAGATTTACGTCACCGACATGGATAATAACCGCGTTCAGAAATTTGATACGGACGGAAAATGCGTCAAGACCTGGGGATCAAACGGCAAGGATCACGGAATGTTCTTCCAGCCCCACGGCATCGCGGTCGACCCCGACGGAAACGTCTATGTCGCGGATTACTCCGAAAGGATTCAAAAGTTCGACCCGGAGGGTAATTTTATCGCCCAGACGGGGACCTTCGGTTCCGAAGTGGGCCAATTCCACAAGGTCCAAGGTTTGGCTTTTGATAAGACAGGCAGGCTCTACGCGGCGGACAGCGGCAACTACCGGGTGCAGGTTTTGGACACCCAATTGAAGCCATTGGGTTCCTGGGGCCGGTTTGGCACCCAGCCGGGGGACTTCAACGGGCTTTCAGGCCTGGCGGTGGATTTCAACGGCTTCCTTTACGTTGCCGACGCCAAGAATGACCGAATCGAAAAATTCATGGGATATAAGCAGAATTAAGAGACTCCCCCCTCACTCCATGCTGACCTTCTATAAATTTCATTATGAGTTCAGCATTGTTCCGTTTTCTTTGGCTTTCATGCAAAAAGGTGACAGAGACATAGCGGGATAGTTTTTAATGACAATTTGTTTATCCGGATTTTTCAGGTTCTTAACTGCGTCTCCGTGCCTCTGTGGTGAATATTGGAAAGTTTCTTTATTCCAGCACCGCGCCCCTGTTCGCGCTCGTCACCATTCGCGCGTAGCGACCCAGCCAACCCGTCTTGATCTTAGGTTCGGGCGCCTTCCAAGCCTCCTGCCTGCGCTTTAATTCCCCCTCCTCCGCCTTCAGTGTCAGGGTCCTTTTGGGAATATCGATCAGGATTCGATCCCCGTCCTTCACCAACGCGATGGGGCCGCCTTCAGCGGCCTCGGGGCTGATATGCCCCAGGCAGGTGCCGGAGGTTCCGCCTGAAAATCGTCCGTCGGTGATCAAGGCAACTTTCTTCCCTAGCCCCTGCCCCTTGATCATGGAAGTCGGGGATAGCATTTCCGGCATCCCGGGCCCGCCCTTGGGTCCCTCATAGCGGAGGACCACCACGTCCCCCGGCTGGATGGCCCGTTTGGCCAAAGCCGCCAGGCAGTCATCCTGCGTGTTAAAGACCACCGCCTTGCCCTCGAACACCCAGCATTCGGGGTCAACCCCCGCGGTCTTGATCACCGCGCCCTTGGGCGCCAGGTTGCCGAAGAGTACCGCCAGGCCCCCGTCCAGTGTGAAAGGTTTTTCGACCGTGCGGATTACGTTGCCGTCCGGGCTCTTGGCTCCCGCCACGTTCTCACCCAGGGTCTTACCCGTCACCGTCGGCCTGTTCAAATTCAACGCCCCCGGCTTGCGGGCCAATTCTTTCAAGATTCCACTGATCCCCCCGGCCCTATCCACGTCCTCCATATGAACGTCCATGCGCGAGGGCGAGACCTTGCAAAGGCAGGGGGTGCGCGCGGAAATTTCATTGATGCGTTCCAAAGGGTAATCCAGCCCCGCTTCGATGGCGATCGCCAGGGCATGTAATACCGTGTTGGTAGAACCCCCCATGGCCATGTCGAGCGCGAAAGCGTTGTCCATGGATTCCAAGGTCACCAGGTCCCTCGGCCTCACGTTTTCAGCCACCATGGCCATGATGCGTGTGGCGGCCAAGGGAATCAGGGATTCCCGGATTGGGTCCACCGCCAAAATGGTGCCGTTGCCCGGCAGGGCCAAGCCGACCGCTTCCAATAAGCAGTTCATGGAATTGGCGGTAAACATGCCCGAGCAGGAACCGCAGGAGGGGCATGCCTTATCCTCGATTTCCTTCAATTGGGCCTCGGTCATCTGGCCCGACTGCACCTTGCCCACACCCTCGAAGATATGGATCAGGTCCAGCTTGGTGCCGTCCGCCGCCGTGCCCGCCTGCATGGGGCCGCCGGTCAGGAACAGGGTGGGGATATTGACCCGCAGGGCGCCCATGATCATGCCGGGAGTGATCTTGTCGCAGTTGGCGAGGCAAACCATGCCGTCAAAGCAATGGGCCTTGGCCATAGTCTCGACGGAGTCGGCGATCAATTCCCGGCTTGCCAGGGAGTAGCGCATCCCCAGGTGGCCCATGGCGATCCCGTCGTCCACCGCGATGGTATTGAACTCGAAGGGCACCCCGCCCGCTTCCCGGATGGCCGTTTTGACCTTTTCCGCCAGTTTGTTCAACCGGGTATGGCCGGGAACTATATCCGTGAAAGAATTGGCGACCCCGATAAAGGGCTTTTTCATGTCCGCGTCCGTCACCCCCGTGGCTTTCAATAGCCCCCGGTGGCCGGCGCGGTCCAAACCTTTTTTCACGGTATCGGAAATCATGGGCAATCCTCCTGGAAGTAACCAACCCGGTTCAACCGGATCAATTGGACATTCTTTCTATATCTTTGGTGGTTGGAATGGAACAAAAAAGTTTCGGCAAACCCGTTCAGTCCCCCAGCCCTTTCGGGACTCCCCTCCGCATATTAAATGAACCGGTCCTTAATACTTCACCTCAAACCCCAGGTAAGGCAGGAAAGGCAGGTCGTTCTCCGCCGTCTTCTGGGTATAGGTGGGATTGTAGTTGTAACCCAGCACGTTCTGGGTTCCCAACAGGTTCACGATATCCAGGTAAAAGCGCCATTCCCAGGTGTCATAGACGGTCTTGAGCGAGGTGGAAAAATCCATCCGGAAATAATCCGGCAATCGGGCCGAATCAGTGGCGGCATAGGTGGGAACGGTGATCGTGGTGGGCTGGCCGCTCACGGTCACCGCGGTCACGCCCGTGGAAGCGACCGGAGTATAGGGCAGGCCCGTGGAGTAGAGCACCTTCACCCCCATGTCCCAACCCGGGTTGAGTTTGTAGGTTCCCACGGCGGTAAAGCAATTGGGCTCGTCATACTGAAAGGGATAGCTATTGCCACCTGGCAAGTCCTGCCGGTTGGAAGTACAAAGCGAGTAAGCGATCCAGCCAAAGAACCGATCCGTAGGGGGCTGCCGTAGGAAAAATTCCACACCCTGGGCATCGCCCGTTCCCGTGTTCACGTAGGTCTGGCCAGGAGTAATGACCGGGCTCACCACGATGAGGTTGGAAAAAGTCTTGTCATAGGCTTCCACCCGGATGAGAAGACCCGACTCATCGAGTTTTTGCTCCACCCCCAGGACGGTATCCATTGATTGCTCTGGAGCCAAGTGGGGATTGCCCAGGTTGGCGTCCAGGTAGGGTGCCCCTAATAACCGGTCAGGGGATTCGTTATATAGACCATAAGAGGCCTTGAGCGTGGTATCCCCCGCCAAATGATAGGCCACCGCGGCCCGGGGCGTGCCGAAGACCTTATTATCCGAATTCACGTAATCAGCCCTGGCCCCCACCGAAATCTCTAGTTTTTTGTCCAGCATTTCGAACTTTTGATTCAGATGGGCCGAAAAATCATCCGAATTTACGGTTCCTTGGGAGGCGATTTTGGTGGAGGTGGTCAGATTGAAGGTCTCATTGGGTCTTCCATTTTGGTCGGTATAGGCCGCCCAATAAGCGTTCAGCGAGTTGATGAAATGGTCATATTGCAGGCCCCCGGTCAGGCTGGTATCGGCGTCAAAGTCGTGGACGACCTGAAACTTGTCACCAAAATCCTCGATGGAATTGTCCTCAAAAAGACCGGGACCGAGGGCAAAATTAAGGTAACTGTCCGTGTGGTAAAGGCTGTTGGAAACCTTGTTCTGGTCATCCGAAAGATCCCGAAAATTAACGCCCTGGTTGTTGTAACCATTGGTGAAATTGAAATTACCCGCCAGGTCCGGGTCATTGAGCGCGAAGGTGGCCGAGGCCGAGATATCCCCCCCGATAGAATCGGCGCTTCCCAAGGCCACGAAATCCCAATGCACTTGGGGAGAGGGGTTATAGCTGTACTTCACTTGGTAGTCGGCAAAATCAGGCACCTCAAAGGTGCCTGCGTTGCCCGAAAAATCCTTCACGAACAAGTCCAGGTAACTGCGCCTCCCGGAAAGGGACAGCGAACTGTTGGAGGTGATGGGACCTTCCATTTCGATTTCGGAAAGGAAGATGTTCACGTCCGCGCGAAAACCCCACCGGTCGGACCGGGGATCCCGCTGGGTCACATCCACCAGACCGCCCAGGGAATTGGGGAATTGGGGGCCAAACCCGCCCTCATAAAAATCCAGGTCCTTCACCAGGTTCGAATCAAGCGTGGAGACAATGCCGAAGTGGTAGGGATAGCCGATGGGGATGTTGTCCACGTAGTACTGGTTGTCGTTGGGCCCACTGCCCCGCACCAACAATTGGCCGTTGAGGGAGCCGGCGGTGACCACCCCCGGCAGGGTCTGGATGGCCTTGAGGACGTCTTCCTGGGTACCCGGCACCTCTACCAGTTCGTCCTTCGACAGGGTCTCGTGGCTGACCTGGGTTTTGGGAATCTTGCTGGTCGTGACCACCACCTCGGGCAGGGTGAACCCGTCGCGCTCCAGGTAAAAATCCCTATGGGTGTCGCGCGTGACGGAAAAAGCATCCAGGCTGATTTTCTTATAGCCCTCCCCCGCCGCGATAAGCCGGTATAAACCCGCCGGCACCGAAATTTGGAAACGGCCTTTCAGGTCCGCTTCTACGGTCAGGACCTGGGGGGAAGACGCGAGATTGGCGGTGGAGGACAACGTGTTACCCAGGGGTTCCAGGTAAAGACTGCCGCCCAACACCGGGTTTTTATTTCCCTTTTCTAAAATTCTTCCTGACAAGCTGTAAACACCAGCCTGGTTCGAAACGGCATCGGGCAGAACAAGCTGTGCCTGCGCCGCTAATGCCGCCCCAAAAAGGGAAAGAAACCCGCCCAGGAAAATGAACCATCGTCCCATCATGATTCCTTAAAAAATCATTCGTTAAATTCTATCGGGGGCTCCGGGCGATTCCAACCGGATATATTTTGGAGAATTCATTTTTGGCAAAATTTTGGGGACACAGTCGGAAAGGAACTGCATTTTCAACAAACCAAGTAAAAAAAAGGGGACTCCAAGGAGTCCCCTTTTTCAAAAAACTCTTTTACTTCTTTGGCAAAACCTCGTCCTTCAAGGCTTTCAACACGCGGATCTTGACAACCCGGCGGGCCGGAACCTGAACCGTTTCGCCGGTGCGGGGATTGCGGGCAGTGCGGGCTTTACGGTCTTTCAATTGAAATACACCCAGGCCGTCCAGCTTGATTTGGCCCTCTTTTTTCAAGGTTTTGTAAATCAATTCACGTTGGGCGTCCAACACGGTCACGACTTCCTTTTTCTTCATTTGGGTCGCTTCCACTAACGCGGCAATAATCTCACTCTTGGTCACAGCCTCACCTCCTAGAAATTAGGATCTTCAGGGGATATTAATCCAAAGTAACGTTGGTTTTACAAGGAGTTTCTTATTGGCCTGTATAGGCGAAGGCACCTTAGGCCCCATGAACCCTCTTTTTTTGCCTCCGGAACCGATCTTTTCCTGTTTTGGGGCAGGCAAAGGGGTTTAACCAGCCAATTCCAGCCCCCTCCAGCCTCAACAAGTGGCCTTTTGATAATGGAGTCCACCCCGAACATTGTTATAGGGTCCGACCCCACCGCGGTCCCTTTTCCCGCCCTTGCTTCAAATCTTTGCTTAGATCGGGGTTTCACGCCTCTTTTTTCAGAGTGTAAAATGCCGCCATGCGTTATAAGACATCTCCCCATCTGATTTTGATTCCTTTTTGCATGCTTTTCATCGGCTGTGCGACCGGCAACCATTTAAGGGTCCCTATCCGTCCCGCACCCGTTCACACCCTGAACCCTCCCCCGCCCGCGAGGCTCCGCATACCGGTGGTGGTGAATCTTCCCCAGTTAAGCGACGTGGAAAAACATCTGGCGCAGTTCGTGAAAAACGATTTCAAAAAAGCCGAGCAATCCCTCACCAAAAGCCTGGGCACGACCGTATGGTGGGACCCGTTGGATTGGGAATACTCCGGCAACACCCTCACCGCCCATATGCATATGCATTACAAGAAGAAAACCGGCTCGGAAAACCTGTCCAAGGAAGCGGAAAAATTAGCCGAGGAAGTGGAACAGGACGCCAAGGTGGACCTCGCCTCCTCCATTCAATGGACCAAGGATTGGCACCTGGAAGCCCCCAACTTTAACGAGGCGGAAGACAACTCCGCCACGGCATCGGCCCCGGTGTCGGGCGCGCCCGCAACGGAGGAAGAATCCGACTTGAAGAAAGGCGAGAAGTTACTCCGCAAAGGCACTTCAAAATTCCATGAGTCGTTGAAAAAAGCGACGAACATCGAGGAAAAGGCCAAGGAACTTTGGAAATCGCTCCAAGAACCGATCCGGATGGCGGAGGATATTTGGCTTCAGTTCAAGACCGATAAGATCAGCGTGGGGTCTTATCGCCTGATCCCCGACCCCAAAACGCCCAAGCTCGAAACGGTCTTCGAGGTTTATGTTCAGCCCAACGTCATCATCGGCCAAAAACCCAAACTGGACAAAAGCGAATTGCCGCCCCTTTCGGACTACCAGCCGGGCCCGGAGGGGTTTCATATCGAGACCAACTTGAAGATCAGCTTCCACGAGGTCAATAAATTATTGATCGATCCCAAAACGGGCATCCTCAACCGGGCCCTGCCCGGAAGCGGCAACCACCACCTGAAAATCACCAACATCTCAGTTTACGGTTCGGGAGGCCAGCTCGTGGTGGAAGCCCAGGTGGATTACGATCCCCTTCTCGACCTATCCGGCCACCAGGCCCAGTTGACCATCTACTTGGTGGGCACTCCCAAATACCACGAGGACACCCAGGTCATCGACTTCCCCGATATGGACTTCGACATCCAGACCAGCGACTTCCTGGTCCAAATGGCCACATTCATCGCTGGTTCCGGAATCCGCGATGCATTGCGTGAAAAAGCGGTGGTCCCGGTCGGGAAAAGCCTGGATAAATTGCAGGAAGAACTCACCAAACTGCTCAACCGTCCCTTGGGGCACTTCGCGATGCTGCGCACGACCATTACTTCCTTAAAAATGGAGGAAGCCTTCGTGAGCGACATCGGCTTGGAGGGAAGGGTCGCCCTGGATGGCGACGCGCGGGTGGAACTGAACCTGTAAATTAAAAACCGGTAATAAAATCCCAACCTTTCACAGCAAAGATTGAATAATAAGAAAAGTTTGGTACAGCTTCAGGGGTTCCCTCTTCCTTGAAGGCTCGGTTTCGAAAAACCCTTTGGTTGTTGGGCTTTTTTCGCCTTCCTCGGCAAGTCCCTCAAAAGCGATTCTGTTTCCGCATCCGATAAAAACCGCCATTTCCCCGGCTCCAAGTCCAACGAAACAGGTCCGATCGCGATTCGCATCAGGTCCAGGGCCTTAAAATACTTGTTCTTTTCCATGTCTTTCATACAGGCAAAGATCCGGCGAATTTGCCGATTTTGTCCCTCATCCAGGGTCATTTTCACCAAAGTGTTGTCCCCCATGGCGCCTAAAACCTCCACCTCCTTTGCTTTAAGGGGACCTAAGGGGGTTTGAACACCATCCAAAACCTGTTGAAGGTGCCCCGGACACAAACGGCCCTTCACCCAGACCTCATAAACCTTGTGGATGTTCCCTGGAGTTTGAAGAAGTTTGACGAGAAAACCTTCCCTCACGAAAAGAAGCAACCCGCTGGAATCCTTGTCCAACCGCCCAACCGGAACCCAACCTTGGGCATGAAATTCCGGGGGAAGGATCGAATAAACCGTTGTTGGGTTCAAGGGTTCGATGGGACGGGTGACCACATACCCCTTGGGTTTGTGAAGCATGAGGATTCGACCGGACATGGACAATGATTTTAAAAGAAGATAAAAGTAAGAAGGATAAAAATCGGAATTAAAACCGCGCCTGACCAAAGCATATAACCCCCGAAGGAGGGCATTCGGACGCGGGATTGCTCGGCAATGGCGCGCACCATGAAATTGGGGCCATTTCCGATATAACTGTTGGCTCCCATGAGGACAGACCCGCAGGAAACCGCGGCGAGCAATTGGGGTGCTTGCCGGGCCAAATCGCCTAAATGATCGGTGGAAAGCCCATTTTGTCCCGCCGCCAGGGCGGCGTAGCTGAGATAGGTCGGAGCATTATCGAGGAAACTGCTTAATGCCCCGGAAAGCCAAAAGTACGCCCACGAATGGTTCAAGGCCAATGTCTTGCCCTTGGCTTCCAACAACGTGAGGGCCGGGATCATGGATCCGAAAATGCCAAAGAAAAGCACCATGACTTCCAAGAAGGGCGCGAAGGAAAACTCGTTCGCCTCGTGGATATCCTTCGGTGTTTTGTAATGGGAAAGCAACCCGAGGGATGTCATGACCAGGATTTGGAATATTTTTGAGGCATCGACCGCATGGGCTCCCCACCGCGCCTCCAGCCAGGGGTTCAGCCAGTAGCCCGCCACCAGGATCGTGGACAGGATCCCCAAGAGGCAAAGCACGCTTAAACGTCCCTTCACCTGGATCGGTTGTTCAGCGTCCGATATGGCCTGGATCAGCGAGCCTCGGACGTGTGTTTCCTCGCCGTCGAAAATTTTGTCGTCGATCAAATGGAAAATGAAGAGCAAAATCAACAGGGTCAGGGACCATATGGGGATCAGTCGAAGGGTCCAGAAGAACGGGACCCCGCGGAGGAATCCCAGATAGAGGGGCGGATCGCCCAGGGGGGTCAAGAGCCCCCCGCAGTTTGAGACGATGAAGATGAAAAACACGACCACATGGGTTTTGTGACGGCGCATCAAATTAGCGCGAAGCAGGGGCCTGATCAAAACCATGCTGGCGCCGGTGGTGCCTAATAGGCTCGCTAGGACGGCACCCAGCCCCAGAAACAATGTATTGATATAAGGTAACCCGGCGAAGGCGCCTGAAATGTAGATTCCACCGCTAACCGTAAAAAGGGAACCCACCAACGCCAAAAAAGCGAGGTAATCCAGATAAGTTTCCAGCACCTTCATGTAGTCACCGGATGGTCGAAGATATAAAAACACCCCTGCGCCCGCGCAGACCGCGGCGAATAAAAACTTGTTTCGCATGCTTTCCCACCACCGGGAAATACCAGGGATGAAAGGAAAGGCGGCCGTGCTGAATAACAGGAGCCCGAATGGGAGAAAATGCAAAAGGGTGGTCATGCCATCCATTTGCTGCCAGTAATTCATGGAGTCCATTGGATTCCTTCCGGTTTGAAAAAAACTCGGCTATTTTCAACTTACGACCGAATCACCTGATTCCCCGGTGCTGATCTTGTACGCCTGCTCGATTTGATGAACGAATATCTTCCCGTCCCCTTTTTTTCCCGTCCAAGCGGATTGAAGGATGGTTTGGATGATCTTTTCTCCCTCCTCATCCATCGCGACGATTTCTAATTTCATCTTGGGAAGGGTGTCCACCTTGATGCTTCGGCCCAGCCAATTTTGGGTCAAGCCCATTTGTTTCCCATGTCCCTTAACCTCGGTAATGGTGATACCCGGGTAGTCGGCCGCTTCCAAGGCTTCCTTGACCCGCTCAAAGGCCGCGGGTTGGATAATGGCTTCGATCTTTCTCATCACGGACCCCAGTTTTAGGTCGGCAGTGCTCGGTAGATGACTTAAGCCTACCGGTCGGGATGACATCCCAACCTCTATCGAAAACCGCCTCTCAACACATAAAAAAAGAGTTAACCCAATCCGGTTAACCCCCGTACTCCCCACGAGGGAAAATCAAATTTTAAGAAACAGCCGTATCGCCTGTTTCACCACTACTGATCCGGTAAACCTCGTCGATCGTATAGACGAATATTTTTCCATCCCCCACGTGACCACTGGATGCGCTCGTCAAAATAGCTTTGACCAGCTTCTCCACATCAGCGCTGGGAGCCACAATCTCCAGCTTCAACTTGGGCAAAAACTCGACTTTGTACTTGTAACCTCGGAACTGTTGGGAAAGGCCCTTTTGTTTGCCGTGGCCTTCAACCTCCGTGATGGTAACCCCGGTATAACCGGCGAGCTCCAGGGCCTTCTTCACGCTGTCGAATTTCTCCGGCCGTATGATGGCTTCTATTTTTTTCACAAAAACTCCTAAAATATGAAAAAGTCCCCTCGATTCAGGGGACTTTTTCGGTTTTTCATCCCAACCAACTTAACAAACCTTCCCGATTAATGGGAAGTTACGTTCTCAGAAGCCTTATCCATCTTGATTCCACAATAGCCTACCGAGCCCATTTCGGGTATATCCAACCCCTCGATTTCGGTTTCGGGTGAGACCCGGTTCCCAACCGTCTTTTCAATAACCATGAAGACGATATAGGAAATGACCGCAAGGGTTACGAAACAAACAACCACGCCGATGACTTGGGCCACAAACTGGGAGGCGTCCCCATAGAACAACCCCGTAACACCTTTCAAGTTGTTCGCGGCGGCTGAGGTACCCATGTACTTGTCCGCGCCAACGCCGTTCCAGCCTTGGCCGTAGGCTCCATCCGCCAAAAGCCCCAGGGAGATACAACCCCAGGCTCCGTTGACGCCGTGAACCGAAATGGCCCCGACCGGATCGTCAATCTTGAGCACGCGTTCGATGAAGAAAACACTCTCGATGACCAGAACTCCCGAAACAATCCCGATCAAGCAGGCACCCGGAGCGTTCACGAAAGCCGAAGGACCAGTGATGGCCACGAGCCCGGCCAGCATCCCGTTCACCATCATTCCCGGATCGGGCTTGCCACCACGGATCCAGATCCAGATCATGGCAAACAAGGCTCCGGTTGCGGAAGCCAACATGGTGTTGACCGCCACCACCGAAATACGCAAGTCCGCGCCAGCCAGGGTTGAACCGGGGTTGAACCCGAACCAACCGAAAGCCAGGATGAAACAACCCGCGATGGCCATCGGCATGTTATGAGCCGGGATGGTGTTGGGGGTGCCGTTCTTGTTGAACTTGCCGATGCGCGGCCCGATGATCCAAGCGCCGATCAGGGCGATTACACCTCCCTGCATGTGCACGACCGTGGAACCGGCAAAGTCGGTGTAGCCGTGGCCTAGGCCGAAGTTGACGCCCAATTGCGAAAGCCAACCGCCGCCCCAGACCCAGTTGCCGAACACGGGATACATGATGGTTCCGATGGCCACCCCGTAAAGGCAAAAGGCCGACCATTTCCAGCGTTCCGCCATGGCACCCGTGGGGATGGTGGCTGTTGTATCCATGAACACCATCTGAAACAGGAAGAGGGTGAAGACTCCAACGTCATAGGCGGGGCCGGTCAGGAAATACCCGACGTTCCCGAGCATGCCGAAGGGTTTTCCGAAGAGGGTCCAAGTAATCTCATTACTGAGACCCGCATACCCCCCCAAGGTTCCTAACGCGCCTAAACCCCCGAACATGAAGGCGAAGCCGCAAACATAGAACCCCAACATCCCGAAGGGATAAATCATGAAGTTCATGGTCATGGTGTGGTTCACGTTCTTGGCGCGGGTCATGCCCGTTTCCACCATCGCGAACCCGGCCTGCATGAACATAACCAGGTAACCAGTCACCAATGTCCAGACGATATTGATGGCCACCCGGTTATGGCCGACGGCAGCCGCCAGTTCCAAAACGGTCGGGTTCTTGATGTCCTTGAAACTGTTAAAAGACGTCAAGTCCGAGATCCCGCCGGTCGCCGACCCGTTCGGGTCCGGCGGTTGAGGCGCCGGTGTTGCCGCCGGGGCGGGTGCCGCCGCAGCCGGCGCGGCAGCGGGCGCCGTCTGGGCGTTTACCACCACCGGTACCGCTAGTACCAGGAGATAGTAAAGCATCAGGGAGATGCTTCCTATCTTTCGAATTTTTGCCAACATACTCTACCTCCTTAAGGTTTATAAACTTTACTTTCCCCGCTCATCACGGATGGAAGTCCCTACTCAACGACCCGGGGCCAGGACGGAACCCCTTACGTTCCGGGAGAAAAAGCAAGCCTTGTGCCAGTTCTCAAAAACTAATTTACAAGTAAAAATTTCATA
The DNA here is from genome assembly GCA_963771075.1 of candidate division FCPU426 bacterium. Taxonomy (GTDB): domain Bacteria; phylum Oederibacteriota; class Muellerivitia; order Muellerivitales; family Muellerivitaceae; genus CAVTWJ01. The sequence continues at coordinate 363,282 of CAVYSE010000011.1, read as the reverse complement.
AATATTGGGCTTTATTAAATAAAAAAACCGTTTTGAATAATGTTTAATACTACAATATTGTTAATAACTACAAAATTCGACTATTTATACTTTTACGAGTTTTATTATTTTTTTCACTCTTTTACTCGAAAAAAACCTTTCTAACTCAAACCAAGGGGTTTCATGGCCCGATCATCCTCGTTTCAATAATCTAAACTGTGGCATCCCCTTTGCTGAGATCTCACTGGATTAAAAGAAAGATCAACGCCTGGATGGCACTTCGATTTAAAATCGTTGGCTCGTACGCCGCCTTCTGGGGAGAAAGTCATAAAATGAGGAGAATATTTAAATGAAACTCGGAATCACATTTTACCGCTTCGGAATCCTTGGGTTCCTCTTCGCGCCCGGGGTCCTGCTCGGGGAGCCGCTCAAAACTTTATTGGCGCAACACCACTCGATGTTGACGACTTATCTCCTGCTTTACGCTTTCCCCGCCTTGGTTGGTTTCACCATGCTGACCATGACCGAAGACGGATTCCGGAACCCTCCCATCCCGGTGGCACGCCTTCTCAACGGCCTTTCGGCCCTAACCCTATTCTGGCTGATCCTTTGGTGCGTCATGTGGTCGGGACTAGATGCGAAGGCCGGCAACCAGGCCGATCTCGTTGTTAAATATTTAGGAATTATTGGCGTTTTGGGGCCCCTAGTAGGAGCGGGGATTTACGGTTGGGGCTGGAAAACGGCCGATCTTTCCCGGCGGACCCTGTGGTTCCTGATGGCGATCGGTTGGAACGTGAGTTTCATGAGCATGATGAACCTGCATTTGGATCCTGCCATGGGACACTTGAAGGGCCCTGGTATCGGCGGTTTGCTGGTGATGTCAGGGATCTATCTGATCATGGGCGACCTTAAGCGAAATCAAATAAAGTAAAATCTTTACTCAGCCGGTACACATGACCCGTTCAACCATTCCGTTTTGCTAAACCGGCACGACTTTCCGGATAAATTTTTTCATCGCCTCGAACACTTCCGGCACGGTGAGGGCATCCATGGGATCGTGCTTTTTGCAGTAACCCACCTGGCAGGCCGCGCATTGGGAACCCTTCGGGAACCAGGACCGTGTGTTCATTTCCCCAAGGGCCCCATCTCACCGGAGTCGCCTCGGGCGCTGGGGAAAAGAGGGCGACCGTGGGGGCGCCCACGGCGGCCGCCAGGTACAAGGGGCCAGCTGGGCCCGTCAGAACGCAAGCCGCCCCCTGGCAGAGGGCCGCCAATTGATTCAGGGTCAGATCCCCCGTTATGACCGTAATGGGTTTTTGTTCGGGCGAAAGTGAATAAAGAAAGGACGTCACTTCCGCAACCAACGCCGATTCGTCCCCCTCCGCCGTCAACACCACCCGCAATCCCTTGATTTGGCACAAATGCGCCAAAAGCTGGCTGAATCTTTCCGCTTTCCAATGCCGCGCCCTTCCTTTTGAACCCGGATGAACGAGTACATAGGGAGCGCCGACTCCCAGTCCCTTTTGGATTAATATCTCTTGGGCCTTAGACTTTTCCACATCGGTAAGGGGATATTCGATTTTCGCGGGAAACCGGGTTATTCCCAGCGGTTTCAATAGTTCAAAATTATATTCCACTTCGTTGCGGTCGCTGACGGCCCGGTTGATCTTCACGGTGCGGGTAAGAAAATAATTCTGCCATTTATAATCCATCCCGATTCGGACTGGGAACCCTACCCAGCCAGGCGGCCAAGACCAGCTTAGCGTTGGGCGAAAGGTGCAGGCAGAGATCCGGCGCCAAACTGCGGAAACGGCCCGCCAGGTGGAACAAGCCTTCCCGCGCCGGTAAGGTTTCCACGGCATCGATAGCCGGGTGACCCTGAAACATACCTTCCGCCCCCGCGATAACGAAAGCCGTGATTTTGGCCCCGGGATAAGCGGTTTTTAGGGTTTGAAAGACTGGTAAAGCTAGTAAAAGTTTGGCGGGTTTTTCCGTGCAGGTCACAATAATCCGGTTTGGATTCGGTGTTTCAGCCATGATTGGTTCCCCCGATTGATGATGAATCAATAAATGATGGGCGCTGGATAAAGATACTGAATCGCCCCCCTGCGGCAAGGGCGGCAGGAATAGCCTTAGTATGACGCCCTAATCATAGTTAATTCTTTCGTGTATTAGGGACTAATTCTCATCCTGCATAGTTCAATAAAAAAGGACTAACCGAATTCGGTTAATCCCTTTTTAACCATTCAAGAAACTGTTTCAGTTAAAAGATTTATAAGTCGGTTCAGTTACCTCTGTCCCTCAGGTCGTCCCGATGGTCCCCAAAATGGTGGATGGGCCGATCTTCCGGGCGGCTAGTTTGTTGCACCGAGTGGGGATGGCGGTATTGGTCGTGAATATAGGCGAAACTGCGGCCCCCGGCCCTCATACGGATCACTTCCTCCGGGGTGCGGTGGTAATAGTCGCAGGCGAACTTTAGGTTCACCATGTTCACGATATCCGCGTCCACCAGCCGGACCCGGGGGCCTCGCCCGCCGTAATAAAGGTAGAAGCGCTCGTAGGGTGTTCCAATGACCGAACCATGGATGGGCACCCAGAAAATCCTCGGGCTCAGTCGGTAACGGTGGAGGATTTCCACCCATGGCAACCCGCTGGCGCGAAGGTCCACGATGACACCGGGGGCCACATGGGCCCGCCCCGCGATGAAAAAGACCACCGGCATTTCCTCGTCGGGAATATGCCGTTGGGTGCAGATCGTCACCTGGGCCGGGGGGGCGTGATAATAATCGCCAATGGCCAGGTGGAAACTGTCACCCCCGCCGCCCACATTCACACCCACGCCGACGGATACTTGGGCCTGGGCCGCTTGCCAAACCACGCCCAAAAGGGCCAAAGCCATGGTTAATACCGGAATTTTCTTTTTCATCTCACCCGCTCCCGATCGTTTTTGATCTTCATTACATTAGACGGCAGTGCCGTCCCTAAAGTTTCGGGAATAAAAAAGACCAAAAACAAATACATTTGCCTCAGAGACACGGAGACACGGAGACACGGAGACAAAGAGAAAAATTAATTTTTAAGTTAATGACAAGACTATTTCAATTTCTTAATCGCTTTTACTGTGTTCCTAGGCTACGGTGCTACAGAATGTTATGAATTGTAATTCTTGAACTGGGTCGTCACATCACCCTTGAAGTTGATGGAACCCGTGTGGGTGAGCTTGCTTTGCAGGTCGATCCAAATCTCGCCTCCCATATCCCGCCAGCGGCGGCAGAAACTATAATCCTCGCTCAGGTAGGTTCCCGTTTCCTTGTCCACCAGGCAATTGAAAAGGGCGCAACGGTAGGGGCTTCCCCGCAAGGCGTCTTCGGCCTGGTCTTCCCTCGTATACTTCAATTCGGGGTAGCGTTCGATCATGGATAAGATCACCTGTCGTTTGATCAACATGAACCCCGTTCCGGCATAAAACGCCTTGGCGAACCCATTCTTGACCTCCGTTTTGGCCGGGTCTTCCAGTCCCATCACGTACCCCAGGGAGGAAGATTCCAGGTTCCCCCCGCCCACCTTGGCCACATTCGCGGCTTTTTCCCAATCGATCTTTTTGGTGGGATAAACTCCCGCCACGATATCCTTGTCGAAATCCAAAAGCCGGAAGACCTGGCCGGGGTCGAAGGAAATATCAGCGTCGATGAAGATCAGATGGGTAGCTGAATCATGATGAAGGAACTGGGCGGCCAAGCTTTGCCGTGCACGGGTGATGAGGGCGTCCCCCGAGGTCATGAGAACGGTCAGGTCGATCCCGCCCCTCTGCAGGCAGGCGTTTTGAAGGCGCATGAGGGAGGTTGCATAAAGACTGGTCACCAAACCGCCATAACAGGGTGTGGCCACCACCAAATGAACTCGATTTTCCGCCATGAATGGCTCCTTGGTCATTGTCCTAAATCTCCGCTATTGTCGCAGATTCGGCGAAAAATGGCCCCTTTTCAGGGGGTATTGTAAATAGTTAAAATTTCATTAATATTTCACATTCACCGTTTCCTTTACATATTTCAAAACTACTCACTTAAGAAAACGATGTTTCAAAGCCGAACCGTCCCACAAACATGCTTCGTGCATGCTCCCGGACGGACGGGGGACCCAGAATTTTCGGGGCTAAGACTTGATACCACCAGGGATCATGCCGGCGAGCCTTTCGCGCCGAGCCCGACAGCTAACCTCGCAGGCAAACGAAGGGCACGTCTCCATAACCGACGGCCCAAAACAAAGAGGGTGCCTTTGGAAGGCATCCGCTTAGGAGGCCGTACCCGATATGTCCGATAACGCCAAACCTTCCATCAAAGTTCACCAATTAGGCTGGGCCCTGGTCTTCGCCGTGGTTTACGCCGATATCGGCACTTCGGTCTTCTACACTCCCGGCATCCTCTATGGCTCCATTGGCAACCTAGCCACCCTGGCCCAGTTCATTACCACCGGCGTTTTCATTTCCATCGCCCTGAAATACGTTGAGATCTGCGAGCGGTGCCCGGATGGGGGAGGCGTGGTTTCCATTACCCGCGAAGCTTTCTCCGCCATCGAATTCCTACCCCTGGTCGGCGGCGCCTTTATCACCGTCGATTATTTCCTAACCTCCGCCATTTCAGGTGTCTCCGGTCTCTATTATCTCGCCAGTCTCATGGATGACAAAAAAACTTCTTCCGTTCCCAGCGTGGCAGGGTTCGGTTTTCTGGACCATCTTTTGTCGGACAAGGCCAACCTGGTTTTGGTGGCCGCCCTGGTGCTCTTTTTGGTTCTTCTCCTGATAAACCTGATCGGCGTCAAGGAATCAGCCTCGGTGACATCCTCCTTCGCCACCGTGGAAATCATCGTCACGTTCCTGCTGATGGGCTTCGCGGTCTTTTTTATCTGCGTCAAACCCGACCTCAGCTGGGGAGGGTTTTTCCACAGCATCGTTCATCCCGGGGTCCAACTGACGTTGGGCAACCTGGCCATCGGATACGCAACCACATGGCTGGCCTATTCGGGCCTGGAATCGGTCGCGCAAATTTCAGGCGCCATGAAAACTCCGGTGAAGGCTACCGCCAGCAAGGCCATGTGGTGGGTCATCGGAATCGTGGCCCTGGTGTCCTCCCCCATTACCGGACTGGTGATGTACATCCTTCCCGAATCAGTGAAGCAGACCCAGTCCGATTCCCTGCTGTCCGCCCTGGGAATGGCCGTGGGAGGCCCCCTCCTCGCCGCCCTTGTGGTGGTTGCCGCCTCCGCCCTTTTATTCATGGCCTGCAACACCGCCATCGTGGGCAACTACCACGTGAACGTGCGCCTCTCCGACCTGGGGTTCCTTCCCTCCTTCTTGCGCAAGCGGCATCCCGTGCTGGGAACGCCCTATCTTTCCATACTCTGCTCCGCGGCGATCCCGATGATTATTATCCTGGTGACGCACGCGAACGTGGACGCGCTCGGCGACCTTTACAACTTCGGTCTCCTGGGCACCCTTTCCCTGTCATCGATTGCCATCGATAAACTTCGCTGGCGTGACGGCATCCGGGGTTTCAAGTTCTGGTCCGGTCTTTTCACCACATTCGCCCTGCTGGCCGCCTGGGTGATCAACATGTTCCACAAGCCCGACGCTCTCCTTTTCGGCGGCACCATCGCCGCGATCCTGGTGGCTTCCGGGGTCTGGCACCGCGTCGGGGCTTCCCGCAAGGCCGTGGAAGTCTTCGCCAAAGCGGAATCCAACGTCGCCGACCTGCCCGAAGCCTCCAATATTCTCACCCTGGAGGAGGCACAGGAAGCCAGTGCCATCGAGACTTCCCCGATCCTGGTGGCCCTCCGCCAGGTCAACACCAAACTCCTGGAAGACGCCGTCATCTACGCCAAAGGATTGGGCAAAAAAAATATCTATGTGGTCTTTGTCGATGAAATACCGGGGCTTTTCTTGCCCCAGGAGATCAAACCCACGGCCGAAGCGGTTAAGGTGCTGGTGGATTCCTGCGCGGAGTTGCGAAAACACGGCATGAACGGTATTCCCATCTGGCGCATGGCCGAGGACGCGGGTTTTTCCATCGCCGAGGCCGCTAAAACCCTTGGCATCCAACAGGTATTTGTCGGCAGCTCCAAGCGAACCTTTTTCTGGCGTATGGTCCGGGGAAGAATGCTCAAAAACCTGGCGGACCGGTTGCCCGAATCCGCCGATTTGATCATCGTGGGATAATGCGCCGCTTGCCAAATTTCAACAACTTCCCCTCCCCTGCCAGTTCACACACCGTCTCATTCACCTTGCTCGTGGCTTTTCCCACCCGTAATGGCGCAACAAGGGGCGCATAGTCAGTCCTTGGACTAGGACGGAAAAGAGGACGACTCCATAGGTCGCCGACAGGATCAGGTCCTTCTCGGGGAGGGCCGGCAAGGAAAGGGCCATGGATATCGATAAGCCTCCCCTCAAACCTCCCCAGGTGAGGATGGGCACGATGCCCTTCCGGCTTTTGTTCCAGTGGAGCACACTGATCGGCAGGAGAACCGACAGGAACCGTGAAAAAAGGGTGATCGGGATCACCCACAGGGATACCAGCAGGATCCGGGGGGATATGACGGTCTCGAAGACCATCAACCCGATTAACAGGAAAAGAACTGCGTTCAGGATATCGTCCACCATTCCCCAGAAGGCGTCCACGTGCTCGGCCGTTTTTCGGCTCATGGCGAACCGTTTTCCCGCGTTGCCGATCAAAAGCCCCCCCACCACGACCGCAATGGGCCCGGAAACCCCCAGGAGGAAGGAAACGGAGTAGGTGAACATGACCAGGGCCAGGGTGATCAAAAGCTCCAGCTGGTGGTAGTTGATGCTTTTGAGCATCCGGAAAGCCAGGTAACCCAGGCTCCAACCTAAAAGGGCGCCGCCAGCCACTTCCCGCAGGAACACCCAAACCGCCTGGAGAACCCCGAAGAAAGCCGGGGAGCTTTCCCCTCCCCCGCCGATTCCCGCCAGTGACGTCAAGGCGAGGAAAACCACGACGCCCACGCCGTCGTTGAAAAGGGATTCTCCCGCGATGGTGGCTTCCAAGTCCTTGGGCGCGCGGAGTTCCTTCAGGAGTCCCAGGACCGCGATGGGGTCGGTGGGGGAAATGAGCGCCCCGAAAACCAGGCAAACCGGCAAGGGAATCCCCATCCCCGAGGCCTTGAGGAACCCAAAAGCCAGCCCCCCCACCACCGCCGTGGAAAGGAGGACCCCTAGGGTGGCCAGCACGATGACGGTCCACCGGTTGGATTTCAGGTCCTTGAGTTTCACACGCAGCGCCCCGGCGAACAGAAGGAAACAAAGCATACCGTGCATCAAAGCCTGGTTGAAGTCGATATCCACGAGAAAACGGTTCAGCACCGCTCCCAGGTGCCAACCGGGGATAAGCAAATCCGCCGCCACCATGAAAAGGGAGCTGAGGAGCGCGATACTCAGGATGCCGGTGGTGGCGGGAAGCCGAAGGAACCGGTAATTCAAGTAGCCAAAAACCGCCGCCAGGGTGATTAATACCGCCGCAATGTCAAAGACGGTCATTTCCAGGGAACCCTTTCTTTCATTTCAATAAACCCTCCGCCCCTTTTCCACCAGGGGTCTTTCCCCTAAAAAACAAGGGAGATGAATGGGATTGGGTCGGATGGATACACCCGATTGGATTCGGACCTTGGCACGCATTTCCCCATGTCCGGGATGATTTTAAAGCTACTGGGTCGAATCACCTTGAAAATAAACGCTAAATCCTAAAATCTAATAATTAAGAATTTATTAAGATTTGCCCTTTTCCTCTCACTTTCATTGAACCCACATTAAAAAAAGATAAAAATTCTCCGTTAATAGCCGAGTCGCCCGCTGGCCGAACCTTGCGGTACGCCAGTGGGCGAACGGGGGACCCAATACGTTTGGGGCTAATCCAGTCTCCTTTTTATTAACTAATGGAAACTGGGCGGCGAGCCTTTCGCGCCGAGCCCGACAGCTAACCCCGCAGGCAACGAAGGGCTCGTCCAGAAGACGGCCCAAATTCAGTCCCCTCCCGGGGACGCCGGAGGCCGTGCCCATGGAAAGAGTTTCCGATCTCGTTTTTGGAAAACCCAAGGATCCCCTCGACTCGAACGTTTTTCACAAGCTAAGCCTGATCGCGTTTCTGGCTTGGGTGGGTCTGGGAGCGGACGGCCTTTCCTCCTCGGCTTATGGCCCGGAGGAAACCTACAAGGCCCTGGGCGGCCAATACCACCATATCGCCCTTTACCTTGCCCTGGCGGTGGCCGCCACCGTCTTCATCATTTCCGCCAGCTACAGCCAGATTATCGAGCACTTTCCCTCCGGGGGCGGCGGCTACGTGGTGGCCAGCAAGCTCCTGCACCCCGTCGCGGGGCTGATATCCGGTTCCGCCCTCATTGTCGATTACATCCTTACCATCAATATCTCGATCGCCGCTGGGGTCGATGCCATAGGGGATTTCATGCCAGGGGCTTTTGTGGCCCACAAGCTGGCGGTCGAAGTCCTACTGGTCCTTCTCCTTATCTGGCTCAATATGCGGGGCATCAAGGAATCGGTGACCACCCTGCTTCCCATCTTCATTCTTTTCGTGATCACCCATATCGTCTTGATCGTGGCTGGGTTGATCGGCCACGGCTCCCAAATTATGCCAGTGGTGCGCAGCACCTTCCTGGAAACCCACCAGATTGTCGGCGGCCCACTGGGCGCATGGGGTTTCCTGGTCATCTTTTTCACGGCCTACAGCCTGGGTGGGGGAACCTATACGGGCATCGAGGCGGTCTCCAACGGCCTCCAAAACCTGCGGGAACCCCGGGTGCGGACGGGAAAACGCACCATGCTTTATATGGCGACCTCCCTTGCCCTAACGGCCGGCGGCATCCTGGTACTTTACATGTTGTGGGACACCCCGGCCGTGAAGGACGAAACCATGAACGGTACCCTTTCCAAGCAGATCTTCGGACCCTGGACCCTTTTCCGGCTACCTGTCGGCCAGTGGCTAATCACCCTGACCCTGCTTTCGGAGGGCATGCTACTGTTCATCGCGGCCCAAACCGGCTTCATCGACGGGCCCAACGTGCTTTCCAACATGGCGGTGGATTCCTGGCTTCCCCACCGCTTCGCCAACTTGTCCCACCGGCTGGTGCGCATGAATGGCATTTTGGTCATGGGCCTTTCCACCCTGGTGATCCTCATCCTGGCCAAGGGTTCGGTGGATACCTTGATCGTGCTTTACGCCATCAACGTTTACATCACCTTCAGCCTCTCCCAGCTTTCCATGTGCGTGCATTGGTGGAAAGCCCGTAAAGAGCAAAAGGATTGGAAAAGCCGGTTGTTCATCAACGGCCTGGGGCTGGCCCTGACGACCATCATCCTGGTTGCCACCATCATGGCCAAGTTTTTGGAAGGGGGCTTCGTGACGATCATGTTGACCGGGGCCTTGATATGGATTTGTTTCCGGGTGAAAGCCCATTACAAGGGCGTTCAATTGGGGTTGAAACGGCTGGATGACGCCTTGACCAACCTACCCCTGCCGGATCGTGACGCCAGCGAACCGCCCCTGGGGCCCTGCGACAAGAAAAAACCCGTGGCGGTGGTCATGGTCGAGCGCTACAACGGCCTGGGGATCCACGCCATCTTCTCGATCCAAAAGCTCTTCGCCAACCGGTTCCAGGATTTCATGTTCGTTTCCATCGGCCGGATCGACACCAGCAAGTTCAAGGGCGTGGAGGAGCTTCAAAACCTGAAGAACTTCACCGAGGATAACCTGAGGAAATACGTGGCCTTGGCCCACAAAATGGGTTATCGGGCGGACTTCCGCCATGTGGAGGATATCGACGTGATCGAGGGGATGGAGAAGCTTTGCGAACTGGTATCCGGTGAGTTCCCCGACTGCACTTTCTTCTCCGGCAAGCTCATTTTCGCCAAGGAAAGCATCTTCTCGGGCCTCCTGCACAACCAAACCTCCATTGAAATCCAGCGCCGCCTGCTCTTCAAGGGTTTCAACATGGTCATCGTGCCGGTGAGGGTGCTTTAGTTTTAAATCCACCTTAAAACAAAAAGGGCCGGCCCTTTCGGGTCGACCCTTCCTGCTGGCAACAGCTCTTGTTGGATAACTTAGACGGCGCTGACTCCGGATTCCCCTGTACGGACCCGGACCGCCTCGGTCGCGTCAAGGACGAAGATCTTGCCGTCCCCAACCGCTCCGGTGTTGAGTTCCTCCTGCATCACTTCCATCACGTGCGGGACATCCCAGTCGTTCACCACGACGTCCACGCGGGTCTTGGGCAGGAACTTGATCTTATTGGGGGTGTCCCCGGTCTTGGAACCCCTCTGGCGGCCGAAACCCTTGATGTCGGTCACCGTCATGCCCTGCACCAGCCCTTCCTTGCTCAGGGCCTCCACCAGGCCGTCCAAGGCGTCCGGCCGGATCATGGCGGAGATCATTTTCATGCTGTGGCTCTTCAGCACCGAGGTGCCCATCACGTACAGGAAGTAGAGGATTGCGAACCCTCCCGCGATGTAGAAGAAGATGTTGGCCTCCGCCTTGGCGTCATCATTGCCGATGGTATAGAGGTAAATGACCCCCCAGCACATTACCACGTTCATGACGAGCCCCAAGAAGGGGATCAAGGCGTGTTTGAAGAAGCTGAAATCCTTGCGTTTCTTGAAAGCGATGAAGGTCCAGATACAGACCGAGCCGTAAAGAACGAAGGTCCCGAAATTCGAGGCCAGGGTGATTCCCGTCAACCCGCGCACCGACTGCACCCCGATGATGGCGATGGCGCTGGAAATGGCGGCCAAGGCCCAGATGGCCGTGTGGGGTGAGGCATATTTATGGTGCAGGAAACCAAGGAACTTCGGCACTTCCCGGTCCTCGGCCATGCCGAACGTAACGCGCACGGCGGTGTTCATGCAGGCCAGGGTGGTGCAGACCACCGCGATGGCGACCGTGGCGGACATGGTGAGCATCAGGATGAACCCGATGTGCCCGAACATACTGTTCCCGATCAGGGTGATCATGTCGCCGATGGGCGCCGAGGAGGCCACTACGGCATCCATGCCCATGACGGCTTTGGTGGTCGCGGGGGCGGCGGCGACGGCGGCCACGGCGGCGGTCGTGACGCCCGCGGACGAAACGCTCGCCGGCACGGCAGCCACGGCGGCGACGGCCGGAACGGCCACGCTGCCTACCAATTTTTCACTCACCATCATGTTGGCGCAGAAATACTCGTAAAGGTAGGCGAGCAGGCCCTGCACCACGAGGGCGATGATGATGGCTTTCGGTATGTTCTTTTCCGGCTGTTTGGTCTCGGCGGCAAGGGCCGTCGAGCTCTCAAACCCCACCAGGATCAGGATGGCGATGGTGGATTGGATCAACACTCCCTTGATGGAGTGGAATTTCACGATATCCACCGGGCCGCTGAAGGCCCAGGCCGTCGCGTGGTCCGGGTTGCTGACCCGGTAGGTGACCGCCAGGATCCCGAAGATCACCAGCGTCACCCATTGGATGATGTTGCCCCAGTAGTTCAGCTTGGTGGAACCCTGCACGCCCTTATAGGCGATGTAGCTGACCGCGAAGGCGAAGACCACGGAAATGACCATCTGCCACATGACCGTCACCGTGATACCCCAGATGGCGTTCGCCACATAACCCACCAGGGTCGCCATGAAGGCCACCATGACCCCCGGATAAACCCAGTAGAACAGGTGGGCGGCCCAGCCGGTGATCAGCTTGGCGACACGAGCCATGGAAGTGGGCCCGGGGCGTTTCAGGCCCTGGTCGTCGATAAAGGCCTTCTCGGCGAAATAAACACAGCTGGCGAATCCCGCCTCAGGGTAAATCTTCGCCAATTCGGCGTAAGAAAACGCCGTCAAAAAGGCCAACACGAGGGCGACCAATATTCCCGCCCACATGTCGGTCGCGCAAGATGCCCCGTCCGGCGTCGTCGCGGCGGCCTGCACCTGGTAGGTAATCCACAAAAAGGCTCCGGGAGCGATCAGCGCCATGGCGTTGATGGCCGCCCCCTTCCAGTCGAGGGTCCGTGTTACCAAGGACTCCTCTTCTGTTTGTAGTTTAGTTGTTGCCATCTCATTCCTCCTAATAAAGCAAATGTACGGCCCGCTTACGGAGGTCCTTAAAAGCAATGGTCGTGCCATTGTCAGGAACCCGTTAGGAATGAGAAATGTATGTTTCAGGATAGGAAGCGGACGATTCGTATTTTTTTAGGAAAAAAAGGGAGACCGAAGCGGTTAAAAAATTTTCAACCTTTCAAGGTTCAAAATATTTATGGCGTCTTTATACCTCGCCTTCCCGTCTTTACGTTTTCTTGATTCAAAATGAGGTCAGAGGATTGTTTATACCTAGTTATTCAGCCCATCAAAAATCAACTTTTATTACCTTATCGTAAGAAATAACAATATTGTAGTTTTACATTTTTGCTCATTATCGTGAATACCGCGATTTGAAATCTATTTTTTGATTTTCAGGAAGGTAATAAAGTAGCGGTTATGACCACCCCCCCTCTTGCATCTAAAAATATAAATGATCCTGGAAATTCCGACACCGCATCGAAACATTATTCATTGAATTATCTTTGGAGTTTTTTGTTGGTTTCAGCCATCACCTTGCCAGGCTTTTGGCTTCGACAAACTCTTGAGACATCCACTATTTCCATTTTTTATCTCTTAGGGGTAGTTGGAATTGCCTATTGGTGGGGGCGTGGTCCAGCCATTGCCGCCTCCTTTTGGGGAGTACTGGCGGTGGATTATTTCATCACCCCCCCCTATTTCAGTTTCGCAATGTCCAGTCCCCAGTCCTGGATGAATTTAATCGTTATGTTGGTCGTTAGTCTCGTCATCAGCACCCTGGCCGCCCAATCCCGCATGGGGGAATTGCACCGGGTCGAGGCGGAGACTGAAAAAAACCGAAGCGCTCTCTTAAGCGCCGTTTCCCATGACTTGAGGACACCCCTGACCGCCATTGCCGGTGCCGCCAGCAGCCTTTTAGAGGGGGCTAAAACATTAACCGTAGAAGAAAGACGCCAACTGTCTCTAAGTATTTATGAGGAGGCCGAGCGCATGAACCGGCTGGTTCAAAACCTGCTCGATATGACCCGTCTTGAGTCGGGTGCCCTTAATTTGAGGAAAGACTGGAACTCGGTTGAAGAAGTGGTCGGAACCGCCCTGGACCGCCTGAAACACCGGGCGGACGAACATCCGGTGGCCCTTCATCTCCATCCCGGCCTCCCCTTGGTTTCCATGGATGGATTGCTGGTGGAACAGATGCTCTTGAACCTCCTGGAAAATGCCATGAATCACACACCTCCCGGAACCCGTATCACGATAGGCGCGAATATCGCCAACGGAATGTTGAAACTAGTGGTTACCGACCGTGGCCCGGGATTCGAACCGGGTGAAGAAGAAGCCATTTTTGAAAAATTCACCCGCGGACGGCAAAGCGGGCCGAGGGGGGTGGGATTGGGTTTGAGTATCTGCAGGGGAATAGCCCAGGCTCACGGCGGCTATATCAGGGCCTCGCTTCCGCCCGGGGGGGGTGCGCGTTTTACGGTCACCTTGCCTTTAGAAGGAGACCCGCCTATCGTGGACGAGGGGTAACCATCATGGAACCTGAAAAACCTTCCGTTCTTTGCATCGAGGATGATCCGGCCATCCGTCTTTTCCTCAAAGCTTCCCTTTCCGCAAGTGGCTACCAATATCTGGAAGCTGTCAATGGCCAGGAGGGGCTCACTCAAGCCGCAACCCGAAACCCTCATTTTATCCTTTTGGATTTGGGCCTTCCCGATATCGACGGTTTAGAAGTCACCCGACGCTTGCGGGAGTGGTCCAAGAAGCCCATCATCGTCATTTCCGCGCGTGACCGGGAAACGGACAAGGTTGGCGCCTTAGACGCCGGTGCGGATGATTACTTGACCAAACCCTTCGGGGTGCAGGAGCTTTTAGCGCGTATTCGTGTAGCCCAAAGGCACATCCTCCTTTCCCAAGGCGAACCTGAATCATCCATTTTCCAGCACGGGGATTTAAATGTGGATCTCTCTCACCGACGAGTCGCGACGGGACAAGAAGAAGTTCACCTGACACCACGGGAATTCGACCTGTTGGCCCTTCTTGTCCGGCATGCGGGTAAGGTCGTCACCCAGCGCCAACTGCTCACCGAAATTTGGGGAGAGGCCTACGCGAACAAGGCCCATTACCTGAGGGTTCACATGAATAACCTGCGTCAAAAGCTGGAGACCCAACCGGGGCGGCCCCAACACTTCTTAACAGAACCGGGTGTGGGCTACCGGCTGGCGGTAGATTGACCCCTTTTCATGAGAAAAGGGGCCCTTATTGCAACTTATCGTCTTAAATTGAGTTGGTACACGTCGAAGTCCGCGAGCCCCAATACCGACAAGATCAGGGCGATGGGAATGAAAAACGGGCTTATGGGGCGGCCGATTCATTGAATACCATATAAGTACCATTACGGAATTTACAGCGGGGTTGCCAAACCACCGTCGCTTGGATGGACTCCAGTTTAGGAAATACCAGCGGTTGGGCTTGTCTTTCGCCTATTGTATTTGGCAGGGCGATTCCCTTGGCGGAAAGGCCGGTTTGTAATTTTTCGATGACGGCGTTGGACCCGACGATCTCCAATTGAACGTTGGGAAGAAATTCGAGGTTGAAATCCAGCCCCTGGAAGGTCCAACGAACGCCCCGGGCCCCCCCGCCATCAATGGTCATGAGGGGCAGGGTGGGATACCCCACCTGTAACAGCGCCTTTTCCAAGGCGTCGATTTGGTCTGGCCTTATCCGCACTTCTAACCTTTTCATGTCTCCCCCATATCTACACGACTACATGTAAATATGGTCCCTCGATTGTCTTGGTAATGCTATGACAATCATCCCTTTCCCGTGGACTTCACCCTACATTTATGTGAGGGGTTTTTTCGCCTCTCTCCTATGCCCAAACTACGGATTTGAGGCCCCGACATTTTTGTAAACGGCGAAATCAAATTTCTCAAGTGTTTTTGAGCATGAGTGATTTGGGTAGATTGATAAGAAGAAAGGGATAAAGAATAATGCAAACGGGAAGGGATGAATGCTCTTTTTTAAAATCATCTCTTTCTCGGGAAGGGTTAGCCGCTCCCTCGTGAATTAAATATTCTCATTCTTTAATAATTGGAATCCAAGAGGCGTGATCCAAAAAGCATCCCAACCGCTCTTCTCGATGATCCCATACTGCTCGGATATCCCCACAAGGATCTCAAAATCCACTACCGTCGACCCAATTTCTCGGGATAAGCGGTCCAGTCCGACGGAACAGACACCCTGGCGAAAACCATTATCCCTCAAGTATCTGAGGCAACGCATCATTTCAAAGGAAAACAATATGGTTGTTGCGATTACGGACTCCCCGACCGGATCACCTCCATTCCTATCGCGCAAGACTTTCAGAAACGGGTTTGTGTTTATTCTTCCAAAGGGCAAAATCTTCTCCTCGGTTTGGATGTAACAATCCAACATTTTTTCCGCGATTTGGACCCTATGCCGTATTTCATCGCTGACCCCGGGTTCATGTTGAAGGACCCTGGAAATGGTCGTCGGTCTGACTTCTTTCGCATCAGCTTCTTCCTTGGTCGCCCCGCTTGTTCGAAACATTCCCGATTCCTCCAACCAATGGCTTAAAGTATCGCCGGCTGTTCCTTCACCTCAGAACCAGTAGTTTTCCGATGGAGCGTTGGCCATTGACCGTGACCACCGCGTAGTAAATTCCGTTGGCTAATGGATTCCCTCCCCGGCCCGTCAGGTTGACGTTTACGCTCGTTCCCGAGGGCACCGAATAGAAGGTCTCATCCACGACCATCCGGTAATTCACCGTGAAGATCTCCACCCTCACCGTCGAGATTCTCGTGTAACTGGGCGGAAGCACATTCACCGTCGGTCCAGTCACCGGATTGGGATAAAGGATCGGTATCTTTTGGGGTACCGGCGTATGCGTAAAGGTCGGGGTGATCGTTCCGGTCGTAGTGGCCGAGATCGTCCAGGTCGAGGTCGCGGTCCATGTCACCGAGAGGGTCAGCGTCGGTGTGGCGGTATAGGTGTAGGTGTGGGTGGGTGTGGAAGTTTGGGTGGGCGTGAACGTGGCTTGCTGGCAGTTCACCGTGTTGCCCGAAACCGGCAATCCCGTGATCGACACCGGCTGTCCCCCGTTATTCGTACTGGTTCCCGTCAGGCCGCTGATCGAGAACTCATAGGTCCCAACCGCCGTACCCGAGAAGTCCACCAGGACCTGCAGGCTGTTGGAGGTAGACGTGATCAAGTCGTTGTTCAGGCTCAGCGTGGCCGTATTGCCGGTGAATCCCGGAACGGAAGCCTGCAGTATTCCATTCAAATAAACACTGACGGATGTGACATTCGCCGCGTTGCCGCCCAGGTCGCTGACCGTGATATTCGTGAGGTTGACCCCTAATGCGCTTGGATCGCTGAGGTTCGCGGATACTGCCGTGACGCCGGCGGACCCGGAAAGTGTATTGAAGGTGGATGAGGTTGAGCTGATATTCACGATGGCCGAGGTGGGCGTGAAAGTCTCGGTCGGGGTGAAGGTCGTGGTCGCGGAAGCGGTCGACGTATAGGTCGAAGTCATGGTTGAAGTGGGGGTAAAGGTCCACGTCAAGGTCACCGTGGGGGTCGTGGTAAAGGTGGGGGTGGAGGTTGGCGTCGAAGTGGCGGTGGAAGTATGACTGGACGTCGAAGTAGAAGTGGGAGTCGATGTTGGGGTGGCCGTGGCGGTTGAGGTGAAGGTGTGGGTCGAAGTCGAAGTAAAGGTGGAGGTTGAGGTGAAAGTCCAAGTGGGGGTCGCCGTATTCGTACCAGTGTAAGTGGTTGTGGGGGACAGGGTCACCGTCGGACTATAGGGGAAGGTGGCCGTGGGCGACCCCGTCAGGGTGTTGGTTGCCGTCGGGGTAAAGGTCGGGGTTTTCGTTGCAGTCGATGTATCGGTGGGCGTTAGGGTATGGGTCGAGGTCGGGGTAGAACTCGAAGTCAAGGTGGTGGTGGCGGTGGGGGTGTAGGTCGAGGTGGGTGTCAGCGTTACCGTCGGGGAAAGGGTGATCGTAGGGCTGAAGGGGAAGGTGGCCGTGGAGGTACCCGTTACGGTGGATGTTGCGGAATTTGTGGGCGTCAAGGTATGGGTGGCCGTCGGTGTGGAGGTTCCTGTACCTGTAAAAGTTGCAGTGGAGGTGTGGGTCGGGGTAAAGGTTGAGGTGGATGTTGCCGTACCTGTGAACGTTCCCGTGGAAGTGCGGGTCACGGTCATAGTGCCAGTAAAGGAGGAGGTAGGCGACAAAGTCACCGTCGGACTGAAGGGGAAAGTGGCGGTTGAGGTTCCGGTGACCGTGGGCGTCAGGGTGCGGGTTGGGGTCGTGGAATTCGTGGAAGTCGGGGTATTCGTTGAGGTGAAGGTCGTTGTAGCGGAAGGGCTGTTGGTCGCCGTGTAAGTCCGTGTCGTGGACTGGGTGGGAGAGGGTGTGGGGGATAAAGTAGCGCTCGGGGTGAATGGGGGCGTCGAGGTGGAAGTCCAAGTAAAGGTCAATGTATTCGTCGCGGTCGAAGTCCGGGTGGGGGTAAAGGTTAGAGTCGTCGTGGAAGTCTGGGTTGATGTAACCGTCGCCGTCACTGTGGGGGTAGAGGTCTGGGTACGAGTAATAGTGGATGTGGAAGTCACGGTTGCCGTATTGGTGCGTGTGGTGGTCGAGGTCTGAGTCGGCGTCACGGTGGGGGTTACGGTAGGAGTAACCGTCAGGGTATTTGTGGGTGTGTTCGTTCGGGTCGCGGTCGAGGTGGACGTGGATGTCGATGTGGGGGTCGCGGTGCCCGCCGGGATATTTCCGTAAAGGATGCCCCGGCCCCCGGCCCCGACATAGGCGCGACCGTAAACGGTTTCGTCCCCTTCAATGCCCATCGCGTTCCCGTACTGGTGGTTGGCATCGTTAATCCGGGTCCAGGTACTGCCCACCCCGTCGTCACAGCGGAAGAAACCATAGGTCCCATTAACGGTCCCGATCAGGTAAACGGCCGGATGGGTCTGCCCGGAAGCCGCCATGCCGAACCCCTCGCCGAGAGCGCCGGTGACGTTGGCGATCTGGATCTTTGTGGCCCCGGCATTCGTGTACCGGTATAGGTTCATCGAGTTTACCCAGAATTCCCCGGCTTTGCCGAAAACGGCCCGGGGCAGCGTTTGGTACCAACCCGGGGCTGGGATCGCGCCCGTGTTTGTGATCGTATCCACCTGGGTAAAACTCGCCCCGTAGTTCGTGCTCACGTAAACGTCCACCGAGTTGTTCCCCGGGTACTGGGGATAAGTGGCGTAAATCGTGGAAGGGCTGACCCGGTCGGCGGCCAGCATGGCGCCGCTGGGAAGCCCCGCGCAGGTGGTCCAGGCCCCCCCGAGGGAGGAGGCGTAAGCCGGTGAGCCGTTTCCGTTGGTGGGAGATACCACCACATGGGACCCATCAGCCGCAACCGCCACGGAACCCAAATTACCCGCCGCTGTGTAACCAGGCGGGGCGCTCCCCCAGGGTGTCCAGGTCAGGCCGTTGTTGGTTGAGTAAGCCACATCGTCAGCAACGCCGCCCGGATTATAGCTGTACCCCACCCGCAAGACGACGTTAGTGTTCAGTTCTGCGAAATCTATACCTTCCATGCTGCCAAATTGCGGGTTGCAATAAGCCCCCGTAGCTGAAGGTTGGGTCACGTTGGTATAGCGCATGCCAGCGATGTCGCCCACGGCGCTGAAGAAGACCCCGCCCGCCGCAGAGGCAGGCAAGAAAATAGGAGCCGTTTCCTCCTCCCCATAGGTGGCGAAGGTCCAGGTGACGCCCGCAGGCTGCGCGGCGGCGTTGATGTTGGCGCTGAACCAAAGCCCTCCGCCCCCGGGTTCCCCCCCGACGTGTAAAAGGCGTTGTTGGAATTGAAGGGATCGATCTTGCAGTTCCCCGCCCAACCCGTCCCTCCGGCTTCGGTGCCGCAACCCAAGGTCCAAATGGCGCCGTTGTCGTTGTAGACCGAGAAAGGCCCGGCATTCCAACCCTCGGAGATGTTGGCGATGATCGTCCAGCTGGCCCCCGCATTGACCGTCTGGAAGACCTTGTCCGGACCGCTCCACCAATCGAGGGTGGAAGCCACAGCGTGCTGTGGATTTTCGGCGTCCACGCTGACGTCGCCGTATCCGCCGTTGGGGGAGGCCGGCCCGATGGCGGGTGTTACATTGGTCCAGGCGAGGGTCGAGGTATTGAGCCTCCAAATTTGGCCATTCGTGATCGCACCAGGTCCATAGCCGCCGCTGTCATAGACAAGCCACAAATTTCCATCAGTTCCCAGGGAGGCGTGGGGCGTAATCATGTTGGTAGGCCCTCCGGGAACCACGGCCCAACTAGCTCCGGCGTTGGTGGATCGGTACAGGCTGCTGTTTCCGGAGTTCATGGAGTCCACGCCCACAATAATAGTTTCAGCCCCGGCGCCGGGGTTACCGCCCGGAAGGAAAATCTCGTAGGAAATGCCGTAACCCGCATCGCCGTTCGTCGGAAAGGAAGTCACCTGACTCCAGCTCGCGGCCGAGTTGGTGCTTTTCCAAAGGCCATTCCTGCGGGAACCGAAATAGAGAATGCTGTTCGAGTTCGGATCAACCGCCAACCGCTCCCCTGCTTGACGACCGTCCTCGTTGCCCCCCATGGGGACCGGGATGGAATTGATGGTCCAGGTGTTGCCTTGGTTGGTGGAGGAAAGGATCACCCCGTTTCCGCTACCCTCATACATTCCTGCCGCCGCATAGACGATATTGGCATTCGTCGGGTCCGGGGCGATGCTCTCCCCCCCGAAATAAGTGACTTGGCTGATTCCGTACATGTCGGTCAGGGGAATCCACAGGCTTGTGGCGCTGTCCCATCGGTAGAAGCCGCCGATGTCGGCGCGCGCGTAGATCAGGCCCGAGACGGCGCGGCTATAGACCAGCCCCGCGACGAACCCGCCTCCCGGGACAGGGACGTTCTGCCACGCGTATTGGGCTTGGGAACGCCCGGCGAGGCCCAAGAGCAGGAATAGAACAACCGACAGGATCGATTTGATTCGGACCAAGGGGATGAAGTACATCCACGGATTTTGATTTACACGTTTACTCATGAGACCCCCTCACCCAATCAAAAAAAGTACTCAACGGAGAACCAGCAGTTTCCCAGTGAAGCGCTGTCCGTTAACGGTCACCACCACGTAGTAAAGACCGTTCGCCAGCGGATTCCCCGACTTCCCCGTCAAGCTCAAGGTAATGGCCGTGCCCGAAGGCAAAGAGGAATAGGTGATGTCCTGCACCTTCCGAAACGCCAGGGTATAGAGTTCCACCCTCACCGTCTCGATTCCATTGTAGAACGGCGGGAGAACCTTCACTGTCGGGCCCGAATCTGGATTGGGGTAGATTCCCACATGGCCTGGCAGGGCGGTCGGAGCCTTGGTTTCCGTCGGCGTTTCGCTGGCCGTTAAGGTAATCGTGGGCGTGGGTGTCCAGCTCAAGGTCGATGTAGGAGTCGAGGTCCAGCTGGGGGTGAAGGTTTTGGTCATGGTCGAGGTGAACGTGGGTGTGGATGAATAGGTAGGCGTCCAAGTCGCCGTCGGGGTGGTTGTCTGGGTGTAGGTAAAGACCGGCGTGTAGGTGCTGGACGGGGTCACCGTCGGGGTATTCGTCACGGTGGAAGTATCCGTATCCGTCCAAGCGGAGGTAACCGTGATGGTCGGAGTCCAAGTCGTTGTCCAGGTCGGCGTATAGGTGGGCGTGGGGGTATAGGTGCTGGTGGGCGAAAACGTGCTGGTCGGGGAAAGGCTCTGTGTGGGCGTGCTGGTTTGGGTCGAATTATTCGTGCTGGTAGGCGTGTTGGTATTGGTCCCGGTCTGGGGCGTGGTCACGGTCGTGGTGTAGGTGAGCGTCGATGTGGGAGAAAGAGTGTTGGTGGGGCTGAACTGATAAGTGGCTGTCGTGGTCGAAGTCGGGGTGGTTGTGGTAGTGGCCGTCACGGTGGAGGTGTGGGTTGCCGTCGCGGTAGTAGTGGCCGTAGCCGTGTTCGTTTCCGTGGAAGTCGTGGTCACGGTGAGGGTATGGGTCGAGGTAACGGTGATCGTGGGGGACATGGTTGCTGTCGGCGACAGGGTATTTGTGGCGCTGAATTCCAACGTGGCTGTGGGCGTTTCGGTCAGGGTTAGGGTGGTTGTGGAAGTTTGAGTTGGAGTGATCGTCGTTGTATTTGTTCGCGTGGTCGTGGAAGTCCGGGTGGGGGTGATCGTAAAAGTCACGGTGGGGGTGAAAGTCAGGGTATGGGTAGGGGTGGCTGTGAATGTTGAAGTCAGGGTCGCAGATGAGGTGACCGTCGCCGTGATAGTTGGGGTGTATTGCGAAGTCATCGTGGAAGTGACGGTCAGGGTGGAGGTGGTAGTTACGGTCGCCGTATTGGTGCGTGTGGTGGTCGAGGTCTGAGTCGGCGTGGCCGTGGAAGTACTAGTCCTGGTTAGTGTTGGGGTCGAAGAAACCGTCACGGTGCTAGTATTCGCCGAAGTCGAGGTTGATGTGATCGTCGGTGTGGCGGTCCGAGTGGTGGTGGTCGTGACCGTGGACGTCACCGTTGGGGTGACGGTTGGGGTGGCCGTTTGGGTGCTGGTAACCGTGTTGGTTCGCGTCATGGTCAACGTCATGGTTGGAGTACTGGTAGTCGTCATCGTGCGGGTGGGAGTGCCGGAGTAAGTAGCCGTCGCAACGGGAGTGTTGGTACGGGTGGGTGTATTGGTCAAGGAAGGGGTCGGTGTGCTGGTGGACGATATGGAAACACTTCCATATAAAATACCCCGGCCGTTGGTTCCAATGTACATGCGGCCGTAAACTGATTCATCCCCCGCCGCGAACCCCACCGCCCCAAACAATTGGTTGCTGTTGTTGATTTGGGTCCAGGTCGTTCCGACCCCGTCATCACACCGGAAGAAACCATAATTGCCGCTGATCGTGCCCACCAGGTAAACCGCCGGATGGGTGTAGGTGGGGCTGTCCGCCATTCCAAAACCCACGGCCACGGCGTTGGACACGTTGGTGATGATTTTGGTGGCGACCGTCCCCAGTCCCACGTTGGTGAAGCGGTAAAGGCCGCTGCTGGTGGGCACCCAAACTTCCCCAGCGATCCCAAAAACGGCCCGGGGCCTCCCACTTTCGGTTCCTGCGTAAGTTCCGGCCGAGGCAAAACTGGAACCACCGTTCGTGCTGACGTATAGGGTCGTGCCGGAGACACCATAGAAGATATTGGAGTCCACCCGGTCGGAACAGATCTGAGCGCCCCCCGGCAAACCTGTACACGCGGTCCAACTGGACCCAAAATTGCCCGAATAACTCGGGTTTCCATCGCCGTTATTAGGAACCGCCAGGATGGTCAGCCCGTTGGCGGAAATGGCCACCGATTGCATTTCGTTGTCGGCGTTTTCCGGGACGGACGCCATGGGTGTCCAGGTCTGGCCGTTGTTGGTGGAATAAGCGCCGTCCGAAGCGATCGCGCCACCATAACCCACCCGGACAACCGTATTAGGGGCGGACTCCGCGTAATCAATTCCGGTTGTATCGGTAAATTCAGGATTGCAGTACATGCCGACAGCTGGGGATTGGGTTAAATTGGTGTGGCGCATGCCGGCGATATCGCGCACCGCGCTGAAGAATGTTCCACCCTCGGCTGAGGCGGTCATGTCCAGGACAGACGTTTCTTCCAACCCGTAATCGGTGAAAGTCCAGGTGACGCCCGCAGGCTGGGTTGCGGCATTGATGTTGGTGCTGGTCCAGACGCCTCCCCCGGTGGTGTAGATGGCGTTGTTGGAATTATAAGGATCAATTTTAATGTCTCCCTGCCATCCCGTTCCGCCGTTATAAGCCGAACAAAACATGGTCCAGATGGCGCCGTTGTTCACATAATTGGCAAAAGGGGCGGCGTAACCGTCAAAGCTGGTTTGGGCGTTCCCGATGACCGACCAGCTTGTTCCGCCGTTGGTGGTGCTGTAGATATGATCGGGGCCTCCCCACCAATCAATAGTCGCAACCACCACGTGCTGGGCGTTTTCGGGATCCACGCAGATGCCGCCAAAGCCGACGTTACCGGGGCCGGGGGTAAGCTGTGTCCAGGACAGGGTTCTGGTGTTCAATTTCCAAACCTCCCCATTGGAAATGTTGTTGGGGCCGTAACCGCCGCTGTCATAAACCACCCATAAATTGCCGTCGGTTCCGAGGGAGGCATGGGGGGTGATCATGTTAGTGGGACCGCCTGGAACCACGGCCCAAGTGCCGCCGGCATTGGTGGAATAGTAAAGACTGCTGTTTCCCGCAGACAGTGTGTCCACACCCACAAAAATAGTTTCAGCCCCGGCACCAGGGTTTCCGCCGGGAAGGAAAATGACATAGCTCAAGCCGTAAGGCGAGTCCCCAGTTACGGGGAATGAAGCTACATTGTTCCAGCTGGCAGCCGAATTGGTGCTTTTCCAAAGTCCGTTATTGCGGGAGGCGAAATAAAGAATGTTGTTCGAGTTGGGGTCGACTGCGAGACGCTCACCGGCTATACGTCCATCATAGTTGCCGCCCATAGGAACCGCGATAGGATTGACGGTCCAGGTGTTTCCTTGGTTGGTGGAGGAAAGAATGACGCCGTTGCCGTTCCATTCATACATTCCGGCCGCCACATAGACGTTGTTGGCGTTGACCGGGTCGGGTGCGATGCTTTCCCCGCCGTAGTTATTATATTGGCTGCTGCCAAACATGTCGGCGAGAGGAATCCAAAGGTTGGTGGAACTGTCCCAACGATAGAAACCGCCGATGTCGGTACGCGCGTAGATTAGTCCCTGGGACACGGGGCTGTAATCCACACCGGCCACAAACCCGCCGGCGGGTATGACCACGTTGCTCCATGTGTAGGTTTGGGCAAGGCCTTGGGAGCAACCCAGCGCGAGCCAAATTGGGAGCGCTTTTATAAGCAAAGAAAATGAACGAAATTTCATTTCAAGAAACTCGCCTTATCAAAAACGTTATGAGTTTCAACCCTTAAGCAAAGTGAAACAACTAATGTGACCGGTTTCAATTCGATCCATCAAAAACCCTAAAAAGTTTTGGGATTATTGATGAAGGATACCAGAGCGGAAAAAATTAGATTTTATTTCAGTAAAATAATTATTTTATAATAATAAAATCACTAACACGTTTTACTAAACCGCTTTAAAATCTGATGCGCGCGGGTGGAGGTCCTATGACCAGGAAAAATGTTTCCCAGAATGAACGACTGAACGAATTTCAAATTTTTTCAAAATTCCAAGTCGTGTTCCAGAGTTATATCGGCCGCCCTTGTTATTTCGTGAATGCCGAGGTCACCGAATGGTGGTTTCTCTTCGCGGCCGAGGGTCATCTCTATCCCTCCACTTTCGGAATTTTTTTCGGAAAGTCGGCCGGGCATGACCGCTATATGCGGTCCAACTTCAAAAGGGCGCGGGAGGTAAAACGCCCCTTTATCGGGCGTTTTGGGAATTACATCGACCTCATGGTCCCTTTCTATGACCAGGGCCGGTACAGGGGTTGCCTGATTTCCGGGCCCATCCTGGAAAAATGTCTGACCGTTGAAAATCTCCGCCAGCAATGGAAGGCCTGGACCGGGGTGGAAGGTTCGGACTTGGACAGGGATTTCCTGCACTTTACCCGGGTGGCTTTGAATTCACCGGTCCTGGACCGAAAGGGTTTGGAAGGCTGTCTCAACTTGATGGAACTCCTGGTGCTTTGGGCGACCGAAAACCAGGTACCGGGTATTGGGCGGAGACTGGACCGGTTAAGGGTGGACGTTATTTCGCGGCAACTGCCCCATCCCTATTGGGTGGATTGGGCCATAGGAAAGGAAAAATTCTTCTCCAAACCCGATAAGGGATATGTCATACCCCAGTGGGTCAAGGAAGAGGTCGGCGTAAGCCGAGTTCCGACGGTTGCGGCGGCCCTCATGCCCAGGAAACCGGGAATAAACGCTGGATCATTTGAACTTCTCTGCCAAGCCCGGAAATTCCAGCATGAATGTTACTTGACGACCCGTGAATGGGGAGAGATCGCATGCTCTCCCCTTGGCGACTACGGATCTATCGTTTTGACTTCCGCAAAGCCTCACCTATCATCCGCCCAAGCTAGAATTGAGATCAGGGAAAAGATACAGGCCCTTCGTAAAACCCTTGAGCAAAAACTCCAGATGGGTGTTGTGGCGGGCATCGGGTCCATCATGCCCCAAGGGGCGAACCTGTCACGGTCCTATCACGAGGCCGTTGCTTCCCTTCATTCGGCAGTGCAAGCGGGAAAAGACAACCTCTTTGCAAGTGCCCCTTCAGTCCCAACCACGGAAAAGTCAGAGCCCAAAATCCAAAATATCATCCGCGACCTGTGCGTTTCCATGGCCCTTTCTTCCCCCATCCGACTGGCCCACGCACGGGAAAATTTCACAGGCCTGTTGCTTTATAACGGTTATGTACCGGAAATAACAAAAGCCTATATGCTTTCTGCCCTTTATGTCCTTTTGGAGCAATTCGAGCGTCGTACGGGCGTGGGTCAAACCGCCGCAAGGACTCTCGGGTCGGAATTGATGGATCGGTTGGAATCGGCAAACACCATTCCAGACCTCGTCAGCGCCTTCAAGGAATCCATCGACAGCTTGGCCCGTTACCAAGATAAACCCCGCGATGCCTCGGTCACGGCTCGTTTGAACACCATTCTCCTTGATATCAACAAGGAGCCGCACAAACCTTGGCGTCTTTCAAAGCTCAGTAAAAGAGCCGAACTGTCGCCTCCGACTTTCCTGAAATGGTTCATGAAGGTTTCGGGTCAATCTTTCGGGCGCTATGTGCGTAAAGCCCGGTTATCGAAAGCCGAATCTCTCTTGAAAGAGGGTGACTTGACACTAGAAAGGATCGCGCAGGAATGCGGCTTCGCTTCGGCCAGTACCTTTTCCATCATTTTCCGCAGAACTTTCGGAACTTCCCCGAGGAAATATATTAAGAAAGGGTAGAATGGATTCCACGTGATTTTTTTTAGGCATCTCAAAATCCGGGTCCAATATCCTTTTTTCTTGCAGAGTAGAGCACTGGCGCGAATGCCTTAGAGTACGATGGCTAATCCAACCCTTTTGAATTGGGCCTCAGTCCGGCTCTTATAACCAAGTTTCCAGCGCCACCCTTCTTGAGTGCACATAGTTGAAGCAGCGCCTTTGCATAAGACGTGGCTTAACAATACATATTTGGACACTCTTTTCCAAAATAAACGTTAAAGTATCGCAGCCTGTTCCTTCACCGCAAAACCAGCAGTTTGCCAATGGACTTGCCGCCCTTCGTATCCACCACCACGTAATAAAGGCCGTTCGCAAGGGTGGTTCCCCATTTGCTCGTCAGGTTGACGGTCACACTGGTTCCGGATGGTACGGAATAGAAGGTCTCATCCACGACCATCCGGTAATTCACCGTGAAGATCTCCACCCTCACCGTCGAGATTCCCGTGTAACTGGGCGGCAGCACATTCACCGTCGGTCCGGTCACCGGGTTGGGATAAAGGATCAGTATCTTTTGGGGTATCGGCGTTTGCGTAAAGGTCGGGGTGATCGTTCCGGTCGTGGTGGCCGAAATCGTCCAGGTGGAGGTCGCGGTCCATGTCACCGAGGGGGTCAGCGTCGATGTGGCGGTATAGGTGTAGGTGTTGGTAGGGGTGGATGTTTGGGTGGGCGTGGACGTGGCTTGCTGGCAGTTCACCGTGTTGCCCGAAACCGGCAATCCCGTGATCGACACCGGCTGTCCCCCGTTATTCATGCTAGTTCCCGTCAGGCCGCTGATTGAGAACTCATAGGTCCCAACCGCCGAACCCGAGAAGTTCACCAGGACCTGCAGGCTGTTGGAGGTAGACGTGATCAAGTCGTTGTTCAGGCTCAGCGTGGCCGTATTGCCGGTGAACCCGGGAACGGAAGCCTGCAGTATTCCATTCAAATAAACACTGACGGATGTGACATTCCCCGCGTTGCCGCCCAGGTCGCTGACCGTGATATTCGTAAGGTTAACCCCTAATGCGCTTGGATCGCTGAGGTTCGCGGATACTGCCGTGACACCGGCGGACCCGGAAAGCGTATTGAAGGTGGATGAGGTCGAGCTGATATTCACGATTGCCGAGGTGGGCGTGAAGGTCGTGGTCAAGGTGGGGGTGGAGGTTGGCGTCGAAGTGGCGGTGGAAGTATGACTGGACGTCGAAGTTGAAGTGGGGGTCGATGTTGGGGTGGCCGTGGCGGTTGAGGTGAATGTGTGGGTCGAAGTCGAAGTAAAGGTGGAGGTTGAAGTGTCGGTCCAAGTGGGGGTCGCCGTATCCGTACCAGTGTAAGTGGTCGTGGGGGACAGGGTCACCGTCGGACTATAGGGGAAGGTGGCCGTGGGAGACCCCGTCTGGGTGTTGGTTGCCGTCGGGCTAAAGGTCGGAGTTTTCGTGTCAGTCCATGTATTGGTGGGCGTTAGGGAATGGGTCGAGGTCGGGGTAGAACTCGAAGTCAAGGTGGTGGTGGCGGTCGGAGTGGAAGACGAGGTAGATGTCAGCGTTACAGTCGGCGAAAGGGTGACCGTAGGGGTGAAGGGGAAGGTGGCCGTGGGCGACCCTGTTGGGGTGTTGGTTGCCGTCGAGCTAAAGGTTGGGGTATTCGTGGGCGTCAAGGTATGGGTGGCCGTCGGCGTGGAGGTTTCGGTACCTGTAAAAGTTGCGGTGGAGGTGTGGGTCGGGGTAAAGGTTGAGGTGGATGTTGCCGTACCCGTGAAAGTTCCCGTGGAGGTGCGGGTCACGGTCATAGTTCCGGTAAAAGAAGAGGTAGGCGATGAAGTCACCGTCGGGCTGAAGGGGAAAGTGGCAGTTGAGGTTCCGGTGACCGTTGGCGTCAGGGTGTGGGTGGCCGTCGGCGTAAAGGTTCCGGTACCTGTAAAAGTTGCGGTGGAGGTGCGGGTCGAGGTGGAAGTTTGGGTGGAAGTGACCGTCGACGTCAGGGTAGGGGAAGGTGTGACCGTCATTGTGTTTGTCCTAGTGGATGTGGCAGTGCCCGTGGCCGTAACCGTGGCCGTCGCCGTGCTGGTCCAACTGGCCGTTGAAGTGTGGGTCGGTGTCGCCGTGGGGGTACTCGTCCGGGTGGGCGTCGGGGTGGGCGGCATGGGAATGATTTGGAGGGCTTCCACCATGGCGTTTCCGTCCGTGCTGGTGGTGCCCGTGAAGGTGATCGTGATGACCCCTCCGCTGGGGGCGATATTATTGATCACCTCATTCAAGGCCGTATTGGCCCCCACCTGGGCGTAAACGTCCAGGTTCGACAAGACGGTCACGCCGTTGATGGCCACGTTGAAGACCCGGTCCCCCGTCCCAAAATCGCCCGAATAGGTCTCTGCGAACAACAGGGTGACTTGGTAGGTGCCCGCGGGCACGTTGAACGAATAGCTAAAGTCGGTGCCGTAGCGCTGGGTGTCATAAAGGGTGGAATCGTTGGTTCCCGTGACGGCTCCCCCGCTGGCGACGGTGGAACCGGCCGTATAGTTCTCGTCCGCCGACCAGGTCAGCCCTGAGGAGGCGCTCACATACTGCGGCCCCCCCGCGTTCACCCGCCACGTGGATAACACCACCGGCGTGGGCGTGACCGTATAGGTGGGCGTGGGTCCGGCGTTGTTGACGCCCACGAAAGAGACCACGCTGGATACCGGCATCGTGTAAGTAAAGCTGTTGCCCGAAACGGGCACGGCGGCCTGCTGGACCAGTCCATTGCCCACGTCGGTTAACCAGGGCGTGACCGAGGCGGTGGTGAGGCCGTTCAAGCTGAAGGTCTGGTTCACGGTGCTGGCGTTGTAGTTGATGGCCACGATCACGAAGGTGGTGGGCGAAGAATTGTTGGTGTTCTTGTAGGCGGAAACCGTGACGCCGGCCTGGGGGCCCTCAGTGGCTCCCATGCGGTAATAACCAGGCCGAATGAACTTGGAATAATTGCCGAGCACGAAAGCCGCGTCGGTGAGGGAGGTGCCGCTGATCAGGTCGGCCAGCCACCAGTAATGGAAGGAGTTCATCTGGCCCTCGACCAGGGACTGGTGAGCCCAACCCGCCACGCATAACCCCGCCGAATTCTGGGCCGTGATGAGCCCGGTGGTGCAACCGGAAATCTCCGTTGCCCACCATTCCTGGTTCGTCAGTTTGGTATAACCGTAATTCGAGGCGATCTGGGCGAGGGTGTCGTAAAAGGTGCCGTACAAATGGGTGTTGATGATGCTGACCAGGGGGGCCGCGTTGGCGTCGGACATGGTGGCGGTGCCCAGGTTCATGCCCCATTCATTCGGCGGTTCCGGCATCATGATCTTGGTGGATAGCCCGGCGCTCGTGATGGAAGCGGCCAGGCATGGGATGAAAACATCGAATTGTCCCGTGGTCCAATTGGCGCCCTCGTAGGTGACCTCGAAACTGGGTTCGTTTTGGGCCGAGATGGAGTAAAGGCTCACGCCGGTGTAACTTTTGCAGTATTGGAGGTATTGGGTCAGGTACTGGGCGTAGCCCGTGTCGGCGCTGTTAGGGGCATTGCCGGTGTCGGAGCCCGTGAAGGCGCCAACGTTGGTAACCCCCGCGTTCACCACCTCTCCATCAACACTATTGTTGGTTTTGTACATAGCAGGAGGCGACCACTCAGTGCTCCAAAACAGGACGTTTGGATTAACATTGTGGGCCGCCGTGATGTTGTTTAGCTCGCTGTTCCAGTTGCCGGTGTTGCCGCCGACGGCGGTGGGATCGATGCGGGTCCTCAGCGAGGTCAGGCCGATATGGCCGTTCACGGTGTCGTCGGCGAACAACTGCGTTCCCAGGCTGCCCACTCCGCTCCAGGCGCTGGAGGCCCCGATGCAATGGATGTATTGGTTCGTTACGGTGGCATCCACCGTGCAAGTTCCGGCCCAGGAAAACCCGAGGGTAAGGAACCAGAGGAAAAGTAACCCGAGGACCTTGTGATAACGTTTTAAATTGGCGGGACTACCAAGCATGGATTTCCTTCCAAATAGACAGTTGGAGGCGGCCGTTGATGGCCCCTGAAAAATCCTCCAACGGCAATTGGAGACATTTCTCCGTTGATTTGTGTTGAATAGAAGATATTTTATTCCAAAATTCTTTTAACAAATAAAAACAATGGTTTTTCCCTTGTTTTCACCCAAATAACCTCTGGGGAAGGCCTCAGCCCCGTCCGGAAAGTTCCAATTTAACGGCAAGGCTTCAGCGTATCCTCCGAGGATAAATTCGGGTATAACGCAGTCTTTAAAAGAACTCCTTATTTCAAAATCAGCAATTTATTGGTGGAGGTGGTGGATTGGCCGTTGGACTTCACCGTCACCGTCACCAGGTAGAGCCCGTTGGCCAGGTAAGACCCCACCAGACTCTTCTCATTCCAGTAAAGGTCGTGGCTGCCCGACGACCCGAAGCTGGAGGCCGGCAACACCGTCGACCAGATCAGCCTGCCCTCCATCGTGTAGACCTTGACTACGACTTGCGCGTTCGGGTCCACCGCTTCCACATTGCCGGAAGCGCCCACGACGCTGGCGGACGTTCCGGTCGACCCGCTGCCCGTCAGCTTGATCGCCAGGTTCACCCCGTTCCCCGTCGAGGGGTTCGGGTAAGAAACCACGCTAGCCGCCTTCAGGGCCGCGGTCGCGGTCCCCGCCGGCTCCTGGCCCCAGGCCAGGGTTCCGTTCAAATAGCCTGTCACATGGCCCCAATCGGTGTAGCTCGTATAGGCCGCGAAGCTCCAGTCGTTGTCCTGGAGCATGTTGCTCCAGTCGCTCTTGTTGAACCGGCTTTGGATCTGGATCGATTGGCCCGGCTGCAAGACCAGGTTCCCCGTGAAGCTGTAGAGCACATAGTTGGTCTGCCCGCCCAAACTGGTGGGTTGGACGGAAAAATGGATATCGCTGGTGACATTGGTTCCCGCCGGCATCAAGCCCGCCCAATCCACCCAGGCCTGGACCGTTTGGGTCGTGCAGTCGCAATTGAACCAGTACTTGGCCGTCACCGTGTTCAAGGCCAGGGGCCCGTTACCGGTGTTCACGATCTGGATCTGCGGGTGGGGGCTGTTTGTGGAATCAGCCGTCACACCGCTCAAGAGTTCGATCGCGAAGCTTCCCGTGCCCGTGGCCGGGGTATTGGTCGCCGTTGGCGGCACGGGAGTGTTGGTGAAGGTATTGGTGGGCGGCACGGGCGTATAAGTGAATGTAGCCGTAGGCGGCACAGGGGTATGGGTCGCTGTCGGCGGCACCGCTGTGAAGGTAAAGGTTGCGGTAGGTGGTACCGGCGTATTGGTGGGTGGAACCACCGTAAAGGTATTGGTCGCGGTGGGTGGCACAGCGGTGTGGGTGGCCGTCGGGGGCATTGCCGTGAAAGTCGCGGTCGGCGGTACAGGAGTGTTCGTCGCTGGTACCGGCGTATTGGTTGGTGGAATCACCGTAAAGGTATTGGTCGCTGTGGGCGGCACGACCGTGTTCACCACCGTGACCGGCGTTGAGGTCGGAGGCACCGCGGTATTCGTAGGCGGGACCGTCTGAAGGTATAGGTGGCCGTAGGCGGCACGGCTGTATGGTCGAGGTGAAGGTATTGGTCGCCGTTGGCGGCACCGGGGTATAAGTGGATGTCGCCGTGGGGGGTATGGGTGTATTCGAATGCGTCGACGTGAAGGTAAAAGTCGCGGTCGGCGGCACAGGAGTGTTCGTCGGTGGTACCGGAGTATTGGTCGGTGGAACCGCCGTAAAGGTATTAGTCGCGGTGGGTGGCACAGCGGTGTGGGTGGCCGTCGGGGGGACTGCCGTGAAAGTCGCGGTCGGCGGCACGGCGGTATGGGTCGAGGTGAAGGTATAGGTCGCCGTCGGCGGCACCGGGGTATAAGTGAATGTCGCCGTGGGAGGTATGGGTGTATTCGTATGCGTCGACGTGAAGGTAAAGGTCGCCGTCGGCGGTACCGGCGTATTTGTGTGCGTCGAGGTGAATGTATAGGTCGCCGTCGGCGGCACCGGGGTATTGGTATGCGTCGGGGTAAAGGTGAAGGTTGCGGTCGGCGTGTTGGTGCGAGTCGACGTGAAGGTATAGGTCGGCGTTGGCGGCACAGGCGTGTTGGTATGGGTGAAAGTAAAGGTTGCCGTAGGAGTAGCGCTTGTATTGGCTTTGGAGGACACCAGAGCAAGCTGCCAGGGAATCAGATTGTAGGAGTCACTATTGGAAACATCCCCCTGGTAGAGAAAGGTCAGGTTGTTGAGGTTGATGGAATCAGTTGAGTCGTAGCCATCAATCACCGCCCCGCCACTGCTGAAATCGAGGGTCCAGTTCGTGACGCCGGAATTAAAGGTGACGTTGTGCGACCCCAAAAAGGGCGTATTCAGGTTCGC
This sequence comes from candidate division FCPU426 bacterium, assembly GCA_963771075.1. Lineage (GTDB taxonomy): Bacteria > Oederibacteriota > Muellerivitia > Muellerivitales > Muellerivitaceae > CAVTWJ01. The sequence continues at coordinate 330,818 of CAVYSE010000011.1, read as the reverse complement.
CGTATTGCCCAGCGGTGTCCAGGTGCCGCCGAGGGTGGTGGCGGTTAATGCCCTGAAGAATCGGTGCCCGTCACTGCCGATACATTCGACATTGGCCAGGTAGGTACCCGTATTCTCTACGGTATAGACGTTGTCGGCCTCGAAGAGGTTGAACTCGGAATCCGTGTAGACGATGACGGGAGTGTTAAAGCCGTTGGGAAAGTTCGCGAGGGTGGTCGAGCTTCGGTAGAAGTTCCCGTTGTCACCACAGAAGAAAAGATAGACATTCGAAGAATCGCTGATGATCCAGAAGTCGATCCAGTTGCTCACGCTCGAGGGCTGGGACGCGAAGAAATTCTTCGGGGCGGTCCAGTTCTGGGGCTGGGTGGGGTCGCTGTTGGTGGAGTATTGGGGCTGGCCGCTCTGAAAGATCAGGTACCACTTGTTCTGGGGGGCGAAATAAAACACCTGGGGCGCGGTGTGGTAGCCGCTCCCGATATTCGAATTGCTATCCATGAAATAGGGCGTGGCGGCTCCGGCCGTGCTCCAGTTGGTGAAGTGCAGGTATTCCATGCCGTAGTTTCCCGCTGAGTTGACCGAGGAGGCGTAAACAATATATTGGCCGTTGTAGTAGACCGTGGATGGGTCCTTGACCGCGATCATGTTGTGGGTGGAGTCGCTTTTGGGGCTGATGAGGGGGCCGGTGGATGTCCATGAAAACGAGGTGGGTATGGACTGGGCGTAAAGCTCGGAAACGCCCGCGCCCAGCAAGATAAACGACCACGCCAGCAAAACCCGGGTCAGCGCGGCGCGATGAAATCGTCCAATTCCTTGGAATTTGCTCCAGCCGAAATGACAGCCTTTCATGGCGTCCTCCAAATATCTTCATATTTTCGATTTACGTTCAGTTAAATCGCCAGCAGTAGGTTTGATCGATTGAATAACAGGCCCGCCGCCGCGACCTTGATGGGAGCGCCTGAGGGTGAAGCCCGTTCACCTTAAGCGCTTCCCAGAATTTCGCGACGGCAGGATCCGTTTACGGCTGTTCCTATTTCAAAATCAGCAATTTATTGGTGGAGGTGGTGGATTGGCCGTTGGACTTCACCGTCACGTCACCATGTAGAGCCCGTTGGCCAGGTAATACCCCACCAGTCTCTTCTCATTCCAGTAGAGGTCGTGGCTGCCGGACGACCCGAAGTGATGCCCGCAACACTGTCGACCAGATCAACCTGCCCTCCATCGTGTAGACCTTGACTATGACTTGCGCGTTCGGGTACCGCTTCCACATTGCCGGAAGCGCCCATGACGCCTTGGCGGACGTTGCCGCCCGACCCGCTCCCGTCAGCTTCATCGCCAGGTTCACCCCGTTCCCCGTCGAGGGGTTCGGGTAAGAAACGACGCTAGCCGCCTTCAAGGCCGCGGTCGCGGTCCCCGCCGGCTCTTGGCCCCAGGCCAGGGTTCCGCTCAAATAGCCCGTCACATTGGCCCCAATCGGTGTAGCTCGTATAGGCCGCGAAGCTCCAGTCGTTGTCCTGGAGCATGTTGCTCCAGTCGCTCTTGTTGAACCGGCTTTGGATCTGGATCGATTGGCCCGGCTGCAAGACCAGGTTCCCCGTGAAGCTGTAGAGCACATAGTTGGTCTGCCCGCCCAAACTGGTGGGTTGGACGGAAAAATGGATATCGCTGGTGACATTGGTTCCTGCCGGCATCAAGCCCGCCCAATCCACCCAGGCCTGGACCGTTTGGGTCGTGCAGTCGCAATTGAACCAGTACTTGGCCGTCACCGTGTTCAAGGCCAGGGGCCCGTTACCGGTGTTCACGATCTGGATCTGCGGGTGGGGGCTGTTTGTGGAATCAGCCGTCACACCGCTCAAGAGTTCGATCGCGAAGCTTCCCGTGCCCGTGGCCGGGGTATTGGTCGCCGTTGGCGGCACGGGAGTGTTGGTGAAGGTATTGGTGGGCGGCACGGGCGTATAAGTGAATGTAGCCGTAGGCGGCACAGGGGTATGGGTCGCTGTCGGCGGCACCGCTGTGAAGGTAAAGGTTGCGGTAGGTGGTACCGGCGTATTGGTGGGTGGAACCACCGTAAAGGTATTGGTCGCGGTGGGTGGCACAGCGGTGTGGGTGGCCGTCGGGGGCATTGCCGTGAAAGTCGCGGTCGGCGGTACAGGAGTGTTCGTCGGTGGTACCGGCGTATTGGTGGGTGGAACCGCCGTAAAGGTATTGGTCGCGGTGGGCGGCACGACCGTGTTTACCACCGTGACCGGCGTTGAGGTCGGAGGCACCGCGGTATTCGTCGGCGGGACCGTCGTGAAGGTAAAGGTGGCCGTAGGCGGCACGGCTGTATGGGTCGAGGTGAAGGTATAGGTCGCCGTTGGCGGCACCGGGGTATAAGTGAAAGTCGCCGTTGGAGGTATGGGTGTATTCGAATGCGTCGACGTGAAGGTAAAAGTCGCGGTCGGGGGCACCGGGGTATTCGTGTGTGTCGAGGTAAAGGTAAAAGTCGCGGTCGGCGTGTTGGTACGGGTCGACGTGAAGGTATTGGTCGCCGTTGGCGGCACTGGGGTATTGGTATGCGTCGGGGTAAAGGTCGGTGTGAAAGTGGCCGTGTTGGCCACGGACCCGCTCACCACTCCCACGAAAGACGTGACGCTGGTCGCGGTCAGGCTATAGGTGAAACTCCCCCCCGAAACCGCCACGGCGGGTTGGGCGACGAGGTTGGTGCTCCCGTTGGTTACCCAGGGAGTCACCGAAGTCACGTTGACCCCGCTGATCGTGAAAGTTTGGTTGACCGAAGAGCTGTTCCCGTTGATGGCTACGAACACGATGGTCTGGGGAGAGGAAGTATTAGTGTTCTTGAAGGCGCTCACTGATACCCCGGAGGAGGGGACTTCGGTCGCGCCCATACGGTAATAGCCCGGGCGTATGAACTTGCTGTAATTGCCCAGAACGAAAGCCTTGATGTCGAGGCTGCTGCCGCTGTAAAGGTCCTGGATCCACCAATAGTGAAAGGCGTTCGTGCTCGCGTCCACCAAGCTGGTGTGGATCCAGCCCGCTTCCTGCAAGGCACCTGGTACGTCGGTCGTGTTACCGGATATTTCCGTTTCCCACCATTCCTGGTTCGTTATGTTGCTGAAGCCGTAGGAGGAAAGAGGAGCGAGATTCTCGCCGTAGGCATGGGAGGCAATGATTCCGATTTCTGGGGCCGCCGTCGAGTCGGCCATGGCGGTTGAGGCCAGGTTCATGCCGCCCGGGTTGTCCGGCTCCGGGATCATGATCTTGGTCGAAAGGCCGGCGCTTTGGATGGCGCTATAAAAGGCCTTGACGTAAACGTCAAACTGGCCCGCGGACCAAAGGCAGGCCTCATAGGTTGGGTTGAAATTCGGCTCGTTCTGGACTGAGAGGGCGTAAAGGTTGATGCCCTGGTTCTTGCAATATTGGATGAACGAGACTTGGTAACTGGCCAATCCCGTATCCGTCGCTATTGGCCGCACCCGAACTGGCTCCTAGGAAGGTATCGTTACTGGCACCGCCATCGACGTTATCGTTGGCCTTGTATTGGGCAGGAGGGGACCATTCGGTGGCCCAGAATAGGATATTGGGATTGACGGCCTTGGCGGAAACCAAGGTACTCACTTCGGAAGAAAAGTTGTTGGTGGGATCGATCCGGGCCCTGAGGGATTGAAGCCCGATATGGCCGTTCACGTTGTCGTCCGCGAATAACTGCGTTCCCAAACCGTTGATGCCGCTCCAAGCGCTGGACGCCCCGATGCAATGGATGTATTGGTTGGTCTGGGAGGCGTTAACCGTACAAGTTCCCGCCAGGGCGGCGGAAGAAGAGGGAAGATCGATAAGGCGATCAGGAGGAACCCTTTCCATAAGTTCATTTTCCAACTGAATTGGCGGCCTTGCATGGCGTCCTCCCGAAATAATTCGATTCCGATTTAATTTCAGTTAAATCGTTTGAAGGAAAGGGCATACCCAATAGTTCGGTAACCGAGATGCCGTTTTCCCCCGCTGATTAGTCCCGCCAACCCATGTTTATTCCAAAAATTTCAGGGGCCCCGCCAGGGAGGTTTTACAAGTTAATAGATTAACCGGGGAAGTTTAACGGCCAAATTGGCGTGAAATTTCCGCGAGAAAAAGGTTTTTAGGAGGGCTTTAGGGCCGGAGGGCTTTGTACTGGTCCAGCCAATTCCGCAATTGGGTATTATCGGGTGCCAGGGAAAGTACGGATTGGAAACACTGGATGGCGTATTCCTTCTTCCCCGCCTTGTAATAAAGGTTGCCCATTCGCATCCAGGCTTCCACGTTATGGGCGTCCTGCAGGACGGAATTGCGGTAATACTGGATGGCCTCCGTCCATTTTCCCTGGTCCTCCAGGGTCTTCCCTTGCGCGAGGGGGTCGCTGGGAAATTTGAAATGCAATTCAAGCCCGGGATTCACCGGCGGCGCGGATTGGATCACCGTCACCGGCTTGGGAAGGGCCTGTTGGATGATGGTGACCGGCACCTGCACGATTTCCTTCACCTTGACGATTTCCTTCGCGGCCTCGAAAACATAACCCAGACTCACGCGATGGGAGGCGCCGAAGTCGCCGAAGGGCACATAGGCGTAATCCAAGGCGAAGGACCCGATCTTCAAACCCGCGCCGGCGGTCAAGCCGGTCAAACCCTCAAATTGGTTGTCGGGCAAGGAAAGCTGATATCCCGCCCGCAGGAAAAAATGTTCGTCAACGTCGCCTTCCAGGCCGCCCTGTAACCGGCTGTAACCGTTGGGCTCCCAATAACCCGAGGCCATCGCCAATAGGCTTTCCGTCCCCCCCAGATGGATGCGGTCGGACAACCCGGCGTGGAGTTCCTGGGCCAATGCCGAGCCATTGATGGAAGTGCTTAAACCGGTAAAGGCCGCTCCCAACCGAAGATCGGGGGCCGGATGATAGAGCGCGCCCAGGTCGCCCGAAAGGTCGGTGTAAAGGGAGTCCACGATCTTCTGCTGGATGCCGTGGAGCGCCAGGCCCAGGGAAAGATGGCCCAGGACCTCCTCTCCCCAACCCACGCTCAGCCCCACGTCACTGTCGGAAAAGGTACCCTGGTCAACGCCGTTCGCGTCCCTCGCGTCCAGGTTTCCCCATCCGGCGTATTGGACGGCCGCTCCCCATCCGCCCATCGAGCCCGCGTTCATTCCGAAAAGCAGGGTTTCCTCAAAGACGCCCGCCAGGTAGCTGTTATGGTTGATGGAAAGGGACGTGTTTTGAAGGCCCGACAGTCCGGCGCTATTGAAGAAAAGGGCGGAAGGATCGTCCGCCAAACCCACCCAAGCGTCTCCCAGGGCATCCGCGCGGGCGGAGGCGCCCAAGGCGCCCAGGGGTGTGGCCAGCTGGGCGGCGGGATTGACGGTTTGGGAATGGCCTGAATCCAAAACCAAAAATAACACCGCCGGGACGCATGCCGCTTTCCTAAAAAAAACAAAAAGGAGGCGGCATAGCCCTGAGTTCTTTGTCCCCCCTGGCCACGGGGGGAAGAGACGACCTTTTTGAGGACTCGAGGCGAATGATCCGAAAAAAAAACAAAGAATCCTTGTGACCTTGTTTCCCTGGGGTGGCAATCTTCTCATTTCTTGATCGCCAAAACTTGGGGCTTGAATTGGTCCGACCGCCCCGACTGGTAATCCAGCTCCACCCGGTAGAAATAATGTCCTGGCGCAAAGGACGTCACGTCCAGCTGGCTGGACTGTAATCCGGCTGGCTTGGAGTCGCTGATTTCCGCCACCAGGTTCCCCCAGGCATTGCGGACCTTGATATGGGCCGTCCCCGACTCCGCCATGGTGTAGACGAAATTCACGTTCGGGCCGCTGGAGGGGTTGGAATAAACATAGGGGTTCGGGGCGGGCGCGGGCGGGGTGGAGACGGGCGTGGGGCAGGCGTTCGCCAGGGTGATTGTCCCATATCGGCTTGTATCGACGTAGTTGTCGAACCCGCCGTTCCACATGAGCTGGCCGTCGCGGCAATTGCCCCCGTTATGGTTCACGTCCACACCCAAGTCGAATCCCAGGGCCTGGCCCGGGGTCGGCGCGGACAACCCCAGGGTCGTCCAGGGGATGGAAACTTCCATCAAATAACCATTCGGGATTGTGGTGCTTTGCACGGTCACGCCCGCGGTCCGGTTGTTCATCTCGATAGGGGTCGAGTCGTTCCACCCGAAAAAATACTGGAAATCAGAGGGCAGTAGGGTCTGGCTTTTTGAGTCGGTTGCGTCGATATAAACCTCGACCGCCGAATGTTCCCATGCCAGCCCGTTACCCGTAGGGGTCAGCTGGCTATCGGTGACCGTGACCCCCAGGTACAGGTTGCTGGCGTCCCAAAGCGTCTTGAAGGCCGCGGTGGCGCCGAAGGTATTGCCGTAGGCGATTTTATTGACCCCGTTCCAGGCGGGCCCCTGGTTCCATCCCCACCCGCCCAACTGGTCAGTGAGGCTGGGGCTGAATTGGCATCCCGAGGGAGCCTGGGGTGTGGGGGAGGGAGTGATGGGCGCTCCCGAGAAGAGGCACTCCCGCGGGATGAATTCCTCGGGTTGGGAATGGCTCTGCCAGATCAACTGCATTTCGGTGGTGGAAGGGTTGGCTCCTCCCGAGAAGTAATCGACCTCGATGGGCACCGTGACGCCCAAGGACAGGCTTATGGTTCCGGATTGATATTGGGTCGTATCCGTCCAGGAACTGATGAGGGTGACGCCATTCACGATGACGCTGACCCCGCCCGTCACTTCGGTAATGAGGGTGCAAGACTCGCTGTATCTCGGTTCCAGCCATCCGGTCCACTTGACCGAAAAAAGACTCACCGACATATTGGGTTCGGGCGGGCAGCCCCCCCACCGAAAACTCACGATGGGGTCGATTACGGTGGCAACGGGATTGGTCAGGCTGACGCTGCCGTAATAGACGCCTTTCAGGCCGTCCCCGTCGAATTGGGCGGCGGCGGGACGCGGTAAGGAAAGCCACAACAGCGGGAAGATGATTAAGAACCGCATTAAGCCCATACCCCAGACCCCTGTGCGGAATTTAGTCCAACCTAGGTCCCGCCCCGCAACTTCCATTTATTATAGGAAAGATCTAAAAATCCACCACATGGCGACCCTCTTTAAGGCAATTAATGAGGTCGGTATAGTACGAATTCTTTGGCCTGTCGGGCCAAAGGGGACAGAGGCACGCAGAAAATTTTTTATCGACACCTATCCAAAAAACCAATTTTTATCGGTATTTGAGTTATTCACACGCGAGACAGATCACGTACAGGTGGAAATGGGTCCCTATTTGGTTTCCAGGTGGATCGATTTTTGGAGCAAGTTGATCCCGGCCCGGACCTGGATGCGGTAATCCCCGCTGGGGGCGGGTTGACCGTTGGAGAGCAGCCCGTCCCAATGGATCGCCCATTGCCCGGCACTCAAGGGGCCGGTGAAGAGCACCCGGTCCAGTTTTCCCGATGGATCATAGACCCCCACGGTCACGGGCGCGGGCGAATCCAATTCCACCACCACGGACAATGTACTGGCTCCCTTTTCTTCCGAAATGACCTTTTCCGGGATCGCCATCGGGGGTGGGGAAAGGGCTTGGTTCAATTCCGCGGCGGGGGCCGCTTTCGAAGCGGTCATATTGGCGCCCTGGTCGATGGGTTGGGGCGCGGGGATCACGGGCAGTTCCGCCTTCAGCGGGACTTCCACGGAGGGGTTGGGCCAAAAACGCCACAGGACCAAGGCGGTTCCCAGCAGAACCACCGCGGAGATTCCGATCCAGGTGGATATTCCCGGCCCGCTCAAAGGTTTCTGGGAAGGCAAGCCAGGACCTCCCCGGGGCCATTGGGGCATGGGCAATCCGGTCTTGAGATAGGCCTGTTCCGCATGGGCGGCCAGCCGATCCGCTTCCCCAGGGTCCTGTTCCAGCTTCTTTTCGAGCTCTTGCCATTCGGGTTCATTCAGGTCGCGCTTGAAAAAATCGGGGATGAGATCAGCCATTGGAGCCGCTCCCCATCGCGTTTTTCACCAAAACTTTCAAGGCTTCCCGGCACCGGGAAAGGCGGCTCATGACCGTGCCGATGGGAACCTTCATCTCTTCCCCAATAAGGGCGTAGCTTTTATTATCCTGGTCCCTCATTTTCAGCAAGCGCCGGCATTCGACGCTGATCTTATCCATGCAATCGCGGATGAGGCCAAGGACCCTTTCCCGGAAAGCCGCTTCTTCCCGCGCGCCGGGGTCCGTCTCGATGGGTTTGGCCAAGGCTTCCAATTCCTCGTGTGAGGAGAGCACGGCTCGATGGCGTTTGTGAAGGCGTTTGTAGCACAAAAAAACGCAGATCTGGGTCAGCCAAGTGTTCAAACTGGCCTTGAACTCGAATTCAGGCAGTTTTCGTAGGGCGATGATGAAGGCCTCCTGCACGATATCCTCGGCTTCCGGGTCCTGATAACCCAAAAAGTAGACGCATGTCCGGTAGAGCCGGTCCCGATGGACGAGGAAAAATTCGGTTTGCGCGCTTTTATCGCCATCCAGAACCCTGCGAACCAGTTCCCTTTCTTCCACAGGAACTCCTATCTATTAGTCCCACCAGGGGCGGAATATTCCAAAAAGCGTTTTCATGCGGCTTTAGGACGATGGGATTATACGCTTGGAGGGCGGCCTAAGAAATAAGGGCGGGCGGTATTGGGTAACGGGGAAAAACCGACGGGGCAACCAAAAAGGCTCGATGGGCCAATGAAAAAGGGATATCAGTCGTTATAAAAAGCGTAATAAACCGCCAGCAACAGCGCCGCCAGGTACAGGCTTACCGGAAGCCAGACCTGGCTCGCGATCTCCCCCAACTTCAACATCATGACCATCTTATTTGAGGGCGTCCAAGGCCAGGTTCAGTTCCAGCACCTTGACCCCTGGGTCGCCGATAAAACCCAGCCACCGGCCTTGGGTGTTCTGGGCCACCAGGTCCCGCACCTTCGCCGGGTCCAGGCCCCGAGCCTTGGCCACCCGGGCCACCTGGTATTCGGCGGCCGCCGGGCTGATGTGCGGGTCCAGCCCCGAACCGGAAGCCGTCACCAGGTCCATGGGAACCGGGGCATCCGCCATTTCGGGATCGGCTTTCTTGAGCGCGTCGATCCTTCCCTTGACGGAATTAATGAAGTCCGGGTTCGTGGGTCCCAAGTTGGAGCCGCTGGAATTGGCCGCGTTATAGGCTTGGGGCGAAGTGGCCGAGGGCCGACTCCAAAAATACTTGGGGTCGTCGAACGGTTGTCCGATCAGTTCCGACCCGGCCTTTTTCCCGTTTACCACGATTAAACTGCCGTTGGCCTGGTGCGGGAACAAAGCCTGTCCCAACAGCGTGACGATGCCGGGATAGGCCAATCCTACGATGACGGTAAAGACGAGCACGAACAGAAACGACAACCTAAGTTGGGTTCCGAATTCTTTAATCATGAAATCCTCCTAAAATGTTTTGGCTGATAGCTATCAGCCACCCGCCAATTGCTTGTTTTTACACCCATCCCAAAGCCGTAAGGACCATGTCGATCAGCTTGATGCCCACGAAAGGCACTATCAGTCCCCCGACCCCGTACATGAGGAAATTGTCCTGCAAGAGTTTGGAAGCCGAGGCGGGCCGGTATTTCACGCCCTTCAGGGCCAAGGGCACCAAAAAGACGATGATGACCGCGTTGAAAATGACCGCCGAGAGGATCGCACTTTGGGGGGTGGCCAAATGCATGATGTTCAAGGCGTTCAACTCGGGATAGGTCAGGGCGAAAGCCGCCGGGATGATGGCGAAATACTTGGCCACGTCGTTGGCGATGGAAAAAGTGGTCAACGACCCCCGTGTCATCAAGAGCTGTTTTCCGATCTTCACAACCTCGATCAACTTGGTGGGGTTGGAATCCAGGTCCACCATGTTGCCCGCCTCCTTGGCGGCCTGGGTGCCCGTGTTCATGGCGACCGCCACGTCGGCTTGGGCCAGGGCGGGGGCATCGTTGGTGCCGTCCCCGGCCATGGCCACCAAACGGCCCCCGGCCTGGGAATCCCGGATCAGTTTCAACTTGGCTTCCGGTGTGGCTTGGGCCAGAAAATCATCCACCCCCGCTTCCGCCGCGATGGCCGCCGCGGTCAGTGGGTTGTCCCCCGTGATCATGACGGTTTTGATGCCCATGCGGCGCAATTCGGCGAAACGCTCCTGGATGCCGCCCTTGACGATGTCCTTCAGATGGATGACACCCAGAACCCTTTTTCCCTCGGTCACCACTAGGGGTGTGCCGCCCAAGCGGGAAATGGAATCCACGCCTTTGCGGACATCTTCCGGGTATTTCCCGCCTTGTTCCTTGACATAGGTCTCAATGGATTCGGCCGCCCCCTTGCGAATCGAGCGTTTCCCGATATCCACCCCGCTCATGCGGGTCTGGGCCGTGAAGGGCACGAAAGTGGCTTTCAACTCATGGATGTCATGGCCCCGAAGGCCGTATTTTTCCTTGGCCAAGACAACGATACTGCGGCCCTCCGGCGTCTCGTCGGAAAGGGAGGACAATTGGGCCGCCTCCGCCAGTTCCTTCACCTCCACGTCGGAAGCGGGGATGAACTCGGTAGCCTGCCGGTTCCCCAGCGTAATGGTGCCCGTCTTATCCAAGAGCAACATGTCCACGTCCCCCGCGGCTTCGACCGCCCGGCCCGACATGGCAATGACGTTGGCCTGGATCATGCGGTCCATACCCGCGATCCCAATGGCGGACAGGAGCCCGCCGATGGTAGTGGGCGCCAGGCATACAAAGAGCGCCACCAGAACCGTAACTGTCACTACCTGGCCCGCTCCGGAGGCCGCCACGCTGTAAATTGAGAAGGGCAACAGGGTTGCACAAACAATCAAAAACACGATGGTCAGGGCCGCAAGAAGGATGTTCAGAGCTATCTCATTGGGCGTTTTCTGCCGTTTGGCGCCTTCCACCATGGAAATCATACGGTCGAGGAAGGATTCCCCGGGATCGGAGGAAACCTTAACGACCAGCCAGTCGGAGATGACCCGGGTTCCCCCGGTCACCGCGCTGCGGTCACCGCCGGACTCGCGCACCACGGGCGCGGATTCCCCCGTGATGGCGCTTTCGTCCACCATGGCGATCCCCGGCCACGGCCTCACCGTCGGCCGGAACGAAATCACCCGCTTCCACCAGCACCAGGTCGCCCTTGCGAAGGTCGCCGGACAGGACCTCGGTTTGCTTGGAATCCTTCTCGGGCTTGGCCAGTTTCTTGGCCTTCACTTCCTGCCGGCTCTTGCGCAGGGTGTCCGCCTGGGCCTTGCCGCGCCCCTCGGCCATGGCCTCCGCGAAATTGGCGAACAGCACGGTGAACCACAGCCACAGGGAAACGGCGAATATGAAGCCAGCGGCGGCCTCCCCTTTGCCCATCGCGGCCTGTAGCCATAGCCCCGTGGTCAAGACGCTTCCCACCCAAACCGTGAACATGACCGGGTTCCTGACCATGTGGGCGGGGTTCAATTTCTTGAAGGATTCCACGATCGCCTTTCGGGTGATCTCCCCCTCGAACAGCTGGCGCTTTTTGATGTTTTCGCTCATTTTAATTTCTCCTCTTTTCGGCGCTTCGGGCTCCCGCGTAACTGCCGCCGGTTTCCGTTTCCGACCTTTTCGCGTAATCCTGGGCGAGGCTTTTGAGGTCCTTCGCCTGGACGAAACTCCCCTTTTCTTTTTCATTGCGAACCATCCTTAGTACGGCCAATAAAAGCGTGGACCAAGCCACTAGGAAAAAGGAAACTTGGATGTTCTCCAACTGATTGGAGGCCCCCTTCATCAACAGGCCAATCATTTCCTTTTCTACAGTCAACATGTGCAAACTCCCAAACACCTAAATCCAACGCCAAGCCGCAAAAAGAATCTGAAATTCTTTTAAAATAAAAAATCTCTCTAAGCCTTTCTTGGAGACTTGGCGTCTTTGCGTTGGATGTTGGTTTTCATTTACATCTTCATCATTTTCAAGTGTTCCACGATCGGCCCCAGGGCCAGCGCTGGGAAAAAGGTCAAGGCGCCCACGATGATGACCGTTGAAAAGAGCATCACGATGAAAAGGGCCGTGTGAGTCGGCAGGGTCCCCGCGCTCTCGGGGACGATCTTCTTTTTCGCCAGGCTTCCCGCCATGGCCAAAACCGGGATGGCCAGCCAAAACCGGCCGAACCACATGGCGGCCCCGCCCATGAGATTGTAGAGAGTGTTCCCCGAAAGGCCTGCGAAGGCGCTCCCGTTGTTATTCGATTGGGAATCAAAGGCGTAAAGAAGCTCTGAAAAACCATGGGCTCCGGGGTTGTTGGTGCCCGCCCCGCCGGTCGCCACCGCCACTGCCGTGCAAACCAACACCAGGAGGGGGGGGATCAGGATCATGATGGAGGCCATCTTCATCTCGTAGGTCTGGATCTTCTTACCCAGGTATTCGGGGGTGCGGCCCACCATGAGTCCCGCCACGAAAACCGCCAGGATGACGAAGGCCAGCATGCCGTAGAGGCCCGAACCGACCCCGCCGAAGGAAACTTCCCCCAGCATGATCATCCACATTGGAACCATTCCCCCCAGGGGCGTAAAAGAATCGTGCATGGAGTTGACGGACCCGTTGGAGGCGGCGGTCGTCACCGAGGCCCAAAGGCAAGAACCCGCGACGCCGAACCGCACTTCCTTGCCTTCCATATTACCGTCGGCCAAGGCCGCCCCATGGGCTCCCGCCGTGAGTTTATTGAGTAGCGGGATTTCCCGATTGTTCCTGTTGGACGCAAAGGTAAAGCATGGGCGCCAGCAGGAGGAACATGGCAGCCAAGATGGCCCAGCCCTGCTTCATGTCCTTCACCATGGTCCCGAAGGTGAAGCAAAGGGCCGCCGGTATCCAAAGGATGGCCAAAAGCTCGAGTAAATCCGTAAGGGGCGTGGGGTTCTCGTAGGGGTGGGCCGAATTCACGTTGAAGAAACCCCCGCCGTTGGTGCCCAGCATCTTGATGGCTTCCTGGGATGCCACGGGCCCCAGGGCGATGGACTGATCGGTCACGACCACATGAGTCATTTGGGGTTTGCCGTCCAACGTCACCGGCACGCCCGCCGCAGTGGTGACCGGCTGGTCATAGGAGGTCGGCTGAACCAAGGTGGCCGTGGCGTTATTACTGAAGGTTTGGGGTGCGCCTTGTTGGACCAAGACTAATGCGAATAAAAGACTCAAGGGCAGGAGGATATAGAGAGTACCCCGGGTCATATCGGCCCAGAAGTTGCCCAGGAACTTCGTTTCTTTCCGAACGAGGCCCCGGATCAGGGCGACCAGGGTCGCCATTCCCGACGCCGCGCAAAGAAAGTTGTGCACGGCCAAGCCCGCCATTTGGGTCAGGTAGCTCATGGTGGTTTCCCCGCCGTAGAACTGCCAGTTGGTGTTGGTGATGAAACTGATGGCCGTGTTAAAGGCCAGGTCGGGCGGCACCGCGCTTTGGGCCGCCGGGTTCAAAGGCAGGGACGCCTGGAAACGCTCGATGGCGTAGAGGATGAGCCCTCCCACGATGTTGAAGAGCAGCATGGCCAGGGCGTAGCTTTTCCAATCCATCTCTTCTTCCGGCTTGACCCCGCAAAGCCGGTAGACCAGCCTTTCCAGCCAACCGAACCACTTGGAAAGGAAGAAAGGCTTGTTCTCGTAAACCTTCGCCATGTAAGCGCCCAAGGGCAGCGACAGGGCCAGAAGCGCCCCAAAATAAAAGAGTATTTGAACCCATTGATTCGTCGTCATCTGTTTTCTCCATTTTTTTGCTTTAGATGGTTGGCTGTCGACTGCGAACTGCGGACTGCGAGCTAGTGGTCAAAACCACTCTGGTTTTAGGAGCGCCGCCACCAGGTAAACCAAGAGCCCGGCGGACACGATGCCGCTAATGATGTAGACCAAACTCATGACTCGCCTCCCATCATCTTGTCCAGGGCGCCGATCAACCAGACGGTTGACGCTGCCAACGCCAGGAATATTCCAACGCAATAAAGTTCGAGCATTTCCCACCTCCACTTTTTACGAAATAAATCCCTGTGTCCTATCGTTCAATTCGGAATTAACGACCACCTGGTTCATTTCCAACCCATCCTGTTTCAGCGCCCATTTGCGTTCCAAGGTAGCAAGGTAACCTAGGCCCAACACCAATCCACCCCAAATCACCGGCGCCATTAAAAACAGTATCCGTGTCATGTCATCCTCCTTCAGCGGTCCTTAACGTCAAAATCGATCGGATCGCCTTGTCGTAGAAACATTACGGCTAAAGGGGATATGGATGCCGTTAAGAGAGGACCGACAAAAATAAGGGAAAAATTAAAATGAAGGATTTTGTTAAGGCAGTACCCCAAAGAAACGGCTTTGCACCCTACGGACATGGGTCTTTCGGGGGTAAAAAAAGGGTTCCGAAAAATATTTTTTTAGGGAGAATCAACGTAAATACAAAAAAGTAGGGCCTAACAAAAACCTAACGATTTACTAATAACTACGATTTGATCTTTTGTTTTTGCGGTGAAGCTGATGGAGAAAAAAATATTTTTATCCGCGTTTTTAATTTTAAGCGCGCTCGTGACCACCGTCATATTCCGGATGGGGCGTTGGATGGACAATCCATCTTGTTAATAAATCGTTAGGGGTGTTATTCTTTCGTTAGGAACAAACACGAGGGAAAAATCCTTAAGCCGGAAGACCCCGGGGGTCTTTCATAAAAAAAAGACATTCGTCAAGTGAGGGAGGTAGTCATGAAAAAATCACAGATGTTAACGGTGATGGGGATGCTGACCGTGGCGGGAATCGTGATGGTCGCCGCAGGCTTAATGGGCCTTTCGCAGGATCCCAACACAACGATTTCACAGGCCTGGAGCCTGTTATGGGATCAACACACGATCTTCGCCTGGGTCGCTTCGATCTATTGCGTGGCCATGCTGGCGTGCGATGCTTGGTTCATCATCGGGATGATCGCCCAGGGTACACAACGCAAACAGACCCTTTAATAGCCTCAAGCCGCTAAGTTTTCATCGCCAGAGTCCGAAACTTCATTCGGCTCTGGCGTTTTTTTTATCCCCATCCATTGAATTTGAAGCCGTTCACCGTGAAAGCCATCCCCTCGCCCGGATTAGAATTGCTTTATTTTATCCCGCAACACGCATCGCACCTTGTCCCATACCAGAAAGATCAATGAGGGCAGAGATTGATTTCTACGCTGACGTGGGAAATTTCCTCGTGCTGGGCTAAGGCAGCCTTGACCGCCTGGGGGGTCAGGCCCTGGTCGTCGGTTACCAGACTTAACACGCAGGAATAGTTTTCTTTCCCCACTCGCCAAACATGCAGGTCGGAAATGCGGGTCGATTTCGACCATTCGGGGTGTTTCTCGACCACCTCCCTAATTTCAGCCACGACCGGCCGGTCCATTTCGCGGTCCAGGAGAACCTTCCCGGTTTCCCGGATCAGCCCCCAAGCCCAAAGCGACACCACCCCCGCGCCAACCATGCCCATGATCGGATCGAGCCAGACCCAACCCAGGTAAAGCCCGCCGGTCAGGGCAAGGACCGCCAACACCGAGGTGGCGGCATCCACGGCCACGTGGATATAGGCCGACTTGAGGTTCAAATCGTGGTGAGCGTCATCACCGGGATCATGGGAATGTTCGTGCCCGTCGCCGTGATCATGTCCATGGTGGTGGGCATTACCCAATATCAACGCGCAAACGATGTTGACCGTCAAACCCACGATGGCGATGGGGATGGCCTGGGCGAAATGGATGGGTTTGGGGGTGATCAGGTTGCCGATGGAACCCCAAACCATTAGGCCTGCGATGACCATTAAGAGGACCGCGCTGGTGTAACCGGCCAAAACCTCAATCTTCCAGGTGCCGAAGGCGTAGCGGGCGTCCGTGGCCTGGCGGCGAGCCTGGGCATAGGCCAGGGCGCTTAAGCCGATGGCCAGGGTATGGGAACTCATGTGCCAGCCGTCGGCCAGGAGAGCCATGGAATTCAATAGCCACCCCGCCACGATTTCCACCACCATCATCGTGGCCGTAATGGCGGCCACAATCCTGGTGCTGTTCTCGGCATGGGTATTTTGCCCGGTGTAAACGTGCTCGTGGGTCCAGGCGCTCAGGTTTTCGGTATGCATCTTCCCCCCTGTTCAAGACACCTCAAACAATATCCTCAGCCGGGTCTTGGAATCAACGGGCGTATTATCCTTGGCTGCGGGCTTGAACTGCCACTTCGAAGCGGTTTTCAGGGCGATGGCGTCCAGCTCGTCATTTCCGCTGGAATCCAATAGCCGGGGCGTAACCTGTCCCTGGGCGGTGATGAGGAATTCGATCACCACGCTGGTTTTCAAATTCTGGTCCCGGAGATAAGTTGGAATCACCGGTGCGGGGGCGTAAAAAGCCACGGGCCCATGGGTGGGCCCAAGAGACGGCCCCGCTTCAACTTGGTTTTGGGGTTCGGCTGTTTTCGGCGGTGCCTTTTTTTCAGCCTTCTTCCGGTGGTTTTCCTTGTGACTGAAAACTACTTCATCCTCATCTTTGACTGCCTGCGCCCCGGTCAAATGGGCATTGGGGGGTAACTGGATGATTTGGGCCTCGACATAATCTGTGGAGTTAAAGGGATTCCGCAAAAACGGAAGGTGCCCCAGGTCTAGTGCGATAAAAACCAAAGCTTCCAAAACCACCGCCCACGTAGCGGCCTGCCGGAGTCTCTTGGCATCCTGGTCCAGGCTCGAATATTCGTCAAAGGTGGTCATTTGTCTTTATCCGCCTCGGCCACGAGGGCGAACCTGCGCACCCCCACTTCCTTGGCCTTGTTCATGGCCTCCACCACTTGGCCGTAACCCACGCCCTCATCCGCGTTGATGATCACCACGTCCTGGGGGTTGGCCTGCATCTGGTAGGCCAGTTGGCTGCCAAGGGTGTCCAGGGTCACGGAGGTTTTGTTGATGAGCAGGGACCCATCCTTCTTGACGGTCAATATGATGTTTTGCTTCATGTTCTCGGCCTTGCCCGACATCTTGGGGAGCAGGACCTTGACGCTGTTAATGCGGGTCATTGCGAGGGACGTCACCATAAAGAACACCAGCAGAAAGAAGATCACGTCGATCATGGGGATGATCTCGATGCGGACCCTTTTGAGCGGCCTTTGGCGTATTTGCATCAGCACACCCCCAAGAGTGGCCGTGAAAAGGCACCCCTCACCCTATCCCTCTCCCTCAAGGGGAGAGGGGAATTGAATTCAACGCGTGTTTTACTCCCTCTCCCTTGACGGGAGAGGGCCGGGGTGAGGGTGAGAAAAAATTCGTTCAGTATTTTCATCAGCTTTTCCTTCTTTCGGCGGCCATACGGGCTTCCAAAAGCCTGGAACCGGCGGATTCCATCTCATAGATGAAGTTCTTGATGAGCGTGTTGTAATAGTTATGCGCGATCACGCAAACCAGCGCGATGACGAGTCCGGTGGCCGTGGCGATCAGGGCCTCGGCGATACCCCCAGTGATGGAATAGGGGTCGTCCACCCCGCTCTGGGTTAATACCTTAAAGGAGCCCATCATGCCGATGATGGTGCCCAGAAGCCCCATCAAGGGCGCGATGGTGATCGTGGTGTCGAGGATGTGGACGTATTTTTCCAGGCGGGGTACCCAGCTTTCTCCCGCGTTCTTCATGGAGATTTCCATTTCCTCCATGGGACTCTTGAAATGCTCCAGCCCGGCCTTCAACACCGCCGCCACGGGGATCATTCTTCCCTCGCAGGCTTTAACGGCCTCGGGAACCTTGCCCGTCAGGGCCTTGTCCAACACTTCGTTGATGAAGCCCTTCGGGGTGATATACCGCTTTGAATAGGCTTTCCAGCGCTCGATGATCACCGTCAAGGCGATCAGGGAGGAAATCAGGAGGGGAATCATCATGAAACCGCCCCGGAAGATGAATGTAAAACCCTCGAATAAACCGCTCATTGTTTTTACCTTTCACACCAGAAAATTTTCACCGCCAAGACGCCAAGTACGCCAAGTGAATCGTTAAGAAAACAGCACCGTTTTGGATTAACAGCAAAATTGATTTGTTATGCCGTAAGACTTAAACCTTAAAGTTTTTTTGTCGTTCTTGGCGCGATGCAAGCCTGTCCCCGAAGGGGACGCATCGTGGCGGTGAATAAGCCTCGTCGTTGTCTTTAAATCTCCTTGGCCAAATGGAAAATGAACTCCCGGCCGTTCTCGTAATGGTTTCCGTTGTACCCGTTGTCAATGAAGATGGTGTAGGGGTTGTCGAAAACGTTCAACACGTCCAGGCTCGCCTTCATGCCCGAAAGCCCGCTGTCTTTCTTGAACGCGTAACCCAGGGTCAGGTCCGCCGTGAAGTGGGACGGAAGTCGTAAAGAATTATTCGGGCCTGTACTCAATCCACCGCCGAACAAGCCTTCAGCCGTGATCCAGACATCCCCGGGGTTATAAGTCAAACCCCCGTTGGCGGTGTGGATCTGGCAGTGGTCAAGGAACTGGTAGACGCCCGGCTCGAAGTCAGTCCCGGCTGGGAAGGCAAAGAGCCCCCCGCTGATCCCCTGACCTTCGGCGATCTCATAGGAATAATTGGCAAATTCCGACCAATCCTTGTCGATCTTGCCCCGCATGGAAAACTCCACGCCATAGGCGTAGCCAGTAGCGAAGTTGTAGGGCTGGGCGATGGCCGTATTCAAAAGTTGTGTCTCGTCCAACATATTCGTAGCGTACTTATAGTAGGTGTTGAGGGTGAAAAGCTGTTCCCCCGCCTGCTGGGCCACACCCGCCTCGAAGTAATCGTCCTTCTCGGCCTTAATGTCATAGGGGGCCAATTGGTTCCCTTGACCCAGGTTGACGAAAGTGTCCCGCAAGTCTTCCGCCGGGGCAGGCATGAAGAGCTTGCCGTAAAAGACGTGGAACTTCGTGGATTCAGTGGGAAGAAGACTAATACCGATTCGTGGTCCCCAATTGCTATCAGTGGAAGTGGTATCGGGAAAAACGAATTGGGTGGCATCAAAACGGATGCCTCCATTCACCACCAGCCATTTGGCTAAGGTCAGTTCGTCCTGAACATAAATCCCTTCTTGGTAGCCGGTATCGGTGGAATTGTCGGAACTGGCGGTAGTGCTGGGACCGCCACCTGAATTCGTAACCTCCATGACCGAAACAGGGCCCGAGGATTGGGTCAAAAGAAACTGTCCTCCCGCCTTGATGAGATTGTTCGAATCGGCATGCCAGGTGTAGTCCACCTGTGTCCCGTAGTTGTCGCTGGTGCGGTTCTCCGAGAAAGAAGATTCGGTGATACTCCCTAATTGTGTGGCCAGCGCGTTATCCTGCGCCGCCGCCACGTCATTGGAAGGATCGTTGGTGAAGGTAAGGTTCGACTCCTTCCAATAAGGCGCTATTTGAATGAACGAGTTTTCGTCGAAGGTGTGCTTCCAAGCGAATTCAACGTACTTGTTCGCCTCCGATTGGGTATCGTTCGTCGTGGAAGGCACATAGTTGAAGGGTCCGTTCCCGTAGGTATCCGTGAGTCCCTGGAAGTAGGCAAAGTTGGAACCGCCAGGATCGAAAGAACTGTCGTCGTCGGGAATCTGGTAAAACTTGTTCTCGCTGAAAGCTACTAGCACGAGTTTGTCCATGTTATCCGCGACATAATCGAGTTTCAGGAAGCCATCCGAACCATAGCTCTTGTCGTGGATGGCTTGTTCGCTTCCGCCGTTCTGGTCGTTGTTGATATCGGCTGGAGCGGGCGTATCCAGCCCCCGGTCGGTCGAGAAGGCATTGGCCGATAGAAAATAATGAAACGCGCCGGAAGCGTCCGCACCGCCGTAATTGGCGTAAGAAGTCGTCTGGTTGTAAGAACCGTAATCCAAGCCGATTTCCCCACCTGGCTCGGTCGAGCCCGACTTGGTGACAATATTGACTACACCGGCCATGCGGGTTCCAAACTCGGGAGCCAGGCCCCCGGTCAAGATTTCCATATGGTCAATATTGACCGGCGTGAAGGCTTCCCCGAAAGAACCGCCGACCGAATCAGGCAGTTGGATACCATCAATTTGGTACTGCAAATTGGCATGGTTTCCACGGGTAAAGACCTGGCCGAAATCCCCTTCCACGAATCCGGCGGTAGTGGTGTAAAGGAGTTTGGGCAAACTGGTTGTGGCCCCCTCGGGAAGCTGGGCAATGTCCTCTGAGTTCAGGTCCCGGCTGCTGTTGGAAGCGGGGGTGACCAAATGACGCTTGGCCTTCACCGTCATTTGGATTTCCCCCGCTGGTGACAATCGAACTTCCAGTGAGGAGGAATTACCTGAAACCGCTACGGTCCCCTGGTAAAGGTTAAATCCCTCGGCTTGGACACTTACCTGGTAATCCCCAATCGTCAAAGGGAAAACCTGGAAAGCCCCGGTGGTCGAGGAAGTTAAATCCTTTTCCGTCCCGTTTCCGGTGATGGTTACTTTTGCGTTGGGAACCGCCACGCCCTGGTCATCTAAAACGGTTCCGGATAAAGCACCGTCCACCGTGGCCCAAAGAGGACCCGGCGAAAAGGCGGCAAAGGACAAAAAAGCCAACAAAGCTAGAAATCGATAGATCATGTTTAGTTCTCCGTTTTTTCAATTTATGAAACCTCGATCAGGACATAGGTTAAAAAGGCCGTCACCATCCCGAACAGGCAGGCCGTGACCCAATATTTCCAATTACGGGGCGGAATGATGGATTGGTAGGCCCTTTTCATGTTCCTGAATCTGCGATTGGGCCAAGAGCTAGTTTGAATTTGTCTTCTTGTTCTCATGGTTCTCCCCAAAACCATTGATCTAATAACCGGGGGGGATAGGGCCCATTTGGGCGGAATCCACCCCTCGAAATAGGTCAGTCCCTAAAAATCAAGGACCGAGGATATTAGGCTTGGGGAAAGAGCGGCGGGGAACGGCCGGAAGGTGAGACGAAAACAACGGAAACAAAGATTGGATGGAAAAACCAAAGTGAGTGGATCCGGTAAAGAGGGGCCAAAACGGGAGCGGCCGGCAGGGACGGCACATGGGAAACATTCTGTTGAAAGGCGCAAACCGAACAGCCGTCGTTGTCTTCCATCCCCTCGTGGTGATGACTGGCCTCGAGGATGTAAATCGACGATAGAGTGAGGACGAGGTAGGCGGATATCGGGAAAATGTATCCGCGAATAAAGCGCATGAGAAGTTCCCCTTTCGAGGTTGATTATGGGTGGAGCGGAGAAAAGATGTCAACATTACCAAGCGGCTGATAGGTACAAAACCAATAATATCGCTTAGTTAGTTGACGACGACATTAATTTTTTTCCTAATAACTTCATAATGTATTCATCCTCCCGTTAGATAAGGCTCGACATATAGCGCCCGCCTAAAGGCCGAAGGCCTTTCATAAATACAAAAAGGAATTCGTAAATAGGGGGAGGACGTCATGAAAAAATCACAGATGTTAACGGTAATGGGCCTTTTGACCGCGGCTGGAATCGAAATGGTTGCCGCCGGGTTAATGGGCCTCCCGCAAGATTCCAGTTTCTCCATCACGCAAGCCTGGAACGCTTTATGGGAACAACACACATTTTTCGCCTGGGTCGCTTCGATCTATTGCGTGGCCATGTTGGCCAGCGATGCTTGATTCATCATCGGCATGCTCGCCCAGGGCACACAACGCAAACAGGCCCTTTAAGAGTCTCCATCCGCTAAGTTTTCCTCGCCAGAGTCCGAAACCCCATCCGGCTCTGGCGTTTTTTTGTCCCCAGCCATTGAAACCGCAGCCATCCACCGTGAAAACCAACCAGTAGCTCGGACTTGAATTGCTTTATTTCACCCCGCAAAACGAATCGCATCTTGTCCCTTACCGAAAAGATCAATGAGGGCAGAGGTTGATTTCCACTATCATCAGTTCCTAATGGAACGGGACAATTTTCAACTCGAATTTAACGGGTTCGACCGGCATGTCCTCCGGTGAAAAAGTGAACCGAACCCTGAGAACCCCACCCTTCGCCGCTGTGAAAGTTAAATCGGGGCAATCGTCCCACTCTTGAAAGCTGTCCTTCCCATAAAGTTGGAGTTCCTTCCGGTCTCGGGGCCACCGGCCCTTTTTGACCCGAAATTGCTGGATCAAATCCGTCAAATCCCGGAGCAGGTTTTCCCGAGTCTCCTGGACAAATCCGGCATACCCCTCCACCGGGATATCGGGTATATCCGGGCCAACGTTGAAGTCCACCCTTGCCTGTGGGATCACAAACCTGTCGATGAAAGCGACCCGGCAGACATTCCATCGGGTAGGCCCGACCGCGAGGTGAGGATAGAGGCTCCAGTCGAAATTCCATTTGTTTTTCCCGGTATAGGCTTTGAGCTCGGCGACCCCAGAGGGCCAGTGGGAGCAATGGTTATAGAAGTCCTGGAGTAGGCCGCTGATCGGCCCGGACAGGATAAAATGGAGGTGGTTTTTTTCATCGTCCGCCCTTTGGCGTAAATCATCATCCCCTGTTTTTTCCGCGAAGAGGTCCAGTTTTTCAATCGCCAGTCGGAAAAACTCGTTGATCCCATCCGTCCTGCCGCTTTCCCGCAAATAGCTATCCAGCCAGGCGCAATCAACAAAGAGATCCTCGGAATGGGCCTTGCTATATTGCCAATCCTGGAGTTTATCCATTTCATTTTTGATGAGTTTTTTCCAAAAATTCGGGAAGCGCAGTTCACCATATTCCAACCGCTGTTTTTCCTCATTCCAGACGAAGATGGAAGGCGCATCGTAATGCTTGCTTCCCCGGTTGTAAAAGACCATCTCCCGGGTCCCGTCCCCGCGCAGGTCCACGAATGAGGGGGTCTCACCCGCCGCGCCGGAGGAGCCGTCAAAAACGATTCGGGGCTTCCGCCCATCCCACATCAGGAGTTTATAAGCGGTAAAGTCCGCCGTAGGGGACTCGTAATAGGGATATCCAAAAACGGGCGGCACATCATTGCGGAAGGTGCCGACAATAACCGGCTCGGGTTTGTGGACCCGGCTCCAGACCAACCGGGAATCCGAATCCACCATGAACAAACCGGCTTTCCCGCCTGCTCCATCGCTCAAATGAACCACGTAGAGGGTCTGGGCCTTGCCGTCCCCATTCAGGCCGGACGGATATTGTTCGACGCTTTTGACTTTTGAGGCGGGGGAAATCAGGGCGGCTACCAGAGCGGGGAGATTTTGAGCCGGAACGGGCGTTTGGGCCAGGCTCCCGGTAACGCCGGATAAAACGAGCAGGCAAGTCAAGCCCAAGGGAAACAATCTCACGGTTCGCCTCCCGAAATTGGTTTTCGGTAATGGGAATAAGCGGTTCAAGGCGTGAAATTCTCTTTGAGCCTCTCTTCATTCTCTTGTTGTTTTTGCCTGGCCGCCTGGCATTGGGCGCAATTGCACCCGTTCTTGAAATACCACTCGAAGGTTTTTAACGGTTTCTTTTTTTTCGCGGCTTTCGGTGCGGAATTCGAGGTTGGGCTTATGGACGGAGTGCCCAAGGCGGAGGGCCCGGTAGCCTGATCGGGCCCTGCCTGTACCTGGAAGGATGAGATGAAGGATATCACCAACACCAAGATCAGGGATGCCGTGGCGGAGGCCGGTTGTATAGGGCGTTGTACCTGCGTATCGGCATCACCATAACTGTTTTCCCCGACTTTAAATCGCAGGATTCCACCCTTTTTCCGTTGTCCGTGGCAAAAAGAATCCATTTTCCATTTCCCTCCACCTTTATAAATTGGCACGGCTGTTTTCTCTCCCAAATTAATTTTCCGCGGTTATTCAAAAGAGAATACCCGCTTTGTGAGGATGACCCAGGACCTTGCCGGACAAGAATCATCTTGCCATCATCCGTCAATTCCTCGATTGACCCTTCGCCGAGTTCAAGCTCATGTTTTCCCCCGTCATCGACGCCGAAGACCTGAATTAAAGGATGGCCCTGTATCCCCTTTATTCCCCGGGGATTAAAGGCGATATACCTTCCGCCGTCGGAAGCAACCAGAAATTTTCCATATTGAGTCAAAATCCTTTTGCCATGTCTGTCATAGCCCCTGATTTCACCGTCCTCAAGTCCGAAAAAGGACCGCCCGTTCTTCTCGATGATGGCGATTTTCTCGACCGGATGTTCCAGGACGTGAGCCCAAAGTTTTTTTCCGCCTTTGGAAAAGGTTAAGGTGATTTTCGGGGTACTACTCCCTGGGGGATATTCCCCCATCGTCGCGATGGAGTAACCGTTTGTTCCGGCGGCCGGATTCAGGGCGGCCAGGCTTTCGCCCCGGGCCGCAAAAGCCAAAACCAAGAAAACGACGGCAACCCACCCCAGCCCTTTTCCCCTTGATTCATCCTCAATCCAGATGTGGATGTCCCCCCTCCGCGCAATGTCGGCAAAGCCGCATGTTCAACAGGTGCCCGGTCGCCAAGCCGAGGGCCCCTGGGACCGCCACCCACAAGCCCGGCACGCCGCCGATGAGAACCTTTCCAGCCACGATCATCCCGGTACAGAGGTAAAGCATCAGCATGAGGTAAATTTTTCGGTGAAGGTGAAAACCATAGCTGTAACTGAGCGTGGCCAAAAACACGGAACCAACGATGAAAAAGAACTCGATTTTCCGGTCATAAAGGAAGGACGCGCCCAACCAAGGCATGATGACAATCAATAAAGGGAAAAGCACACAATGAACCGCGCAAGTAAACGACATAAGAGCGCCCGCCTTGTCAAGATTGGGTAAGGGTGGAAGGACCCATTTATGAACCATGTTTATGAAACCTCCATTTAAAAACTATTTTGTGTTTCACCCGGACCCCGAATGGTAGACCCCCCCGGGCAAGCCCGGGGCTCCACGAAGTCCAAGCTTCGCTTGCCCAGCCTTCGGCTGGGACGCCTTTCAACCCCGGCTAAAGCCGGGGATTTCAACGCGGCGACTTTAAAATCCAAACCAGGATTTCCTCGGCAAATCCAGTTTTACGCAGGTCATGCGGTACAAGCACCAGCCTTGATTATCCTGGTCGTATTTCGTTCCCACGCCCAACGTTCCGAAAACCGTGAGGGGTATATCCATGGCGGAATCAACTGTTTTCCCTTCGATCATCTTGACGTAAATCCACTGGTTCAGTTTCGGGAATGCGCCGTAGCAACAGGTCATTCGGTTTTGGGCGAGGATGAAGGAAAGAACTTTTCCCTTATCATTCACGTCCATGGGGATCATGAACCCGGCCACCGAAATTTTCTTGCCATCCAGGCCCAGAATGGTTCCTGGAACTTCATCTTGAAATTTTTTCTCCAAGGTGGGTTGGTCTTTTGGTTCGGCAACCAGGTTGGGTATTTCGGACGGAAAACCCGCTAGTGTGTTGAAACCCACTTGATAAAACCCGCTGGATTGGGGAAAAGGTAGGTTCACAGTGCCAGAGCCGGGAAGGGCGGCTATAACCGGTTGATTCATTTTCCGGCTTAAACCGTTTTGGTTTTGATCAAGGGCGCTAATGTTCTTCCAATACCGACCCACATTGAGCGTGTTGTTGGTCTTAATGAGAACAAACATTAATAAGCCGAGCCAAACCGCGGTCATGGATAACATAAGCCAATATTTCCAATCTTTAGGGGGAATCCCCGACTCATTTTTGGTTTTCAACTTTTTTGCCCCGACCCAGGGGGGACGAAGGGCCCTCGTGTTTCTCATGGCATCTTCACCAATCGGGCTCAGGAACAACGACCTTATTCGAGACCATCCGATAAAGGCTCCAGCCCGTTTCCTCTTTCTTTTGTTCCCCCACCGAGAGGGTCCCGAAAACCGTGATGGGAATGTCCATCGTGACCTCGGCGGTCTTTCCCTTTTTCATCTGGACGTACATCCATTCGTTCATCTTGGGGACAATGCCGAAGCAGCAACTTGCCGTGGTGCGGGCGAGGATAAAGGAGGTGGCCCTCATTTCCGCGTCATCCGTGTCCACGGGTATCATGAATCCCACAACCGCAATGCTCATACCGTTCAGTTTTTTAACGAAATCCGGAATGGGATATTTCTTTTTCTTTAACCTCAGACGGGGGTCGAGTTCTTCTTCCATTTCGGGTGCGTCATAATCGAAATGAGCCAAAGTATCCCACGTCACATAAGGATGGTGATCGACCTGGGAATAAACCGTGACCGGGGGTGATTTCAAATCAATAGGTTTGATAGGAAAGGGGTACCCATCGCTCGGCGGTTGGGATTGCCCCTGGACCTTGGTCATGGAAAGCATGATTCCGAAGGCCAGGAGAATGGCCATACGAAAGTCCCACGCCTTCATCCATTTCCTATCCATTGCTTTGCCTCCTTGACACGGGCAAAAACCTTCATTTTTCTTTTTAATCCATCTACCAAATTGAATGTTCGGGAACGGCGACCCTGTCCGAGACCATCCGGTAAAGGCTCCAGCCCGTGTCCCTTTTCTTTTGTTCCCCCACCGAAAGGGTCCCAAAAACCGTCACCGGAAGATCCATGATGGCTTCCGCCGTCTTCCCTTTTTTCATCCAGACGAACATCCATTCATTCATCTTCGGGGTGATGCCGTAGCAACAACTCGCCTGGGTTCGGGCCAGGATGAAGGAGGTTGCCTTTTGTTCCGTATCGTCCGTATCCAAAGGGATCATGAAACCCACTACCGCGATACTCGCCCCATCCAGTTGTTTAATAAAATCAGGAACGGGATACTTCTTTTTCTTTAGCCTCAGGCTCGGGTCGATCTCTTCCTCAATATCAGGGGCGTCATACGCGAAATGCGCCAAGGTATCCCACGTCACATAAGGATGGTGATCGACCTGTGAATAAACCGTGACCGGGGGTGATTTCAAATTAATGGACGTGATCGGGTATCCGCGGGGGGAAGGGTTTTGTCCCCGCATGCTCCCTGTCGAAATCACGACCCCCAGGCCCAAAAGAACGGCCAGTCGAACAGCCAGGCCTTTTGGCGATTTTTTAACCACACTTGTTTCCCTTTGCACTGTTTAAAACCCCTTCATCGTTCTTTGCGGCTCACTGCCAACTTGACTGTTTGAGAAAAGCGACTTTGTTCGAAACCAACCGGTAAAGGCTCCATTTGCTTGAGTGTTTTTCGCCCACGGACAGGACGCCAAAAACCGTTACCGGGACATCCATGACGGCATCCGCCGTTTTGCCTTCCTCCATTTGAACGAATACCCACTCATTCATCCTAGGCGCGATGCCAAAACAGCAGGTCATTTGGCTTCGGATCAGCATAAAAGAAGCGGCCTTTCCCCCATCCGCGTCTAAATCAACGGGGATCATGAAACCCACCACCGCCACGCTTACACCGTTCAATTTTTTCACCGTTTCCGGTATGGGGTATTTATCCTTCTTCCTCAAATCAGGATTATTTTCTTCGTCCTTGCCTGGAACGTCATAAGGAAACCGGGCCAAGGTTGCCCAAGTCACCAGGGGGTGGTCCTCCACCTGGGTATACATCGACCCGGAGCCGGATGGAGAATCGTCAATGGTTACAACGCTGCATGGAGTGGCCGTGGTTTTTCCGTATTCAATCTCGACCTCCGCGCCAGGCAGAAATGAGATCATGAAGAAAAATACCGCTCCCCCAAAAATGAATACTCTTCTTTTCAAAAAAATGGCCTCAAACCCATCCCACCCCTCCTGACGAACCGTCTTATTCCTGAAAATTTGTTATTCATAAACAATTTGTAATCAGTCCGCGGAAGGCCAAGATCGTTGCAAACGCCAAATTTTTCGAACCCGGCCTTTCTGCGGAAAATACAAAGAGGCTAATCCCTACTTGGCCCAATCCGGTTTTTTCACGCCCTCATTACCCTCGGGATACAGGAACCAGACATTCTTGAAATCCGTACCCTTAGCTTTGATGCGAACGATCTCCCCTTGAAACTGGGTCATTCCCTTGAGCTTGGGTGAGACAAGCTGGAATTGGGAAGTGTCGCCTTTGGTTTCCCCAGTTAAGGCATTGGCGATAGGTTTCAGCTTCAAGATCCAATCCTTCGCTTTGTCTTTTACGAGGATTTGAAGGGAAGACTGGGAAATTCTCACCGGATTCTCGGCTTCCCCGTCCAGAACGAAAGCGTCCAGTTCCCCAGTGGACGAATCCAAAAGAAGCTCCACATGGGAAAATTCCTCCCCCAAAACCACCAATGTCCCGTGGTGCGGGGGATGGTGCTCATGGGCCGAGACCGGGGCCGCGGACAGAAGCAAAGCCAAGAGCAAAACCGAATACCCACGGCCAACGCGAAGCCGCAAAGCCGCAAAGAACGGCGAAAAAGTTAAGTTTTCAAAGATTCCCTTAAATCCAACTTTGTTTTGCTTTTCTTGGCTTCTTGGCTTCTTGGCGTTGGATGTTGGTTTTTGTTCAATTCTCATTTTTCTTCTCCTTAGTTTTATTCAATTGTTAAGACAGTGGGTCCAGGTTACGGGCCACGTCGGTGGAATAGGCCTTGAGGGCCGGGATCAAGCCGGAAAGGGCACCCAAAAGCGTCATGCCCAGGGGAACGGCCAGTAAGGAAAAGTGGAACCGGAAAACTTCCAGCACCACCCCTGTTTGTTCGCGCACGATGATGGCGGCCAAGGAAAACAAGGCCAGGTAAATGGCATAACCCACCAGCGACCCCAGCCCCGCGATTGCGGTGGCTTCCATAACGATGGCGGAAAAGACCGTGGAACGCCTGGCGCCCAAGGACCGCAAAATGGCGAATTCCCGGCGCCTTTCGTTCAGCGTGTTGTACAGGCTGGAGAGGATGGACGCGGCGGCCACCAGCATCACCAGGTAGGCCACCAAAGTGAGTATCTTGGTAACCCACCCCATCTTGTCGAAAAGCTCGGCCATCACCTTTCCGATCGGCCAGGCCAGGGTCGCCACTTTTCCCTGGCGGTTGATGGTCTGGTCCAGCATGAACCCCGCCTGGGGACTGTGGAATTTCAACATGACGGCGGAGACTTCCTTATCGGCGTCCGGGATTTCCACGCCCGCCTGGGGCGTATATTCCTTACCCGTACCCCGCAACACATGGCCCTTCATGCGGTACACGTCGTCGATGGGGATCCAAAGCACCCGGTCCATCGGCGTATTCGTGGTTTTGAGCACTCCCACGATCTGGAAGACTTCCTCATGCTGCATGTTGGGATCGTAATAAAGCCCGTGGAAGGGCTTGAAGGTTGACCCCACTCCCAGGCCTAGTTTTTGAGCAACGAAACTGCCGATGACGGCTTCCCGTTTCGATGGGTCGAAGACCCGGCCCCCCTCCTCTACTTCCAGGTGTTTTCCCAATTGGTACTCGAAGCGGGTGAAGATGTCACCGGTAGTGCCGACAATGCGGTAACCGATGTAGTTGTCGCCCACCGCGTAAGGGATGGCCAACTCCACCCTCGGGTCGTTCTTCACTTCCGTGTAAAGCGACCAGGGGATGTTGCCGGGGGAGGTCTCCAGTTGGTAGACGGCGTTAAGGACCAACTGCAATTGGCTTCCCCTCGCGCCCAATACCGCGTCAAATCCCACACGCCCTCCCGTGAACGCCCCCCGGGTTTGGTGCTGGATGGAAAAGACCGCCATGGTGAGGCCCGTCGCCAGTCCCACCGACATCACCGTGATGGCCGTGGAAAGGGCGTGCTGTTTCATGCTCCGCCGGACCAGGAAAAACAGGTTCTTTATGGATTCCAGTGGGTTCATGATTTGGCCCCTCCTTTTCCTGCCGTTTCAACTGCCCGGTTGATCCTTCCCAGGTTTTCCACCTTCTCGAATTTCGACAAGACTTCCTTATCGTGGCTGACTAAAAGAAGGGCTGCCCCGTTCTCACGGCAGATTTGGCGGATCAAAGTAAGGGACTCCATGGCCCTCTCATGGTCCAAGTGGCCCGTGGGCTCATCCGCCAATACCAATTTCGGATGATTGGCCAGGGCCCTGGCCACCGCCACCCTTTGCTGTTGGCCCACCGACATCTGCCGGGGAAGATATTGGAGCCGCTTCGACAGTCCAACCCGTTGCAGGAGTGATTCCGCGTAGGTTGAATCCACTCCTTGGCCGAACATCATGCCCAACTCCACGTTTTCCAAAGCCGTATAACCTTGTAAAAGGTTGAAGGTTTGGAAGATATAACCCAGGGATTGGGCTCGAAGCAGGTCCCGACGGCTTTCAGGGAGCGATTCCAACTCTTGCCCCCCCAGATGGATGCTTCCCTCGTCCGCTTTCAAAATTCCCGCGATGAGGTTCAAAAAAGTGGTTTTTCCCGAACCGCTTTCCCCGGACAAGGCCATCTGTTCGCCCTGGCCCAGGGCGAAATGGTTCACTTGAACAACCAAGTGATTGCCGCCCTCAGGCGATGGGTAAGTCTTTTTTAAGTTTTTTATCTCCAGAACTTTCATTTATCCCTCATGTCTGTCTATGGTTAAAAGGATGCGATGGGATTAAAAAGGAATATGCTTAATTTCAAACGAAGAACTGGGAATGAAAGGGAATGGGAATTTTTTAGGAAAGAACCCGGTTATGTCGGAATGAACGGGAATTCTAAAACTCTCCCGCTACTCTTTCATTTGTTATCCCGTTTGAATTTAGGAAAAAACGACCGGAGGGGCACGGCCCGTGGGGAGAATGAACCGGAAGCCGTGGAAGGTCGGAAGATAAACCAACCCCGCGAAAAACAGGAAGAAAAGCGGAACCAAATCCACAAGCGGCGCGGCTGAAAAATCAACTTTGCTGAAAGCCTTATGGAAGCTGCAGTACGAGCAGTCATCGTCACTATCTTCCGTCTTTTCGTGATGGTGGTGGATGTAACCTTCGGACAACTCCACACCTGCGAAAATCAAGAAGACCGCAAGAGCTATAAATTTAACCCACTTGCGCGAACGCATCTACTCTCCCTTTGTTTTAGTTTCCTCGGTATCATCCAAGGGGTGCCAAGAAATGTCAATTCCGGAAGGTAAAAAACACAGAAATTGCGGAGACGGCAAGAAATCCCAACTCTTTGGTTTGAGGCCCAAGTTAAGTCTCCGGTCAGGACCCCTTAACTTAACCTATCGTGAAAACGGTCAGACATCATTTATTAAAATTACCTACCCGTCGTTTACAACCTTGACATTATCCCACTTCTCAAATTCATTCACGACTTGAAAAAATCCGTTATCGTTCAACGATTCAATAATTCTTGTTTTCATCAATGTCATGGCCAATAAAACCGCATGATTTTTAGCGTCTCATTTTTCCGCAAGCTTCTGCACTTTACGTAATTTCTCCTTGATGTCCTATTCCCAACAGAGCCCCATCAACAGCTTCACCCCCGTTTGGGCCTTGAGTTGGCCAAAATATGTCACCTCTAATCTTTCGATTCTGATGGTACGAGCCGGTACCGGGTATACTTCCCACCTCCTACCCGTTCCAAGCGGTGACCTTTTAATAGGTTATTCACGACATGTACCTTCAAATCCCTTCCCTCAATGATGGCCCCGTTACAAATCTTTGAAAGCCGGTTCAGGTTGTAGATCAGGGTGCTTTTGGGTATACCAAGCTCCCGGGCCATATCCCCTGGGGATACTTCCCCCTTATCCAAAAGGTAAGGGGCTATCGTCTCTATATAACCTAAGGTCGAACCGTGCTTGATGCGCCCTTTTCGCCGGTTGAGATAGGCCTCCGACCTAGGTTTGGGCTCCTTCAACGGGTGTATGGGTTGGGGTGGTTCTTGTGTCGGCGATTGATTGGAAGAATTGGGATTTTGAGGATTAGCCGGGGTACTATTCAAGCCAAGAAACCCCTTGAGAAAACCTTTAATAGTTGGTTTTGCCTCCATACGCCCTCCTTAATATCCATTCTCACGTCCAATTCACTTGAGATTCTCAAGACAATTGGACGTGACGATTCCGCCGATATCAAACTACCCCAAATTCCCTTATTTTAAATGTTCGTATAACGAACAATTAAAACCCACATTCTATAATCTCACGTCCAATTCATACAAATTGTTGGTAAGAATTGGACGCAAGGATTTTCGTTCATAAAAAAACGAAAAAAACCCTTAAAAATAATGATTCGCGGCGAATCACGAAAAATAAAGGTTATTGATTATTTGGTTTTGGTCACCCGAGCGTGCCGCCTGGTTCAGGGTTGGTGCACGGCTTCAGGGCTGGATGTATAGGGGTTCGCTGCGTTTATAAAGAAAAGCCCTGATTTGGCTTTTAATGAAAGCTAAATCAGGGCTTATTACATCTTTCCCTTACTCGCCCTGGAACACCCGATTCGGCCCATTTTATTCTTCCTCGGGCTTTGGTTTTTTATAGTACTTCTCGATCCTCTTCAGGAAGACCGGAAGCAGGGTCAGGCTGAGGGTCATGGAGGCCGCCAACCCCCCCAAAATCGCCACCGCGAAAGGCCGCGCCGTCTCGGAACCGATGGCATGGGACAGGGCCGCCGGCAAGAGGCCGATGATGGCCACCCCATTGGAAATCAGGATGCTACGGCCCTTTTCCATCAAGGCCTTGGAGGCGTCCCGGGTCTTGACGAAGGCCGAAATGATCATCATGCCCGTCAGGAAGGACACCCCGATACGGATGATACCCCCTGCCGCCGCCGAGATGCTGAGGTTCAAACCGGCCATCCGTAAGGCCGCCAAGCCGCCTATGGTGGCAAAGGGGATTTCCCACAGCAGTATCGCCAGAAGCCTCCAGTCCTTGAACCAGGTGTACATGATGATGATCATGGCCAGGATGCAAATCGGCACAATGATGGACAATTGACGGCTGGCCCTTTTGGCGTTCTCGAATGTCCCCGACCAGTAATACCAGTATTTCGGGGGAAGCTTGACCTGTTGTTTGATTTTGTCGTCGGCTTCCTTGACGAATTCCACGACCGCCCTTCCCCGCACCGAGCACTTGGCCGCGACGCGTCGCTCACCTTCTTCCCGATAGATATGCGACACACCCTCGACCACCTTGGCCTGGGTCACTTCTCCCAAAGGTATCTCCCCGCCACCGGGCGCCAGGAGGGGAATGGAATTCAAAACGTTCTGCGTAATGGGGCTGGGCAGTTTCGGCTTAACCAGAATATCCACGTACCGGCCCTGCTGGTCCACCATCTGGGCTGCCCATTTGCCCGAAAGCGCCGAGGAGAGGACATCCTCCGCTTGTGAAACCTGAATGCCATAACTGTCCATCTTGTCCCGGTCCATCACATACTGCAGTTCCGGCTGCTGGAAGATGTCCTCCTCACCCACATCCGTGGCCCCTGGCGTCTTTGAAATGATTTCCTCACACTGGTCCGCCAGGTTTCTCAAAACTTTCAGGTCCGGACCATGGATCTTGAGGGCCAGCTCTCCCATGACCCCCGTGATGGCCTCGTCCACGTTGTCCTTGATGTACTGGGAATAGTAAAAATCGCAGCCCTCGATGTCTTTTTCCTGTTCCCGGATCAGCTTCACGAACCCCTCGATCGAATCAGCGCTTTTCCATTCTTCCGGATCGCCCAGATCGATTTGGAACTCCAGCGTATCAAAACCGCTGATATCGCTCCCGTCATCGGGACGGCCGGTCTGGGAAACAACCGATTTAACCTCTTTAATCCGTAGGATTCTTTCCCGTATCTCATGAGCCAGTTGTATCGACTTTTCCCGTGAAATGGTGGGCGGGGCGCTGACGCGGAGCCAAATGTTACCCTCGTTCATCGTGGGTAAAAATTCCGTTCCCATACCCCAATTGATGGCGATGAGAAGGACAGCGATGATGGCCCCCGCGATCCATCCGATATATTTAAACTTGTTGAACCAAAGCATGACCCGGTTACAGCGTTCCAGTATCCAATGGAAAACCGCGTCCGACTGGGTGGGTTTGGGCCCGATGGGCGCCCAGGATGCCGCCAGGGGAAGGAAGATGAAGGCGCCCAATTGCCCCCCGACCAAAGCCGAAACCAGGGTGATCCCCAGGGGACGGAAGATGCGTCCCTCAATTCGCTGCAGGCTCAATATGGGAATAAAGGCGATCAGGAGCAGGAAGGCGCAAAGGAGAGCCGGGCCTAAAACCTCGGACAAGGCAAGGGCGTTGGCCTCGTCATCCTTCCTTTTTTGCCGGGCCAGGGACACGGCCAGGGCCTCGGCTCCGAAAACCGCCGTCTCCACGATGATGCCAAAGTCCACCGCGCCTAATGAAATCAGGTTGGGGTTGTAGCCACAGATATGCAAGCCAACGAAGGCCACCAAAAGCGCGAAGGGGATGATCAGTGCCACCCCCGCCGACATGGCCCAATATTGGATTCCGAACCCCAATATCAAAAGCGTGCATACGAGGATAATCCCGAAGATGACGTTGTGGAAAACCGTACGGCTGCTGCGGTGGATCAGGTCGCCCCGATCGTAATAGATGTCGATCTTGCAGCCTTTGGGCAGGATATGGTCGTTGAGTTCGTTGATCTTCTTGTGCAGACCGGCCAGGGTTTCCATGGTATTGGCCCCGACCCTCAGGTTGACCATGGACCTCACCACATCGTCGTCGTGGTCCCGCCCGGTTTGCCCCAGGCGGACATGGTGGCTCATGACGACCGACCCGATATCCTTGATGCGGATAGGGGTGTTGCCCTGGGTGGCGATGACCGCGTTCTCCAGATCCATGGGGTCCTGGTAAAGCCCGATGGACCGGACGATATACATCTCGTCGCCGTGGCTGATGAAATCCCCACCCGCGTTTTGGTGGTTGGCACCCAGGTTCTGCGCGATTTGGGCGATGCTGAGCCCCAAGGATTGCATCCGGGGTATATCCACCTTGATCTCAATCGTACGGGTGGGGCCCCCAAATGTCTCAACGTCGGAAACGCCCGGGACCGTCAAAAGGTAGCGCTGGATCTGCCAATCCGCGATCATGCGCATCTCATCCGGCGGGAGGTTACCCACCAGTGAAAAACGCATGATTTGCCCCAGGGGAGTGGTATCGGTCGAGATACTGGGTGAAACACCCGAAGGTAAGCTGGCATTAGTCATGTACTGGGCCGTATCGCTTCGGGCCTTCCAATTGGGGGTGTCGTCGGAGAAGGTCAAGAGGATGACGCTCAAGCCAAACTCGGAAAGGGAGGTGGAATTGATCACCCCCGGCACGCTCCGGGTGACCGTTTCCAGTGGGATGGTGACCAGACGCTCGATTTCCTCCGCCGCGTGGCCGGGCCATTGGGTATTGATGTTGAATTGGACGTTAGTAAACTCGGGAAAGGCCATGATCTCGCTGTTGAAGGCGACGTAGGCCCCGTAGCCGATGATGCCCAGCAAGAGGAAGAGGAACAGCACGAAGGCTTCCCGCTGGAACTGCATCCATTTTAATATGAGCTTTACCATGTTAGATCCTTTTACGCTTTGTCCGTCATCCCCCAAAAAAGACTTTGTTAACCACTAAAACACCAAGTCACCAAGAAAAACCGAGTCAAAGCATTGATTTGCGGGTTTACACTTATTGCCTTTCTTGGAGCCTTTGTGCCTTGGGGGTAGATTTATTTCGTATCAGCTACCACCGTAAATGCCGTTAACCTTGGCCCACAGGTAAATGCCCCCGTCGCTGGCGACCATGTCCCCATCTTTAAGTTCGCCGGGGTTCACGGGCCGCACCGAACTCAGGTCATCCGTCTCGTTGACCACCTGGACCTCCACCGCCACCGGGTTTTTCTCGTCGCCCTTCATGACATATTGCTTGTCATGGTTGAAAACCAGGGCGGTGGAAGGAACCTTCAGGATGGGTACGCTCGCCCCGGTCTGGACCACGCCGTAAACCAGCTCGGAAAGGTTGATTTCGGCGGGCAGGGCCACTGGCTTCAGCCGGACGATGGTGGTGCGCTGGTTGGGGTCGATCGTGGGAACGATGGTTTCGATGGTCGAGTTGTAGGAAGTCTGTGAATCGGAAGCCAGCTGGAAGGCGACCTTCTGGCCCCGGTGCAGGTCGGAAACGTATTTTTCCGCGAAATCCAATTCCACCGTGAGACGGTGCATATCCAGGATATTGACCAGGGGCTGGCCCTGGCTGTAGATGGTCCCCGCGCTGACGAGGTTTTGGAGGATCACCCCCTTATAGAGTGAGACGATCTCGTACTTGCCTTGTTCCACCTTGACGCCCAATTCCTTTTCCCGCTGGTTGGCCGCTTTGATCAGGTCCTCGACGCCGTTTTTCCGGGCCAAAAGCTTCTCTTCGGCCAAGGCCTCGCATTCCGAGTCGTTGACCAGGAAGATCGGGTCGCCCGGCTCGACCTCGTCCCCTTCTTTCTTGAGGACGGAAATGATCCGGCCCTGGGTATTGGCCGACAGGCTCTTCAAGGCTCCCGCCTGGGGAATGATCTTTCCCGTCGTTCGGATTCCCGTCGTTTCTTCCCCAGCCATCACCTTGGCCCATTGGTATTCATTGGCCCAGGCCCTGGCTCCGATCGCCAATGTCCCCGCCAGCAGGATTGCTTGTAGTGTTTTCATTTTCGTCACCTCTCCTTAAAAATAGACTTACTTTGTTTCTTTTGAGTCATCCCCGGCCGTTATTCCTGCCGTGGGCGTCGCCAGGGGGATGGCTTGACTGGTTTCGCCCTCGTCTGTTGGGTTTTCTTTCGCGGCTGGTTCGGCCGCGGGTTTTACATCCTGTTTTGAGCCCGGAATTTCACCGGTTACGTCCGGCGCACCCAATAGATGAACGGGCGCCGGAACCGCTGTTGCGGTTGGATTCGTTGAAGCGGGCCCAGCCGCGGAGGAGACTTGAGGGTTGTTGTTAGCCGGGATGGATTGCGTTTGAATGGAAGCGTCGGTTTCAGGGTTCTTCGATAATTCCCTTAATCCGGCCAGGTGAGCGGTGACGATTTCCTGGCGGATCTGGATATCCTCGGTCTTCAGGCTGGCGTAGGTCTGCCGGGCCAGCATCAGGTCCGCGAAATGGAGCTGGCCTCTTTTATAGGCCTCCACCGCGGCCTGTCTCATGGTCTCGGCCAGGAGCAGGTCCCGGTCATGCAATTGGCGGAACCGGACCACACTGCGCTTGTAATCGAGCACCCCAGCCTCCTGGGCCGAGTTGTCCTGGATCAACTGCAATTTGGCCTGTTCCCGGGCGACGACCCCCTGGTTCTCGGTGCGCTGGGCTTCCGCCACCTCGTGCACGGGAAACAGGATGGGGAGGGTAAAGGAAATGGTCCAGTTATAGTCACTGGGCTGCTGGGTGGGACTGTCGTTTAAAGGCACAATCGAGTTGTTGGGGTTGTAGTAATCCTTGTTGAAGCTGAAAGTCGGGTCCGGAAACTGGTTCCAAAATCCGGTGGCCCGGGTGGCCTCATTCACGTCCACATTGGCCTTATCCCTTAATTGCCCGGAAGTTCGGTCACCCAATTCACGGATGATGGAGGGAGGGACGTCCTCCGGCAATTCGAAACCCGTCACCTGGACGGGGGGAATTTTCATGAGCCGGGCGTACAATTCCACGGCCGTCGACAGTTGGTCCTGGGCGGTCTTGAGATCCCTTTGGGCCTGGGTCAACTGCAGTTCGGCGCTGATCTTTTGGGTCTGGTTGGACTGCCCATGCACGTATTGGAGGCGGATAGCCTCGGTGATGGTTTCCAGGTCCTGCACGTTCTGCCTCTGGAACTCGATCATGGCCTGGGCGGTGGCACCATTCATGTAGGCCTGGGCGATGGCGACCGCCAAATCGTATTTTTGGGCGGTGAGTTCGAACCTTTGTTGTTCGGCGTTTGCGCAGTCCAGCTGGTTCATGATGATGCTCTTCAAGGGGAAGGGGTAGGTCAGGGAAAGCCCCAGGGTATAGAAGGTCTCGCTGTAGTCGTCCGTATAGGAAAAGCTGGGTTCCGCCGGCACAAACCGCCTCCAGGTATCATCCGAATAGATGCCCGCCAGGGCCTTTTGGGCCTGTAACTGGGACGAATTCTCCCAGGTGGACCGGATGGCCTGCTCCAGGGTCAAGGTTTGGGCGCCAGCCCCGCAGGCCAAGCCCCAAATCGTTAGGCTGAATCCATATAGAATTTTTTTCATGGTCCACTCACCTGAACAAAATTTTTTATTTTTCGGCGTAATGCGCAGCCGCCAAACCCAGCACGCAGTAATCGTCCATCATCCCAAACACCGGAACGTTATCCGGGATCAGGTCCAAAGGGCAGAGCAGGTAAAACAACGCCCCATAGGCCACGAGCTTGTCCCTTTCGGAAAGGCTTTGACTGGCGGTCACTTTCATCAAGGCGGTGATTCTTTCTTTCCAATCCCGTCCCAGCCTGATGAATGAATTGATTTTCTTTTTATCCTTTTCCACGACCGTTTGGTGCCCTTCCTGGGCCCCGATCTCGGAAAGCCCCTTCATGATGGAATTCACCGAGAACTTCGCTTTTCCCCGCGTCGTCCCCTTGAAGCCCAGGCTCTTGATGGCGGCCCTGAAATAAAACCGCTGGCTTTCCTTCACGGCCTTCCGGACGAAAGCTGATTCGGGTGAAAGCATTCCCTCCGCGACCATCTGGTAGACGGCGTCCCAAACCGTCTTTTCGTAGATCGCCGGTACCTTCGCGTTCGGAGAATTTTTCATCCAGCGGCGGATGGACATGTTGGAGATCCCCAGTCTCTTCGCCAATTGCTCGGGCGAAAGTTTCGTCTCGCTCATCAAAATTAACAAATGTGAATTCTTCATGGCGGAAGTGTACTGCGGGCGCGCGTTAGGTTGCTGTTAGAAGTTGGCGGGAAACGTTAGGAAAATATTAATGTAAATTAACAAATGTTAATTTCAATAAGGCGGCATCAGGCGGGTGAAAAATTAGGAAAGTATTAAAAACATTTCTCTTGCGGGAAAATAATATAATCCGGTTGTTCAAACGCCAGGCGGCGCACTAGGATGAATCGTCACGAGGCGAGTATTTTTGATTGGAAAGGTTCCCGATGTATCTCTTGAAAGTTTTCGTCCGGTTCGCTTGTTTTGATATTTTTTACTTGGCCGCCAAGGGAACCGTAGATTATTTATGGTGTTCTTCCCTGCCAAACACATTGGTCTATGGGCTTTTCACAACGTTGTCGGTACTCCCGGTATTTCTGGCGTCGGATTTTATTTTCCATCTATTCGAAAGACAGGAACGTCCCCTCTATATGTTCGACATGTTAGTCATGCTTGGGAGCGTTTTTTTTATCACCGCCTTTTGGAGAAGGATTCCCGGTCATTGGAATATATGGACCCGGGCTGTAAGTATGATGGGCAACTGGGAGGATGTGAAACTCCTATGCGGCCCTTTGCTGGTGGCCGCCATTCTGGGATACGGGTTATACGTGTGGATCCTCAGCGGGAAACAACCGAAGGGATAATTGATCACTTTGTAATGGTTAGCCATTCGCAGGAAAACATAGTACGCAGTTGGCAGTTAGGCTTTTAAAGATTTTCCCGCGAACTGCGAGCTGCGGACTGTCAGCTAAATCAGAGCGCGGCCTTGCCCCTGTCGCCCGTGCGAATCCGAACCGCGTCCACGACCGAGTAAACAAAAATCTTTCCGTCCCCGATTTCACCCTTGCGTGCGGCCTTAACGATGGAATCAATGGTTTTCTCAACGAGAGGGTCCTCCACCACCATGGAAACCACCAATTTTGGGAGGAGACCCTCGACGCTTTGACTGCGGTAGATATCCGTTGCGCCCTTCTGCGTCCCATGTCCTTGGGCTTCCTGGACCGTCACGCCCGGATATCCAATGGCTTCCAAACTTTCCAATACGGCCCTTAAGGCATTGGGCCGGACGATGGCTTCAATACGTTTCATACTTTTAATTACTCCTTTAAATAGAAATCTCTCCTAATTGCGGGCCAACACTCCCTGCTTTTTGGGTTGCTGGATCTTTTCCTGGGAAAGGGCGCTCACGCCCCTTTCTCCGGTGCGGATCCGGATGGCTTCCTTGATTTCGGTGATAAATATCTTTCCATCTCCTTCTTCCCCGGTCTTTGCACCCGAAAGGATGGCCTTGATGACTTTTAACTGGTCCTTGTTTTCTATCACGATCTCGATCCTCACTTTGGGAAGAAATTGGATCCGCAAATCCGCCGGCCAATGGGAATGAAGGCCTCCTTGGCGCCCATGGCCTTCCATTTCCATCACCATCATTCCCGGGTAACCCACCCGCTTCAATTTCGCGCAGACCAGCTCTAATCTTTCAGGCCGGATAATGGCTTCGATTTTTAACATGATAAACCGCCAATCTGTTTTTCAGAGTACCGCCATCGTCCTGGTTTCTTTTTCCTGCATGACGACCTTCTCGCCCGATTCCCCGCTGCTGATCCGGTAGGCCTCGCCTACCTCATAAACGAAGATCTTCCCATCCCCCACCTGGCCCGTGTAGGCGCTTCGCATAATGGCCTTGAGAATTTTGTCCTTCTCGTTCGCGGGACATACGATCTCAAGCTTGATCTTGGGCAGGAGCTCCGCCTTGTATTGACGGCCCCGCCACTGCTGGGTGACTCCCTTTTGCATCCCGTGC
Source organism: candidate division FCPU426 bacterium (assembly GCA_963771075.1). Taxonomy (GTDB): domain Bacteria; phylum Oederibacteriota; class Muellerivitia; order Muellerivitales; family Muellerivitaceae; genus CAVTWJ01. The sequence continues at coordinate 290,384 of CAVYSE010000011.1, read as the reverse complement.
CCCTCCACCTCGGTTACGGTCAATCCGCCGTAACCCGCTTCCTTCAACGCCGCCTTGACGTCCTCGAATTTGGCGGGCCGGATAATCGCCTCGATTTTTTTCATGATGATCCCCTCCATCTGATTTTCACAGGATAAACAAAAAGGGGCGGCGGATTTCCGCGCGCCCCTCAGGAATTTCCAGGACCGGGAACCAACTCCACCCCGGTCCTTATCGCAAATACGCTTTGGTGGAAAGCGTTAGTCCTTCTGATTCCCGGTAGAACCCGCGGCATCCGCCATATGAATGTCGGAGGCCCTATCGCTCGACGCCGTACCATACATATAAGCGGCGTATTTTCCGGGATTCGCCTCCACTTCGCCTTTCAACCCGGCGCTGGCCAGCAGGATCAACTTCCCGTTCGACAAGGCGACAACGACACCCGGATGCTTGGAATTAAGCGCCGCGTGACTAACGGGGCAACTCGTGTACCAAGGCCCGAAAACGACGAGCCCCGAAGCGTACTTAAGCGCGCCTTTGTGCCATGGATTCGTCTCGGCCACTTGCGCCGGGGAATCCGAGGTGGCAATCGCCCCTTGGGGATAGGTCAAGGCCGGGTGATTACCGGCGAAACTCAGGGTGGTTATCCCGAACACCATAGCCATGGCCAGCGCTAAGGTTGTCGTTTTGTTTAAATTTTTCATCTGAGTCCTCCTTATGAAGACTATTTGCGTCAGGCATTCTTTACATTTTTACCAAGGCTTTCAGGGGTGCCCGTTCCCCTCCGCCCTGGGATCCTTTAATTCTCTTTCCAGAAAAGCTGGATATAGGCCATGCAGGCCAGGCCAGCGACAGTCAACGACATTCCCACGGAAATCAGTAGTTGCGGTGTCATGGAACCCTCCTCGTTTTTGCTTCAGGAAAAATATACGTCCAGGGGGGGTTAGCTTGCTGTTAGAAGGGGCTTGATCGGCGTTATGTTGCCGTTATAAGAACGGGAGTACTTGTTAAGAAGCCGTTAGAACAGCCTCTTCCGAATACCAGCTTTTCGTGGTCATAGGCAAAGGCTCGGGAGGGTTTCTTTTGCCTCTTCCAATTTCCAAGCAGAAATTTTCGCCGTGGCCGGGAGGTCTTTCCCTAGGACCTTTTTCAAATAATCCCGGTATACATGAAGAATTATATTTTGGGGAGGGTTAGGCCGTTGTTAGGAGGAACGACAGAATCGTTAGCAGCCAGTTATAATTCCAGAGAATGACGTTAAAATTTCGCTAGACGTTATCTTTGGTTATCAATTTTCCTCGCGTCTTCGCGGTAATAAGTTTTCGTAATTTGAGGCGTTTGCGCGCAACGGCAGCCATGTTCAATAACATGGCCATTGACTATCCCCCCTTTGGAAAAGGGGGGTATTCGATGTTGACTTACCGCCGGGGCCTGACTTCGGTCGCCAAGAAATTACGCCGTAATATGACGGATGCCGAACGCCTTCTCTGGTCTCGTCTTCGTCGCAAGCAGCTGGCGGGGGCTTGCTTTTACCGGCAAAGGATAATTGGCGGATATATTGTGGATTTCTATTGTTCCAAGGCCGCGCTGGTCATTGAATTAGACGGCGGTCAGCATTTCCACCGTGAAGGAAAAGATAAGGATGCCCTTCGGGCCTCGTTTTCGAAGGAACGTGGCCTGCAGGTGTTTCGCTTTGATAACCATCAAGTGTTGGGGGATACCAAAGCGGTTTTAGAGAAGATTCTCAAGGCGGTCATCGAAGGCTAATACCCCCCCTCCCCCCTTTTTTAAAAGGGGGGGTAACCTTCATCTGCAAATTCAGGAAAGAGCTAAGGCGTTTGGACACAACGGCAGCCATGTTCGTAAACATGACCGACAAATTCCACGAAACCATCCTGTTTTTCCGGGTCCCATCCGGCCCGGTGGGCCACCGCCAGGCAATCCGAACCGTTGGCGAAGGAGCCTCCGCGCAAAACCTTGAGATTACCCGAATCGGGCCCGGCTGGGTTCCTTTCCGGGCTTTCGGAATAATATTGCGGGTCGTACCAATCCAACACCCATTCCCAAAGTTCTCCCACAATGTCGTAAAGCCCATAACCGTTGGGTTTGAATTGCCCTACGGGAAAGGTCATGTGTCTGGAAATATCACCAAAACAGGCGTAATCCTCCGTCTTGCCAGCGTCGTTTCCCCAACAATAAATGGTACCCGTTCCACCCCGCGCGGCTTTTTCCCATTCGGCTTCGGTGGGTAGGCGGCCCCCGGCCCACTTGCAGTAGGCAACCGCCTCTTTCCAAGTAACGTTAAGGGCCGGCCTTTGTCCCCTTCCCCAGTGGGGCTGTTGTTTATATTGAATAAATCCGTCCAGGGGTTTTTCACGTTCGGTGGCGTCACAAAACCTGTCGTACTGGTCGAAAGTTACAAGCTTTCGATCCATATAAAAGGAGCTGATCCAAACCCGGTGCTGGGGTTGCTCATTCTTCTCTCCCTTGCCGGCAGGCGAGCCCATCATGAAATATCCGGCGGGGATCAAGATCCGGTTGGCTCCATCCTTGCCAATCATGGTCGGGGGTAGAATCTGGTTCTTTTCCAGTTCGGCCTGATTTTCTTTTTCTTGTTCCCCCAAGCCAAGAGTGGGTTGGAGTTCCGCTGGAGATTGCCCCGAGGAGGCCGATGAAACCAGTTTTTCCACGGATAATCGGGCCATGAAATTATCGGGAACTAATCCATTGAAGTCTTCCCTCGCCTGCCAAACAATTTTTTTGCCTATTCCGGATTGGACTCCCCTTCCTACATCTCCACTGATCGATCCATCGTGGGGTAGCACCGACCAGCTCTTGCCCTGGTCATTTGATAATTGAAGAACTAAATCACCTTCAACGGCCCCTGATCCGCTTAGGTCATAGGAAATAACTACTTGTTTTTGTCCAGAATCCAGGCGAACCCGGACATTTGAGATGTCCTGGGCAAACACGGGTTTAAAAATACATGCAAACAGCGAAATAACCCATATCCATTTTTTAAAATAATTTTCCATTCAAAAGGACCCTTCCATAGGTCTTAGGTGATTGGGTTTGAGCTAGCGATGGGCAAAAAGAATTCAAAGGACAACCCGCCTCCGGGCCGGTTTTCCGCCCTTAATTCACCCCCATGAATATCAATAATACCCTTGCAGATGGCCAAACCTAAACCGGCACCTGTTTTTTTGCCCGATTGGTCCCCGCGGAAAAACTTGTCGAACAACTTCGGGAGGTTTTCCTCTTTGACCCCCGGGCCCGAGTCGGACACCCTCACGAACCATTGATTTTTCCAGGTCCAAGTGGAAATTTCGATGGCAGCCTCGGACGCGGTGTACTTCAAGGCATTATCCAATAGGTTCACCAAAACCTGCTCAATCAAAAGACCGTCCATGGGGACGGTTGGGAGATCAGACGGGATCCGGGTATTGAGAGTTCGGTTCCCGAGCCTCTTTTCGACCCGTGAAATGGCCGACCCAATGACCTCCTCGGGATAATTGGCGACCTTGACCGCCTGGATGGCCCCCGACTCCAGTTTGGTCATTTCCAGCAGGTTATTGACCAGTCGTTCCAGCCGGTCGGCCTCATCGTGGATGTTCTCGAGGAAATCCCGCCGGGTCGCCGCCCCCAGTTGTTCCCCCGCTTCCAGCAATCCGCCAATGGAACCCTTGATCGTGGCCAGGGGGGTTCGCAGGTCGTGGGAAACGGAACTGAGAAGCGAGCTCCGGAGCTTTTCCGTTTCTATCTCGACCTGGGTTTGTTTCTGCTTTTCCGCCAACTCGTCCCCGGCCACGGCCAGGGCCGTCTGGTGGGCGAAGGCCTCCAAAAGATGAAGTTGCTCGGGGATAAAGGACTTTTCCGTGAAGCGGGGCTTGACGGCCAGCACGCCCACCGGCGCCCCCGTGGCCAAGAGGGGCAGGTAAAGGGCCTCGGCGCCCGGCAGGGTTTCCGTACCCCGGCCGGCCATCTGGCCAAGGTCGAAGGTCCAGTGAGCGGTCGCCATTTCCTTCGAGGATAAATTAAAGTCTGCCAGGTCCCCGCCTCGCGCCCTCAGGACACCCTTTTCGTCGGGCAAGAGAGCCACCACCGAGCTCTCGAAGAAATCGGAGATATGCTTGATGGCGATCATGAGCAGCTCGTCCGTCCCCCGGTTGGAAGCCAGGTCCCGGGATAGGCCGTAAAGCGCGGTCGTGCGCCGTTCCTGGATACGGGAAAGGCGGGCCTGGGCCCTCACCCTCAACATCAGGCCGTTAATGGAAAGGGAGACGAAAAGCATGACGAAAAAAACCAATATATAACGGTTATCGGATACGTCGAACTCGAAGAGGGGTGGGGTGAAGAAGAAGTCGAGGCACAGCACGCTCAGGATGGAAAAAAATATCGAAGGCCCGATTTCCTGCATGGCGGCGAAGGCCAGGCTGCCCAGGAGGAAGACCATGGTGTCGTTGGGCAGGTCCAGGTTGGTTTTCAGTTCCGGCGGGAAAATCAGCCAAGCCAGCCCGGTGCAAACGGCCGTGCAAACCGCGGCCAAGCCGTATCCCAACCAGTTTATTTTCAAGGGTTTCCCCCGGCCCGGTGGTTTGGGCGTAAAGGGTGTCTCCCATTTGGTGACGTAGATGTCGATATCGGGGCCTTGGTGTAAAAGCTGGTCCACGGGCGATCGGCTGAGGATTTTCCACCAGGGCCTTTCTCTCGGCTGGCCCACCAAAATCTTCGAGACTTTACGGGCCTTGGCGAAGTCGATGACTTCCTCCGCGAAATCTACCCCGCTCAAGAGCACCGCTTCCCCTCCCAATTGTTCGGCGAGGCGAAGATTCAGGATCGCCCGGGATTCGGCTTCCGCCTGCCGGGCTTGGGCCGGTGTTTCAACGTAGACTGCGATCCAGTCGACCCGGAGGGCCTTGGCCATGCGGTGGGCGGTCCGCACCAGGTTCGCCGAGGAAAGGGTAGGGCCCACGCAGACCAGCAGGTGATCCTGGGTTTCCCAGTTCGGGATGGCCGCCTGGTCCCGCCTTAACGCCTGGACCTGGTCGTTCAAGCGGTCCGCGACCATGCGGAAGGTCATCTCCCGCAGGGCCACCAGGTTCGCTTTTTGGAAGAAATTTTGCATGGCCCGGGGGTCTTGCGCCGAGATGTCCACCTTCCCTTCCGCGAGCCTCTCGATCAAATCGTCGGGGGGAAGGTCGACCAGCTCCACCTCATCCGCCTTTTCCAAGACCGAGTCCGGAAGGGTTTCCCAAACGATGGTTCCCGTGATCCGGTTGATGATATCGTTCAGGCTTTCCAGGTGCTGGACATTGAGGGTGGTATAGACATTAATACCACTGAGAAGAAGCTCCTGGATATCCTGCCATCGCTTCAAGTGGCGGGACCCCTTCGCGTTGATGGTGGCCAGGTCGTCCACCAATAACAGCCGGGGCTTGCGGCTCAAGGCCCCGTCCAAATCCAGTTCCTTCCAGGGTTGGTTATCTTGATGAATTTCCAAGGGAGGGATGATCTCTAATCCCTCCAGGAGGGCCGTCATCCCGGGGTGGCCGTGGGTTTCCACGATTCCCACCACCACATCCCCGCCTTGGGCCTTCTTGGCCTGCGCGGCTTGGAGCATGGCGTAGGTTTTGCCCACCCCCGGGGCATAACCGAAAAATATCCTGAGTTTTCCCCGGTTTTTGCTTTCTTCCTCATCCCTGAAACGCCTTAAGAGGGCATCGGGATCGGGTCGTTGATCAGTCATGAAAACCACCTAGGATTTGCTTCGGGAATAATACCATTGAAATACCATCGGATTCCGGGTTGTAAAGGCCCGGAGAATCTTTGAGACCCTAACAAGAATCAAAACGAAAACATTTTTTCACCACCAAGACGCCAAGACCGCCTAGAACAAATAAGGATAGGAAAACCAGAAAAAAGTCTAAAATTATCGTTTTTTCTTCCTTGTGCCGATTTACCATAAAACTAATGTGGGAATCGTTACTCTACCGACCTCTTTAAACTATTTTATTGTAGGTCGGCATGGCGAACTTTGTGTCTTGGCGGTTAAATGCGTTTCTGTTTGAGCTTCTTATTTGGAAGGCGAGACGGACGGTTCCTCGTATTTCAACCGGTACCCCACACCCTGCTCGGTCAGGATATATTTCGGGTGGGCGGGCTTGGCCTCGATCTTCTGCCGCAATTGGTGGATATAAAGCCGCAGGGAGGTTCCCTGTTCGGTGCTGTTGGGCCCCCAAACCTCCTGCATAATCTGCTTTTGGGTGACTACCTTGCCTACATAGCGGATGAGCAAAACCAATAAGTCGTATTCATTGGGTGTGAGGTGGACTTCCTTTCCCCTCACATGAACGGTTCGGGCCGCCATATCGACCTTGAAATCCGGCGTCTCGAAGACCGTTTCTTCGCCGCCCTGTTTGAGCCGCATAACGTGGCGCAAAGCCACCCTGACCCGGGCCATCAGTTCCTCTGTATCAAAAGGCTTGGCCAGGTAATCGTCCGCGCCCGCGTCCAACCCCTCGACCTTTTCTTTTTCCTTGCCCCGGGCGGTCAGGATGATGATGGGAATCGACGCCCATTCCCGCAAGCGTTTGAGAACGACTAAGCCGTCCAGGTCCGGCAAGCCCAAATCAAGCAGGATGATGTCCGGCTTGTGGGAAGAGGCCATGGCGAGGCCCTCTTCCCCCGTCCCGGCCTCCAAAACCTTGAAGTCATGGCTTTCCAGATAGGGTTTCAAAAAACGGCGGATGGGTTGCTCATCCTCGATCATTAAAATCACGTTTTTGTTTTGCATTGTTCTCACCTCATTATCGACTGGATCATTATCCAACCTGTGCCCATTAAAAATTCATCAAAGTTCATGGACTCCACCCCCCCGGCTTAAGGACCAAGCAACTCAAACCGGGCCAAAAAAAAGGGACGGCTTGGCGGGCCGTCCCTCTCCCCAAAAGTTGGTTAGGAGGGCGTTGAGCCGGGTCCCTGAAACCAGGCCCATCGCCGCATGTTCTTTTCCCGCTAAATCATCCTTCCGCAATCCAGGTTATATGTGCACCATGATGGAGCTCATGATTAAGTCCTCAGTCTGAACCAGGTTCGGTGAATAACCCCCATTGACTTGGGTTGAACCCGTACCCGCCCCGGGACCCCAACCATCCGTGGAAGTGATCCCGCCCGGCCCAACGAAGTAATTGAGACTGGAAGCGCGGTGGGTGTATTCCAAGTCGACGGTAAAGTACTGGTCCGGCATGAACTGCAGGCCAAAGTCATAATCCCATGCTGTCCAGGCCTCACCCGGGTATTCCCCGAAAGCCGCGACGGCATTTGTATCACCGAAATAATTAGCCCCCGTATCCCCGTTAATCGGCGGAAGCAGGGCCAGATAAGCGCCTTGGTTTTCCATCGCACCGCCACCGAAAGTAAAGGCCCAGGTATCGTGGGCGAACCAAATCCTGTTGTAGAACATGGCCCCCAGGAAGCTTTCCCCGTTTTGCCCGTTAGGACCCACGTTCACGTAACCTTGGGAATTGGCGTATTCGCCGGTTCCAAAAATGCCGTTGCCACTAGCGCCCGCCCCGACATAAGCACCGCCGGTTGGGGAAAGGGCTCCACCCGAACCGTTTGTGGTGCCAGCAGGTCCAACCCCGCTTGCAAAGCCTACGTACATAGGCCCTGTTTGCATCCCCGCGTCGCAGGTAAGGGAAAAGGCCATCTTAGTGATGCCGTCCGATTTCGGATCGTCCATGTACTTGACAACGGCGCTGTCATCCGTGTGGTACTTGACGCAATCGGGTGAATTCGGGTTGTCCGCTCCCGCGTAGTTGTTGAAGATAAGCACCAAGCTCGGATTCGGAGCCCAACGGATTTCCATTCCCAAGTCCATGGGAAGACCATAAACCCCGTTGTTGAACGACCCGTAGGTTTGCCAGCCGTTGATCAGCCAGGGCTCGATCTTAAGGGTATCATTGGGGAAAAACTGGATGCGCATTCCCGTGAAGAACCAGGGCGTATTTGAGGAAACATACGAAGCCTGGTAGCACCAGTTTTCCGAATCGTAAAAGCTGAAAAGCCCGACGTAAGAGGGGAACTGGCCCATGTCGATGTTCATGCCATCCGTTCCGGGTATGGCGATGTGATAGCCGCCGTAGGCTTCCGTAAGGTATTGTACCCCCGGAATGACATTCCAGGCGCCCTTGGCCGGAGTTTCGTCATCGCGCGGGATCTGCTCGGCGTAATTGCCGAATTCCGTCATGAGCCGGGCTCTCACGTAATCCCCGCCGTCCCCGACCGGGATATGGAAATCACCCCCGACGCCGATGTGTTCGACGTCCACCTGGCCTGAATGCTCCACGCAAGTGGAACCGTCGACTACGTTGTCTTTCGGATTGGCGAAATTGTAGGTGTAATTAGTGTCAAACAGCAGTTCGGGCGAAAAGAACTTCCCGTCCAGCGGGAAATCATGTTCGCGCGTATTCCCATTCACCCAAGTGAAGTCCGCGTAATTCATGAACCCTTGCAGACTTGATGGCGCAGCGGCCGGCGTCGCCGCAGCAGTTGCTACCGGCGTTGCGCTATCCGCAAGCGCCCTTCCTGTCACGGCGAGCAACAACACCACGAACAGGAAAGCAGCTCCTTTTCTAAAGATCCGAACCCAACTTTCGGCTTTCATAACCCACCCCTTTCCCCGGTTTCCCGGGACCAGCAAAATTAATTACGAACCGGTTTTCCGATTTTTCAGGGCCCGGCTCGACTTCAGAACAACGTTTCCCACATCTCTCCTAAAACCCAGGAAACGAGGTTCAAAAAATTATTAAATTTTCCTTCCATTTTCTACTCCGATGAGGCGCCAAATTTTCGGCGGCCCCTTTTCGGCGTTACGAAAAGCAAACCTCGTGCCACTTTCCGTTTCCTAACAAACGCTTTGTTAACAACCAAATTTATTTTCACGGGCGAAACACGCGGGGCACTTTTGTGTAGATGACACTAAATTGTTTTTCCCGCTCCGAAACCTAACTTGGTCCTAACGAAAAAAGTTCGTTCGTTAATAAAAAATTAACGAATGATCGGCCCGTTTTTCCTTTTCCATTCCTTCCTAACTAAAACTTAACGAAAAGCTAACGCTCGATTTTTTGAAACTAACAAATCCCTAACCGCCCCTTTAAATAGCAAAGGCGCGTGGGAAGGAAATGGTCTACATTTCCGTTCCCTCGCGCCTCCCCTGACGCATCAATTGGTTTTAAATTTTTTTAAGTGTCCGACTCCTTCTTCAGCTCTATCTTTTCGATCTGCACCAGGTAATAAACGCTTAAGGCCAAGAGAACCAAAACGATTCCTGCCGGAAGCCATAGGCTGTCCATGCCAAACCTCCCCTAGGGATCAATTCGAACCTCGAGGCGAATGATAAATGAACGGCCAATTAAGATGCTGTTAAGAGGGTTTCACTAACAATTAAGGAAAAATTAAAACACTCAAGTTTCGATGCTTCCCCTGTTCCCCCCCGGATTTGAAGGGTAAAATTAAGCTAGGAAGTTTCAACACAAAGGCACGAAGATCCGTTTAAAGTGAAAATGAGTAAATACGAGGCACCCGGGGGTGGGTTTGGGTTTTCCTTGTGGCATAGCGGCTTTTTGTTGGATTGGGTTTAACTTTTTTGGCCTTAGGTGTTTTCCATGAACAACCAAAGACCCGACCCGGACAAGCTCTTAGAAAAAGTCCAGGCGGAAGAATTAGCCCAGAAAAAGGGGAAACTGAAGATATTTTTCGGTGCCTGCCCGGGCGTGGGCAAGACCTATTCCATGCTGGAGGCCGCCCGCGCCAAAAAGGCCGAAGGGCTGGACGTGGTGGTGGGCCTCGTGGAGACACACGGCCGGAAGGAAACGGCCGCCCTGGTGGCGGGCCTGGAGGTTCTTCCTCCCCGGGAAGTGGACTACCGCGGGACCCGCCTGGATGAATTCGACATCGACGGCGCCCTGGCGCGCAAACCCGGCCTGCTCCTGGTGGATGAACTGGCCCATACCAACGCGGAAGGATCCCGCCATCTGAAACGCTGGCAGGACGTGCAGGAATTGCTGGATTTGGGCGTGAACGTCTACTCGACCCTGAATGTCCAGCACCTGGAAAGCCTCAACGACATCGTTGCCCAGATCACGGGAATCGTGGTGCGGGAAACCCTTCCCGACAAGGTCATGCAGATGGCGGATGAGGTGGAGCTGATCGACCTGCCGCCGGACGACCTTTTGAAGCGCCTGGGGGACGGCAAAGTCTACCTGCCGGACGCGGCCCAACGTGCTTCCCAGAATTTCTTCCGCAAGGGCAACTTGATCGCCCTTAGGGAAATCGCCCTCAGGACCACCGCCGACCGGGTCAACGACCAGGTTCAGGTGTACCGCCGGGACAAATCCATCACCCAAACCTGGGCGACGGCGGACCGCCTGCTGGTTTGCGTGGGGCCGAGCCCTTCCTCGGCCAGCCTGGTGCGCGCCACCCACCGCATGGCGAAAAGCCTCAGGTCCCCCTGGATCGCCCTTTATGTGGAAACGCCGAACCTGGCCCGCCAGGGGGATGAAACCCGCTCCAAGGCCATCCAGAACCTTCGCCTGGCCGAGCAGTTGGGGGCGGAAACAGCCGTTGTCAGCGGATCCTTCTTCGCCGAAGAGGTCATGGATTACGCCCGTCACCGAAATGTCACCAAGATATTCGTGGGAAAGCCCTTGAAGCGAGGCTGGCTATCCCTGTTTCGGCCCTCCCCCATTGACCTCTTGATCCGTCTCAGCGGCGACATCGATGTCTACACAACCCAGGGGGAATCGGCCGACCCCCGGGAAAAAAGGGCCGCCGCCTCCCCGGGCGCCCGCGCCGTCTTCAAACCCGCGGGTTATTTTTGGGCCCTCCTGGCCGTGGGGCTCAGCACCGGCCTGGCCTGGATCTTTTACCCCGGCGTGGACCTAGCCAACCTCATCATGGTCTATCTTCTGGGCATCCTGGCCGTGTCCTCGAAACTGGGTTTCGGGCCCTCGACCATGGCGTCCTTTTTGAGCGTCATCGCTTTCGATTTCTTTTTCGTTCCGCCCCGGTTTTCCTTCGCGGTGAGTGACACCCAATATTTATTCATGTTCCTGGTGATGTTATTGGTGGGACTTTCCATCAGCAACCTGACGGTGAGGGTCCGGCGCCAGGCCCAGGTTTCCCGCCTGAGGGAACGGCGCACCGCCGCCCTCTACGCCCTTTCCCGGGAACTGGCCTCCACCCGCGGCACGGCCGAGCTCCTGGAAATCGCCGTGAAGCACATCGCCGAAGTGTTTGAAAGTTCCGTCATCGCCTTCCTGCCCGACGCGGAGGGCCGCCTGAAGATCCAATGCGGCGACCAGAAGGATTTCGACCTCACCCCGAAAGAAATAGGCGTGGCCCACTGGGCCTATGACCTGGGCCAGATGGCCGGACGGGGCACCGACACCCTGCCTTCCACCGAGGCTCTTTACGTGCCCTTGCTGGCTTCCGGCGCTCCCGTAGGCGCGTTGGGGGTCAAGCCGAAGGAAGCCGACCGGCTTTTCATCCCCGAGCAATTGCATTTGTTGGAGGCTTTCGCCCACCAGACCGCCCTGGCCGTGGCCGGGGACAAGCTGGAGGACAAGCAAAGGGACACCCAAATGCAGATGGAGGCGGAGAAGCTTCGCAGTTCCCTCCTGAGTTCCCTTTCCCACGACCTGCGCACTCCCCTGGCCGCCATCACGGGTTCCATTTCCAGCCTTTTGGAGAACGGCAAGAAAATGGACGAGGGCACCCGGAGCGACCTGCTCTTGAATGTTTACGACGAAAGCGAGCGGCTGGAACGCCTGGTGAACAACCTGTTGGAAATGACCAAACTCGAGGCCAAGGCGGTGAAACCCCGCCTGGAACAACAGTACCCCGGGGAAGTCGTGGGTTCGGCCATCATGCGGCTGGAGAAAAAGCTGGGGGACCGGAAGCTGGAGACCCATATCGAACCCGACCTGCCCCTGGTGCCCATGGACGCCTTGCTGATCGAGCAGGTATTGGTGAACCTGGTCGAAAACGCCATCAAATACACGCCCGCCGAAAACCCCATCGAGATATCCCTCCGGCTGGAAGAGGGGCAAGTGGCGGTCGAGGTCATGGACAAGGGCCCCGGGCTTCCCGAAGAGGACCTGGAAAAAGTGTTCGAAAAATTCTATCGCGGTCCCCAAAAGGAAAAGCGCGGAGGGGCGGGGTTAGGGCTGGCGATCTGCAAGGGCATCGTGGAAATCCACGGAGGTTCCATCCAAGCGAGGAACCGGCCGGGGGGCGGGGCGGTCTTCCGCTTTACCATTCCGCTCCAGCCGCCGCCGGAAAAGGCGGATTAATCCGGGCGAAGCCGTTTGTTTCTTCATAAAATAAGGGGAGAAATAGTTTGGAACCGACTCACCAAAACGGGGACCAGTCGCGGTATCAAGGAGACCTTATGGTCGATACGGGAACCATTTTACTCATTGAGGATGAACAACCTATTCGCCGCTTCCTGAAGCCCACCCTGACCAGCCAGGGATTCAAGTTCCTGGAGGCGGAAACCGGGGAAGAAGGCCTATCCTTGGCCAGTTCCCATAACCCCGACCTGGTACTTTTGGACTTGGGGCTTCCCGACCTGGATGGCCTGGAGGTCTTGAGGCGGCTCCGGGAATGGTCCACGGTACCCGTGATCATTATCACCGCCCGGGGCAAGGAAAAAGACAAGATCGCCGGGCTGGACGCGGGGGCCGACGACTACCTGACCAAGCCCTTCGGCGTGGGGGAGCTTATGGCCCGCCTTCGGGTTGCCTTGCGGCATTCCCAAAGAGTCAAGCAGGGCCGGGAAGAATCAGTGTTCGAGACGCCCGATTTCAGGGTGGACATGGCCGCTAGGGTGGTGACAGTCCGGGGGCAGGAAGTGCACCTAACCCCCAACGAATACGATTTGTTGGCGGTTTTGATTCGATTCGCGGGCAAAGTCGTGACCCAGAAACAAATTTTGAAGGAAGTTTGGGGGCCCGCCAGCGGGGACCAGATCCAGTACCTCCGCATATATATCTATCAATTACGCCACAAGATCGAGGCCGACCCCGACCGGCCCCAGTATATCCTCACCGAATCGGGCGTGGGTTACCGCCTGAAGGTGGAATAACCTCGTGCGTAATTCGCACGTCCCCGGCTAAAGCCGGGGATTTCAACGCGGCGACTTAAAACAAAAGGTAGTGGATCAGTTTGATGGCGGGCCTTCTTTTTCCCCCTCTGAAAGAGGGGGATTAAGGGGGAGTTAGCCTTGTCGTTAAAGTCTAATACCCTCCTGTCCCCCCTTTCAAAGTGGGGAATTATTCAAAATGAACCACTACCAAACAAAAAGGCCCCCCGCTTGGACAGGGAGCCTTTTTGATCATTCAAAGGGGGTTTTAGCTGTTTAGGTAATAGATCGACAAGGCTAGTAACCCAACCATGATGACAACGGAATAGATGGCATCCATGTTTTACCTCCCCATTAAGTAAACTCATTCGGATTTTACTGGGGAGGCCCATTAAAATTCCGTTAAGATTTAACCAAATAAAACTAATTCGCGCGGGAATAGACAGGAAAAGGGGCGCTCATTTGAACCACCCAAACGAAGGAACGCCAATGGCCTCTTCCGGGCACATTCACGAAATCATCATCCGGGAACAGCACCTGGACGCCTATGGACACGTCAACAACGCAGCCTATATGGTGCTCTTTGAGGAAGCCCGTTGGGAATGGATTACCCCGAACGGATTCGGGGTTGAGAAGATCCAAGGTTACGGGTTCGGCCCGGTGCTTTTAGAGGCCTCCATCCGTTTTAAGCGGGAAATCAAATTAAGGGAAAAGATCCTCGTCACGACCCGCCTTCAGGAACAAAAGGGCCTGCTCAGTTTCGTTTACCAGGAAATGGTGAAAGAGGACGGGCAGGTCGGCGCGGAAGGAACCTTTGTGATCGGCTTATTTGACTTGAAAACCCGTAAACTCATTCGCCCCACTCCCGAATGGAAAAAGGCCATCGGCCTGCTATAGGATGGCCTTCTAACCGGCGGGGGGAAGGCCCTCTGAAAGGCGTCTAAACCCTATCCTACCGTTGGATCGCTGAAGAGGAGTGTTTTCCATGAACCGTTGGTTCGCATCGGGTCTTTTAATTTTGGGGGCGTCTTTCCCCTCTTTCCTTTGGGCCCAGCAGGTGAACCGGCCCGCGCCGGTTAAAGACCAGCCCACCGCCATCCCCCAGGCGGTCACCAAGCCGCAACCTCAAGTCCAAACCCAATCCCCGGCAAGGCCCATACCGGTGTCCCGGCCTTCGGCGGGTACTAATTTCTCGATTCCCCGTCCCGTCCGGCCCTCCACACCCATCAACCAATGGAACGAAAGCCGGGCGGTTCAGATCGACGTTAGCCAACCCAGCGGAACCTGGGACAGCCAAGTCTATGCGCCCCAGGTCCAAACCGAGTTCGTCCCCCAGGACCTGAACGCCACCTCCGACACGACCCTGCGTATCAACCCGGCGGACTCCGGCTCCCCAACCGGCGCCCCTACCGTGAGGAGCAGCGCCCACCACCAGCACCACCCCTATCAACCCGGCTACGTTCGGAAAAAACTTCAAAAACTCGGGGTGGCCAGCATCCCCTACCCCCTCGCCAACCGCGCCCAGCTATTGGACGACGACCGGGCCCATTCCATCATCCGCGCGCCCCGCAAAGGCCCCGATCACCGGTCCCTGGCGGCCAAGCCCATGTCCCCCCGGGAATATAATGACGAGTTGGTGCGGGGCCCCATGTCGCTGATCGACCAGGACCCCTGGCGCAAGTCCATCAACCAATGGAACCTGTCCGAGGTGAAACCGAACCATTACTACTGGCACAAGGACAAAAGCTTCAATATTTGCCATTTTCTCGACGCCTCGGGCAATCAATGGTACGGCTGGTATTCGGGCGGCAGCTATTTCTGGACCCGTTGCTACGGTGACCATTGGTGGTGGTACGACTCGGATTTCAACCGCTGGTGCTTTTGGAATGACGGGTGGTGGTGGTGGCAGGACCCCTACCATGTGGGCGACTTGTATTTTTACAACGGGGCACAATACATCCCCTGCAATTCCGCCAACGACCAGGTCGAGGTCACCACCGTGGGCCTGCCCAACCCGGTGGTAACCGCCAACGCCGATGGAACAAGGGTGGTTAAGGTAATGGGCGCGGGCCAGGACGCGTTTCTTTACGACACGGCCGTACCCCCCGACTTCAACCCCGTTTACCTGGCTTCCAAGGTTCAAAAGGTGGAATTCGTGGACCCGGGGGATGGGGGGGCCATGGAGATCGACGTAACCCTTTCGGACGGCACCCTGAACTATTTCGACCTGCAGGGGAACCCGCTGGAAACCACCGCGATGCAACCCGGGACGATTCCAACTGAGGATCCGGGAGCGGGCACGATTCCCCCGCCGAATCCCTGATCCCTTAACTGTTGATTTTCCCCAAAAACAATAATCCCCAGCCCGGTCCCACCGGCTGGGGATGAGTTTTACCCTGGCCCTTCCATTTCCTTATCTCAAGATCAAGAGTTTCCCGATGGTTCGTTTCCCATCCACCGTCACCACCACGTAATAAAGCCCATTGGAGAGCCCGTTCCCGCCCCAGCTGGTCAAAGTGACGGATATAGCCGTTCCGGTTGGGATGGAATCGAAAGTACGATCGTACACCTTCCGGAAATTCACCGTGAAAATCTCCGCCCGAACATTCGCGGGCCCCGTGTAATCCGGGGGAAGGACATTCACCGTCGGTCCCGTGACGGGGTTGGGATAAAGCCCTAACGTGCCCGGCGGTACGGAAGGAACCGGGGTCGCGGTATGGGTATTAACCTCGGTGGAAGTTGGGGTATGGGTTTGGGTAAGGGTGAAGGTCAGGGTGGCCGTAAACGTGAGGGTGGAGGTGAGGGTTGGGGTGGAAGTGACCGTGGGAAACGGAGTTGAAGTATAGGTTCGGGTAAGGGTCGGGGTGGGTGTGGCGGTTGAAGTGTAGGTGGATGTGCAACTTACCGTGGGGGTCCCGGTGTTGGTGAGAGTCAGGGTGGTTGTTCGGGTCCATGTTTGTGTGGTGGTCAAGCTGGAGGTTGGGGTAAGGGTGGGTGTCAATGAAAGGGTAGCCGTGGGGGTCATCGTAGGGGTTCCCGTGTGGGAGCCGGTGGGGGTGAAAGAGGCTGTAGAACTGGGGGTAAAGGTCTGGGTGGCGCTCAAGGTGAATACCACTGTCGAACTCCAGGTGAAAGACGGGGTCGGGGTTTGGCTAGGGTTGGGGCTTTCAGTGGCGGTCCAGGTCAGGGTGTCAGTTAGGGTAGGGGTGGAGCTCAGGGTCGGGCTGTAGGTGATCGTATAAACGGACGTTGCCGTGTGTGTCGGCGTAAAAGGCGGCGTTGGTGTGGTTGTTTCGGAAGCGGTCCCCGTCGAAGTAAACGAGAAGGTGGGGGTTTCGGAGGGCGATGGGGGTTGGGTAGGTGATGAAGTGAAGGTTCCGGTCGGCGTCGCGGGGTAGGTGGAAGTGGAGGTGATCGTCAGGGTGTTCACCGGAGTGCGGGTCAAGGTTTCGGTCACTGTCCGGGTAAAAACCGTTGTGGGTGTGGCGCTCGGGGTGGCGGAAGCCGTGGAGGTAATGGAAACCGTAAACAAGGGCGTCGCAGTAGAAGTGCCCGTGGACGTGGCAGTCGATGATGCGGTTAAAGTGCGGGAGGCGGTGGGAGAAGAACTCGAAGTATAGGTCAATGTCACCGTACGGGTGGGTGTGGAGG
The DNA here is from genome assembly GCA_963771075.1 of candidate division FCPU426 bacterium. Classification (GTDB taxonomy): domain Bacteria; phylum Oederibacteriota; class Muellerivitia; order Muellerivitales; family Muellerivitaceae; genus CAVTWJ01. Next base: position 273,610 of record CAVYSE010000011.1, on the reverse strand, counting down.
TAGTGGAATTCACCGATGTGTTCGTGGCGGTTGAGGTAACCGTGGAAGTGGAAGTTACCGTCGAGGTGCGCGTCGCGGTCGAGGTGCTTGTCAAAGTAATCGTCGGGGTCAGGGTGGTTGTATTCGGGGGGGTATTGGTGGCGGTGGCGGTCGCCGTATTCGTGAAGGTTCGCGTCGGGGTATAGGTTAATGTCGAGGTAGCGGTCCCAGTGATCGTCCATGTGGCCGTGGAAGTATTCATCACCGTATTGGTTGAAGTCGCGGTAGGCGTCCGGGTATTGGTCAAGGTGGGCGTGGCGGTGGTGGAATTCGCGGGGGTATATGAGACGGTGTTGGTCCGGGTCAGGGTAAGAGAAAAGGTCGGAGTCAAGGTCGCCGTTGGGGATAGCGTCATGGACTGGGTGGGGGTATTGGTTCGGGTTGGGGTCCAGGTTGAGATTGAAGTTGGAGTGGAGGTCTTGGTCGGGGTCGAGTTGAGGGTAGCGGTATTGGCCGGGGTGTTCGTCCTCGTCGCTGTTGCGGTGGAACTCGGGGTGGAGGTAAAGGTGGGCGTATTCACGGTGCAGGTGGTCACCACCGCGTTGTCCCGGGTGAAGAGGTAGTCCCGTACTTCCGCGGCGGGCGCGAACCACATGCTGTTATTGCCCGAGGCGGCGAAATTCGTGTTCAAGTAGTTGAACAGGTCCGTCAGGGTGGTCTGGTTGGTACTGTAGGCGTCGGCCGCGGCCCCGCTGCCCTGCGAGACGCTATGGGTATATTCAATGAGCCAGGTGGACCGGGTCTGGCTTTCCGCGGCGGCCGCCAGCGATTTCCAAGCGGTGTCGTCGGTTCCAAACATGCCGCCGCGTTGGAATATGAGCGTGGAATTGACGTTGGTATCCACATAGTTATAGGAACCGCCTCCGCATTCCCCCGAGAGGATATAGGTGGGGGGGAAGCCGGTACAGGGCAGCGCCGCGTCGGTTTCATAGGGAAAAACCACATGGGTGACGTTGAAGCCCGGAAAGTTGGTTTGAAGGAAAGTTTGGTTCTGCCCGAACTCGGTGACCATGTTGGTGCAGGTCAATCCAGGGCTGGGATGATCGTAGGAATGGTTGAAGATATCCCATCCTGCCGTTCTCAAGGCCTGCAAGGTTGCCCAATTCATATAGTAATTGCCGCTCCCGGGTCCTCCGCCCGTGTTGGCCCAGGAAGCTACAACCGCCGACCCGGCCCTCCAGCCCAACGCATCCAAAAGAGGTTTGCCGTATTCGTATTGGGTGAGCCTGCCATCGTCAAAGGTGAGGGAGTAGGCCCAATGAAAATTATTGTAGAGCGTGGCCTTGGTAGCCGCGCCCGTCCCGCCCGTTGTCCAATTTTGCGCGGTCACCACGATGGATTTGCCCGTGGTAGTGAACATGGCTGTTCCGGCGGAGGAATTGTAGGTGGCGCCTGTCACCGCGGCCCCGTCGGCCGTGACCGCCACGGAGGCGCAGGTGCCCACGTTGACGATCAGGGTGATCTTCTCGTAATTACACAGGGTAGGGACAGCCGAATAATCGACGTTCACGCAATAATTTTTGTTGGCCGCCCGGGCTGGTGTAACCGTTCCAAGGAACAGGGCCAATGGTAGAATGGCAAAAAAGGAACCATTCAAAATATGTCGGTTTCGCCGGACGGGTTCCATGCACGAAGGCCCTTGTCTATGGTTGGCCCGGCGGGATCTTCAAATCCCGCGTGATTGGCCTTGCTTATCTCAATACGAGTAATTTTCCGATACTACGGTGACCATCCACCGTTACGGCAACGTAATACAATCCGTTCGCCAGGGTGCTTCCCCATTTGCTCGTCAGGTTGACGGTCACACTGGTTCCGGAGGGTACGGAATAGAAGGTCTCATCCACGACCATCCGGTAATTCACCGTGAAGATCTCCACCCTCACCGTCGAGATTCCCGTGTAACTGGGCGGAAGCACATTCACCGTCGGTCCGGTCACCGGGTTGGGATAAAGGATCGGTATCTTTTGGGGTACCGGCGTTTGCGTAAAGGTCGGGGTGATCGTTCCGGTCCTGGTGGCCGAGATCGTCCAGGTGGAGGTCGCGGTCCATGTCACCGAGGGGGTCAGCGTCGGTGTGGCGGTATAGGTGTAGGTGTGGGTGGGTGTGGAGGTTTGGGTGGGCGTGGACGTGGCTTGCTGGCAGTTCACCGTGTTGCCCGAAACCGGCAGGCCCGTGATCGACACCGGCTGTCCCCCGTTATTGGCGCTGGTTCCCGTCAACCCACTGACGGAGAACTCATAGGTGCCAAAGGCGGAGGGGGAGAAGTTCACCAATACCTGTACATTGACCGGCGAGGACGAGACCAGGAAATTACCCAGACTCAGCGTGGCCGTATTGCCGGTGAACCCGGAGACGGTAGACTGAAGTATTCCGTTCAAATAAACACTGATGGATGTGACATTCGCCGCGTTGCCGCCCAGGTCGCTGACCGTGATATTCGTGAGGTTGACCCCTAATGCGCTTGGATCGCTGAGGTTCGCGGATACTGCCGTGACGCCGGCGGACCCGGAAAGTGTATTGAAGGTGGATGAGGTTGAGCTGATATTCACGATGGCCGAGGTGGGCGTGAAAGTCTCGGTCGGGGTGAAGGTCGTGGTCGCGGTGGCGGTCGACGTATAGGTCGAAGTCATGGTTGAAGTGGGGGTAAAGGTCCGCGTCGAGGTCACCGTGGGGGTCGTGGTAAAGGTGGGGGTGGAGGTTGGCGTCGAAGTGGCGGTGAAAGTATGACTGGCCGTCGAAGTTGAAGTGGGGGTCGATGTTGGGGTGGCCGTGGCGGTGGCCGTGAAGGTGTGAGTCGAAGTCGAAGTAAAGGTGGAGGTTGAGGTGAAAGTCCAAGTGGGGGTCGCCGTATCCGTGCCAGTGTAAGTGGTTGTGGGGGACAGGGTCACCGTCGGACTATAGGGGAAGGTGGCCGTAGGCGACCACGTCTGGGTGTTGGTTGCCGTCGGCGTAAAGGTCGGAGTTTTCGTGGCAGTCGATGTATCGGTGGGCGTTAGGCTATGGGTCGAGGTCGGGGTAGAACTCGAAGTCAAGGTGGTGGTGGCGGTCGGAGTGGAAGACGAGGTAGGTGTCAGCGTTACCGTCGGCGATAGGGTAATCGTAGGGCTGAAGGGGAAGGTGGCCGTGGAGGTACCCGTTACGGTGGATGTTGCGGAATTTGTGGGCGTCAAGGTATGGGTGGCCGTCGGCGTGGAGGTTCCGGTACCTGTATAAGTAGCGGTGGAGGTATGGGTCGGGGTAAAGGTTGAGGTGGATGTTGCCGTACCCGTGAACGTTCCTGTGGAGGTGTGGGTTGCGGTCATAGTGCCGGTAAAGGTGGAGGTTGGAGACAAAGTCACCGTCGGGCTGAAGGGGAAAGTGGCGGTTGAGGTTCCGGTGACCGTGGGAGTCAGGGTGCGGGTTGGGGTCGTGGTATTCGTGGAAGTCGGGGTATTCGTTGAGGTGAAGGTCGTTGTCGCGGAAGGGCTGTTGGTCGCCGTAAAAGTCCGAGTCGTGGATTGGGTGGGTGAGGGCGTGAAGGATAAAGTAGCGCTCGGGGTGAATGGGGGCGTCGAAGTGGAAGTCCAAGTAACGGTCGAGGTATTCGTCGCGGTTGAAGTCCGGGTGGGCGTCGCGGTGGCCGTGAAAACCGGGGTGGCTGTCAGGGTCGATGAGGAAGTGGGCGTTAATGTCGGGGTGTTTCCTGGCGTCAAGGTTCGGGTGGGGGTCGCTGTATAAGACACTGTGTTTGTGAAAGTAGAAGAAGGAGTGTTGGTCGATGTCGGGCTGGAACTGCGAGTCGAAGTCACCGTGGAGGTGAGGGTGGTCGTTTGGGTCGGTGTGGAAGTGCTGGTAACCGTCAAGGTCCTCGTAAAGGTCGAAGTTGGGGAGTTGGCAGGAGTCAACGTCCGGGTGACGGTGGGAGTGGAGGAATAGGTAGGCGTTCCCGTTCTCGTCCCAGTCAGGGTCGGGGTGGGGGTCGTAGTCGGGGTCGAGCCTCCGGAAACCGATGCCACGAAACTGACACACGCTTTCCGCCGGCAGGGTATAGGTAAATTTTCCTCCGCTGACGGCCACCGACGTCTGCTGGACCAGGTTATCGGTCGAGTCCGTGATCCAGGGATAGACCGTAGACACGTTCAGGTCGCTGTAGTTGAAAGTTCTCGCTCTCGGTGGAGCCGGTATTGCTGTTGATGGCCACGATCACGACCTTACCCATCGGTAGAGCTGTAGTAGGCGGAAACGGAAACGCCCGCCGAGGGCACCTCGGTGGCGCCGATGCGCACGTAACCCGGGCGGATGAACTTGCTGTAATTGCCGATCGTAGTAGAGGCGCTTGGTGGGGTTGCCTGCTCTGTCGCAGAGCCCCTCGTCGTCGGTTCCGGTTGGGACGAGCCACCAGTAGCAATAGGCGTTGAAATTGTGGTCCACGATGCAGCTGTGAAGCTGGCCGGCGTAGTAAACGCCGCTGTCGATGTTGTTGTCGCTGGTTTTTTCCGAGATTTCGGTGCACCAGCTTTCGACGGTGTGGCCGGCCGTGGTGGAATAGCTGGACGGGATGGTGTTGGGGCCGCCGCCGTAGAGGTGCATGCCGATGACCTTCACGTATTTCGCCGCGTTCGAATCTCCCATGGCGGTGTTGGCCCCGGTCAAGTTGTCCGCGAAGGATTCCGGCATCATGACGATGTTGGTGAAGCCGGCGGCATTGAGGTCCGGGCCGAGATAAGTCCCGATGAAGGTGTCAATGGCCGAGGGCGACCAAAGGCAGGCGTCGTAGCTGGGGTCGTAGTCCGGTTCATTCTGGACCGAGATCGCGTAGGGCGTAAAGCCGTAGGTGTTCTTGCAGGCGGTGGCGAAGCTGGTTAGGTAGGTGGCATAGTCTGCCGTAATTCCGCGGTGTTGAGCTGGTTGGTGTTGGCGCCGGGATTGAAGCCGTCGCTGCCGGTGTTATTGCCGTCCACGCTGTTGTTGTTCTTCCACTTGGCCGGCGGGCTCCAGGGGCTGCCGAAGACCCTGACGTTGGGGTTGATGCCCAGCGCCTGGGTCGCGAAGGCGCATTGGGAACCCCAGTTGGCGTTGCCGGAGTCGTCAATTCCGAGGCGGAGGATGGAAAGACCGACATTGCCGTTCACCTGGCTGGCGGGAGGCTGGCTCGAATCGTCCGACCAGAAGGTGTCCGCGAGCGAGGATGAGAAGGTGTTGTCCCATTGGCTGGACGCGCCGAAACCCGAGATGGTTTGATAAGTCGTGCCGGAGGTGACCGTGACGGTTTGCGCCTCGGCACGGTTCTCGCCCGAAAGCATTCCCCCGAAGATACCTAGTATAAAAGCCGAAACTAGGCAAAGTTTCGATTTAAAAATCATTTTGGAACCATTCCATTTAGTTAGACGGGACTATCGGTCTTGACCCGTTCTGTTTTTCGGAGAAAGGATTCAGCCTTTCTCATTCCCAAAAACGATTTCCTTTTAAGCCAAGGAAGCGCTTTTATTCAATAAAGGAAATCCCCGGCTTTCAAAAGATACCGCTAAGTAAAACAAGGCACAACGTCAGCCGAAAAGGTGGTTGGTCTAAAAACGTCATTCATATGGACTTATATTTCATGCGAAAAGTAACCGGTTCAATCAGGAAATTTTCTCGTTTAACCGCGCGGAGACTTAACTCGGAACAGTTGAGGGGAAATACCCGTTTTTTTTCTGAAAAATCTGGAAAAATGGGAGCCGGGCTTGAATCCGCAAAACTTCGCCACTTGGGCGACCGGAAGGCTTCCGGTCTTCAACAAACGCCGAGCCTCCTCCAACTTCAAGTTCTGGAGATAATTTTCCAAACCCACGCCGGTCGCCGCCTTGAACCTTCGGCTGAGGGTTGAGACGGACACCTTTGCCATCTTTGCCAGTCGTTTGAGCTTGATCGGTTCCCGGAAGTGTCCATCCACGAAAGCCCGGACTTCCTCCATGGAGAACACCGCGTTCAAAGTCCCCGGTCCTTGGGTCATGTACAAAAGTTTTTCCAGCGCGTCCTTGAATACCAAGACCGTGTCCTGCGTGGTCCCCGCTTTTTCCAGCGAAAGGACCAGTTGTTCACGCAGCTGGTCGGAGAGTTTATCCTGGTAACCAACCCGGGTTTTCACCGCCTCGATCAATTGGATCAACGCGTATTGTAAATGCCGGCGTATTTCTTCCGGATCTTGCATGGATAGGGTGAGAACCTGCTGGAGGAACTCATCCAAAACGGCGTCCGTGCTTGAGTAGGAAGCACTCATAATGTGGCCGCTCAATTCACGGACCAACCGCATGATTTCCAATATACCCTCTTTTTTTTCCTTTCGGCCCTGATTGAAAAAGGCCACCCCGCTGCTCGTCCCCCTTTCCAGGTGCAGGGCCAATACCGCCTGCCGGTAGGATTCGCTTAAAATTTCTCCAGGAGTAACCGACTCCCCGATCCCGACTAGGACCGGGCCGCCCAGCTCTTCCATGGCGAATTGATGGATTCGTTCGGCGATGTCGGAAATTCGCCTGCGCCTTTGGAGCCGGCTGGGGGCGGGGTCGGGGGAGGTAACGAAAAGAGCCCCGTAGTTTTCGAGTGGACCTCCGACGGTTTGGGGAAGCGTTTGGGCAAACATGAAACTGCGCCGTTGAAACCGGTAGATCCGGATCATTTCCTCTACCGCGTCCCGCTTTTTTCCGGCGGTATTTAAAGGGATGACCGCCAGGACGCAAGTGGGGATACGGGTGATACCGATTTCGGTTTTGATCCAGTCCATCTTTTCCAAGCCGATGTTCCAAATCGGTGTGGCCTGGCGGGTGGAAATCCCAAGGGCCCAACCCATGAAGTAACTGTGGACAAACCGCTTGGAGAAAACCCGGGTTAATAATTCCTGGAGCCTCTTGGCCGTGTGGGGATTGTTCTCATAGGCCATCACGCGGGCAAACAATTCAAGGGCTTCCCGGTAGGCATTGAGGGTTGGGTCATCGAATACCGGGGTTTCCAGCATCACCCGCGCGAATTGCCGGAATTCCGCGTTTTCAGGGGACGCCGTTTGTCTTGTCAATTGATTCCAACTCGACCGCAATAGGGGATAGGTCACTTCGCCCTTGGCGAAAGCTCCCGAAAAAACGGTCCCCAGCCTTTCCCTTCCCCGGCGGATGGGCATGAAAATATCGTAAAAACCCAGTGTCTCGAGGAGAAGCGGTTGATGCTTACCCTGTTGGCTCTCATAAAGGGGATCGACTAATTTGTCCCAATTAAATTTCCAGTTGTATTTTTTCTCGAAATCGAACAGGGAGGCCTGTCGCTGGTGATAGTTCACCGCCAGCCAGTCCTTCGCCCCCGTCCCGGGGTCGGCGGGAATAACGAAACAATTCAGGTCGACGTAATACCGAAGGATGGTCAGGAAGCTTTCATACTCAAAAATATTCTTGAAGGGTTCGGAAGGGCGTTTAGCCATGCCCCCAGGTTAACCCGCTTCACGAAAAATAGTCACGTAAGATTTTATTCTGGGAGGATCGAGGTTTGCGGAATAAGGAAAAACCACTGAATCCGCGCCTAATAAAAACCGAATCCTGGCAACTACCTGAGGATCAATAGTTTACCGATCGTCTGGTTTCCATTCACCGTCACTACCAGGTAATAAAGGCCATCGGAAAGGAGATTGCCCGAACGGTCGGTCAGGTTCAAGGTCACTGCCGTACCAGGCGGAATCAGGGGAAAGGTGATGTCCTGCACCTTCCGGAAAGCGAGGGTGATGATCTCAATTCGGACGTTGGAGGTGATGGAATAGGGAGCGGGCAGGACCTGGACCGTGTTTCCTGGCGCGGGGTTGGGATAAATCCACAGACGGCCGGGTATGGCCGTCGCAACAGGTGTAAAGAACCGGGTCGGGGTGGGGGTCGACGTAAAGATGGGAGTGATCGTAAAGGACGCGGTCACCGTGAACGAAGGTGTGGGCGAATTCACCGGAGTCAAGGTTCCGGTTGCGGTACCCGTTCCGGTCCATATTGAGGTTAAGGTAGAGGTGGCGGTGGATGTGGTTGTTCCTGTGAAGGTGGCCGTCGGCGACTCAGTATCGGTACGGGTTGGGGTCGAAGTCGACGTGGGAGTTTTTGTGGTGGTCGCGGTGCCAGTGTAGGTAGCGGTCATTGAAGACGTAAAAACAAGCGTCGAAGTTAGGGTTTGGGTTGCGGTCACCGTGTTGGGGGCGATGGGAGTAAAGGTGTTCGTCGGCGTTACGGTCCTCGTGAAGGTCATCGAAGAGGTGGCTGTCGAGGTCATCGTGGAGGTAGCGGAAGGGGTATCCGTCATGGTTGTCGTCGTTGATGGGGTCATGGTACCCGTCCAAATGGGAGTGGAGGTCAAGGTCCAACTGGGCGTGGGTGAATGGGTTGGGGAGGGACTGGGAGAAATTGTCGGAGTCGCCGTTTGAGACAAGGTAGGTGTGGCAGAAGCTGTCTCAGAAAAGGTAAAAGTCGCAGTGGAAGTCAAAGTCGAAACGGGTGAGAGGCTAAAGGTGCGGGTCACCGTCGGGGTCAAAACCGGGGTATTCGTCGAAGTGGCGCTAGGGGTCGTGGTTGGGGTTAGGGAATAAGTGGAACTAATAGACGGGGTAAAGGTTATGGTTCGGGTCGAAGAAGGTGTTGGGGTGAAGGTGTTAGTCATGGTACGGGAATAGGTGGAAGTGGGTGTCGGCGTGGTAGTCGTGGTCGAAACGACAGTCGCGGTCGGAGTACTGGTTGAGGTAGGGGTGGAAGAACGGGTGAGGGTAGGGGTAAGGGTCGCGGTGAAAGTTGGGGTCGGCGAGGCGGTTGGCGTCGCTGTACTGACAAGGGTCGCCGTAAAAGTTCCGGTCCAAACGGGGGTGTTCGTCACCGTATTGGTATGGGTGGGGGTGACGGTTGAAGTGGTTGATAGGATGGGGGTCATGGAAACCGTAGGAGTCCTTGAAACGGTTTGGGTGATGGTTCCCGTGGGTGTCGTAGTCAAGGTATAGGTGAAAGTTCTCGTGCTTGAGAAAGTCGGGGTAAAAGTAACGGTATTCGTGGAAGTCCCGGGCGGGGTAATCGTCCGGGTTGGAGAAAGGGTATAGGTCTGGCTCAGGGTGGCCGTGGAGGAAGACGTTGGGGTTACCGAGGGAGTCGGTGTCGATGTTATCGTGCGGGTGGGGGTGCGCGTGAAAGTTGGAGTGTAGGACAAAACAGGAGTTTGAGTCGGAGTGAACGTGTTGGGGCAGGCGTTATTGACCGCGCAAGAAAAGGAATTGCTAATAAAGGGGATACCGCCCGTCCGGATCTCGTCTCCCGCCTCGACCGCGGCGAGGTACCAGGTAGATTGGATGAATCCGCGCGCGAGGGCGTCCTTAAAAAAAGCCATCAGGTCCAGGTTGGTGACGGAAGTAACGTTGGAAGTGATCTGGTAGGACATATAAGTCCACCCCAGGGTGGCGGAAGGGGTTTCGTAGAGGTTCCAGGTATAACCATCCAAGGATAATCCGGTGGTCACCGTCACTGAATTATTCGGAAGCGGGACATTGCCCATGTAGTTCAGCCAGATCATCAGCTCCGCGCCGTTGGCATAGCCTCCGCTGTCATTGGCGCAGGTGGGTTTGGACGCGGGAGCGAACCAGATGTCATAAGCAACGTCGTAGGAATCGCCGGTGGCCGCGGGAACCGAAAAGCTCCAACTCGATGTGACGCACTGGAGGCTGCTTTCGAGCATCGGCAAGTTGGTTCCGGGGCTGGCGGAACCGTAATGGCACCCGTAATAGATGGAAGGATAACTGCCCACATTGGGCGCGCAGGTAAAGGAGGCTTCGGTCACCCCCCAGGCTCCGGTGGTATTATCCACGGTCACACATTGAGTTCCTGGGCAGGTGCCCTGGTTCCAATAATTCGTTTGGACGATATAAGAACCCACGGTCACGCTTTGGTATTGGGAACAGGTCGAAGTGGTTTGGGCTTGGACAACCGAAACGATTAATCCCGCGAACAGTAGAAATAGGAAGTTCCGAAGATATATTTGTAGCGTCATTTTCAAGGAATATTCACCTTCCCCGATCTAAGAACAATAGCTTGATACGAAATTGTATCACCAATAAGAGCCTATCCAAGAATACGTTCGATGATCATGAAATAATTTTTTTGTTGGTGGGCACAAATTTATAAAAGAGCTTTTATAGCGGGGTTTCTCGTGACAAACGGGAGATTGTCTTTGATTCGAACCGGTTCAACCCTGGATCGTTACCGCAGAACCAGTAGTTTCCCGATGGAGCGTTGGCCATTGACCGTGACCACTACGTAGTAAATTCCGTTGGCTAAGGGATTCCCTCCCCGGCCCGTCAGGTTGACGTTAACGCTCGTTCCCGAGGGCACCGAATAGAAGGTCTCATCCACTACCTTTCGATAATTCACCGTGAAGATCTCCACCCTCACCGTCGAGATTCCCGTGTAACTGGGCGGAAGCACATTCACCGTCGGTCCGGTCACAGGATTGGGATAAAGGATCGGTATCTTTTGGGGTACCGGCGTTTGCGTAAAGGTCGGGGTGATCGTTCCGGTCGTCGTGGCCGAAATCGTCCAGGTGGAGGTCGCGGTCCATGTCACCGAGGGGGTCAGCGTCGGTGTGGCGGTATAGGTATAGGTGTGGGTCGGTATGGAGGTTTGGGTGGGCGTGGACGTGGCTTGCTGGCAGTTCACCGTATTGCCTGAAACCGGCAATCCCGTGATCGACACCGGCTGTCCCCCGTTATTCGTACTGGTTCCCGTCAGGCCGCTGATCGAGAACTCATAGGTCCCAACCGCCGTACCCGAGAAGTCCACCAGGACCTGCAGGCTGTTGGAGGTAGACGTGATCAAGTCGTTGTTCAGGCTCAGCGTGGCCGTATTGCCGGTGAATCCCGGAACAGAAGCCTGCAGTATTCCATTCAAATAAACACTGACGGATGTGACATTCCCCGCGTTGCCTCCCAGGTCGCTGACCGTGATATTCGTGAGGTTGACCCCTAATGCGCTTGGATCGCTGAGGTTCGCGGATACTGCCGTGACACCGGCGGTTCCCGAAAGAGTACTCAAAGTGGATGTGGACGAAGTCATGTTCAGGGTCGCCGAAGTGGGCGTGGAACTGGCGGTTGGGGTCGAACTCGCGGTCTGGGTTGGAGTCGCCGTGGGGGTAATGCTCAGTGTGCTGGTCGGCGGAACCGCCGTAAAGGTATGGGTATTCGTAAAAACCGGGGTATAGGAAAGCGTCGGGGTATTCGTCACCGAACTTGTGGCGGTGGAACTGTTGGTCACCGTCCAAGTCGGCGTCCATGTCGACGTAAGGGTCGCTGTCGTCGTGGATGTCATGGTTGAGCTCGAAGTGACCGTGGGGGATGCCGTCACGGTCGGACTAAAGGGAATCGTGGCCGTCAGCGTTCCGGTTGGGGTGGGTGTTCCCGTGGCCGTATCGGTTGTCGTATAGGTCGACGTCGGGGTACGGGTTGGGGTCAGGGTGGAGGTCAAAGTAGCCGTCAAGGTTTGAGTCGAGGTATCCGTGGGGGGGTGGGTCTGCGTCGCGGTCGATGAAAGGGTGAGGGTCGGGGTCAAGGTAATGGTCGGGCTCAGCGGGAAGGTGGATGTGGCTGTTTCCGTAAGGGTGGGAGTGCCCGAGGCCGTCGAGGTGGAAGTCGCGGTTGAAGTCCTCGTGGAGCTTGCCGTCGTAGTCGGGGTCGTAGACGCCGATGAAGTCGCGGTAAAGGTCGAGGTCGGGGTGATCGTCGTCGTCCAGGTCCTCGTTGAGCTAAAGGTGTTGGTCTCCGTAGAGGTCAACGTAACCGTTGGCGAAAGCGTATTCGTCGCGCTCAACTGCAAAGTGGCCGTCGCGGTCGGAGTCTGGGTCGGTGTTCCCGTGGCGGTCGGGCTGGATGTGATCGTATTGGTATGGGTCGAGGTAAGAGTCGGGGTAGAGGTGGTTGTGAAGGTTCGGGTCAATGTCCCGGAGGCGGTGGGGGTGTTTGTTGCCGTCCAAGAGAGGGTGACGGACGGCGTGGTGCTACTAGAGGCCGTAAACAAGGGCGTCACGGTAGAAGTGCCCGTGGTCGTGGCGGTCGAGGACGCGGTTGAAGTGCGGGTGGCGGTGGGAGAAGAGCTCGAAGTATAGGTCGATGTCACCGTACGGGTGGGTGTGAGCGTGGTGGTATTCACCGATGTGTTCGTAGCGGTTGAGGTAACCGTGGAAGTGGAGGTCACAGTCGAGGTGCGCGTCGCGGTCGAGGTGCTTGTCAAAGTAATCGTCGGGGTCAGGGTGGTTGTATTCGGGGGGGTATTAGTGGCGGTGGCGGTCGCCGTATTCGTGAAGGTCCGCGTCGGAGTTGGGGTAAAGGTGGATGTTGAGGTAGCGGTCCCAGTGATCGTCCATGTGGCCGTGGAGGTATTCATCACCCTATTGGTTGAAGTCGCGGTAGGCGTCCGGGTATTGGTCAAGGTGGGTGTGGCGGTGGTGGAATTCGTGGGGGTATTCGAGGCGGTGTTGGTCCGCGTCAGGGTCAAGGTCGGGGTCAGAGTCGGCGTGGGAGTCCGGGTCGGGGTCCAGCTGGCTGTAGCTGTCGAGGCTGAAGTAGAGGTTTTGGTGGTTGTTACCGTGGGGCTAGAGGTGACACTAGTGGTGGGGGAGGACGTGAAAGTCCGGGTGGGGGTCGGGGTTGCGGTCGAGGTCGCGGTAGAAGTCCGGGTAGGGGTCGAGGTCAATGTGTTGGTCTTGGTCGGGGTGGGGGTTGGGTTGGAGCTGGAGGTGCCGGGTATAACGATCAGGTACATCTCATTGGGTTGCAGAGTCACCGTGAAAGAGGTGCTGGTGGTCTGGGTCGTTCCCGCGATGCCAGTGATGGCGCTGGGCGCCGGGTTGGCGGTCCCATTAACGAGAATTCCCGTTGCTTCCTGACTAACACCTCCGGTAGCGCCGGAAGGCAGCATGACCCAGGCCGTGCCCGAAGCGCCCGGTGTAAATCCGGAAATATTAATGGTCGCCGTCTCGGTGGCACTAGGATTGTTATTGACCATGAATAGGGTCAGATTCCCCGAGGTATTCATGGCCGCGTAGGAACTCACCGTCGCGGCGCTGCTGGAGCAGGAAACCATGGTAACCCCAAATTTGCTCGTCAACATTGCGTAAGAGTAATAATCCGGGAAAGGGACATCCGTTGTCGTGTTGAGGAAACCATAGTCGGGGGTCCCCCCGTTCTCAGTGGCCCACAGGTTGGCGCCGATCCATCCGTTTTTCGCGCACTCCATGACCCATTCGGCCACGAACATGGCGTTCACGTACTCGTCGCTTTGGGCGAGGGGACCCAGAGTGGAATTAAACTCGGTCATGAAGTATTTGACTTGCCCGACGTAAGAACTTCCAAGGGAGGATGAAACGATGCTGTTCAGGCTGGCCGTTTGGGTCGCGACGGTCGACGGATAACTCAGGATTAGGGAGTCCGTGGCCTGGCCCGCCCCGCCGGACGCGACGGGATAATTGTGGATAATGAGAAAGTCGGGCACAACCCCGGCCGCCTTGGCGGCGGCGAGCATGTTGGGTGTCCAGTTGCTGTAATCCCCCGATCCGGGTGAGGCCACCGCCCCGACCTGGATGGTGGAATCGATGGCCTTCATCCCTTTGTAATAATCCGCGAAGTCAGTCCCGTATAGGGTGCCGGTCAGGTTGCTTCCGGTTGATCCTTGGCCGCCGACTTCCCAATTTCCATAGATTTCGTTCGCCACTTCCCAATACTTAGCCCTGGCCGAACCCGTGTTGGTCATGTTCCAGGTAACCCAAGCCTCCGCCAGACTCACGGCCGCGGCGTGGGTAAAGGTCGTGGGCGCGCCGGCCCCGGAGCCTCCACTGCACCATATGCCGCTGCCATTCACGATGGGCTGCATTGTTCCGCCGAAGGTTTGGAGAAAAGTAATGAACTGGGGGGTTGTAGCCGCCCCCGCGTCCCAGCAAACGAGATTGTTCCAATCGGATTGGTCGGCTTCGGAACCTCCCGGCCAACGGATACTACGACAGCCGGATACCTGCATGGCGGTGTTATAAGTGGTATCCGCCCCATTATTGTGCGCGTTGTAGAATTGGGCGTTGTTGCCATAAATGGTGTTGGGAATCGTGACCAGGGTGGTAGCGGCATTTATGGTTATGGTGGTTTGGCCCAAAACTGGTCCACTCACTAGGACTAAACCTAAGGTCAGGACTTTTTGAATTATTTGAGACTTCAATCTCATGTTCACAGCCGTAAAACCTTTTTTACTCAAATTAAAATCGTTTTAAACCGGTTACATTGAAAGCTTATAACGATTTGTACCGGTACCAAAGTTTACCGAATTATTCCATTTTCAGGGGTAAAAACACTAGTTTGTTTCACGGTTTACCTTATCTAATTTCAATGCAATTTTAAGGAAATAAAAAAACATCCCAAAATGCCCTCACACAGACCCTTTTTATGATTAAAGGGTCGTAGAAAGAGAGGGAGTTGGCGAAAAGCTAATGGTGGCCAGGGTTGAAAAGCTTTCGGTTGGAGCGGAAGTCATTGTGCTCGAAGGCGTGGAAGTCTCTGTTGGTTTAAGATTCGGATAGGTAGGTAAGAGTAACTTTGATGGAACGCACACAACCAACTCAAACCCAAAACCCCGACACAAATAAGATCCCCAAAAAAAATTTCATCTTTCCTTCCATTTTCCAAAGTCAAATGCCGCTTTTACCGCAAGACCAATAATTTGAGGATGATTTGTCCCTGGGGGTACTTGACCACCACGTAATAAAGGCCGTTCGCCAAGGCGGTGCCGTATTTACTCGTCAAAGGTAAGGGCACTTCCGTGGTCCCCGCCTGAACATTGTTTAGGATGATCTCGTTCACCCGCCGGTAGGCGGTTGTATAGACCGAGATCGTCACCTGGGATTCGGGCTTGGGCAGAGTTAATTGCAGCGTAATAGGCCCAGGCCCTGGAGCCGGGTTGGGATAGATCACCGCCGATGGCGTTTGGCCGGGAGTCGAAGTGCCTGTCGGGGTTGAGGTAGCGGTTGGCGTCCAAGGCACGGCCGTCGCGGTGACCGTAACCGTGGGGGTGAAGGTCGGAGTATTCGTCCAGGTGGTCGTTTGGGTTGAAGTCCAGGTCGAGGTAACGGTTGGCGTATAGGTCAGGGTCCAAGTCGGCGTCGAGGTCGCGGTGAGGGTGGAGGTAAAGGTGGGTGTAAAGGAATTCGTCGACGTCCAGGAAAGGGTTGAGGTGACCGTGGGAGTCCTGGTCCAAGTCACGCTAGGCGTCGGAGTGGAGGTAGCCGTCAGGGTTTGGGTGCTTGTGTAGGGATGGGTGGGGGTCAGCGAAGAAGAGGGGGTAGCGGTCAAGGTGACCGTAGTCGTCATCGTACCTGTCGGCGTGGACGTCGGTGTGAAGACCGGGGATAAAGTCGTGGTCCAGGTCGCGCTAGGCGTCGGGGTCGAGGACGAGGTGAAACTCCAGGTCGGCGTAGCGGTCCCGGTATGGGTAAAGCTCGGAGTAGGGCTCCAAACGGATGTATTCGTGGGGGAGGAGCTAATCGTCAGCGTAACCGTCGGTGTGGTGGTGACCGTGTCATTGGGCGTTGAGGTTTCAGTTTGGGTCGCGGTGGCGGTATGGGTGGAAGAACTGGACGGGGTTGAGGTCACGGTTGGCGAGACGGTATTCACGGGAATAAGGGTCTGGGTTGTCGTGAAGATGGGTGTGGGTGAGCTGGTAGAAGAGGATGTGGCGGAAGGAGTGGAAACCGGGGTATGGGTCCAAGAGGCCGTATCGGTCGCAGTCCAGGTGCCCGTTACCGTGCCTGTAGCGGTGGCCGTGGGGGTCCAAGTCGGTGTGCGGGTTTGGGTTGATGTCGACGTCATCGAATAGGTGAGCGTGACGCTGGGGGTCAAGACCGGGGTGGATGTGATCGTCGGTGTGTTCACGGGGGTGGAAGTCTTGGTCGCCGTGAAGGAATAGGTCAAGGTCGCGGTGGCGGTCGGGGAGTAAGTCCCCGTCAGGGTGGGTGTGGCGGAACGGGTGAAAGAAGCAGTGAATGAACTGGTCTGGGTCGCCGTGGGGGTGGTCGATGAGGTCCATGTAGAAGTCGCCGTACGGGTGAAGGTAGACGTCGAAATGCTGGTCCATGTGGCTGTCGGACTATTGGTAGTGGTAAAAGCGGGTGTTGAGGTATAGGTCTGGGTCGAGGTGGAGGTCAGGGTTCGGGTCGGGGTAGCAGTCGCCGTGCGCGTCAAGGAAGTGGTTGGCGTGTTAGTCCAGGTGGCCGTGGAGGTATGGGTCAGGGTGAAGGTCGCAGTCGCGGTCGGGGTTCTAGTGGTTGTATAGGTGGTCGTCCACGTTCGGGTCGCAGTGCTGGTGGAGGTCGCGGTCGGCGTACCCGTACGGGTTAAGGTTAACGTTGGTATCGGACCCGTCATGGTGGCCGTTGGGTTGGACCCACAGGCGGGATAAACAATATCCGCGTCGTAAGAGCCCACATTGGTCGGAGGCTGGGCCCCGTCAATCCGGCAGGTGCAGGTAAAGGTGACCGCCCGCCCATGATGGATGTCGAAAGTAATTCCACTGGGTCCGGTCACCGTGACCCCGTCGAACAACAGGTTTGTCACCGGCGCTTCGGGCACGGGCCAGAAAATACCGGGTCCCTTGGCCCCGGAAGCGGTCGAGGCCGTGATGTTCCGCAAAGTGATATTTTCCCAATAGGGCGTGGTCGCGGAAACGGGAGCGGCGGTATCCGACGCGGGAGGAAGATTGGCGGGGTACCAGCTGGTAAGATAAAAGGGATAATCCAGGATTCCGGTCATGGTAATGTTGGAGTATGTCAGGTTTGTATTCGTTCCTCCCCTGTCGCGGCCGGATTTCCATCGTATGCCGTATTGGGTGCCGTTGAAGGTGCAATTGTTCACCAAAAGGTCCTGGACCCCGCCTTGGGTATAACCCCCGATGGAAAGGCCGTGCCCTGTTCCAAAGGTGCAATTTTGGATCGTGACTCCTTGGACCGCCTGGGTCCCTCCCAGTTGAATCAAATCATCCCCGTCACTGATATAACAATTCTCGATCAATACGTTCTTACCCCGTAAATCGATCCCATCGGTATTGGGTGAAGGCCAGGCCGCCGTAATGCTCAAGCCCGAGGCGTAAATATTGCTGCCGTTTCCCAGGAGTTGGATATGGAACATGGGTGAATTCTGCACCGTGATCCCGGTGAGGGTCACGCCCGTGCAATTGGTCAAATAGATCATGGCGGCAGGCCTGGCGGTGGAACTATCGGCGTTAAAAGCGGCCCACCAGGCCGCCCCCTGCCCGTCCATGACGCCGCTTCCATTGATCGTGATATTTGTCAAACTGGACCCATATAGCAAATCCCCCGTCGTCGGGAATGTCCCCATCGCGGTCATTTGCAGTGTGGCGCCCGCGGAAAGCTGGAAGGTCATGTTGCTTTTAAGCGTTACCGGACCGCTCAAAAAGGTTCCAGCCGGAACCAGCACAGTCCCTCCACTTCCGACCGCGTTGACAGCCGCTTGGATGGCGGCGGCATTGTCGGCGCTTCCGGTCGAGGCGTTATAGGGGGCGGAAGTGATGTTGATAGTTTGTCCGAATGAAGGCGTAAGGCCCGCGGAAGCCAGAAGAACTACCCCAAGGATCGCGGAATTACCGATCCGAGCCCATGAAAGCTTCATTCGCTTCATTTCTTCACCGCAAGACCAATAATTTGAGGATGATTTGTCCCTGGGGGTACTTGACCACCACGTAATAAAGGCCGTTCGCCAAGGCGGTGCCGTATTTACTCGTCAAAGGTAAGGGCACTTCCGTGGTCCCCGCCTGAACATTGTTTAGGATGATCTCGTTCACCCGCCGGTAGGCGGTTGTATAGACCGAGATCGTCACCTGGGATTCGGGCTTGGGCAGAGTTAATTGCAGCGTAATAGGCCCAGGCCCTGGAGCCGGGTTGGGATAGATCACCGCCGATGGCGTTTGGCCGGGAGTCGAAGTGCCTGTCGGGGTTGAGGTAGCGGTTGGCGTCCAAGGCACGGCCGTCGCGGTGACCGTAACCGTGGGGGTGAAGGTCGGAGTATTCGTCCAGGTGGTCGTTTGGGTTGAAGTCCAGGTCGAGGTAACGGTTGGCGTATAGGTCAGGGTCCAAGTCGGCGTCGAGGTCGCGGTGAGGGTGGAGGTAAAGGTGGGTGTAAAGGAATTCGTCGACGTCCAGGAAAGGGTTGAGGTGACCGTGGGAGTCCTGGTCCAAGTCACGCTAGGCGTCGGAGTGGAGGTAGCCGTCAGGGTTTGGGTGCTTGTGTAGGGATGGGTGGGGGTCAGCGAAGAAGAGGGGGTAGCGGTCAAGGTGACCGTAGTCGTCATCGTACCTGTCGGCGTGGACGTCGGTGTGAAGACCGGGGATAAAGTCGTGGTCCAGGTCGCGCTAGGCGTCGGGGTCGAGGACGAGGTGAAACTCCAGGTCGGCGTAGCGGTCCCGGTATGGGTAAAGCTCGGAGTAGGGCTCCAAACGGATGTATTCGTGGGGGAGGAGCTAATCGTCAGCGTAACCGTCGGTGTGGTGGTGACCGTGTCATTGGGCGTTGAGGTTTCAGTTTGGGTCGCGGTGGCGGTATGGGTGGAAGAACTGGACGGGGTTGAGGTCACGGTTGGCGAGACGGTATTCACGGGAATAAGGGTCTGGGTTGTCGTGAAGATGGGTGTGGGTGAGCTGGTAGAAGAGGATGTGGCGGAAGGAGTGGAAACCGGGGTATGGGTCCAAGAGGCCGTATCGGTCGCAGTCCAGGTGCCCGTTACCGTGCCTGTAGCGGTGGCCGTGGGGGTCCAAGTCGGTGTGCGGGTTTGGGTTGATGTCGACGTCATCGAATAGGTGAGCGTGACGCTGGGGGTCAAGACCGGGGTGGATGTGATCGTCGGTGTGTTCACGGGGGTGGAAGTCTTGGTCGCCGTGAAGGAATAGGTCAAGGTCGCGGTGGCGGTCGGGGAGTAAGTCCCCGTCAGAGTGGGTGTGGCGGAACGGGTGAAAGAAGCAGTGAATGAACTGGTCTCAGTCGCCGTTGGGGTTGATGCAAAGGTCCTTGTGGATGTCGCCGTGGAGCTTGGGGTGGCCGTGGAAGTCATGGTTGGAGTGGGGGTAACGCTCGGGGTGGAAGTGGACGTCGTCGTATTCAAAGCCGTGAATGTTTTTGACGGTGTGGAAGAATAGGTCAAAGTCGCGGTGACGGTCGGGGAGTCAGTCCCCGTCAGGGTGGGTGTGGCGGAACGGGTGAAAGAAGCGGTAAATGAACTGGTCTCGGTCGCTGTGGGGGTGGACGATGAGGTCCAAGTTGAGGTCGCCGAACGCGTGAAAGAAGCCGTCGAAGTGCTGGTCCATGTGGCTGTCGGACTATTGGTAGTGGTAAAAGCGGGTGTTGAGGTATTGGTCTGGGTCGCGGTGGAGGTCAGGGTTCGGGTCGGGGTACCAGTCGCCGTGCGCGTCAAGGAAGCGGTTGGCGTGTTAGTCCAGGTGGCCGTGTAGGTTTGGGTCATGGTCGCGGTCGGGGTTCTAGTGGTTGTATAGGTGGTCGTCCACGTTCGGGTCGCAGTGCTGGTGTTGGTCGCCGTCGGCGTACCCGTCTTGGTTGGGGTAGTGGTGTAGGTGGCGGTATTTGCACCCGAAGGCGTGGGAGTAGATGTTGCATATCCGGTCAGTTCAAGCCGCACATAGTCGTACTCGAATCCGTTTCCGTTTCCGGCGCCGCCGGTCGCCCTCATACCAATGTCGATCTCATTTGTCCCCGCCTTCAGCTTGTTGCCCGCGAAATCCAGGTAGGCGTCCCCCCAGGAACCTTGGGTACCCAGGCGCACGATGGAGTCGAAACTCACGTTGGGAGGGTAAAAACCGGTGGTCGCGTTGGTGATCGTGGCATAAGTACCATCCGTGGAGCCCATGACCGATGCGGTTTGGACGGTCCCATTGATCGTAAGGATGCAAGCCGCGTCAAAAACGGACGCAAAAGCGATGTAAAGGCGGGCGTTCTGGGCCGCTGTGGGCGCTGTCGCCAAATTGAAATAGATCTTGGAAGTCGTGCCCCCATAGGTGGTGGTCGCGGCGTCGAGGGTAGTCGGCTGGCAATAATTCCAATCCGTAGAGTAATGACTGGTGCCTACGACATAGCTGACCCCGTTGGGATATTGGGTCGCATAGTCCAGGAAAGCGGCCCAGTCCGCGGGGGTGTTATAGGGGGCACCTCCGGCGTAGGGAGGCAGGACGCTGCTATAGGGTGCCACGTCATGGTCCCCATTGTTGAATTCGTTGGAATCCCTGTCAGGGGTTCCGATCTCCCACACTGTGGGGCCCAGGCGCAGGGGCGCCCAAGTCAAAGTTCCTAGGTTCAAGGACTGACCCGCGTTTACGGTCAGGTTCGCGTCTTCATATGTGCCGACCCCACCTGGACCGAAAGCCCACAAGTTATAGGTTCCAGGAACCACGTTGGGAATGGTAAAGGTCCCTCCGGCGCCGGTCCTAACCCAGAACTGGTAAGTCAAGTATTGCTGTTGAAAGTCCACCCCTCCATCAACGGGGGCCATCCCCACCCACAGGCTGACCGGCGAGGCACCCGAATTGTAGGGGTCGTTGATTGTCAGGGTGCCGCTCACCGTGCCTCGGCCGGAAGCTTGCGGGTAGGCCGAACCGCCGCTTCCCGGTAAGGGCTGGGGATTGAACCAAGTGTAGGGCCAGGCGCCCTGCTCGGCGACGGCTTGGGCTTGGGAGTCGGCCCAAAGGGTACGGGCTTTGAGGGAAACGGGATCGCTGGCGGAACCGGTATAGGTGTTGGCGTAAATGAAAGCCGGCCCGAATGTCTTGGACGAGAATGTGCCCGCGGGCTGGTCTTGGGTCAGGCCAAAACCGTAGTGCCCGCCGCCGAACATATTCAACAGGGTATTCCCAAGGTGGGCGGTGAGCTCCCGGTGCAGAGGCCCTCCATCGTAATACTCGTGGCTGGGGACGACCTGCCAAATTCCGTTTTGGGAAGTCGTGGAAGCCCAACCCCATGTATTGAGCTCCCCCAGCGGGTCGCTGTAGGAATATTTGCAGCCTGTCGTGCCGCTGTAAATGCCACTGGTAAAATCAAACACTTCCGCGGGAGCGCCGGGAGTGGCAATGTAAGTGTCCGAGGGCGAGGCCATTTGCCGGAAACGATAGGGATCTATGACGATCCAATCGAAGGCGGAACCTACATAGACATTTGAGCGTAGCTCCGCACCGGGATAGTCGACGTAGCTGGCCTCGTGTGTGAGAACCAGCGTATTGTAAATTCCCTGCTGTCCCCGCAGCAGATCGTAATAAACTCCCATGTCCATGGGGCTGGCGATCGTCTGGAGAAATACTTCCGCCTGGTTACCGCCGTTATTAGCGGGATTCACGGTCAAGGTGTAGGTGGGGTTTGCCAATGTGGGCCCGCCGGACCCATCGAAGTAAAAGTAGCCGCCGCCATTTCCCCCCGTCAAAAGGTTCGTCCCGTTATAGGTAAAATTTGTGACGTTTCCGTTGGTCGTATTGATGGTGAAGGAGACGATGCCGTTGGCCAGTGTCACGTTCGTGCCGTTGGTCGTGACGGTGACATTGCCGCCAGTACCCGTGCCGCCACCCGGAACATTGGCCTGAACGGAAAGGGCTATTAAAAAAACAACAACTCCAATCAAGTGGGTAAAAAATTTTTCCAAAACAAACATTAATTTTCCTTACCGCTTGCAGGCGGTCTGTTCAATCCCCATAATCCAAGCGAAAGCGCTTTTATTAAACCGGTTTCAAATGCGGTGGGAATAAACGCTTTGTTGGATTTGAAAAAGGGTAGCGTTTAATTCTATTGCCGCCAGCTTTAGCTTTTCTAGAAAAATATATCCGAATGGGGTTAAACGAATTAGGGGATTTCTATTGTGGCAAATATGAAAGGGTCATGTTTTCTGTGAAAAATGGCTCTTTTAAATACCCCAGACACACAAATAATCGTTTATAAATAACAGACCTAACCCTACAGAGGAATCCATGGCCGAAACCAACCCCGCTCCCCAATCGCCCATTCCCCCATCCCCCACCAAACCCAGATCCTTGATGTTCCCTCTTATCTTATTGATCCTAGTGGTTTCCGGCATATTAGCTTGGGCCCTATTCCATCGTGCCGAGGAAAACAGGGCCTTGTACCACATGACCGCCCTAGATCCACTGGTATTCCGGCCCCTTCCATTAACTACCATCAAACCCGAGGGCTGGCTCTTGGACCAATTGAAGCTTCAGGCCTCCGGGTTGACCGGGCATCTGGACGAGTTTTGGCCTGACGTGAAAGGCAGCGGTTGGATCGGCGGCAAATACGAGGGTTGGGAAAGGGCTCCCTACTGGTTGGATGGAATGGTTCCCCTTGCCTTTCTGACCGGCGATGAGAAGCTCAAACAAAAAGCGGCCCGCTGGATCGACTATATCCTCAAACACCAGCTGAAAGATGGTTGGCTGGGACCTGAAAACAGCCCTCCCCCCTTCGGAAGCCATGGCGAGGCGCCTCCCCCCCGCGATCCCTGGCCTCAATTCGTCATATTGAAGGTCTTGGCCCAATATTCGGAAGCCACGGGCGACCCCCGGATCATTCCCGCCATGGAAAGGGACATGCAAGCCATCAGCGCCCAAATGGATAAAAACGGCCAGGTGAATGGGCAGGAGCTTTACGCCTGGAATTTCTTCCGATGGGGCGACCTGGCCTTGACCATCAATTGGCTTTTCGACCAAACCGGCGAAATCTGGCTTTTGGATTTCGAGCGCAAGGTGGCCAGCAAGGGTTACAACTGGGCCAGCCATTTCGACAACCTGCCGGTAAAAGACCGTTCCCCCCGCTGGAACTGGCTGGGGCACGTGGTGAACAACGCCATGGGGCTCAAGACTCCCGCCCTGCTCTATCGGTTGACGGGCGAACGCTATTTTAAGAAGTCGACCGACCATGAACTCGAAAACCTGGACCGATACCACGGCGAGCCTAACGGATTGATGAGCGGCGACGAGTGCCTGGCTGGATTGAGCCCCTCGCAGGGCACGGAACTATGCGCCATCGTGGAAACCATGTTTTCCATGGAAAACCTGGTGTCCATGACGGGCGAGGTGAAATTCGCCGACCGCCTGGAAAAAGTCGCCTTCAACGCCCTGCCCGCCGCCATCACGCATGATTTCTGGGGGCACCAATATGACGAGCAATCCAACCAGGTTGCCTGCGTTTACTACCCGGAACCCGTTTATACGACCAACCGGGGCGACGCCAATCTATTCGGGTTGGAACCCCAGTTCGGATGCTGCCTGGCCAATTTCCACCAGGGCTGGCCCAAGTTCACCTCCCATCTTTGGATGTCCACACCCGACAACGGTTTGGCCGCAGTCGCTTACGCCCCCAGCCAAGTGACCGCCAACATAGGGGGAATCCCCGTCCATATCGAGCTGGTCACCGACTATCCCTTCAGCGAGACCTTGACCTTTAAGGTGACCACCGAAAAGCCGTTGGAATTTCCACTCTATTTAAGGGTTCCCGCCTGGTGCCAGGGGGCCCGGGTGGATTTGCCGGGCGGGGATATGCGGACCTTGGGCCCGGGAACATTCAACAAACTTTCTCGTCATTGGAGCGGGAATGACACGGTTGTCCTGCACCTGCCCATGCACTTTCAAGTACGCAAGGGATACAACGACTCACTGAGTGTTGAACATGGGCCCCTGGTCTACAGTTTGGGCCTCAAGGAGGAGTGGAAGGTATTCATGCCCTTCAAGCAGCAGCCGCCGGGAATGAAAAAGAACGACTATATGGTTCTACCCCAAAGCAATTGGAACTACGCGCTCATCTTGGACCCGAACCACCCGGATCAATACCTCACCTTTGTTGGAGCCGCCCTAACCGGTAATCCCTTTACTTTGGAAGGCGCCCCGTCGCGGGTCATGGTGCAGGGGAAAAGTATCGAATGGAATTTCGATCATGGGGCCCTGCTTCCACCGCCCCAAAGCCCGGTCACCAGTACGAATCCACCCGTGAACCTGGCACTAGTGCCTTATGGTTCGACGAAACTGAGGGTCACTGCCTTTCCCACCACGAAATAATCTTTTATTTCGCTTGGAGCGCTTGCTCGATCTTGTCTAGGTGCATCCGCCGGTGCAGGGCGCGGTGCAACAACCGTTCCGAGCCCACCTTCAGAAATTCATCCGCTTGGGCCTGGGTCAACTTTTCCACCAGCTTGTCCGCCATTTCCGCCGCCGCTTGGGTGAATTTCACAACCGTTGGGGATGGGATCGCCTCGGAGAGAAGACTCAAGGAATCGTTCACGATCAGGGAATCCGTCGAATCGGGTTTGCGGCCTTCCATGATCCAGCGTTGAAGCGTGTTGACCTGGTAAAAATCCCAAAAGGCCAGGTGGGCCAAGGCCACGGAAACGGACCAACCGTTGGGAAGCCGCTTTCTTAATTCCGTTTCCTTGAGGCGTGCCATGAGCTTGATGAGCCTCTCGCGTTCTTTTTCGTTATCACGAATCATCGAATTAAGATCAACCATTTTCTCCTCCTTAAGTGAATTGCGTTGAAAAAAAATCAACCTCGGCTTGACAAAGAATCGAAATAATCTGCTCGGCACTGTGTTTCTTTCTGGGCATAAAGCCCCCTTTTTCAGTCTGCCTTTCGAGGTATTATACCCATTCAGGTGGACTAGTTTTTGGGGGGCAGGTCACCTCTTTCCAAGAATAAATGATTGTTAAATGTTCGCCGTTGAACTCTTTAAAAGCCATTCCCGGATTAACATGTCTCGC
Organism: candidate division FCPU426 bacterium; assembly: GCA_963771075.1. Classification (GTDB taxonomy): domain Bacteria; phylum Oederibacteriota; class Muellerivitia; order Muellerivitales; family Muellerivitaceae; genus CAVTWJ01. The sequence continues at coordinate 248,792 of CAVYSE010000011.1, read as the reverse complement.
CATTCGGCTTTGGTCGGACGGCGGTCCTTCGCCTTGGCGCGAAGGCCTAAGGGCGAATAAGACTGTTGTATATGAAAGATTTCCATAGGCGGGGGAGGCCGATTGGATCTCGTTTTAAACTGCGGCGGTCTTTTCGGGAAAGACGCTTGAAAATCCCCAGCGATCAATTAAAAGAGGCATTTATGTTTAATTTCAAACAAACGTTTTGGGTTTTGATGTTAACGGGGGCTGTTTCAGCCCTGTGGATTCAGCCGGTGAAGGCCCAGATGCCAGTAGGCAACGCGCCCCAGGAGAACAAGTCATCCGCGTCGCAGGGCGGGATGCCCGTAGGCAACGCGGGGCCCAAGGTTGTCCAGCCGCCGCCGGCCAATAACGCGGGGCCCAAGGTAACCCAGCCGCCCCCGGCAGGCGAGGAGAGGCCCCTGGTGAAGCAACCGCCCGCGGCGGGTTCCATTACCCGTCATTTCCAATTTGCCGCGGTCAAGGGAGAAATGAGTTTGACCTTCAAGCGGGATGGAACTTATATCTTCTCGGGCTCCGTCCTGGACAAGTTCAAGGACATGGATTTTGACATCACCCTGGCCTTGAGGGACACCAAGGGCCAAATCATTCTCTTTCACGAGGTCGCGAACGCCACCAACGGCGTGGAATGGAACAGGACCGGCCGCAGCACCGTTCTGGAGGACAACTTCGCTTCCTTCCAAGCGGATCACGCGGACACTTTCAGTTATTGCTTCCACCCCGTCAACGCCGGAAGGGAAGCCCGGTATAAATCCCTCATGTCCCAGGCGGCCGCGATAAAGCAGCAGCACGAGGAAAAAATCGCCATGCTGAGGAAGCAAAATAACCTCAAGGGCGCAAGCCTGGAGCAGGAGAACGAGAAGAGGGATGATTCGATCTCGGCCCAGGTGGAGGCCGACGTCCTGAACAACGTCGAAGGGGCGGTATATACCACTGGCAAGATCATTGACACGGCGGGGACGGCCGCGAAAGGCATCATTATGACGACGGTGTCTTCCGTGAAGACGGTGATCAACATCGTCGCCAAGGCTCCCGGCGTTAAGCAGGGTATTGATCTCTTCAAGTCGATCGTTTCGATTTTTTAAAAACCGCTTTTCTAGTCAAAAGAAAAGACGCCCGGTCCCCTGGATCGGGCGTCTTTTCTTGTCTAGCGCTACCTCACCGCGAAATACTCGCACTCGGGATGGTGGATCACGATGGCGCTAGTGGATTGCTCGGGCACCATCATGAAGGCCTCCGTCAGGGTGATGCCGATGGCCTTGGTGGCGTCCAGCAACCTGAAATACTTTTCCTGGTCCGATTGCTCGGGGCAGGCGGGGTAACCCGGCGAGTAGCGCTTCCCCTGGCCAATCGGCAGGTCCCACTCTTTTCGGATACGCCTGTGAATCCATTCGGCCATGGCTTCCGCGGTCTGGACCGCCAGGCCATGCAGATAATAGCTGTCGGTGTATTTCCCGTCTTTGTTTAATTGTTCGATGATTTCGGTGGCCTTGTTGCCGATGGTGACGACTTGGAACGCCACCACGTCTTTTTCGCCCGATGAAGCGGATTTGAAATAATCGGAAAGGCATAAATGTCTTCCCACCCTTTGGCGGGGAAACTTGAACCGTTCCAGCTCCTTTTTCGGGTCCTTTCCATCATATATAACGAGGTCATTCCCCTCGGAATTGGCCAAAAAGAATCCGTAAACCAGCTTGGGCTCGAACCAATTCTTGACCAAAATCTCATCCTGCATCTTGAGGCGCATGGGCTCGAACTGGTCCTTGATGAGCTTCTTATATTCTTCCGAATCCTTGCCCTTCACGCCCCAATTAAGCTTGTAGAGCTGGGTCAGGTCCAAATAGGGCCAGACTTCCCTTAAGGGCACCTTGTTGATGATGGAGGTTCCCGTGAAGGGGTTCTTCGGGATTGAAAGAGCCGGCTTCACCGTCGGGGGGAACTCTTCCGGTGTCGCCTCTCCCTCTATCACCTTCATTTCGGCGAAGCCCGCAGCCTTCGATTTCAGGGCCTCTTCCTTAACACGGTTGCGGAATGTTTCCCGACTGGCCAAATCCGACAAGGCGTTCAGGATATCCAGCCCCTCGAAGGCGTCCTTGGCGTAGTAGACTCCCGGCTCATAGAGTTTCTCATCCACGAAGCTGATGCGATATCCGTAGCGGCGGTTGATGGCGGCCCCGCCGACCACCACCGGAAATGAGGCCCCCATCTTCTCAAGTTCCTGCACGCATATGGGCATCTGTTTGGAAGTGACGACCAGAAGGGCCGACAAGCCGATGGCGTCCGCCTTCACTTCCTGTGCCTTGGCGATAATGGTTGAAACGGGAACCTGCTTTCCCAGGTCGTGCACGGTATATCCGTTGTTGGATAGGATGGTTCTTACCAGGTTTTTTCCAATGTCGTGCACGTCGCCATAGACGGTCGCCAAAACCACGGTACCCTTCGTGGTGGCGGTCGATTTATCCAGGAATTGCTCCACATAAGCCACGGCCCTCTTCATGACCTCGGCGGACTGAAGCACGAAGGGCAAAATCAATTCCCCTGCGCCGAACTTGTCCCCCACTTCCTTCATGGCGGGCAAAAGCACGGTGTTCAGCGTTTCGACCGCGGTTTTTTCCTTCATCACCTCAGCCAGGTTTTCCTCGATCTTGTCTCCCTTGCGGTTGACGATCTTCCAATGCACCTTCCGGGCGGGGCTCATGCCTTCGGTGGGATCGGCGGGGCCCTGTGATTCCAAGGGGGCCTTGCCCGCGAAATGCTGGATGAACTTGGCCAAAGCCTGGGGATCCCGGTTGAATACCAGGTCATCCGCCATCTTTCGTTCTTCCTCGGCGATGGAGGAGTAGGGCTTGATGTCCGCCGGGTTCAGGATGGCCATATCCAGCCCCGCCTGCACGCAGTGGTAAAGGAACACGGAGTTCAAGACCTCACGGGCGGGCTTGCTCAAGCCGAAGGAAACGTTGGAGAGGCCCAGGATGGTGCGCACCCCCGGAATTTCCCGCTTGATGGCCCGGATTCCTTCCATCGTTTCGACCGCCGAATTCCTGAATTCTTCCTCGCCGGTCGCGAGGGTGAAAGTGAGCGCGTCAAAGACCAGGTCCTCGGCGGGTATGCCGTATTCGTTTTGGCAGATTTCAGCGATCTTCTTGGCCACTTCCAGCTTGCGGGCCGCTGTTTTCGCCATACCCTTTTCCTGCGGCTTGGACTTGTCGTAATAGAGGTCGTCGATGGTCATGGCCACCAGGGCGGAACCGTATTTCTTGGCCAGGGGGCAGAGCTTTTTGATGCGCGAGCCGTCGCCTTCCAGGTTGATGGAATTGATCAGGGCCCGGCCCGGATATATCTTCAACGCCGCTTCGATGACTTCCGATTCGGTGGAATCGATCATCAGCGGGGTATCGACCCCCAGGGCCAGCTTCTTGACCACCTTCATCATCTGGTCCTTCTCGTCGATCCTCTCGGTCACTGCCACGCAAACATCCAGCACATGCGCCCCACCTTCGGCCTGACCCCGACCCACCGCCACCATGCCCTCATAATCGTCCGCAAGGAGCAGTTGCTTGATCTTGCGCGATCCTTGCGCGTTCACCCGTTCGCCCACGATAAGGGGCTTGGGGTCCTGGTCCAGGGAAACGGACTTGATCATGGAAGAAGCGTTGCAGGCGTGGGTGATCTCCCGCTTGCGGGGTTTTTGTTTGCCGAGGGTCGCCACCACCTGGCGCAGGTGTTCGTGACTGGTGCCGCAGCAGCCCCCCACCACGTTGACCCCGATATTCCTCAACGAATTCCTTCAAGGCCGCGGCCAAAGCCTCGGGCTTGAGGGGGTAAACCGCCTGGCCGCCGCGGTTTTCGGGAAGACCCGCGTTGGGGATGGTTGAAATGGGTATCTCGGAATATTGGGAAAGGTACCGCACCGAATCCTTCATTTCCTTGGGACCGGTGGAACAGTTCATGCCGATGACGTCTATAGGAAGGCGGGAGAAGGTGGAAAGGACCGAACCGATGTCGGTGCCCAAGAGCATCCGGCCCGTGGTATCCAAGGTGGTCTGGGCCATCAACCCGACGGGGGATGTCTTTTCTGTACGGGCCCGGTGGCATCCAAAAACCGCCGCGCGCATTTCGAGGATATCCTGGCTGGTCTCGACCAAAAGGGCGTCTACCCCCGCGTCGATCATGATGCAGGCCTGCTCGTAGTAGATGGCTTCCAACTCATCAACGCTAATCTTGCCCAAATCCGGGTCTTCCGAAGCGGGAAGCATGCCCGTGGGACCAAGGGAGCCCACGACAAAGCGGGGCTGGTCCGGGGTGGAATACTTGTCCGCCAATTCACGAGCCAGTTTCACGGCGGCGGTGTTGATCTCCACGATCCGATCCGCCAGGCCATACTCGGCCAGTTTCAGGCGGTTGGACCCAAAGGTGTTCGTTTCAAGGCAATCGACCCCCACCTTCAAAAAGCCCTCATGAACTTCCCGGACCACTTGGGGTTTGGTAATCACCAGGTAATCGTTCAGGCCTTCTTTTCCGCCGAAATCCTCTTTTGTGAGGTTGTAGACCTGAAGATTGGTACCCATGGCCCCGTCGAAGATGAGGACCTTTTCTTTGAGGGCATCCAAAAATAATGGCCGGGGCATGGTTTTTTCCTTGTTTGTTATTGAAGGAGCGACAGTTTAGGCCGTTTTAAGGACGCCTTCAAGGAGCCATCCGACCAGGAGCCGGATGATGGTTGCGATCCGTCAGGCAAAAGATTATTTTCAATTGGCTATATTCTTAAGGAGAACCGCCATGCACACTGTGATTTTACTGTTGTTTTCCAACATCTTCATGACCTTCGCCTGGTACGGCCACTTGAAGTTCCGGACCTCTCCCCTTTGGATCGCCATCCTGGCGTCCTGGGGTATCGCCTTTTTCGAATACTGCCTGCAGGTGCCGGCCAACCGCATTGGGAGCTATGAGTTCACCACCGCCCAACTCAAGACGATCCAGGAAGTCATCACCCTGGTCGTCTTTTGCGGGTTCTCGGTCTTCTACTTGAAGGAGAGCCTGAAGTGGAACTACCTGGTGGGGTTCGCTTTCATGGTGGTGGCCGTCTTCTTTGTCTTTAAAAAGTGGGCATAATAAAACTTTGCTTTTCTTGGGATCTTCGCATCTTCGTGTTAAAAGTTATATGACCGGTTTATAACCTGCCAATATTCCGGTCCATGGTGATTCCCTTTTGGGAACTCCACTTCCTGTTGCGTCCACTATTAGCTGCCATTAAGCTGTGCGGATGAATTTCCCATTTTTAACCCATATCACCATCAACTTTGCCCTTTTCGCCTCCACTTTCGGCCTTATATTTATCGCCGAACTGCCGGATAAAACCGCACTGGCCACTATCCTCCTGGCCAGCCGCCAAAAACCTTTTGGGGTTTTTGTGGGGGTGGCGGGCGCCTATGTCGTTCAAAACCTGGTTGCGGTATTCTTCGGCGGGATGATCGGCCTCTTGCCAGCCGCCATGGTTCACACCTGCGCCGGAATACTCTTTTTGATCTTCGCCTACGTGGTTTGGCGGCACCACGATGAAATCCATGAAAATCCCAGGTATGCCCACCAAGAGACATTCTGGAAAACCGTGTCCGCCTCCTTTTTAGTGATCTTTGTCGCGGAGTGGGGGGATCTGACACAACTCGCCACCGTAACCTTGATCGCCAAATGGCGCGATACTTGGACGATCTTCCTCGCCTCCACCCTGGCTCTTTGGGCCTGCTCCGCATTTATGATCTGGATTGGATATCGAGCCCGTAAGCTTTTAAATCCGAATTATCTCCACAAAGTCGCTGCCCTGGCCTTTTTCTCGGTGGGTGTCCTTTTGTTGGCCGGTTATTGGAACAAATAGCTCCCCTTCTTGAAAACCCTTTTAACTTGCGGGTAAAAAGCCGTTTTGGGTAATATACTCGTCCTTTCCCGGCCTTCCGGGCAAGAAACCGATGCGCCTGTGGCTCAATGGATAGAGCAACTGACTACGGATCAGTAGGTTGGGGGTTCGAGTCCCTCCAGGCGCACCACTTTCATATCAAAGGGCATCAAATTTTATTCTGGTGCAAATGGATATGGGATTGGCGTGGCAACCAGTTCATTTTAAAGACGCTCCATTGAAAATAGGCGCGCACCAAACTTTTCTTTGATTCATTCGAGGTGTCTACTGCTCCCCTCCGACGAGTCCTTCATGCGGGAAGCCCTGAAAGAAGCGGACAAAGCCGCCCAAAAGGGAGAGGTGCCCGTGGGGGCAATTGTTGTATATGAGGGTAAAATCATCGGCCGGGGACATAACCTGACCGAGAAACGCAAAAGTGTCTTGACCCACGCGGAATTGGGAGCAATGGCTAAGGCCTCAAGAAAGTTGAAAAACTGGCGGTTGGCTGGCTGCGATTTATACGTAACATTGGAGCCCTGTACGATGTGCGCGGGGGCCATTGTTCTTTCAAGAATCCGGAGGCTGGTGTTCGGCGCGGCCGACCCCAAGGCGGGGGCGGTGGTCAGTACGGCCCAGGTGATGGACAATGGGAAATTGAACCACCGGGTTCAAATCTCGGATGGTATATTAAATGAAGAATGTTCGCGGGTCCTCAAGGACTTCTTCAGGACTTTGCGGGCCCAAAAGTGACGAAAGTGGGGATGTAGCTCAGTTGGGAGAGCGTCTCGTTCGCAACGAGAAGGTCGGCGGTTCGATCCCGCTCATCTCCACCAATTTTTCTTTCGAATTGGAACACGACAGGTTCCAATATTTAAAAGAAATTGGCACGTCCCGATGGTGACATTGTTAAACTTTAAAAACCTATCGAGGCATCAATTTTTTTAAGGATTTCCTTTGGGTGAGGGTACCCTCAGCCCTTTTTTTGTTTACGGAGAGATGGCCGAGCGGTCGAAGGCGCACGCCTGGAAAGCGTGTAGGCTCCAAAAGGGTCTCAAGGGTTCGAATCCCTTTCTCTCCGCCATATTTTGCGAAGCAAAAATTAATACTAGGATTTGAACACTGGAAGGGGTGCGGGGAAATAACGTTTCCCCGGTCGTTAGAATGGGGTACACAGGGGTATTTTCCCCTGTGAGCGCTTTGCGCGGGTTCTAATCCCTTTCTCTCCGCCATTTTTTGATCATTCATTTCTTTTTCTTAACTCAGGCATCACCTCCATCATGGAAAAAGCTCCAACCTTTCGATTAAGATGTTGACCCCACCTCAGCGTGGAAGTCGGGTCCCATACGGCGGGCGGGCCCTAACTCCGCTAGGTCCGGAAGGAAGCAACGGTAAGGTCAGAGCCCGGGTGTTGTGGGTCACCTGGCTTCCACGACGGGGTGGGCCAAAATCAACTGACAGTTGACGGTTCGCAGCCGGCCGTTAAGCATTTAAGACAATCGTCCGCTGCGAACGGCGAACTGCAAACCGCGAATTGGAGTTGTGGATGCCTCAAGTCATGGCTCTTAAGTGGCGCCCCCAGACCTTCGCGGACATGGTGGGCCAGGAGCAAGTCACCCGCACCCTTCAAAACGCCATCAAGGCCAACCGGATCGCCCACGCCTATATTTTCGCCGGGCCCAGGGGCGTGGGCAAAACAACTACCGCCCGCATCTTCGCCAAGGCGCTGAACTGCCGAAACCCCAAGGACGCGGAACCCTGCAACACCTGCGACCTCTGCGAGGAGGTGAATGCGGGGTCGGCCATGGACGTGATCGAAATCGACGCGGCTTCCTTTAACCGCGTGGAAGACATTCGCAACCTGCAGGAGCAGGTGGGAACCTATCCCGCCAAAGCCCGTTACAAGGTGTACATTTTCGACGAGGCCCACCGGATCACGAAACAGGGTTTCGACGCCTTTTTGAAAACCCTGGAAGAGCCACCCGCCCATGTCATCTTCATCCTGGCTTCCACCGAGATTCACCAATTCCCCCCCACCGTCCAGTCGCGCTGCCAGCGTTTCGAGTTCCGCTCCATGGGGATGGACACCCTGGTGCGCCAACTGCGCCACATCAGCGAAGCCGAGAAGATCGAGATCGACGACAAGTCCCTTTACCAGGTCGCGCGGGCCGCGAACGGTTCCATGCGGGACGGACAGCGAACCCTGGACCAGATCGTCGCTTTCTCGGGCAAGAAAGTCACGCTGGAAGACATTCGGATGGTGTTGGGCACCATTGAGGTGGAGGTGTTCCTCAACCTGGCGCAAGCCGCCCTGGACCAAAATGCCCCCGCGGGATTGGCCCTGGTGCGCTCCGTCCTCGACAGCGGGAAAGACCTTGAATATTTCTATTTCGGCCTTTTGGAAACCTTCCGTCACCTGGCGGTCGCCAAGGCCCACCCCTCCGCCGCCGCGAGTCTTATCCCACTTTCCGCCGAGGAGGTCCAACGCCTGGTGGATTTGGCGGCGGGAATGGACGAGGCCCAGATCCTATCCTCCCTGCGCCTGCTGATCGAGCAGGAATGGCACGTTCGAAAATCGGGAAACCCCATGATCGTGATCGAAACCGTGGTCCTGGAACTTTGCAGGATGGGTTCTCTGGTTTCGTTGGGCGATTTACTGAGGCAGGGGGATAAGGGCAGCCTCAAGCTTTCTACTTCTTCGACGCGCGCCACCAATCCCATACCCTCCGGTTCCTCCGCCGTGTCGATCCTTCCTTACGAAGCACCCGTGCCCCTATCCGACCAAGCTTCCGAGGGCGAACCCACCCTGGCGGTAAGCGAGATCGAGGACGCCCCCGAGAGCGGTTCCAGCCCCGAATTCTCGAAGATCAAGGGCCGCTGGCGGGAGATCCTGGAAAAGGTCGCTGGCCAGAAAAAGGCACTGGAAGCCATTTTGCGCGATACCCATCCCAAAAAGATGGATGAGGACACCCTGGTACTCGCCTGTCTCGGCCCTTTCCATCAGGAACAGATGGCCAAAACGGAAAACAAGATCATCGTTGAAAAAATCTTGGAGGAAGAAACGGGGAGGCCCATCCATCTCGTTCCGGTTCTCGCGGGTCCCGCCCCGGTGGACACCGCCAAACCCAACGGGCCCCGCGCGCCCAAACCCCTCTCCGTCCCTAAAATCGACACCAAAGAACTTGAAAAAGAGGAACCCATCGTTGCCGCCGCCCTGAAAATGTTCGGCGGGAAAATTGTCGAAATCAAACGGAACAATCCGCAAAACAAGTAATCATTTTTCGGGTTAATTATTGACCTGAAAGGCTTTATAAAGGTTGCATCCCAAGTTGATGGAGAGTCCCATGCCTGACATGCTCAGCCTTTTCCGCCAAGCCCAACTGATGAAGGAAAAGATGGCCACGTTCCAGAAAGAGATGGAAACTCAGGAGTTCGAGGGTTCTGCGGGGGGCAACGCGGTGAACGTCATCGTGAACGGAAAGCATGAGGTTCAAAGCATCACGATCAGTTCCAAACTGATCGCCTCGGGAAACCAGGAACAGATTGAGAACCTTGTGAAGACCGCCATCAACAACGCCGGCCAGGAAGTGAACAATAAGGTGAAAGAAGAAGTCAACCGCATGACCGGCGGCCTGGGCATTCCCGGCCTTCTTTAATGAAAGGAAGGGTTTTTATTTTTTCCTTTTCCGGGCGGTTTTTTCCCGGGTTAAACGCCCTATAATCCCCACATCTCATTACCGATAGACTGCGGGTGCCATGCCGGACTATCCTCCTTCCCTCGAAAAATTGCTGCACGAATTGGAAAAACTTCCCGGGGTCGGGCCGCGTTCCGCCCAACGCCTGGCTTTTCACCTCTTAAAACAACCCATGGAGAATTCCAAGCTCCTGGCCCACGGCCTGGTCGAGGCCCGCACCAAGCTTCATCCCTGCCAGGATTGCCATAACTTGACCGAGGAAACCCTGTGCAGGATTTGCCTTTCCACCGGAAGGGACCGTCAGGTGATCCTGGTGGTAGAGGACCCCAGTGACGTCATTGCGTTCGAACGTACTCATGAGTTTCGCGGACTCTACCATGTTTTGGGCGGGAATCTATCGCCCCTGGAAGGCCGGGGCCCGGGAGATTTGAATTTGAATTCCCTGGTGGAAAGGGTGAAAACCAAGGGCGATTTCAAGGAGATCATCGTCGCCACCGATCCCACGGTGGAAGGGGATTCCACCGGGCTTTATATCCAGCACCTCTTGAAGCAGTCCGGCGTCAAGGTCACCCGCCTCGCCCGCGGCCTGCCCTCGGGGGGCGACGTGGAATACGCGGACGAATCGACTCTCCTCAAAGCCCTGGAAGGGCGAAGGGAATTATAGGATGTCGATCCAGTACCATATTCCTTGAACGACTTATCGAAAAATGGCGCAAGTCTATTTTCCTCAAAACCCAGAAAGGGCACCGTAAACTACTAGGAGGAACATGAAACCTCTCCGCCTGGTCTTTATGGGATGGGCCGGTTGCTTGGCCTTGCTTCCCCCGACCCTCTTTGCCAGCGGGATCATCCCCCCCGATTCGCCCCTCATCCAATACACCGGCCGGGTGATCGAGAATAAAACCCGAGGCGCGATCTTCGACTGGCCGGGAGTTTCCTTCCAAGTGGATATCAAGGAAACCGAAGTTGGTTTTCTTCTCGACGGTGCTCGAAACAACCTTTGGGTCAAGGTGGATGGGAAACCGGTGACCACCTGGGTCTGCGGTCCAGCCCTCGCCCCCTATTGGGTCCGGAATCTTTCGCCGGGATGGCACCGGTTGGAGATCATCAAACGAACGGAGGGTCTGTTCGGGCCGGTTTTATTTAAGGGAATGATCTTGGGACCCCGGGGTGAAGCCCGGACGCCTCCGAGCGCGCCAACGCGCCGGATCGAGTTCCTCGGGGATTCCTGGATTTGCGGCTATGGGGACGAAGCGACCACCCTTCACTGCAAGGACCTGCGGCCTTTCGAGAACGCCGACCTGGCTTTTGGCGCGCAGGCCGCGCGGGAGCTGAACGCCGAAGCCCACCTGACCGCCTTTTCCGGTCGGGGTGTCGTCCGCAATTACGGTGATCCGTCAACGGCTTCAAAAGAACCTTTCGATGCCCTCTGGGCCCGCACCCTGGTGGAATCGACCGATTGCCCGTGGGATTTTCACCGATGGATTCCGGACGCGGTTGTGATCCATTTGGGCTTGAACGACTTCTCTTCCCCGCCCCGCGCCGATCCACAATTCTTCATGGACCGGTACCGGCAACTCCTTCAGCAGGTCCGCGCCGCTTATCCCCAGGCTTGGATCTTCTGCTTTACCACCACGGGCTGGCCCTACTTCAGTCCCCTCGTCCGGGAAACCGTGGATAGCGCGAACCGCTGGGGCGACAAGAAAGTGTTGTTCGTTGGCTACGCCAGCGTTCCCCTTTCGGAACTCGGGTGCGATTACCATCCACTCGCGGTGGCGCATCGGCACTTGGCGGATCTATTGGTGCCGGTCATCCGAAAATACTTGGGGTGGAACTGAATCCCTTTCGGATTTCCCCGATGTTTTTGTTAAACTTGCACGCTCGCTTTGAGTAAAGCCGAAAAGGCGGACGGTTTGAAATCCAAACATTTGCTCATTCCCTGGGTGGCGGTTTTCTTCTTCGTCTCGGGGTTTTGCGCGTTGATTTACCAAACCATCTGGCTGCGGTTGGCTTACGCCGCTTTCGGCATTACCACCCCTGTTTTATCCGTCGTTCTATCCGTCTTCATGGCGGGGCTGGCCCTGGGTTCCTGGGCCGGGGGAAAGCTGGGCTCGTTCCTGGGGGATCGATTCCCCCAGGGAACCCTGTTCGCCTATGGTTTGTGCGAAATTCTCATTGGCATCGGGGCTTTTTGCGTCCCTGTCAGCTTTCAATGGGGCCGGGGCCTCCTCCTTTCCTTGGGAGAGGCCGACTCAGCTTCCTATTTGTTTTTTTCCTCCGCCGTCATCACCCTCTCGCTCCTGGCTTGGTGTTTTTGCATGGGTGCCACTCTTCCCCTCATGATGGCTCATTTGAGACGGAATAATGATTTTTCAAAAAACAGCTTCAGTTTCCTCTATATCGCCAATACCTCGGGCGCCCTCACGGGGGTAGCGGTCGTGTCCGTCGCGCTCATCGAATTATTCGGTTTCAAAGGAACCCTCGGGCTGACCTCCTGTTTGAATTTCGCGGTAGGTTTGACCGCGATGGGGCTGGCCTATCAACCAAACCAGGGACCGGCTTATTCCGTTTCCGCCTCCCCCATCCCCGAAGACCCGATTCCGCAGCTTGAAAACCACACGAAAGGAAACTGGATGCTCTTGATTCTCTTCACGACCGGTTTCGCCGCCATGGCGCTTGAAGTGATCTGGACCCGGGCATTCACCGTCATTTTACGGACCCAGGTTTATTCATTCGCCAGCCTCTTATTCACATACCTTCTGGGCACCGTCATCGGAACGGCTTTTTATCGAAGGGACTTGCGCCTCGGCAAAGACCTTTCCTTCACCCAACTCCTGGCTTATCTTCCGATAGCCTCATTGATTCCGGTTGTTTTCAACGACCAACGGATTCAATCCTCCGCGGCCGGGGTCTTGGTAAGCCTGGTCCCCCTGTCGTTTCTGCTGGGATATCTAACTCCCAAATTGACCGATCATTATTCGAATGGCGACCCCCAAAAAGCGGGCGGGGCTTATGCCGTCAATATCCTGGGATGCATCCTGGGACCCTTGGCCGCTTCCTACCTCGTCCTTCCCGGCATGGGGTCCAAGACCGGGATGATCCTGCTGGCTTTGCTCTTTCTCTCCCTGATGCTTTTTTTCCCCGCCCCGAAATCGGAAAAAAACTCCCCCTGGACCGTCGCCGCGTTATCCATCACCCTGGCCCTCTCCGCCCTGGGGTGGTTCGGGACCGTCAGTTACGAGGAACGCTTGAGCCTGTATTTCCCGAAAACCAAGACCTTCCGCGACTATGCCGCCACCGTTGTGGCGGGAGCGAACGGAAATTACGAGCGGCTCTTCGTAAACGGGATCAGCATGACAGGCCTAACGCCCCTGCCGAAAATGATGGCCCATCTTCCCCTCGCCTTTCTCCCCCACCCTCCCCAAACCGCGCTGGATATTTGTTTTGGAATGGGGACCACTTACCGTTCGCTTTTAAGCTGGGGCCTCGACACCACCGCCGTGGACCTGAACCCCGGCGTATTCCACGCCTTTTCCTTTTTCTATCCAGGCGAGGAAAGTCAATTTCCCAATCCCCGGGGCCGCAGGATCGCGGATGACGGGCGCCGTTTTCTCGAGCGGACCCAACAAAAATTTGACGTTATCACGATTGATCCACCCCCTCCCGTGGAGGCGGCGGGGTCAAGCCTTCTTTACTCGGTGGAATTTTATCAATTGGCCAAATCGCATCTCCAACCGCGCGGGATACTACAGCAATGGTTCCCGTATGATGACCCCCGAACGCTCGCCGCGGTCACACACTCTATCCTGGATTCCTTTCCTTACGTTCGGGCTTATCTGTCCATCGAGGGATGGGGTTACCATTTTATCGCTTCCGACTCACCCCTTCCGCTGCCGACGGACCAGGAACTTCTATCTCGAATACCCTCCAGCGCCAAGTCCGACTTACTTGAACTCATTCCTGCCGCGGCGGTTCCCCTGGGTCTTTTCCACGAACAATGGAAAAAGGAAGTGGACCCTCTAAAGCTTTTAGCCGCGAATCCGGGAGTCGTACTACGAGACGAAAAACCCTACAATGAATACTACCTATTAAGAACCCTCTTCCCTTCACTCGTTCGATAATTCATTTTTTGTTGAATAAAATCGCTTCCACCCGATCCCCCTCGGGTTGTGCTTCAGGCGAATCGGTTTTGCCTTTAAAATAGCCCCGCCTGATCATTCCTAAACGGGAGTTCCCATGAAAATCCTAATCCTCGGCGGCACCGGCCTTATTTCCACGGCCATCGTCCACCAACTTGTTGAGCGGGGAGACGACGTAACCATCTATAACCGGGGCATCACCCCCTGGCGAATCCCCAAAACCGTCAAGGAGATCAAGGGCAACCGATGGGACTACCCGGCCTTCGAGGCCCAAATGCGGGATGCGTCCTTTGACGTCGTCATCGACATGGTGGCTTTCGCGCCCGAGAACGCCGAATCGGTATTGAGGGCCTTCACCGGAAAAGTGAAACAGATCGTCGTTTGCTCTACCGTCTGCGTTTACGGAGGTCCCATGACCCAACTGCCCGCCACCGACGATGAACCCCACCGGCCCGTGGGAGAGTACGGGAAGAACAAATCCAGGATTGAGCAGATCCTTCTCTCGGCCAACGGGAAGAACGGCCTCCACACCACCGTTATTCGTCCCTCCTATACCACCGGCGAAGGCGCCGAGTACCCCGGGTTACTGTTCGACAACAGCCTCCCCAACCGCCTCCGGAAAGGACTGCCCGTCATCGTCATGGACGACGGCCGTGCCGCCTGGGCGGTGGCGCATGTTTCCGATGTGGGCCGGGCCTTCGTGAATTCCCTCTTGAACCCTAAGGCCTACGGCCAGGCCTATCACGCGACAAGCGATGAACACACCACCTGGGACGGGGTCTACCAGGCCATGGCCCAGGCGGTCGGGGGAACCTTCAATCCCGTGCACATCCCGACCGACTGGCTTTACTCCCATACACCCCACCGCGCAGTGGGTGTTAAATACATCTACCAATATCCTTCTGTCTTCGACAACGCCAAAGCAAATCGCGACCTCGGATTCAAGACCACCGTGCCCCTGGCCGAGACCTGGCGCCGCCAGTTCGAATGGATGGAACAAGCCGGAAAGACCCAGAAAGCGGAGGAAGACACCTTCGAGGACTTGATGATCGAGGCCTACCGAAAAGGGACGAAGCCTAACCTGCCCGAGGGCATGGATTGGAACCCCTGGGGAAACGGCACAACGGGTTGATCTCGGAAATTTTCCCTCCGACACCGCCCTTAAATCCAAGATTTATGAAAATGGGCTTTTAGGGTAAACTTGACTTTTGGGGATGGCTCATTAGACTATCCCTCCCCCGAAAACCCATGTTTTCGGGCTTTTTTAGCCTCAAACAAATTTTAAAAAAACCCGTGTTTTCGGGAAATTCCCCGGTAGCTCAATGGTGGAGCATGCGACTGTTAATCGCAGGGCTGTTGGTTCGAGTCCAACCCGGGGAGCCATTATCGAACCAGACTTCTCTCAACGAGGGGTCTGGTTTTTTTCTAAGCAGAGATTGGCGAACCCTCGAAAAACGGCCTCAGATAACAAAAAAATAACTGTTTCCAGCGAAGCACAAAGACCCCGCCCTCCGATTTTTGGAGAGCGGGGTCTTTTTTTTAGGTGATGAATTTTGACGGCATGTGAGGACAAAAAAGTGATTTCAATGACACTCAAAGACACGTATAAGACACAAAAGGCCTGCGACTCTTTAAGACACAACCCTTTGATTTTCAAAGACACACCCCTGCGACTTATTGCGAAAGGGTGGTGCCCCCGTGTCATTCCGGTGTCTTTGCGTGTCTATCAAAAGACACTCCCCGTACCATTCAGGGGTAAAATCGGGCTTATTAATGGAAAACAAAGTACCCATATTGGACAAAAGAAACGCAAAGAAATTTATTGCCTTCAGACAATAAGGAAAACCCCATGATGAAATATCTCCTGATGTTTATGGTTCTCGGTTCATGTTCCATTACCTCCCTTTGGGCGAATGGCAACGAAGGGGTGGAAAACGGATTTTCCGTCCAAAACTGGAAGGGGACAAACCGGAAGGAATGGGAGGGGAAAACCATTTCCGGCCTAAAAGAGGGCATGTGGATCTTTTACTACCCCGATGGGAAAACCATTCGAGAAAAGGGCAACTTCCACGCTGGAATGAAAATGGGGAAATGGACCGAATATTACCAGGATGGCCATCCCTATAAACTTGAGAATTACGAGAACGACCTATTATCCGGCCTCTTTGCTTCCTTGGATGGCAAGGGTAACAAAATGCAAAAAGGACAATATGAGGATGGGAAGCAAACCGGCGTTTGGAAGTCCTGGTACGGCAACGGGCAATTGGAAAGCGAAGGTTCCTTCGACAAAGGAAACGAAACCGGTTTATGGACTGAATGGTATGACAATGGCCAAAAAAAGATGGAAGGGGTTTTTCAAAAAAGCCCGAATTTTTATATCAGCGCCATGATCCGGCCCTGGCATTTTTGGTTGACCAAGGGTGAACCTTTTTCCATCGACGATCTGATCCCCCAAGAACTCAACTTGATCGGAATAAACCTTGATAATCGCCAAAACTGTCTTTTTTTGACCCTGTCCACAGATGAAAAAAGCGGGGAAAAAGGCAGGTTCGAATTTATCCAAAGACCGGGGGATGCCAAGCCTCTTCTTTATTTTCGCCATGGACGAAGCATCCTACCCATCCTGGACCATAAGGGCGATTTAATACTCATTAACAATGGACCTTGCTCGGATTGCCGAAACCTTTTAATGCATGTTTTGAAGGGCGGGAAAGAATGGCCGATGGATTTGGAAACCAACCGAGATTACAACCAAATGGCCCATGCCAAGGGTTGTGAAACATCATCCGACGGACAGGCTTTTTCACCTGATGACAACAGAGTACTCATTCATATTGGATGCATCCATAAATGGGGTCCATCCCCACAGTATCAGGATTGGTCCTATGTGGTGGATACCTTCACGGGACATATTCTTCACACATACAAAACTGTAAAAATACCCGAAAACTGGTGGGAATTTATAAACTGATACAGCCATTAAAATTTTAAAAGCAAAGAGGAATCAGTGAAAGTAAAAATAAATTTAGTACTAATGTTTTATTTATTTATAAATGGCGGAAGCTTATTCTCGCAAGAACTAGATCAAGTTGGATTAGTTATTAAAACAGTCTACGGACACGGTGCCTTTTATGGTTTGGGATTGGATTTAGGAAATTTAAAGAATAGAAAAATAGAAGTTTATAGCGATTCAGCGTTTTCGAAGAAACACAAAAAACCAGGCGAAGATTGTAATTTAGTTATCGAAGATTCGTTGACGGGTTTCGGGCAAATAGTTAGCTGTTTTTATGGCCCCAAACCAGGGCAGATTTCCAGTAAAGGGCCAAATGATTCTTGGGATTTACTTTTTGCGACTGTGAATAAACAAATAAAATTCCAAGAATGGTCAGACATTCAAGGAGTGTCTGACCTATTTAAAAAAATTATGGCTTCAGAGCATCGCACATACACTCTAAACTCAACTGTTGCTTCTTATGTAAAAATTAATCCGCTAGATGACCAACGCGATAATACTAAAGATGAAATTTTAGAGTGGCTCATTAAAAACAATGAAATCTATAACTTCGATGGTGCGATAAAAAACAAAATGAAAATTTATGAGCATTTGGATAAGAAAGGGAACGCTTGTTTTTTGCTCGTTAATCAACCTAGCCATCTTATTAACGGCATGGGAACGGGTGGAATGTTTTTTTATGTGGGGAATCCCGAAGATAAAACAAACCGTAAGGTTTTACGCAAAGAAAAATTGAATATAAATAATGTGACTAAAAACACTTTTGATATTTTCACAGGGAACGATAATGGCATCGATGAAATAATTTTAGACGAAAAGAATTTGAGGGTTCTTATTAAAGACACTTTTAACGATAAGTTTAGTTATTATTTTATTGAAAAGACATTTTCCGTGAACGCCATAGTTTAACTGTATTAGAAAAATTCAAACGTGTCCATGAAGGCCAGCGTTCCGGGTGAACACCGCAGGGACCAGGTTTGGCAAATTAATAACTTGGAATTTTCTGTTATTAAAGGGATGTTTAAAGCAAATCCAGGAGCCGGTCAGAAACGATTTTTGAAGCTTTTACAGGATCATATTCGACGGTTGGTTTTAACAAGCCTTTCAGGTCGCCATGAAATAAATCCATGTCCATCTTCTCTTCGAGATTTCTCTTAAATTCTTTTTGAGTTACTTCCGTCTTCCCCTCTTTCATGTAATGTTTAAAGGCTTCAACAATCTTAGCCGGTTGGGTTGATTTCTTTTCCAGCCCTACCCATTGGTCAAAAAGATCACGGCCTTTTCGGCGTTGGTATAACGCCCTTAATTTGGTCCCTAAGAGTTCTTCCAGGGTATAGGTTTTGATGTTGGCTTCCCCACTAAACCAAGGTGATTTGACCTCGAATTTCTTTTCAATGACTCCAAATACATCGAAATGCTCCCGACTATTGATCTCCACCTTAAGCTTAAGGGGTTTCACCGGCATAGATTCCGTTTCCATGCGGTACAAAAGGGTTACGGTTCCTGGATTTCTTTCCCGGCGGGGTTTACCCAGGAAAGGGTCCAGGCGGGCACGGAGCCCGTCCAGGATGGGGCCAATGGGGCCTTCTGTGTGTTGGACAAGGTCAATGTCCTCTGAATAACGTAAAGGCTCGTCCACATAAAGCTTGTGGAGTGCCGTTCCCCCTCTCAAAACCAAACTATTGGAAACCGTACCATCCTGGAATATTTCGACTAAAGCGCGGCTCAAAATGAGGTCTTGTTCCACTTGGGAGTCTAGGAACCAAGGGGCGGTATTCCTCCAATTCGTGATGAAATTTTGAGGAATCATGCTTCAGGTTCCAGCTTGGCGTTCACCAATAAATGCCATTTTTGATTTTCGCGCGCTTTTTCTACCGGAAGTTTTGGGTGAAGGGGGCGTAAAGGCGGATTTTTCTTCCCTATCAAATCAACCAATCCAGCGCAAAGTCTCTTAGCCCCGGCACGTTCCAGCAACCATCCAAGGCGTTGCGCCGTGAGAATGTCGTTATGACGCTTTACGGTCGCAAGTAATTTTTTGGGGTCCAGTTTTTCCGATAGTTCAGAGATAACCGTTATGACGTTGTCCATCCCCGCCGCCGAACTGGAATATCGAACCAAATCCCAAGCGGTTGTTTCAGGCGTCGAGACTTTCTGATATCCCGTAGGAGTTTTAACATCAGTTATATCAGAGCAATCAAAGGGGCCTTTCCCAAAAAACCTTATCCAATAATTACCTGTTTTTACCGGCCTGATTGAGCGCGTAGGGATCATCACTTGGAATTCCATTGGTTGATGATGGGCGGCACCGTAAAGTTGGGCCGCCGAGAGAAGCCCTACATAATAGGGCTTGCCCATGTTTTTCATGAGGTCGTTAATCAACCATTCAGGGGGCAAGGTTCCGATGGAACGGTGCTGTGGGTCCACGATCACATAAAAACCAGACCGGGGCATTATGAGGCGGCCCGACTTGACTAGGCGGTGAAGGGCCATGTAAGTGGTTGCGGGGGCCGTTTTAAGGCTTTGCTGGGCTTCAGCCCTTTGGAACGTATAACGTCCATGGCCCAAAAGGTCTTCGATATATTGCCCCGCAAAAGGGTATTTTCGTGTTTTCATTACGGTTGCAGATTATAACGATAAGTGTAAGGATTTGCGACCGGTTTATAACCTCCTTTTTACTCATCCCTGCGACTTTATTGGAAGATCGGACTTTAACCCCTTAAAGCGACGTTTGCAGAAAAGCTCACTTAAGGGGAGAATTTGCAAACGCTACTTTTTTAATAAATCCATCCTGAATTGCTTTTTGTGGGGGAAAGCCTTCCCCCTGGCCTCGGCTGCCTTTTGCGATCCTCGGCACACCCCTTTCTCCTGGGGCTTGGCCCAAACCCCTTGTACTAAAATTGGCTGAATGTTGTGCCCTTCTAAATTAAAATTCATTGGTTAATGTTCCAAGGGGGGGCAAATGGTAATCGATCTATCTTCGTTAGTGTTACATCCAAAAGGAAATCCGGTCGGATATTTCAACCGTTTCCAAAATCCCTTGGGGGAAGACACTATTTTTGTTTATTACCGGGACTATGTAAAAAAAGGTAACGACTTTTTTTCCCGGAGCCAGATTTCCTATAAGCGAAGAATCGAGGTCAAAGCGAATTTAAGCTCGGGAATGTTACCTGGATTCTACCTGCCATATTTTGATTATGCCGTTGAATCAAATGGTGATCCTAATTCGCTTTTGCACGCTTACCACGATCACAATAAAATGGAGTTTGGAATTTTTTCGGGAGTGAATCATCCTTGGGTCAGGGACCCCAGAGAAATACCAAAGCACCTATTTATCTGGTCCGCGTAATTTCTTGTCAGGGGGAAAGCTTTCCCCTGACAATTGTCCCAAGCCCAATTTTCAGGCCTTAATATCAGAATCTAGACAATCCCAGCCAACTAGTTAAAATCGAAGCATGCCGATTTCATTGCACGAGGGACTTAATGGGCTTTTTTAATAACTCACTACCCACCATTGATCCAATGTTGTTTCCTCACGAATATTTTCATAATTAGGAAATCATGGATGGTATGGATTGCATTTTCATTTATTACAACGACCCTGCATGCTCAATGCGATACGACAGAAATATTGAGATAAGGACAGACTTAGCACGCGGAATGGAACCGGGCTTTTACCGAATGGGGTTTGATTATGCCCTCAAGGACGGAGAAAAGGTTAAATGGCTTTTTTACGCTTATAAAACCTGGGGTAATAGAGAATATGGGGTTTTTGAAAGCTTCAACTGGTTCCCGATGGCCTGGGAAAGATGATGCAGGACAAGGACTCTCAACGGTCGGGCCGGGTTATGCGGGCGCTTCTCAACATGAAAAAGTTGGACGTCAAAAGATTAAAGCGGGCCTATGACGGGAAATAAGGGTTTGGACACAAAAGGAACCGCCGGTTCCTTGGTTTTGGGTTTGAGGCAAAAGGACCCTAACCCATGGATTTCGAGGGACTGGTTCAACATTAACCAAAGGGCGGGTAATAATTACCCAAAAGGCCTTGATAATACGCGGTTAATTCTTTTAAAAAAATTTCGACAAAGTTGCCCGATCTTTACGCCGGCGGTATTCTTTTCTCATTAGTTGCGAAAATAATTTTTGCCTGAAAGCAGAAACATGCGCGACTTGAATGAAGAATTTCTTCCCTCCCCAGCGGATATCCCCCCGGCTTACAACCCGCTTCACCTGACCCACGACGAAATGAACACTTTGAACGACCTTTACCATGGCGACTGGCACTGCTATTTGATCAATCACTTCGTTCCTATCGAGGGCAAGGTGGTACTCAATTCCAAAACCAGCTCGTGGGATTTAGAAGTGACCCAATGCCTCACGACCGAAAAATGCGGAATGCCTTGCCTTTCGACTCACGCCCCCACGCTGAAGATCGGTTGGGTGTCCAACTAATACCCGGTTTCGCTTAATCCCGATCGATAGCGTCCCATCCGAATAAATCTTTTAGGGTAGGGTTTCATAACCCGCTTTCACAAATCTCCAATCCCCCCTTTTCCTTTGTTCACGGTTTTTAATCAAAAAACTCATGGTCACCATTAATAAAATTCTTTTGATCTAATGAGACAAAAGACCTTTAAGAAACACGCTATCATGGCCTATCCTTAGTAGGTTTAAGGTTTTCCACCCCATTCCCAAAAAGGAACCGTCCTGCCGCCATACTTCATTGTATCCCCGGCAACCCCGGTGTACTGTCATGAAAGAGAATCGAATCCCTTGGAAGAGGCCTGATGGAAAAGCCCGAAACGATCCTGCTCATGGACGAGCCCAGCGACGCCCGGGCGCTTTTGGCCATCCACTTGGAAGCCTTGGGTTACAAGGTGGTGGAGGTGGACAACATCATGCAGGCCCAGGGCGCGTTGAAAAGCGTTCCGGTGGACATCCTGGTGACCGAATGGCCCATGGCGGGCCAGGTGGGCGAGGCCATGCTTCAATCCCTGGCCGCCACCCAAAAACCGGTTTTTCTTTATTCCGACCACCCCCTGGTCAGCATCCCGCTTTTCCTGAACCGAACCGGGGTGAAGGCCGTGATCCCCAAGCAAAACCGCCCCGAATTGATCGAGTGGATCTCCCGGAAAAAAGGCGCCTTTCTCCACACGGATGCCAGGGAAAGGGACATTCCCAAGCCCGATAAAAACATCCTTCTCATACTGGATTCGGCGACCACCCGTTATTTCATCCGCGGTGAGATCGAACGCCAAAATCTCCACTGGGGGATTCGGGAAGCGGGAGACGAGAAGCAGGCTTACTCCGAAATCATGTACCAGGCGGCGGATGTGGTGGTTTGGGACATGGATATGACGGACAATCCCCGCGAAGTGTTTTTCCAATCCCTTCGCCGCCAAGCGGCTTGGCGGCATCGGCCCGTGGTCGGCCTATCGGATGACAATCCGAAGGAACTCCGGGAGAAACTGAACCACGATCCCTATTTGCTGCTTCTGCCCAAACCCGTCACCCCCCTGGAAGTAGTGGACACCCTGCGTTCCATTTTGGTCGAAAAGAGGCCTATCGGCGGGCGACTTTAAAAAGAGTTCGGAGAAGGAAGCGGAAATTCAACTAAAACCGTTGTAAACTTAGGGTGTTATTCGACACGCACCCGAATCAACCTCATTTTTGACCTTATCCTAAGAAGAGTTTGGGAATGAAATTAAACCTTATTCGCCGTTTATTATGTCGGCGGTTCTTGCCGGTCTTCCTTTGGATTTTCGCGGGCCAAGCCCTTTGCCAAAACCTCGTCATTTCCAAGAGCATGCAGCCTTCCACGGTAAGCTACGGCGACACGGTCACGGTTTGCCTGACCCTCAGCGCCAGTGAAGCGCCGGAAGCGGACATCTGTTGGGTATTGGACGTGACCGGGTCCATGGAACCCGAAATGAACGCCATTGAAACCAATATCACGACCTTCACCAACACGCTGGCCTCTTCCGGGATCAATTACCAGAACGGACTCGTGGCTTTCCGGGATGTCGCTTATTGCGGCAGCTACAGCCCCAATCCGGATATAGCGACCTATCCCTTGACCCCCAACAACGCGACTTTTATTTCTTATGTGAGCGCCCAGACCGCGGGAGGGGGATACGACTTCCCCGAATCGAGTTTGGAAGGCATCCAAGCGGCGGTTACCGCCACCGATTACTGCGGTGAACCTACGGTACCTATGGCTTGGCGGCCTGGCGCCTCCCACACGATCATCCTCATCACCGACGCGGGAACCCATTCGTTGGAATACGACGGTCTCAGCACCCTTTCCATCTTCACCTTTCCCGAATCCCTTTACGCGAACGGGTTCACCATCGACGGTATCACGAATAATTGCGGCGTCCCAAACCCTGCTTGCACGGATTCGGGCCTGGCCTGCACGAACTGCAACCCCGTGTCGATTGTCACGGAGACAGGTGGAACCTGGCTGAGCCTTACCAGCTCCGATTGGTCCAGTTTCATGACTGCCCTGGGCACTTCGGTAGTGAATCTCACCAATGTACTCATCCAGGACCCCCTGCCCCCCGGGCTGGGGCCAGTGCCGGGAGGTTCGGCCGGGGAAAGCATTTCGGGCAACAACGTTTATTTCAACATTCCCAATATCAGCATGACCACCTCCCCCACGCCTGTGCAGGTTTGTTTCCCCGTTACGGTGAATTCCCTGATCGGTTCTTATATTTCCAACACCGCCGCCGTCGCGGCCAATGGCGTCAGCGCGGTGAGCAGCAACGTGGTCAGCATATTCAATTATGGCCCTTCGCCCACCGTTACGGTAACCGGTACCCCGACCCTATCCCCTACCATCACACCCTCTCCCACGATCACCCTGACCCTAACTGTTACCCTGACGCCGACTCCAACCCTGACCCCCTCCCAAACCTTTACCCCAACCTGGACGGCCACTTTCACCCCCACCTCGACGCCAACCTGGACAGCCACTTTCACGCCGACTCAAACCATGACACCCACGCAAACCTTTACTCCCACCTTGACCCCGACCATTACCCTGACCCCGACCGTCACCCTGACGCCCACGATTACCCTGACCCCCGTCCCACCTCTCCTGGTCTGGCCCAATCCCTTCAACCCGAACCGCTCGGTGGGAGGGGTGATGAAAGCTTATTTCATGCCCGCGGGTTCCAGCATCGCCATCTATACCGTCAGCGGAGAGATGGTCGTTGAGATCCCGGAGACGAACGGCATCGCCCTTTGGTATGGCCGAAACCGCAATGGGGCGTTTGTTTCGCCAGGTATCTATTTTTACGTGGTCCGATCCGGAGACCAGCAGCTGTTAAGCGGAAAATTAATGGTTCTCACCAACTAAGCGACTATAACAAAACCTAATTTCACCACAGGCCGCCTTTGGCGGCCACAGAGGCACAGAGAAAACCTTTCTAAATTCAAGGAATCTTAAACCCATTGTCCGGGTTTATTCTGTCCCCTTACGCCTTCCTTCGTTGTGCCTTTGAAATAACGCTTTCACGATTATCCAGTTGCCGGTCCGGGGTTCGGGGTTTTAAATGCCTTCCGATTACATCCCCCTTTCATCTCGCGAAGGAGCTTTCCATGGAAACCCGCCTGCTCGGAAACTCGGATCTTCCCATCACCCCCATCGGCATCGGTACCTGGGCCATCGGCGGCCCGGACGGCAATTGGAACTGGGGCCCGCAGGACGACCGGGATTCCATCGCCGCCATCCACAAGGCCATGGATTTAGGGATCAACTGGATCGACACCGCCCCCGCTTACGGCAAGGGTCATTCGGAAGAGATCGTGGGAAAGGCCCTGAAAGGCCTCTCTCCTAAACCCTATGTCTTCACCAAGAACTCCCTCGTCTGGGGAGATGACCGGGTCATCTACAACAGCCTCAAGGCCGATTCCATCCGCCGTGAATGCGAAAACAGCCTTCGCCGGCTGGGAGTGGAAGCCCTGGACCTCTGGCAGATCCACTGGCCCAACCCGGACGGGGATATCGAGGAAGGATGGGCCGAAATGGCGAAGCTCCAAAAAGCCGGCAAGGTCCGCTGGATCGCTGTCTCGAATTTCTCCCCCTCCCAAATAAAACGGGCCCAGGCCATCGCCCCCGTGACCTCGCTCCAACCCCCCTATTCGGCCATCCGACGGGACGTGGAGGAGGAGGTGCTTCCCTTCTGCGCCAAAAATAATATTGGTGTCATCGTCTATTCGCCCATGCAAGCGGGGCTCTTGAGCGGCCGCATGACTCGGGAAAAGATCCAGAACCTGGCGCCAGGCGATTGGCGGCGAAATAGCGATCATTTCCAAGAACCCAAGCTCACGAAAAACTTAAATCTTCAAACTGCTTTCTCGAAGATCGCCGCCCGTCACGGATACCAGGCCGGGGTAGCAGCCCTGGCCTGGGTCTTGCGCCGGAACGAGGTCACGGGCGCCATCGTGGGGGTGCGCTCGCCTCAGCAAGTGGAGGAACTGGCCCCGGCCCTGGAGTACCGGCTGAATGAAGAGGAAAGGGAAGAAATAGGGGTCCTCCTTTCAGGTTATTTCACGAAGCCGTAAGTCTATAGTTTGAATCATATTCCCCCTGCCCTCCGGGGTTTTATAGTGGTTTATCCCAAATTCGAGGTTTTTCCATGCGCGAAATCACGGCCGATCCCTCCCTGGTCGCCTGCTGTGGGCTCTACTGCGGGGCCTGCGGTTCTTACCTGAAAGAAAAATGCTCCGGCTGTCAGAAGAGCGAGTCGAATTCCTGGTGCCAGGTGAAGAAATGCGCCAACAAGAAGGGTATTTCCACTTGCGCCCAATGCCTGGAATTCCCCGATGCCAAGGACTGCCGCAAATTCAATAATTTCATCTCGACGATCTTCGGTTTTCTCTTCAAATCCGACCGCTCGGCATGTCTGAAAGAAATCCGCGCCACGAACCTGCAGGCCTACGCCGAGCAAATGGCCGTGATGAAAAAACAGTCGATCCCCCGAGCCTGATCCTTACCGCAACACAAGGACTTTCCAGATCTGGGACGTCGATTCATTTCCGCTGGTCACCCTTACCCTCAAATAATACAACCCGTCGGACACCGGGGTCCCGGCGTCATCCCCCAATTTCCATACGAGGGTTCCGCCGTTGGTGATCCCCTGGGTTCCGCTCGCCACCTTCCGGAGTGACACCGTGAAAACATCCCACGTCACCCTCGCGGTCCCGGGCGCCTGTACCGAGAAAGCCACTTGGGGTTCGTCCCTGACCGGGTTGGGATAGGGCAAGCTGAAAGAGACCCCTCCGTTGCTCGGCAAAATCGTGGGGGTACCTGTGGGAAGGGGTGAGGGGGTAAAGGACGGCGTGAATTGGGGGCTCTGGGTGGGGGAAAGGCTTTGGGTTGGGGAGGGCGTGGAGGTAAAGGTACCGATCGGAGTTGGGGTGGCGGAAGACGGGACTGTCCCGGTGGGCGTGATCGTTGCCGTGGAGGTCGGAGTGGGAGATGGGGACGGGGAAGGCGTGGAGGTTATGGTATTAGACGGTATTGAGGTGAGGGTGAAGGCAAGGGTGGCCGTCGGCGAATAGGTCGCGGTGAGCGAGGGGGTTCGGCTGGGGCTGGAGGTGGGGGAAGGGGTCCAGGTGGGGGTGGTGCTCCAGGTCCAGGTGGGCGTGACCGTGGCCGTGCGAGTCGGGGTAAGGGTCCCGCACCCGTTGTTGACCGAGACGGAGAAGCTGTTGCTGAGGAAGGGCATCCCCCCCGAACGGATTTCATCCCCCGCCTGAACCGCATAAAGGTACCAGTTCTGCTGGATATAGCCCCGGTTCAAAGCGTCCTGGAAAAAAGCTTCCAGGTTCAGGTTGGAGACGGAGGTGACCTGGGTGTCCGCCAAATAGGCCAGGTAGGTCCAGGTGGCCGGGAAGGTGCCTTGGACGGCCTGCCAAACTTCCCAATCGCTTCCGCTCAGGGGCACCCCCGCGGCGATATGGTTCTGCCAACCCGCGGCGTTCGCGTAATTAAGCCAGATCATCAGTTCGGTACCGCCGGTGAAACCCCCGGACCCACAGGTCGCGGTGGGGCAGAACCAGATGTCATAGGCCACATCCCAGGAATCGGTCGCGGGGTTCCCTCCAACGCTGAAGTTCCAACTGCTGGTCACGCAGGACAGGAGGGAAACCGGCAGGGGCAGGGAGCCGCCGGGGCTGCACTCGCCGAAAGAGCAGCCGTAAAGGACGTTGGGGTAGCTGGCCACGTTCGTGCCGCAATTGGGCCCTTCGGTCACGGCGAAGGCCCCGGTCGCGCTGTTGACGGTCATACATTGGGCGCCGGGGCAGTTGGTGTAGTTCCAATAATCCGTCTCCACCACGTAGGAGCCGACCGTTACCATCTGGTTTTGACCGCAAAGGCTGGCGATTTGGCCCGTGGCGGTCGGGGTGGGGGATAGGGTCGCTGTGGGCGTTTGCGTAATGGTCGGGGTTTGGGTGATGGTCGAGGTAAATCCCCCTTGGTTGGTGGAGGAGGGGGTTGGGGTCCAGGTGCGAGTGGGGCTGGCCGTGACCGTGGGTGTGGCGGTGGAAGTGGCCGCCGGGGCCAGGCTAAACGTCACGTCGTCGATCCAGACCGTCACCGGCGAGGTGATCTGCCCGGCCGACGTGGGCACCTGGAACCCGATCTGCTGCACCTCGTTGGGGTTGGCCGGGTTCAAGGTAAAACTCAACTGGGTCCAGGAAGTGGCGAGGTTGCCCTGCCAGGCCCCCGTGTTCCAAACCCAGGAGACCGGGCCGCCAGAGCCCTGGGTGATGCTAGAGTCGAACACTTGCGCGGTACCCGTAGTGCTGGAGGCCTTGTACCAGAGGTTGATGGTGCTTCCCGCCGGTACGCTGATGGGCGTGGAGGAGAAATCCAGGTACAGGATGGGTTGACTGACGCTACCGCTCGCGAAGGGGAAAATAGCTTCCAAGCACCCGGGGCTCGTGTGCCCGTCCGCGGAATCCCATTGGAAGACCGATCCCACCGGCCCGCCCCAGGTCTCCCAGCACTCGGTTCCGGTATCAAAGGTGTAACTTGGGTAGAGGCCGGTGCCGCAGGGGGGGAAGGTGGCGGAGGGCGTGGGACTGGCGGTCAAGGTCGGAGTCGGGGTGACCGTTGGGCTGGCCGTGACCGTGGAGGTGAAACCGTTCAGGTTGGTCGGGGTGGAGGAGGGGGTCACGGTCGGGGACAAGCCCGAGGCGGAATAAAATCCGATTTCATCGACCTCGTAGGAAAAGGGGCCGTAATCCTGGGTCACGAACTGGATACCCGTGGCGTCCGTTCCGGCGAAAGTAGCGGGAAGCCCCGTCTGGGTTCCCCAAGCCTGCCGCGTCATCTGGGTGAAGGGGATCTGGTAGAAGCTCCATTGGTTCTTGGCGGGGGTAATGTTCACCCCGTAGTAGTCACCGTCGGCGACAGCCTGGCTGCGCACTTCCGCCCGGTAGGTGGCCCCGTCGCCGTAGAACCAGAATTCCAGCCCCACGATGCCGCTGCCGCTCAAGTCGTAAACCAGCAGGGGCCATTGGCTCAGCGTGGTCGAATAGACGGACCATCCGTTCGTGACGGGGCCGCTGGTGGGCTGGTTGGTGTAAACCATCCCGGAGACTTTCGCCGCGAAATGAGTACCCGCCGTTCCAGGCGCCACCCCGTATTGCACCGTAACGTCGGTCCCCAGGGTATCCATGTAGGTGTCCCAAGGGCCGTTCCAAAGGTTGGTGCGCTCCGGGGGCCGGGGTCCGTCCCGGGTCAGGTCCTCGAAATTATCGACCAAGGCAAAGGGCCCGTAGTTGGGGGTCGGGGTCGGCGTGGGGGTGAGGGTGACGGTGGGGGAAGGGGTTGCGGTATTCGTCGGCAGTCCCGAGTTGGTGAATTGCAGGACGGTGAAAGAATAGGGCTGGAAGGTCACGGGGAACGCCTTGCCCGTGCCGGTCACGGTCAGGGGGGAAGGCCCGAAGTCGGGCGCGGCGTGGTAAGGCGGGGACCCGGCGGTAACCCACTGGTAATTGGATGAATTGAAGCTCCACGCGGCTGCCGTGCCGTTGGCCGTGAAGGGTGCGGCCAGGGTGACCACGGCGTTAAAGGTCGTCGCAGCGTCCTTGTTCACCACTGCCAGGGAGAGCACCCCGTCGGGCCGGTAGTCCGCGTAGGCGGCTAGGAGAGTATCGGGAGCGTTGTTTGTGGAAACCTGCACCAGCTTGTGGCTGTTGGAGTCGCCGGGGATCGCCCAGTCGTTGGTCATCATTTTCATGGTCCAATAATCGGCCCGGGGCTGGTACTGGTAGCCGTCGTTCGCCACGTTAAGGTATCCCAAGTCCCCGCCCGTAGGGCTTGACGTGGCGTCCCCCCCGTTCAGGGTGGCCCAGAGGTTGCAAAACCCCACGGGCCCGAAAGCATTGATGAAATGACCCAGGGCGTCGGCCACGAAAAGGCCGTCGCCCAACTGCACCTGGAAATTCTCATCGCTTGGGTCGGCGTTATATTCCGACATAATGACAGGGATTTGGCCCCCCCCGGTCACTCCCGCGCTAGTGAAATAACCCTGCAGGGCCGCGGGCAATAGGTCCAGGCTGCCCGTGCTGGTCAGGGCCTGGGCCGAGGAATAACCGCCATAATTGGGGTACCAATGGTAGTCGATGGCGTTGAGAAAAGCGTTGGGGTTTCCAAAGAGGCTCACGCCCGCCGCCGCGCCGATGCTCACGAAGTCCTGGACCACGCCGTTGCCGTCGTATAGGTCGGAGGAATCGAAAAAACTTCCCGCCACCGGCCCGGTAATGGCGATGGATGGGTCCACCGCCTTCATGGCGGTGAAGTACTCGATATAACGCCGCACGTAATCCCGGGTGTTGATAGGCCCCCCCGTTTCCCAGGCCCCCTCCATCTCGTTGCCGATCTGCCAGTACTTGATCCCGTACCCGCCCGGGAAATTCGGGTGGGCCGTCTTGTTGGCGTACTGGACCCAGGAGGCCGCCTCGGAGGCGGTTCCGGTCCCGAAATTGACCGTGATGAGGGGAATAGCGTTGGGCGAGAAGGAATGGATGTAGGTCATGAAGGACTCGAAATCTGTACCCTGGGGCGGTTGAGAAGAATCGTCGAAGGAGCTGGCCGGGTCCATGCTGGAAACCACACAACAGGTTTGAGTCGGCACGTTATTTCCGTCCACCGCGTCGATGTTTCGGCTCACCTGGCCGCCCGGGCCGTAAACGTAAATTTCGGCGATGGAATAGGCCCCACTTGCGCCCGCTGTGCTGGAAAGCAAGAGTATTCGGATATTCTCCGCCGAAACGGTTGAGAACGTCACTCCTTGGGTGGTTCCGTCCCCCGTTCCAATGACCGTGCCCGCGGAAACCGTCGCCCACCCGGACGCCCCGTACTCCGGGGACCGCATATAGGGTTCCGGATACCCGTTCGGCCCGTTCCAATATTGGATTTGAAAAGTCGCGGCGGACGGCGTCCCCCATACAATTGTGACCGCGCTGAGGTGGGTGACCGCGTTCGCGGGAAAACCCGCGCTACCATTTCCCGTCAGGTCCAGTTCCGCCCATTGGTGGCTGGGGAAATCCGTGTCCGCGTTGGAGAGCCAGGCGGTCGAGGTGTCCCCGTCGGTGAGGTTGGATGGCACGCCGTAATTGGTGGAGGTGGTGCCGGTGTAGATGTCGTAATCCTGAAAGCCGGGAGTATAACTGGAACCACTGGGAACCCAGTAGTCGTTGGCGTCATAACCGTTGTTGGGCCCCGCTCCGGTCCCGTTCCAGTGGTAATCGTCGGAAGAGGACCCCCCTGGGTAGCGGATGAAATAGTTCCCCGCCCCTTGGACCAGGGGCTGGACGTTGGCATTGTCCGTTTGGGATATCCAATAGGCCGCGTTGGCTCCAAAGATGCTGATAGGATAAAAGGACGTCAGGGTGGTGGCGGAGTTAACGGTCAGGGTGACGGAAGCGGACTGTGCCCAAAGGTGTGGGGACAAAAGAAGAACGAGAAATAAGGCACCCAGTCGGAAGACAACCCGGTTCAGTGGGGATATTTCGTGATCATGGGACATTCAGGGGGGCTCCGGGTCGGCGATATTCGGGCCGGAAGCCTCTTTCCAAACCCCCAAACCGACTGGAAGACATTATAAATGGGAGCGTTTAAAAACCCCACTTTGGCTTGAGAATTCAATGCACCCCCATTTGCGGATAAGGCCCAGGCAATATCCCGGTTTTTACCCGAGTCCATTCAGGAAATAATCTTGAAAAGCGGAGCCCTTCCACTCGTCTTTTTTTCTAGCCCTTTCCACCCCATTCTACCCTGTACAATCGATCTATGAATTTGGATACCCTTCATTACGTACCGGTAAAAACCCACGCGGATTGCCACGCGGTCGAGGCCTTGGCCCTTCCCATCTGGCGGGAACATTACGCTCCCATCATTGGGGAAACCCATGTGGAATACATGCTCCACCAATTCCAGGCCGCCCACGCGATCGAGGAACAAATGCGGGAAGGAGCCCAGTATTTTTTACTTCAGATCAACGAGGGGGAAAACGCCGGCTATCTTTCGATTTACTACCGCCCGGATGAGCTGTTTTTAAGTAAGTTTTACCTTTTGCGAATCCATCGGGGAAAAGGTTTCGCGCGGGCCGCCTTGGAATTCGTGAAAACCCTGGCTCGCAGCCGGGATCTGGGGCGGATCACCCTGACCGTCCACAAGCAAAACCCCTCGGTCAAGGTCTACCAGGCCTTAGGGTTCAAGATACTGGAGCCGGTCGTAACCGACATCGGCGGCGGGTTTGTCATGGACGATTACCGGATGGGGTTGGTAATCTAGCTTTCCTTAAATGAACGATTTCATGGCTTTTCAAACATTCAAAGACATTAAATTTATTATTCTTTTGGTTGTTATCTCTTTGTCCACATCCGTTGTCCAAGGTCAAAGTTCCGTTCCCACCCCAACCCCTATTTTTTCCACGTCTTCCCCTACCCCCCTTGTCACCCCCCCAGTCCCCATTTACACCATGAACGAGATCGAGGTTTACGCGAATAAGGCTCCAGGCGACGTGTTGGAAGGCCCCAGCCTGGATTCCCTCAAGGCCGACAGCCGCCTGGCGGACCTCCTGGACAGCCAAGCCGGCCTGGAGACCGAGGGATTGGGCATCGCCAAAAGTTTCGCCAATATCAGCATCCGCGGCTCCGCGACCAACCAAACCCTGGTCTTGCTGAACGGGCAAAGGACCAACCAGGGGTTCGACCTGGCCATGATCCCGACGGAGGATATCGAGCGCATCGAGATCATCAAGGGGCCGGAGGCCCTCGCCTACGGCCCGGACGCCACGGGCGGGGTCATCAACATCATCACCCACGTCCAAAGCCAGGGCGGCAGTTTCGGAACCTCCGTGGGGGATTTCGGCACCTATCAGGCCCACGCATCCACGGGGGACTGGAAATTAGGCCCCTGGCAGGGCTCCCTCAGCGGCAATGGGTTCAATACCAACGGCTACACCGCCAATACCGACCTGGTCAACTGGGAGGTGGACCATTCCTCGCGCCTCCGCCTGGGCGCGGACCAATTGACCCTGACGGCGAATTACGTTTACAAAAACGGAGGCGCGCCCAACGGGGACAGCCTGGCGGCCCTGGACACGGGCGTCTTTGACACGGACGACCGCGAGAAAAAACAGGCCTTCGTCGTCTCGGCCAGCGACCAACGCGCCCTCGGGGAATGGAGCTTCAACCCGGCCTTTTCCTACAACTACTCCTACGTTTACCGTCTCAGCCCATTGGGAGCCGACAACGCCTCCGGTGTTCCTCCCGTGGACGAGAATACCTACAACACCTACGACTTCCTGGCCACCGGCTCCGCCCAATGGGACAGCTGGTTCCATTCCCTCACCTTCGGGTTTGAGTTCCGGAGCGAGAACCTACAAGGCACCGAGAGTTTGGGGGATGGTGTGCGTTCAAACGACGTGACTTCCTTTTCCGGCAAAGGCCAGTTGGACTTTACCCAATCCCTTTCTTTTCGCTACAGCGGAAGGCTGGATTGGTACAACAGCTATGGCTTGGCGGTATTCAACCCCGAGGGAACCGTGAGATACCAATTCACTTCTGAAAAGGATGTTTATTTTGGGGCGGGAACGGGCTACCGCTATCCGGATTTTGACGAACTTTACCACCCCGAAATTGATTATTCACTCTTGGATCTTCCCGTCGAACTTGGCGATGGGGAAACGGGCAACCCGAATCTCCAGCCGGAAAGTTCGGTCAATCTCGAGGCGGGAACCGATTGGGGCTGGAACCATGTCTCGTTCAAGATCAGCGGCTTCGCCAGTTTTTATAACAATCTCATTATTCCCGCCGAAATCCAGTTTTATTCACCCCTTCTGTTGGAAAACGCGCCCTATTGGTCTTTCACCAACGTGCCCCAGGCCCGGGTGTTGGGCTTTGAGACAAGCCTCAACCTCGACTTGTCTTCCTGGCTTTCCCCCTATGCCAGTTATACGTTCGTGGATTCCCGGAACACACAAACCAACGAACTCATTCCCGCCCGCATGCGGCAAAAGGCGGTGGGTGGAATTGCCTTGAAGTTTCCCCAAAACACGGAGATCCATCTTGACGGCCAGTTCGTGGACCGAGATCCGGCCATCTATACGGGCTTTCAGGACAACCCGACCCTGATTGTCGCTTCCTCCTATACCATCCTGAACGCGGATTTCAAAACTAATCTCGCCCCGAACCAAAAGGTTTTCCTGTCGCTCAAGAATATCCTGAACGAACAGTACGCCACCCTGCAGGGCTTGCTGATGCCGGGGCGGTATTTTGAGATCGGCACGACGGTGAGCTTTTAATGGGGATTTTTATGGATAAAACCATTCTTCTATCGCTGGCCCTCGGTTTATGCGGTTGTCTATGGGCGGAGGAGCCGGAACCCACGGCCACGCCAGTTCCCACCCTTTCGGCTGCCGATAGCTTGGCGGTTTCCGCCATATCCAACCCTGCCTTTTCAGATCATCTGCCTCCCATTGACCACGCCCGGATATGGACCCGCTTCGAGGCCGGGTATAACTATTCCCTCCAAGGAGACCTGGTCAATAGTGTGGGACCGATCAACAGCCAGTCTTACGTGAACCCCGCGGGATTGGGGGCATACACCGGAACCGTCACCGCCAGCCACGACGGGTTGGATTTGGGTTTTGAGATGGGCTTGCTCCTGGACACCCGCGACGGCATCGCCTTGGGAGTCCATTACCTTCAAAACAACCAAACTTTGGGCCAGCTCACCTATCCCAACGGTCCCTCGAACCCCGATACCGAAAGCTTAACGGTGCTTCCCACCGTCATTCCTATTACGCTGGATTACTATTATTTCCTTCCCGATGAAGGCGGACGGTTTTTCCTTACCGCCGGTACGGGCCTATACCTGGCCAATGTACGGGTCAGCCAAACCACTACCAGCGCCAACCTTTTCGGAAGCAACACCAACACCGGAGGCGACCCCACGGATGTCTGGTCCGGGAACCTGGCATCGGCGACTGTGGGTTTTCAGGTTGGAATCGGCCGGGAATTCGCCTTGGGGCCCAGCCTGGGCTTATCCCTCATCGCCCGGGGCAGGTACGCGCGCTTATCCAACCTGCAGGGAACCTTGCTGGATTCCGGCGCGACCCAAGGGCAGTTCGGACTGGCCGCGAACACCCAGGGCGTGGTGGATATCGACCCGGTTTCCAACATCCAAGCCGCCAGCGGTGAGCATTACGCCACCCTCGACTTCACGGGTTTCGACCTTGGCACTTCCCTGAATTTTTACGGTTTTTAAAAATTGTCAAATAACCCCATACAAAAAAGTATGAAAAATAAATTAATCGTATGACTACGGTCATGCTCATCCGAAAGGCTCAACCCTTAATCTTGAGTGCGAGTTCTTCGGAGGCATTCCATGGCGAATCTACACCGTTTTAGCTTTTCCATCGAAAAATCCCTGGCCCAAAAATTTGAGCGCCTGATCAAGGAAAAGAACTACGCCAACCGTTCCGAATTCATCCGGGATCTGATCCGGGGCCATCAAGTCGACCAGGAATGGGAAGGCAAAGGCGAGGCCTTGGGCACCGTGTCCCTGCTTTACGACCACCATAAGCGACAGCTGTCCGAAAAGCTGATCGAGATGCAACACCATCACCCGGCCCAGGTACTGGCTTCCACCCATGTGCACCTGGATGAAAAGCTATGCGCGGAAATGATCATGATCAGGGGCCAAGCGGACGACATCCGCCACCTGTTCGATCACATGCGCCAGGAAAAGGGCGTGCTTCACGCCACCCTATCCCTGGGAACCACCGGGAAGGAATTGGGATAAGTTCCTCTCCCAAGGATCCCCCAACAGGAAACAAAACATGTTTTTCAACTTATTCGATGACCAACCCCAGGACACCCGGGCCAAGACCACTACGCTCTATTTTTGGCTCGGGGTCTTCAACTTGGGGGCCTGGGCCTGGGCCTTCACGGCCTTCGCCCACAGCCCGGCTTTATTGGGCACGGCCTTCCTGGCCTACCTTTTCGGCCTTCGCCACGCGGTGGACGCGGACCACATCGCGGCCATCGACAACGTCGTGCGCAAGATCATGCAGGAGGGTCGGCGGCCCATCTCGGTCGGTTTTTTCTTTTCGCTGGGGCATTCGACCATTGTCCTCCTGGCCTCGGCGGCCCTAGCCGCCGCCATCGGGCTCTCCCATGACCGCCTGGAACATTTTCGGGCCATCGGGGGCGTCTTGGGCACGGCGGTCTCTGCCTTCTTCCTGGTCGCCATCGGGCTGGCCAACCTTTTCGTGCTCAAGAGCATCTGGCGGGCCTTCCGGCGGGAGCAAAGGGGCGAGTCCAGCGACGCGGAGGAACTCGACGGCCTGCTCTGGGACCGGGGTTTCCTGTCGCGCATCTTCAAGCCCTTCCTGAACAGCGTCTCCGAAAGCCGCCACATGTACCTGGTGGGTTTCCTGTTCGGGCTGGGGTTTGACACGGCCACCGAAATCGGCCTTTTGGGCATCGCGGCTTCCCAGGCCGCCCAGGGGTTCTCCTTCGGGAGCACCATGATATTTCCCGTCCTGTTCACCGCGGGCATGTCGCTGGTGGATACGTCCGACAGCGTCATCATGACGGGGGTCTATGGCTGGGCCTTCGTGCACCCCTTGAGGAAGCTCTGGTACAACCTGACCCTCACTTCCCTCTCGGTGCTGGTGGCGCTCCTGATCGGCTCCCTGGAGGCCCTGGGGCTCATCGCCGACAAGCTCAACCTTCATGGCGGGGCTTTTGGCCTCATCGAGTCCTTGAACGACGACCTCACCAACTTTGGTTTCGTGGTCGTAGGGGTTTTTGTAG
The DNA here is from genome assembly GCA_963771075.1 of candidate division FCPU426 bacterium. Taxonomy (GTDB): domain Bacteria; phylum Oederibacteriota; class Muellerivitia; order Muellerivitales; family Muellerivitaceae; genus CAVTWJ01. The sequence goes on along the minus strand of CAVYSE010000011.1, from coordinate 212,693 downwards.
TGGGGTGGCTTTTATCGATACTGATCTACCGGTTCCAAGGTTTCGAGAAGACCGAGGCTTAATTTTTTTGCTTAAGTAGTATTACGTTTTTAATAATTTTAATACCAAAGAGAAGCGCGATGGGTTTTCAAGCGACGCGTGATTTCACTTTATTTGCGAAAGGATCGTTGATTCTCTTTTTTTAGGCCTAGGTTGGCCGGCATGCTCCCAAACCCTTACTCCCACCCCCAGCCCTGATGCCACTCCGGTTTCGACCCAACCTGTCGTGCAATTGCCCGAGGTTTTGGTGATCGGCAAATCCTTGAACCTCGTCGGCACGGCCGACACCGCCAGCGAGGGCTTCGTGGGGCAGGACGACCTGGCCAATCGCCCGCTCCTTCGGCCCGGCGAGATGATGGAAAACGTGCCGGGCATGATCGTCACCCAGCACTCGGGCGACGGCAAGGCCAACCAGTACTTCCTGCGCGGTTTCAACCTGGACCACGGCACCGACTTCGCCACCTGGATCGACGGGATGCCAGCCAACCTACCCACCCAGGCCCATGGGCAGGGTTACATGGACCTTAATTTCATGATCCCTGAACTGGTCGAGAGTGTAAATTACCAGAAGGGCCCCTATTACGCTGAGGATGGGGATTTTTCCTCGGCGGGCGCTGCGCAGATTCGAACCTTCCGCAGTCTCCCCCACGGCTTGGCCGACGTCACCTCGGGATATTTCGGATACCAGCGCGCCGTGGCGGCGGACAGCTCCAGCTTCGGGTCTGACAACCTAGTTTACGCCATGGAAACCGAGCATATGGACGGGCCCTGGGATGTTCCGGAAAACTACCGTAAATACAACGGCCTTCTTCGTTACGGTTCGGGGGACGCCCAAAAGGGATGGGATTTGACCGCCCTGGGTTACGAGGGTGATTGGAATGCTACCAACCAGATCCCGGCAAGGGCCGTCGAGGAAGGGAAGATCGACCGGTTTGGGAGCTTCAGCCCCACTGATGGAGGGAAAAGCTACCGTCTGAGCCTCTCGGGTGAATGGCGGGACAACAGCCCCTCGGCGGGCACCACCGTGCAGGCCTATTACGTCAGGAGCTATCTCGACCTTTTCAGCAACTTTTCCCTCTACTACAACAACCCGGTACAGGGCGACCAGTTCGAGCAATATGATGATCGCAACATCCTGGGCGGACAAGTGGTTCAGGCTTGGAGCCACGAACTATTTGGCGCCGATTCCCGCACGACCGCCGGGTTCCAAATCCGCAATGACTTCCTCCATATCGGGCTTTACAACACCGAGAACCGGGTCCGGTTCTCCACGGATTCGGACGACCAGGTGAATTTGCTCAGTGGCGGCCTTTACGTTTCCAACCTCACCCATTGGAGCGATTGGTTCCGGTCCACCTTAGGGCTGCGGGGCGACGCGGTACGGTACAACATCAATGCCAACGTGCCGGGCAACTCAGGCCTGGCCACGGGGGCGCTCTTGAGCCCCAAGGGAAGCCTGGTTTTCGGCCCCTGGGGCGAGACCGAGTTCTACTTAAGCGGCGGCTTCGACTACCATTCCAACGACGCGCGGGGCACGGTTAAGAACTGGGACGTGACCACACAAAACGGAGGGCCCGTGACACAGGCAAACGACGCGGCCCTCTACCCGCCCTTGGTGCAGTCCCGGGGCGCCGAGTTCGGCATAAGGTGCGAGTCCATCCCCAACTTGAGGAGCACCGTTTCCCTCTGGATGCTGGACCTGGATTCGGAACTGGTTTTTAACGGGGATGACGGCACCACAGACGCCTCCGGAGCAACCCGCCGCATCGGGATCGAATGGGCCAACGACTGGCGGCCTCTCGATTGGCTGATCCTGGACGCGGACCTTTCCACCAGCCAGGCCCATTACTTCGATACCGCCACCTACGGCACCAACGTCCCTGAGGCGGTGGCCGATGTGGCCAGCGCCGGGCTTTGCGTGAAGGCTCCCCGAGACTTCAAATTCGAGATACGCCTGCGCTATTTTGGGCCCCGGTTCCTGGGATCGGACGAGACAGGCGACCATTATTCCCATGACACGTCGCTGGTCAACGCTGGGGCCGAATACACCCATGGCGACGCTACCCTGGCGATCGCGATTTTCAACCTCTTCAATGCCCAATCCGACGACATCACCTATTGGGACATAAGCCGGTTGCCGGGGGAACCATCGCAAGGAGTGTATGACAACATGTTCCACCCGGTGGAGCCCCTGGCCCTGCGGGCCAGCCTCAAATGGAAGATATAGGCCTCGTTCCCATTGATTTCCCCTTACCGAAATCCCTTGAAAAAACCGTCCCTTAAAGTGTAAAAAACCTGAAAATATTTGTTATTTAACTATTCAAAAAGAACAACCGCCCCTTCTTTAAGGTATTCTTTAAATCAAGCAAGCGGGCTATCGGCTAAAAGACTACTTTTTGGGGGAGGATGGGGAGAATGTTCGTAACCTTAAAACCTAAAAGCAATTTGTCCGGCCCCTCCTCCTTTCCCCCCCCCTTCGTCCACATCCTCTGGGGAGCGCTTCTTCTCGCCATGCCGTTTCAACTGTGGGGGGGACCCGCCTTGTCGGGCCACGTACTGGAGGAGATTTCCAGCCTGCCCAAGCTGAGCGCGGTGGAGGATGGAGCGGTCCTCCATCTGGCCATCGGTTTTCCCCTCAGGAATCCCCAGGACCTGGACACTCTCCTAACCCGGCTTTATGACCCATCCGATCCGCTTTACCGACATTTTCTGACCAACGATGAACTGACAGCGCGATTTGGGCCCTCCGAATCCGACTACCAGGCGGTAATCGGTTTTTTCCAATCCCAAGGCTTGACCGTGACAGGAACCTATTCCCATCGGCAAATTCTGGACGTCACGGGAAGGGCGGCGGATATCCGAAAAGCCCTCCATGTAAACCTGAATTATTACCAAAGGCCGGACGGGAGCCGCTTTTACGCCAACGACACCGATCCCACCCCCGACCTGGCGATTCCCATCCAACACATCACAGGCTTGAATAACTATCACAAGTTATTCCCCAAACTGAAAAGAATGTCCAAACCGGGAAAGACGGGAACCTGGGGCGGGTTCAAGTCGGGCACGGGCGCCGGGGGGGCTTATCAAGGCCGGGACTTTCGGGATATTTATCTTCCAGGCTCGACGACATATGGCGCGGGACAATCGGTGGCTCTGTTTGAGTATGACGGTTTTTATCAGTCGGATATCACCAGCTACGAGAATAACTCCGCTCCTTCCTTTACCGCACCCACCCCGAAAGTGGTCGTGACGGACCCTTTCAACAGCTTTCACGGAACCCCGGTCTACGCCTCGGACACGGATGAAGTCTCGCTGGATATCGAGATGGTCATCTCCATGGCGCCGGGGGCGCAGGTGGTGGTTTATGAGGCCTCCCCGGATGACAATACCACGACGGGAGCCACTGATAATCTCGCCAAGATCCTGAGCGACGGCACTTGCAAACAAATCAGCAGTTCCTGGGGCGGCTATGGGGATTCCAACATCGCCACCCTGTTCAACGAGCTGGCCGCCAAGGGCCAGGCTTATTTCGAGGCCGCGGGAGATTATGGCTCCTATGTCTCCACCGGCTTTCCCGGTGACTCCTGCGGAGATTCGGCCAACAACACCGTGGCGGATGACCCAAGCCTTTATCAAAGCCAATATGAGGCCTTGGTGGGCGGCACCATGGTCACCACCACCGGTTCCACTCCTACCTGGGCCTCTGAAACGACTTGGAATGACGGCTATGACTCCAGCATCAAATGTACGTCCGGTTCAACCGGCAATTTGGCGGGCGGTGGGGGGATTTGCTTTTCCTCCGGAACCCTTTATTTATCCATTCCCTCTTATCAATCCCACGTTTCCATGACCACCAATGGCGGATCCACCACGGCACGGAACTTTCCCGACATTTCCATGGTGGCTTACAACGTCATGGTCTATTCGGAAAACGGCGCTACCGGACCCTTCGTGGGAACCAGCTGCGCCTCGCCCCTTTGGGCGGCCTTCCTGGCTGTCGCGAACCAGCAGGCCGCGGCCGCTGGAAAAAACATCGGTTATATCAATCCAGCCGTTTACGCCATCGGCCAAAGCCCGGTGTCCTACGCCAATGATTTCCACGACATTAAGGATGGAAGCAACAATTTTTACTTTTGGCCTTCCAAATCGGGTCCCTATACCGCCGTGAGCGGATTCGACCTGGCGACCGGTTGGGGCAGTCCCACCGGGACGAACCTGGTCAACGACTTGGCTGGCTTGGCTCCCACCTACACGCCTACCCTTACCATCACCCTCACCCCGACGATCACACTGACTCCCACCATCACGATTACGCCCACGGTCACCCTGACTCCCACCATCACCAATTCCCCCACGATCACCTACACCCCCACTCCCAGCTTTACCCCGACGGCCACCACCACCCCGGCCGGTTTTTTTCTGACGACCAATAACTTCAATATTTTGACCGCTTCCCCACTCGAAATTTCCTACGTCCTCAACGGTGAAAGCCAAGCGGAGGTGAAGGTTTATACCATCTCGGGAAACCTGGTTCGAACCCTTTACAATGGAAACCTGAACGGTTCGGGCTATTTGAAGTGGGACGGTCGGGATGACAATGGCCAACCCGTGGAAACCGGACTCTACCTCATCACCCTCAAGACCCCCTTCTCCACCCAAACCAGGAAAGTGCTGGCTTACCGTCGGTGAACTTAAGATCCCTGCTACCTCCGCTCGGCCTGATCGCCCTACTCGCGGCCCCCTGTCCGGGGCAAACCGCTTCCCAACTCACGTCCGGGGCCGATTTTCTATTAGTCGTGCCCGGCGCCCGGCCCGCTGGCGTGGGCCAGGCCTTCACCGCGCTCGCGGACGATATCAACGCCCTTAATTTCAACCCCGCGGGGCTGGCCCAGATCCAGTCGCCCGAGATCGGCTACGACCGCTACCAGTACGTCTCGGATATTTCCTATGACTTCATTGGCGCCGCCTACCCCCTAGGTCAGCCGGGAGCAGTCGCCCTGGGTTTCCTGGACTCCCAAACCCAGCCCTTCAACAGCACCCCCGATCCCAACGCTCCCCTGGGAACCTACTCGGACATGGCCTTTCTCGGGGCTTACGCCAGGACGGTCGGCCCCTTCCAACTGGGAGGAACTCTCAAACTCATCCTGCGGCAGATCGGCGATGCGCAGGGCACGGGGTTTTTGGGGGACCTGGGAACGCGCTTCCAGGTCTGGCCCGGTCTTGTTCTCGGCGCCTCGATGCAAAACATCGGCGCGATCCAGATCCTCAACGAGCAAAGCGCCACTCCCACCCTGGCCCGGTTGGGTGTGGCCTGGAGATGCCTTTCCTCACCCTTGCACACGATCGACCTGGCCATGGACGGGGATTACAGCCTGAACACCCAGGCCCTGCAATTGGGATGGGGCGCGGAATATTGGTACCAAAGCCTCTTCGCCCTCCGGGCGGGTTTTGTGGGTAACTCCGAAGAGGAGGGCATGGCCTTCGGGGCGGGCGTCAAATACTGGGGCTTCCAGCTGGACTACGCTTATGAACCTTTGAGTGTTTTGGGCGACACCCAGCGGCTCTCCCTAATGACCTGGTTTGGTCCTGGAGGGGACGCGGAGACCCCCGGGCCCGTCAACCTGCAGGTCAACCCCTCGAACGACGGACTGCTTCTCAGTTGGGACGCCCCTTCCTTCGTGGAGATACAGGGATATCGGGTTTACATCAAGCGCCCCGGTTCGGAGACCTTTGATCTTTTGACGGCTCACCCCCAGGCTGAAACCTCGGTGGACCTAAAACACATGAAAGTCGGGGAGGATTACGAATTCGCGGTTTCGACCGTCAGCGCCACCGGCAAAGAAAGCCCCCTCCGTCATATCACCGCGGTTCCCGAGGAACCCCAGCTCACCGCCCCGACCGGGTTCAAAGCGGTGAGGGACGGCCAAGAAATCGAACTGACGTGGGACCCGATCGATCCGGCCTATGTGTCCGGCTTCAACCTTTACCTGGTGGATGAAAACGGGACGCCGGAAAAAAAGCTGCCCGATGAACCCATCGCCGATAACCAGATCAGCCTGGCCAATCTCCGACACGACCAGACCTACCATTTCATCTTGATCCCCTTGTCGAAGGATGGAAAAGAGGGGCCGCCCAGTCAGATCCTGGCGGTTCGGTATTCCGAACTGCCGAAGAAATAGTTTCGGGATTGATTACCGCGAATGCGCGAAATTCACCTAGGAAAACAGGTTCAAAGGGGTTCGGCATTCCTGGATCCATCCAACCTGGGGCGGTCTTGGCGAATAATACCTGATTGGTTGTTATTCGTTTGAGCGCATCACCGGCAACGGAATTTGAACCTGGCGGGTGTCGGTTCCATCGGCGGAAATGACCGTGACCGTGGCCTGGTCCCCCATACAGGAAACCTTGTCGACCGTCCCGCCGTCTTGAAGACGCAGGGCGGCCCCATCGACCGGGGCCGCCGCGACCTTGATCCCGTTGTCCCCCAAGTCCGCCCTCACCAGATAATAGGTCTTGCTCGCCGGGTCCGGCGTGGCCGAATCCGGACTAGCCTGGCCTCCGGAAAAGGAAACCATGAAGGCGGCCGTCAAGGAATCGGCGGTCCAACCCGCCTCTCCCTCCAGCTGGGGAATTCTCCCATCCTGAACCCCATAGGACTTGAGCAGGTTAACCTGGGAAGTGTTGGAATAGATCCAACCCAAGGAAGCCGGTTTGTCCCCCCAGCGGATGAGGCCCAGCGCCTGGCTGCCAGGGCCGCTATCTGTCCCCTCCGCGAAGGAAGCCACCAGCGCCCGGTTATCGGTCGAAAAATAATACTTACGGATCGCGTTGTACTGCCTGGAGTCGTTGGGGGCATCCAGGTTCAACTGCAAAAAGCCATAGAGGGGCTTGGCCATTGAGCTCTTGGGCGTGTTTCGGGTGATCAGGTTGAGCAGATTGTCGCTGAAGAAATATTCCTGGATCGCGTATACCTTCAGGGGAAATTGGGTTCCCGATCCGTGCACCTTGTCCTGGACATTGACGTTAATCAGGGGATCGACTCCGGGAACGAGGCTGTCGTCCACGCCGGGTGTGGTTTCGGAAAGGGTTACCTTATAGTTTAGGTTTTCCAACGTTCCGGGAACCGCCCAGCATAGAAGTGGAACCCAAAACAAAAGCGCGAAAATTTTAGTCCCATGATTCAAAGCGCCCTCCTGACCATCCGCATGTGAGTTTAGACGAACCAGCGCAAGAAACGGATTGGATTGTAAGTCTTATTGTTTCACTGCGCCTTTGGAAATATAAGGAGGAATAGGGTTGGAAAAACAACGGAGAGCCCTTTCCCCTGATTCCAAAAAGATCGAAACCCCTTATAATCCCTGGCGGGTCCCAACCCCTTTTTTGAAAAGGCCCCGTTTGGCCAACCTTTTCAACACTCGGCTTTATGCTTACCCTTTTATTTAAGGAGAAAATCATGAATTTCAAAATTATCCGCCACCCCTTCTCTATCCTGTTGGGTGTCCTGATGGTTTCAGGCTGCGTCGCTCCCATGACCAATTATGAAAAGGCCAATATTTACGGAGGCGGATACTCGGATAAGGATTTGGGCGGCGGGGTTTTCGAGGTGGTCTTTGTGGCCCAATCGCGGCAGATGGATTTCGTCAAATTCGCGGCGCTTTACCGGGCCGCTGAAATTTGTTATGGCCACACCTACCGTTATTTCTCAGTCACCAAGGTGGCGAACAAGAGTACGGGCACCCAACCCCCGCAAGGCGGGGTGGCTCCGAACGATCCCAACTATATTCCCGGCATTCAATACACCATCCAATGCTTTAATCAAAATGGTTCCGGTAAAATTTACGACGCTTACATGATCCTGGACCGTTACAACGTTCCCGGCACCCTCTTCCCCCATACCACCGCCCAGCGGCGACAGGAAGCCTTGTTGACCCCCACCCGGTAAAAGCCGCCCCATTTTCCAGGACAAAGGAGTCTTTCCGTGAGTTTTTTGGCGATCATCGTCTTGGCCATTGTCCAGGGCCTGACGGAGCTTTTACCCGTTTCCTCCTCCGCCCATGTCATTTTGGCGGAAAAGCTGTTGGGCCTGGACCCCGCCCGTCCCGCCATGACCCTTTTGCTGGTCATGCTTCATACGGGAACCATGTTCGCGGTGCTGGTTTATTTCTGGAAGGATTGGCGGATCCATTATTTCCTTTCCCCTGAAAAAAGAACGGCCTTCTTCAAACAGGTTCTCCTCGCCACGGGTGTCACCCTGGTCCTGGGCTTTATCCTGATGAAGGTCATTGAAAAGTGGATGCTTCGGTCCACGCCAAGCGCCGAGATTGAAATGCTTTTCGGGAACCTGAAGCTGGTTTCCGCCGCGCTGGCCTCGGCGGGCCTTCTCATCCTCGCGGCTTCCCTGCGGGTACCGCCCGAGGGCGAAGGGGGAAAACTGGGTCCGAAGGAGTCGATTTGGATCGGCCTGGTGCAGGGGCTCTGCCTGCCCTTCCGGGGCCTGTCCCGTTCCGGCGCCACCATTTCCACCGGGTTCATGCTGGGCTTGAACCGGCGCAAGGCCGAGGAGTACAGCTTCGCCCTGGCGGTAGCCATCACGCCCTTCGCCTTGGGGAAAGAGTTATGGCGCCTCATTAAATCGCACGCCCTTTCCGGCCCGGGAACGGAAAGCCTATCCCATCTGCTGGCCCAGGACGTTTTGGGATTGATCTTCAGTTTCGGAGCCGGGCTTTTGGCCCTCCGCTGGCTTTCCAGCTGGCTGGAAAAGGGAAAGTGGAGTTATTTCGGCATCTACTGCCTAGCCCTTGCCTCCTTGATTTGGTTTTGCTGGGCCCGTTAAACTCCCGTTGTAGGGCCTTGCCCATCCACCGAACCCGGAAGGAACCATGAAAATCACGATTTATCAAAAACCCACCTGCACCACCTGCCGCCAGGTCTATAACGCACTTCAGGAAAGCGGCGTGGATTTCGATTCGGTGAATTATTTCCTGGAGCCTATCCCCAAAACCAAGTTGAAGGAACTTCTGAGAAAAATGGAAATACCGGCCCGGGAGCTTCTTCGGACGAAGGAGGAAATTTACAAAACCCTCGGTCTTTCCAAAAAAGAACTTTCCGAGGAGGATTACCTGGACCTCATGGAGAAACATCCGGAATTGATCCAACGACCCATTGTGGAAAAGGGAGCGAAGGCCATCCTGGCCCGCCCCGCGGACCGTTTGAGGGAAATCCTTTAAAGAGGATAAACCGGGTTGAACTTCCCCCCGCGCCATGTTTCTACCCACATAAAAAAGGAGGGGGATTTCGTCCCGCCTCCTTCTACCCTTCCTGAAATTTTAAATCCATCGATCTATTGGATTCCTCCCCTGCGGGAGGTCGTCACCGTCAAGGGGTGGCCCAGATCAATCTGGGTCCCTTGGCTTTCTTTCACTCCTTTTGCGTCCATTATTTCCAACAACCGTGACACCTTTTCCCTTAATTGCTCCGCTTGCGCCCGATCCCTTTGGCCCAAACGGTTCAATGCCTTTTCATAGGCCAGCGCTTCGCGATGAAGATCGCCTTGGGATTCAAAAAAGAGGGCCATCTTGATAAAGGCTCCGGCGCCATCCGCGCTTTTAGCGCCATGTTCCAACCGGTCCGCCAATTGGAATTCGTTCATCCCCTCTTCTTCCTTCCCCATCGCCATCCATAGGTTCCCTTTGCCCATGTGGATTCCGGCCAATACCGACGCGGTCAACTCGGAAGGCCCCGATTGAAGGAGCCGGTCGGCGTATCTGAGCCCGTCCGACTCTTTCCCCGAGTAAAGGAAAGCGGGCAAATAGGCCGCTTTCGCCGCCATGGCTCCCGGCAAGATGCCCAGGACCGGATCTTCCAGGGCCTTCCAAGCCTCTTTCACTGCGGCTTCGAAAAAGAACGGAAAATCCCGGTTGGCCTCGACGACCCCTCCCTGCCGGTATTGGTAAACCGAGGGTACGCCATTTCCAAAATTATCGGTGACGACCACGACTTGATTATCCAACTCCTGGATTTGGGGATTGTCCCCCCACCGTGGATGGTTCACTTCCTCAAAGGAAGATCCCGCCCATCGAAAGATGTGGTATTCGGAGTGGATGGCATCCGAGTAATTGTTATAGACCAGAAATGGCTTCTTGCTGACCTCGTCCAGGAAAACCACTCCCGGATTCTGTTTGCCCTGAAAATACAAATGGTCCACATTGGTTTTTTCATATTTAAAAAGGAGTGTATTCTCTCGGCTGATGACCGCCATTCCCCAGGTTTTCCCGGCCAAGTAATAGACCAGGTGGTCCGCCGACCCGGTTTGGCGAAGGTCATAAGAAGCTTGGGTAAGCAGGATGGCTTTGGCGGGCAGGAGTCCCTTGAACTCCTCGCCGGATTGGGGTTGGCCCGCACGGGCTCCCGAAACCATCGCCGAAACGAGAATCAGGATGGTCACTTCAATTAATTTTCGCGTTTTCTTCATGTCAGCCCCCTTTGCCGTGCGAAACGCCTTTCCTGCGAGTCCCGTTTCCCACCCTTCGTCATAGATAAAGCATGGGGCATGCCAATAGATGGCCCCGTTTCAAAGGGTATTTCTTCACTACCCGATTTATTGGAGGGTATTCCTTTTCCGAGTGAGTATTTATTACCCAATTGACCATGACACTCGAATCGCGAATTAAAATTTTTCATCTATTGCTAAATAATCCAACGTTAAACTATGCATAAGCTATAAACACAATTTCACACAAGCAGGCTCAACCTTGAAAATTCTGATCTTGGACGATGAAGAATCCCTCGTCAAAATCCTTTCCAAAATATTGACCCAAGAAGGCCACGAGGTTTATCCCGCCTATACCGCGTCCGAGGGGATCGAAAAGCATAAGATCATCCAGCCTGACATGCTTCTTTTGGACATTCACCTGCCCGACGTCAACGGCATGGAAGTGTTGGAAAAGCTGAACCAGGCCTATAGCGCTTGCTCCGTCGTCATCATCACCGGAGGGGGTACGGTGGACTCGGCCGTTCAGGCCATGAAGCTTGGCGCGGAGGATTATCTCGAGAAACCCATCGATCACCAAAAACTCAAACTCATCACGAAACACATCGCCGAGAAGCGGGGCCTGATCACCCAAATCGAGGGACTCAAGAAAAACCAGTTGGAAATGTACCGCAAGGATTACCTTTTCCTCTCCAACCCGGAAATGCAAAAACTTTATACCTCCATAACGCAGGTCGCCCAGCAGGACCAAATTACGGTTTTGATCCTGGGGGAGACGGGAACGGGAAAGGAGCATGTGGCCCGGTTGGTCCATTCCTTTTCTTCCCGCGCCTCCAGGCCCTTTGTGGAAATCCATTGCGGAGCCTTGCCGGAAACGATTCTGGAATCCGAGCTTTTCGGTTATGAGCAGGGTGCTTTCACCGATGCCCGCAGGCAGAAACAGGGTTTGTTCGAGATCGCCAACGGGGGCAGTCTTTTCCTGGATGAAATTGGTGAGCTCACCCAGGCGGTTCAGACCAAATTACTGAAGGTATTGGAGCAAAAGACCTCCCGCAGGCTAGGCGGCGTGAAAGAAATCCCCTTTGACGTCCGCATCATTACCGCGACCCACCGCAACCTGGAGAACGAGGTCAAAGAAGGCCGGTTCCGGGCCGATTTGTTTTATCGCTTGAATGTGGTTCCCTTGGAAATCCCCCCGCTGCGCAACCGGTCGGAAGATATCGCCCAATTGGCTCAATTTTTCCACCAGGAGGCCTGCCGGGCCTTCAATAAAAACCTAAGCCTCCTAAACAAGGATATCCTTTCGGCCCTGCAAGCCTATTCCTGGCCCGGAAACGTTCGTGAACTCAAACACCTGATTGAACGCATGGTGGTAATGGCCAAGGGAGGCGGCTTGACCCTGAGAGACTTGCCGAAAGAAGTTCGGGAGGTAAAACCCTTCCCCTCCTTGGATAAACCCGTGTTGAAACAGAAGGAATCGGATATTTTGAATATTCAACGGGCCCTGACCATGACCAAGGGGAATAAATCCAAGGCCGCCGATTTACTGGGCATTACCCGTAAAACCCTCTTTAACCAGTTGAAACGTTACGGTTTGAAGAAAGACCAGGTTTAATTCACAGGGAATTCGGGAGCTTTATTTATTTTTTCTTTTGGTCCAACAATTGCCGTATTTGTTGGGCAAGCTCATCTTTCGCGAATGGTTTTCTCACTAAAAAGATGTCCGGGTTCAATATCCCTTTGCTGGAAAGGATATCCCGCGGGTATCCCGACATGAAAAGCACCTTCATCCGCGGCCTGGTGTTTCTTAATTCTTCCGCGAGCTGAAACCCGTCCATTTTAGGCATGACGGTATCGGTTAAAAGCAGGTGGATTTCCCCTTTATAATTCCAACTTTCCCGAACTGCGTCCACCCCATTTTCCGCTTCCAGAACCTTATATCCCCATTTTCGAAGACTCTTGACCACGATCTGACGGACCGAGGGCTCGTCCTCGACCACCAGGATGGTTTCGGAACCATTCGGTATCAGGGAAACCTGTCGGGATAAACCCGGTTGTTTCTCCACGGATTCATGAGCCGGGAAATATATGAAAAAAGAAGTTCCCTGGCCCACCGCGCTTTCGATTTGAACCTGTCCCTTCCATTGCTTCACGATTCCATAAACAGTCGTCAATCCCAACCCGGTTCCTTTCGCACCCTTCGTGGTATAAAAGGGTTCAAAGATATGTTTTTGAACCTGGGCATCCATCCCGACTCCCGTGTCCGTGACGGTCAACTTGACCCAGGAGGCGTATTCCGAAAGAAATGGCTGGCCTTCCGAAACCTCGTTTCGGGTTTGGATCCTCAGGTTCCCGCCCCGCGGCATGGCGTCCCGGGCGTTCAACACCAGGTTTAGGATCACCTGCTGGATCTGGATCAGGTCCGCGAAGATGGGGTGCAGGTCCTTTTCCAGGTCGAGTGTGATTTCGATGGACGCGTCCACTAACCGCTTGGACATTTTCATCATTTCCCGGCAAAGATCGTTGAGTTGGATAGGTTGGGCCTGGGAGATTTGCTTTTGCCCCAACAAGAGCAGTTGGCGGGTTAAATCGGACCCCTGCTGGACGGCTTTCTTGATTTCTTCCAATTCTTCCCGGTGGGGTCCTTCAAAGGCAGGGTCATCCAGGACAAAGTTGGCGTTACCCCCGATAATGCTCAATAGGTTGTTGAAGTCATGGGCGACTCCCCCCGCCAATCGGCCGATGGCTTCCATTTTCTGGGCCAGTTTGATCTGCTCTTCCTTTCGATTCAGCGTCTCCGCGGCTTTTTTTTGTTCCGTGATGTCGACCGACATCGCCGTGACTCCCATGATTTTCCCTTCACTATCCCGGTAGGGAATAAGGGTGCTTGAAACCGCGATCGGTTGCCCGTCCTTTCTCCGCCGGACCGACTCAAAATGAACGACGGATTGCCCTTGGAGCACATTTTCCCGGACCTCTAAATGTTGCTGCCAATGATCCTCCGGCACCAGGGTCCGATGGGTTTTCCCCAACATCTCCTCCGCTTTATACCCATAAAGGTTTTCAGCCGCATGGTTGAATTGAATGAACTTCCTTTCCAGATTGGTCGTGGTGATGGCAATGGGGCTGTTTTCCAAAATATCCGCCAAACGCTCCCGCGTTTCCCGCGCCTTTTTCGTTTCCGTGATGTCCCGTAATATCGCCGAAACCGCCGTGACCTTCCCTGAGTCATCTTTGAAAGGCGAGACATTGAGGGACACGTCGATCAGGGAACCGTTTTTTCTTCTCCGCACGGTCTCGAAATTTCCGACCGACTCCCCCTTGACCGCTTTTTCCATCAAATAACGTGTTTCCGACCGATATTCCTCCGGGACCAGCAATTGGATGTTTTGGCCGTGCGCTTCCGAGGCGGTGTATCCGAACATTGTCTCGGCGCCTATATTCCAATGGGTGATCACGCCTTCCATATCGATGCCAAGGATGGCGTCATAGGAATGTTCAAGGATGTTCGCCAATCGGTCTTGGGACTTACGGGCCTTTTTCATTTCACTGACGTCCCGGATGACCATGGTAATGCCCTTTTTGGCGCCCCTTTCGTCCTTTAACAATGAAAAGGTGATGGAGGCGTAAAAAGGCTCCCCGTTATTCTTTAAGCGGATCATTTCATGGTTCTTAATTTTCTCCCCCTGAATGAACCGATCCATTAACGCTTGAATTTCCCGCGCTTTTCCTTCCGGCATGAGATCCCGGGCTTTTTTGCCTATCGCCTCCGCCGCCGTGAATCCGTAAAGGGTTTCCGCTGCCTTGTTCCAGCTAAGCAAGGTCCCGTTCAAGTCGGCGGTGATGACGGCTTCCCCGGTGTTTTCGAGTACATTGACCAGGAACTCCCTTGTTTCCTGCGATTTCTTGCGTTCGCTGATGTCTTCCAACATTCCGAAAGCCAAAAGCGGGGCGCCTTCGGCTGTTTTCATCCTGGTCACTTCCATATGGCCCCAAAACCATTGGCCATCCCTGCGGCGGTACCGCCGTTCAACCGAATAGGAATGCCGGTCTCCCCGGTACATGGCCGCCAGGTTATCCTTGGCTTCTTTTAGTTCGTCCGGCGAAATGAACTCAAAATAATTTCGGCCGATCAATTCGGACTCGTTATATCCCAGAAGCTGGCAGAACTTCGGATTGATCATCAAAACGATGCCGTCCTGCCGCACCAAACCCATACCAATGGGGCTTTCATGAAATATCTGCTTGAATCGGGCCTCGCTTTCCTCCAAAGCCCTCTTCGCGAAGACCCGGTCCGTGATATCCTCCACCATTCCCAATACCAGGTTATCCTCGCTTTTTTCGGGGGTTAACATGGAAGCGACCAGATGGGTCCATATCCAATGCCCCCTTTTATGGAGGTATCTTTTATCCAATTCCAAGTAACCGATTTTTCCTTGGATTAAATTTCTCATCCCCTCCACTTCTCTCGGCAGGTCTTGGGGGTAACTGATCTCCATAATGGGCCGATCGATCAATTCGGAAGGTTCATATCCAAGCATCTGGCAAAACTTCGGGTTGACGATCCTCAATAGACCGCTGGTGGTCGTCAAGGCCATTCCCAAGGGGCTCTTTTCAAAAATATCACGAAGACGGGCCTCGCTTTCATTTAAAGCCCGTTCCGCTATCATTCGGGAAGTAACGTCCTCCCCAATCGCGGTTACTCCGACATTTTTTCCATTGGCATCCAAAGCCGGGAATATCTGGAATATCATGTTGACCCGGCTTCCGTCTTTACGACGGCGTACGGTCTCATAATGGATATGAGCCTTTCCATCGTTCACTTCTTTTCGTAACTTCGCAATCTCGCCCGGATTTTCGGGCACTTCCAAAATATCGGTTTTTTGGCCGATCATTTCCTCCGCTTTATAACCGAATATTTTCTCCGCTCCCCGGCTCCACATCGTGATAACGCCTTCTTTGTCCCCGCTGTAAATGGCGGTGGGCGCGTTCTCGAGAAGGCTGGAAAGCCGTTTCCCGATTTCCATTAACTTGTATTCGGGTGAAATATCCCGTGCGATAACTGAAACCCGGTTAATTTGTCCCTTGGAATCCCTAATCGGGGAAAGGACCAAGGAAACAGAAATGAGTTTCCCGACCTTTGAGCGGTGGGTTGTTTGAAAAGAATTCGGTCCCCGGCCTTCAAAAACTTCTTCCAGCGTTGTTTGAAAACGGTTGCTTTCATCCTGATCCATGATGAGCGAAAAATGCCGGCCGCTGATTTCCTCGGGCGGAAATCCATAGATTTCCCGGGCCCTCGGATTCCAGCTGAATATGACGCCTTCCCGGGAAAGGGTATAAATGGCGTCATGGGAGGAATCGACAATAGAGGCCAGCCGTTCCGTGACCTGTTGGGCTTTGACCCGGTCGGTCACATCCCGGTAATTCAAAACCACGGCGAGGGAGGAATACTGGGAAAAATAATGGCTTTTCGCGGCCAAGTCCAAATAACGCCAAGCGCCGTCTTTGTGTCGCGCGCGAACTTGTCCCTTTTGAACACTTCCCGGATTTTGCAACAACCCCTTGAACGCTTCTTGGATCCAATTCATGTCATCGGGGTGCAAAACATCGAACGTATATTTACCGATCCTTTCCTCGGGGCTATAACCCAATATCCTCGACAAGGAAGAACTGGTATAGCGGACTTTTCCATTCGGGTCGATGACCGAGATGCCGTCTTGATTATTCTCGATGACGACGCGAAAAAAATCCTCACTCTCACGGACGGCATCTCTCGCCCTTTTGCGTTCGAGGGCGTAGCGGAGGGAGCGCTCCAAAACCGTCGCGTCTAATTGATTCAACGAAATGAAATCGGCGGCCCCGAGTCGGAACGCTTCCACCGTCCCCGCGTCCGGGTCCATATGGCTCAGGAGGATTATTGGAATGTCGCGTTGTTTCAACAGGGAGGTATGCAAAAAACTAAGGGCTTGATTCGGGTCGGTGCTTTCCACGATCAAACAAATGTGGAAACTTGGGTTTGCCACCGCCTTGAAAACCTGTCCGAAAATCATCGCTCGCTCAACGGCGTATGGCTCCACAGAAATCTTTTCAAGGATTTTAAGGATACGCGAGGCGATTAGATCCTCATGGCAAATGAGAAGCAATCGTTTCTCTTCGGAATCTGGGTTGGAGTCGCCAGGGACGGGTTTCATCGTATACGCCTTTTCTTGAGCCGCTGGGTCGCCGGTCCCAATCGGAGCGTATTGGGTTTTCCTATTCTAACACTCCCTTTGGCTGCAAAAGAAAATGTGTTGATCCTATTAAAAAGGTTCGGAGGAGCTGTGTAAATAATTCTCAAATGGAAAAAACATCTTTGAGTAGGACCACAAAATGGAAGGACTGCCGCACAATTTCAGATGATGGAGGACATCAATAAAACAGAACTCATGCAATCATGCCCCAACCCAGGTTGAAACCATTTATGAAGGTTCATTTACGCGGCATGGTGCGCCAAACGGCTGGTCAAGATTTCTTCTATTTTCCTTTTCAGCGCTTCCATATTCACTGGTTTTGCGAAAAAGCCATCGATGAAATTTTCTTTCAAATTGAAGTCATTTTCCATGCCCTTGAAAGCCGAAACCACGATGACCGGCAATCCGGGGTATTCAGCCCGGATCCAGGGGATCATCTCCAAGGCATGCATGTCCGGCATTTTGATATCGGTGACGACCAAATCGATCTTGTTATCTTCCAGCAGGCCCAAGGCTTGAAGGCCATTCATGGCGGGGTAGACGCGGTATCCCTCATCCGAGAGTTCGTCAAAATAAAGCAAACGGGCGTTGTCTTCATCCTCGGCCACCAATATTGATATTTGTCTTTTATCCATGGCTTACTCCTCCTGATGAACCGGCAAATAAATTGAAAACGACGTCCCCACCCCTACCGTGCTTTCTACGTCCAACGTCCCTCCATGCGCCGCGACAAGCTTATGGCACACGCTCAATCCCAATCCGGTACCCGTGATCTTGGTGGTAAAAAAGGGTTGGAAAACTTTGGCTAAATTCTCAGCGGGTATGCCGCAACCCGTGTCTTGGACCGTTAGAACCACCATTTTTTCCTGTAAAAACAACTGTTGATAAGCCAAATCTTTACTCACTTTCACCTCGCCTTTGGGAATGAACCCATCCAAAAATTTCGTTTTTAAGGTCAGGGTTCCGCCTTGGGGCATGGCTTGAACGGCGTTCAGGATCAAATTCAAGACCACTTGCCTGATTTTGGGCAGGTCCGCTTCCACCTGGGGTAGGTCTTGAAGAAATTCCTCTTTGACGACCACATTGGCCTTTTCGATTTTTTCCCCTAAAAACGCCACCGTTTCGCGCATCATCTGATGTAAATCCACCCAGGATCGGTGAAGCGTATCGGTGCGGCTGAAATCCAATATTTCGTTTACGATGTTGTCCATCCGGCCCACTTCTTCCGCGATGATATCCGCGTATTTCTTCAGACTGGGATCGGAGATCTTGGCGGAGAGGCGTTTTGAAAAACCCTGGACTGAATTAAGGGGGTTTTTGATCTCATGGGCCATGCCCGCCGCCATCTCACCCAATGCCGAAAACCGTTCGCTTCGAACCAACTGCCTTTCCAGTTGGTTCAGAAGGGATATATCCTTGAGGGTCGCGATGGCGCCTATAATTTGACCCGTCCCATCCCGCAGAAGCGAGGTCTCCAGGTTCACGGGCACGATTTCGGACCGGGTACTTTTGAGATCCAGGTTTTCCATGACAAACGACTTTTCTTCGATCAAGGTTCTTTGAAGGGCTCGGGAAACCGGCTTCAAATTCTCAGGAAATTGGTCCAGACAAATATCGGCCATTTCGGCCTCAACGCATCCCGTGATCTGGCGGGCCCCCGAATTAAAGGTTCGCACCCTCCCATCTTTCTGGACCACGATAATCCCCGTCTTAATTGAGAAGAGTACACAATGGTGATACTCGAGCAAACTTTTCATCTTTTGGTTCGTCTCAAAGAGTTTCAGGGTGGAAACATCCGCCTGTTCCGCGAGAAACCGGTTCATGACTTGGAGACGGGAAGTTTCTTCCTTATGGCGCTTGGTATCCATGGCCAAAAAACCGCTCATCGTCGCCGCCACGATCAAAAAAGGAAAACGAACCAGGAAATTCGTGTCGCTGATCCAAAAATTACCCGTTTCACGGAACTCAAGGAAACCATAAAGCAGGCAGGAAACACCGGCCACCAAGCAAACGCTTTTCACATCCTGGGAGAGGGCTGAGATGAAAACAGTGGTGAAAAAGACCAAAAATAGGTCGCTATCGGCCAACCCCACCAAATACAACCCGATTGTTATAAAAAAGGTATCCATCAAAAAAATGGCGGGAAGGGTGAATTTAAGTTCCAGCCATTCTTTTTTGACAAAAAACATTCCAAATACCGATAAACCAAAAAGACCGAGATAGATTTCTAAAGCGAGTTCGTTTGAACCTAACCTCGGGTTCGGGCTAAAGAACAGCAGGACCAGCATCACTAATAAAAAGAGGGCCCTCAAACTGACCAAGGCGTCCTTTTTGGTGTTTTTGGAATTTAAAGAAGGCAAACGGAAATACCGCAACCACGCGAAGTGTTCTAGGAGCGGCTTAGGATGGGCAATAAGGGCACCGCTGTTCATATCCATTACCACAGCAACCGCCATGCCAATCCCATATGCCCTAAAATAAGAAGGAAATATGGATCCACAGCTTCAAATTTGGGTTTCATACCGGGTCTTATAAATCCATTGGGTACTATTTACCCTTTCCCTCCTTCGAACAAGTGGTCAACCGGTAACTACTGGCTTTATTTATTTTCTTTTCCTAATGTTGTGGTCCAAGGGAGCTAACGAATGAAAGAAACTCTAATTCGAGACATTGTTCAAATCCACGCAGGAATCCCCACCTCGGATGGCGCCGGGGTCAAGCTAAAGCGCATCATCGGCACCCGAGAATTGGACCATTTGGACCCTTTTCTCTTGCTGGATGAATTCAAGAATGACAATCCGGATGATTACAGAGCTGGATTTCCCAACCACCCCCACCGTGGGTTCGAGACCGTCACCTATATGATGGCGGGGGCCTTCACGCACCGCGACTCCAAGGGGCACGAAGGCCATTTAACCGCCGGTTCTATCCAATGGATGACCGCCGGCCGCGGCCTAATTCATAGCGAAATGCCTGAACAAACCGATGGTTTGGCTTGGGGATTTCAGTTGTGGCTGAACCTTCCCGCCAAACAGAAAATGACAAACCCGCGCTACCAGGACATCGGTAAAGAGTTATTGCCGATGGTTGACGGAAATGGGGTAAGGGTCAAGGTCTTGGCCGGTGAATACGGCGGGTTTAAAAGTCCAGCCCAATCCTTCATCCCTTTTACTTATTTGGATATCAAACTGGAGCCAGGTTCGGTCTTTTCCCTTCCAATTCCCGAAAATCAAAATGCCTTTTTATACGTCATTGAGGGTCAGGCACAAACGGGCGGTCAAAAAAACAACCAGTCCGTTCCAAAAGCCCATCTTGGAATTTTCGGGCCGGGAACCTGGGTGCAAGTTCAATCCGCCACCAAGAATGCAGTTCATTTCCTCTTCGCCAGCGCGCAGAAGATCGAAGAACCAATCGTCCGTGGGGGGCCCTTCGTCATGAACACAATGGGGGAACTGAAGCAGGCTTTCATGGACTACCAGACTGGGAAATTAAGTTGAAACGGTTACATTGTTTCGTTAAGGGCTGGGGTTTTCAAGTTTGAGCGTTACATCAAATAGAAATTCGTCAACTATTCGCGCCTCACTACCATTCAACAATTTCAAAAGAAACATCGGCCCAAAAACCTAACCTCGTGGCATAATTTACCCATAGACCGTTTGGACTCGGGTCTAAATCAACTAATAACCGGATGAAACAACACCATGGATGAATATCAACTCGCCGGTCATCATGTTCGGATTTTGTGGAAAGACGCATTCACCAAAACCGGAAATAAGTCGGAGAACACCATTTTTCGCGGCCAGGTTTCTCAGAAAGACGATACCGGTCTCTGGCTTTGGGGCCGTTTTTTTCTGGAAAAGGTAGATACGATCTCGTTAAGGGAAATTCCGCGGGATAAGGAAGGTGAAAACAAGCTTTATTTCGCCCCTTGGTCCTCAATGGAATCGGTTCAGGTCATTCTGGAGGGAACCCGAGACCACGAAATCCATTTGCTAATTCTTTCACGCAAAACCGATTCGATGAAAGCAACTTCCAATCGGTAGTTGTTCTAAGCTCAAAATCGTTCAAAAACAAAAAAACCGCTCCTTCAGGGGCGGTTTTTTTTAAGGAATATTGCTTCAATACAATATTTTTAAAGTTCCTCCTGCCGATCGATCAAATCTTGTACGCTTTTTACTGTAATCTTTCCCCTAGCGCTGGAAACCAACCCTTCCTTTTCAAGATTGGAAAAGGTTCGGATACAAGTTTCCACCGTTGTTCCAGTCATTTCCGCGATCTCACGCCGGGTCAAGGGGATGGTGTTGCCGAATTCAGCCACAAGGTTCACGAGAAGGTGAAGAATCCGTTTTTCCACGCTTTCCTGGTCAAAGGTCTGCATATCTTTGGCCTGGCGTAAGCGTTTGGAAAGGTGGAAAACGATGGACTTACCAACTTCCGGGTATTTATCCAAAAGATTGATGAACTCCTGCATGGGAAGGGCCACGACTGTGGTTTCAGTTTCCGCCACGCTGTGACAGGGATATTCTCCCCCTCCGAAACAGCAGCAGGTCCCGAAAAGACTATTCGCCCCCACCATACAGAGGGTCAAATCCCGCCCATTGGCGGTATGGATAACGGCCTTGACATGGCCTTCCTTGACAAACCAGACGTATTCTGCCGGGTCGCCTTCGAGGAAAAGGGATTCACCCTTGGCATACTTGCGCTCAACCATTTTCTTTTCGAGTTCAAGCAGGTGGGAAGATGGGATCTTTTTGAAAACTTCCAGGGAGGAAATAAAGGAGCGGCCAACCATGTTAGGTTGTTTGCCGGGCGATGTTTGTGAATGAAGCATTGCGCATTCCTCCCCTTTTCAACTCCTTTTATAAATTGTAACGACATGCCAACTAAAGGGCAAGGTATAGGGCCGAAGAAACATAATGGATTACGACAAAAATCGAGCCCGTTATTTCTATGATTTCAGTCATGAAAATAAAGAGGATTTCCAAAGAGTAAAAAGAAGAAATTTGGCTTATTTCTATAATCTTTTCATGGTAATTAACAAAAAACCCGCCCATTGGGGCGGGTTTCATAAACATAAAACTAAAATAATTTAAAATGAGTCCTAATAGCCGTTTAACTTTGTCCGACTATTTCTTCACGGGTCCCAGCGGCCAAACCACTTTTCCGTAAACCTCGTTGAGGACCTGGGCCAGCCCGGTATAGATCGCCGATGCCCCGCAGAATATACCCTCATACCCGGCGATGTGGATGATATCCTCGCTTCCCATTGCCTTGCCGGCGGAAAGCATGAAGAAAAGAATAACGAGCGATCCGAAAACAACCTGTAGAGCGCGGTTGAGTTTTAAAGTTCCCACGAACATAACCAATGTAAAGATACCCCAGAGAGCCAGGTAAACCGAGAAGGAGTTGGCATCCGGGCCAGCCCAACCCAGGAACGTCAGCTTGGGCAGGGTCAGCAGAGCCACCAAGGTCAGCCAGAACATCCCGTAGGAAGTAAAGGCCGTGGCGCCGAAGGTGTTGTTCTTTTTCCATTCTTGGACCCCTGCGATCACCTGGGCTAAGCCGCCGTAAAAAATGCCCATAGCCAAGACCATCGAATCCAGAGCATAAAACCCCGCGTTGTGGAAGTTTAACAACACGGTCGTCATCCCGAAGCCCAACAAGCCCAAGGGTGCCGGATTAGCAGTAGTGTCCGCAAGCTTCATGGGTTCACTTTGAGTCGTCATTGTTCCTGCCTCCTTTATTAGATGAATACGCACAAGCCCATCCGATCAACCGTCAAAAAATAAAAGGCTGAAACCTCAGAGAAATTAAAACACGGCGTCAAATAGAGGTTTCAGCCTTTGGAAAAATGTTCCCTTAAGGCTCGATTAGAAGCTCAACACCGCGCTGGCGGTGGTCGTCAATTGATCGCCGGACCCGCCCGCGTAAGGCCCAACGTAAACCCCGCCCGTGGGAGAGGTGGTCTCGGCCGCATCCATCGTTCCGCCGGTCAAGGCCATGTCGTAACGGCCTTCCAGGCGGAGCAACAGGTTTTTCGTGACTTGGTTGGATAGCGTCAAAGTGGCTTCTCGGGTTTCCACATAAGGTGTGACCGAAGGAATCATGCCGTTATAAAGCCAGCTATTGCTCGATTCCAATTCTTCCAGACGAAGTCCAATGTTCCAGTCCGCCGCGATGTTGTATCTGCCGTAAAGGGCCGCGCCCCAGAAGGTCTCACTGCTCAAGCTGGCCAAATGATCCTCGGCCACAGGGTCCAACCCGCCATACTCGGCATCCAGGGCCCATGAAAAGTCTTGGGTCGCCGTGCACTTGAGGATGAGTTCGCCCACGTAAAGGGAGTCCCCCGGATTCGTGACGCTCGAGTAATACCCTTCGTTCGGCCCGGCAATTCCGTTCAACTTCACGCCCCAAACCTCATCGGGTTTGATGTTAATCGCCAACCCGTAGGTTTTCCCATAATCGTTCATATTACCCGGGTCGTTGATCCATCCTTCCGTCGCGTAAGCCGTGACCTTGAAGGAATCGGAAGGCATATAGGCGGCGCTAACACCCTGAAGCCACAAGGGCAGGGTATCGTTGTACATGAGCGAATGGCTGTAGTTCCAGTTCATGTTGGTATCGAACGCCTCGTTCCCCATAAAATCACCGAAACGGCCGGCCATGAAGGCGAATTGCCCGGGGGAGTAGGTCGCGTTGGCCACCAAGATGTTCATAACGGAGTTGCCCGCTTCCATCTGTGTCCATATCGCCACGATCCCGCTGACGTCGCCCTGCTTCATCTTCACGATCAATTCCGCCACGCCCAGGGAGAAAACATCGTCGACGTTGTTCAAACCTACGGCGTTAAGGTTGTCATAGCTGTATCCAACGTTTCCGTGGCCGTTCATGTTTTTGCTGGAGTTGGTGAAGTTGTAGGTATAGTACGCATCCACCAAGCCACCCACCGTTATAACCGGAGAGGCGGGTACGGCCATCGTCGCCTCAGGAGTCACCGCCGGGGTTCCCTGATTCTTAACTTCGGTAGCTTGGGCGAAAACCTTAGTACCCCATCCCGCCAGAAACAGGGAAGTCAAAATCGAAAAAAACAAAAACCTTTTCATATTTTCTTTCTCCTTGAAAGTTTTTTTCGCTCTCGCGAACCGACAAAATCCGGGAGGTCAATTGATTGTCGTGGGAAAAGAATCAACGAGAAGCGATTTTAGGACCAGCGGGGTGAAGTTATTATGACAGTTGTCATGTTAAACATTTGTGACAATAAATCATTCAAAGTCACAGCGTAAATAAACAGGAGGACAAAAACATTTAAAATGGAAATTTAGGAGACAGTCATGGAAAAGAGAAAGGCGCTTCTATTTCTGCAAAGTGAAAACCAAAAATTGAATCACGCCATCAACTGGCGAACATGCTCCACCGCGCACAACCCAAGGGCTTCCAGATCGTAACCGCCCTCGAGGAAGGAAACGATCTTTCCTCCGCAAGTTTGGTTAGCGATTCCAACCACCAGATCGGTCAAGTGGGCGTATGCTTTTTCGGTGAGGTTCATCCCCCCCAAAGGATCACGGCCATGGGCGTCAAAACCGCAGCTGATCAGGATCAGGTCCGGTTTAAATTCAAGGGCCGCAGGCAATAGCAGTCTTTTATAACTCCCCAGATATTCCTCGTCCCCCGACTCCGGCGGAAATGGAACATTCAGGGTCGAGCCCTTCCCTGGCCACTCTCCCGTCTCGATACGGGCCCCTGTCCCGGGATAAAAGGGGAACCGGTGGCTGCTGAAATAAAATACGTCCGGATCCTCGTAAAAAATATCCTGCGTTCCGTTCCCGTGATGCACATCCCAATCGACAATGAGGATTTTATTGAGTTTATGCCTTGTTTGGGCATACCGGGCGCAGAGCGCGATATTATTGAAAACACAAAATCCCATGGCCTGGTTGGGCAAGGCATGGTGGCCTGGAGGACGGGTATTGCAGAACACCCGGGTCACCTTTTGGTTCATGATCGCGTCGACCGCCTCAAACCCGCCGCCCGCCGAGAGAAGCGCCGCATCCAGGCTTTCGGGGGTGGAAATAAAAACATCCGGACCCAATTGGGCCGGGGCGTTCCTGCAAATCGATTTGACTTTTTCAATGTATTCAGCCCGGTGGACCAAGTTCAATTCTTCATCGGTCGCTCTACGGCATGGAATCGCCAGGGCTCGTTTCAAAAGTCCCGCTTGATCCAAAGCGTTTTGAATAGCGAGAAGCCGGCGAGGGGATTCGGGATGGTCAGCATCCTGCAGATGCTTCAGGCAAAGCTCGTCATACACAATTCCGAGGGAAGGCTTGGATCCGTTCACTCTTGGCCTTTTAAAAAACTAAAAAAAATGAAAATAATAATGCATGTTAATTTTGTCCTTTGGCTAAGTCAAGTTAAGGTAATTTCACCAAGTTCAATTGTTTTTGTCCGGACAATTATCCAATAATGAAATGAGTGTTGTTAATAATTTCGTCCTTTGGGAAAAAATTAACCCCGCCCCTTCATGATATGACTTGAGTCATAGCATGAAAGGGTCATTAACTTATAATCAACGCGTCCTTGAAAGGGTTAAGCGGTCTCCGGCCCTACTTTCTCTTCGGTGATTCTTGGCCGGCGGATGGTTCTCCAAAGCCCGGTAAGCGCCCGGTTTTGCGAATGGAATGAAAACCAAATGGAATCGTTAAGAAAAAATTATCCTTCCAAATTTGCCACTGAATACGAGGTTTTCAGTCATATCCATCCCGGCGACCGGATCTATATCGGCACCGGCTGTGGCGAACCCCAGTACCTGGTCGGGGCCCTGATCAAATATATCGAAGACCATCCCAAGGCCTTTTTTGACACCGAAGTCATCCACGTCTGGACCTTAGGCCTCGCACCCTACACCGACAAGAAATTCAAGCAAAACTTCCGCCACAATTCTTTTTTCATAGGCGATAACACCCGGGAGGCGGTCAACCAGGGTCTGGCCGACTATTCGCCCCTGTTTCTTTCCCAAGTGCCCGATCTATTCAACCGGAAGTTGGTACCAGTGGATGTGGCTCTGATCCAAACCAGCATGCCGGACCAGCATGGCTACATGAGCCTGGGGGTCAGCGTCGATATCACTAAGGCGGCGGTAGCCAACGCCCGTATCGTGATCGCCCAGGCGAACAGCCATATGCCTCGTGTGCATGGCGACACCTTCCTTCACGCCGATGACGTGGATTTCATTGTCCACCACGACGAGCCGCTGCTGGAGTACGAACCGAAAGTTTCCGACGAGATCGCCAACCGTATCGGGAAATATATCGCCCGTTTCGTTCAGGACGGAGATACCCTGCAGGTGGGTTACGGCAGTATCCCCAACGCCATCTTGGCTAATTTAAGGCATAAAAAGCACTTGGGAGTGCATACCGAGCTGCTCTCGGACGGAATCGTGGCACTGATGAAGGAAGGCGTGATCGACAACTCCAGGAAAAACCTTAACCCCGGCAAGACCATCGCCAGCTTTTGCATGGGAACCCAGGAAACCTACGAATTCATCCATGACAATCCTTCCGTCGAATTCCGGCCCATTGATTACACCAACAATCCACTGATCATCGCGAGCAATCACAATATGACCGCCATTAACAGCGCCCTGTCGGTCGATTTGACCGGCCAATCTACCGCCGAATCCCTGGACCACTTGTTTTTCAGTGGAATCGGGGGCCAGGCGGATTTCATGCGGGGCGCCGTGCTCGCGCCAGGAGGGAAAACCATCCTGACCCTGCAATCCACTGCGGATAACGAACAGGTTTCCAGGATTGTGCCTTTCCTCCATGAAGGGGCCGGTATTTCCCTTACCCGAGGCGACATTCATTACCTGGTGACCGAATATGGGATCGCCTATCTTCACGGAAAGAACCTGCGAGAAAGGGCAATGGACATCATTTCTATCGCCCACCCAAAGTTCCGGCCCTGGTTGCTGGAGGAAGCGAAGAAGAACCATTTGATTTACAAGGACCAGGCCTTTATTCCCTGGAAAACGCGGAGAGTACCCGGAGTCCCTGGAGACCCGCCGGACGACCGAATCCGGCCTGCGGCTTTTGATGCGCCCCGTCAAGATCAATGACGAACCCGGCCTTAAGGATTTTTTCTATTCCCTGTCCGACCAGAGCATGTCCCGACGATTCATGTCGGTGCGTAAGGACATGCCCCACGAAAGGCTTCAGGAATTCGTCGTGATCGACTATAGCAAGGAAATGGTCATCCTGGCTTTCGCGGAGGACCAGGGGCGGGAGGAGATCATCGGGGTGGGGCAATACGGCATCCAGGAAAACCAGCATTCCGCCGAAGTCGCCTTCGTCGTGAAGGACGATTATCATAACAAGGGGGTCGGAACGGAGCTTCTTTCCTACCTGACCATGTTGGCGAAGAAGCAGGGGCTCTTCGGGTTCACCGCCGAGGTCCTTCAGGAAAACACCGCCATGCTGCATCTTTTCGAGAATCAAGGATTTGACTTGCAGAAGCGCACGAACACGAATGTGGTTGAGCTGAAAATGACCTTCCGCGGAGGAACCGTTGAACAACCTAATCGACCTGACATCAAATACCTATTCGAGCCCCGCTCGGTGGCCGTGGTGGGCGCTTCCGCCAGCCCCGACAAGGTGGGTTACAAGATCGTGGAGAATATTTTTCCGGCGGCTATCAAGGGCAAGGTGTATCCCATCAACCCCAAGGGCGGGGAGGTGCTTGGGACTGACCATGGCGAAAAGCCTTCGCGGAGATAGAGGAGCCCATCGACTGGCCTGCATCTCGGTCCCGGCCAAGTTCGTCATGGATTCGGTCAAGGAATGCGCGGCCAACGGCGTCAAGTTCCTGCCCGTCATCACCTCCGGTTTTTCCGAGACGGGCAACGTGGCCGAAGAAAAAGCCCTGGTGTCCTTCGCCCTGGATCATGGCATGCGGGTCATGGGGCCCAACATCTTCGGTATCTACTCGGCCAACGCCGACCTGAACGCCACCTTTGGACCCCAGATCCAGAAAGGCCACGTGGCCATCATCACCCAGAGCGGCGCGCTGGGTATCGGCATGATCGGCAAGACGGCGGTGGCCCACATCGGGCTTTCTACCATGTCTTCCGTGGGCAACAAGGCGGATATCACCGAGGCCGATCTTTTGGAATATTTGGTGGACGATCCCCAGACCAAGGTCATCATGCTTTATACCGAGGGCATCAAGGACGGGGAGCGGATGATCTCCACCATTAACCGGGTGACCCGGAAGAAGCCCGTCATCATGATCAAATCCGGACGTTCCAAAAGGGGCGCCATGGCGGCCGCCTCGCACACCGGCGCCCTGGCCGGTTCGGACGAGATCCTCGATAACATTGTCAAGCAATGCGGGGTCTTGAGGGCTGAGAATTTCCAGGATGCCTTTAACTGGTGCAAAAGTTTCACGTCCAGTTCCGCGCCCCGGGGCGAGAATACGGTCATCATCACAAACGGAGGCGGTATCGGGGTCATGGCCACCGACGCCTGCGAAAAATACCAGGTCCCGCTTTACGACGACGTGGAACTGATGAAAAAAGCCTTCGCCAAGGAAGTTCCGGAATTTGGGTCCATCAAGAATCCCATCGACCTGACGGGTCAGGCCCGGTCCTCCGACTACGACGGCGCCTTGGCCGCGGCCTTGAGGCTGGAAAACATCCACGCTGTCATTGCCCTCTATTGTGAGACGGCGGTTTTTGACGTGGACAACCTGGCCACCATGATCCGCGAGAATACGGTCCGTTACCGCGATGGCGGGAAGCCGATCGTGTTCTCTCTTTTCGGGGGCGAACCCACCGAGCGGGCCATTCTCTCACTGCGGCAGGATAATGCGCCCGTTTTTGAGGATACCTATTCGGCCGTTTCCTGCTTGGGGGCCTTAATGACCCAGTACCGGCATAACCTGTCTCCCCCTGGCTTTCCCGTGGAGCACGACATCCCGGTGGACGCGGTCAATGCCGTATTGGACAAGGCGGCCGCGGACGGCCGGTCTTTTTTATTGGCCCACGAGGGACAGAAGATCATGGAACTTTGCGGGGTTCCCATGCCCAAAAACTCGATTGCCCGCACCCTGGAAGAAGCGGTTAAATCGGCTGAAAAAATCGGATACCCGGTGGTCATGAAGGTGGTTTCCCGGGATATCCTTCATAAAAGCGACGTCGGCGGCGTCGCCTTGGACCTGGAAAACCAGCAAGAGGTGATGGATGCCTACGAAGCCATCCTCTTTAACTGCCGAAAACACAATCCCAACGCGGTGATCGAAGGCGTTGAAGTCAACGAGATGGTGAAAAAAGGTACGGAAACCATCGTGGGTGCCCGGCGGGACCGTTCTTTCGGCCCCATCGTGATGTGCGGCATGGGCGGGGTTTACGTCGAGGTAATGAAAGACGTTTCCTTCCGGTCCGTTCCCTTCTCCAAATCGGATGTCCTGGCCATGATCAAAGAAACCAAGATCTATCCCCTGCTCCTTGGGGTTCGGGGAGAGGACAAAAAAGACATGGATGGCGTCGTGGACGCCATCATCAAACTCGGTTCGTTGGTTCGGAAATGCGAGAAAATTTCCGACATTGAGATCAATCCCCTGGTTGTTTACGAACAGGGAAAAGGTGTTAAAGCTTTGGATGTGAGAGTTTTGCTCTCGGAAAGGGCCCAAAAGAAATGAAAACACTCGTCATTGGATCAAGCAGCAAAAGTTCCGGCAAAACGGGAGTGATCATCGGCCTTGCCGCCGCGCTAGGACAACAGTCCGGTTACATGAAACCCTTCGGCGACCGGTTGATCTATCACAAAAAACGCCTTTGGGACTACGATTCCGCCCTGCTGACCCACCTCTGGAACCTTCATGAAAACCCGGAAGACATCTCCATCGGCTTCGAGCACGCCAAGTTGAAATACAAATACGACGCGGCGACCACCACTGAAAAACTGCGCGAGGTGGCCACCCACGCCGGGGCCGGGAAGGAACTACTTTTCGTGGAAGGCGGCATGCACTTGAATTACGGAATGTCCGTGCACCTGGACGCCGTCTCCGTCGCCAAAGCCCTCGGCGGGGAGTTGATCCTCGTGGTGAGCGGTTCGGAGGGTTCCATCGCGGACGACCTGGTCTGCATCAAAAAATGCCTGCCGATCCAGGACGTTCGTTTTAAGGGCGTCATCCTCAACAAGGTGCACGACCTGGAGGATTTCAAAACGACCTATTTGCCCCAGATCAACCAGTTGGGTATTCCCATCCTGGGGATCTTGCCTTTGAAACCCGAACTGAACCATTTCACTATGGCCTACCTGTCCGAGGTGCTTTTCTCGAAAACCCTCGCCGGAGAAGGAGGATTGGGCAATGAGGTGGGCCACATCATTATTGGAGCCATGTCCGTGGACAGCGCCAGGAGGCTTACCCTCTTCAATAAGGATAAAAAATTGGTCGTTACCAGCGGGGACCGGAGCGATATGATCCTGGCCGCCCTGGAGGGAGGCACCTCCGGAGTGATCCTAACGAACAATATCCTTCCCTCGCCGGATGTGCTTTCCTTGGCCAACCAGCGCAATATACCGCTTTTATTGGTTTCCACCGATACTTTCCATACCGCCAAGCAACTGGACGGTTTGGAACCCCTCTTGACCCACCAGGACCCGGGCAAGGTCGCGATGATCACCCAGTTTGTGCAGTCCCATCTGGACATGGCCAAGTTCAAGTAGGGTTTAGTCAAAAAAAGCAGGCTGGTTTTTAAACCAGCCTGCTTTTTTTATTTTCTGACAACTTCCTAAATAGTGTTTATTGCTTTCCTTGGATCAGCCTTTCCACGACGGACGGGTCGGCCAGGGTGGAAATATCGCCCAGATTACCCGTTTCATTCTCTGCTATTTTCCTCAAGATCCGGCGCATGATTTTGCCGCTGCGGGTCTTGGGCATCGCCTCCGCGAACTGGATCTTGTCCGGTTGGGCAATGGGACCGATTTCCTTGCGCACATGCTGAACCAGTTCTTTCTTCAGCTCATCTGACGGCGTCACGCCCTCCTTCACGGTCACGTAAGCGTAAAGGGCCGATCCTTTGATGTCGTGGGGATAGCCCACCACCGCCGCTTCCGAAACCTTGGGATGGGAAACAAGCGCGCTTTCCACTTCCGCCGTCCCGATACGGTGTCCAGAGATGTTCACCACATCATCCACCCGGCCCATGAGCCAGTAATCTCCGTCCTGATCGACGCGGCAACCGTCCCCTGTGTAATAAAGGTTGGGGAAAGCGGTGAAATAGGTGTCGATGAAACGTTCGTGATCCCCCCACATGGTGCGGGCCATGCCCGGCCAGGGCTTCTTAATGCACAGTTTTCCGCCTTCGTTTCTGGCGCATTCTTTCCCGTCATTATCCACTACGATGGGCTCCACCCCGAAAAAGGGAAGAGAGGCGCTCCCAGGTTTTAAAGTATGGGCACCCGGAAGTGGGGTGATCAAAATACCACCCGTTTCCGTCTGCCACCAGGTATCGACGATAGGACAGCGGCTTTGGCCAATGTTCCTGTGATACCACAACCATGCCTCGGGATTGATTGGTTCACCGACCGAGCCCAGGATGCGCAAGGAGCTCAAGTCGTGCTTTTTCGGCCATTCTTCCCCTTCTCGCATCAGGGAACGGATCGCGGTGGGCGCGGTATAAAAGATGGTGACTTTATGTTTGGCGATCACTTGCCAGAACCTACCAGAATCTGGGTAGGTGGGTACTCCCTCAAACATGATCGATGTGACGCCGTTGGCCAGGGGGCCATAGACGATGTAACTGTGGCCCGTGACCCAACCGATGTCGGCAGTGCACCAATAGGTGTCCTCGGGATGGCAGTCGAAAATGAGGCGGTGGCTCAGGGCGGCGTGTAAGATATAACCGCCGGTCGTGTGAAGGACCCCTTTCGGTTTTCCAGTGGATCCAGAGGTATACAGGATAAAAAGCGGGTCTTCCGCGTTCATCGGCTGGGCCTCATGCTTGGGACTGGCCTTTTGGGTCTCCTCATCCCACCAGCTGTCCCGGCCGGCCTGCATGTTGACCTTTCCGTCACCCCTCTTGTAGACAATGACGTTCTTGATGGTAGGGCATTCCTTGAGGGCCTCATCAAGAATATTCTTCAATCCGATTGCTTTTCCAGATCGGTAGCTCACGTCCGTGGTGATGGCCAACACATTTTGGGAATCCTGAATGCGGGTTTTCAACGCCTCCGCGCTAAAACCGCCGAAAACGAAGGAGTGGATGGCACCGATTCGGGCGCAAGCGAGCAAGGCCACCGCCGCCTCGGGGATCATCGGCATATAAACACAGATCCGATCCCCTTTCTTGACCCCCTTAGCAAGCAGCACGTTGGCGAACCGACAAACCATCTCATGCAATTGAGAATAGGTGATTTTACGGACTTCCTCATCCTTTTCGCCCTGCCAAAGGATAGCGATCTTATTTCCGTTCTTGGCTAGGTGACGGTCCAAACAGTTCACCGATAAATTCAACTCGCCATCCGAAAACCAGGAATGCTGAATTTTCCTTTTGGAGGTGTCCCAAGTCCACTCCAGTGTTTTCGTGGGTTTCTTGAACCAAACCAGTTCATTCGTGGCTTGTTCAAGCCAAAACTTGTGGGAATCCTTCACGGAGCGGTCATACATTTCCTGGTACTTTTGGAAGGATCCGATAAATGCCTTGGAGGCCACCGAGGCCGGAGGCGGGAATGTCACTGCGGAATCCTTCTGCAAAGAAGTGATGGATTGCTTTTCGGGTGCCATATTTCCTCCCTGGAAATAAAAAAATAAATTCGTGGTAGTTTGTCGCCTACCCAATCCTTTGTCTATGACGTTGGTCATCCAAATTTTCTTCGACAAACGATGCGCCAAAGGAAAATGATTGCCACGACAAATGGCCTGCAACCTTATCGACTCTTTTAAACCCCTCATTGTTCAACGGTTCTATTCCGGATCAATTCTCTTCAAATTTTCGAATAACGCTTTTTCAACAAAACCAGTGGAAAAGGTATTTCTCCTTTAAATAGCAAGATAAAAAATTACCAGGAAACCCTCCACTCGGGGGTGGAGAAGATCCCTTGAGTGGTTATGACAAGGGTCATACCTTCCCCTTTCTCCGGCGATTTATATGATTTCACCATGTTCTTACACGGAAGGAAAGTTATATGCGTGAAACATTTATGGAGTATGCGCAATTCATGGGTTTAGACTTTCAAGGAATGGAACGATTGACCGGAATCCTTTCGGTGGCCTCGCGTCTTTTGCACGAAGACATCGAAGACATCTTCATTTCTCAATCCCTGGAAGAAGAAGGAAAAGTCACTGAATGGGACAGTCTTTGGCTCTTCTCGAGGAACTTTTGCCTTGAAGCTCGGCAATTTCTTGCCCAACAAGATCTGGAAATATATCCACTCAAGGACCTTCAAGGGTTCCGGTTGATTTTGGAAAACATGAAGTTGGGACAGTTCGCGACCCGTGAGACTCCGACTGCCAAGGCCAATGCCACCGTGGAATTCAGCCCGGCGAAGGGGGGACGTTGCCAGCTTTTCGCCTTCGGTGCGAACGGGACAAAATTGGGCTTGATTTCCACCCGATATTTAACCGCCCATCTTTCCCAACCTATCGAAGTTAAGGCCATCGAACATTAGCGGGCCGTCGACCTGATCGGATTAATTTTTATCCGGCAATAGGGGCCACCAGGTCTCAATGCGGGTTCCCTTCTTGGGTTCGCTTTCCACCGACACCTTCCCGCCATGCCATTGAATGATTTCCCGAACGATGGACAATCCCAGTCCAGTGCCAAATTTTTCCCGGCTTTTAGCGTTGGTAGCCCGGAAAAATTGCTCGAACAGGCGTTTTTGCTGTTTGGCCGGGATCCCGATCCCCTTATCCTCCACGGTCAGGACCATCCATTCTCCATTCCGTTTGAACTCAACCAAAATAGGGCTTTTCCCTTCCTCGCTATATTTCAGAGAATTGGATAAAAGATTTTCTACCACACGGTCCAGAGCCTCCCGATCCGCTTCTAGGTGAATTTGAGGGTCTCCATGTAGTTGGAGTTCCAAACCCTTTTGTCGGGCTTCCGCCTCATGATGTTGCACCCTTTTCAAAAGCACTTCATAAACATCCACTTTTTCTTTCTTGAACGGCATTTCTTCCACGTTTGTTTTCGATAACCAAACCAAATCATCAATGAGTTCCAGCAAAGACCAAACTCTTTTTTTTGCCGTTTTAATCGCCGTTTCAGTTTTTTCGGTCGCCTTCGGCATGGATTGCTCGATCGCGGAAAGATCAAAATCCATATCGATTGCCGGGCCTTTCAATTGAAAAACCACTTGCCGAAGGAATTGATTCTTGTAAACGTCCACTTCTTTGAGATTTTCATTGGCCGTGGACAGCTTTTGGCCCATTTCTTCCAAAGATCTCTGCTTCGATCTAAGATCGGAAGCAAGCCGGGTGAGGAAAAACCACAAGCCAGCGACGGTGACCGTATACCCGGTCAGAACCGGCCAAAGTTCCCCTCCGCTGGAAAGCCCGAAACCCGAATTTCCTTCCAAATTCATTTGGGGTAATTGAGATTGCATCAAAAAGATGAGCCAGGGCAGTAAGGCCGCTACGACCGCGTATCCCAAGCTTTCCCAAACGGTAAAAAGGATCGTGCTGATGGCCAAATGGAAAAGGTAAAATAAAAAAAAAGGATTTTGAATCCCACCACTGACCGCCAGCATGAAGGTCAAAACGGCGAAATCCAATACCATTTGAATGTGAAATAACTTGCGGATTCGGTTTTCCAGATTTTCCGGGTTGGCGTTATCTTTGCACCATTGGCTCCAAAGAAATTGATATCCGGCGTTCAACAAACCCAGAAAAGCGAGAGAGCCCAGCAGAGTCAGAAGGGAAAAATGGAGGGGACCCACACGAGTCCCGACTCCCACGATCAGCCCTCCCCCGAAAACCGCCGCCCATCGAAGATGAATGAACCACTGTAAGCGTTGGGCGGAAAAATCATTATTCATTAAGAATCGTTCTCCCCGTTTTTAGATTGTGTTTTAATATCTGTCGAATGCTTTGAAGTTGTATAACGCTTATGACAATTCTCGCGTTATGACACTTGTCATAATTTACGCCTATTTCCATGAAAGTTTAGCGCCAAGGGCGGAAAAAGCCTAAAAAATAATCCCCTGACTTGCTCCTCTTTGCACGACCCATTAGACTCCCACCCAGCGAAATAAACCATATGCCCACACCCATTCCCCATCACGGCCATCATGAAACACACTCCGGTTCCAGCCAGGCTCTCCGAGACCTGGTCGTTGGATTGTCAGACGGCTTGACCGTACCATTCGCCCTGGCCGCGGGCTTATCTGGTTTTGCCACTTATAATTCCCTTATCCTTTTAGCGGGCGTCGTGGAAATCATCGCCGGAACCATTTCCATGGGACTGGGAGGGTTTTTAGCGGGTAAAACCGAAATCGAGCATTACGAGGGGGAATTAAAGCGGGAGGAGATGGAAATCCGGGAAATTCCTCAGGAAGAAAAAGAGGAAATTAGGCAGTTGCTGGGTCACTACGGCATCACCCGCGAAACCCAGGATCAGGTGGCCTTGGACCTTTCCAAGAATCCGGACCTTTGGGTAGACTTCATGATGCGCTTCGAATTGGGGCTGGAAAAACCCGACCCAAAACAGGCCTATGCCAGCGCCTTGAGGATCGGACTTTCCTATGCGGTGGGCGGATTGGTTCCTCTCTCAGCCTATCTTTTTACCTCGACCCCCCTCCAGGGGCTCGCCTATTCCTTCCTCCTTACCGTGGTTTGTCTGCTACTTTTCGGTTATTGGAAAGCCCGTTTGACAAGCCAACCGCCATTACGGGGTGCCTTCACGGTGACCCTGACGGGTCTTTTGGCCGCCCTTGCAGCCTTTACTTTGGCCCACCTCGTCAAGGGTTGAGCTGGCTCATACTTCCCTTTCGCAGTTAAATCTACAATTCTCCTGAATAAAGTGAAAGGATTCCTCATGTCCGGTTGGTCCTGTCCCCATCAAACGGGGGATTACCAATGCCAAAGAGTGAAAACCACATGCCATCCCGGTATGAAGGGATGCATCCTGCGCGGGAAAGTCGTCTTCGCTTACTCCGAGTCTGTTTTACTGGAGAAATCCAAGCCCTTAGAAATTTCCAGTCGGCCTATAAAACATGGCAAGGCTGTTCCCGCTGCCAGCCCGAGAAAAAAACAAAAAGCCACTGGGATTAAGGCCCGTCATCGGACCCGCAAGGACTAAATACATGCCAATCCACCCCGCCAAATCCATCCAGGACATGAACAAGCTTCATCATGAATTGGACCAGCTCTTTTTCGAGCACCAAGTCGCCATGTTGAAGGGAGATTTTACCCGTTCCCGGAGCATGCTGATGTCTTTTGAAAAAGCACTCTTGCAACATATGAAAGAGGAGGATGAGATCTTGCTACCCCTTTACCGCCAAAGGGCCGCCCAAATCCGGGGTGGAGACGCGGAAATTTTCTCGGGGGAACATTTAAAGATCACGGAGTGGCTTAACCGGATAAACCTTCGGGCGTCCCGCCTGAGCCGAAGCGACTCCAATTGGAAGGAAATCATTTCTCTCTTTGACGATGAGGCCCATTTCAAGAAATATTTGGAACACCATTCAATCCGGGAAGACCGAATCTTCTACCCCGAGGTGGAAAGGGTGTTGGGTGAAAAAGAAAAGGAACAACTTACCCGGTTGTTGACCTTTACACTCGAAGATTTCCATGAGGTCGAGGACGGAACCCTCCACCCGCCACAAGATTAATGGCGAGGGGTTTGTCCTGCGATTTTCCGGCGGTGGAACCGGAAAAGGGTCAAAGCAAAGAGGCCGATGAGGACCAGCGGCATAAAAGCCAATATCACGTACGCCACCACATAGCTGTCCAACAGTTGGCCGTTGTTAATCCTTCGGACCGCTTCCGCGCAAAAAGGACAAGCTTGAAGGGCCGACGGCGAAGCCAGGACTAAACAGACCCAAAATGGAATAAGGATTAAACCCTTGAGTTTTCGAGGATGATCAAAAAAAAGGTTCGGATGTTTTCGATTGGTGATCATCTTTAAATTATAACCCTATCCATGGAAAAGCTTCTCACCAAAGGTAAAGCACGGAAAAGAGAACGATCCATACCCCGTCCACGAAGTGCCAGTAAAGCCCGATGTTATCCACCAAGTGGTGGTCCGTTTTGGAAAGCTTGTTCGCTGACAAACGCCAAAAAATAAGGCTGAGGAGGCATATTCCGACGAACACGTGAAGCCCGTGAAACCCCGTCAGGGAGAAGAAAACCGAACCGTAGGTAGAGGAAGAAAGGCTCAAAGTCCCGAACATGAGCCGGCTGTACTCGAAGGCCTGGATGGTCAGGAAGGTCGTTCCCAGAAGGATGGTCGCTCCAAGCCAGGCCAGGAACTTTCCTTTTTGGCTTTTGCGAAAATAAACCTCGGCAAAATGGAAGGTTACGCTGGAGGAGATCAGGAAAAAAGTGTTGATGCCGGTCAAGAGCACGTTCAAATGGGGTTGGTTGGCAGGAGGCCAAGCGGTTTGACTGGCGCGAAGCACCAGATACCCCGAGATGAGCGTTACGAACATCATGCTTTCAGAGATCAAAAAGATCAGCATGCCCATGCGGGCGGTGGGAAATCCGGTGTAGGATTCTTCGTTTATTGCTTCAGAACTCATTGTTTCTCCTTAAAAAACATTTCTCACCACGAAGTACACAAAGACCACAAAGTAAATGCTTGGCTTTATCAAAATAATTTTTTTACTTTGTGCCCGTTGTGAACTTCGTGGAAAAAGCCTTTGTCTTTAGCCCGCGTCGGGCACGGGTTCTGTTTGCAGCAGGAAATCCTTTCCTTTCACGGCTGGGTTGCCGTACTCATGGGGTCCATTGATCACGACAGGCAGTTCCTCCCCGAAATTCGCGTGGGGGGGCGGCGACGGGACCGTCCATTCCAATGTGGCGGCATGCCAGGGGTTATCCTCGGCCTTCTTGCCGAAGAACATGCTGAAAAAGAAATTGAAAATAAAGATCAATTGGGCCGTACCCATCACCATGACCCCGTAGGTGATGATCTGGTTCAAGGGCTGCAGGGGTTTGAACACTTCGTAGGCATAGGGGTCCGCCACCCGTCGCATCAGGCCCGCCATCCCGACCCGGAACATAACCAGGAACACCACATTGACCGAAACAAAAGTGATCCAGAAATGCAATTTCCCCAAAATCTCGTTCATCATCCTCCCGAACATTTTCGGGAACCAGAAATAGATGGCGCAGAAGGAACCCAGGAATACCGACATGGCCATCGTGTAGTGGAAGTGGGCCACCACGAAATAGGTCCCGTGGAAATAAATATCCATGGTGCGGGAAGCCAAAAGGATCCCTGTTAACCCGCCGATTGCGAATACGAAAATGACCCCCATCGCGAAAAGCATGGGTGTTTTGAATTGCAGGTTTCCCCGCCAGAGGGTCGCGAGCCAATTGAAGAAGAAAATGGAAGAGGGGATCGAAATCAGCATGGTTAGGGACTGGAAGGCTTTGCCCATGGCCGGGCTCATGCCGGATATGAACATGTGATGGCCCCAGACCACCGTGCTTAGGCAGGTGATGACGAACATGGAGAGGGCCGTTAGCTTGTAACCGAAAGCCGGCTTTCGCGCGAACACCGCCAAAACGTCCGACACCACGCCCCAGATGGGAAGGATCAGGATGTAAACTTCGGGATGCCCGAAGGCCCAGAAAATATGCTGGTATAAAAGAGGCTGGCCGGCTTGGGCCGGATTGATGGCCACCCCGGTGAAAAAGTGGGTGCCGCAGGTACGGTCGAAGATCAACATGATCAAACCCACCGCGATGACCGGTACGAAGGCCAGGTTAAGGACGGCGGTGAGGAAGAGCCCCCAGACCGAAAGGGGAAGTTTCCAGATCGTCATCCCCTTCGCCCTTAAATTAATGCAAGTGGTGACGTAATTGATCCCCCCCATGATGGAGGAAGTTCCCAGGATCACCACCGCCAGGGCCCAGAGGGTTTCACCGGCGCCGGGCGTATAGGTGGCGGAACTCAAAGGGGGATAGCCCGTCCAGCCGGCGGAGGCCGTCTGTTCACCGAAGTAGGACATCATCAAAAGTACGCCGGCGATGGGCATCAGCCAAAAGGAAAGCATGTTGAGGATGGGGAAGGCCATATCCCTCGCCCCGATCTGGAGCGGGATCAGAAAATTGCCCAGTGCCCCGATGGCGATCGGAGTGATGGCGAAGAAGATCATGATGGTCCCGTGCAGGGTGATCAGGGTGGTGTAGATCTCGGGAGTAGCCGCCCCGCCCGAGTTGGGGAACAGCAGCGGTCCGAAGACCGGCGCGGGGGTCCAGGGGTTGGCGACTTGCCAACGGATCAGGTAGGCCATAATGCCGCCGGTCAGGAGGAAGAACAACCCGTAAAAAAGGAACTGCCGGCCAATGACCTTGTGGTCCAGCGAGAAAATATACTTCGTCCAAAAGGAAGTCGGTTCGGAATGCGCGTGATCGCTCATGTTATCTCTCCTCCCATGCCCAACCCCAATTGTTGGCGGGATCGGGGTCCCGGTCCTTGGCGGCATCGGCTAAAAACTTATCAAAATCCGCCTCATCCTCCACTGTCAAGTAACCCTTCATCCGGTAATGGCCCAGGCCGCAAAGCTCGGAACAGGCGAGGGTGAACTGGCCTTTTTCCTTGGCCTCAAAGGCCACCTGGGTCACTAGGCCCGGCATGGCGTCTTGTCGGATACGGAGGTTCGGAAGGTAAAAGCTATGGATGACATCTCCGGACGTGACCTGTACGAACACCGGCCGGTTTACCGGGATATGGAGTTGGTTTAAGGTGGTGATGTCCTGGACTGTCCCGAAGGTTTTGTTGTCGATGGAATAACGGATGCGCCACTCGAACTGGCGGCCCTGAACCTCCACGCGCAAGGCCTGTGCCCGGTCGTATTGCTTACCGTAAAGAACGTCGTAATCCTCGTTGGAACGGTGGATCACGTTCAGGTCGATCACGCCGAAAACGGTCGCAGCCAGGGCGAAGGTGACAATCCGTTCGAACAATCCCGTACCGTGGGTATAAAAAGCCTTGTGCCCGGGACGGGACCGGTAGAAAAGAGGAAAGAGGATCAAGGCTAGAACGACAATGGCAAAGAAGGTTCCGGTCACCCAAAAGGAGAATATGACCAGGTTGTCGATCCGGTCCCCATCCGCTGATATGTTTTTGGGAAACCAGGGAGCAGTATCGGCAAATACCCGATTGGCACAGAAGAGAGAAATCAAAAACAATCTTGGAAACAAGCCCATACGGCGGAAGCCCTCCCCTAAATAACTTGCGAAATAAGTCCTAAATAAAGACTTTTCCGCCGGTCTGGTAAAGTTGGCTGTAGATTATAGACCCATACTTGGGAATTCAATGCGTAAAAAATATAATTTCCTCGACAATCGCTCTTCCAGATACTTTTGGAAACTATTCAAAAATTCGAGCAGTCGCATTGGATTTTTAATCCCGGGAATGTAAAAATTCGTCACCCCAAAAAGAGGTGTTTCATGAAACCCTATAACGCTGAGTTTCCGATGGCCGAGGCCAAGAAAATTTGTAAGGACCTATTCGACGCCAACCCGGTGATCTATTGGACCGACTTTCTATTCAACGACCTCTTGGGGTGGGTATCTTTTATTTTCGCCGTGCGTCAACCCAACTTTTCTCCACTACAAATCGGGGCCCTATTACTGGCGGGAATTTCCCTCTACCGAGCGGTCATTTTCGTTCACGAGCTAACCCACCTTAAGAAAGGGACCTTCCAGGCTTTTCATACCGTTTGGAACCTTTTATGCGGTTTTCCCCTAATGGTGCCTTCCGAACTTTATATGGGAGTCCATATCGACCACCACAAGCAAAGCTATTACGGCACTCGCAACGACAAGGAATACTTCCCCTTCGCCATCTCCAAACCCTACCGAATCCCGCTCTTTTTGTTCACCATGACCCTGGCCCCGGCGCTCTTCTTAATCCGCTTTTCCATCTTCACCCCCCTTTCCTATGTCATTCAGCCCCTTCGAAAACCCCTTTGGGAGCTGGCTTCTTCCCTGGCGGTGGACCTGGGTTATAAGCGTCCTCCACCCGTGGGCCGAGAAAAATATATCTGGTGGGCCCAGGAATTCATGACCTTCGCTTACGCCGCGACAGGGTTGGCGCTCATGATCGCGGGAATTTGGCCCTGGAAAGTTTTGTTGCTTTGGTACCTGGCGGCGGTCTTTATCCTATTTACCAACGGTCTGCGCACCCTGGTGGCCCATTGCTACCGCAACCAGCCGGATCGCGAAATGAAATTCTCGGAGCAGTTTTTGGATTCCATTGACATCCCTGGAAATTTTTTCACTACGCCCCTGTGGGCCCCGGTGGGCCTGCGCTTCCACGCCACCCATCATCTTTTCCCCGGCATGCCCTATCACAACCTTGGTACCGCCCACAGAAAGCTCATGAAGGAATTGCCAGAGGGGAATATATACCCGTTAGCGACCCGAAAGAGTCTTTTCAGCGCCTTGGCGCAATTATGGAAGGAATCGTCGGAGAACCAGCGGCAACCCTGATTTCAAAACCACCGATCGTAGAACCTACCGGGTCGCCACGATCTGCCAGGTGACCGGTTTGTCGGAAAGCGTCACCGCCTCCGAAACCCAATCGTATCGAATATCCTGACAATCGTTTCCCCTTTGCAGGGTTGCGACCAACGAAACTTGAATGGTGTCCTGACCCTCGCAAATGGCCGTGACGGACAAGGAGGGCGGGCAAGCCACCGGCAGGTAGGCCTGCAGGACCATGTAGTTATCAAAATCGACCGGTGGGATTTCATTGAAATAGTAAAGGCGCCAGTCTCCGATGGTCCGCAAGGCTCGGGTTTCTCCCATGAAGGGCCCGGGTTTGAAAGCGGATTGTGCTTGGGGCGTCGCGGAGGTCAGCAAGGCTTGGTTGGC
The DNA here is from genome assembly GCA_963771075.1 of candidate division FCPU426 bacterium. Lineage (GTDB taxonomy): Bacteria > Oederibacteriota > Muellerivitia > Muellerivitales > Muellerivitaceae > CAVTWJ01. Next base: position 170,888 of record CAVYSE010000011.1, on the reverse strand, counting down.
CGGATTCGTATAGGAAGGAAGCGACCCGGGCGAAGGTTTCACGGGTACCGGAGTGAACCCACATGAGAGGCCGGAGTCAGCAAAACTCGTGTTGATCCCCTTCTTTTCTAAGCAAATCCTTGAATTAACAAAAAGCAGGGGTGTCAATAAAAGCGCCGATAAGCCCAAAACCAAAAATGTTTTTCTCACCCAAAATCTCCCGTGCGAAAAAATATCGGATTTTCTCCCCGCTTGAAAAACTTCCCCAAATTTATCCCGGACATTATTAACGGCAGGTGATTTTTTTGCTCTAGTTTTCCAATGTCTTTTCGGTTTCCCGTTTTACCTTTTCATTTCGTATTATCCGCAGGAATCATCCTTGCACCGGTTTGTTAGGTGACATGAAAAATTCAGTCATGCTAAAGCGGATTCGAGTCTTCTCCTTATTTGTTATGATGAACCAAAAGGAGCAATAAATGACCCAACCCGCTCTTCGTTATGGCCTTATTCTAGTCGTGGCCGCCCTAACATTCGGGGCGGGGATCTCACCTTCCAACGCGGAGAAACCAATGGATTACTATCGCAATCCCGTTTTGACGGGCTTTCATCCCGACCCCAGCATCTGCCGGAACGGCAAAGACTTCTACCTTGTGAATTCCACCTTCGAGTATTTTCCCGGCCTTCCTATCTACCACAGCCGGGACTTGGTCCATTGGGATCTCATCGGCAATGCCCTTAACCGCCCCAGCCAATTGCCCCTGAAGGGCGCCACGGATTACGGTGGTCTTTACGCCCCCACCATCCGTTTCTGGAAAGGGACTTTCTACCTGGCCTGCACCAATGTGAGCGGGGACGGCAATTTCATCGTTACGGCCAAGGACCCAGCCGGTCCCTGGTCGGAACCCCTCTGGATGGACGACCACGATATCGACGGTTCCATGTTTTTCGACGACGATGGGAAGGCCTATTTCACCCAGCAAGGCGGTGGCGAGAAGGCGGGGATCAAGCAGTCCGAGTTCGATCCCCAAACCGGCAAGCTGGCCTTGCCCAAAAAGGAAATTTACAACGACCTGTCCGAATCCTGGAACGAAGGCCCCCACCTCTACAAGATCAAAGGCAAGTACTACCTCATGCTGGCCGAAGGCGGCACCGGGAACCAACATATGGAAATGATCGGAAGGTCTTCATCCCCATGGGGCCCCTTTGAACCCTGCCCCTACAACCCCATTCTGACCGAAAGGGACGAGCCCTCTAGCCCCATCCAATGCACGGGCCACGCCGACTTAGTGGAAGCGTCCGACGGATCTTGGTGGGCGGTTTTCCTGGGTGTAAGACCGCAAACCGGTATTTCCGTCCTGGGAAGGGAAACCTTCTTGGCCCCCGTCATTTGGAAGGATGGCTGGCCGGTGGTGAACGGCGATCACCATGTGAAGCTGGAGATGCCCGCCCCGAACCTGAAACCCCACCCATTCCCCGTACTTCCGGCAAGGACCTTGTTCGTCAAGGACAAACTCGGGCCCGAATGGATACACGTTCGAAACATCGACCCCCGGGACATTTCCCTTACCCGCCGCAAGGGTTGCTTGAGCCTCCACGCCGGGATAGCCTCCCTCGACGACAAAATGAATGAACCCGCCTTTACGGGCCAAAGACAGCCCGATTTCAAGGTCACCGCCCGTTGTTCGATGGAATTCATGCCAAGCCAGGATGGGGAGGAAGCGGGCCTGATAGTGCGCTCGAACGACGACAACCATTACGAGATCGCCGTGAGTCGCCAGGATGGGGAGTCAGAAATCATCGTGAGAAACAGGGTCAAGGCCTACAGCGCGATAGTCATTCGCAAACCCTTCGCAGGGGGCAAGGTGTACCTGGAAATCTCCGGGCAGGAAAGCCAGTATCAGTTCGCTTGGTCCAGCGACGGAAAGACCTGGGAAACCTTGGCGGCCTCAGACTCAGCGGACCTGACGAAGGAAAGGGCGGGCGGTTTCACGGGAACGGTTATCGGCCTTTATGCAACCGCGAACGGAAAAGAATCGCAAAATTGGGCGGATTACGAATGGTTCGAGATGAAACCGGGCGAAGCTCCGGCTCCCCTCGTCTTGTCGCCCCGACCCACCCCCACGCCCATGCCGGCCCAGGAGGTATGGCGAATCCGGGCGGGAGGAACGGATTTCACGGATTCGTCAGGAAATCACTGGGCGAAGGACCAAGGCTTTTTCGACGGAACAACTGTCGAGGCAGAACCGCAGGTGACGGCCGACAAAGACTCCCAGCTTTACCAGACCGAACGCTGGGGATCGGATTTCAGCTATGTCTTGCCCGTTCAGCCGGGTGAATACCAGGTGCGCCTTTTATTCGCCGAGGCCTATGTGAAAAAGCCGGGTGAAAGGATCTTCGACGTCCAGATCAACGGTAACATTGTATTAAAGGATTTCGACATCCTCAAGGAAGCAGGGACTATGAACCACGGGATTGAGAAGACCTTTGATCATATTCGTCCCGAAGGCCTGGGAAATATCCGTATCGTATTTAAGACGAAGGTCCAAAACGCTAAAGTCTGTGCTGTCGAGATTCTTAAAAAACACTAATGAGATATTAGATTCCCTATAGCTTCCTTGTAAAACAATCATGATAAGAAAATTAAATTGAAACGGCTCACAGAATAGTGAACCTGTTTTTGGTTAACCAACTACAACCAAGACCCGTTCATGTGAATTTAGAACGGGAATTGATTCCATTAATTATCCGAGAGCCCCCCGCCAAACGCCATAAGCAGGGTCACATATTTAGTCAATATTTACTCCTGAGTTGATTGAATCCACTTGTAACTTCGTCACAAGTGATCCTTCCAAATGGAATGGAAAATTAAGAGGAATGGCAGGTTTATTCCAACAACTTGATAAGGAGCATCAGCCCCACGCCCGTCAGGATGGCGACGAACTGGACCAGGGCCCGGGCGCTTTTAACGTCCTTGTGGAGTTGGGGCACCAGGTCACTTCCTGCGATATAGATAAAACTCCCCGCGGTCAGGGGCAAAAGGACCCGTAGAAATCCCGCCACCGATCCCCCAAGCCACCAGGCCGCCAGCCCGCCCAGGATGGCCGTAAGGGCGGTGAGGAAATTCAAAAAGATCGCCTTTTGTTTGGAGAACCCCGATTTCACCAGGATTCCGAAATTGCTGAATTCGTGTGGTAGCTCGTGCAATAGCACCGCCAGGGCTGAGGCCATTCCCAGCTTCATGCCCGCCAAGTAGGAACCCCCGATCAAGAGGCCATCGATAAAATTGTGGGCCATGTCCGCCGTCAGGTTTAAATAACCGTAAGGTTGGATTTCCTCATGCTCGTCCGAGTGCTGATGGCGCCAGTGGAGGAAATTCTCGAGAATGAAAAAGAGGAGGATGCCGCCGATGACCGTCAGGGAGGCGTCCAGGGCTTGGGAGGATTCCCTCATGGCCTCGGGCAAAAGATGGATAAAGGCGTCCCCAAAGAGGGCCCCCACGGCCAAGGCCACCAGGACGAAGACAAGGGCATGGAAAGTTTTATGGCTGAGCGCGAAAAGGGATATCCCGATCAGGGATAGGAGGCTTACCACGATCACGCTCAGGAGCATCCAAACGAAGGGGGACAAAAGGGATACCACTCCTATCAATTTAAGAAAGGCTCATTATAGGGGCGCGCTTCCAAATAGGCACAAGGAGTTTAGTTGGCGGGAATCGAGTGGGCTCGTCCACGGGAAACCAACAGGTCCGGATCGACGGGATGCAGGAATTCCGCGGCATCCTCTTCGCTGATCTTCACGTTGATTTCGTAAATCTCCGACGGGGTAGACCATTGATCGCCGGACCAGAGGGCAAAGGCTTCTTCCGTTTCCCGTCGCAACAGTTCCAAGGCCGCGGGAGTCGCCACCGGGACCGTTACCACCACCTGGGCGGGATGCCGGCCATCCACCTCCCGATAGGCGGCCCAAAGGCTTACCCCCGTTTTGGCGAGATCGTCGATCAGGATCACGACGCGGTTCGCGCAGGAGAGGAGCGCCCTTTGGGGGGTATATAATTTCCGGCGTTCCTGAAGGCCGTGGGACAGTTTGCGCATTTCTTCTTCCAGAAAATGGGGCGGAACCCACATTTGGCCTCCCCCGGGCGCGAGCGTAAAAGCGCCGCCTTCCGCCAGTACTCCCAACGCCAAATGGGGGTTTTCGGGAGAATAAATCTTCTCGACCAATAAAATATCCGCCTCACCCTTCAGGTAACGGGCCAAGAGACAGGCCATGGGCACGGACGCGGGAGAAAGGCCGAGGACCAGCGGGTTCAGCCCTCGATAATGGAAAAGTTTCTCGCAAAGCATCCGGGCGGCTTGGTCTCGGTCCCGAAAGGGAAACTTGGATTTTAATTTGAGTTTCATGTTCGTTTGATCCCCAACACGCGACTTAAAAGGTTCCCCCCAAATTGTTTCGACGCGGGGCAAAACTTCAACTTACAAAAACCAATCGGCGAAGTTGGATTTGATTATGGTCCCCGGTACCGGGGCGCCACATGACCCCTGTCATAATTAAGTCACTTTTGAGTCCCTCATGGAGAAGGCCGATTAAACCGCCGCCGCGGGAATCCGGGAACCCAGGAGATACTCGACCACCTCGATGGCCGAATAGGATTCCTTGCCGCCCTTGAGGAAATTCAGGATCCTGCCCACATCGTCACCGGAAGTAACGAGCGCCCGTTCTACGCTCCCATCCTTCTGGGATTGGGACAAGTCGATATTGGACATTAAACCGTTGCAAAGGCATTTGCGACCCTCCGTGTTGGCCATTTCACCCTGCTTTTGCAGATAGGCTTCGTGGGGTTCGCTGGCGCAACGGTAACCCGGAGTTCCGTCTTTCCGCTTATAAAGGCTCCGCAAGTATCCCAGGTCGCAGATACGTTTTCGCTTTTGATAATCCCCTAATTCGGAATTGGTCCCAGGGACATTCACCACCTTGAAGGGAAAACCCGTTGGGGAGGCCTTGGGGTCGGTAAAAACATGCACCCATCCCGCCCGCAAACCCTCGATCACCTTTTTTTTGATCCAGTCGGCGAGGCCTGATTCCTCGCAATAAGCGAACACGGACCCCACCTGCAGGCCCGCCGCACCGGCTTCCAAAGCCGCGTTGAGCTTAGCCGGGTCGGCCATGGAACCCGCCACCCAAAAGGGAAGGCCGATGGCCTTGATCTTCTGCAGGTCCACCTCATCCTTGACCCCATAAAGCGGTTCTCCCCTGTCATTGAGCTGGAGGGGCCCGCGAGGCGGGGCGTTATGCCCCCCGGCCGTGGGGCCTTCCACTACGAAGCCGTCCACCTTGCCCGTGGACTTCTTGGCAAGCGTTAGGGCCAAGACCTCCGAGGCGATGATGGCCAGAAACCGGGGCCGCTTGAGCGCCTCGCCTATCTCCGACAGGATATCCCGGGGGCGAAAGGTCATGATGCTTTCCTCCTCAGCGGAGGCACCCTGGACATAGATCTTCATGGAGGCATCCTCATGCTGGGACAACTTATCGAGGATCGCCGGAATGGCCCGGGGAATGCCCGCGCCCACGAGGACATAATCCACGTTCGCCAACAGGGCCCCATAGATGCAGGAAAGGAGGGGCATTTGAATCTTTTCAAGGAAATTGATGCCGACCTTGCCCGAGTGCCCTTCCTTCGCGAGCCAAACTTCCGCGAAATTGGCGGCCACATTGAGTTCCACCAGTTCTTTCGGCGGAGTAAGGGTGAACATGGGGATCAATCGAAAAGGCTCATGATCTTTTTTGCCGCCGGGAATGAAATAACGGTCCAAAATGCGCTTGGCCACGGCAGGGTCGGGAAAGGCGACCAGGGCCCGTCGCATGGCTCCATCCATATCGCCGGTTTGCAACCGGCGGACCATAATCGAATCCAAAGCGGTTCCGGAAACCACCCCCATCTGGCCTGTCTGGGAAACCGCGCGGGCCAAGACCCAATTGGAAACCCCGGCGCCCATTCCTCCCTGAATAATCATCGGTTCTGTCATCGTCGCTCCCAATCAACATTGTTCATGAATCCAAGGACCGTTCATGGCCCGTCGATTCACGCCGGCATACATCGGTACTCAGCTTTCGCTGGTTTTGGATTATTTTTTCCATATCCAAAGTACAAACGCCCCACCCTCGGAAGCTTCCCACTTCACCTCAAAACCATGCGCCTGGAGTTTCTCGATCAAACTATCCGGGCGATTTGGGAAGAATACCTTCAAAACGCCTTCCGATGAGATCAAGGGAAGGGATTCCAGCACCTTCAATAGTGGAAGGGGCGGCGTCAACCGTCTCACATCCAGTTCCATTACCGGTTGGCCGGTGGGCGGAATCTTACCCTTTCGGAAATAGGCGTTCCAAACCCCGCCTTTCATTTCGGCAAACCCCTCATACCCTAACCGACCCAGGGCACAAATAAAAGACTCCGGCTGCTCATTTTGGACCAAGTGCAGGTGTTGGCCGGGTTTTAACTCTTTCGCCGATTGGACAATCATTTGAAAGGGGTCCAGCCCTTTCTCAGTAAGGGGTCGAATGTCCAAAAAAAGTCCACAGGAAGGGTTCAAATCGTCAATCCAGGCGGGTCGCGGGCTGATGTTAGGCCGGGGAGTCAAAACCGGCGGTTCCGAGGCCGGGGCTTCCCCCAATCCATGCGCCACTCGCAGGAGGCGGATCTTCCAATGATCCGGTTTTTTTTCCCGGTTTTCCCATCGGAAAAGCCTGGTTCTTTCCTTCAATAACAGGAAATGTAGTGGGGTTGGGTCCCAATCCACGAGGATTTCCAACGCTTGTCCCTCGTTCAAACCATCAAAAGCGGAAAGGATTTTTTGCTCCCAGCCGTGGGCAATCCCCCTTAGGTCCATTTGATTCATGGTCATCATTTGAAAAAGCAGCCTTTCTTGAGTTGTCGCTTCGGATGAATCAAAGGGAGCCCAAAAGTCCCAATTGCTGGAGACGGTAAAATAGGATGTTATTTTCCAGGTGAATGTGCCGGTGCAAATCATCCTCCAGCTCTTTCAACCCCTGGTACAGGGACCGATAGGACACGCAAGCATCCGCGGGCGTGGTGTAATCTTTGGTTAAACGGTGGATTTCTTGCCATTCCTCCCCTGTCATTCCATGTTCCCAGACGAGTACATGGACCGGATCTTCCTGCCCCCCTTGGAAAAAAGGATTTTCCAATTTTTTTCTCTTTCGCCTCGAATCCCAAAGTTTCCGGAGGCAGGGGAAAACCACTTCTTCTTCCTTCACCATGTGGCTTTCCAACTCCTCGGCCATTTTGACCAACAAACCGTTCAATTGGATCAATTCGGGATGGCGGACCGCATGTAGGCGCGAAACCTTTTCGGACAATTTCATCAATCGATTGAGCTGGACTCGCGTGAATGGGTGATGGATTTCCAGGATATGGTCAATAAGCTCCGGAATACTTTTTTTAGCCCATGGGTTGGGCGCATCTGGATTGGAGGGGGTTTTGTTCACCATGCGCTCTAGCGAATCCAAGACTTTTTCCACGGGGATTTCCAAAGTAACACAGGCCTCTTTCAATGTTTGTTGGCCATTGCAACAATAGTCAATATGAAGCGATTCAAAAAGCGGAATGGAAGCTTGGATTTGCGAAGCGACTTCCCGAACCGTCCAATCGGGACTGATTTTCATTCATTCTCCTAGGGATGGGACTGTTCCCAAACCGTCCGGTTCTGATCCTTACACACTTTAGGGTAGGGGGTCGCCTCACAAAGATTCATGACTTAAGTCATAACGGCCCTTTTTATAGTTCATCCGCAGATCTTCTTGTATGTTTGACCAAGGGTTTTCGATTACAAAGGGGTTGATTATAAAAAGGGGAGGCTTATTTCATTTCTGTGTTTTCATTTAAGATTTTGACAAAATCTTTTCCTGGCTCGCAATTGATCGTCAATGTCTGGCCCCGAAGGGGGATGACCAACTGATAGGCATGAAGCATAAGCCGGGACACACCTCCCACCGGCCTTTCCTGACCGTAAAGCGGATCCCCCATCACAGGGAACCCTAAGTGATAAAAATGGACCCTTATTTGATGTCGTCGCCCGGTCCAGGGCTCCACCTCCAATAAGGAAGACCCTGTCCCCCTTTGAAGTAACCGATATCGGGTTTGACTTTTCTTTCCGTTTGGATCGACCCCCATACGGCCCGAACCAAAAGGTCGCAAAGGATGATCGATTATTCCTTCCCCGGAAGAAACCTTTCCCCAAACTAGGGCCTTATATAACTTAACGACTTCTCTTTTTTCCCAGAGAAGGCAGAGTTCCCGATGGGTTTGGGCGTTCTTCCCGAATACCACGATTCCGCTGGTGTCTTGGTCCAACCGGTGAACCACATTGGCTTTTTTTCCTATTTTTTTTGAGACCATTTCCACAAGGGGAGGAAGGATATCCTTTTGATTCCGCGCCGGGATTACCGTTTGCCCGACGGGTTTATCGACGGCAATGAGATCCTCATTCTCGAAAAGGACATTCAAAAGGGGTGATTCAGAGGGACTGTTCATAAAAACATTAAAGCCGATGGCGAGGATTTACGCGCTGGAATCAATGGAAATTCAGTGAAATAAATGGTCCGGTTTATTTCACGGCTTTTTGCTTTATAAAATCGGCGTATTGATGGTCGCTGACCAAAATATGGTTTTTCAACCAGGCACTGAGAAAACTCAATAACTGAACCGAAATGCCGATTTGGACACCCGACTCGAACCCGGCTTTAAACCGGGCCAAGTTTCGAGTAAAGGTCTCATGCTCCAACCGGTGTTTTTCCGCACCGGGAAAATCCCATTCGATAAAGTAGTCTTCTTCGGTTTTGAAGTGATTTTTCGCGTAGGCTTCCAACTCAAGGATGATCGCCCCTAAAGAATCCTTTTCTTTTTCCTCGATCAGGGCGTCATAAAGACCGTTGATCAGTCGGAAAAAACCCTGATGTTGATGGTCTATTTCAACGATCTCAACACTGTAATTGTCCTTCCAATCGATCAAACTCATTTTTCCCCTTAGATTTTAAATTCCATCCATTTGTGGCCTACCGCCTGCCCACGACTGATATTATTCAAGAAATCAAACCCCGGTTATGAGAGGTGTCATAATCGCATTTCGGCAATACCTGAAACACAACTTCATTTGAGTAAAGGAGACCCAGGAATAGATATAACCTCAAACATCGATTGAGTTCCAGTGTGGAAGTTATAAAATAAACGGAATTATCGTGCAGGTGCCAGGAAAGATGGCCCTTGTCATAACCCCTATTCAATTACGGCTATACAATAGCGTAAAGGTCGAGTAATTCTGGTAGGTGTCTTCCTTGTTTTTCGCCTGATGAATTCAACCAAACTGGTCTTGAACAATTTTAAGGGGAGAAAATGAATAACCATCCTAACGTTGGCATTAGTCCTAAACCCAACCATCGTTACTCGGAAAAACCATTCATCGCCATTTGGGAGGCCACCCGGGCCTGCGACCTTGCCTGCGTCCATTGCCGCGCCAGCGCCGAATCCAAACCCTACCCCGGGGAATTGGACACCCCCCAAGCCCTCGATCTCATCCGACAAATCGCCGAATGGAAAATCCCCCTTTTTGTGATCACGGGCGGGGACCCACTAAAAAGGGATGACCTTCCCTTGCTTATACAGGAATGCTCGAAACGGGAGTTAACCTTCGCGCTGGCACCTTCGGTCACCCCCTTGCTTACGCTTGAAAAATTGAAAGAGTTGCAGAAAGCCGGCCTGAACCGGGTTTCCATCTCAATTGACGGGTCGGACGCTAACACCCACGACACCTTCCGCGGAATACCGGGAACTTTCGCCCGATGCGTTGAAACCATGGGCTGGCTTAAGGACTTGGGAATCAAGCTTCAGGTAAACACCACCGTCTCCCGGCATAATCAGGACCAGATTTGGGAAATCGCCAAGGTCATCCGCGATTATGCCATTGAGCGTTGGTCCGTCTTCTTTCTCGTCCCCACAGGCCGAGCTGATAAAAAACAGGCCCTCACGGCGGGCGAATCCGAGGTTGTTTTGAACCAGCTTTATGACATTTTGAAGGAAGGTTGGTTTGATATTAAAACAACGGAAGCCCATCATTTCCGCCGCATCATTTTGCAACGGTCCGGGGTGAAACCGGAGGAACTCGAAAAGGCAATGAAAGCCGGAACAAGCCCTGGGCTGATCCGGGCTGCCTTGGGCGTAAATGATGGCCGCGGCTTCGTGTTTATCTCCCATATTGGCGAGATTTGCCCAAGCGGATTTCTTCCGATACCCGGAGGGAACGTCAAAACTGAACCCCTCTCCAAGATCTACCAAGAAAACGAGATGTTTAAAACCTTGAGAGATTCGGATTCTTTGAAAGGGAAATGCGGCCGGTGTGAATACCGGTACCATTGCGGCGGGTCGAGAGCAAGAGCCTATGCATTAACGGGCGACATCATGGGAGCGGACCCCTTTTGCGCTTACCAGCCCGCCTGATTCCATTTTAATTTCGCACCTAGCCAACGTAAAAAGTCCCGGAAAATAAAAAACCCCAGGTAGGGGAGCCACCCAGGGTCTTGGAGGAGGTTCTTTTCTTACCACGCCGGGTTTGACCCCGTTGGCACCTCATTGGTGCCATTTCAAGAACCACCTACCGAGTGTGAATATACGACTCTAAGTTGCTTCGGAATATGATTTAAATCAGTTAAAAAAATTTATTGCCTTAAAAACATACAATGATTTTGTCGCAAGCGTTGAAAATCAAACTCAATTCTTTTTTGCCATCAAGATTTGGAATTCAATTCTTTTTCTGCGGCGAGCCAATCAATATTCGGATCATCTTGAGGGCATCCCCTTTCCAACCACTTATAATAGGCCAAGGTTTCAATTTCTTCCTTGGTCACCTTCTTTTGGGATGAACGCGGCTTCTTCACGGTCTCTTCTGTGGCTTTTTTCCTTGGCATGGATTCTCTCCTTACGACCTTCATTATATGACTTTGAATGTAGCTTTAGCGATATAGACGTCCTATGACTTATCTCAGGTTTAATTTCCTTTTTTTCAAGATTTTTATTTCGAAGGTCTTAGAAATCCCTTTGGAAATGAAAAAAGAACTAAAAGGTGGACTCCTTTGAAGGCCCCTTCATTGTTCCTAACCTATTCAAAGTGTCACTCCTCTAACCATCCAAGCTTTATTATTTCATATGTTAAACTAAATTATGTTTTCCCAAGTCCAGTTTTCCACTTTTTTGGGGAACTTTTCACCCTTTCCCATGTCAAACCTTCTATTGAGATATCTTCATGCATGGTTCTTTTCCTCAACCGGCTCCTCAAACGGAATTTCCCACGATGAGGATCTGGCTCTCATTCAAGCCGCCCTGTCGGGAGATGACGGGTTTGAAAAACTCGTGAAAAATTTCGAAAACATGGTTTATCGGGTCGCTTATCGCTTTCTAAACCATGAGGCGGACGCAAGCGATGTCGCCCAGGAAGTTTTTTTAAAAATACACAATGCCCTACCCCGATTTCGAGGGGAAAGCTCTTTGAAAACATGGATTTACGCCATCACCGCCAATACATCCCGTAATCTTTTGCGTTCCCGAACCGCCCGTTCCAAATTCCAGGTCTTCACGCCCATGGAAAAAGGTGAACAAGGCCGAGACCCCATAGAAAATGCGGAAGATATGAAATCACCCACGGCATTACGAAATGTTGAAAGCGATGAATTGAAAGGGGCGATTCAAAGAGCAGTTCAAACCCTCCCTTTGGAATACAAGGAAGCGGTCGTTCTAAGGGATTTCGAAGGTTTGGAATATGAACAAATCGCCCAGGTCATGAAAATCGGAATTGGCACGGTGAAATCCCGCATTTCCAGGGGCCGCTCCATACTGAAGAATCTACTGAAGGATTGGTTATGAAGAACTGCGGGAAAATTCATCCGCTTTTGGCGCTCTACCGGGAAAAAGGTTTAACCCCCGCGCAACAAAAACAAGTCGAAACCCACCTGAAAACTTGCGCCGAAGCCCAGGGCGAGCTAGAAGCTTATGATCAATTACACAAATCTATGTCTTCCCCGCCCGAACCCCAACCTCCCAGGGATTTGCATGAAAGGATCATGACACGGCTTCATGAGAATTCCCTCGGTTTAACGGCGAAGAAATCTCAATGGCGATTCCCTGCTATTGGGTTGGCAATCGCGGCCTGCCTGACCCTCTTTTTCCTAATTCAATACCCGGACGTGATGAGGCCAAATGAAAAGACTTCTTTTTCATCATCTATTTATGACAAACCTACGGACCAGGCTGCCTTTAAAAAAATAGAGTCCTCCCCTTCGGAACCCCGTCTTGGAACGAAATCCGCGAATAGGTATAAAGTCGAATCCAATCCAGCTAAAGATATCTCGATTCAGAACACACCCATCCAACAGCAATCGGTCGGAATGAACCTAGGGGCAAATAAAATGTTGGCCCAGGCCAATGTTCCCGCCGCAAAGCCCTTTGGGGGAAACGGATCCACGGGGGCAACTTCCAAAACCCAAGACCTTTCCTCGCTGGCAGGTTCAAGATTAGAGGCATCTCCCTCCCGCGAATCGGCGCAATCACTTTCGGATGAAACTCTTTTCGAAATGAATGATCAAAACCGATCAAGACTCGCGATGAAGAAGGGCGTTGCTTCAACGGTCATGGCCGCTTCCGTTCCAGCGAACAACATTGTCGGCGCGATTCAATCCGGCGTCCCTCCCGCCCCATCCGAATTTGCTCCCTTAACGACTTCAGGTGGCTTCCCTTCCCAAAGTTGGAGCGGTAGTGACGGCGGGAGCGGCGAATCCATCCTTTTATCGGACGAAGAAACATTTAAGAATTATTGGATGAAACTTCAGCCTGGAAAAGATCTGCCCCCAGTAGATTTTTCAAAACAAGCGGTAGTGCTTTTAGGAGACGGTCAAACCCCGAATGGCGCATATCGCATTCGGCTTTTAAAGTTGGAGGACAGAACCGACCGCTTGATCGTCCATTACCAAATCGAAGAATTATCTTCGTATCACTTTCAGGTTATTACTACGCCTTGGGCCATTCAAGTCATCGACAAACCCTCCAAACCGGTCGTTTTTCAGCATGACCCATAAAAAAAAGTCGGCACCCTTTAAAGGATGCCGGCTTATACGGCTTGAAACACTATTTAAACGATCGGCATTTCCCTGGTTTTGGCCACATCCCAACCAATATCGCTAACCTTAATAAAAGTTTCTTTCCTTTGCGCTTGAGTCTTGTCGTTTTCGGTTACAGGTTTTTCTTTGGAGATCTCTTTACCGACATCCGCGATTGAATCCAATACTGGGCCCATCTTGTGCCCCAATGCGGTGAGGGCATATTCCACGGTGGGGGGGAGGTAGGCATGACCGTCCGGGTCAAAACCCCCCTTTTTTCCAATTCACGGAGCCGAGTCGTCAAAACCTTGGCTGAAATACTCCCCAAATCTCGTTTTAAATCCCCGAAACGGCGGGGTTCGGACCTTAAATACCATAGAATTTTAGGGGTCCAGGCCCCGGCCAAAAGCTTCAAACTGGCCTCCAAGGGGCAACTTTGGGGTGCGGGCCCGGATTTATTGGCTCTATGTCGAATCATGGGGCCCCCTCCCTTGAAATTATCATTAAAAACAATGAAAATATCGGCCCTGACAAATCAAAAACCCTTTAGTTTCCGTCAGGAACCTACTTTCTTTTAGTAATGCTTTTCTTATATTAAAACCACTTCAAGTTCAAATCAACCAAGGAGATTAAAAATGAAAAAGCTGTTTTTAGCCGTTCTGACGCTAAGTTTGCTGGCTTTAACCCCCTTAAGAGCCACCGAGTATATCTTTGATAAGGCCCATTCCCACGTCGGTTTCTCCGTTTCCCATATCCTGGGGAAAGTTCCTGGGGAATTTAAGGATTACGACGGCGGTTTCTCTTTTGACGTGAAGAACCCCGAGAAATCCAAGGTCAACGTGACCATCCAGGTTGACAGCATCAATACGGGAATTGACAAAAGGGACGGCCATTTGAAATCCCCCGACTTTTTCGATGTGGCCAAAAATCCAACGATCACTTTCGTGGGAAAAAAAGTATCCGCCGCCGGAGATCAAAAATATTCAGTGGTGGGCGATTTGACCCTCCACGGCGTGACCAAATCGGTCACCCTGGACGTGGACTACCTGGGTTCGGATGAGATGATGGGGACGCCCATTGTGGCTTTCTCCGCGACCACCAAGATCGACCGCCGGGATTTCGGCCTGGTTTGGGGCAAGGACAAGGTCACGGCCGGGGGTAACCTCATGGTCGGTAATGACGTGACCATCCAACTGGACATCACGGGGTTGGACAAGACCAAGGCGGCGGAAATGATGAAAAACGCCCCCAAGCCCAAGGATGCTCCTAAAAATTAACCGGAACGATCGTAAAGAAAGGTCGGGGTCCTCAACCCCCGGCCTTTTTTATTTTCATCCATCCGTCCTTCGCCCTGTACAATAATCGCGGGTGAGTGAACAGGAGATGCCATGGCCGTAACCGATTTCGAAGCCAATGACGAGGTATTCAACCTTTTGACCCGCAAAGTTGGAACCGTACTTAACGTTAAGGAAATAGGCTCTTCCTTGTCCCATCCCAAAAAATATGTCCGGGTCTTTATCAAGAACGACATGCCGGATGAGATCTGGGCCGTGGACGAAATCGCCCTCTGGGTCCGCCCCAAAAAAATGATGCAATCACCCTGACCGAACATTTCTCAAGAAACTATGGCACCCATTAACCCCGCGCCCCGCGTCTACTTCCCTCCTTCCTTTTTCAAGTTCTTGAGGGATCTCAAGGCCCACAACGAAAGACACTGGTTTCAGGCCAACAAAGAACGCTGGGAAACCCTGGTTCGTAATCCCCTGTTGGACTTCATAGGCGATGTCGGCCCCAGCCTGCGCAAGATCAGCCCGGGAATCATCGCGGATAACAGCCCCACCGGCGGTTCCATGTTCCGGATCTACCGGGACACGCGGTTCTCGAAAGACAAGACGCCCTACAAAACTCACGCGGCCGCTCATTTCCCAACCACAAGGAACAAGGACGTCCATACTCCCGGATACTACATTCAACTCCAGCCAGGAGAGGTCTTCAGCGGCGGCGGCATCTGGCGCCCCGAAGCCCCGGTGCTCAGCCAAATCCGCGATTCCATCGCCCACCATCCCTCGAAATGGAAGGCGGTGATGGCCGACAAGAAATTCAAGAAGCTTTGCCATTTTGAAGGCGAGCAGC
Organism: candidate division FCPU426 bacterium; assembly: GCA_963771075.1. GTDB lineage: Bacteria > Oederibacteriota > Muellerivitia > Muellerivitales > Muellerivitaceae > CAVTWJ01. The sequence goes on along the minus strand of CAVYSE010000011.1, from coordinate 155,621 downwards.
TTAAACGCCCACCCAAGGGCTATGATCCCAACCATGAATTGATCAGTTATTTGAAATACAAGGATTTCACCTTCTTCACCCAATTCGATGAGAAACAGGCCGGGTCGCCGCATTTTCTTGAGAATTTCGTCGAAAGCTGCGTGGCCGCCTCTCCTCTGATGCGTTTTCTTTCGGACGCTTTGAACCTTCCCTGGTAAACGCCTGCGTTTCAAATCCCTGATCGGAATTTAAGAAAACAATGGGCAACTCTCCCCGCAAATTGCCTGATCTCTTCATTGAGAAACTGCGGAAAATCGTCCCCATCCCCAGTTGGGATAAGGTTCTCAAGACCTTTTCACAGGAGAAACCCTGCACCTTCCGGGTGAATAGCCTCAAAGGTTTTTCCCGCGAACTGAAGGAACAGTTGGAGCCGGAGGGCTTCAAGGTGGAAAACGTCATGTGGTATCCGGACGCCTTTATCCTTCGTAAAGGGGCCCAAAAAGACCTGGAAAAAACCGTTCTTTATAAAAAGGGAATGATCTACATCCAGGGCCTTTCAAGCATGATCCCTTCCTTGATACTCGATCCCCAGCCTGGTGAGAAGGTCCTCGATTTAGCCGCCGCCCCTGGAAGCAAAACCACCCAGCTCTCATGCCTGATGAAAAACGAGGGAGTCGTAACCGCCAACGACGAAAACCCCATTCGCCTCGAGAAATTAAGGGCCAACCTGGATCGACAGGGCGCCTTGAACGTGGACCTGCTGCCCCCTGGAGATGGCGGCTTGGTTTGGAAAAATCATTTTGAGGCTTACGACCGGGTTCTGTTGGACGCGCCCTGCAGTTCGGAGGGACGGTTCCGCGTTGACATTCCCTCCACCTACGGCTATTGGAAGGAAGACACAAACCGAAAGATGGCCAAACTCCAAAGGCGGCTATTTAAATCGGCGGTACTTTCCCTGAAGGTCGGCGGGACCCTGGTCTATTCCACCTGTACCTTCTCGCCCGAGGAAAACGAGGGAGTCCTTCAATGGGCCTTGGATACTTATGGAGAATCGCTGAAAGTGGAAAAGATCCCCAACCCCCTGCCTTTACATACCCAAGGATTGCCGGGTTGGGGGGATTTGAAATTCTTCCCCCAGGTGGTAAATTCCGTCCGCATCCTTCCCACCCCTGACGTGGAAGGATTTTACGCGGCCAAGCTCAAAAAGACGGCTTCGATACCCACTCCGGAACCTTGGAGCGGCGGCAAACAAAATAAGGAAGGTCCCCATGAGGCGTGAATTGAGGTTTAAAAATATAGATGACGCCCGGGCCGAACTATCCCGCCTGGAGAAGGGCCCGGTGGAAACTTTCGGCAACTGGTCATATTTTCAAATCCTGAATCACCTGGCGAGGGCGACCGAGGGATCCATGAAGGGAATCAGACGGGAAATGCCATGGTGGAAAAGACATGTTTATGGGCCCATCGGTTATTGGGATACGGTATTGAAAGGCTATATCCAGGCGGGGATCCAAGGGCCCAAAATCGAACGGGTGGAGGGGGATGAAAAGGCCGCCCTGACCCAATTGCTCAAAGCTCTTGATGACTTTGAGAACCACCAAGGCCCCTTCAGTGACCACCCCCGCTTAGGCACCTTTGACAAGAAGAAATGGTGTCTGTTCCATTCCTTTCACATGGCCAACCACCTCGGTTGGGTCAGGCCGACGAACCAGTCCGAACCGACCGTAATTAAATAAGGAGACCCAACATGGGCGTGAGGCGCGAATTGAGGTTCAAGACATTGAACGAGGCGCGGGCCGAACTGGACCGGCTGGAAAAAGTGCCAGTCGTCACGATCGGAAACTGGTCCTATTACCAAATCCTCACCCACCTCAACAAGGGTTCCCAATCCATGCATGACTTCCTTCCCTTCCTTGGGGGCCTGGTGGATGCGCCGCTTGATCGGTCCCATCGGTTTAAAAAAAGTATTTCGCCAAGGTTTTATTCCCCCGAGAGTAGGTTCGTCGGATAAAAGCTTAAAGGCCGAAAAAATCGAAGGGGACGAAATGACGGCCTTGGCGGCCCTACGAAAAACCCTCGACGCGTTTGAAAAACACAAGGGACCCTGGGCCGAACATCCCTTCTTCGGAAAGATGAACAAGGAGCAATGGACCACCTTGACCGCCCTTCACATGGCCAACCACCTTGGCTGGGCCAAGCCTAGGGAATAACCCCGAGTCCCGCTCAATCCAAGCCAAACTCCGGGTCCATTCCCAGAAAAGGGCTTTCATTTCCCTCCCTAAAAAATACCCTATCTCCCTTAACTCTTTCGGGATAAGGGTGTATTTTTACAAAGCGCCCGGCCGATCGAATCATTCAATGTCGAAGGGAAGACCCGATTGAACAAGATTTCAAACTCCCTTAAGAAAGCCTTACCGATCCTGCTCATCGCTTGGTCCCTTTTGGGCTTCTCGGTAAGCGCTTGGGCACAAACCTGTTCCCCCTCCGCCGCCACCCTCTACGGCTCCGCCGATGACATCATGGATGTTTGGGTCAATGGGAACGGCCCGATCGGGCCCGTCACCTTCGTCACCGCTCCCGGGGTCCCTCCCACTTTCCCCATCCCTGCAGGTTATTTCAACACGGGTTCCAATACGGTCGCCGTTGAGAACCTTAACACGTCCCTGATTTCACTACAGGCCGCCTGGGTCATTGACGTCGCCTGCGCCAGCGGTTCCCACGCTTATTTTTCCAATACCGACCCGGGCTACATGATGTACAACGACGTTTCCGCCTCGGCCCCACCCACCCTGGATGGGTCGGGCAACCCCTGGTATTCACCCAATTATTCCGCCGCGGTCAGCGCCGAATATTTCACGACCCTGCCAGTCACCGTGGCCGCAGGGGACGACCCATGGTTGCAACCCATGTACAACCCTGAGACGGGCCAAATCCAGCCCGACTCTTCCCTCAACTCATCGGGAACCGCCACCAATGCCCTTCAAAATCTTTATTACCTGGGGACCTTTAATTTAAATCCGGTCCCCTACACGCCTCCCACCTTTTCCGTCCAGTTGATCCCGGGGTTTTCTTCCTATCCCCAATCCAACGACACCCCTAATGAGCCCTATACCCTCGTGGTGTGCAACAGCGGAGCGCCCGTCAACGGCCCCGTCACGGTTTGGGACCAGAACTTGGCTTCCACTGGCGGGTACCAAGGGCCATGGCTCAGCTACAGCCCGCCCTCCCAAATGTATTCCACCCAGCAAATTGGATCCTCGATGGATTTCGAATTTCCGCTCGGTTTCGGCGGCAATGGCGCTTGCGTCACTGTGATGGACTACCTGGCCGATTTAAATACGGTTCAAGGCTCACCCTGCTCCATCTTCAATGCCGCCGGGGTAAGTTGGGGCAGTTCAAATTCCGCACCTGTCACCGTGGCCCTGCCCGTTTCGGGCAATTGCGTTCCAACCAACACCCAGACGATCACGCCCACGCCCACCTTTACACCCACCCTCACCTACACCTTCACCGTCACTCCGACTCCTACCATCACCCTTTCGCCCACGGTCACCCTTACCCTTACGGTCACACCCACTCCCACCTACACCTTTACCCCCACTCAAACCTCCACTCCCACCTACACCCCCACCCAAACCTTAACCCCGACCCATACTTCAACTCCCACCATCACCCTAACGCCCACCATCACCTTGACCCCGACTATTACCCTAACACCCACGATCACATTGTCCCCCACCGCGACCATTCCCTATACCGACCGCTTTTACGTGAGCCAAAATGTCTTTAAACCCTCCCAAGGCCCCCTTTCCATCCTCGTGGGATACAGCCTCTTCCCAGGGCCCTATTCCTTAAAGATTTACAACTCCGCCGGAGAGTTCGTGAAAGCCCTGGTTCCCGATCAAATCGCCTCTAAGCCCATCACCTATCCCGGCCCCCCTTGGGACGGTACGAACTACGCCAATAACCCTTGCGCCAGCGGCATTTACATTATTTACTTAACCGTTCCCAATGACCGTGAGATCAAAAAAGTTATATTGATCCATTAACCCCGTACCACCTAATAAAGGCATCCGTATCCTGGGTTGTGGCTGGCCCCTTCCTCTCTTCCGTGTAAAATATCGGCTTAATTTCCCAACTCAACTTACTCAAGGAATAAAAATTGCACCTTCCCAAAAATAATCCATACGTGTCGAAAGCGAAAAAACGGGTAAGACGGATGACTCTCAAGGAAAAAGCCACCTTCCTCACCGGCGATGGCTGGTGGAAGACCTGCGCCTTCGATCGGTTGGGTATTCCCTCCATCTTTATGACAGACGGGCCCCACGGCCTTCGCAAGGCAACAGGCGCGGATATCACCTCCAGCGTGCCCGCCACCTGCTTCCCCACCGCCTCCTGCCTGGCTTCCTCCTGGGACCCGGACCTACTGGGACAAGTGGGCGCGGCCTTAGGGAGGGAGTGCCAGGCCAATGATGTCCAGCTTTTGCTCGGACCCGGCAACAACCTGAAAAGGTCGCCTTTGGGCGGGCGCAACTTCGAGTATTTTTCCGAGGACCCGCTCTTGGCCGGCAAGATGGCCGCCGCCCACGTTCGGGGAGTCCAAAGCGAAGGGGTGGGAGCCACCCTTAAACATTATGCCGCCAACAATCAGGAATACGAACGCATGACCTCCAGCTCCAATATCGACGAGCGGACCCTGCGTGAGATTTACCTGCGGGCCTTCGAGATTCCCATCAGGGAAGCTCAGCCCTATGCCGTCATGTGCTCCTATAACAGGCTCAACGAAGTCCAGGTTTCGGAAGACGCATGGTTGATGAACCAGGTCTTGAGAAAAGAATGGGGCTTCCAGGGCTTTGTGGTTTCCGATTGGGGAGCGGTGAAAGACCGAATCAAGGGTATCCAGGCCGGGCTGAACTTGGAAATGCCGGGCAGCGGGCCCTACAACCGGGACAAGATCATCAGGGCGGTTCAAAAGGGCGGCCTCCAAACCGAAAAATTGAATGAAGCCGCCACGCAATTGCTGGCCGTGGTCCTCAAAGCCTCCGAAGGTCGCAAAATGAACGCTTCCTATAACAAAAACTCTCACCATCAATTGGCCAGGATCGCCGCCGCCGAAAGCATGGTCTTGCTCAAGAATGAGGGCGGACTGCTTCCCCTTAATCCAAACAAAAATTTAAAAATAGCCGTCATCGGAGCCTTCGCCCAGGAACCCCGCTTCCAGGGTGCTGGCAGTTCACAAGTGAACGCCACGAAATTGGACTGCGCATATGAGGAGTTGGTCAAAATGGCCGGAGACAAGATCGAGTTCTCTTTCGCACCGGGATACAAACCAGAGGGAGAGATTACGCCTGTCCTCCTTTCCCAAGCCCGCCGCATGGCGGAACAAAGCGATATCGCCCTGCTCTTTGTGGGCTTACCGGACAGCTACGAATCAGAAGGTTTTGACCGGAAAACTCTCGATCTCCCCCCCGGACATCAAAAGCTGATCGAGGAAATCGCCAAGTCCCAACCCAATCTAGTCGTGGTTTTGATGAATGGTTCGGCGGTTTCCATGCCCTGGATCTCGAAGTCAAAGGCCGTTTTGGAAGCTTGGTTGGGAGGCCAGGCGGGTGGCGGGGCCATCGCCGACATCCTCCTTGGAAGGGCAAATCCCTGCGGCAAACTGGCTGAAACCTTTCCCCAAAGACTGGAGGACACTCCGGCCTATCCTGAGTTCCCGGGTTTAGGATGCCAAGCCAATTACGGCGAGGGAATCTTTGTGGGATACCGTCACTATGACATTCGCAAGATCGAGCCCCTCTTCCCCTTCGGATTCGGGCTTTGTTACACCACCTTCACCTATTCCCGCCTCAGGGTTTCATACAAGGCCCGGATGATTCATGTGGAAGCCACTATCAAGAACACCGGAAAAAGGCCGGGTAAGGAAGTGGTCCAGCTTTACACCCGGGAACAAAATCCCGAGGTCGCGAGACCCAACAAGGAACTCAAGGCCTTTTCGAAAGTCCTTTTGAACCCTGCCCAATCCAAAAAGGTGGCCTTCAACATCCCTGAAAGCTCATTGGGTTATTGGGACTCGACCCTGCACCGGCGAAGGGTAAACCCTGGCATTTATGACATTCTGGTGGGGTCTTCCTCCCGTGACCTGCCCCTAAAGAAATCAATAAAGATCACGGGGAATAAAACATTTGTTCAGACTTTAACCACCGAATCCATGATGAAAGATGTGGCCCGGCATTCCAAGGGTAAAACCTATTATGAACTTTTGTTGAAGGCGACCGGTTTGGCCGGTGCGATTGGGAGGGATTCTAGAAGCAAGAAGCTTTCCGCCCGTGAAAAAGCCGATATTGAGAAGGCCACCAAAGCCTTGATGGCCTTTATTAATGAGATGCCCCTCAGCCGGATTGGGGGTTTCTCGGTGGGTAAATTCGGGGATGAACAACTGAGGAAAATTTTAAAAAAGATCAATCTCAAATAAACCTATTCTTGGGAACATGACAAAACGTACGCAATATGGTACGTTATCAAAGGAGGTTCCTATGACCACTATGACTGCCAGCCGGGTACGGGCCAATTTATACAAGCTTTTGGACGAGACGGCGAAAAACCATGTGCCCATTCAAATCACCGGCAAAAGGGCGAATGGCGTGCTCGTTTCCGAGGAGGATTGGCGGGCCATTCAGGAAACCCTCTACCTGATTTCCATTCCCGGCATGCGCGAATCCATCCGCAAAGGATTAGCAACACCTATTTCAAAACTCTCCCCAAAGATTAAATGGTGAACTGGCGGCTTCTATATACGAAGCAGTCATTGAAGGATGCCAAAAAGATTTCATCGTCGGGTTTAAGGGATAAAGTCGAATACCTGTTGGGTATCCTGGCCGAAGATCCCTACCGGAATCCTCCTCCTTTCGAGAAATTGGTTGGCGACCTTGAAGGAGCCTATTCCCGAAGGATCAATATCCATCACCGGTTGGTTTATCAGGTCTTAAAGGACATCAAAACCGTAAAAGTCATCCGTATGTGGACTCATTACGAATAAATTTTCAATATTTTTCAGGTGATACAAGCACATAGGACAACTCCACCATCTTACGGATCAAGCTAGGGGGCAGGGACCCATCCAATACCACCGTATTCCAATGCCGCTTGTTCATGTGATAGCCCGGCTGGATGGAAGGGTATTTCTTGCGGAGGGATTGATACAACTTAATTTTTAAACTAGGAATAAAAGCCTTTGATTAAGTCTTTCTTTGAAACATCTGCCACAGCTCCTTGCGGCCAAACATGCCTTTGGGCCGTAAAAGCATCATCAAAATCAAGCTGAGCGAATAGATCACCATCCTCAAATCCACTCCTGTCACTTGCTGAAGGGGCCGCAAAGCTTCGGGCAAAAAGGTGATGATGAAGGCCGCCAGGATGGAGCCCGAAACCGAGCCCATTCCCCCCAAGACCACCATGATCACGATCTCCACCGATTTCATGAAATCAAAGGAACTGGGATTGATAAAGGAAAGGTAATGGGCGAATAGCCCCCCTGCCACACCCGCCACCGCCGAGGAAACCACAAAAGCCTGGACTTTAAAGCGTGTGGTATTGACCCCCATTGCCTCTGCCGCGATCTCATTTTCCCGAATGGCTAACAAAGCCCGTCCGTGGGTCGAAAGCACGAAACGATGGGTGGCCACCACGCAGGCGGCCAGAATCAAAGCCGTCAAGAATGCGGTGGTCGTTCCGGGAATGCCGATAAAACCCCTGGCCCCACCGACGGCCTGAATATTCAGGATCACCACGCGGATAATTTCCCCGAATCCCAAGGTAGCGATGGCCAGGTAATCTCCCCTCAGTCTTAAGGAAGGCAACCCTACCAAATAGCCCGCCATGGCGCTCGCCACAGCCGCGGCCAACAATGAGAGAATCAATGAAAATTGATCCCCCACAAATGTTCCGTGCATCGAGCCTAATAGGAAAACATTAACCGAAGCGGCTGTGTATGCCCCTACCGCCATGAAGCCTGCGTGCCCTAAGGAAAATTGGCCTGAAAGGCCGTTCACCAGGTTCAGGGAAACCGCCAATATGGCGTTAATGAGAGCGAAGATGAAAAGTTCGGCGAAATAGGGGGGAAGTAAATAGGCCAGACCCTGCGCCACCACGGCGGCCGATAGAAGGATCAATATCCCCATTAGGTTTGATTTCATTTATTGCCTGATTCTTTCCAGCTTCCCTCGCCCCTTGAGGGAGAGGGATAGGGTGAGGGGTGCCTTGCGAGAGAAATATCCCCCTCATCCAAACCTTCTCCCTCAAGGGGAGAAGGAGAGAGGATATTGGGTATATCAAGCATTTCGTTCATAACCGCCTAGTAAAGTTGAATTAAGAACGGATGGTTTGAAAAACTTTTCCCGGATTTGCTTGTACTCCGGGTCCGCGAAGAAACCGTCGTGGGTTTCCCGGTCCTTGAAGGTGAGAAAAAACACCCGATTAATGGGTGCGGGGGTTTCGGATTTCAAAACCTCGCACACCTTAAAGTCATAACGGAACGCCCCGCCGTAGCGGGCGAGGATAGGGGCTATGGCCTCACGGTATTGTTTGTAGAGTTCCTCGTTCCCGATTTCCAGCCCGACGCATCTTTCAAAGGGCATGTTCGATTCCTCTCACACTTTCTCCGGCTGGTACTTGCCGAACAATCCGGCGGGCTTGAACACCAGGATGAGAATCAAAATGGCGAATGCCAGGGCATCCCGGTAAGTGGAACCCCCGTAACCCGCTACCATCGATTCGGCCACGCCCATCACGAACCCTCCCACGACCGCACCTCGGATGCTGCCGATGCCCCCCAATACCGCCGCCACGAAGGCCTTGATGCCGATCATGACCCCCATCAGGGGGTCCACCCGTGGATAGGAAACTCCTACCAGGATGCCGGCCGCCGCCGCCAGGACCGAACCGATGATGAAGGTGAAGGATATTATTTTATCCGTCGGGATGCCGACCAATGAGGCTACCTCGTGGGAATGGGAAACGGCCCTCATGGCCCGTCCCAGTTTGGTTTTCAGGACGATCCATTCCAGCACGATCATTAAAACTAAGGCCGTGCCGAAGACGGTCATTTGGTGGTTGGTGATGGAGATGGGGCCGAATTGAAAGATGGAAGTTTCCGGCATAATGTCGGGGAAAACCCTCGGCGTGGCGCCAAAGATCACCTGCCCCAGATTTTCCAAAAGGAGGGAGACCCCCACGGCGGTGATGAGCAGGTTCAATCTTGGCACGTTCCTTAAGGGCCGGTAGGCCAGGCGCTCGATCCAATAGCCCAGCAAACCCGAAACGATCATGGACGCGAGAAGGATGAGAAGAAATTTAACCAAACTGGGATGGTCCCCGGCGTTCAAGGCTGTGGCGGTAAACAACCCGGCATAGGCTCCCACCATCACGATATCCCCGTGGGCGAAATTGATGAGCCGCAGGATTCCATAAACGAGCGTGTAACCCAGGGCGATGAGGGAATAAATCGAACCCAGGGCCAATCCGTTCAATAAAAGCTGGAAAAAACTTTCCATACCTTCCTTAAATTATCCAAGGATGCTTTGAATTTTAATGGTCCCGGCGCCGAAAAGACACATCCAACACATGCCACCTTCCATTAAGCATTTATGGCGGGTGGCTTCGTGGTGGATGTTGGTTTTCTCCGTCTTGACTTGGGCCGACCCCCACCCGAATATGATGCCTCTTCAACCTCCCGGAGGGTCCTTTTGGCCAAACGCCGCACCGTTCTCATCTGGAACCTGGTACTCAGCGTCTTTTTCCTTCTCAATGCGGTCGCCATTTTGGCGGGTTATACCCTTTATCCCAAGCATTGGCTGATCGTCTTGCTGGGCGCCATCCTGGGCAACCTGCTTTGGCTTCTCTTACCCCTGATCTTGCGGGGCCATTCCTCCCCTTTATTCCGATGGGCGAAGACTTTACTTGCTCCTTTTTTCATTTTTTGGACCTTCCTCAGTTTGCTTTCTACCCTCTTCTTGCTGGTCCTGGCCATTCTGTGGCTTCTCATTTTCCATTGGGGGGGACATCCCTTCTGGGCCTTTGCCCAGGTCCCCTTCAACCTTTTTTTGGGAACCCTCGGGTTCATCACCGTTTTCGGTTTCTTCCAAACCCTTTTCATGGTCCGCGTTGAAAGGGTTCGGGTCGTTATCCCAGGCTTGGGGAGCGTGTTTAAGGGTTATAAAATCGCCATGGTCTCCGACACCCATGTCGGACTCCTTACCCGTTTATCCCGCTTGAGGCGGTTCTCCCGAGCCATCCTTCGGGAGAACCCCGATCTCTTCACCGTTTGCGGGGATATTTCCGACGACGATCCCTTTTATATCCCCAAATTCCTGGAAGGATTCTCCGCTTTTCCCGAAACCCTGCCCCAATACGGCATCCTGGGAAACCATGACATTTACGCCAACCCTGCGAAGACCCTGAGGGCCTTGAAGGACAGCAAGATTCGGATGCTGGTAAATGAGGGTGTGGAAATAAAACGGGGAGGGGAAAGTTTCTGGTTGGCGGGGATTGGCGACCCGGGCGGCCGAAGGATGGGAATGATCGGTGAGTTCGCCCCCGATTTCGAAAAGGCCCTGGGGAATAAACCCCCCGGCATCCCCACGGTGCTTCTGGCCCACAATCCCCAACTATTCAAGGAATCGGTCCGGCGGAGGGTGGAATTGACCTTAAGCGGCCACACCCACGGGGGCCAGTTGGGTTTCAAGTTCCTGAAATGGTCCTTGGCCAAGCTTTTTTTGAAATACGACATGGGTTTGTTCCGGCAGGGCCCAAGCCAGCTTTACGTTTCCACGGGCACGGGCTATTGGGGAATGCCCGTGCGTTTCGGCCTTTCCCCGGAGATCACCCTGATTGAGCTGGTACCGGAAACCTGACCACCGAATTTTCAGGACTGCCGAAGCGCCTGGGTATCGATATCCAAGCAAAGGATGAAGGGCGTCCCCTCCCCCGTCTTGAAAAGGGAGGAAAGGGTGACGCAGCTGTTGCCCGAGGTCATGGAAAGGTAGGGCTCCGTGAGGAAGCTGGTCTTGTTCGTTCCCGCCTCCGTCAGGTAATAGCAGTAATCCCGGGCGGTATGATCCGTTCCCCGGGGGGAGGGATGGAATAACCGGGGATTGCGTTTTTCCCCCGGAATCATGTTGAGGACGCTTTCGGTGAGCTGGAAGCCCGCGTGATCCAGGACATAAAAACACTCCACCTGGGGAAAACGGTGCGCCATTTCCTGGAGCTTGGGGCCGAACCGATCCTCCCCCAGGCCGGAAAGCTCCACCTGGATTTCCAGGAGGATCGAGTGGAACCGGCTCATGTTGCGCCGTTTGACCCCCATATGCTCCAGGGACCGCGTTTTATGGTCCCGCACGACCTCCTTCACTTTATCCAGGGTCCCTGACTCGTTCAGGTCGGCGGGCCTTTGGGGCCTGGAAAAATAAAAGCCCTGGATCATATCCACGTCCATTTCCATGAGCACTTGGGCTTCCTCGGCGGTTTCCACCCCCTCGGCGATGATGACCGTCCCAAGGCGGCGTCCCATGCGAACCATGGATTTGATGATCTCCTTTTTATAAAAATCGTCCTGGAGGTTTTCCACCAGGTAACGGTCGATCTTCAGGATATCGGGCTTGATGAGGGGGATGCGGTTGAGGTTGGAATGCCCCGCTCCCACGTCGTCCAGGGCGATCAGGAAGCCAAAATCCCTGAGTTTTTCGACGAAATGCTGGAGCTCCTTGAGATCCTCCACCCGGTATTCCACGATCTCGATGGCGACGTTGGAGGGCTTCAACCCCATTTCGGAAACTTCCTGCCTCAGCTGGCCCGATCCGATCAACCCCATTTCCAGGACGGACTCGTCCAGGTTAAGGGAAAGTATGTAATCGGGGTGCTGGGCGTGCAAGTTCCGGAAGGAATCCAGGATTTTTTTGCGGCAAAGCAGGTCGAGCTCGATTTCCAAATTCTGGAGGGCGGCCTGGCGGAAAAGCTCGTAGGGGGGGATCAGGGCCCGGCTCCCGGGCAAGATCCCCCGGGAAAGGCCCTCCAGGCCCACCACGCACTGGCGCTTCAGGGAAACCAAGGGCTGGAAGTGGGCTTCCACCCTTTCACCCGCCAAGATTTCCTTTAAATCGAAATTCGCGGGTTCGGCCTTGCTGGCGAGGGTTGATCCCATGAGAAAACTCCTTCCCCAAAAGTTGAAAAGTGGAGGGGGAAGATTAAGTTAACCTTGGAATGGGGAAACAAGCAATCGGTTGAGTTGAATACTATGTAAATTATTCTAAACTGCACAATCTCTTTCCGATATTCCCGCGCCCGGTCCTCCGATTCGGCCCAAAAATAAAAATGGCCCGGTTTTTGTCAGTTCTTTATTCCCGAAGATGATCCATGACAGGTTTAGGGATTCACCGTCGCCACGTAAACTTCCTTGCCGCCCGCGATCTCCAAAACCACGGCGGGTTTGACCGCGTTGCGGTCGGCGCCGAGGCTGATGGACCCGGTCACGCCTTGGTAGTTTTTCACGGAAACAATGGCGTCGCGGATGTCTTCGCCCTTCAGGCTCTTGGTATTCTTCAAAGCCTGGGCCAAAACCCCCGCCGCGTCATAGGCCAGGGTGGCCAGGGCGTCCGGCACGTGACCATAAGCGGTTTTGTATTTGTTGACGTAGGCCTGCACCATGGGGTCGTTCGATTGGGCCGTGAAATGGTCCGAGTGGTAGCAGCCGTCCAGCGCGGCCCCGCCGATCTCGAAAAGCTTGGGGGAGTCCCACCCGTCGCCCCCCAAAAGCGGTTGTTTGAGTCCCAATTCCCGGGCCTGCCGGGCGATCAGGCCCACCTCGGTGTAATAGCCGGGGACGAAGATCACGTCCGGTTGGGCGGAACGGATTCCGGTGAGCTGGGATTTAAAATCGATGTCACCCTGCACGTAGCTCTGGTCCGTCACGATGGTTCCGCCCTTGGCCTTGAAGCGGGCGATAAAGAAATCCGCCAATCCCATGCTGTAATCGCTCTTTTGGTCGCGGAATACCGCGGCCGTTTTGGCCTTGAGCTTGTCGAAGGCGAAATCGGCCATTACCTGGCCCTGGAAGGGGTCGATGAAGCAAACCCGGAAAATATAGTCACCGACCTGGGTCACCTTGGGATTGGTGGAGGAGGGGGAGATCATGGGGATCTTATTGTTCTGGCAGATGGGCGCCGCCGCCAGGGAAAGGGAGCTGGCCACTTCACCGACAATGACCTGGGAAGAATCCTGGTTCACGAGTTTGGTGACTGCCACCGCCGCTTCCTCGGGTTTTCCCTGGTCATCCACGGTGGTCACCACCAGCTTCTTGCCGTTGATCCCGCCGGCGGCGTTGATCTCGGAAACAGCCAGCAACAGTCCCTCATGGTTGGATTGGCCGAAGGTGGCCTGGGATCCGGTCAGGGAGGCGAATTCGCCGATGCGGATCTCGTTGGGGTTCAACTTGGGACCGCAGGAAAGGGTCAAAAGAAGAGGCAGCAACAAAAGAAGGGATAGACGGCGCATGGACAACTCCTTCCGGACATGAATTGCGCTGTAGGATAGGCAAGATGCCTGGGGTCGTCAAGAATGCGAAAAAGGGGTGGAATCATCTCGGTTCGTGTCCAGTTTTCGACTTTTGGATTTTAGCTTTTAGCCAAGAGCAACCCGCTAACGGCTAAAAGCTTATTGATTAGAACTTCTTCCGGTAAAGCCTCATGGCGTTCAGCACCACCGAAAGGGAGGAGAAGGACATGGCCAGCGCCGCCCAGGAGGGGGGGACGGAACCGAATACCGCCAAGGGAAGGGCCAGCAGGTTATAGCCAAAGGCCCAGATTAGGTTTTGTCGGATCACCCGGAAGGTGGCCCTGGAAATTTGGATCGCTTCCACCACCTTCCGCAGGTCGCTTTTCACCAGAACCATGTCACCGGACTCTTTCGCCACATCCGTGCCCGTTCCCATGGCGATCCCCAGATCGGAGGCGGTCAAGGCCGCCGCGTCGTTGAAACCATCCCCGACCATGGCGACTTTCAGTCCCAGCGACTGGAGTTCCCTCACGAAGTCCATTTTTCCACCGGGCCCCATATGGGCCTGCACGTGGACGATCCCAAGCCGTTCCCCCAGGCGGCGGGCGGCTACTTCCCCATCCCCGGTCAAGAGGTGGATGTCCAGACCAAGGGCCTTCAACTTCCACACGACCTCGGCGGAATTCGCCCTCAGGGGATCTTCCATGATAAAAAGGCCCGCGATCTTCCGGTCCACCGCGAGCAGGGACACGGTTTGCCCTCCCTGCCGGTAGGCTTCGGAGTTGGCCCTCGCCTGGGGGGAAGCCACCACCCCCTCCAAAGACTCCACAAAGGCTTTCGTCCCAATGGCGACCTCGTGGCCTTCCACCAACCCATGGATGCCGGCACCCGGTATTTCCTGGACATTTTCAGCATTGGGAAGGAGCAGGTCCAGGACCATGACTTCCTTCAGAATGGAAAAGGCAAGTGGATGGTTGGTGTACTTTTCCAGGGCGCCCGCATAGCGCAATAACTTTTCCTCGCTCCAACCCTCCAGGGGAACCAGGTCCACCAGGCGGGGTTTACCTTCGGTCAAGGTTCCAGTCTTGTCGAATACGATGGCATTGATTTCCCGGGATTTTTCCAAAACCTCCGCGCGCCGGATTAAGATCCCTCTTTTCGCCGCGACCCCAATTCCCACCATCAGGGCGACGGGGGTCGCCAGGCCTAAGGCGCAGGGACAGGCGATCACCAGCACCGCGATGGCATGGTACAAGCCCAGGGTGAAGCTTCCGGCCGGCACGAGCATCCAACCCAAAAGGGTCAAGAGGGCCAAAACGACAACGGAAGGAACGAATACCCCCGCCACCTTGTCCGCAAGCTTCTGGGCCGGCGCCTTGGATTCCTGGGCCTCTTCCACCAGTCGAACGATCCTCGCCAGGGCGGTCGTTTCGCCCACGAACCGGGCCCTGAGGATCAGTGTCTGGGTCCCATTCAGCGTGCCCGCGAATACACGGTCCCCCCGCATTTTGATCACGGGTTCGGACTCCCCCGTCAGGAGGGCCTCATCCACCTGGCCCCTTCCTTCCTCGATCTCGGCGTCCACCGGAATGGTCTCGCCGGGCCTCACGCAAACCGTATCCCCCGGCATGACCCGCTCGACCGGCAGGTCTTCCTGGTGGGTGGCGCGCACCACGTGCGCGATCGGGGGCTGAAGGTCAAGCAGGAACTCCAGGGCCCGATTCACCTTTTCCCGGGAAAGGATTTCCAGGTAGCGGCCCAGGGCCACGAAAAAGACGATGAAGCCCGCGGCCTCGAAATAGACGGGCCCCTTGGAGGTGAACACCGCCGGAAGAGAAGCGAGGAAGGCCACAGTGGACCCCAGGGATACCAAGGTATCCATGGTGGCCTCCCCATGGCGCAGGTCCAAGAGGGCCTTTTGGTGGAAAGGCCCGCCCACGACCAGCCAAAGGGGCAGTGCCAAAAGCAGCTGTTCCCTCGCGGTCAGGGCGATGGGGAGAAACCACATGAACAAATGTTCCAAGAGGAAAAGGGAAACCAGGAGCCCGCCCGAGAAAACCCGCCAACCCAGGCGCATCCGCTCGACGCGGTAGTGGTCGTGGGATTTTTTCTCGGCCCGGAAGGGTTTTAATCCATAACCGGCCTTCTCCACCGCCTGGATCAGGGGTCCGGTCCCCTCCGTGCCGCCTTTCATCCGGACATATGCTTTTTGGCTGGCGAAATTGACCGTGGCTTCCGTCACGCCGGAAACGGCCTTTAATTTTCCCTCCACCCTCGTCGCGCAGGATGCGCAGGTCATGCCTTCCACTGAAAAAATAAGAAGGGGGGGCGTTTCTCCCCCCTTTAATAGGACACCCTTTTCAAATGGATTGGGGATCTCCTGCTCAAGGGTGGGGGAAGGGCGGGGATTCACGGGATAAGGCCCGCCTTGAAGCCTTCCAACTGAACTGCTTGGATCGCTTGGGTTGAATCAAAAGGTTCGGAATGGTGAAGTATTGCTTTTTTATCGGAAAGACTGACCTGGACTTGTTGAACGTTCGGTTGGGAGGACAAGACCCTTTGGACGGTACTCACGCAATGCCCGCAGGTCATTCCCTCGATCCAAAGGACGGTTTGGTTCATCGGTTCTTTTCCTCAAGAACTAACTTAGGGTTTGATTCCGTAAAAATAAAGCTGACAGTTGGAAGTAAATCGGAAACCCCGGGCTGGCTGGCCCTAAACACCGCAAATTCATTGAATTCGGAGCTTTCAGGGTGCGATAAAGAGTTGAATTGGGGGTTCGGGCCGTTTCATAATGAGCCCCTACCTCTTGTCCTTTATTCATTTTACGTAGTCCTCAGGGGAGATTCCAACCAATCCATTTTTAATCCATGGAGGAACCGCATGTCGTCCAAGGAACGTTTAAATCTTGTCCAAAAGATCATCCACCAGCATTTAGTCACGGGAAAACCCGCCGCGGGTGAGGAAATCGGCATCCGGATCGACCAAACCCTCACCCAGGACGCTACCGGGACCATGGCTTACCTCCAATTCGAGGCCATGGGCATCCCCAAGGTCCAAACCAAACTTTCCGTCTCTTACGTCGACCATAACATGCTCCAAACCGGTTTTGAGAACGCGGACGACCACCGTTACCTGCAATCCGTTGCTTCCAAGCACGGCATTTATTTCTCCCGCCCCGGCAACGGCATTTGCCACCAGGTGCACCTGGAAAGGTTTGCCGTGCCCGGAGATACCCTTTTGGGCTCCGATTCCCATACCCCCACTTGCGGCGGGTTGGGCATGCTGGCCATTGGCGCGGGGGGCCTGGATGTGGCGGTCGCCATGGGCGGAGGACCCTTCTATATGACCATGCCCAAGGTCCTTCGGGTGGAGTTAAAGGGTAAATTAAAGCCCTGGACCACCGCCAAGGACATCATTTTGGAGGTTTTACGCCGCCTGACCGTCAAGGGCGGAGTGGGCAAGATATTGGAATATACCGGTCCCGGCGTGAAAAGCCTTTCGGCCACCGAAAGGGGAACCATCACCAATATGGGGGCGGAATTGGGCGCCACCACCTCGATTTTCCCCTCCGACGAGAACACCCGCGTATATATGAAGGCCCAGGGCCGGGGTAAGGATTGGACCCCCCTGGCGGCCGACGCCGGCGCCACCTACGACGAGGAAATGATCATCGACCTGAATAAACTGGAACCCCTGATCGCCCAGCCCCACAGCCCGGATAACGTAATCGAGGTTTCCAAGCTCAAGAACGTGGAAGTCGCCCAGGTTTGCGTGGGGAGCTGTACCAACAGTTCCTACCGGGACCTGATGGCCGTGGCCAAAATACTAAAGGGCAAGCATATCCACCCCAATGTCTCCATGACGGTGACCCCCGGCTCCAAGCAGGTTTTCGAGATGATCGCCAAGAACGGGGCCTTGGCCGATATCATCGCCTCCGGCGCCCGAATTGTGGAATCCGCCTGCGGGCCCTGCATCGGCATGGGCCAAGCCCCTGCCTCCGGCGCGGTTTCGATCCGCAGTTTCAACCGCAATTTCGAGGGCCGTTCGGGCACCAAAGACGCCAAGGTTTACCTGGCCTCCCCGGAAACCTGCGTGGCTTGCGCCCTGACCGGCAAGATCACCGATCCCAATACCCTGGGCAAAGCCCCCAAGATCGAGATTCCCGATAAGTTCTCCTGGGACGATGAGGGTATCCTCCCTCCTGCCAAGGAACCCAAGAAGGTCGAGGTGGTCCGGGGTCCCAATATCAAGCCCCTGCCCGTCAAGGAAGCCTTGGGCGAAAGCCTGGAGGGTGTACTCCTGCTGAAGGTCGGGGATAACATCACGACCGACCACATCATGCCGGCGGGATCGAAGGTGCTACCCTTCCGTTCCAATATCCCCAAGATCTCCGAGTTTGTGTTCGAGGGGGTGGACCCCACCTTTTCCAAGCGCGCCAAGGAAGCCAATGGCGGCTTCGTGATCGGGGGGGATAATTACGGACAGGGTTCCTCGCGCGAGCATGCCGCCTTGGCGCCCATGTACCTGGGGGTTAAGGCCGTAATCTCCAAGAGCTTCGCCCGCATTCACCGGGCCAACCTGATCAATTTCGGCATCCTGCCCCTGACCTTCGTGATGCCAGCAGATTACGACGGCCTGGAGCAGGGTCAACAACTGGCTATCCCCGACCTGAAGCAGGTCATGAAGGGTGAGCACCCCTTCCCCTTGAAGAACATCACCACCGGCAAGTCCATCCAGGTCATTCACAGCCTGTCGGAGCGCCAAAAGGAAATTATCAACGCGGGAGGGTTGCTCAACCACACCAAGCAGAAAAGCGCCGCGGAGCAAGAGGCAAAGGCCTCGAAGGAAACAAAGGCCCCGAAAGCCGTTAAGACCAAGAAAAAATAAATCTTATTTTTCATCCAGCCCCGTCCACCGACGGGGCTTTTTTATTTAGACAGGCGGGAATTATGATCCAAGACAACCAAAACGAATTGATCCTGGATCAATTCACCAAACAAGCCGATTCCTTCGCGAAACGAATGGCCTCAGAGCCTTTCAACCAAGCCTCGATCGACCTGCTACTCCAAAGAGTGTCGCTTAACGGCAAGGAATCCCTCTTGGACGTGGCATGCGGCCCCGGCCTTTTGGCCCTTGGGCTGGCATCCCAGGTAAAAAAAGTCACCGGTATCGACCTGGTTCCC
Source organism: candidate division FCPU426 bacterium (assembly GCA_963771075.1). Taxonomy (GTDB): domain Bacteria; phylum Oederibacteriota; class Muellerivitia; order Muellerivitales; family Muellerivitaceae; genus CAVTWJ01. The sequence continues at coordinate 136,911 of CAVYSE010000011.1, read as the reverse complement.
GCCATGCTGGATAAGGCCCGGGCTTTTCAGGCTGAGAAGGGCGTGACCAACGCCGAATGGGTCTTGGGGGATGTAACCCGTCTTCCCTTTGAAAACCGTCAATTTCATGGGGTCATGAGCCGTTTCGCCCTGCACCACAATCCCTATCCGGCCCGAATGCTGGATGAAATGAAACGGGTGGCCAGGAAAAGTGGATGGATTTGCTTGATCGACATCACTCCCGCCGAGGACAAGGCGGACGCATTCAACGCTTTTGAGAAATTAAGGGACCCTTCCCATGTCCGGGCCCTCTCCATGCCTGAATTGAAGTTGTTGGCCCGTGACGCGGGGCTAAAAAACATCAGCCTTGATTTTTGCGGTTTGGAGAGGGGTTTGGAGAACCAGTTGTCCACTTCCTTCCCGGACCCTGGAAGCGCGGATAAGATCCGCAAAATATTTGAGGAAGACCTTCATACCCAGCAACTGGGGGTCCAATCCCGCTTGGCGGATGGGTTGATTTACTTTACTTATCCCGTCACCTTGCTGGTTGGGTACCTTTAAATTATTGGAATTGTTTTGGCCTTCATTTTACCTGTCCACGACGGGGACCCTTCGTAAATGGATAATGGTGCCTGATCCCACTTTTCGCAAATTTTCAGGATGGGTCCGGAAAAACGAAAGGATAAGAGGCGGTATAATTTGACCCATGGTTTCCGATAGGGGCCTTGCCGGGCACAACAATTGAAATCCCGAGTATTACGATGCCCTCAGCAGAAAAACCGGGTATGAAAAACAAATTTCACATCCTCCTGGTCCTTTTTCCCCCTCCTTCGTCCTTGTGGGCCCAAGCTTGTGGTCTGACCGCGGCAACAGGTTCGGCGGTTACCCTCTCCAATACGGCCGTGACCTATTGTTCGGTTGTTATCTCAGCGGGTGCCACCCTGGTCATCGGTGGGGCTGTGACCCTGGACGTGACAGGCAACGCGGATATAGAAGGGACGGTCTATGGTATAGGACTGGGATATGGATCCTTATTCACCTTATTCTTTGGCCCTGGAGCTGGTGGTTTTTCCACGGGTGGAGGCGGGGGTGGTGGTCATGGGGGCGCGGGCGGCGCGGGTGGAAACGACGGCGTGGTATCCGGGGGTTCGGGAGGCCCGGCCAACGACAACCCTACGGACCCCGTTTTAATGGGAAGCGCCGGTGGCAGCGTCAACGTCGGGGGACTTCCACCCCCCTTCCCTCTCACTGGCGGCGCCGCGTTCCTTTTGAGCGCCCTTTCCGGCACCGTTAGTATCAACGGCACCATTGACATGAGCGGATCTTCCTCTTTGGGTGGTGTAGGCTTCGTTGGAGTTGGCGGCGGGGCCGGGGGCACCATCGCTGTCACCGCCCAAAACATTCTGTTCAACGGCAACCTTAACGCCATCGGGGGAGACGGTACATATGTGGGTGGGGGCGGAGGTGGTGGCATTATTTGGCTTTGCCCTTCTCTCTCCCCTGTTACGGATCTGGGACCTACTCGGTCGCCGGGGGCAATGGCGGGGCCGCGGTAAGCGGAACAGAATCGGCGGGCAGCCCCGGCGCGCCTGGGATTTTTACCGCCTGTGTTCCACCCACCCCTACACCGACCGTCACCTGCACCAACACTGAAACAACCACCCCCACTCCCACTTACACGCTTACCAATTCCCCAACCCAATCCTCCACCGTGACGTCAACCTCCACCACCACCTTGACCCCCACCCTTTCCCAGACCCCCTCCCCAACCGTTACCGGCACGATCACCTCCACTGCGGTGAATACGGCCACCCCGACCGCGACCCAGGTCAATAAGAACCTTTTCATCTCGAAAAACCTGTTCCGGCCTTCCCAGGGGCCGATTTCGATCATCGTTTCCACCTACCGATTTCCTGGGTTTTGGGGGCTCAAAATCTACAACTCAGTGGGGGAATACATCCAAACCCTGGAGGACCGACAAATCAACGCGCCCTTCGAAAACTCTTATTCGTGGAAGGGAACCAATTGGAAGGGGGATAACGTGGCCAGTGGTCTTTATTACTTCATCTTGACCGAACCCGCGGGCGTCAAAAGAGCTAGGCTCCTCTTGGTGCGGTAGCGGCACTAAACTGAAGGTCTTTCCCGCCGCGGGGAAAAAATAAAGCCCGGCAACCTGTCCGCGAAAGAGTCCCCGTCGCGGGCAGCTAAAATTGACAAAGCGGTATCATAACGGTATCTTATTGATATCCTTTGAAAGGGAGGCCTATATGTCCAGCCTGTTGATTAAAAATATCCCCGAGAGTCTCCGAAAAAAACTGAAAGAGCAGGCCGAACTCAACCACCGGTCCATGAACAAGCAAGCGGTTTCCATTTTGGAACAGGCCTTGGAGAGGCCGGGCATTCGCCAGCTTCCCCCTCCGGTTAAATTGAAATTTCGGGTGACGAATGAATGGCTTCATAAGGCAAAACGTTGGGGCCGTCTATGATCGTGGTGGACGCCAATATCCTGGTTTACCTTGTCATTGACGGGGATATTTCTGAGGCTGCGTTGCGTTTGCAAGCAAAAGACCCTGATTGGAGGACATCGCCGCTTTGGGAATATGAATTTGGGAACGCATTGACCTTGATGGTTTTACAGAAGCATTTAACGGCAACGAAAGCGGCCCAATATTTACATGGGGCAAAAACAAATTTTTCCCCATTCGAAACACCAGCCGATTCGGAATTGGCGCTTCAACTTGCGGCGGAAAAAAGAATTAGCTTTTATGACGCCCAATACCTTGCTTTGGCTCGAATGCTGGATGTCCCATTGATAACCGAAGACAAGGCGTTGAGAAAAGCAGGCGGTAAATGGGCCTTGGGCATCCATGATTTCTTGAATTGATCCCATTAGAACACCCTTTTGAATAATCGAAAAAATGCTTGTCCACGAAGGATCATGTAGCTAAGCGCAAGCGCATGCTACATGGCGGGGACCCATCGCGGACAGACAGATACCGAAAAGAAAGTGGTTCGTTATGTTAGAGAATATGGGTATTTTGTCCACGACGAATATCCTACTGATAACGACCAGAATGGTTATTAATTGACCTTCACCAAAAACCCTAAAACATTACATTTTTGGAAATGGGCCGTTCTTCTTTCAGCCCTTTTCTTCCTTCGACTAGGTTTCGGCCTTTGGGCCCCGCCTGTCCAGCCGGTTGCCGATGAGCTTCAGACCACCCTCATTGGGGTGAAATACTACGCCACCCATGCCTGGCCCTATTTCGGTAACGACGTCGTCCTACCGCCCCAAAACGCCGTCATCATCACCCAGGACCCGGGACCCCTGGAGGCGTTCCTCATCGGCTTGCCCCTCAAAATCTGGCAATCCCCCTTTTCTCCCATCGTTTTGCTGAACCTGCTCTCGATGGGTGGTTTTTGCCTATTGGGCCTTTACACCGTGAAACGCCTTCCATCGCTTCCCCCGCATTTCGTCCTGCCCTGGGTGCTGACGGCCCCCTGGTGCCTGCACTATTCCACGGGCATGATCAACCTCTCTTACACCATCGCCTTTTCATGTTTTTTCTTCGTAGGATTGCTGGAATCGATGCCGCCTTTAAGCGCGAATTGGATTCCCACGCCCTGGGCCAATGCCTTGATGGGCTTTGCCTTCTCTGCCTGGATTCAGTTTCACCGCACTTGGGTGCTGGTCCTGCCCCTTTTAGCGGTTTCCTTCTTTCTTCAATGGAAGTCTTCCCGAAAGGCAACGGGACCTGTCTTTTTTTTCCTGGGAGCCCTGCCCCTCGCCAGCCTTGTCGTTCCCACCTTCCTGCTTCCCAATTACCACCTGTTCCGTGACGCCTCGGGTTTTTCCTACGGGGGATTTAACATCCAAAATTTCGGGAAATTCTTCGGCATCTTGGCCCAGTTTTTCGCCATGGCCTGTTACGAGGTACTGCATTTCCTCGGGCCCCACACGGCCGACCGCCTTCAATTTCTTTCCCAGCACGAGCTTTGGGTGCCCGCGGGACTTCTTTTCTTGGCGGGATGCGTGGAAATTTTAATCCTGATTGGGTTCTTGTTCATCAACCGCCCGGCCTCTAACAACTGGATATCCATCAGGCGGTTAGTTCTCTTCTCCTTTCTTTTCACCTATTTTTGCCTGCTCTTCACGGCCAAGAGCACTGAGATCAACACCTTCTGTGAAATGCTTCCCCTGGTGATGCTCTATTCGCTTTACGTTTGGGAATATTGGTGGAAAAGGGATTGGGCGCGGAATCTCTTGTGGATGGCCCTGGTCCTCGGGATTATCTTCCAGGTATGCTTTCTCTACTGCAAGTTTCCGGAGAATGGTTCTTTTTACCTACAATATGAGGAGCCATTAACCCAGGCGATCACCCAGAAGAACGACCACCTTCTCGGGGAACGCCGTCCGGGATTTCTTTACTAAAGGAACTGGAATGGAAACATTACCTTCCGGCACGCCCTTGAACCCAGACCGTGCCAACCAAATGAATATCGACATTTCCTCCCGACAACCGGGCGAGCCGGTTCTTTACACTGGTCCCCATCTCTGCGTCACCTGCGCCCAGGGTAACCGCATTACCAATCTCTACTTAAAAGCCGGTGAAATCGCTCCCAAGTGCCCCCATTGCGGTTCCTCCGCCCGTTGGGAGCCTTGAGCCTTTAAAGGTCAATTTCGCCGAAAATTGGTTTTAGTGGATTTAAAAAACCCAATAAGCTTCCTGTTAACCTCAGGGAAAGTTGCCAATTGGACCCTTTTTCGAAATAATAACCCTTCATTTCGCAAAACTGCCTTATTTATAGGAGTTGAATGGCTCACGATTTTACCATTACCTTCCGGGGGGTCCGGGGAAGCATTCCCGTGCCTGGTCCAGCGACGCTGAAAATCGGGGGCAATTCCTCCTGCGTCCAAGTGAATTCCTGGATCACACCATCTTTCTGGATGCGGGTACGGGCATCGTCCCCGCCGGCCAGCAGTTGGTTCGGAATTTCTTCGCCAATCGCGACAAGATGAAACGCCTGAATGTCACGATCCTGGTTTCCCATACTCATCATGACCATGTCATGGGTCTGCCCTTTTTCGCGCCCCTCTTCATCGGTGACGCCACCCTATCGATTTTCGGACCCTCGGTTTACGGCCCCGTGGGAACAGATACGGGCATGAAATTCATCCTGGACAGCCTGATGGATGGCATGTTCTTCCCCATCGACCTGGTGGAAACCAACTCGGTTAAGCGCATCGTGACCTTGAAGCCCTTCGACCAGATTCTTTTGGAACAGGGCGTCCCCGACCCCATCTTGGCCAACCCGCAGGAAGAAATGAAGGTCTCCTTCAAGGACAAGGTCATCGTGACCCAGTACCGGGCCTATAACCACCCTAAGAACGGCACCCTGGTTTACAAGCTTCAATACGCGGGCAAATCGATCGTTTACGCCACCGACTTGGAAGGTTACGCGGAGGGGGACCGACGGCTGATCCAGTTCTCCAAGGGCGCGGACCTGCTTATCCACGACGCCCAATACCTGGCCGAGCAATATACCGGCGCCGTGACCACCCAGGGCTTCGGCCATTCCACCCCGGAAATGGCTTGTAAAGTGGCCCAGGAAGCGGGCGTAAAACAGCTGATCCTCTATCACCACGACCCTAACCACGATGACGCGATGGTCGCCAAAAAAGAGGAAAACGCCAAAAAGCTTTTCTTCAATACCCTCTGTGCTTATGAAGGCCTTACAATTCCAGTCTAAATAAAAAAAGACCTTCTATCCCCAGACCTAAGTCGGGTGGGCAAAGGCCTGACGTTCCCTTTCTGATGAAATTAGCCCCGGATTCTCTCCTGCGGGGTAAAATCTAAACAAAACCTCTCCAACGTTTAATTTATTCGAAACTTCTTGATTGTTCATTTTTAGGCAGAACTTATGGCCAAAATACGACTTTTGTTGATTGCATTAATCGGCGCTTCGCTTATATTCCTTTTAAATCTTCTTTTATTTCAAAAACCATCTCGCGAAAATAGATCGATAGAAATTCTTGTGGCATCCCAAGATATTCCTGCCGGCACTTATCTCAAACCCGAAATGGTGGTCAAAACCGAGTTCCCCGCATATTTGATCAATTCCAATGAAATCATGGATTTGCAAGAAGTTGCGGGTTTGCAAACTTTGTTTCTCATTTCCAAGGGAAAACCTATCGTCTATACCCAATTTCCACCCACCGAAAAAGCTCAATCACCAATCCAAAGTCATAATCCGTTGAATTTCACCTTGACCATTAACGCAGAAACCAAAAACGGCAAACTCTACAAACCCGGCACGATCGATTCATACCTTGGAAAATTCACTGGAATCAAAAGCGGAGAACCGATTGCATTATTTCCTAAGGTTCAATCTGTTTATAAAAACATCCATCCCATTCACCCATTTGGGTACGCAGAAAACAAAACTTTTCTTTACAGTATTACTCCGACACAAGCGGATGAACTTAAATTACTTGCAGGAAAGCCCATTCAATTAATGTTGAGTGGAGTTAACGGGGACGAGATATTAAAAATATCTTCTCTTAATAAATAATCAGCAGGAAAATCTAATTCGTCCGATGTTTCTTGATCTTGTCCTGAAGGTCCGCCAGTTCCTCGGCGGTGGGAGGTAAAAGGTGGGTTTGCATCTCATCCATCTGGTTGGAAACGTCGAAAAGCACCGACCACATTTCCTCCTGCTGGAAAGTTCCCTGGTGTAGGAAATACTGGAGGAATAGCTGAAACCTCACGCAGTTCTCATAGATATCCACGCAGGGAATTTCCGAAAGGTCCGCGCTCACCAGCGAGAAAGATCGCAACAGCGTCTCCACCTCGTCAATGACCGCCTTGAGCAGGGTCCTTAGGTCGGCCCCCTGGATGGCGTCATAGTAAACCGTGTCGAAGGTGTCCTTTTCCAGCGTCTCCCGCACCCTTTCATCGTACCGGCGGAAAAGGCTTTGGAATTTCTGGCCCTCCCCATGCAGGACCTTCACCAGGTCCACCAAATGGAGGATCTGGGGAAGAAAATTTTCCCGGTCCAGTTCCAGGGTGGTTGCCAACTTATGGATGAACTGGATGTAGTCGTAAGTGATCTGGGAACAGGCGTGAAGGGAAGCCGCCAGGTCCCCCGCCATGTCCTCGGGGACCTTTCCCTTCTTGAATTGGGCGAAAACCTTTTGATTGAAATCGTCCCCCGGCGCCCAGGCCTTTAGGTTTTCCATCAGTTGTTGGGGCGTGAGTTCGTCCATAAATACTTTCCGCGGCCAGCACTAGGCTGGCGGCTAACGAATTTCTTTTTTCCTTTGCGCTATTCTTTCCCGAAGCTTTTCCAGGTTCTCGTAAGGGGGCCGGCCTTGGCCGAGTTGGATCCCCGGCTTGTGCCGGCCGTGAAAATCACTGCCTCCCGTAGTCAGGAGGCCGAACTCCTCCGCCAGGGATTGGAATGCCAGGCGGTCCTGGGGCTTGTGGTCCGGGTGGAGCACTTCCAACCCGTCTAAGCCCATCCCGGCAAGTTCCGCGACCTTAGTCCTCAATTCCATTCCCTGCAATTTCATCTGGATGGGATGGGCGACCACGACCGCTCCCCCCGATTCATGGATCATCTCGATGCATTCCCGGGCCTCCCAGGAAGCCTTGGCCACATAGGCGGGCGCTCCCTTGGTGAGGTACTTTCGGAAGGCCATCTCGTAACTTTCCACATAGCCCTTGGCTTCCAGGGCCTTGGCGATATGGGGACGGCCGACCTGCCCCTGGGCCTGCGACAATTGCTTGACCTCGTCCAAGGTCAGGGGCATCCCCAGGGATTTCAGCTTTTCCAGTACGAGGGGATTGCGTTCCGCCCTGGCCTTTTGAAACATTTCCAGCTTTTGCCGGATTGGCCCTTGGAAGTCGAATCCGTAGCCCAACAAATGAAGGGTTCCGGGGGAAAACTTGGCCGATAGCTCGATGCCCGCCAAAACCTCCAGGCCTTCCCTTTCCGCCTCCCGGATCAGGTCTTCCAAGCCGGAAACGGTGTCATGGTCCGTCAGGGCCACCGCGTCCACGGCCTGTTCGCGGGCCAAACGGGCCAATTCGGACGGGGTCAAAGTCCCATCCGAATGGGTGGTGTGCATATGGAGATCGGCGACAGTTTTCATTTTGGGTTTTTGCCAGGGCGCCTAAACGGCTAGGTAGCCCAGCTCCTGTAATTTCTTGATCACCTTTTCAACACTTTCCTCAACCGATTCCTTGTCCGTGTGGCAGACCACCTCGGCGTTTTGGGGGGGCTCGTAGGGGTCGTCCACGCCGGTGAAATGCTTGATCTCGCCCTTCATGGCCTTCTCGTAAAGTCCCTTCAGGTCCCGTTGGGCGCAAACTTCCAAGGGGCAATCGGTGAAGACCTCGACAAAACGTTGGATCTTGGCACGGTTATGGTCCCTGGATTCCCGGTAGGGTGAAATCACGGAGGCAATGGCGTTAATCCCGTGTTTGTTCAAGAGTTGGCAGATAAAACCTACCCTCTTTACGTTTTCATCCCGGTCTTCTTTGGAAAAGCCCAGGCCCTTGGAAAGGTGCGTGCGGACAATGTCCCCGTCGAGCGTTTCAAGGGGCAGTCCCCCTTCTTCCAGCTTGAGGGCCACCCTCTCGGATAGGGTGGACTTGCCCGAACCTGAAAGCCCCGTGAACCAGAGAGTAAACCCTTTCGATTTCGACATGCCTTCAACCGCCTTAATTAAAAGTGCCCCAACCTAACACGCCCCCTTCTTGAACTCAAGCAACAGCCTTGTCAGAGTGGGGAGATCTGAATCGAATGATGAATTTGCCCCAACTCTTGATTAGACTATCCGGGCCATTTTCATATCAGACCTTTTAGGGGAGGAATCATGTCAACACAACGTCCGAAAATCACGGTGGTGGGTGCGGGTAACGTCGGGGCTTCTTGCGCGGCCTGGATGGCCGAGCGGGATATGGGGGACATCGTTTTGTTGGATATCCCCGCCGCCAAGGACATGCCCAAGGGCAAGGCCCTGGATCTTTTGCAGGTGGGCCCCATTTCCGGCTATAACACCCGCTTGAAGGGCACCACGGACTACGCCGACACGGCGGATTCGGATGTTTGCGTCATCACGGCGGGCGTGCCCCGCAAACCCGGCATGAGCCGTGAGGACCTGGTGGCCGTGAACCAGGGAATCGTGGCCGGCGTAACAAAGGAACTGGCCGCCAAGAGTCCGAACTCCATCCTCATCATCGTCACCAACCCCCTCGACACCATGTGCTATGTGGCTTACAAGGCCTCGGGCTTTCCCAAGTATAGGGTCCTGGGCCAGGCGGGCGTGTTGGATGGGGCCCGCATGCGAACCTTCCTGGCCGAGGCCGCCCAGGTCGCGGTGGAGAACGTCACGGCGGGGGTGATTGGCGGGCATGGGGACGAGATGGTGCCCCTGGTGCGTTACTCCACCATCGCCGGAGTACCCATTTCCAACATCCTCAAGAAAGAACAGATCGACGCCATCGTTGAGCGCACCCGTAAGGGGGGCGGTGAGCTGGTGGGTCTTCTTGGCGTTTCGGCCTGGTACGCGCCCGGCGCGGCGGCCGGTTCCATGGTAGAGGCCATCTTGAAGGACAAGAAACTCGTGGTTCCCTGCTCCGCTTACCTGGAAGGGGAATACGGATTGAAGAACTCCTACTTCGGGGTCTATTGCAAACTCGGCCGCAAGGGTTTGGAGCAGATCATCGAAGTGCCCTTGAACGATGAGGAAAAGGCCATGGTGGCCAAATCCGCCGCATTGATCCAGGACACCATGAAGGCGCTCAAATAAAGAAAAGTTAGGGGTGGAGGTTAGAAGTTAGGAATTCAATTCTTATTTACTCGACTTAGGCAAATTTCAGGGTCGTTCTAATTTTCCCCCTCTGAAAGAGGGGGACTAAGGGGGAGTTAGCCTTTTTTAACCCCATCGACAACGACTAATACCCCCCTTCCCCCCTTTTTTCAAAGGGGGAATAGTTATAGGCAATGCGCTATTAGGAATTTGTTAAAGTTGAGTTTTTTAATCTAAAAATCTCTAACAAAACCAAATATTTACCACAGAGACACGGAGACACATGCCGACCATCCATGAGACATTAAATGGGGTCGGTATTGTCTCTATTTCTTTCGCCTTTTGGGCGAAAGGGGACAGGGTAAACCCGGACATTTGGTTTAAGATTCCTTGAATTTAGAAAGGTTTTTCTCTGTGCCTCTGTGGCCGCCAAAGGCGGCCTGTGGTGAAATTAGGTATTGTTATAGTCTCTAAAGACAAATTGATCACTCCAACCCCCAAACTCCTAAAGGGAGGGCCAAACCCTCCTGGGCACTTGGCAGCAGATCGTCTTGATCGATTTCGACAACCGGCCCCGGAATAGGCAGGTTGTCTTCTATTTCTTGGGTCAATAGGCCTGAAGCAATGCCAGCATCTTTCGGTCCAAAAGGTGGCCGGCGAAAGGTTCATAAGCCACATCCTTTCGGCCGCTGTTAAGGACCCCGAAATCCCCCCTGAAATTCCAAAGCGCCCAGCCCCACCCCGCTTCTTTCCACAATTCCAAATGGTCTTTCATCAAGGCCAAGGCCAGCTCATGGGGTGTCTGCTGATAAACCCCCCACTCCCCCACGAAAACGCCCACGCCTCGGGCTTCCAGTTCTTTCCAGGGCGCGATGAATTTTTTTTGGAGCCATGCCTTGTCCCATTTTTCCCCATGGACTTCCATGGGCCAGGCGGGCGGGGGCAACCCCGCCGATCCAGTCCACCAGGGGGCCTGGTAATGGCTCACTCCCATCGGCTGATAGCCCCGGGTCGCCTGGGCCACCCCCAGCGGGATCAATTCGGGTACGGGCCGGTTTCCCACCTCGGTGCCGTCGGCGATGACCAGACGCTTGGGATCCTGTGATCGGATGGCTTCGGTCAAGAGGGTGACCACCCGGGCGTAGGCGGGGTTATCCACCCCGTCGGGTTCGTTCAAGAGGTCAAAACTCATCCGCCGGTTCGGAATTCCCTTGAACCTTTTCGCCAAGAAGGCCCAATGGTCCGCGCAAATCTCCTGGGTTTCCCGGTCGGTCCAGAGGCTCTTGGGTTCGTGGGGAGGGTTGATGCAATAACCGGGGGCGCGGTGGATATTCAAGCAAGCGTGGAGGGCGTATTGATCAGCCCACTCCACCGCCTGTTCCAGGTCCCCGAAGGCGTTCGGGTCGATGGACCGGGGGTCGCCATCCTTGATCCAAAGGCGGTAATCCATGGGAATGCGGACGAAATCAAAACCCCATTCACAGACCATCTTGAAATCCCATTCCAGGAACGGGCCCGCCCAACGGTTGAGGGAATAGAATCCTAAAAGATTGAAGCCCCTCCAGTGGGGGAGTTTTTGGGAAGTGGGCTCGGGAGAAATGGAAAAGGGTTGTTCCGTCAGCCTCAACGGTTCTTCTTGGCCAGGTTGATCAGGTATTTCTCGATCCTCATGAGGTCATCCTGGTTGATGGCGATGGTTTGAACCCCGGCACGATGGACGGTCCGGCCCATCTCGATGAAGGATTCGGTGCGGACCACCTTGGCCAGGAATTTCAGGACCGTCTCATACCGGGGCAGGTGAAGGCCGATCTCCACCACCGTGCCGATTGGAAATTCCTGCTCCCCCAGGAGCGCCAACCCGCCCAGGGATATGTCCTTGGTCACCGCGTGGTAAAGGGCCGACTTGTGGGAAAGGGCGGGTAATTGCTCCACGGTTGTGCTTTTGTAGTCCACATGGTCCAAAACCGCCTTGGATTCCTTGGGGTTGACCAGCCGGTAATCGACCTTGACGGTCGCGACAATGCGCTCATGTTGGCGTTTCTCGATCCAGCCTCTTTTGGATGGCATAAGGAGCCCTTTATTGAAATGGATTTATTGAATTATAGCCTGAGCTTAGGTTGTTTTTTACAGGCTTGCCAGCTGATTTTTTGGGCTTCCTTCCTGCCAACCCAAGATAAGGCAGGATCCCAGCACCAATAGGGTCCCCAGGATAAAATGGGGTGTGAGCGGTTCCCCCAGCCAAACCCAGCCCAACAGGGCCGCCAGGATGGGAGTTAGGAGGGATAAAAGGGTGCCCATCGAAAAGCTGGTATAGCCATATCCGTGGGTGAACAAAAGCTGGGCCCCCATCGCGCAAAGGCCCATGAGCAGGAGAATGCCAAGCCCCATGGTGTCCAAGGGATGGAACCCCCCGAGGGCCCGGAAAAATCCCCCCAAAAGCGGAAAGAGAAGAAGCCCCAACCCGGAAAAGAAAAAACCGAAGAAGGAAAAACTTCCGAAGACGGTCAGGGCGTTATCGGTTTTTCGCGCCACCTTGATCGCGGCCACACCCCCTCCCGCCACCATCCCGGACAAGACGCCGGTCAGGTCTCCCCATGTAAATTGGTCGAATCGCACCCCCAGTACCAGCCAGACCCCCGCCGCCGCCATGAGGAGGATCAGGGCAAAACCCTTAGGCGGTTTGTGCTTGAGGAAAAGAACCCCGAAAACATTGGCCCAGATGGAATAGGTGTAATTGAGCAGGGTGCCCTTGGCCGCGGTGGTTAATTGGAGGGTCATGAAATAAAGAATGACCGTCAGCCCCCCCAGGATGCCCCGCCAGAGCAGGGCCTCGAGGTTTACGATCTTGATCTTTTGGGGGCCGTAATAATGAAGGAGGGCGATCCCTAAGAGCGAGATGACGAACCGGCAGAAGCAAGTTTGGACCGCCCCGAGGTCATGTTGGTTTCCCCATTTCACGAGAATGGGCAGGAAACCGAAAAGGATTCCCGAGAGGCTCATCAGCAGAATGCCGTTCCGTTTAAACTTCATAAATATTCACCGCGAAGTCGCGAAGGAAAGATTTTTCAAAATAAATACAAAAACCCAAATATTTGGTTTTAGAGTTTTTTTGTTTTTCTTCGCGTCTTCGCGGTTTAACTGCTGTTTTTAGGTTCATAGGTGCTCCAGGATAGACCTCAAATCCCGGCCCTTTATTTCCCAATCTCCCTTGCCGTGAAGGAACCGGTCGGGGTTGACGGCGATCCTTTTTCCCGCCACCTTGAAAACCTCCCGGTCCGACCGGCTGTCCCCCAGGGCGACCGTGTTCTTCAAGGGAACCCTGTGCCGCTTGGCCAGGGCCTTGAGGAAAAGGGACTTCTCATGTTCCTCAAATATTTTCATGCCCCGGCCGGTGACCCGGCCTTTTTTGATTTCCAGCTTAGTTCCCTTCGCCTCGTCAAAACCATAAAGGTCCTGGAAAAATCGGGCGGACAACTCGTAACCCAGTGTGGAGAGAGCGACGATATGCCCTCTTTTCTTTAGGGTTCCCACCGTTTCACGGATACCTTTCATCTTCGGTATCCGGGCCAGGGCGCGATGGATGTCCGTCATCTTCCAGCCCCTCATTCGCCGGGTCACTTTTTTCGCCAGCGTCAGGTGATCGGTCTTTTCCACCAGCCAATCCTCTTCCAAACGCCGGAAATAATCCTCGGCACCCATATGCCGGAAAATATAACGGGTCGTGGAAACGCCGTAGGTCAGGGTCCCGTCGAGGTCGAAGAGGATGACAAGCTTGGGGTTCAAAGAAAAAGGGCCTTTCATTATTCCATTGAAAGGCCCAATTAAAGTCAGAATTATTTATATTTTCAAGCTCAATACCCTTATCCCATGTTGGCGATGACGGCCGTGGCGAACTCGGAGCATTTCACTTCCTTCGCGCCCTCGGTCAGGCGGGCGAAGTCATAAGTGACCACCCTCTGTCCGATCGTCTTGTCCAGCGACTTCACGATCAGGTCGGCCACTTCCTGCCAGCCCAAATACTCGAACATCATGACGCCCGAAAGAACGACCGAACCCGGGTTGACCTTGTCCAGGTTAGCGTACTTGGGTGCGGTGCCGTGGGTGGCCTCGAAAATCGCGTGGCCCGATACGTAGTTGATGTTGCCGCCCGGGGCGATTCCGATGCCGCCGACCTGGGCCGCCAGGGCGTCCGAAAGGTAGTCGCCGTTCAGGTTGAGGGTGGCGATGACGTCGAACTCATCGGGTCGGGTCAGGGTTTGCTGGAGGGTGATATCGGCGATGGAATCCTTAATGACGATGCCCGCGCCCGGCTTACCTTCCGGGATCTTGCACCAGGGCCCGCCATCCAGCTCCACCGCGCCAAACTCGTTCTTGGCCAGGGCGTAACCCCAATCGCGGAAAGCGCCCTCGGTGAATTTCATGATGTTGCCCTTGTGCACGAAATTCACGCTCTTGCGTTTTTTCTTAATGGCGTATTGGATCGCCGCGCGCACCAACCGCTCCGTCCCATCCTTGGAAACCGGCTTGATGCCGATACCCGAGGATTGGGGGAAACGGATCTTTGTGACGCCCATTTCCTTTTGCAGGAATTCGATCACCTTCTTGGCTTCGGGAGTGCCTTCCTGCCACTCGATGCCGGCGTAGATGTCCTCGGTGTTCTCGCGGAAGATCACCATATCCACCTTCTCGGGACGCTTGACGGGAGAGGGCACCCCCTGGAAATAGCGCACCGGGCGAAGGCAAACGTAAAGGTCAAGCATTTGGCGCAGGGCCACGTTGAGGGACCGGATGCCCCCGCCCACGGGGGTCGTCAAAGGGCCCTTAATGCCCACCAGGTATTCGCGGAAAGCCTCGACGGTATCGTCGGGAAGCCAGTTCTGGAACTTGTCGAACGCGGTCTGGCCGGCAAAAACCTCGAACCAAGAAATCTTTTTCTTCCCTTTAAAGGCTTTCTCCACGGCGGCGTCGAAAATGCGGACCGAGGCGCGCCAAATATCGGGCCCAGTTCCATCGCCTTCGATAAAAGGCAGTATCGGATTATCGGGAACCCTCAGGATCCCGTTCTGGATCGTAACCTTCTCGCCTTTCGGCGCCTGGACATTTTTATAAGAATATGACAAGACCGGCCTCCCCTAAAAAACGATAGTGGGTCCAAGAACCGACCCGAAAAAGAAATGCGTTGGCAGTTTAAGGTGGAGAAAATGGGGCGTCAAGAAAGCCGAAAATGAATCTTGGACGAATCGTGTCGGAAGAAAAATCTTTTTGGCAATTGTCCGAATGGAAACCCACGGCAAGGTTGAGAAAGATTCTCAGGGAGTGGAATCAGGAAGGCGCCGATAATCCTCAGGTTTGAGGCCATACTTACGCATCTTTCGCTGGAGGGTTTTGGGGCTCAAACCCGCCAGCTTGGCCGTCTCCCGGACCTTTCCCTTGGTCTTCGCCAGGGTATCCGCCAGGTAAGCCCTTTCGGTCAGGTCCATCCGCTCCCCAAGCTTTTCTCCCGCGGGGAGATGAATCCCTACGTCCAGCTTCTCGATCTGCGAGCTGGCGGCCATTAGGCAGGCCCGCTCGACCTGGGTTTCCAGTTCCCGGAGGTTCCCGGGCCAGGGATAGGCCATCAATTGGGCCATGGCTTGGGGGCCCAGTTTCTGGGCCGGGGAACCCGTGACCACGCGGTAGGTCTCGATGAAATGCTGGGCCAAAAAAGGAAGGTCCTGTGGGCGTTCCCGCAGGGAAGGCAGCCTCAGGGCGCGGGAAGCGAACCGGTTGAATAGGTCCAGCCGGATGACTTCCTGGTGCACCAGTTGTTCAATATCCTGCCGCGTCGACGCCACGACCCTGGGTTCCTTGGCTCCGGCGGGCTTGGCTAAAAGGGAAGCTAATTGCTCCTGGCTGGCTTCCCCCAAATTGCAAATCTCATCCAGGTAGAGGGTTCCACCCGCCGCCTTTTCCCATGCTCCTCCGGGACCGAAAAGCCCATCGCGGTAATCCCCCTCGGAGTTATCAAGGCAATGAAAAACGTGGAACCCGGATTCCGCCCGGCGGGACCTTTGGTGCAACGCCCTCGCGAAGGATTTTTTTCCCGTTCCCTTCTCGCCCTGGAGCAACACCGGCCATCCATCGTCGGCCCAATGGGCCATTTGCTCAAAAACCAACTGGAAACGCTTGTCGCGGCTGCTGATGCTGCCCGCGTTTTGCGGCATGGGCGCTCCCTTGGAGATTTCGGTGATATCCTTTACAACCTCCACGACGTAATCGACTTTCCGCCGGGTGCCGTCCCAAAGGGGGAAAATGGAAACTTGAAATTCCCGGTTGGCGCCGCGCACCGCCAGGGTGGTGTAACCCAAGTGGGGCTGGCCCGATTCGAAAACTTTTTTGGCGTTGCAGAAAAAGCACTTCTCCGCGAAGCCGTAAAAGGCCTTGTGGCAAGGAAGCCCCCTGAGCTCATCCAGGCTTTTTCCCAGGTTTTGGCGGGAGAGGCTGTTGGCGAAAACCAACCGAAACTGCGTGTCGATGATCTTGACCGACTCTGGCAGTCCATCCAAAACTTCCCTCAAAAAGGGAGCCTTGGTATAGAGGGCGGGAGGACGGAAACGCCGGGGGCTCAAACCGTTTCCGCCATCAACAAGATCAAATCCAAGATCAAATCTTAATTCTTGGACAAGCTCGGGGGAAGGGACGCCGATTCGTTCTTCTCCCCCGATACGGGAGCGGCATATTGTTTGAAGCGCTTCTTCATTTCCAGGAGATCCTTGCGGATCAAGGAAAGCCTGTCGGCCAATTCTTGTTCCTCGCCGAACACCTCGATGGCTTTTTCCAACTGCTTCAGGGATTCCTGCTGGAGGGACACTTCTTTTTGCAAAAGACCCTGGAAGGAAGCGGCGTCAGTCGGCTCGGTTAAGTGGCCCGTGACCGTCAAAGTCACCGGAATCCCGGTCAAGTCATAAAGCGTCTTCACGATGACCTGGTAATGTTTTTGCGCGGAGGCCAAGAGCTGCCAAAGTAATTTGATCGAAACCTCATCTTCCTGGCCGACCGTGGCCGTGGCGCTGGAAAGCACCAACAGGCGGCGGTAAAAGAGGTCCAAAACCTGGAAAAGGAGGGCTGCCTTACGAAGGGTGATCTTGCTGATGTGGGTTTTGTTGTTCAGGAGCACCTTGACTTCGTTGATCTTCATTTCGCATTGCTCGAGAAGTTCGCGGTTGGCCCGGGCGTCCCGGGGGCTGATGCGCAGGGCCCGGCTGGCCAGGTGCTGGACATTACGGCCCAAAGATTCAACGGTTTCAATAAGCTGAAAAAGCGAAAAATAAAAATTCATGTTCGTCTCCCCAATTCTTTTGCACCTTACTTGAGTGGGCTAGGAAAAAGCGTCCTTTGTAGGTCAAAAGATTCTTATATGAAAGTATAGCGACTGTACCTTTAAAGTTATATAAAAAAAGATAATGTCGCTTAAAAACATTGTAAAATAATGTAAAAAATACAGTTATTATTTTTTATCAAAGTATATAAACTCTCAAAAAAGGTCAATATTGTCTTATAAGTGTCATAATTTACACATTTTTAACAATTTTTACACCTTCCGTATCTGGATTCTCATGGCCGATTTTGACGAAACTCGGATTCCCTAGGTGCCACGAATATGCGTCAAGAGGCTATCCATGATTCAAGAGGGTTCAAAAGCTCCCGACTTTTCCCTGGAAAACGACAGGGGTGAAAAGGTCTCCTTAAAAAACTTCAAAGGCAACCCGGTCGTGCTTTATTTTTATCCTAAGGACATGACCCCAGGCTGCACCCAGGAAGCCTGCGACTTCCGCGATAACTGGGAAAGGGTCAAGAAGAAGGGCGCGGTCGTGTTGGGAGTCAGCGCGGACCCAGTGAAAAAACACCAGGCCTTCAAGGAAAAATACGGACTTCCCTTCACCCTTCTCTCCGACGAGAAAAAGGAAATGTTGAAGGCTTACGGCGTCTGGCAGAAAAAGAAATTCATGGGCCGGGAGTTCATGGGGATCGTGCGGTCCACATTCCTCATCGGCAAGGACGGCAAGGTCAAAAAGGTTTGGTCGCCGGTGAGCGTCAAAGGCCATGTGGACGAGGTATTGGAAGCCCTATAACTGTTCCGGGTTCGGGTTGGCGCGCCTTCTTTCGTCCGTGATGGGGATGTAATCCAACTTCACGTCCCCCAGCACCTGGCATTGGCAGGCCAGCCTCCATGTGGGCTTCGCCTGGATCGAAGCCAGGGTTTGCCTTTCCCTATCCGTGGGTGGCGAAAGATTTTCCATCCCTCCCAAAACTTCCGTCAGGCATGTGGCGCAGACGGCCCGCTCGCACCGATACCGGATGGGCAGGTCAAAGCGGAAGGTGGCGTCCACCAGCGTATCCCCTCCCTCCACTTCGCATGATTGTCCCGATTTTAGAAAATGGATCTTGGCTTTCGGTGAGTTTTCAGGCATCTCCCTCCCCTTCAGGAACCCGCGTTGATTGCGGGGTGTGGCTCGCATAGAATAACCCCAGTTCCGTCAAGGGGGCTCCATGGCCTTTCTCCGTTTTTTGCATCTTTTCACATTCGTCTTCTGGTACGGCACCCTGCTTTATTTTACTTTCATCCAGGCGCCGGTCCTCTTCAAGACCCTTCCCCGCGACCTTTTCGGCTTGGTTCAAAGCAAGCTCTTCCCCCCTTTTTACTATATCAGCTACACCTGCGGACTGGTAATGATCGTTACCTATCACTTTCTCCATCCCATCAAACCTAACGACCCCCAGGATTGCGTCAAGATAACCGCCCTTTATCTCATGCTATTGTTCTCCTTGGCCCAAGGGATGTGGATCGGCCCCAAAACCGCTCAATTGAGGGTGGACCGCATCGCCGCCGCGGAAGCCAAGAACACGGTCCAGGCGGAAAGCTTAAGCAAGGAATTTGGAAAGGCCCATGGCATCTCCAGCCTCATCAACCTTTTGGTGATCCTCTCCGGGCTGGTCTACCTGGTTTACTACACCCTTGAAACCAAGAACTCCTCCCTGATCCATAAACTATTTGGATGAAGGCCTTATCTTTACGATGGGCCTTTGCTCTCGCCGGTTTACTCGCCGCGGTCGATCCCCTTTGGGCTCTTCCACCGGATCGCGATTTCATTGACCGCTTTTATTCCCAAAAAGATTCCAATGATAAAAAGGGAATGGAAAAGACGCTTCGGGAATGGAAATCCTATTCTCCCAAGGATATGGAAATTCCAGCCGCACAAGGATATTTGGATTGGTCCCAGGCCGCCCTGAAGGAAGGGGAACCCCTTGACCAGAGCGAAACACCTTTTCTTAAGTATCCTTATTGGAACCTGACTCCTCCCCCGGTCCGTTGGAACCGGGAAGTTTTATTATCCGTGGACAAATCCTGGAACCACGCCCTGCAAAACCTACCGGATCGTTTGGACCTCGTGTTGGGTTTATCGCGAGTGGACCAGGCGCTCGGACGGTTCGAGGACCAATACGCCCTCCTGGCCCAAACCCTACAAAAAAACGACCGGAATGACGATATTTGCAAATGGATTCCGGGGAAAGAAGCCCCCGCACCCCCCAAGATCCTTCTGGCAAACGCCCTCATGGAGGCGGAGGCTTATTATTTCAGCTTAGGTCCCGGCCAAGCGGCCAAGGCGGCCCGGCTGGCCCGGCTGGCCATGACCTTCAACGGTCGGGATCCCTTAAGCTACAACGCCCTGGCAGTCTCGTTTCAATTTCAAGGCAATTCCCGGTATGCCTTGAAGTACCTGTTGTTCGCTTTTAACCGGGATGAAACCAATTGTATGGTCCTGGGCAATATCGGTCGTCTCCTGGCGAGTTTGGGGAAGAAAAAAGCGGCTCGGATTTATTTCAAGAGGGTCGTGGCGCTGAATAAGGACCCGGATGAGACAAGGGAAGCGCTTCATTTCCTGAGTGTGGAAAAAAAGGAGAATTAGGGTCGGGGTGTTTGGCCTTTCCGTCTCTCCTCATCAATCGTGCGGGTGGCCCCGGAAAAACCGTAGACCGGCGCGTCCACCAATGACTTTAAGTCGTTCGTTTTTCCTATTGCTTCGTAATATTCCATCATCCCCGCCAGTACCAGCATAAGAAAAAAAAGGGAGGGATCCCCGAGGGTGCGGATGAGATGTTGCAGGAAAAAGACGCAGGTCACCGGATAAGTATGGCCCTCGTTGTCGAGGGGCAGGATTAATTCGGCCAGGCGCCCGTCCGGTTCTTGCGTCAACTTTAAGACCACAGTCTTTTCGGGCTTTTCGGGAGCCGTCGACAAAAGTTCTTGTTTCTTCCCAAGGATGGCCGGCCTGAACAGCCCCTTCGCGGTAACCGTATCCCCCATGGCCTGTTGAAGATACCTCAGCAACATACCCGCCTGTTTATTCTCCCCCAAAAGAAAAAGCAGCCGCGCGGTGGAGAGGCAAAAAAGCTGGATTTCATCCCGCTCCCGGGCGATGGGGTCTTCCTCGAGGGTCTGGTAATCCACATGGGCTTTAAAAGACGAACCGAATTGAATGGTCGCGATCCCGATTATTTTTGTTTCTTCAGGCGGCATCACCCAATTCCTTCAAAAAGATTTATGAGCCACGGATGTCCCGATTTCTTTCGCCTTTTGAACGAAAGGGGACAAAGTAAACCCGGACAATGGGTTTAAGATTACTTGAATGAAGAAAGTTTTTTTCTGTGCCTCTGTGGCCGCCAAATGCGGCCTTCTTCAGGCACTAAGTGTTGCACTTACTTGGAGTACTCGGATATTGTTATAGTCTCTAAGTATTTTTATTTTCGTTTTTAGTACTTTGGAACCGACGAATCCACCTGGTCGCTCCAACCCAGGATGCCGCCCGCCACGTTAACGAGATTCGAAAACCCTTGTTCCTTCAAAAAGTGGATCGCTTTTTTGCTGCGCACACCGCTCTTGCAGTGCACCACAATCTCCTTGCCTTTGAACTTGTCCAGTTCATGGAACCGGCTGGGCAGTTGGGACAAGGGAAGGAGGGTCGAGCCCTCAATATGGGCGATCTCATACTCATTGGGCTCGCGCACATCCAAAAGAAGAAAATCCTGGTTCTCGTCCCGCTTGACCTTGAGTTCCAAGACAGTGATCTCTTCCTTTCCGTTCACCTTGACCTCCTGGGTCTGGGTATCCTCTACCTTCATGCCGCAGAACATCTCGTAGTCGATCAGTTCATGGATGGTGCGGTTAGGCCCGCAGATAGGGCAGGCCGGATCCTTGTGTAGTTTGAGGGTACGGAAATTCATGTCGAGCGAGTTGTAGATGACGAACTTGCCGATAGCGGGCTTGCCGATGCCGGCGATAAGCTTGATGGCCTCGGTGGCCTGGATGGCGCCAACGGTCCCCACCATGGCGCCCATCACCCCGCCCTCGGCGCAGGAGGGCACTTCTCCCGGCGGAGGCGGCTCGGGATAAAGGCACCGGTAGCAGGGCCCCTCGGGAGTCTTGAACACGGTCACCTGGCCCTCGAAGCGGAAGATCGAACCGTACACGTTGGGCTTGCCCTGTAGGACCGCCGCGTCGTTAGTGAGATAGCGGGTCGGGAAATTATCCGTCCCATCGATGATCAGGTCGTAATCTTTCAGGATGCCCAGGATGTTGTCGCTCTTGAGGGCCACGGCGTAGGGGTTCACCACCACATCGGGGTTCAGGGCCTTCAGTCGCTTGGCGGCCACCTCCACCTTGGGTTTTCCCACGTCCTCGGTGGTGAAGAGTATCTGTCGTTGCAGGTTGCTGGCGTCCACGGTGTCAAAATCCACCAAGCCGATGGTTCCCACCCCGGCAGCGGCTAAATAAAGTGAGATCGGACAGCCTAATCCGCCCGCCCCCACCACCAGGACCTTGGATTCCAACATTTTTTTCTGGCCGGTCACCCCCACCTCCGGCAGGAGAATATGGCGGGTATAGCGTTTGATTTGGTCTTGAGAAAGATTCATGGATTTCTCCCCGAAATAACTTTTTTTCAAAACACTTTAGGAAACCGGCAGGGATGGCATGATAAGACCACAATAAGCATCAAATCAATCTTTCGATATCGGCGCTAGTGATCAGTGCTTTCAAAATGTTTTTTCAGCAATTCAAGTGTTTGACGGGTCCTTCTTTTATGGGACGCGAGCCCCCAACCCAACCTGAAATAAAGCCAGGCGAGAAAACCCTTCGGCCGGACCTTCATCCAATAAAAGGCGACCCTGCATCCCTTTTCAAGGGGGGTGACCTCTATGGCCGCCCTCCCCTCCAAGGAACATCCCTGATATTCCATAAAGATCCGCTGGTTTGGCTCCAACCCGGTTATTCGATAGCCGAAGCGGGCGGGCGGAATAGTTTCCGCGATATCGAAGTTTATTTCCTGGCCCACAAAGGCCCGGGGGCTTCCATGCCAGTGGATTCTCATCCCCTTGCGCCATCGGGATCTTTCTTCCCAATCGGTCAGGGCTCGGTAAGCCCTTTCGAGCGGGGCATTGATCACGATCTCATCCCGGCTTTGATAATAGGGCAATCTTCACTCCTTACCCCACGGGTGTCCAAATAGTCAAATAAGATTGAACCTCAGAGTCACACAGAGTAACGCAGAGTTTTAATGGGGATAAGTCTTTACACTTTTATACTTTTTACTCTGAGTCCTCTATTAAAAGTTTTGGCCCAAACCATTGAATTTGGCAATTCACGTTGTTATTTTAACTGAAAATGAATATCACCTTAAAAGAAGTCAAAGAAAAACCGCGCTACCCTTCCGCCCAGGAAATCCGCGCCCTGATATGCGAGCTTTGCGGACATTTTTTCAATCTCGGCTGGGCTTCCGGCACCGGCGGCGGTATCTCCATCCGGGATGAAAAGCATATCTACATGGCCCCCAGCGGGGTCCAAAAGGAACGCCTGAAACCCGAGGACATCTTCGTACTCGACTTGGAGGGCCAGGTCGTCCAGGAACCGGGCCTTGGCTTGAAGCTTTCCCAGTGCGCCCCCCTCTTCATGCATGCCTACAAGCAACGCAAAGCCGGAGCGGTCTTGCACAGCCATTCGATCAACGCGGTCATCGCTACCGAGCTGTTCGACAAGCAGTTCACCATCAGCAACCTGGAGATGCAGAAGGGCCTGGAAGGCTATGGGGCCTTCGACACGGTCAACGTGCCCATCATCAACAACACCGCTCACGAATGCGACCTGGCTGATTCTTTGGGCGAGGCCATCCAAAATAATCCCCGGTCTTACGCCGTGCTGGTGCGCAACCACGGGATGTACGTTTGGGGCAAGGATTGGAAGCAAGCCAAGACCCAAGCCGAATGCTATGACTACCTCTTTGCCGCGGCCGCCCGGCGGAAACAACTGGGAATCGCGAATGATTAACGGTTCGAAGTTTCGGGTTCTAACCTACAACTCAATCCTTAAAATTCAAAAAATCAGTTGAGGGGGAGATAAAAATGAAGGCAATCTGGACCGACACCAACCAGGAAATAACCGCCCTGGAACTCAACGCCCAGGGCGTCACCTACGAGCAATTTGAGACAGATGAGGCGAAGTATAAGGGGCCCCTGGAAGCCCTCATGAAAGAACGGGGCTATGTCACCATGGACCATGTCAAGATGTGGCCCGAGATGCCCAACTTCGACGCCCTCTGCCAGAAATTCGTGGGCGAACACCTGCACACCGATGATGAGGTGCGTTTCGTGCTGGCCGGCTCGGGGGTGTTCGAAATCCGCAGTAAGGACGACCGCTGGATGAAGGTGAAGGTGGACCCCAGCGATTTCATCCTGGTTCCCGCCAACCGCTTTCACAAGTTTTACCTGACCGAGGAAAGGAACATTCATTGTGTCCGGTTATTTAAGGACCAATCCGGCTGGACCCCGCTTTACCGCAAGGATTTGGAGGCGGCGGGCGCGGCTTCTTAAAACCCCCAGCTCTTACCACAAAGGTTACCAAGCAAACAAAGCACAAAATTTAATTTTGGTTTTCCTCAAACCCAAGTTTTTCGAATGGCTTTTTCCTTTGTGTATTTAGTGGTGAATGTTGTTGGTTTAAAATAATCCGAAGGGACGGGGACCTACCCGTCCCTTTTTTTACACCAAAAGCCCCTCCCCCAAATGAAGTGGTTATAATGAGTCGGTTGCCATCCGAATCCATTGATAGGGTGCCATGCCCGAATTCATATTAACGCCGGAAAAAACGAAACTTCCCTCAGCGCCTTCCCTGCTGGATCAAATCCATAAAATGGGTTTTCCGGTGGAAGTCACCGTGAAGGGCAAACCGGACCAATGGGAAGACTTGCGATTCCACGAGCCGGGCCCCCCCGAGGTGGAATGCCTGGTTTCTTACGACGAGGGAGAAGGAAAGTTTAGCCTCCACGTTTCATCCGACGCCCCCCCTAAAGCTTACGATTTGCAATTGCACCTGGTCGAATTGCTCCTCAAGAACCTCGGCGGCCAAGTGGATAACCGCCATACCAGGGAAAGGCACACCGCCGCCGAATTCTTCAAAAAAATGCAGCATCATCGGGTATCCCAAAATAACCCTTGGGATTATTTTTGGCTGGCCTTTTCATGGGCCGTGGTCCTCTTTGGTGGTTTCCTCTATTTCGCCCTCCGCCCTGCTTTGAGGCCCTTTATCGTCCCCATTTTCATCCTGGCTTTATTGAGCGCTTCGGGCCAGACCTACTCCCTTCTCAAGAACAAATGAGTCCGGCGGAAACCACCCGCATCTTAAAGCAAAAGGCTTCCGAACTCGGCTTTGAACTATCCGGCGCTACTCCCGCTATTACTTCCCCCGATTTTTCATATTATTTGGATTGGCTCGCCAAAGGATATGCCGGTGAGATGGAGTATTTGAACCGCCGCAAAACCGAGCGCGGGGATCCCCAGCTTGTTCTTCCCGGCGCCAAATCCGTTTTTTGCGTGGCCTTAAGCTACAACCCCAAGCCCGAGCATTATCCTCTGTTGGAGAAACATCCCATTTCCTGTTACGCCTGGGGGCAGGATTACCACAAGGTTGTAGGTGGTAAGCTTAAGACTCTCACCGATTACCTTAGCCAAACACTCTGCCCGGATTCGATTGCCAAGTGGTACGTGGATACGGGACCGATATTGGAGCGGAGTTATGCGGCCCAGGCCGGATTAGGCTGGATCGGCAAGAACACCCTTCTGTTAAACCGCAAGTTCGGTTCTTTTTTGTTCCTGGGCGAAATTCTGACCGACGCAGAACTAGCCTATGACAACCCCACGGACAACCTTTGTAAAACCTGCACTTCCTGTATGGATGCCTGCCCCGTGGGTGCCTTGGAAGAACCGGGAGTTTTGAACGCGACGAAATGCATCAGCTATCTCACCCTGGAACACCGCTCAGATTTTCCTAAGGATGTGAACCAACACGGTTATCTGGCGGGTTGTGACCTTTGTCAAACGGCCTGTCCCTACAACACCAACGCACCGGCGAGACGGGAGGAAGGCTTTGCTCCCCGCCCGGAATTGTTGGATTTAACTTTGGAGAAAGCTTCTAATATGTCAGAACAGGAGTTCAAAGAATTCACCCGCAACAGCGCGTTGGAGCGGATCAAATACCCGATGTGGAAAAGAAATTCCGATTGTTTGGCATAAGACCAATAGAGCCTTCCGGATGGCTCATGAGGAAAATTTGAAAATCGCGGGCGCAATCCAAGCCCTCCGGGCACATCAACCCCTTCCGAACAATCCTTGGGCTTATTTTCTTTTATTCCTTGTTTCCAATTGTTTCCTTTCTTACGGGAACCTAAGCCTTCAGCTTGTAATTTGGATTTTTCTTTTCGGGCTTTGCTTACCTTTCGTTGCGCTCTTGATAACACCTTCCCGCATGCCCCCTTTTGTGCTCCATCAAAAAGACTTCATAGAGGCCATACCTATTTGGTTTTGGCTTTTAATTTATGGCGCGGCTTTATTCGCCCGTATAGGGCAAATGACCTTTTGGGCCCATTGGCCGGATGGAGACAGTTCCCTATTATCCTTTTTCTCACTGGAGTTATCCCAAAAGTGGTCCTGGCCTTTGTTTTTATCCCACGCCCAAAACCCGGCTCCCTTTTATTGGGGCTTGGCCTTGATATATAAACTTTTCAACCCGAGTCTTTTCACGACCCGCTTTTATTCTATTGTCATCTCGGGTTTGATCGTCGCCATCACCTACAGCTCCGCACGCACATGCTTCCCAAGGTCTCTTTCCCTATTTTGCCTGATGGTCACCGCGACCGGGTTTTGGACTTTGTATGCGGGTGATCTTTGTTTTTTCCATGTGCTTGCGTTGCTTTGGCAAATTGCCGCTTTGGGTTTTTTGGGACGGCTTATTCATTTTTCAACCAGGCAACCACAAAACGCTTTGATATTAGGAATCCTCACGGGTTCAGGCTTTTTCATCAGCATCTCCTGGTCGGTGGTCACTCTTATCATTCTTATCGCTTTGATCGCGCTAGGATTCCAAAAAAATTCCCGGGCTATCTTCATTCCCTTTTTCCTTTTTCATGATTTTATTTATACGGTCCGCTATCCATGAACATTACGGGACCCATATCCATTCCCTTTGGATTTTCACCCCCCATCCGGAGGTCTACTCGCCATGGACCTTTTGGGCCAGTAATGCCACCTCTTTATTTTGGCGCAACTTGGTCGGGGGATACGGGCCTCACTGGGGAGGAATGTGGAACCCGATATTGACTTCCTTGATTTTCCTTGGACTCGCGGAATTTAAACGGATCCTTTCCTCGCCATTCCTAAAATGGCTCCTTTTCAGTTTGATCGTGACCCTGGCACCCGGATTCTTATCGATTGGTTTCGATATTTTCAGAATTCTTCCATCCTTTCCCATTCAAACCTTATTGGCAGGTCTGGGTTTTCAGCGTCTTTTGGGGGCAATGCCTGCCAGACAAGCAATTCGAGTGGTCTTTTTATTGTTCATTTCCGCCACCTGCTTGGATTTGTACCATAACCAACCTATTTGGGCTGGGAGGGAAGAAACCAACGGACAGAACTTGCCAAAAGCCTATGAAATCCTTAAAACCCAATACGCGCCTGTCGGCCCGGGCTATCTGTTGTCGGATCTGACCAACATGACCTGGAACCATTCCATGGATTTTGCCGCCTACTCCTTCAACGCCATCGTCAATCCAAGAATACAACCCACCCAAATCCGTTGGGTAGCCCTGTTGGAAAACGAGGAATACCTTCCCTTTTTAAACCGTCGGATTTCCGGCATCCAATGGCATGACTTAGGACCGGATAACTTATGGAAGAAGGGCCGACGGTTTCTTGGGGTGATTCCCATCCGATCCGATAACAAGGAAATACTCGGCTCCTGGTGTAAGATCGACATCGAATTCAGAAATGATGTCGCCGATTTTTTAAACCATTTGCCGGCCGAACCCGTTCAGCAGTTCATCCAAAAATTGCTGGATACCGCTCTTGGAGAAAGGCCCGATCCCTTTCTGGAATCCTGCCGTGATGAAAAAATATTATTTTTATTGTCCTCGAATGATCCTGCGATTTCACACGCCACCGCCCGCCTGGCATTGGAAAAAGGATACCCTCTCCCCATTTTCAAGGAGGTTGAGACTCATTTCGAACACAGACGAGAATGAAATCGAATATTGGGTGACCAAGCTATTGAAATCGGTCAATCCGTTAATGTTATTTTTGGTACGGCGCTTTCAGGCACGAGGTGCATGCCGTGGGCGCCGGCCTTGCGGAGGGTCTCAAAAAACAAGCCAAAATCTTCTTTTAATTTCTCAATATCCATCCCCAAATAAGTCGAAGGCAGTTGTTTCCATTTTTCCAAAGCCTTTTCATATAGACCGATAGCTCCCGTCCAATTGCCGTTTTTAAAGTGATGTACCCCCACGGCAACCTGGATGAGGGCTTGGTAGTGAAGTTTATCCAGGCCTTCCACCTTCATCCAAATATCCTCGATCATCTCATGGCACTCAAAATACATTCCCGAGTTGAAAAGCTTAATTCCCTCCAGGTACTCGTGAAGATACTTGGCCTTCTCATCGGCGGCCCAATCCTTTTGTTTGATCTCCTCGATCAAGGTCTGGTCCGCCTCGGGAAAGTTGTAGGAGGAAAGGTCCCCGGGAGATACCCAGGCGAAATCGGCCACCTCGATCTTCTGCGGCACTCCGCTCTTAACCCCGCAAAGGAAGATGTTCAGGCGCACATCCCGGTTGGGGTAATGGTAATTAACGATCTTGTAGAATGTCTTTATGGACACTTCGATACCCAACTCTTCTTTCAACTCGCGAATGACGCATTCTTCCAGCGATTCGTTGGGTTCTTTTTTGCCCCCCGGCAGTTCCCAATAACCCCCGAACGAATCCCCCGGCATGCGCTGGGTGATCAGATAACGGCCGTTCTCGTAGATAAGGGCCGCGCCGACTTCCAAAGGGGGTGGGTTCTGATTCATAGGTGAAATGTACCGTAAAGTCGTAAATGTACCAACAAAGGAAACAACTAAATAATCACCGCCAAGACGCCAAGTACGCCAAGAACATCGGAAAAAAATGTACGGTTTGAATTCTTTAAATCTTAATCGGTTTTTGCTTTTCTTGGCGAACTTTTCGTCTTGGCGGTGAAATTACCTCTTTTGGGGTTCGTCTATTCCTTTTCTTCTGTTTTTTTACTTTCTGGAAGGTCATTTTGCCCTTTTCATCAGGCGGCGGGAGGGGTTCACCCCCGATCAGACGTATCTTCCGAGCTTTCGATACATTTTTCACCTGGTATTCCCGCCTCAAGGCCGTGGAATAGTCACCCTGGGGTTCCTGAAAGATAAGGCGCACGGGCCCATGGGCGGCCGTGTACTTACTCCCCTTGCCCGAGTTGTGGGTTTCGATTCGTTTTTCAACGTCCTTGGCAATGCCGGTGTAATAGGTGCCGTCGGCGCATTCGGCGATGTATAGGGACCAGCTGTTAGCTGTTGGCGATTGGCTGTTAGCATCACCCAAATTCTTCTTTCGGCTAATCAATAAAAACAACCTCGCCGACGGGGGGAATCAGCTTCATCTTCTCCCCTTCTTTCAGGAAGGTTCTCACCGCTTTTTTCCCTTCCTCGCCCATGTTCACTGTGCGGTCGTTTACCCACATGCCGACGAACCTGTCCGCCACGTCCCGGGAAAGACCCCGACCGAAACCCAAGGCGTAATCAAGCGCCGCGTCCCGGTTGGCCAATGAAAACTTGATGGATTCCTTGAGGTGCTTTGAAACTTTCGCCTTCACGTCCGCCGGTAGGTCCTTTCGAATGGCGTTCAACCCCATCGGGAGGACCATGCCCGTCGTTTGGAACCACCACTCTCCCAGTTCCAGGATCTTATGCAGGCCCTTCTCATGGTAGGTCAGCTGGCCTTCGTGGATCAAAAGGCCCGCTTCCACATCCCCCTTGATCACCGCGTCCATGATGCGGTCGAAGTCCATGACCACTTCCACGAACTCGGGAAGGCAAAGCCTCAGGGCCAGGTAGGCGCTGGTGAGCTTGCCCGGAACGGCGATTTTCCGGCCCTTGAGCTGGTCAATGGTCATTTCCTCGGTGGCCACCACCATGGGGCCGTAGTTTCGGCCGATGCTTCCCCCGTGGGTCAAAACGTCATACTTGTCCTTCACGTAGGCGTAGGCGTGAGCCGAGATGGCCGTCACTTCCATGTGCCCCTCCTGGGCCCAGTCGTTCAGGGTCTGGATATCCTTCAAGACGTGCTCGTATTCGATTCCTTCGGTATCAATCTTGCCCTTGGCGAGGCCGTAAAACATGAAGGCGTCGTCCGCGTCCGGGCTGTGGGCTAGTTTGATTTTCATATCGTCCCCCTAAATGTTATTCAAACAAATAAAACCACCAAGACACCAAGGAAAGCAAAATTTCCGTTTTAAAATCTTAGACTTTCTTGGTGACTTTGTGCCGTGGTGAAAATTTTAAAGCGTATCCAGGATGGCCTGGAGCACCTTATCCTTATCCACCAGATTCTCGAACAAATAATCGGGGTTTGCCCCTTTCAATTCATCCATCGAATAGTTACTGGAAGCCACCGCCACCGTTCGAACCCCCAGGGGCTTGCCGCAAAGCACGTCGTTGGGCGTGTCGCCAATGATGACGATGTCTTTTCCCTTAAAATCTTGCCCGGTAATGCGCTTGGCTTCCGCCACGGCCCTGGCCGGCAGGTCCGCTCGAACCTTGGTCCCGTCCCCGAAGGCCCCGAAGGGAAAATAATGGTTCAATTTGTGGGTTTCCAGTTTCCAGCGGGCGCCCTCCTCAAAATTGCCGGTCAGCAAGCCAATCAGCAATTCTTTCCGGAGCTCCCAATCGGCAAGCAGTTCCTTGACCCCGGGCTTCAACTGCACATGCTGGGGACCCTTGACCTTCTCCTTCATGCTTCTCAAGTACCTTTTCTGGATCTGGGGCAGGGCCTTGTTGAAGTCTTCCTCTGAGATATTGTTGCCCTCCAGAAGCTCCCAGATGATCTGGGGGTCGGTCTTTCCCCCCGCCCGGAAACGGGATGAGTCGATGGTGACGGGAATATTCATTTCCCGGAAAGTCACGACTATCCCGCTGGTAAAGGGCTCCTCCCAACCCTTGCGGTAGGTAGAAAGCAGCGTTCCGTCGATGTCGAATAGCACCAGCCTGGTAGGGTTCATGGGCATTTATTCTTTCAGGACCGTTCCGTCAGTGAAAACGATCATACGGGGATACCAAATTTGCTTCATCTGGTCGAGCTTGAGCTTCTTGAATGTTTCCATCCTGTTGCCCGTGAATCTTTCCGAGGGGATATCCCAGGAAATGGAAATCACCTGGCCGGGGGCGATCACCGCGGTCGATTCGAGGGATTGGTCGGTGATGAAGTCGCCGAAGATCGTGGTAAAGCGCAGGATGCCCCGCACCCCGTGGATCTCCTTTTTCGTCAGGTTCTTGAACTCGCACTTCAGGTTCACTTTCTGGCTCTTTTGGTCGAAGATGCCCGTGACATCCGAAACCACATCCGACCCCTTCTCATAGGCATAGACCTGGAGGGCCTTTCGCATGGCCGTCATTTTGGAAGAGTTGACAATCGAAGGAGTGGGTGAGGTTCCCGCCCCCACCAGATGCGAGAATGCAACGGCAAACCAAAGAACCGCCAATAGAAGCGTCCCTTTTTTATTTATGTAACGTAAGTTCATGGCACCTCCTCGCTAAACAAAGCCATTACCAAGAACCTTAAAAACACATTTTCGACCTCGATGGGTCCCCGTCCTGGACAAAGCAATAAATTGATTTCTTCTCCATCGCCTGTTACCAATTTATTTTTAGCAACCGCCAACACCGCCAATCCAAATTTTGATCCATCCATCTTTATTTCTTTTATATACCCAAAATTCTTCATTTTCGTAGCCAGTAACCTGTGTAATTACTTCATCGTTTCCATCCCCATTGATGTCGAGTTGATCTACGAATATTTCAGGTTCATCGTCTTTTCCATCCTGGAGATCGGTGCTATGGTTATATTTAACTAAAGTAGTTTTGAATTCGTTTCCAACAGGGCTGGCTATGAGAAACACCCTATCCAAAGACGTTGAACTTTTCAAAAAGAAGGAACCAACAACAGATTTCTCAGAGTCTGGGAGCAGTTGGGTTGATCTTATGTCCTTGATCTTGATGTCCGAAACATTTTTTACGTTAACCATTCGTTTTTTAAATTCTTCCATTACCAAATTTAATACCTGAGTTCTCTCTCCTGGCGAAAGCGCAGAAACATTGCTCCTGTGCGATTTAACGATTTTTGAATTGGTCGCTAAAACAAAACCATCAGCTGGAATTTTTGTAGAAGACGTCGGTTTCACAACCGCTGCATTGGAATCGCACTGAAGATCCACGATTTTGTCGACTTTCACGGAGCCTTGAAATTCTCCACCTGAAAATATTTTGTATAGTTTCCCTACTTCATAGCTGTTTTGTTTTTTCGAAGAAACATTGGCAGGGATAATCTCAATCATGATCAAATCTGTAAATTTGGCGCTTTGTTGTTCAAATCCCTCCGCATAACGATTTTTTGTGATTACATAAATAGATTGATCGATGGCAGAAAATTCAGGAGATGGGACACTGTTTGGCTTATTGTCTTGAGCCAAGATTGCATTAGCAGTCATTAAAAAAATTACAAATGTTAATAACGTTGTCAGCGATTTCTTTTCCATTTTGTGAAAACGCCTCTTTGTCGTGAATTGTTAATAAAGCTATTTTAGCTTTTTAACTTAAAAAATGGTTCAATCAGGGCCCCGTCGTTGACACTATAGTGTTCTAAATCACCCTCTGGTATTCATTCAAATCCTTCTTCCAAACCACCACGCCACAGAAACGCTCGCCCTCGGGGCAGACGGGTATGGTGCCCGCCCGGCTGCGAAGCCCGCAGGGGGGCAGGAGCCATTTACCGATGCGGGGATGGGTTTCCCGCACCTGCTTGGCCTCATCCACCGAGGCCTTCCAGATTTCCTCCTGGGCGTTATAGCAAAGCCTCATGGCGTGCTTGTGGTGAAGGTTCAATAAGTCGGAAGATTCGGTGAAACGCACCGCCACCGCGTTGGGCAAGAGGTAGGCCGCGAACTCGTCCGACACACCCATCTTCCTCAAGAGGACGATGGATTCCCAGGTCCGGTTCATGATCTCCCCATATTCCTTCTTCAAGGCCGGGTCCTGTTCCAGCAGAACCGGCACCAGGTAATCGGGCTCGTCCAGGGTTAGGGCGTAGAGAGTGGGGCGAGAGGCCGGGGTCATGCGGTGCCGCTGGTCCTGGGAATCACCAGTATGGGAAATCTTCTTACGGAATGTGTAATGGGGATGGAAAAGCACCCGGGAAAGCTTGCTGTGGGTGGTGACGTTCAGGGTCTCTCCCAGGTACTTGTTCTTGCTAGGGTCGAGCGCCAAGGCGATGGCGTCGTCATCCGAAAGGGCGGAAGCGGGCAGGCCGAAAACTTCCCGCACGGAGGAAGCCAGCATCTTCTCGCCTTCCTTGGAGTAATCCACCAGTTTGGAAGTGTATCCCCCCAGGGAGGAGTCGAATTCCTCACGGAAAGCCTTGTGGGCTTGGGGTGAGGTTTGGAAAACCCCCGCCATCCGAAATTCGGCGGTCTTTTCGAGTTCCAGGGGTTGTTCCAAAACGGCCTTGTATTCGGGCGCGATGGCCAGCACTTCCTCAACCATCTTCCCGATGACCAACCTTTGTTCCAGGGGCGTATCCAGGGTTTGGCAAAGCCGCCAATAACGAAGAAGGGTAAGCCCCGAGACCGTGTGGTAAAGATAGGCGAACGCCGCCACGGGCAATACGTACCGGGCCACTTCCTGGGACTTCTTCTGCACCGCCCCCGAGGCCTTTTTGCCGTGGGGATCGACCTTCTTGAATCGCACGAAGTATTCCCGCTCGACCAGGGGCTTCAGCCTTTGCGTGAAGTCCTGGTAGGCCTTGGCCTGGAAGGACACCGTCTCCCGGTAAAGCTTTTCGGCCTCTCCCTTGAGGGGGGGCACGGCCATCTGGGAGGGGTCCACGGTGACGTACCGTTGGGACACCTGTTCGGAGTTGTAAAAGGGATGGCTGTGCAGGAAGCTCCAGATGAACTGCCGGGAGACGTTTTCCAGGGCGAACTGGAAATGGGCGTGCTGAAGGGTCGTATGGTGGCCGGCCTTGTAGATAGACTTGGCCAAATCGTCGCGTTTCTTGAGGCGGTCTTCTTTGGCGGGACCTTCCAGCCCCGCGCCCATGACCTGCTCGGTGGTGATGATGCCCTTGCTCGAATAGCAGGTCCGGGCCGTGGCCACCGCATTATCGAAGGGCTTGTGGAAGGCGTTGACGAGGGTCACTTTTGGGGAGGCGGATAAAAAAGAGGTCTCGGTATTTTCGGTCATGGGCCTTATCAAAGGGGGGGAGTAAAAGCGGTTTATTTTAACGGAGGGCTCTTCCTAATGTCACGGCCCAAAACCCGGAAGGCCCAGGGCAGGGAAAACAGCCAGAGGAAAGCCGCCACCACGCAGGGCAAGAACCAAGCGGGCTTGTAGCTGAACCTGATTTCATGGGTCCCCCCCGGAACCGCCACTGCGCGAAGCAATCCGTCCGCCTCATAAAGGGTTGTCGGACTACCATCCAAATAGGCCTGCCATCCTTTGAAGTAGATCTCTGAAAAGACCAGCAAAGCTGGTCTTGCAAGCGCAACTTGGAATTTTTCCTCATCCGTATTGATATCCTGTCCTTTCCATTGCAGGGATAACTTTTCCTTCCCATCGACGCGATAGCTATCGGCGGGAGGCTTCAACATCAGGGTTTCCAAATAGGGGTTAAAGTCTGGTTGGGCCAATCGAGCTTCGAGGGATTGGGGTTCGGTAAATACCGTTTCTCTCTCCGCCACCCAAACGAAGGGATGGGTTTCCGTGAACTTCGCAACACGGACGCCCTTTTTATCACTGCCGGAAACAGTCCACTGGACCGCCAGCAGGCGTTCAAAGGTCGCAACAGGCCAGGTCAGGGCTTGAGTATAGCTTTTAAGCCAAATGGAATCGTACCCATCCGCTGATCGCAAACTCTCCGTCATGGCCCGATTGATGGGATATTTGAATAAGTATTGATTCCCGCTCCAATGGACGGGATAGGGAATATTGTCGTCGATGAATACCCGGCTCCAGTCATCCGGTTCATGAATCCCGGAAAGAAAGGGCGCCCGACCGGGCGCTGTCAAGATAGAGGAATCGCCTAA
The DNA here is from genome assembly GCA_963771075.1 of candidate division FCPU426 bacterium. Classification (GTDB taxonomy): domain Bacteria; phylum Oederibacteriota; class Muellerivitia; order Muellerivitales; family Muellerivitaceae; genus CAVTWJ01. The sequence goes on along the minus strand of CAVYSE010000011.1, from coordinate 102,401 downwards.
GGGGGTCGAGATCCAAACAGGAATGAAGAGTGAAAGAAACAGGATTCCGAAAATGATCTTTTGGACCTTTGCTTCCGGCTTGGCTATTTCAAAAAATCGGTCGAATCCCACCGCGGTTAAGACGCAACCGGGAAAACCATAAAAGACCATTGCCCTGGCCGGAGCCCGCATAAAACGAAATCCGGGTATCAATTCACAAACCCACCGGTGCAGGGGCAGGAGCGGTCCCAAGGCAATACCTATTCCCAGCAACGCCGCAAAGGCCCAAAGCCACGAGCTTCGGGTATTTCTTCGAAGCGCCAAAAACAGGAACAGGGGGGCTAAGAGGCCCAGAAACCCCATATTGTCCACATAATCAGTGATCTTGAGGGCTGTTTCGCCCAAGGGGCTGACCGGAAAAAGAAATTGCCAGAGATCGAGGGGGTTCAGGGAAAGGGATGTATCGAGTTTCGAATAGTCGAAAGCCGACTGAAAACGCCCGGAATGGAGAATAAATTCCCCAGATGGAAGCAGCCAAAGAACTGCGGGGATTAAACCCCAAAGAAAAAAACCGGCCTTACCCAGCCATCCTTTCCATTCCCCGCCTCCCATTCTGAAGTTAAATGTGAAATAGACTACCCCGCCCATCAGTGCCATCCAGCTCATCTGGTAATTGCATGAAAGGAAAAGCAGGGAAAAAACCAGCCCGGCCAAGAATGCGTCCCCGGATTTTCCATTGCGGGCCATTCGGTGCAAAAAGGCCAACCACCAGGGAAGCCAGCTCAAGGTCGCCAAGACGGGCAGATGGATCATTTCCCACCAGAAAAAGCCCGAAAGAACGTAGGTCAGTGCCCCCGCCCGGCAAGCCGCCGGGGAAAGGTTTCGCTGAAGAAGGAAAAAATGCATCCCCAAGGCGGCTAGGATCCAATGCATAAAAAAGAAGACGGACGTGCCATACCCGGCCGGGAAAAGAAGCGAGGGGAATACCAATGGATAAACCGCCAGGGAATTGGGATTGGCGGCGTAGGGTACCCCCCCGAAAAGATAAGGATTCCATAGGGGGTAATGCCCCAGGCTTAACTGATGAGCCAAAAACTCAAAATCCGGGGCCGTGTAGGTGAAAAGGTCGTCATGAAAATAGGTCTTGCCAAGAATTAGGCAGGGGAAAAACACCAACAGGGAAAGCAGGGTATAGAAAACCCAGGGAAGATCCCGGAGCCGGGACGAGGGAAGGGATGCGGCGTCTGTCATGGGGATAGTTTATCAGCCCCAGCCAACCTTCGTTTCAGCGAAAAGGTATAATAAAACACATTTCAACGCATATGTCCTGAAGGAACAATTCTTGGATTTTTCCAACTCTTCAATCCATCGCTCATCTTTTCCAAAACCTTTTTTTTTATTCCTCTCAGGCGCCGCTCTATATTTGTTTATCTTTGTCGTTTATTTGACCCATTTGAACCCGATCTTCATGGACGATGATTCCCCCGAAACCATTGCCGCCGCCTTCAGCTTAGGACTTCAACATCCACCGGGTTATGTTCTATCAGCCCTTAGTCTGCACCTTTTCTCCCTTTTTCCCATTGGGAATGTGGGGTTTCGCATGAATCTAGCGTCGGCAGGACTGGGAGCCTTTAACGCCGTACTGGTGGCGCTTTTAACCTTTGGATTTTTAAAGCGTCTTTTCCCCGGCACCGTTGGAAAACCCGCCCTTTTTCCCCCATGGGTTTGCGCCCTTTGCGCCTCCCTAATGACGGCCTTTTCCCGCACTTTTTGGGAAAAATCCCTGGGGTCCAAGGGTTTTCTTTATCAAGGAACTTCTACCTTGGGGCTTCTCATGCTGGCATGCCTTTGGATGCGCCTCTCGCAAACAAACCAAAAGAACACAAATACCAATACTTACCCATGGTTTCTGTTGGCCAGTTTTCTATATGGGCTTGGGTTTTGCGGACATTGGGAAACCCATATTCTCTTCTTCCCAATCCTCTTGGCCTTTGGGGCCAAACCGGATTTTTTCAGAAAACCCCCGGACTTGAAGAATATATTATTGAGTGCGGCTTTTATGGGGATAGGGGTCTCAACTATTCTTTACCTGCCGTTGAGAGCCAATCTGTATCCGGCCTTGAACCTTGGTGCGGCTGACCGCTTTCTTCTCTTCAAAGCGGATTTTTTTCGCGCATACACGAGCGGCCATGACATTGGCTTGATCCCCACCTTCTGGGAAGCCTTGAACCATTCGATTCCCTGGACGCAGTTTAGTCAATTACTTCAAAGAATCCTGGACATCCAAGGCCGCGCCATCCTCCATCACTTCGAAAATGAAATCGGGCTTCTCACACTTCTATTGAGTCTATTGGGCTTTATCCGTTGGGTCGCCGCCAAGGAAAGGAATATCCTTGGGGCCCTGCTTTTTCCCCAGCTTCTCTTAATCTTGGCTCTTTGTTCCGCTTCCTGGATTCCTCCAGGCCGGTTGGCCGGCTGGTACACGGACAACTTTCTGTTGCCCCTCAATTGGGGTTTCGCGCTTTTAGCGGGAGTCGGGTTATTCTCCCTAGGGGCCGGTTTCGAACGATACTTCCTTCCCCGATTTCCCTGGGCCTGGCTGGGATCCATCGGCGCCTTGCTGATTCTGGGCCTGCCCCCTTACCTTGGCAATTCCACCTGGCTCAACCTTTCCAAGCAGGTTCTACGGTACGATTATGCGGTCAATTTGATGAAATCCCTTCCAAGGAATTCGGTTTTTTTCGCCGAAGCGGACGAGGACTATTTCACCCTTTATTACCTTCAATTGGTCGAACAACGCCGGTTGGACATCACCATGATTCCCGATTTCACCCTTTTCGAGACCTGGGGCGTGGAACAAGTCGAACGCCTTCACCCGGAGTTGGGGCTGGATTTGCATCCTTATGACTACCCCGATCACTTCACCCGCATCCAGGCCGCAAACTCCCAAATTGTAGGCTTCAACCTCAATCGCTTCCCCTTGGGATACTCTTTTTTCAACGGCGCGTTTCACCAGCAGTATTTGAGCCTTCACCCAAAATCCTCCGCCTACCAATCCGGGATTATTTGGCTCTTGGCTTCTCCGCTTTCCCAAAAAGGGCCCTTCACCCCACTTACCGCCCTGCGTTTGCGGCACGTCACTGATTGCCCCTCGAATAATCACCCCACCCTTGCGGGTATTTGGAACATTTACCAAGCCGCCGCGAAGTAAACCCGATTGCCCCTTGCTTCCCCCTTTCCCGCACCGTTATATTTTTTACTCAACCGTTAATTTAGAAAGGAATTCTATGGCCGTCCTCGCCGCCATGCTGGGAGAACTCAAGGCATCCCGTTACCCGGATAAACCCGTCAAGGAGGAGCTGGAGCACAACCTGCTCAAAGCACCTGAAGACGGGCAAGCCCCTCTTTTCGGATATCCACGGTTACGAGGAGACGGTTATCCCCCAGGTCATCAACGCGATCCTTTCGCACCACGACATGGTGTTTTTGGGCGAGAAGGGCCAGGCCAAGAGCCGGCTCATGCGATCCCTGACGCAGTTTTTGGATGAGGAAATCCCCATCGTCAAGGGCTGTGAGATCCATGACCATCCCTACCATCCCATCTGCGCGGCCTGCCGCAAGAAGCTAGCCGAAAAGGGGAATGCCCTGGAAATCGAGTGGATCGGGCGGGAGGCCCGCTACGGCGAGCGCTTGTCCCCCGGCACCAAGATCGCCGACCTGATCGGCGACCTGGACCCGGCCAAGGTGGCCGCGGGTAATCCATTAGCGAGCGAGGAAGCCATCCATTTCGGGCTCATTCCCCGCATGAACCGGGGCATCTTCGCGGTGAACGAACTGCCCGACCTGGAATACCTGGTGCAGGTGGCGCTGTTCAACATATTGGAGGAGCGGGACATCCAGGTGAGGGGTTATCCCATCCGCTTCGACCTGGACCTGCTGTTGATGTTCACCGCCAACCCGGAGGAATACACCCGGGCCGGCAAGATCATCACCCAGTTGAAGGACCGCATCGGCGCCGAGATCAGGACCCACTATCCCCTCACCCGCAAAATGGGCATCAAGATCATGGAACAGGAGGCCCACCTGCCCCAGGACGATGAGGTGAAGCTGGTGGTTCCCGATTTCATGACCGAGATCATCGAGCAGATCACCCTGGAAGCCCGAAAGAGCCCCTACGTGAACCAGAAGTCGGGGGTCTCGGCCCGCCTTTCCATCGCCAATTTCGAGACCATGGTGGCCAACGCCAGGCGCCGGGCCTATGTGTTGGGGGAAAAGGAAGCCGTGCCCCGCATGGCGGACCTGGCCTACCTCTACACCTCCACCTCGGGAAAGATCGAGCTGGACCCCTTTAGGGAGGAAACGGTCACCGAGTTCCAGGTCTTCGCCAAGCTCATGGACAAGGCGGTGGCCCAGGTGTTCAAGGAACACATGGAAATGGCCCACCTGGAGGCGGGCAGTGCCCGACCTGAGCGGGGAAAAGCATATCCGCGTGTCGGACCTGACTCCCGCAGGCCAATACAAAGAGGTTATTTCCCAGCTGCCCCAGATCTGGGAGCCGGTCGATCACCTGACGGGCAAACATTCGGAGGTTTACCGGGCCTCCTGTGTGGAATTCGTTCTGGAGGGCCTGCACCTGTCGGGAAAACTTTCCCGCTCCAGGGTGGGGGAATTCTTCGATTACCAACCCACGGTAACATCTAAAAAAAAGGCTAATCCCTAACCGCCAAGAGCTAAAGGCTGATCATCATGATTACCCACGATTATTCCGAATGGCGTGAGCCCGAGGAGCCGCCCTTCACCATGCAGGACCTGGTGGATGCGGTGAAGGAACTCATGATGCAGTACCACGTCACCTTCGACGAGGCCCTACGCCACCTTCAGGAGCGCGGCATCCCCTACAACCAGTTCCTCAAGGTCAGCGGGCTGGAACAGCTCATCCAGGGGTTCATGGACGAGATCCAGAAGCAAAAGTCCGCCATTCTCGGCCAATACCGCCTGGACGAGCTCCTGAAGCGGCTGGAGGAGGAGATCCGCCGGGCCAAGACCTCCCTCGACCAGATGTCCTCCAAGTGGAACGACGCCGACCTGCGCAAGCGCCTGAAAGAAGCCATGGAAAACCGGGACCCTTCCTCTCTTTTCAACATGGACTGGCAGGTTTCCCGCTCCGGGGAAAGCGAAGCCTGGGAGGCCCGCCGCCAGCTGGATGATCTGGTGCGCAAGATCCAGCGCATGCGCGCCCTGAAGGAACTTTACGACCAGTTCGACTTTACCGGCCCCCAAACCCCCACCCCGCAGGAAGCCGACCGGTTCCGGGAAAAGCTTCTCCAACTGCAGGAACTGGAGGACAAGCTGAAGGACGCCCTGGAATACGGCGACCTCTTCAACCTGGAGGCTGAGAGCCTGGAGCAGATACTGGGCAAGGAGGCCGCTCAGGCCTTCGAGGCCAAGCGGGAAGAATTGAAACAGCAGTTCACCGAGGCGATGAAGGCGACGGGCGAGGTGGATTACAACGAGGAAGAGGACATCTACAAGATCACCCCCGGCGCGGCCCGCAAGATCGGGGAAAAGGCCCTCAAGGAGGTTTATTCCCGCCTTTTCACCGACGGGGTGGGCCGCCACCACGCCACCTACACCGGCGACGGCAACGTGGAAATGACCACCACCAAGCCCTTCGAGTTCGGGGATTCGCTGACTTCGCTTGACCTGCCTTCCAGCCTGTTGAATTCCGCTATCCGCCAGGCTGGCTCGCCGCAAGCCCCGGAAGCCGGAAGGATCAAGATTGACAGCCGGGACTTCATGGTGCACGAGACCAAGGGGGCGGCCTCCACCGCTATCGTGATGCTGATCGACCAGAGCGGGTCGATGTCCCGTTTTGGGCGGTTCTTCAACGCCAAGAAGCTGGCCCTGGCCCTGGACGCGCTGATCCGAACCGAATACCCCGAGGACAAGCTATCCTTCGTGGCCTTTTCCACCTTTGCCCGGCCGGTGTCGGTGGGCGCCATCCCCGAGCTGGCCCCCAAGCCCGTGACCATGTTCGGGGGGGCGGTTAACCTGAGGGTGGATTTCGCCCGGGAAGGTGCCGAGCGCCAGAAGGCCATGATCCCCGAGCACTTCACGAACTTACAGAAGGGGCTGGAGCTGGCCCGGGTGAAGTTGGCCAACTCGGACACCCGCAACAAGAGTATCCTGTTGATCACCGATGGCGCCCCCACAGCCTTTTATGAGGGTTCCTGCCTCTACCTGACCTATCCCCCCAACGACCGCACCTACGAGGCTACCATGCGGGAAGTTCGGCGGGTAACGGATGACAAGATCACCATCAACACTTTCATGATGGGCAACGAAGTGGACGGGGGATATTTCGGCGAGGGGGACTTTTTGGAGCAGATGCACAAGGCCAACCAGGGCCGGCTCATCTTCCCCGCGCCCGACAAGCTCACTCAGTACGTGCTCAAGGATTTCCTGGACCACAAGAACAAGATTATTCAGATTTAAAAACAACAAAAAAATCCAACACTAAGACTCAAAGACACAAAGAATGACTGATTGAACGGCTAGTTCCCCCTTTGAAAAAGGGGGACAAAGGGGGTATTAGTCTTTGCAAATGTCGTACAAAAAGCTAACTCCCCCTCCTTCCCCCTCTTTCAGAGGGGGAAGCGTGAATCGAAAAGTTTTATTACTCATCACGGGTGGTAAAGCCTTAGTTTTGTTAAAATTCTAAAACTTGATGGGATTAATGCCAGGGATACTTGGCGTCCGAAGCCTTGGCTTTCATCGCGACCTCTTCGGCGGCCTTCTGGTTCCCTCCCACCCAATAGAGGGTCGCTAGCTCTCCATAAAGATGCGATGCCGGATAACCTTCCTTCACCGCCCTTTCCATCGCCTCCAAGTGTTGGGGGTAGTGGTTCCCGAAATAATAGTAAGTAGACCCCACCTTTTCCCAATACATGGACGCGATAAAAGGATCCCCCTGAATTGCCTCAGAACCCTTTTGAACGTCTTGATCGAATCTCTCCAAGACTCCCCGGTCGTGCAAATGGTCCAAGTCCCAATTGATGAGGTTGAAACTGGAATCCGCCTGGGCCCAGCGGGTAAGTGCGTCCCGGTTTGAGCGGGTGATGTGGAACAGTCCTAGCAGACGGGGCGACTCGGGATGGACATCCGCATCCAGCATCCGCCATTCCCCTTCCGGGAAACGGGCTTTCAAGAATGGAAGGTAATGGGCATCGGTCAGGATCGCAAGCCATGCGGGCGCCGAGACGGTATTTCCCTTCAACGCGTTAAAGTTATAGGTCATCACTTCCAGGGTGCGATCCGACGGAACATCCCACTCCCCTAAAACCCATCCCGGCCCCAGTCTTTTTGCTTGCTCTTGAATGGTCTGATAGGCGCGGTATCGGGCCAAGGACTTTCCAGTCGCCTGGAACAACTCCGGATGGCTATCCACTTCTCGATAGGGTTGGGACAGTCGGGCCATGTCAAAAACCGTTGAAAAAAGGAACAAAAGGGTCATGAGAAGGACCCGGGCCCGCCCCGCTAGGGGTTGCAACAGGACTCCACTACCATAGGCCGTCACGACCAACAGCAGGGGCAATATTTGGATAATTCGAAGACTGTTCATGTTGATTGACATAAAACCGGGAAGCAAAAAAACAATTCCAAAACTAATGATCCACATGACAATCTCTCGGGAAAAAAGTCGAAATAAGCTGACTAGTCCAACAATAAAGAAAGTTGCCAATAAAGGGTTTAAGAAACCTCCCCGCAAAGGAGCGTTAAAATTGTCATTTGGATCAACTTCCCAACCCAACACGCTTAAATAGTTCAATACCACCCTGACTTGTTTTTCCAAATCCAGGGGTCTGCTCCACATGGCCACATCGGAGATATGCCGCGTAAAATCCGAATGGGAGGCAGCCCATAGAAAAGGAAAAAGCCCGATAAATAAGCCGATTCCGAAAAACACGACTCTAGGTATTCCCTTTTTGCCAACACCCCATGCTTCCCACAAAATGGCGACACAAACTGAGAAAACAAAAACGGGCCAGGATTTGAAAGTGAATGTATTCAAACCATTGACTATCCCTAATAAGAGGCCCCAAATTTCTTTCCGAGAAGGTTTCGCGTGAAGGTATTGACCCAAGAAAAAAGAGTCAATGGCCACCAAAAAAGCACAAAAACACCCGCAAAATTCACACGACTTAGATAAAGAGGCCAATAGGAAAAAGCCAAAAGTCCGACACATAAAAAGGAAAAGGACCTGGAAAAATATTGGCGGACAGCAAAAGTACCAGCCAGAATCGAAAGACAAGAAATCAAGGCGGGTGGAAACCACATGTTGAAAAATGGTCCATGGGAAAAACGGTTGAGTAGACCGCTAATCCAAAATAGTGTAGGGGGATCTTGTCCAGCTGCATAAAAATAGTGCCAATCCCATCTTCGGCATAAATCAATTCCCGCCAAGGCAGTCAGGGCCTCATCTCCGTAGGGCCAAAGGAATAGACTACTGAGCTTCCAAAACCGTATGACGAATGCCCCAATCAGCAGAAGCGCCCATCCCCAATAAGGGATGGGTGGTAAAAATTCCTTTTGATAAAAAGGGGTTCCTTTTTCTAAATCATCACAATCTTTCCTCGTCAATCCCCATGTTGGAATGAGGACACCCATTAAAAATAATATTAATTTAGTGTCAGTCGTGAATGAGGTATAAGAAATAATGAAATTCGTCAGGGTCATCAAGCCCAATAGGAGGAAAATTGGCAAGGCACCTGTGGCTTGATCTTTTCCACCGGTAGCATTCAATTTCACGGATACTGGCGCTTCGAAAAAACTTTTCATTTTGGCCAGTTTAGGGATGTGTTTTCCTGGAATAAACTAAATAATCTCTGTCCCAAAGGAACGATTTATTGAGTCCCAGTCCAAAAATCTCAACTATTCCATCCCCCTCGGATAGTCTCCCCCCGTTAAAAGGCTGGGGTAAAACCTTCGCCGCCTTTAAGAACGTTAATTACCGTTATTTCTTCATGGGCCAAACCGTCTCCCTCATCGGCACCTGGGCCCGAAGCGCGGCCTGGGGCTGGCTGGCCTACCAGTGGACCCATTCCAAGCTCCTCCTCGGCATTATCTTCATGCTCAATGCCCTGCCCATTTTCCTCTTCTCCACCTATGCCGGTTCCTTGGCGGATCGGATTCCCAAACTGCGAATTTTCAAAATCACTAGCTGGACCGCCATGACGGCCTCCCTGGCTTTCTCTTTTCTCTTGTTCCAGGGCGAGAGGGACATCCGCACCTTAATGGGCTTCGTTTCACTCTGGGGCCTTTGCATGGCCTTCGAGATGCCGGCGCGGCAGTCCCTCATGGTGGAGCTGGTCGGAAAGGAAAACCTGGTCAACGCCATCGCCTTGAACAGCGGAATGGTCAACGCCACCCGGGTAATCGGGCCCGCGATCGGCGGCATTCTTCTTGCCTTTGGCCCCCAGTGGTGTTTCCTCATGGATGGCTTGAGTTTCATCGCGGTGCTTTTCGGCCTCTATCACATGCGCATTGAAAAGACCACGCATGTCAGCGGGGTGAAGACCGACAGCCAGTATTACTTGGATGGTTTCCGATACGTCAAAAACCACCACGCCCTCGCGCATACCATGAGTCTGATGCTGGTCTTGAGCCTGGGAGGGTGGTCCTATCAATCCCAATTGGCGGCCTTCGTGCCTGACCGCCTGGGCCTGGGACCCGACGGTTATGGATGGATCCTGGCCATAAACGGCCTGGGAGCCTGCGTGGCCGCTCTAGTGGTGGCAAGCCAGGGAAACCATTTATTGAAGGAAAGAACCCTTCTTTTCGGCATCTCTCTTTTCAGCGTTTTTATCTTCCTGTTGGGATTCCAGCATAACCCCGCGGGGGCTGCCTTCCTGATCTTCTTCGTGGGATTCGGAATCGTGCTTTTCTTCTCCACCGGCAACAGCATCGTCCAAACCTATTCACCGGACCCCTTAAGGGGCCGCATCATGGGGATCTGGGCCCTCGTCTTCGGCGGGGGCATGCCGATCGGCAGTCTTTGGATGGGAGCCCTAGCCTTCCATTTTAATAATTCCGGATTGGCCCTGCAGGCTGGTGGGGTTTTCTGCGCCCTGGGCGCCTTCCTCATCTATTATTTCGGCCTGAAAAGACGCCGAACCTGAATACGGCCTTGCAGCTCACAGTTGGCAGTTAGGTTTTTAAAGACTTTCCTGCAAACTGTGGCCTGCCAATTAATGATTTTACGCCCTTCGTTGACGGCCAGGTCTTCCTGATTTAAGTTAGTTTCGTCTAACCTTTTTACTCAGGGGGAAAAATTGAACGTTCTGCCCTTGATGTTAACCGCCCTTTTGGTCCTGGTCATCGCCTACCGTTATTACAGCGCCTTCCTGGCGGCGAAGGTGGTGGCCCTGGACGATTCCCGCGTGACCCCGGCCCATGCCCTGAACGATGGGACCAATTACAAACCCATTCCCAAATTCGTTCTCTTCGGCCAGCATTTCGCCAACATCGCGGGTTCCGGCCCCTTGATCGGCCCGGTCCTGGCCGCGCAATTCGGTTACGCTCCGGGCTTTATATGGCTTCTAGCCGGGGTCTGCCTGGCCGGCGCGGTGCATGATTTCACGATCTTGGTTGCTTCCGTGCGCCGGAAGGGCAAATCCCTGGTGGAAATTCTGCGGCACGAGATCAGCCCCCTGGCCGCCATCATGGGCGCCATCGCCATTTTCATCATAGTGGTCATGGCCCTGGCGGGCCTGGGCATGGCGGTGGTCAACGCCTTGAAGGGCAGTCCCTGGGGCGTCTTTTCCATCGGAAGCACCATTGCCACTGCCTTGATCGTGGGTTTTTGGCTCTTCAAGTTCCGGGTTGGTAAAATCGCCGAAGTCAGCGTTTTCGGGGTCGTGGTTATGGTTTCCGCGGTTATTTTCGGGAATGTGGTGGCCCATTCGGGCCTGGCCCCCCTATTCACCTTTTCGTCCAGCGGCGTTGTCCTGGCCCTCGCTCTTTATGGTTTCTTTGCCTCGGTCCTGCCGGTTTGGATGCTGATGACACCCATGGGATACCTGAGTTCCTACATGAAAATCGGGACGATCGCGGCCTTGGTGGTGGGCATCATCCTGGTCCACCCCACCCTGCAAATGCCGGCCTTCACCCAGTACGTGGCCGGCGGAGGGCCCATCATTCCCGGCAAGCTCTTCCCCTTCGTTTTCATTACCATTGCTTGCGGCGCCATCTCGGGCTTCCATGCCCTGGTTTCCTCGGGCACCACCTCCAAGATGCTGGATAAGGAGACGGATGCCCGCACCATCGGCTATGGGGCCATGCTGGTGGAGGGCCTGGTGGGGGTGGTGGCGCTGATGGCCACCTGTTCCCTTTTCCCCGCGGATTATTTCGCCATCAACCTTTCCCCGGAAAAGTTCGCGACCCTGGGATTAACCCCCGTGCGGTTGAAGGAGCTTTGCGATGCCGTGGGCGAGAACGTTCAGGGCCGGCCGGGTGGGGCGGTCTCCCTGGCCGTGGGATTCGCCCAGATTTTCTCCGGCTTGCCGGGGCTGGAAAAACTCATGAATTACTTCTACCACTTCATGATCATGTTCGAGGCCCTGTTCATTTTGACCACCATCGACGCGGGCACCCGCATCGGGCGCTTCGTTTTGCAGGAATTTTTCGGCAGGTTCTGGAAGCCCCTGGAGGACCCCCATTGGATTCCCGGGACCGCCCTTTGCACGGCTCTGGTGGTGTCGCTCTGGGCCTGGTTGATTTTGAGCGGGAGCGTCAGTACCATTTGGCCCATGTTCGGCACGGCCAACCAGCTACTGGCCAGCGTGGCTCTGGCAGCCGCTGCCAGCGCCATCATTAATTCAGGCAGGGTAAGGTACGTTTGGGCGGCCTTGGTGCCCCTGGTCTTCGTGGCAACCTCGACCCTTTCAGCCGCTTATTTAAATATCACAGACAATTTCTTGCCGCTGGCAAAGAACCATCCAGACAAGGCGGCACCGGCTTACGTCATGGCCGGCTTGACCGTGGTGATCATGATTTGCGCCGTCCTGGTGCTGGAGGAATCCTTCCGCCGGTGGTACCAAATCCTTGTTTTAAAGAAAAATCCCAGGAATTTAAAGGAATCGGAAACAAACCAAAGCGACATGCCCGATTATGGATGTTGTTAGGAAGGCTTGACTTCTCATGGAAAAGAAAAGGGACGTAATGGCCCGGTTTATTTCCGGGGTTTGTTGTTTGATTCTATCCCTCGGTCTTTCACTAGGGGCCAGGCCTTGCCAGGCCCAGGTTTCCGCCTTGACCCCGGTTGTACCATCCTTCCCCACAACCCTTTACACGAACGCTGCCGAAAAAGTCTCATTTCAAATCCCATCGGATTGGACCGTGAAGGAAATCAACCAGCGGGTTCAGGGTTCCATGATCCGGATGGCGGCCTTCCGCGCAACGTTGGATAAAAACGAAACCCTGCCCGTAAACATAAGCCTGATCGTGATGGACCTGGACACGGGGGTGGACCTATCCCGTTTTATCGACCTTAATTTGAAAAACCTGTCCGCCGGATTGAGCGGTTTCAAGAACGAGGATTCAGGAGACATCGGAAAGGCCGCCACCCAGGGTAAATATCTTGTTTATTCCTACCAATACCCAAAAATCGAATCACGCTCGAAAGTGATGGTATTTCTGTTTGTGAAAGACAAAAAAGGGTACTCTCTCACCTGCTCATCAACCGTTGGCAACTTTTCCAAATACAAGGATTTATTCCTAAGCACGGGAAAAAGTTTTATCTTCAACTTTTAAAGGGTTATTGGGGGGATGACTTTCTCGACTCCCTCCCTTATGGGGAGTGGCTCGGGGGAGGGTTTCTCTTGATTTAAGAGCACCGCTCACCCTGCCCCCTCCCACAATGGGCAAGGGGTTTACTATTCGTTAATTACGGATGGTTTCAGCTCATTCAGGAATTAATGATACAAACCCTTTATTTTCATGATCCTTACGAAAAAAAGCGGGTGGAAACTTCGCCCTTGCAACCGGCCTCTCTATTAATAGATCAGTCCCAACACAAAACAAACCACACCCAAAACACCCACACCCATGCTGACAAGCCAGAAAATTTTCTTTCGGGCCAAGGCGGCGATAGCGCCAATGGCGATGGCGACCTGGAAAAAAGTAACCGAATTGGCCAGAACCTCGTGGTGCTTCAAGTGATTTTCGGCGTCTTCCTGGAACTGGGTGGCCTGTTCCTTGACCTTTTCCTGGTCTTCCTTGTACTGCTCCAATTTTTTAAAGTCTTCCTCCGAGGCCTGGTGTTTGAGCGCGCTCAATAGCTCGATTTTGGAGTTAAGCACGTTCGCCTTGATGCCCTTGGATTGGTAATAGGCCCATTGGTCCGAGGCCTTCAGCTGGCTCAACATGGCCTCATTGGCGTGGGAACCCGCCAAGAGCGCGGAAACGGCCGCGAATACAGCCAGGATGGCGGAACTGAGGGCCACGCCCATTATCCAGTTTTCCTTGGAATGGGCGGCGCTGTGTTCCATGTGTTCATGCAGGTGATCGGTAGGCACTTCGATTTCCTCAGGCATTAGGTTTTCCTTAAAAGGGGATGAAAAACGCCCATAAATTAAAAGCGGGGTTTCTGCCTGTCAAGCCCGCGAGTGGGAAGAAAAATATTCCAAACTGCGGTCGGGCCTCTTACCGGTTTTAAACCACGAGAATGGCCAAAGAAAGGGACGGGCAAAGGCTCAACCCGCACGTCCTTGTCCTATCAATTCCCTCGGGTGAGATTGAATATCCCAAACCAAGCCTACCCACGAAAAAACCTTCAGGATGTAATGGGTAATATCGATTTCCCACCAAAAGATTCCCTGGCTTTCCGCGAAGGGAAAGCGGTGGTGGTTGTTATGCCACCCTTCCCCGAGGGTGACCATGGAAAGAACGAAACTGTTTTTGCTGTCATCACCCGTCTCGTACCGTTTCTTTCCGATCAAGTGGCAGAGAGAGTTGATGCAAAACGTACCATGGTAAAGCAGGGTGGTAGAGGTGAAAAATCCCCAAGTTACCATTTGAAGGCCATTCGTATGCAGTCCAGGGGCGGCATGCTGAAGGAAAGCGCCGAAGAAATATATCGCGGTTGCCAAAACGATCGGCGCGATACTGTGGTACCTGTTGATGAATAATAGCTCCTGGTATTTGGTGAGATCCTTCACGGCTTCCACATTGGTTCGAGAGTATTTTTTGCAAAGGATCCATCCCACATGCGACCACCAAAGTCCCCTTTGGCGGGCGGAGTGGACATCATCCGGTGTGTCGGAGTATTTATGGTGATGACGATGGTGTGCGGCCCACCAGAGCGGTCCCTGTTGGGCGCTGGAGGCGCCCCAAAAAGCGAGAATGAACTGGAAAAAGCGGCTTGTTTTGTAAGTCCGGTGGGAAAAATACCGGTGGTAGGCGCCCGTGATGGCGAACATGCGGAAGTAATACATGAATAAGCACATCAGGATCGCGGGCCAGCTGAATCCCGTGAATATCGCCAAGCCCCCCACGATATGGACGAGAAAAAAAGGAACGCTGTCGATCCAGTCGATTTTCTCGTCGGGTCCATAAGGACGGCGGGCCGGTTGCCCGACCGGTTCGGGTGTTCTTTCCGAACTCACATTTTCCCCTGATTGCATGTGGTTTCGCGCCTCTTGAAGGATAGGATGATGGATTAAACCGTTCCCAATCTGCGGACAAAGGTCCAAATGTTTCTCTTATACTCCCGGGACGCTTCAGAAATCGAGACTGCTTTGCTTTTTTGGTCGCTTAAATAATAAAATGCCTCAAATTTATTGAAAAACTATCATAAATCAAACCCGAAACAGCGGGCTACTTCTACCCCTGATCTAACCGCGTCCTCATGAAACCCATAACCGAAATAAGAACCGCAATAGAATGTGTTTTTCACCCCATTGAGGCTTAACAGCCGGGGTTGATTTTCCACCGCTTCCCTTGTGTAGGTTGGGTGGGTATAGGTTATTTCCCGAAGAATTTTATCCGGGTGGATCGTGCCCTGTCGGTTCAAACTGACAAAATATTGCCGTTGAGCTTCCAGTCCTTGGATGCGGTTCATATGGTAGGTAACCGATACCAGAGGGAAGGGAGAATTATTTTTTTCTCTTGTGTAATTCCAACTTGCCCAAGCCCTCTTCAAGGGGGGCATGACGGACTCATCGGTATGGAGAACCGCCTGATTCTTCTGGTAACGCCAAGGGGAAAGAATGTTTTTTTCCTCGGGTGATGGGTCCGCAAGCATTTTCAATGCCTCATCCGCGTGGCAGGCCAGGACTAGCCGATCAAATACCAGGTTTTCTCCCCGCGAAGTTTCCAAATGAACACCCTCCGGCTTTCGCTTTACCCGTTGAACCTCCACTTGAGTCCTGACTTCCCCCCTGAACCCAGCGAGAAAAGCATTTACATAGGCGTGGCTCCCCCCCACAACGGTCTGCCACTGGGGGCGGTCAGAAAAGGTTAATAGGCCGTGATTATCAAAAAACCGAACAAAAGTGGAGGCGGGAAATTCCATCATTTCGGCGGGAGATGTGGACCAGATGGCCGATCCCATGGGGATCACATAATCCCGGATAAAGGCTTTTCCATACCATCCTTTTACCAGATACTCACCCAAGGTCATCGTCAGGAGTTTACCCGTGAACAAATCCCGGCGGGCGCTTTGATGGAACCGGTCCATGTCCCAAAGCATTCCCAAAAAACCGAAATTAAAAAGGTTTTTCCTTTGGGCAAATACCCCGTTGATCTCGGGCCCGGAATACTGGAGATTTGAGATCTCATCGTAATAGCCGAAGGACATGTTGCTGTTTCGCAGCTCCACACCCAATTGGCCGAGAAGCTTGTCAAAAAGGGGGTAATTCCTGTCGTTGCATACGATAAAACCCGTGTCCAGGGGAGTTCCCGCGTCGGGCCCCTCGGGTAAAACGATCGTGTGGGTATGGCCGCCGATATAATCGTTTTTTTCGAGAAGCACGACCGAATGGTAACGGGAAAGGATATGGGCGGCGGTAATCCCGGCCACGCCACCACCCACAACGGCAATACTTAGTTTTTTTTCACTCAACTCCCAAACCTCTTCTTCAACCCGTCCGGATTGGTAATCAAACGCCACGCTTCAAAGCGAGCGGCATTTTAATTGTTTATTTCATCAATATCCATGAAGGCATGTCGTAACCCCCAAGACTCAGGGTCGATTTTGCAAATCGGATAAATTCTCGACCTTCATCCGCGTAAAAGACTTCTGAAACGTAATCAAGACCACCGCCAACACAATCATACCCATCGATATAAACATGGACGGAGTGAGGGTCTCTCCCCCCCAGGCCCATCCCAAAAAAACAGCGATAACAGGATTGACGAAAGCATAGGTGGAAGCCAAGGTTGGGGAAGCCTTGTGCAAAACCCAAATATAGGAAGTAAACCCGACCAGGGATCCCATCAAGGCCAGGTATCCCCACGCCGCCCATGAAAGTCCGGATATTTGGGAAAGGTGAAACCCCGACAATTCACCCAGCGATAAAGCTCCCATGATCTGAAAAAAACCGCCCGCGATCATCTCCATGGAAGTGGATAGAAAAGGGGAAGAGGGCAGGACCGCCTGTCTTGCGTATAAGGAACCGACAGTCCAAGTGACAGGGGTCAAGGCGAGGATACCCATTCCCCAACCGCAAGAATTTCCCCCCCGCTGGAACAACCCGGGTCCCATCAGAAGACCCACCCCCATTAACCCAAGGAGGACACCCCACCAGTTCGCGGCCAGGGGCCTTGCCTCTATTTTCCATACCCATCCCAGAACTGTCATCCAAAGGGGCACCGTTGCGACCAAAAGGGCGGCCACCCCGGATGGAACATCCCTCTCCGCCCAACTCACGCCCCCATTGGAACAGAAGACTAGAAGGAAACCCACTACGATCGCGCTTTTCCATTGTTCCCAGGTGGGTTTTTTCTCCCCCTTAAACCGCATGAAAAGATATAAAAGAAAACCTGCCAAAAGGAACCTGCTACCCGCCATGAGAAAAGGAGGAAAGGTGGCTACCGCGTAACGAATCGCCAGATAGGTGGACCCCCAAATCAGATATACCCCCAAGAGGGCAAGCCAGACATCGGGGGTGGGTGGGGTATTTCGCCTAGGCATAGGGGGTTGCTTGAATTATGATAAGTAAACCGTAATGAAGGCAAGAGGCGTTTTATGGTTCAACTTCAGCAAATTACCCCCCGTGCCAAGAAAAACCTTTTTCTGATCAGGTTGATTTTAGGATTGATCCTTTCTTGTTTTGCCATTCTTTACTTTCAAAACCACCCGGAAAAACAACTGATCGTATGGGCCTATATTGCGCTTTTACTCGGATCCTTTATCCCCTTTTTAACCTTGCCGGAAGAACGTTTTGAAAAAATAGGGCTTCAATACGTTGTCTTTTCCATGGATTTCGCTTTTTTACTTGGCTGCCTTTATCTTTTTGACCACTTTGAGACAAACCTCCTGATCATGTTGTTTCTCACCTTTTTTATTTCCGCCTTAAGCCAGTCCCCCGGCCGAAGCTTCCTCGTTTCCATTCCCGTCATTTCGCTTTACGTGTACGTGATTTACATGAAAAGCGATGTTTTCAACGTCATGGACCCGACTTTATTTCTGTCCTGCGCACTTTTATTGGTGGTCGCCATTCACGCGGGCTATCTGGCCTATCGCGCCGTACAACGCGAAAAAGAACTCCTGGATCTGGCCAAGAAGGCGAATTTGCTGGCCGAAAAAGTTCGTGAAGGGGACCAAGCCGCATTGGAATACGCTTCCAACCTTAAAAATGTCCTGGATTCATTGCCAGTCGGCGCCATTGCGGTTTCGAATCAGCAATCCATTCTTTTTGTCAATAGCCGGGTCGGGAAGTTACTCGACTTGAATCCCCGTTCCCTCCTCAACCTTTATCTGACGGATAGGGAAACGCCTTTAGGGGAACTTGGAACCATCATGGCCAAGGCCTTGAAAGACCGACGGGATTTAAAAAAGGAATACTTGGATATTGATTGGAAGGGTAAACCCAGGAGATTTCGCATTGACAGCGCTCCTGGTACGGCCGGTCCAAATGAGAAGGCTTGGGGAACCTTGTTTGTGCTTCAAGAATCTTCCCGAACCGCCGCAGGAAGCGATTCAGTTCCTTCCCCATCGGCAGTACATTAAGAAATGACGGTGATTCATTCTCCCCAGGGTGACGAAAAACCCTTATTTTGTTTGATGTTCCTCCGTTGGGGCCGGCAACAACTATCAAATCGGGTTTGTAATGTTCAAGAACTTCCATTACTCCTCCCCAGTACGAACAATTCATCTTGGTTCCTTCCAACTTTCCTCCCGTTGCATTGTTGGATGTTTGGAGCGATTCGTTTGGACGTCTTCCAAGCGCGATAATGAATTTTTTGTCATGTAACACTCGCATTTTATTTAGTTCGTGTTAAAATAGTTTAAATTCGCTAAGAAGGAGGGACCCGTGGCGAAGAAAGTTGCCAAGAAGAAACCCGCGAAAAAAAAGAAGAAGTAAATTCTTCTCCGAATGTTTTGTTTGCAAGCCCGTCTCCCGAAAGGGAGGCGGGCTTTTTTCATTTAGGCCCAATATTTTCACCCCGATCTACCTGAATAAAGATAACTTGCCTCATATTTGCTCCATGAATATCCAGAATCGAAATTATCCGTGTTCAGGTGAACCCCCATTTCTTCCAAAATCTCGAGTGCCTAATTGGGGTCTGTTGGCGATTGGGCACGGGTCCAATTTTCTTTTTTGGCCATGATCCTATCCCAAAAGTCAATTGAACTTTGTGTAAAAAAAAGCCTGCTTGGAATCCGGCTTATTTACCATCCCTTTTTTTGCCGCGAGGAGAGTAATTGGTTTTTGAATTGTGAAAATCGGCATCTTTTAGGTATTGGGGAAAATGGAAAAAGGTCATTATTAAATGACCCCTAATAGGTAAGGGCCTTACTTTAGTTTGATATTGAAGTAAACCGATTGGCCCGAGGGGCCTGGAAAATGGAGATCACCCGAACAACTTGTTCCAAAAAATACGCAAGGGATCGTAGTACTTGTCCACGACCCTTTCTTTGAGGGGAATAATCGCGTTATCGGTGATGTGGATTTCTTCCGGGCAAACTTCCGTGCAACATTTGGTAATGTTACAAAGACCGAGGCCTTGTTGATCCTTCAACAATCCCGTACGGTCCAACGCATCGATCGGGTGCATTTCCAGCGAGGCGATTCGGGCGAAGAAGCGTGGCCCGGCGAATTGACCCTGCATGTTATGTTCTCGCAGGACATGGCAGGTGTTTTGGCACAGGAAACATTCAATGCACTTGCGGAATTCCTGCACCCGGTCCACGTCCCTCTGCTCCCATTGCCAAACGGCGCCGTCTTTGGGGGTGAAAGGAGGAATTTTTTTATTGACCTCGTAATTGTACGAAACATCCGTCACGAGGTCTTTGAGAAGCGGGAAGGTTTTCATGGGTGTAACCGTGATGGTCTGGCCATCCTCGAACTCGCTCAGGCGGGTCATGCACATGAGCCGGGGTTTGCCGTTCACCTCGGCCGAACAGGAACCGCATTTTCCAGCCTTGCAATTCCAACGGCAGGCCAGATCCGAGGTCTGGGTGGCCTGGATCCGGTGGACGGCATCCAATACCACCATCCCCTCGTCCACTTCCACGTCGTAATCCCGCAGTTCACCCCTATCCGAATCACCGCGGTAAACTTTCATGTGGACCTTCGCCATCCATTCCTCCCCAAACGTATCTACAAATTAACTCGCGGCAGGTATTTCTCCCCTGATTTGTTTCAGGATTTCAGGCTTCAATAAATGCTCCTGCACCAACTCATTTTCTAAATCCACCGGGATTTGGGCCAAATCTTCCTGAAACACTTCCATGGTTTCACCCTTTTTCCTGATCACGATGCGTTTCTTGGCCAAATCCTTGGAATAACCCGGACAATCGGTTCGGGTATGGCCCCCTCGGGATTCCTTGCGCTCTTTGGCGGCCCTCGCGATGGCTTCGCCCACGATCAGCATGTTTCTCAGGTCCAGCGCCACATGCCAGCCGGGATTGAATAAGCGGTTTCCCTCGGCCGATACTTTCTGAAGTCGCTCCTGGAGGGCGGCCAGGTCCTTCAACCCCTGATCTAATAATGATTCTTCCCGGTACATGCCGACTCCCCGCTCCATGACGGTCTGGAGATCCGCTAGGATGGCGTAAGACACCTCTCCCCCCTGGTTTACGAAAGGTCGGTTCATTTCTCGTTCCAAATGTGTCAAAACCGACTCGTCGGCCTTCGGGGTCGAATGGTCCTTGGCGAAGGCTGCCGCGTGTTCACCGGCCAGCTTTCCAAAAACCACAAGGTCGGAAAGGGAATTACCGCCAAGCCGGTTGGACCCGTGCATACCGGCCGAACATTCTCCCGCGGCAAATAATCCGGGCACGGTGGACATCTGGGTTTCCGGGTCCACCTTGACTCCTCCCATCATGTAATGGCAGGTGGGGGCGATTTCCATGGGCACTTTCGTAATATCCACATCGGCCAATTGTTTGAATTGATGGTACATCGAAGGTAGTTTCCGCTTTATGTCCTCGGGAGTGCGCCGGGAGGCGATGTCCAGGAAAATCCCGCCATGGTCGGTTCCCCGACCCTGATGAATCTCGGTCCAGATGGCCCTGGAAGTCACGTCCCGGCTCATGAGCTCAGGGGGTTTTCGTTCCTTGACCGTTTCCTCTTTTTGCCCTTCGACGACTACTTTTTGAAACCAAGCATCGGCTTCCTTTTCCGTATCGGCGTATTTGCCCTGGTATTTGGGGGGAATGTACTTGAACATGAACCGTTCCCCCTTGTTGTTTTTCAATACCCCGCCCTCGCCCCGCACGCCCTCCGTGATGAGTAGGCCCCGAACCGAAGGGGGCCAAACCATGCCGGTAGGATGAAATTGAACGTATTCCATGTCGGCCAACTCCGCGCCCGCCAGGTAAGCCAGGGCAAACCCGTCGCCCGTGCATTCCCAGGAGTTGGAGTTGACCCTGTAAAGTTTTCCAATACCGCCTGTCGCGAGCACGACCGACTTGGCTTTGAACATAACGGGCCGGCCCGTCTCACGGAAATAACCATAAGCCCCGGCCATACGGTCACCATCTTTGAGGAGCGAATAGAGGGTGCATTCCATGTGCACCTCGATGCCCGAATGTACGCCCTTGTCTTGCAGGGTGCGGATTAGTTCCAAACCTGTGCGGTCCCCCACGTGCGCCAACCGCTTATAGGTATGACCTCCAAAATGGCGGACGTTAATGTTTCCCCTACCATCGCTCGTTCGGTCGAATACCGCTCCCCATTTTTCCAGTTCCCGCACCCGGTCGGGCGCCTGCTGGGCGTGGATCTGGGCCATGCGCCAATGGTTGGCGAAATTGCCTCCAATCAGGGTGTCACAAAAATGCTGTTTCCAGGAATCGCGCGAATCCACGGTCGCCAGCGCCGCGGCGATACCCCCCTCGGCCATGACTGTGTGGGCCTTCCCCAAGAGGGATTTGCAGACCAGTCCCGTCTTGCAGCCTGTCGCCGAGGCCTCAATGGCGGCCCGCAGGCCTGCCCCTCCAGCCCCGATGACCAGAACGTCATATTCAAAGGTTTGGTAGTTATCGCTCATTTTGTGAATATTCCTCTTCCAAGGCTTTTGATCGCGGCCAACCGATGTCAGCTAAAAAATTTTGAAATCCGTCCAGATGCCCATTGCGACCATGCGCACATAAAGATCCGCAAACCCCACAGTGAACAGGGAAAGCCAACCCCAAAGGGGATGGTCTTCATTCATCTTGCTGACCCGACACCAAACTTTGTAGCGGAGCTCATTGGCGGCGCAATTGGAAAAACAATCCAGTTTTCCACCTACCAAATGCCGCCAGGCATGGCAACTGAAGACATAAAAGGTCAGAAGAAGGGTGTCGGCCAGAAGCACCAACGTGCCGGTCCCCACCCAATAGGTCTTGGGTCCCTCGATCGTAAAAGCCTTCATCAGATCGATCCAGTGATTCACGACAAGCAAAACGGCCAGGTAAAGGAAATATCGGTGTACGTTTTGAAGAATGAACGGAAAGCCCTGTTCTCCTTTGTATTCGCGCGCCTCCTCCCCCACCGCGCAGGCGGGAGGATCCTGGAACAAGGCGCGGTAATAGGCTTTTCGAAAATAGTAGCAGGTCCCCCGAAAGCCGGCCGGAGCCCACAAGATGAGAATCGCCGGGGACCATTTGAACCAGGAAGGGCTGAGAAAAGGGGAAAAAGCGGGTGAAACATAGGAACCCCATTCGTAATAAACTTCGCCATGCGGACCATAGGGGGTAAATGCGGCCCAGGTCATGTAAACGATGAATCCCAGCAAGGCCAAGCCGATGGCCAGGGATTCAAGCCACCACTGGTCCTGGCGCAGGGTCACTCCCGCGCCCTTCTGGGTTCGTACATCTATCGACATGATGGGCTCCTAAAAAAATATTTCATGTTTTCTCTACAAAGGGGGTGGTTCGCCTTGTTCCCCGATTAAGGCGTAACCTTTAAAGTTTCAGGCTTGAACTATGGCCCGGAGAGGCTTTTTCGTTCGGGTTAATATAGGTCTTGGCGAAATTAACCGCGGTGGCCCCTTCCGCGAATCCCGTAGCGATCAAATCCAGTTTGCCGGGGTGGGTGGCAATATCCCCTGCCGCGTAAATTCCAGGGATGTTGGTTTCCATCTTTTGGTTGACCGGTATTTTGTTTTTTTCAAGAACCAGTCCCCAATCCTTCAAGAAGGAAAGGGAAGCTTGAAAACCAAAATTCATCACCACAAATTCAACGGGAAGGGATTCATCCTGGTTGGTATGGTTTTCATAGATGACCGCCTCTTGGACATGGCCTTCCCCCTTGATGGTACGGAGCTCATACCAGAGCTTGACATCCACCTTGGACTTTTTGAGCTTCTCCACCGATGTCTCATGAGCCCTAAACTCATCCCGGCGGTGAATAAGAGTCACCTGGGAAGCTAAAGGCTCAAGCATGAGGGCCCAATCGACCGCCGAGTCCCCGCCTCCAACGATTAAAACGCGCTTGTTCTTGAATGGCTCCAGGGATAGAACACCGTAATGCACACCCTTTCCCTCGTAGGGAACAATGTCCGGGTTGGGATGTTTTTTGGGGGTGAAAGAGCCCATACCCAGTGCCAATACGACCGCCCTGCAATAATGTTTCAATCCCTTTTCAGTTGTGAGCTCGAAAATTTGATCGGGACGCTTGACGAGCGTGGTCACCCTTTCCCCAAGTGCGAGGGTGGGATTGAAACGCTTGAGCTGTTCCTCCAAATCTTTCACTAGATCCTTACCGCTGACCCTAGGAAACCCGGCTACATCGAAAATATCTTTTTCCGGGTACATGGCGGCAACCTGTCCTCCCAACTGTTCCAGGGAATCGATGATCTTGACCTTCATACCGCGAAGACCGGCGTAAAAACCCCCGAACATACCCGCGGGGCCCGCCCCGATTAGAATGACGTCGAAAATTTCCTCAGACATGGACTACTCCCCTTTATTGAACTTGGAACGTTATTGGGTTTGGCTTGATCTTGCAAGGCCGATTACTAAACCCCGATATCCGATAAACTTATTTTACCTATCAATATCACCGGTTCGGTGAGTAAGCCAAATTCGGAACATTTCTCTCCACGGAAATGCTTCCCTTGATGCAAACGGTTTCGCAAAGCTTGCAGCTGACGCATTTTTTCTCGTCCACCACGGCGATCCTGAAAAACTCGGGATGGTCGTTTCGTGGCTGCATCGAAATACAGTCAAAGGGGCAGATGTCCACGCAAAACTCGCAAGCGGTGCAGGTTTCCGCGTCCACCTTAGCCTTCGGGATAGCTGGAGGCTTAATTTTTTTGACGATATCCCCGAGGGGATCAATGATGGCCTCAACAGGGCAGTGGATACCGCAAACACCACAATCGATGCAAAGCGCTGGATCAATATGATGGAGATTTTTTTTGTCGCCAATGATGGCTTCGGTAGGACATTTGACCGCGCACAGGGTGCAACCGATACAATTATCCAAAATGACGTGCGGCATGAAGGCTCCCCTAATGACAAAGAAACAAACCTGACAGCTTTCGCCGAGTTATTTAAGCAAAAGGCCTAGAAAAAGAAAAGCCCATCTTTAGGGAAGGGCTTTTTGTCGTACTCTTTTTTCAAGAGGCGTAACTGCTTGGCCTTAAACCCAGTTAGACATATTCCTCGATCAATTTTTTACGTTGTTCTTTATTGATGGCAATATTCCGCTGGCGCGCTAATGGAGTCCCTTGAAGCGTTACGTCCGCCGCGTCAATCGAAGGTTTGGGGGCAGGATTCTTGTACAAGATCCCGATGGGGATTTTTGCCCCCCATTCCTTGGCCCGCGCCATGGCTTCGTTCCAATCAGAGGGATCGTGGCCCGCGTCTTCCAGCTTATATACGCGCTCCTTGAACCACCCAAACGTGTTTTGCTTGTTGAAGGTTACACAGGGGCTGAATACGTCAATGTGGGCGAATCCTGGGTACTGGAGAGCTTGAATATAAAGGTTCTTGAGGTGGTTGATATCTCCTGAAAAACCCCGGGCCACGAAGCCACAACCCGCCGCCAGGCTCATCACCATGGGATTCAATTGGCCCTCCGGATTCCCGTGGGGAGTGGACTTGGTCTTCATTCCCACCTCCGAGGTGGGTGAGGTCTGACCCGTGGTAAGACCATAAATTTCGTTGTCCATCACGATATAGGTCAGGTTGATGTTACGGCGAATGGAATGGATGAAATGTCCCTGACCGATGCCGTACCCGTCACCATCCCCTCCGCAAGCGATAACGGTCATTTGATGGTTGGCTAGTTTGGCCCCGGTGGCTACCGGAAGGGATCGCCCGTGTAGGCTGTGCATTCCGTAAGAGCGGAAAAAGCCCGGCAGGTTGGAAGAACATCCGATTCCCGAAACCACCATTAGTTGCTCATTGGGAATGCCCAATTCAGCTACGGCCCGTTGCAAAACAGTTAAAACCCCATAATCCCCGCATCCTGGACACCAATCCGGCGGAATTTCCGGCTTGTAGAGCTTCGCGTCTCTGGGTGCTACCGACGCTGCTGTCGTCATAAAGGCCTCCTTAAGGCTCCCCTTAGGGTTTCGTTAATGAATAGAAGATGTGGTCAACACGCCGGGTCCCGGCGGATGAATCGAACGCCATCCCGGTTCCAGTGACTGGCACTCCACGAGGGTCTTCCCGGCTAGGACTTGCTTGACCGCCGCCACCACATGTTTGGGTTCGAAAGGTTCGCCGTCGTATTTACGGATGTCAGCGTATGCCGTAATCCCCGTTTCCGCCCGTAAATGCCTTGAGAACTGGCCGCTTTTGTTCATTTCAACCACGCAAATCTTCTTGGCCTTGCTTAATAAGGCCTTCGCTTCCTTTTCCTGGAAAGGAAGCATGTACTTGAATGTAAGCAAGTTTGCCTTCACGCCCTCCTGGTTCAGGCGCTGCACGGCCTCGCTGGCCACGCCCCAGGTGGAACCGTAGGTTACCAAGGTGATCTCGGCTTCCGAGGGACCTTCCAGCTTCAGGGGGTAGGCGTAATCCTCGACCACGCCTTCCATCTTGCGGGTGCGTTTGTCCACCATTTTCTTGCGGATGATAGGATCGGTGTATACGTCTGAGATCAGCACTCCGTCCTCATCATGTTCGTCCGAGGCCGCCACGTACAGATGGTTAGGAAGGCCGGGGATAGCCCGGGGAGAAATCCCGGAAGGTGTGTCCTTGTAGCGCAGGTAAGTCTTGGGGATGCCATCATCCTCAAAGATCATCTCCCCCCGTTCGATCTTGAAATCCCGGTCGAGGAACGAGGTTTCCAGGGTCATGTGGCCCTCGCTCATGAGAAGATCGGAAAGTATCATGACCGGACACTGGTATTTTTCAGCGAGGTTGAAAGCTTCTTCCATGGTGTTGTAGCAATCGGAAATGGAGGTGGGGGCGATGATGATACGGGGAAAATCGCCCTGGGAGGCGCCGATCGCCTGGGTCAGGTCGCCTTGCTCCTGTTTGGTAGGAAGACCCGTGGAGGGCCCCCCGCGCATGACGTTGATCATCACGACCGGTGTTTCCATCATCCCGGCCAATCCCAAGGCCTCGGTCATCAAAGCGAATCCGCCTCCCGAGGTGGCGCACATGGAGCGGACACCCATATGACCCGCACCGATAGCCATGTTGGCCACGCCGATCTCATCCTCCACCTGCCGCACGCAGATGCCGATATCCCTTCCATGGGCGCTCATCCAGTGCAGGACGCCGGTCGCCGGACTCATGGGGTAGGCGCAGTAAAACTTGCATCCCGCATTTGCCGCCCCCATAGCCAAAATCTCGTTGCCTTGCACCATGGCCAGCGAGGCCATTCCCTTCTTCAATTTAGCCGAATGGGATTGGTAAGTTTTTACCGCGAAGTCATGTCCCGCCTTGGCGGCGGCCACATTGGCGGCGACCACCTGGGGTTTTTTAGCGAAGGTATGATGAAACACGGATTCCAAGGCGGTGAAATCCAGGCCTAACAACCCAACGAGCCCGCCCAAAGCCACGGTGTTTTGCATGATGGGCAGCGCGTCCTTGCCCGCCAGTTCAAAAACCGGCAGGGGGCATAATTGGACTCCCTCGGGAACCTTCCCGGGCTTGACCTTATCGCCGTTATAAACACAGAGGCCGCCTGCACTCAGTTCTTGAAGGTGCCGGTCCATGGAATCCTGGTTCAGGGCGATCATGGCCTGAACTTGGTCACCCATGCATTTGGGGGCTTGGGGCGCAATTCTCAAACGGACCCAGGAATGGCCACCCCGGATAAGCGATTGGTAACTCGTGTACTGGTAAACGAATAGACCCTGGCGTGCGCAGGATTGGGCCAGATTATTCCCAGTGGAAGCCCCTCCATCCCCGGCCGCGCCGCCGATTCCGACAACGATTTCATTTTCCATCAAAGAAAGCCTCCCCTTGGATTGTTGTATCAAAGCTTGATTTGAGGACACCGAACTAGATTTCACCCCCAGAAAACCATATCGTCTCAGGGATGACATATTGGGTTGAACTAGGGGATGCATATTACCCCCGGCCCTTTTAAAATCGCAATACCTTTAGGCTATTACTCCCGAAACCGAGGCTTTCATCCAGAACCCGTAACACCATCTTTAGTAGGAACTTCCGGGAACGACCCTGCCGTTATGTTGAGGGAATCAGGTCTTATTCAATCGATTCTCGACGCTTTTGATCTTGTCTTCCATCGTTTGGTTTCTATCGATCCGGGTCCCAAATTTAAGCGTGGTTGTAATTCGCGGAGCTCCCATTCGATGTATTTCCTCATGACAGCGTTTGATCGCGGCGAAAACGTCGTCCCACTCCCCCTCAATATTGGTCCCATAGGCATGGAGTTGGATTTTCAATCCGGCTTCCTTTAACACCTTCTCGCAAGCAGCCACATACTCCGACACGGAAACGCCCACACCCAGGGGAATAACACATAAATCCGCGATGACACGCATGCCAAACCTCCGTTTTTAAGGGATAATCGCTGGTGCAGCTTTGGTTTAACAACCTTTGGGGCGGGAATCAACCTCTCTACCCATCGGGAAGGGATGACGCAACATGCAAAAGGGCCTGGCCCGGGTTCTGGGAATCACTTTCCTGGTCAAACTCTCGATTTGGGGGGTGATTTTCCTCGGTTACCGGTTATTCCCATTTCAAAGCGGGAACTACCTGGCCAATTTCCATGATCCCTCCCAGGAACCCCCCACCCTGCTCTCGGCTTATCAAACCTGGGATGCCCAGCATTACCTTTACCTCGCGGCCCATGGTTATCACGCGGGTGAACCCAGCAATGCTTTTTTTCCACTTCTGCCTTTTCTTATTCGTTTTTTCACCGTCCCTACTGGCCTGGCCCCCTGGATATCGGGCCTCTTGTTGTCCCTTTTGTTTGCCCTCTTGGCCTCCGTCTTTCTATTCCTGCTGGCAAGTGACCTTTGGGGTGACGAAATCGCCATGCGGGCCTGTCTTTGGTGCCTGGCCTTTCCCAACCGCCTTTTACTCTGGGCTTATTTACACCGAGTCTCTTTTTCTCTTTCTACGTATTAGCTTTCTTCTATTATTTCCGCCGGGGGGATTGGCTTCCTGTTGTTTCGAGCGCGTTCCTGATTTCCCTCTCAAGGCCCACAGGCATCCTGATCGCCCTCGTAATAATTCCATGGGGAAACACAAGGTTGGAAGATCCCCGGAATCCCTGGGCGGGAAGGCTTGGGACGCTGCTGGCCTTCCTTGGAGGTTTTGGTCTTTACCTGTTTTGATGAAATACTGGACCGGGGATTATTTTTACCGGATTTTTAGCCCAGCATTATTTCGTATCCCACAACCGGTTTGAGAATTTCCTCAATCCCTGGGCATGGTTTGTGGAAAATTTCATCCGAAATCCCTATACCTGGAACGGCCCTCAAAACAGTTTTCTCAATCGCGCCCTTTTCGTGTTTGTCCTTGCGGCCCTGCCATCCCTTTACCGCCATGTGGGAAGGGAATTATTCCTCTACACTTTGATTTTAGGCGTGGTTCCCGCTCTTTTGAGCGACTTGATGAGTTACATCCGTTATGCTTCAGTTTTGTTTCCGTTTTTTATTTGGCTGGCGTTAAAACCCAAGAAGGAGGGGATCAAAAAAAGCCTTCTCGCTTGCAGTTTCCTGGCCCAGGCATCTCTCCTGATCGCCCATTCCCTGAACTATTGGGTGGGATGATCGTAAAAGGACGGGACAGCCCCTCGGGCTTGAACTTTCTAAAAAGGAAACTTCAGGAATCCCAGGGCCAGGGTGCCCAGGGAGCATAGAAGAAGCGCTAACCCCGTTCCAGGGCTGATCGCGAGGACCTTGTTTTCTGTTAATGGTTTTTGGTAAAGGACAGCCGCCGCGCGAAGATAATAAAAAGCCGAGAGAAAGCTGTTCAATACCGCGACAATCACCAAGCCCAACTGTCCTTGATCCACGGCCAGCTTGAAAAGAAAATATTTCCCAAAAAAGCCCGCCATGGGGGTCATGCCCGCCAGTGAAAAGAGGAAGATCGCCAGCGCTCCACCCATCCAGGGATGATCCAGCCCGAACCCCTTAAAATCCTCAAGATCAACCCTTTCCCCCCCGTGAAAATTCGAAGCGGATTCGGTTTGGGAGGCCCAGGCGATAAAGCCAAAAGCGCCAGAGGTCATGAGGGTATAGGCCAGCAAATAAAAGGCAACCGCTCGCTCCACTTGGTCGGCGGGAGCACTCGAAGCCACCGACAACCCAACCAAGAGATAACCGGCATGCGCCACGCTGGAAAAACCCAACAACCGCTTGAGATTTGTCTGGTTCAAGGCCCCCAGGTTGCCCAAGGTCATGGTCAAAACCGCCAAAACCGCAAGGATCATAGTCCAGGATCCAGGAAGACCCAGCGCTTCCACCAGGACGCGGGCCAAAATCCCCACAGCCGCCGTCTTGACGCCCGTGGAAAGGATGGCTGAAACGGGAGCAGGAGCCCCGTCATAAACATCCGGCGCCCAGGCATGGAAGGGTACCGCCGCAATCTTGAAACCAAATCCGACCAGAACCAGTCCTGCCCCCAGAGCGATCAAAACCGGGGACTTTCCCATTTCTAAGGCATGGCGTAGTTCCACGAACCTTAACGAGCCAGTGACTCCGTAAAACATCGCGATTCCATATAAAAGAAAACCCGAGGAAAAGACCCCCGAAAGGAAATATTTCATGGCCGCCTCAATCGCCCGGGCCCGGTTTCGCAGGTAACCCGCCAAAACATAAGAGGATAGGGACATCAATTCTATTCCGACGAAGAGAGTCAAAAAATCGGCGGATACGGTCAATACGATCATCCCCGAAACCGCCAATAAAAGGAGAACGTAATACTCTCCCGTTACCGCCCTTTCCCTTTCTAAATAGGAAACCGAAAAAAGCAGGCAAAGAAAACCGGACACCAGGCAGATTCCCATGAGAGTGGTGGAATAGAGATCTACCACCACGCAGCCTTGAAACAGGAGTCCGGGTAGCGGTCTTTGGGAAAGAATATGGAAAACGGAAGCTATCGAGGCGAGGAGGAACGTTCCTGTGAGGAGAGGCGCCGAACGACGGCCGGCTTCCTTCCCCACCGCCTCCAATAACAACAAGGCCAGGACCCCAAAAGAAATGATCCAAAGGGGGAGGATTCCTTGCAAATCCAAGGAGGTGATGTTCATTTGCGCTTCTCCCGTTGGTCCCTTTTGATTTCCTCTTCATAACGCTGTCGGGCGGCAAAGTCCGTCATCTCGGGTGGGGGTTTGAGCCTCTCAATCACGTTCATTTGGAGTGATTTCTCAATGGGGCGGAGAATATTATTGGGCGCGATACCAAGCCATAACACCAGCAGGGCCAAAGGTATCAGGGACAAGGTTTCCCCCAAGCCCAGGTCCGAGGACGGTGACGGGGATAATTTCGGATCTTTAGACGCCCCGAAAAAAAGACGCCCATAAAGGTTGAAAAAGTACCAGGCTGAAAGAATGAACCCCGCCAGCGCCAGTATTGCGAAAAAAGAATTGGCCTTGAACAAGGAGATCAAGACCAAAATCTCTCCCACGAATCCGGCGAGTCCCGGCAGGCCCACCGCCGCTGCCATGAGCCAAAGGAAAAAGACCGCGAGCAAGGGAGAAGTTTGGGCCATCCCGCCAAAATCGGCCATGATCCGGGAACCCCGGCGATCCTCGAGATATCCCATGACCAGGAACAACCCTGCCATGTACACCCCATGGGCCACCATGAGGAAAACACCAGCCTGCAGACCCGCCAAGGTAAAGGTCAGCAAACCCAATAGCGCCATCCCCATATGGGAAAGGGAGGAATAGGCGGCCAGCCTTTTAAAGTCCGTCTGGATGGTGGCCATGAGCGCCCCATGCAGCACCCCAACCAAAGCCAGGGCCAGAAGCCATGGAGCGAAAGCCTTGGCGGCGGCTGGAAAAAGAGCCGGGCAGAACCGTAAGAACCCGTAAGCGCCCAGCTTGACCATGATGGCCGAAAGCATCACCGTGACACCCGCTGGCGCCTCGGCGTAAGCGTCGGGAAGCCAGCCATGCAGCGGGAACATCGGCACCTTGATGAGAAAGGCCAGCGCGAAAGCGAGGAAACACCAGAACTGCACATCCTCCGCGAAATGGTGGTCCAGCATGACGCTGTAGTCAAAGCTATGGGCCTCATGGGTAATGTAAAGCAGGGCCACCAACATCAGGAGCGAACCAAAAAGGGTAAAGAGGACAAACTTAACCGTGGCCCTCACCCGGTCCGGCCCTCCCCAAACCCCGATCAGGAAAAAGACGGGGATAAGCATGAGCTCCCAGAAAAGGTAAAAAAGGAACAGGTCCCGGGCGGCCAGGGTGCCCAACATGGCGGATTCCAATAAAAGCATGCAAGCGAAATATCCGCGAATATTTTTTTGAATTCCCTTAAAACTCCCCAGAATGGCCAACGGCGTGACAAAGGCGGTTAAAACCACGAACCATAGGGAAAGGCCATCCAGCCCCAAACTGTAGTGAATCCCCAGATTGGGAAGAAGAGGCGCGTCTTCCTTGAATTGGAACCCGCCGTTGGAAAGATCAAACCCGGCCAACAGGGGATAGGAAAGAATTAATACACCGAGGGAGGCCAGCAGGGCCAATACCTTGGATCCCTTGGGCACCGGCGAAAGGGCCGCGAAAAAGGCCGCCACGGCCGGTATAGCGATCATGAGTGTTAGAGTCACGAATTATCCCTTCAGCAAACTAAATCACGATTCAATCCACTTCATCAATTCAACCCTATCAGCTGTTAGCCCATTGGCTTTTTGCAAACATCTGCCTTCTATCGAAGGGCCAGGTAAACCAGCAAGGCCGCACCCAAGGCCACGTAGGCCAGGTAAACCCTCAGCAGGCCCATTTGGGTTTTTTGGAACCATCGGCCCAATAAAGTCCCCGTTTCCACGAAGATATCCAAGAGTCGGTTGACCAGAAGTTTCTCAATCAACCAGTTGGAAACAGCTCGCGCGAACCATTTCACCCAACGAACCACGGTGGTTTCGTAAATCTCATCCACGTAATATTTTTGTTCCAAGGCCTTGGGACCGCCCGGGATCAATCTTAAAAGCTTAGGGCTCACTAGGTGCTTCAACCCATAAATGTACCAGGCCGATCCCACGCCTAGCAGCGCCACCAAAAGGGAAAGGAACATAAGAACGGGTTCCAAGCGGGGGCTCAGGGCATTGGGCTCCAGGGATGAAAGGCGAAAGAGGGGCTCCAGGAACTTGCCCAGGGTATCACCGCCGCCAATGGCCACGGGGGTCCCCAGCCAACCGATGGGCAGGGAAAGAACAGCCAAAAACATCAGGGGCCAGGTCATGATCCGGGGCGACTCATGGAGGTGTTTCAGTGCTTCCGGCGTTCCCTTAAACTCCCCAAAAAAGACCAGGGCCACCAATCGGGTCATGTAAAAACCCGTGAGGAAAGCCGTAAAAAGGCCGATGAAATAAAGAATCTCAGGGAGAGGGGCGAAAAGCGGATTGGGCGTGGCAAGAGCGCGCCATAAAATTTCGTCTTTGCTGAAGAAGCCTCCACAAAAAGGAACAACCCCTGTCAGGGCCAGCCATGAAAGCAGAAAGGCCAGGCTGGTAAAGGGCAGGTGTTTCAACAATCCCCCCATTTTCCGCACGTCCTGTTCACCGCTCATGGAATGAATGACCGAACCCGCTCCCAGGAAAAGGGCGGCTTTAAAAAATCCGTGGGTGATGAGATGGAAAATCCCGGCGCTATAACCGCCCACGCCCACGCCCAGAAACATGTAACCCAGCTGGGAAATGGTGGAATAGGCCAAGACCTTTTTGATGTCATTTTGCGCGAGGGCAATGGAAGCGGCCATGAGGGCGGTCAAGGCCCCCAATACCGCCACGACCAGGGAAGCCCAGGGTGCCAGCACATAAAGGAAATGCAACCGGGCCACCAGATAAACCCCAGCAGTCACCATGGTGGCGGCGTGGATGAGGGCTGAAACGGGCGTGGGGCCCGCCATTGCGTCAGGCAGCCAAACATAGAGGGGTATTTGTGCGGATTTCCCCGCTGCACCAAAGAAGAAGCAAAGACAAGCCAGGGTGGCGGTAAGCTCCGTAAAGACAAGTTTATGTTCTTGCAAACCCTCAAAGTTGAGGGTTCCCGTCAAGTTATAAACGATCAAAAGCCCGGCCAGAAATCCGGCATCTCCAATTCGGTTCACGATGATGGCCTTTTTTCCCGCCGCCGCCTTGGCCTCGTCGCCGAACCAGAATGCGATCAACAGGTAGGAACAAAACCCCACTCCCTCCCATCCCAGGAACAGAAGGAGGAGATTGTCGGCGATCACCAGAACAAGCATGGAGAACAGGAATATATTCATGTAAGTGAAGAAACGGCCAAACCCCTGATCGCCCTTCATGTAACCCACCGAGTAGAGGTGGATCAAACTGGAAACGAAGGTGATAAAAATCACCATAGCCATGGAGAGGCTGTCCAGTTGGAGGGTGAAATGGGTCTGGAAGGCCTGGGTTTCAATCCAAAGGCCTAGATCCTGGGTCAGGATGGAACTTTCCGGCAGGGTCTTAAACTGAGTAAAGGCGGCCCAGGCCGCGAGGAAGGACCCAAAAGCTCCCGAACAGGCGATCAGGCTGAATAACCACTCGGGAATCCTGCCGGGTTTGCCGCGTTGAATCAGGGTCAAGA
Organism: candidate division FCPU426 bacterium; assembly: GCA_963771075.1. GTDB lineage: Bacteria > Oederibacteriota > Muellerivitia > Muellerivitales > Muellerivitaceae > CAVTWJ01. The sequence continues at coordinate 68,571 of CAVYSE010000011.1, read as the reverse complement.
ACCCGTTCAGGACCGCGCCGAAAAGGGGCAGGGCAGGAATCAACCAAAGCCACCCGTAGGGCACCCGGGAAAGAATTTGAAGATGTTCCATGTTCAGCAAGGTCTATCCTTTGAGGGTCTTTAAAAGGTCTACGTCCACCGATTCACCCAGCCGGTAATAGGCGAGCACCAGGGCCAACCCCACGCAGGCTTCCGCGGCGGCCACCGCCACCACGAACAAAACCACCACTTGTCCCGACATCTCCCCGTTCATGCGGGAAAAGGTGACAAAGGACAAATTGACGGCGTTAAGCATCAGTTCCAGCGACATCAACAACACGAAGAGGTTGCGCCGGGACAGGGCCCCCGCCACTCCCAGGGTGAAAAGGGCCGCCGAGAGTACCAGGTAATGGGCCGGCGTGACAGGGTAAATTAGATCCATGTATTCCTCTGGCCCCTTTGGGCCTCTTGAATTTATTTCCTCAAAACGTTGGTCACAATTTCTTCTTCACTAATACTAAGGCTCCCACAACCGCCGCCAGCAATAACAAAGACAAGGCCTCGAAAGGGAACAGGTAGTCGGCGAAAAGCTTGCCCCCAATGCCGGAAACTTCCCCGAAATCAACGGCGAGGGCCGGAGCGGCTCCCGGTCTCACCGCAAATAGAACGCCCGCAAGGGGCGCGCCCAGCAGGGCCGTCACGGATAATATCGCGAGGACCACCGCCATGCTCCGGGCCTTCAGGGGCTCCAATGCCTGGGGAGGCAGGTTCAAGAGCATGATGACAAAAAGCATCAGCACCATGATCCCGCCGGCGTAAACCAGGACCTGCAGGATGGCCGCCAGTTGGGCGGATTGCATGGCGTAGAGCCCCGCCAGGGCCGCGAAGGCCCCCACCAGGGCCAGCGCCGAGGCGATGGGGTTGGTCCTTGTAATGACGAGGAGACCCATGCCCAGTAAAACCGCCGCTAGGATATAAAACAAAACCGCTTCAATCATCGAAACCTCTCAAAGCATTTTGTCGACAGTCTACAGTCGGCAGTCCACAGCCACCCAATCTTTAGGCTTTTGCTGTCGACGGTTGACTGTCGACCGCGGACTGACGTTCAAGGTCTTGCGTGGTCGCCGTGGGTCCACTTCACGGGCCGGGGGGGATTATAACCCGGGGCGTATTCCTCGTTGTGGTGGTCCATGAGAAATTCCTTGTGGTATACCAAACTTTCCCTCGTGTAATCGGTGATAGCGATCTCCGGCACGTCCATGCGGATGGCGTCCAGGGGGCAGGCTTCCACGCAAAAGCCGCAAAAAACGCAGCGCAACATGTCGATGTCGAATTTCGCCGGGTATTTTTCAATTTCATTGTCAGGCGCGGGGGCGGCCAGGATATGGATGCATTCGGCCGGGCAAGCGGTGGCGCAAAGCATGCAGGCGGTGCACCGGGGTTCCCCGCCTTCCCGCTTCATCAGCCGGTGCCTGCCCCGCATAGCGGGGGGAAGGTGTTTTCTTTCCTCGGGGTAATACACCACGGGCAGTTTGCCGGGGTGGAGCAGGTTTCTAGCCACATGGCGCAAGGTCACCAGCAGGCCTTGGAGGACCTGGATCACGTAGATCCGTTGGAGGCCCTTGATCCCGGGCCGGGGAACAATCCTCATTTAAACCTCTCAAAAGCAGATGGCAGTCCACAGTTCGCAGTCGGCAGCGAAGAAAAAGCTTTAAACAAAATTCTCATTTCTGAACCAGAATCAAGATTCCGGTGACCAACAGGTTCAGCATGGCCAGGGGCAGCATGAGCTTCCAACCCATGCGCATGAGCTGGTCGTAGCGGAACCGGGGCAGGGTCCACCGCACCCACACGAAAAGCCAGCAGAAAAAGAAGACTTTGAGGATCAGGCAGGTCACCTGCACGACCGGCACGACGAGGGCCGCGATGGGCCCGGGCAAGGGTCCACCCAGGAGGCTCCAAAGGATTGCCGCCAAACCGGCCAGGCCCTTCCCGAACGCGGCCAGGGACAACAGGTAGGGTTCCCATTTCTTGACGCCCTCGTAGCGGTGTTTTTGCGCTTTAGCCTGGAGGAAGAGAAAGTAGCCGAAAATCACCCCGCCCGCCAGGAGGATCGCGCCCCAGATTCCGAGAGCCAGCTGAGGGTTGGCCTTGAGGACCTCGGTGGGGGCGAAGGGAACCTGGTAGCCTCCCAGAAAAAGGGTGGAAAGGATAAAGGCCACCACCGCCATGTTGACGTACTCGGCCATGAAAAAGAGGGCGAACTTCACGCTGGAATATTCCACGTGATATCCCGCCACCAGCTCGCTTTCCCCCTCGGCCAGGTCGAAAGGATTGCGGTTGGTTTCGGCGAAACCCGAGACGAGAAAAAGGAGAAAGGCGACCGGCTGTAGGAAGATTCCCCATCCCGGTAAGGGAAGGGTGACGCCGAAAAAGGACAGGGGATTTCCCTGGGCCTCCACGATCCCGTCCATGCGCACGCCCTGGTACACCATTAACAGGCTCACCAGAGCCAATCCCATCGAAAGCTCGTAGGAGATCATCTGGGCCGAGGATCGCAGGCCCCCCAGAAGCGCGAACTTGTTGTTGGAGGACCACCCCGCCAAGATCACGCCGAACACCCCCATGCTGGTGATGGCGAAGATGTAGAGAACGCCCACGTCGAAATTGGCGGCCTGGAACCGAACCGTTTGGCCTAAAAAATCCATGGGCGAGGCAAGGGGAACCACCAAAAGGGGCAAAAGGGCGATGGTCATGGACCAGAAGGGCGCCAACAGGAAATAAAAGCCATAGGACTTGCCGGGGGTGAGGTTTTCCTTCATCAGGAGTTTGAGTGTATCCGCGAAATTCTGGATGTACCCCAGCAGTCGGACTCCCAGGATGTTAGTGCGGTCCGGGCCGACCCGGTCCTGGATGATGGCGCTTCCCTTACGCTCCAGCCAGATGAAAAAGGGGATGAAGGAAAGGGGAATAATCCAAACCACCACCGTCATGACGCCCCGGTTGATCAAGGTAAAGAGTTCCGGGCTCACGCCTTCACCTCAAAAATATTGGGTTGGGCTTGAATGCCCAGGAAGGGGTCGAGGGCGATGGAATCAAGGGATAACTGTTTTCCCATGGCCGGGATGGATTCAAAGGTTAAGCCCGAGAGCATCGGGTTTTCCCCCGCCAAAGCGTTGAACACGGCGGGGGTGTTCTCAAAGTCGAAACCGGCCAGGCCCATTTGCCTCCCCAGTCCACAAATCCATAATGAGGCTTCCAAGATATCCGGATGGCCCGGCTCCACCGCCCGTTTGAAACGTTGGAGGCGTCCGAGCGCGTTCACGAAAGTTCCCGACTTTTCGATGAAGGCCCGGGCAGGAAAGGCCATGGCGGCCTGCTTGGCGGTATCGGTTTGATGAACGGAAAGGGACACCAATGCTTTCACCTTTCCGTATATTTTCTTCGCCTTTTCCGGGTCCTGGCCAAAGGGGTCTTGATGCATCACGATCACGGCCTTGAAGACCCCTTTCTCGATCTTTTCAAGCAAGGCCTCGGCTTGGGTGGGGATTCCCAAAAGGTTTAAGCCCTGCTCATTGGGATATCGCTCCGCCAGCCTCAAAATCTTGTCGGCCTCGCCCTTTTTCATCCAAAGGGGAGCGGCCAGGTTCACGGGATTGAATTTCTTCTCGAATAATTTTTTTAACAGGTAATTGTCTTCCAAGGAAGCGAAGGGGGAGGCGATAGCCGCCACCTCATCCTTGCCCATCCCGGATAAGGATTTCGGAAAGCCGGATGATTCCCTCCTGCGAGGGAAGTGACCTTATGGCCCAACCGGATTCTTCCAGCCGGTTGGCTTGGTAATGGGGGAAGGAAAACCGGCCCTCGTCGCAGATCCAGGTCTTGTTGACTTCGGGGTTCTCCCGCGGCATGAAGCGGAAAATATGGCCGTGATTCTGCTCGACGGTGATGTTGCACCCCGCGCGCATCCCGGGCAGACCGATTCGGTTTTCTTGAGGAACCACACCCGTTGCTTGAACCGGAACTCCTTCAAGCGTCAGCGCCCCCACCGGGCAGATATCCGTCACGTTGCCCGAATAGGGGTTGTCCAGCCGGTGGCCCGGGAAAATCGTGAGTTTCGCCTCATGGCCCCGGTTGACGATGCACAGTTCGGAGGTTTTCGGCACCTCGTCCACGAAACGGATGCAGCGGGTGCAAAGAATGCAGCGTTCCTGGTCGAGGATAATGTGCTCCCCGATGTCCTCGGCCTTGCCGCCCTTGAAATAGCGGGGAACGGACCGGCGGAAATCGTACTGGCCGTCCTGCATGTACTGGTCCTGGAGTTTGCACTCGCCGGCCTTGTCGCAGATGGGGCAATCCAGCGGATGGTCGAGGAGAAGCATTTCCAGGGCGCTTTTTTGGGCCTGTCTTGGCGTTTTCCGAGTTCGTGTAAATGACCATGCCCTCGGTCACGTGGGTGTTGCACCCGATGACGAGCTGGCGCCCCTTGGGGGTCTTGATCTCCACCATGCAGGTGCGGCAGTTACCCGCCACCGGCAGGTAACGGTGGTAGCAGAAATGCTCCACGTGGATGCCGTTGTTCAGGGCGGCGTCCAGCACATTGGTGCCTTCGGGCACTTCCATGGGCTTTCCGTTGACGGTGATGTTAACCATGGTTCATCCTTAAACCCACTTCCAACACATGCCAACCCACAATGAAAGTTTTTAAAGTGGTTGGTATTGTCCCGCATTCCTTTGCTCCTGCGGAGCAAAGGGGGACAAAGGCACGAAGATACGAAGAAAAACTTTTCTTCATTTGGGAAAATGCTACTCGTTCTTTGTGGCTTTGTGTCTTCGTGTTGGCTTTAGGTGTCATGAAACCATCCCCGGAACGGCGACCGCCGTGCTCTTTTAGGTACTTCTCGAATTCCCCCCGGAACTTCTTGATGATGCTCCGCAACGGCATGGAACAGGCGGCGGAAAAACGCAGATGGTCTTGCCTTCCATGTTGTCAGCGACTTCCAGCATCAGGTCCAGTTCCTTCGCCGTGGCTCTCCCGCGATGATTTTTCCAGGTCAGCCGATCCTCCCAGGCCGTTCCTTCCCGGCAGGGGTGCATTGGCCGCAAGACTCGTAGGCGTAAAAATGGGTCAGGCTCTTCAGGATTTTCACCATGTCGGTATGCTCGTTCAAAACCGTCACGCAGCCAGTCCCGAACATGGTGCCGTGGTCGTGCATGTTTTTGTAGCAGAGAGTGACAGTCTCGCATTCCTTGGCGGTCAAAACCGGGCAAGAGGAACCCCCGGGAAAACGGCCTTCAAGGCCCCCCCCTTATTCCCTTCCCGTATGTTTCAATAAATTCCATCATGGGCATGCCGAAAGGCAGTTCCCAGTAACCGGTCTGGTTGACGTGGCCCGAGAGGCCGAAGAGATGGGTGCCCGCCGAATCCGGCGGTCCCGATGGCCGCATAGGCCTTGGCCCCATGCTCGATGATCCAGGGCACGGAGGCCAGGGTCTTCACGTTGTTGACGATGGTCGGGCAGTTGAAAAGCCCCTGCACCGCGGGAAAGGGCGGCTTGATGCGGGGCATCCCCTTCTTGCCTTCCAGGGACTCGATCAAACCCGTTTCCTCCCCGCATATATAGGCCCCCGCACCCCGGTGCACGTAAACCTCCAGGTCGAAACCCGACCCCTGGATATTCGTGCCCAGGTAGCCCGCCTCCTTCGCTTCCGCGATGGCCTTTTGGAGGATCTGGATCTGGTCGTAGAACTCGCCCCTTACATATATATAGGCCGTGTGGCTGTCGACGGCGTAGCAGGCGCAAATAATCCCCTCCAGGAGCAGATGGGGGTCATAAGTCAAAAGATAACGGTCGGTGAAGGTTCCCGGTTCCCCCTCGTCCGCGTTGACGGCCAAATAGATGGGGATTCCCGTGTTTTTCGGGCACGAAAGACCACTTCATGCCGGTCAAAAAGCCCGCGCCTCCCCGTCCCTTCAGGCCCGAGGCTTTGACCTCCTCAACGACCTGGTCAGGCTTAAGGGTGAAGAGTTTTTTAAGCGAGGCGTATCCGCCCGTCTGAAGGTACACCTTCAGGCGTATGCCCGATCCTTCACGGAGAAGCGCTTAGTCAGTTGGGGTTCAACGTGGATCATGATGCCTTCAAGTCCTTTTTCAATTCGTCGATCAGTTTTGTGACGCCTTCCGGCGTCAGATTCTCGTGGTACTCGTCGTTCACCCTCATGCAAGGCCCGGTGTGGCAGGAGGCCAGGCATTCCACGTCTTGGTAACTGAACTGCCCGTCGGGGGTGGTTTCCCCCTCTTTCAGGTTCAACTTCTCCTCGATGACCCTTCGAATGTCCTCCGCCCCGTTCATCATGCACACGAAGGTCCGGCAAACCTGCAGGTGGTATTTGCCCGGCTTTTTCTTGAAATACATGGTGTAAAACTCGGCCACTTCCAGGGCCTGGGCCGGCGACACCCCTACCAATTTGGCCGTAGCTTCGATTACAGCGGGTGAAAGCCAGCCGAATTCCCGCTGGGCCAGCCACAGGGCGGGTAAAAGTGCCGCCCGACGCACGGGATAGTGGGAGGCGATATCCTCGAACTCCTTCAGGGCTTCCGGTTTAAAGGTCACGCTCATGGTTATCGGTCCAGTTCCCCGGCGATGATGTTGATGGAACCCAAATTCGCGATGGCGTCGGCGACCATATAGCCTTCGATCATTTCCCCGAAAGCCGCGAAATTCATGAAGCAGGGAGGGCGGCACTTCACCCGGTAGGGGTTTTTTCCACCGTCGGAGATGATGGTAAAACCCAGCTCCCCGTTGGCGGCCTCGGTGGAATCGTACATTTCCCCGGGTTCGGGGCAAATGCCGTGCATGATGATCTTGAAGTGGTTCATCAACCCCTCGATATTGCCGTAGGTCTGGGTCTTAGGCGGCAGGGCCACCCTTTTGTCATCGCTCATGACCGGTCCTTCCGGCATATTCTTCAAAGCCTGGAGAATGATGCGGATGGACTCCTCCACCTCGTAAAGCCGGACAAAGATTCGGTCATACACGTCCCCGGAGGTCCCCACCGGCACTTCGAAATCGTACTGATCGTATCCGTAATAAGGTTCGGCCTTTCTCAGGTCGTAATCGACCCCACAAGCACGAAGCGTCGGCCCCGTAAAACCGTAACTGATGGCCCTCTCCTTGCTGATCACGCACACATCCTTGGTGCGGTCCAGGAAAATGCGGTTCTTGGCGATCAACCCCTTCACGTCCGCGAGGCTGGCCTCCACATCCTTCAAGACCTTCTTCACCTCATCCCCGAATTCGGGGTAAACATCCCGCATCAGCCCCCCAATGCGGGTATAGCTGGAAGTCAACCGGGCCCCGCAGAGTTTTTCCAGGATGTCATAGACCTTTTCCCGAACATTGAAAAAATACCAGAAGTTAGTCAGGGCCCCCAGGTCCACCAGGTTGGCCCCCACACAAACCACATGGTCGATGATCCGATTCAGTTCGCAGATGACGACCCGCAGGGCCACGGCCCTTTCCGGGATGGAAAGGCTCAACATCCTTTCCACGGCCTTGCAGTAGCCGACGTTGTTCATCATCGCCGAGACATAATTCAATCGGTCGGTGTAGGGAATCACCTGCTGGAAGGTATGCGCCTCGCAATCCTTCTCGAAACCACGGTGGAGGTAACCCTGTTCGACCACGGCGGCCCTGATCGTCTCCCCATCCAGGGCGCACAAAACCCGCAAGGCGCCATGGGTGGCGGGATGGCTGGGGCCGAGGTTGACGAAAAGAAGATCGGGGGAACCGGGTCCAGGGATAATTTCCAGCCCCAGGGCGGAAGTATGGGAATTTCCCTTCATTTCAGGCCCCTTTCTTGAAGCCTGGCCTCCATCTCATCCATCAGGGATTGGTTGGCGGAAAGCCACTGGCGGCGCGTGATGGGATAATCCTTCCTCAAAGGGTGCCCCACGAACTCGTGGTGGTTGAGGATCCGCTTCAGGTTGGGATGCCCGGTGAAACGAATGCCCATCTGGTCAAAAGCTTCCCTTTCGAGGTGATTGGCGTTGGCCCAAAAACCAGTGGCCGTGGGGGCCACGGGGTTTTCCTCTTTCAGGTAGGCTTTCAATTGAAGGCGGTGACCCTGGGTCAGGGACTTTAACAGGTAGACCAGCCCGAATCGGGGGCCTTTCCACCTGGCGTAGGTGGAATAATCGATTGCAACCAGGTCCACCAGCATGCCGAACTCCATGCCGGGCGTGTCCCTGAGCCAAGCCAATATTCCGCCCAGGAGGGAAATTTCAACTTCCACCTCGGTTTGGCCGTAGCGGTCCAAGGTGGCCTTCACGGCCTCCGGAAAAGACTCCCTTAATTTTTCAACGATTCGAGATGCTTCCATGGATTCCTTGCCGCGGTATCCCGAAACGCTTTCCGCGTCCGGGTCAATAATCGAAATGCGGCTCTTTCACCTGAAATTGGGAAGCGGGGGTGGTACGGGGGTTGGAGATCTTGTGTTGGATCTTCATCACCGCCTCCAGGATGGCCTCGGGCCGGGGAGGACATCCGGATATGTAAACGTCCACCGGCACAACCTGGTCGATCCCCTGCACCGTGCAGTAATTGTTGTAGAACCCGCCGGAGGAGGCGCAAACCCCCATCGAAATGACCCACTTGGGGTCGGGCATCTGTTCCCAAACCTGGCGGAGAATGGGAGCTTGCTTGAAGGTAACGGTTCCCGCCACCAGAAGGAGGTCCGACTGGCGGGGGGAAAATCGGATCAGCTCCGCCCCGAAACGGGAGAGGTCAAATACCGAGGCGGCCACGCTCATGAACTCGATGGCGCAACAAGCGGTGCCGAAAGCCAGGGGCCAAAGTGAATTCTGGCGCCCCCAAGCCTGGACCGCCTCCAATCGGGTGGTGATGACCGGAAAGTTCTCTATTCCCAATCCAAGGCCCCCCTTTTCAGGAGGTAATACCAGCCAATGCCCAGGACACCCAGAAAACCCCACCAGGGCCCCGAAACCCGCCCAAGCCATCTTTTGAAAGACCACCGCCCAAGGAAGAAGAAAGATCACTTCCACGTCAAAGACCAGGAAACACATGGCCATCAGGTAAAACTTTACGTTCACATGGGTGCGGGAATCCCCCACTTGGCCTTGGGGTTGAATACCGCATTCGTAGATGGAAAGTTTCTTGTCGTTGGACCGGCTGGGTGCTAATAGCCGGTTGGAAAGGATCATGCCCGTTGGGACCAAAAGCGCGAGGAGCAGGGCCAAAACCAGGGGAAAAAGATTATCAATGAGCGTCATCGTCATGAACTCCCCCTTTTTGATACAAAGTTCACCCTGAAGAATTTGAATTATAGGAAGGTTGGCAAGTTGGAATCAATGTGAAACCCCGAACTCTAGGGGTGTTTAAGGGAAAAATGATCTGAAAGGATAAAGTCTCTCGAAGGAAGATAACCAAGAAAACAACAAGACCCGGAGGATCGAGCCTTTGATAACCTCGAATGGGCATCACATGAACTCATAACCTGCCAATAGGGTGAAGGTTCCGTTTTGGACGTTGGTGTTGCTTTGAACGTTCTCCAAGCCCAATTCATAGCGTCCGCTCACCAATATTTTGCCAAGGTCGAATTCTAAACCCGCCATCAGGCCGATATCCGAGCTGTTAACAGACCCGCCGTTGGGAAGGCCCGATGCCAACGTGTTCCAGGCAAAGGCGGGCCCCAGCAGGATGGCTGGATTCACGACCGGGAGGCCGGTCGATACCTTCACGAGCACCGGGATCTCCACGTAATCCAATTCCACGCTGGATTGAGTCCCGGATATTTGGTTTCCCTTTTGCTCGTATAGCAGCTCAGGACGAAGGGAGAACATATCGCCGAAATTCAGCTGAAGAAACCCACCCCCTACAAAACCCAATTTGTCGGCGCTGAACGCCACCCCGTTACCCGCAAGGGAACCGGCATCACTTCCCAGGAAGTTGGAGAAATTCGCCCCCGCTTCCAGGCCTAAGTTGAAAGTCTGCGCCGAAACCGACCCCGCGATCAACAACACCGAGCCCAAAAACAATGTCTTTAGATTCATGTTTTCTCCCCTCGGAATTTATCTTTGCCGCTAATTATTAGACGTCGCGATTCATTCATTAGTTTCAATGGGTCAATACTGTCGACCGCCAGCTGTGGACTGTCGACTGCCTTCTCACCACTCGGTGTGCAAAAAACCCCTTTCGGGATGGTCGGCGCGCTGATAGGTGTGCGCCCCAAAGGCGTCCCTTTGGGCCTGGGTCAGGTTCTGGGGCAATTGAGCGGAACGGTAACTATCGAAGTAAGCCAGACTTGCGCCCATGGCCGGCACCGGCACCCCGATGCGGGCCGCGGAGGCCACAACCCGGCGCCAGGCGGTCTGGGTGCTTTCCAACTGTTTCTTGAACCCCTCATCCAACAAGAGGGAAGCCAAAACCGGGTTGCGGTCATAGGCGGACATGATTTCATCCAGTAATTTCGCGCGGATGATACAACCGCCTTTCCAAATACGGGCCATTTCCCGGAGGGAAATATCCCAATGATATTGCCGGGATCCCGCCTGGATCAGCCTCAAGCCCTGGGTGTAGGAACAGATTTTGGAATCATAAAGGGCGTCCCGGACCGCTTCGATGAACCCTTCCCTTTCTCCCGAGGTCAGCGTCATTTCGGCCCCTGAAAAACGAAGGGAGGCCTCCACCCTTTCTTCCTTCAGGGCGGACAAGTTGCGAGCGTCAATGGCGGCGGCGATGGTGGGAATGGCCACTCCCAGGTCGAGCGCGACCTGGGCCGTCCATTTGCCCGTGCCCTTTTGGCCCGCCTTGTCCAGCACCAGGTCCACCAGGGGCTTGCCGGTTTCGGCGTCCTTGACCCCCAAAACCTTTGCCGTCAGCTCGATGAGAAAAGAATCCAATTTTCCCTTGTTCCACTCGGCGAAAACCAGGGAGATTTCCCCGGCCGTCAGCTTCAATCCCTTGCGAAGAAGGTCATAGGCCTCGGCGATCAGCTGCATGTCGCCGTACTCGATCCCGTTATGGACCATCTTCACGAAATGGCCAGCCCCGTCGGGTCCCACGTGGGTCACGCAGGGGCCCGAGGATGTTTTGGCCGCGATGGCTTCGAAGATGGGCTTCACGAAGCCGTAGGCTTTCGGGTCCCCGCCGGGCATGAGTGAAGGTCCGAATCGGGCTCCCTCCTCACCGCCCGAAACGCCCGAGCCGAAGAAATAGAGTCCATCTTTCACCAGCTCGGCCTCCCGCCGCTGGGTATCCTTGAACCAGGAATTACCCCCATCAATCAATATGTCGCCTGTTGAAAGCAAGGGTTTGAGGGACTGGATGCACTGGTCCACCGGGTCGCCCGCCGGAACCATGAGAAGAATGGCCCTTGGCCTTTTGAGGGCCTTCACGAACTCATCCAGGCTTTGGGTGCCGATGAATCTCTTGCCTTCGTTCTTTTTCATGAATGGCGTCACCAGGTCTCCCACCGGGTTCACCACTGCCACCGTGAAGCCGTGGTCTTCCACGTTCATGGCCAGGTTGGACCCCATAACCCCGATCCCCAAAACCCCGAAATCCGCCCCATTCGTCTCATTTCCCGCCGGCATGTGACGCCTCCCGAACCCTTTCAAGGGTCGAATTCAACTTCGAAAAATATTCTATGAACCTTCACGCCGGAAACCCATACCCCTTTATTCATCGGGGTTATAAAGAGCCTTCCATTGGGTCTTCAGGGCGTTCAATCCCTCGGCCAAGCCTTCCAGGTCCCCCCTGCCCAAAAACCCTATTCGGCTCCAGGTTTCACCTCCTGAGGATGGCTCCCGTACCCAGGAACATAGCTCCAACTGGTTATCCACCAGGGTAGGATAAAGTTTCTCGGCCAGGTCGGATGGGAGAAGCAGGTCCCCCAAGACCAGCGCTCCCTCGGTCGTTTCCTGCAGATAAAGGGCGCCCTGGGGATTAACCGCCTGCGCCCCAGCTTCCAGTGTGTTCCCGGACGCCTCCAATTTCAGGCATAGGACCCGGCCCTTCCATTGCCCCGGCCACAGAAGGGAATCGGCTTGTTTTTGAAAGGCTCCTTCAGGTGACGCCGTCGGAACGGGCGTAGGGGAAACCGGGGATAAACTCAAGGCCGTCCATATCTCCTGGATTCCGTCCGCCAACAGGAAGGAAGGGCCCGAGGACTCGAAGGAAAGCACCTTCAGGGAGGGGGATTCCCCCGCCAACCAATGGGACAAACCCTCCACTTTCCAATGGCGGCGGGCGAGCAAACCCAAAATCTTCTGGATTTCCCCGTCCATCAGCACTAACCGCGCTTTTAAATGAAGGCCTTTTTCTTTCGGGATAATCTCAAAGCGGTTGTCCAAACCCATGCCGGGTTCCAAGGGAGTCCCGCCCACCAGCACGTTCAAATCGGTGCGCGGGATGGCCCAAAAACGGACATCCCCCTTTGTCTGGGTAATAGGCCCCAGGGTTTTCTCAAGCGGATCCTTTTCCTCCGTAGCGCTGAGGGCCCCCGTCCCAAGTAGTACCGCCAATAGGGCCCAACGTCCAATATGTCTCATAAGGGTTTTCCTTTTCCCGATTTGGGAAAAGCCATTTTCTCAGCGTCCCCGCCCAAAGACCAGAGGGAAGAATCCTTCTACTTTTTTAAACCGGTTAACGGGAAGTAAATTCACTTGGGGAAGACAGAAAATTCGCTTTTTTCCCTTCCTTCAATGACGGGATGGGACCTATGATTTCCCCGCGATGGACCCCATCCAAGTGGAGTGTCACCTTGGCTGAAACGAAGAAAATTGAGTTCAAGAACATTTGGGGTCAAGCCACTTCTTTCATTACCCGCTACCAGAAACTCTGGTGGGTGGATATCTCCCTCCTCCTGGGACTTATCGGACTGATCTTCGGCATCCTGTCCGTCTCCCATGAATGGACCGGCGTGCATACCGCCAAGGTGGAAATCGATCTTTCCCCCTGGGCTTTGCCGAAGTACACATTTTTTACCCTCTGCCGCGGCATGCTGGCCTATGTGCTATCCCTTCTTTTCACCCTTGCCTACGGCTACTGGGCCGCCAAGGACCACATCGCCGAGAAGGTGCTGATCCCCCTTTTGGACATCCTGCAAAGCATCCCGGTATTGGGATTCCTGCCAGGCCTGGTGCTGGCCCTCGTGGCCATTTTCCCCAACAACAACATGGGTCTGGAACTGGCCTGCGTCATCATGATCTTCACGGGCCAGGTCTGGAACATGACCTTCAGCTTTTACCAATCCCTCCGCTCCATCCCCCAATACCTGATCGAGGCGGCGGAGGTCTACCGTTTCAACTGGTTCACGAAAGCCGTCAAACTGGAGATTCCTTTTTCCGCCATCGGCTTGATCTGGAACAGCATGATGAGCATGGCCGGCGGATGGTTCTTCCTCACGGTCACCGAAGCCTTCCAGCTGGGCGACAAGGACTTCCGCCTGCCCGGCCTGGGTTCCTACATGAGCGTGGCCAACGACAAGGGTGACGGCGTGGCGAGATTTTGGGGCGTGGTGGCCATGGTCCTCATGATCGTCTTTTTGGACCAGTTCCTCTGGCGCCCCCTGGTGGTGTGGGGGCAGAAATTCCGCGTGGAAGAGGGAGGAGCCGAGGAGAATATGCAGTTCCTGGTTTTTGGACTTCCTTAACCAATCCCAGATTTTGCGCTTCTTTGAAAAGCTCTTCACCCCCAAACCCCGCCTGACGCCGGCCGGCACCGTGATGGCCATGCCGCCCGCCGACGCGCGCCTGATCAAGCCCGTGGCGTCCAAGTGGCCGCTCAAGCTCGTTTCCATCCTCTGCTTCATCGCCCTGGTTTCCGCCATGGTTTTCGGCGCCTGGAAAATCCTGGAGCTTTTTTCCCATCTCACCCTGGATAAATGGTTTTTAATCATCCGGGAGGCCGGTGCAACCCTGGCGCGGGTCCTGACCGCCGTCTTTCTCTCGGCCCTCTGGACCATTCCGGTGGGGCTTTGGATCGGTCTTTCACCCCGTCTTTCCCGTGTCTCCCAACCCTTCGTCCAGGTTGCCGCCTCCTTTCCCGCCCCCATGCTCTTCGCTTTCGCCATCATCCTCATGAAGATGGCGGGGATCGGCTTGAATTGGGGCGCCATCGCCCTGATGCTCCTGGGCGCCCAGTGGTATATCCTCTTCAATGTGATCGCCGGGGCCTCGGCCATCCCCTCCGACCTCCTGGAAGCGGCCCGGATGAACGGCATCAAGGGCTGGGACCTTTTCTGGAAGGTGCATTTACCGGGGATCTTCCCCTACCTGGTAACCGGTATGGTCACTTCCGCCGGGGGCACCTGGAACTCCAGCATCGTGGCCGAGTACGTGACCGACAAGGGTAACACCCTGACGGCCTTCGGGTTGGGGTCCCAGATCAGCATTTCAGCGGCCGCAGCCGATTTTCCCATGCTAGCGGCCAGCGTGGTCGTGATGTCCATCATGGTGGTGATCTTCAATCGGTTGGTGTGGAAGAGACTGTACCGCCTGGCCGAGGAGAAATACTCGCTTAGTAAGTAATAATCAGCTTTGGAACCGCGAAGACGCGAAGGAAAAGAATTATTTAATGGGGATCCATACGGTTTTTTCTTCGCGTTTTTCGCGCCTTCGCGGTAAAAGATTTGTCAGGGGCTTGGATATTCAAGTTTTCTGGAGGTTTTTATGTCGGTGAACACGGCGGAAGTGGCGGCGAAACAAAAACTCATCGAACTCAAGAACGTCTCGGAAGATTTCAACCTCCCCAACGGCAAGTCCTTTGAGGCCCTCAAGGACATCAGCCTTTCCATCGACAGCCGGGAAGTCGTGGCTTTCCTGGGCCCCTCGGGCTGCGGCAAATCCACGCTTCTGCGCATTCTGGCCGGTCTGATCGCCCCTACCAAGGGCGAGGTGCTTTACCACGACAAGCCCCTCTTGGGCGTGAACACGGGTGTTTCCATCGTTTTCCAAAGTTTCGCCCTCTTCCCCTGGATGACGGTGGCCGAGAACATCCAGACCGCCCTGAAATCGCGGGGGTTCCCTGAAAATGAAATCGAGGATAGGGCCCAAAAGGCCATCCAAATGGTGGGCTTGTCGGGTTTCGAGGAAACCTATCCCCGGGAGCTTTCCGGCGGCATGAAACAGCGCGTGGGCATGGCCCGGGGCCTGGCCGTGGACCCGGAAATCCTCTTCATGGACGAGCCCTTCAGCCACGTGGACGCCCTGACGGCGGAGTCCTTGAGGGCGGAAGTCATCGACATCTGGTCCGCCCAGGACAAGAACCCCTCCTCCATCCTCATGGTCAGCCACGATATCCCCGAGGTGGTGTACATGGCCGACCGCATCATCGTGCTGGGCACCAACCCCGGCCACTTGGTGAAGGTGATCGAGAACCCCCTCCCCCGTCCCCGGGACTACCGCTCGGCCGAATTTCTCAAGATGGTGGACCAACTGCACGACATCATCATGGGTCATGAGATGGCTGACGCCCCTGAACCCGTGCTGGCGCCCAACCAGCCCGTCCCGGTGGAACCCCTTCCCGACACACCGGCCATCGGGATCGTGGGAATGCTGGAATACCTGGACGCCCGCGGCGGCAAGGAAGACCTGTTCAAAATCGCCAGCGAGACCGAGAAGGATTTCGGCTCGGTCATGACGGTGGCCAAGGCCGCCGAGCTTTTGGATTTTGTCGACACCCCCAAGCGAAACGTGGTCTTGACCGCCGAGGGGCAAAGGTTCGTCAAGGCCAAGGCCTCGGAGCGCCAGAACATCTGGAAGGATCAAATCTTGAAGCTGGGCTTGTTCCGGCAGGTGAACGACATACTGGCCAAGCATCCCCGAAAGGGGCTGGACGCGGACGTGGTGAAGGAAATCATCATCCTCAACCTGCCCGCCGAGAATTACGACAAGACCTTTGAGACCTTCGTGCATTGGTCCCAGTTCGGGAACCTCTTCCATTTCAACGAGGAAACCCAGCACCTTCATGTCGCCCGCAAAAGGCCCCCGCGAAACCCCAAACCCAAGGTCAATGGGAACGATCCTGAAGCTCCCGCCGCGCCCGCCCCGGCGGATTCCACCCCGCCCGCGCCCGCGCCGGAAGCCAAGAAGGACGAGGCTTCTCCCCCTCAACCTTAGAAACTCCTACAAACCTTTTGGGTCTTTCCCGAATTTGCAGATAAAGGGTTTTTGAAGTACTTTTTGTGGTCTGTCATCGAGAGGAGGCGCCCCAATCGGGGCGGTTGCCGACGTCGCGATCTCAGTTCGATGTTCGTCTTGGCCTTTTTAAAGGCTTTTTTAAACTGGGATTGTCCATGGGCTAAAGCCCATGGATGGTTGGCCGAATTTAGGCCAACTACCACAAGCCTCTCGTGAACGTCCGCCTAGCCCCATTTTTCTTTAAGGGTAAATAAGGAAAATGGGATGATCCCGCATCATCTTTTAAAATTTTCAAAAGGAAATGCGGGATATCGGCGGCCACTCGTCGCAATGACAACCAAATAAAGCAAGATTTAAAACAGACTCTATCTGCAATTTCAGGAAAGAGGCAAACTTTTTATAACCGCCAAGGACGCCAAGACAACTAAGGTAATTGAACCTTTAAAATCATGTTTGATTTTGTCTTTCTTGTGCCGATTCACCAAAAAAATGAATATGGAAATCGGTACTATACCGACCTCTTTAAGCTTTTTATTGAAGGTCGGCATGGCGGACTTGGCGGTGAAAATCTTCTTTTCTTTGAGGTTTTGTTAAGGGTTCTTAAACCATAAGGGATTCATCAAAAACCCTATCCCGCCTTTCATGTGAATGTTATGCTTTGGACGTTTTCAATCTTTGAAGCCTGAGGAGAACCATGGATTCCCTGCACACCTTCGTGGACCACATTCTGCATTTGAACAAGTACCTGCCGGAATTGGTGCAGGCTTACGGCACCTATATTTACGCGGTCCTGTTCGGGGTCATCTTTTGCGAGACCGGGCTGGTGGTCACCCCCATCCTGCCGGGCGACTCCCTTCTCTTTACCGTGGGCGCCCTGAGCGCCACGGCCCAGCTTAACGTCGGCTTCGCCTGGGTGCTGCTGACCGCCGCGGCCCTGATGGGCGACCACAGCAACTATTGGATCGGCCGGTTCTTCGGGCCCAACGTCTTCGGAAGGTTCGTAAACAAGAAATACCTGGATAAGACCCACGAGATCTACGAGAAACACGGGGTGCAAACCCTCATCCTCTTCCAGTTCGCCCCCATCTTCCGCACCTTCGCGCCCTTTGTGGCGGGAGTGGGCCGCATGACCTACGGCAAATTCGCCCGGTTTAACCTGATCGGGGTGCTGTCCTGGACCCTCCTTTGCATCGGTTCGGGCTACCTATTCGGCAACCTGCCCTGGGTCAACCAGCATTTCGAGGTGGTGATCCTCGGCATCGTCTTCGTGTCCCTCCTCCCGACCTTCTACGAGGTCGGTAAGGCCCTTTTGGGTTCCAAAAAAGCAGGAGTCCGACAAGAAAGAAAAAATAGCATCTAAGCCACTTCCACCCGATAAACCGGGATGGTCTTGCCCGACCATTTCTGGGTGAATTCCAGTTTTCCGGCTCCAGGTGCTTTTCTTTTAAATAATCCCTCACGCTTCGGGGCTTGGTAAAAATCCTCCGTGAACCCGATCTGCCCCGCCTCGGCGATGGATTGGATCTTGGCCCCCAGATTCACGGTGTTCCCGAAATAATCGATGGCGCTGTTCAGGTTCACCGCCAGGCAGCTTCCCCGGTTCAGGGTCACGCGCAGTCGCAACCGGGTCTCGGGGTTCTTGCCGTTGAAGTATTCCTGCATTTCCACCGCCGCCTTCAAGGCGTCCACGGGATCGGAAAAGGCCGCCATCACCGCGTCCCCGATGGTCTTCACCACCGCGCCCCCGTGTTTTTTCACCACGTCGTAGGCCTTGAGGAAATGCGCCCGCACCTCGCGTGAAGGCCACCGTGTCCCCCTCGGTCTCGTAGAATTTCGTGGAGCCCACCAGGTCCGTGAAGAGGATGGTTTGCACCCCCACCTCCAGCTTGATATCGGACGCCAGGGCTTCCTTTGAGAAACAGGTCGCGGAACCCCTGGAAACTGAAGAGATCCACCGGCCTCAGGGCGTCCCGGTCCACGTGGTTTTCCTCCAAAATGAACATCCGGGGCTCGGCCGAGGTGTTTTCCAGCACCACGGTGGGAAAATGGGCGCTTTCCAGGTTTTGTTCCGCCAGGCTGTCCTGCCATTTCACGTAGGTGTCACCCGCCTCCTCGTTGATATCCAAAAGGTTGTAAAGTTCCCTCCCGCCGATGCGCAGTCGGTAGCGCCCCAGGCCCAGTAGGGTGGGCAGGGACAACTGGCTCCCCGGGAGTACGGTTTTCTGCATCTTGATATGGGGCTTGGTGGCCGGTTCGGCGGCGCAATAGAGCCTTTTTTGGACCTGGCGGATGGAGGGGTGCACGTGGAAGGTCACCTCCAGTGTGTTGAAGGCGGTGGCGTCAAAATCGACCATGCACACCGCGCAGCTTCCCCTTTGGGGCAGTTGGCCCAGGCTCCGGATCTCGTCCCGCACCCCCCGGCAATGGGGGCAAAGCACGTCCCAGGTCAGGTTGAAAAGCCCCAGGCGGGTGGCGTTGAGGAAGGCCAGCAAAAGCTCCTTTTCGCCCACCTTCCACTCCCGCGCCAGGGGCTTCACCCGGACGCGATAGAGGGTCTCGTCGGGTTCGGCGGCCACGAAACGCGCCAGTTTCTCCGCGATCTCCGGCCGGGTCCCGCTTTCCACCAGTTGCCGTTTCAAATCGGCTCAGCTTCGTCCATCACCGCCGGGGGCAGGGGCGCGGGTGGAACCGGGGGGTTCAAGGCTTCCTGTTTTTGGATCGCTTCGGTGATTTCCCCCAGCGCCTTGGCGTAGCCCTTTTTCATTTCCGGCAGTCCGATGCTGAAGCTTGAGCGGCTCCGATCGGTCCCCGGGGGATGAAACCCAGGTAGGCGTAAAGCCGGCATTTGCCTGGTTCGGTCTCCTCGAAAAGGTATCGGGCCCTCATGTAATGGGAGAGCCCTCGGCTGTAAACACGGGCATGGCTGAACTGTCGGCCATATTCCCATTCCCAGGGCACCTCCTCCCAATCCTGCAGGGTGCCCCCGTTGACGGAGGTCCCGTGCATCCGGCCGTTTTTTTCGGTGAACTTCATCTCGCCCATGCCCACCCGCTTGTTGAAGGAGGACAGGTCGGCCACAAAAGGCCAGAGTTTTTCGACGGGCACGCGGCAGGTCGAACTTCCAGAAGTAATGCATGGGTTTTCCCTTTTTCAGCCACTCTCCGGGCCAGGGGTAACGCTCAAGGAATTCCCCCAGGGTCAGCTCTTTGGAAATCGGTCCGATGGTAGGCAATGGAATCTCCCCTTGGTCATTTGAGCTTTTGGCCTTTAGCTGTTGGCTTTTAGCTAAAAACTAACGGCCAACCGCCAATGGCTAATAGCTGTCATTTAATGGCTGTCATTGAAGCAGTTGATCCACTTTCGCCGCGCAAATGAAATCGTTGTCGCTCATGCCGTTGATGGCGTGGGTGTGGTATTTCACCTTGCAGGCCTTGTAGCTCACTTCCAGGTCCGGATGATGGTCTTCCCGGTGGGAAAGGAAAGCCACCGCGTTCACGAAGGCCATGGTCTCGTGGAAATTCTGGAACGGGAACGTCTTGGATATTTCCTTACCGTCGTATTCCCAACCGGCAATCTGGGATAGGTAGCCCTTGATCATGACCAGGTTGAGGGGTTTGGTTCCCCCCTCGCAGGGCACGCATTTTTTCTTGAGAATCTCTTCTTTGGATGGAATTTTTTCGTCCACGGCGGGCCTCCCCGGAGCTATCTCCAACTACGGGGAAGGATGGAGGGAAGTTACTGAAAAATCAACGGGGGGCAAAAACCTAAAAAGGAAATTGTGTTTGATTTTTTTGATGCTTCGCGTCTTCGCGGTTCAATGCCGTGATTAAACTCACCAAACGTCGAAAAAGTTCACCACGCTGGTTTCGTCGTTATAAACAGGTAATTTCGTCGCCCCCTCGGCCACCAACATGCTTCGAAACAGCACTTCCCGGCCCTGGTCATTTCCGGACAATCCCACCTCGAACCCCCCGGGAAATAGACCGTTGGGGGTTGCCAGGATCGGCACCACGTTTTTCGTGCCCAACGCCGGCGGAGTCGCGCCCGACCAGGTATTGCCCATGATGCCATACCGGAAGCCCCCGGAAAGAATGCCCTGGTTCACCCGGGTGATGTATTGCCAGGTGGCCTCCGTGACGGGCTGGGTGGCCACCAAGGCGGTGAGGGTTCCGTTTGTGTTCAGTGAATAAAAAGCGTTGGCGTCGCTGTTTTGATGCGGATCCCAGGCAAGCCGTATCGAATAGGTTGTATTGGTGTTTGCGTCTCCTCCCGCGACAAGCCATTTAATGACGTTTCCCGCGAGTACCGTATCGGGCATATTGTTGATCTCGGCGGCATCGGCCATTTGGGTGCTTTCCCACTCCACCAGCCGGTAGGTCTTGAAGTCTTTCGGCCCTCTGTTAGTTGGGTTGGCCGCCAGGTAATAGAACCAGAAGCGGTAAACATCGACCACCATCGGAACCGTGACGCCGGCGGAATCGGTGACGATAACGCCTCCCGCCCCGCCCGTGGTGGTCAAGGGAGCGTTGTAGCGCTGATTCCCGATGTTTTGGGGCGAATCATAGGTCGCGAATAAAAGTTCGTTCCCGATCAAATTCGAGTTGATGACGGCGTTCGCGAAACTTTGTAAGGAATTGGACTGCAGGACCGCCATGGCGCTGCCGGTCACCGTGGCGGGGGCCGTGGCGGAAAATTGCAGGTTCGATATCATGGAAATGCCTCCGGCCGCGCTGCCCTGGAACATGTGCCGGCACATGCCCAGCCGCTCGTGAAGCCTCAAAAAAGTGTTTTGGTTGAGGGACTGCAGTTGGGACCGCATTTCATCCGCGGCCATGCTCTGGGTGTAATTCTGGAAAAAAAGCAGGAGCGCGGGCGTGATCACCCCCAAGATGCCGATCACCATCATCAATTCGATCATGGTGTAACCCTGTTCCCGGCGGAACAACCTGGATCGCATGATGGGAGCCCTCAACGAAGGATACTTAAGACAATCTGGTGACAAGCGTAATGGAGCGGGAACTGCTCCCGATAAGCCTCCGCTTCCACGTAATAATTATCCAGGGGAAATTGGGTGGTGTTGGAAACGTTCCAGGAGTAGGTGATGGGGGAACTGGTGGAGCTGGCGACGATATGTGCGCCGCTCGGGTCGGGGATGCCCAGGACGGCGGGGCTGTTATCCTGGGCGTACTTCCAATTGACCAGGTCCGTGGAATATTTCAAATAATAGTCCATGGTCACCGATTCGGAGTAGGTGGATGCCGTCAGGGCCTGGCCGTAATTGGGGTATTCCTCGGTGTAGTAATTGGCGATGTTGGAGGTCAGTCCCGGCCATCGGTACCAAAGGTTGGTGACCGGGCCCGCGCCGATGGTGGTAAACCCAGAGATGGTCATGGGAGTGCCGGTAGTTACCGGGCTGGCGATGCAAAGGTTGATGGTGGTGGGGTTGTTGTATTGGCCCGTGGGTTGGTCGGGGTAGAGTTCGATGAGGGGTATCTGGGTGATATGTCCCGCCGTTCCGGCCGCGTGCAGGCGGCCGCCATCCAAATAGGTGCGCATCATTTCGGTCATGGCGATCTGGATCACCACGTCGGGGTCCGATTGGGCTGTATAGTCGAAACCGGATTGGATCAAATAACCAGTTTGATTGTTGGCGGAAATCTGCAAAACCGCCGAGCCTTCACCGTTCGAGGCATAGGCGTTTCCGGGAAGGTAAAATTCCCTTTGAATGGAATTATTCGTGGGAATGGTAAGGGTCGTGAATGCGTTATAAGGCGCGAGGCTATATTCGCCCCCCACCGCGCCGTTGGTGTTGGTATTGGTCGCAATATCCCAGTCGCGCCAATTGGCGGAGCTGGTTGGAACGGTGGCGGGCATGGGAAACCCGAAAATGGAGAAACAGGTCGCGCCCAAGGAGCAAATGGTGTTCGGGGCATTCTCTTGGTCGATGTTGACGACAAAACCGCCGGTCGCGCCGGTGCTTGTGCCGTCACAGAAGGCGTTGATGCCAGCGTCCTTCGGGGACTTGCAAAAGGACCTTCCAAATCCGTCGAGGCTGTTCGTGGGTGGATGGATATTGGTGAAATCCTCCCGGTAAAATTTGTTGGCATAGGCGGTGGTATTGCCGCAAGTGGGGAGATTTCCATAGGCCGTCCAGCAGTTCCACATGCTGTCGGGGCAAATCTCTCCCTGCCAGGCCCGCGCATACCAGGCGGTTGAGGCGGTTCCCTGGGTATAGCACAAAGGCTCATTGGCGTTTTGTTGCTCATTGGTGACCGTATTCCAACCTTCCTGGGTCGAACTGAGGATCTCGTCAATGCCGGAAAAAGAGGTCGTGGTCGTACTCTGCCATGGGGTGAGGTTACAGGGAATA
Organism: candidate division FCPU426 bacterium; assembly: GCA_963771075.1. Taxonomy (GTDB): domain Bacteria; phylum Oederibacteriota; class Muellerivitia; order Muellerivitales; family Muellerivitaceae; genus CAVTWJ01. The sequence goes on along the minus strand of CAVYSE010000011.1, from coordinate 46,059 downwards.
TGCCCGTAGAAGGGTGGCTGGTTGCCCCCGATTTCGCCCCCATAACCGCAATAGAAAAAGCTCCATCCACAGATCATCGAAAAGACCGAGGTTGTATTCATTATGCCTTTTCGAACGGCTGAGTAATAACGGGGTAAATCGGTCTCTATTTGGTCCGTGGACCAACCCGCCACGTTTCCTGCCGCCCCAAAACCCGTGAACCCGTCGGTGGTTCCATTTAGGTTCTTGAACCACCAATTGTAACCCGGTCCGTCCGAGCCTCCGGCCGTCGTAGTGCCGATGGTGAGGGGCGCGCCGGCCACCTTGGGCCCGCCCACCTTCACGTCCAGGTAAGGACAATCGCGGGGGTCTCCCATGAACTGGTAACGCTCGGTCCAGGGCGGGACCATGCCAGCACCCTGGCCATTAGCCGCCCACACGTAGGTGCTGGAAAGGTTGGGAAACTGGCACTGGCGGTTCCCGTGAGCCCTGAGTGGACACTATGAGTTGTCCCGGAAGGGTTGGTGTAGTTACATGGCGGCCAATGGGCCGAGAAAGGTTTCGACTTGTGCTGGCCAATGGGCAAGCCTGCGCACTCGATCAACCATCGGGCCGTGTTCTTGGGGCCCACGGTCGGGAAGTAAGCCAGTCCTTGATTGGTGAAGGTATAGGGGCTTTGCATAGCCGTTAAATCGGGGCTGCAAGGGATGTATTCGCTGTTGTAAAGCCTGTAGGCAGTAGGCAATCCCGGTATTGGCCCCGGCCGCCGGCGGGAAACTGCCGGATGCCGGGGACAGCGCAAGGGGGGAGTTGTAAAGCAAAACCAGAGTTTGATTGTTGGAGGGGCCATAAGGGCTGATGACCTGGGCGGACATTTTTTCTGGGCTGGAATAGGACGTCGTGCCGTCCCAGAGGGTCATGAGGGTATAACCCGTGTTGACGTTGCCGGAGTACCCCTTGACTACGATGGTATTGGTGAGGTTGGTGTTCATGGGCGTGTCAAGTAGGACGCTAATGACGGGCGCTACATTAGACGTGATGTGGGCGGGGGGATAAACAGTATCCAAATTACCCGGTATGTCCAACCCGTCATAGTAGGAATAAACCCTGAAGGTCGCCGGACCCTGGGCGTTGGCCCCTGAGAAGGGGTAAAAAAGGAATTCCGGATGGGTCACCGCGCGGATATTGGCGCCCCCGAAGCCGCTGATATTGGAAGGGTCCTTGGCCGCGTCCGAGTAATTGCGCATGGACGGGAGAGGCATCATTTCCCCGTGTAGGTTGAGGATCAAGGCATTCTCGTAGGATTGAGGCTGGCTGAGCATGCCCTCGAGGAGCATGCGCTCGCTGATTTCCGTGGCCCCGGCGTTGACGGGCAGACCCGCGGCGGCGGCGGCTAGGGCCTGGGTCACGACCTGATTGTAAAGGTTGAGCTCGTCGGGATAGCGCAGGGCGTTGTTGAAATAGTCCGCGCAAGAATAGGAGGGACAGCCGGAGAACTGGCTGGAGCTAACGTTGGAAATGGCCCCATCCACGTTCACGTTGCCGGTGATTTGGAGCCCATAGTTGTTAAAGGGGTCATAGTAGTGCTGGGGGTTCACTGTCACGCAAGCGCCGCCCGTAATCGTCGTCCCATAGGTCGTACCGGGATAATAGTAACACCAAGGGAAATTGGACGAGTGCGTGTCGTTAGAATAGTAACTACTATTGGTGAAGGGCTTGTAATAACTGTCCCGTCCGTAGGAGGTGCGGGTAATGTAATGCGTCCGGATGGTGAGGCCCGGGTTGGTGGCCTGGAAGACGTTCGGAAGTAGCTTGGCCCCGTAGGTCAGTGTGGGCAATTCACCCCACCAGCCGGGAATGTTTTGGATGGCCAGCACGTACATATCCAGCACTTGGGTCGGGGCAGTGTTGGAGTTGCTTGTGTGCAAGACGCCTGAAACCTGGGCCAACTGTTCGCCCGGGAGGGTGGGGTTGGTGTCCGACTGGTACCGCCAAATCTCAATGTTGACCTGGCGCATGGTGGAGTCGGTCGAGTTGCGCTGGACCGTGATTTGGCGAAGGTATCTCCAATTGCCGTCGGTTTTGAAGTTGCCGCTCAAGGGGTCCGAGGGGGCGTTCGGGTTCTGCGTGATCGTGGTGCCCGAACCCGCGTATTCCATGGAAACGGTCGCGTCCGTGGTCAGGAGGGGGTTGTAATAGTTCGACGCGTCGGACATCTGGTCGAGGTATGTGAAATTTTTGGTGCGGTTTTGGGAGGCGAGCAGTTCCTCGAACATCTGGATGGCCTTCTGGTTCGCGAAGATCTTATCCGAGCTTCTCACGGATTGTTTGGACATGAGGCCCCGGGAAACGATGATGGCCGTGGTCATGAAGGTCAGAATCGAGACGGCGATCATGAGTTCGAGGAGGGAGAACCCCTTTTGGCCGATGGGATGACGCATGGGAACTCCTTTCTTTACCAGTTGGGGACGTTCAAGAAACTTTTCTTGGCCGTGCTGTTCAATCGGTACTGACAAACGGTATTCATCACAGTTTGAACCATGTTGGGGTTGGCGCCGATTTGGACCATGTAATCGGTGTTGCCGTTGACATGGAGGGTCCCCTGGCCGGTTCCGCTGGTGGCGGTTCGGCCTAAAATAACCGCCCCGTCAATGATGACCGGCGCGCCGACCGCGTTGATCACGATGTTCCCCGTGCAATAAATAACGCCCATGAAGATGTTGGTGGTGGGTTGGGAAGTTGCCGAGTTGACTCCCGATGTAATGTTGAGTTCCCCATCCACGATCAGCAGCCCTGTGCCGTAAAGTTGATTGTAGGGCGGCGCGGCGTTCGGGTCATAGGTCAAGTTGCCCGAAAAATAATACAAGTCGGGTTGGTTGGTAGTCGACGGGAGGAAGCCACTTGAAGAAGGCTTCCGCTGTTGTTGCCCACTGAATCGGAAATGGACTGGACCTGTTCCAACGGCATGCCGAAAACGTTCGTATCCAGCAAAAGGGAAACCGCGTTTGAAATGCAATAATTCGGACCATATACATTCGTGGTGTCCTGTCCGTTGGCCTTTAACGTAGAGCAATTACATGTGCTCGGACAGGGCGTATAGGTGGTGATGGGGGTACCGGTAGGAATAGGGGTAAAGGTATTGGTGAAAGTGAGCGTAATGGTGGGGGTAAGGGTGATGGTGAAGCTGTAGGTGGCGGTCGGTATGGCGGGAACCGGCGTGTTGGTAATAGTTTGGGATGGGGTAGTCGTGGGGGTCGGAGTAAAAGATGGCGTAAAGGTATAGGTGTAGGTTGAAGAAACCGTAAAGGTCGGGGTTACGGTGTAGGTCGGGGTTAAAACGGAAGTGGCGGTCCATGTCTTGGTAATGGTTGGGGATAAACTCACGGTCGGAGATAAGGTTATGGTGTTGGTATAAACAGGCGTTGGAGTTTTGCTCGGGGTAATGGTTGGGGTCAAGGTAATGGTCGGGGTTGGGGTATTGGTGATGGTAAAGCTCGGGTCGGTTGTCGCCGAGGGAGTAAAGGATGGGGTGGGCGTGATGGTTGGGGTTGGAGTGACGGATTTGGTAGGCGTGATGGTCGGGGTGGAAGTTTTAGCAGAAGTTGGAGTAAAAGTTGCAGTTGGTGTATTACAGTAAGATATCGAAGTAGAGCACATGCCACACCTTAAGTTACCTCCATTTCCTGGATTGGTAGTACAAGGGTTGTTATTCCAATCGCTTGCGACAATGATGACATTTGTAAAGGGCCCCGCAGGGGCGGTGACGTTTACGGATGCCGACACGTTAGTACCAGAAGGATTAGAGAGTGTTCCACCATTGCTTGTGCATGTGCCAAGAACCCAAACAATATCATTTGGTGGAGTTACTGAAGATTCACTTGCGGCGCAAAAACCCGTCTCGCTTGTATTTGAAAACCCGATGGCGTAATACAATGAAGTTGCGCCAGTAGATATGGTAAATTTTACTGTAACAGTGTCGTTTTGATTAACACATCCATTACTGTCCGTTGCTGAAACATTACTATAACTAAAAGCCCACACATTTGTTAAAGGAAGTACGAAAGCAAGAACAAACAAACCCCAACCCGAAAACTTCAAACCCAGGGCATGTTTCCTCTTCGAAAGAAACGGGTTTGAGTTGTTGAAACGCCTATTCATCGCTGGGTTCTCCGTGTTCATGGCGCGTTGTCGTAAACGAACGCGCCGATAGTCGCGGCGGCGCCGCCGGCGATCCTGGAATTATCATTGACCAAATTCACCTGGGTGGGGTTTTGGCAGTAAACCGCCCCCCACTGGGTGCAATTGGCGGTGACCGGCATGTTCAAGGAAAGTTTGCGTATTTCCTGGCTCATCGTGGAGGTAGCCACCACCGAATTAGGTGAGACGTTATAGGCCACGTTCCAGACGTTTATTCCGTTGGTGACCGCCATGGTTTTATCGTAACGTTTATAAACCGTTCCCACGCTGGTGAGATACCAGTAAATCCCGTCCCCGTTCACCTCGCCCGAGTTGCGATCCCCCGAAATGTCATGGACCGCCAGGGGATTGGGGGTAAAGCCCGCCGTGGCCGGGTTATTTTCTTTCCGCACCTCATAATGCCCGAAATAGAGGGCCTTCAAGGGATCGGGGTTATCGAGGGGATAGTCTTTAACGATGCCGATGTTTTGATTGGTCGTGTCGTAGGTCGTTGTGCTGAACCTTGGCTCAAAAGCCTGGTCCGCGTAGGTATAGGTGACTCCAATATTCACGGGACTCACGGCGTAGGTGGGAACCGCTCCTGGTTGTACGTTGTTGGGGTTTGCAAAGATCCTTACAAGCCGACTCTGCCTAACAAACCATTCCTGCGCGTCACTAATGCCCGCCCTTGCCACGTTTTCAGCCACGGCCACATAGGTGTTTTGCCTTTGGATTTGTTTGGAAACGGTGGAAATAAGGTTGGCCCCAACGGTCATCAAAATCACGGCTATCGTCATGAAGAAAATGGCCATGAGCAGGGCGGAGCCCTTTTCGGAGGAGGAATCCTTGGGGGAAAACGGGGTCAAAAACGCACGGGGCTGTGAAAACCCTGTTTTGTTGAATCGATTTTTCAGCCTTTGAATCGTCAGGCTTTTGAAATCCTTGAATGACATGAGAAGACCGCTCCCCAGCTTTTAATCTTGCTTTATGCTTGAATTTTAAATGATTTTTACAGTTTTAGTAAGGAACAGGCCGGAGCGGCAACTCCCTGGAAGCCCGCAATACTTGAGGACAGTTTTATTATCCCCCTAATGAAATTGAGTGTCAATTAACGTTCAACTAATTGTTTGGTAAACGGTTCCGTAACTTACACCACCGCTTGGGCTTTACCCTATCAGGCTGGGCAGGGTTGGGGATTCGCTCCCCATCGTCGTTTTTAACCAGTCCCGAATTCGATTGCCCCCTGGAAACCCCGCTCTTAACCCATTTTTCAGAACATAAATCATGCAATAGGCGTACCAAAATAAGATTAAGTCCCGAAGTCTTGAAAATTAAGTTCTCTTGATAGTTCTTAGAACCCCTTAGCTTTCACTTCTCCCAAGCGGAATGATTTTAGCTGGGCCGCCTTGGGGCGGAGAAATCACCCACTAAAAAGGTATGGTCGGAGGGTTTTTCCAACCCCCTTGGTTTAGTATCGATCCAAATCTTTTCCAACCGATCCGCCATCGGGTCCGTACCCATGATGAAGTCAATTCTCCAGCCCAGGTTCCTTTCGAAAGCCCCGGGTTGGCGCATATCCCAAAAAGTGTAGTGGCCTCCCTCCTTGACCTTCTCTCGAAAAAGATCCTTCCATTTCGTCCCCATGATTTCCACCAAGGCCTTGCGGGCGTCGATGTGGAAGCAGGGGTGGTTCAGGTTGCCCTTGGGATTATTCAGGTCGATTTCCGTGGGCGCCACGTTCAGGTCGCCCATCCAAAGGGCGGGGGTGCCGGGCCCGACATTTTTTTCAAAGTACGTCCGGAGGTCTTTCATGAACTTCAGTTTGTACTGGTATTTTTCCGAGTCGATGGAATGGCCCTGGGGAATGTAGGTGTTGACCAACCGGACGCCCTCGTAATCGCCCGTGAGAAAACGGGCTTGTTCCTCCGCTTCCTTGGGATAAAGGCGCTTCTCGATGTTCGTGATGGGCTTTTTGGAGATGAACGCGACGCCGTTGTAACTTTTTTGCCCGTTGAAAACCACCTGCCACCCGGCTTCCTCGATAGGTTCCCGGGGAAACTCCTCGTCCCTCACCTTGATTTCCTGAACCGCCAAAACATCCGGCTGGTTTTTCTCAAGCCAGTTCAGGAGGATTTGCATGCGAACCCGGATAGAGTTGGCGTTGAAGGTGGCGATTCGAAGCGGGGATTTATTTTTGTTTTTGGCGGACACCGCCGGGGTGGTTGAGCTTTTTTTCTTTTTCATGGGAGCCTAGTTCTCCTTTATTACCGCGAAGAAAAGCTGAAAAACTAAAAATGAAATCCGGGTTTCATCCATCGTTTCTACTTCGTCGGTGTTGAAATATTTCTTGACGCCATAGAATTGTCGGCCGATTGGTTTTAATTCAAGGGCCACATCGAATAAAGTTTTTCTTCGCGGCTTCGCGGGTAAAACTCTTTAGTCGGTCTGGTAATCCACCGCCGCGCGGTCGGACGTGACCTCCCTCACGAAGTCCGCCACTTTCACGTGTTCCGGGTGACCCTGGTAATTCGCCAGGCCCTGCTCGTTCTTGAAAAGAGTGTTCAGGCAAACTTCATAGGAAGGAGCGGGAGAGCGGAATTCGAAACCCACCTTCAGCTCCACCAGGTCCGGGATCAATTCCTTTAACCCCTCCAACCGTCGCTTCAACTCTACCGCGATCTCGCCGCGCGAGAATCCCCGGGCGTTGTCCTTCAGTTTCCAGAGAACGATATGTCGAATCATGCCGCCTTCCTTTTCCAGCTTGGTAGCCCATGGTAACCCCCCCTGAGACCCAATCTCCAGAAGGCTTTTAGGGGTTTTCGGACGGATGGGAGCCCATACCGTATTTTTTTGGTCTTTAAACTCCCAAGGAAAAAGGCTAACTTATGGGGCTCTAAAAAGGGGAGATTCCCATTCATTACTACAGAATCCAACATGACGAAAAGGATTGAGCCATGGGTTTGTTAAGCGGTAAGAAAGCTTTAATCTTCGGGGTGGCCAACGACCGGTCCATCGCCTGGGGTATCGCCCAGGCCTTCCACGAGGAAGGAGCCGAGCTGGGCTTTAATTTTCTCGGGGAAGCCCTGGAAAAACGCGTACGGCCACTGGCGGAGTCCGTTAACGCCAAGCTGGTTTTCCCTTGCGACGTCTCGAAAGACGACCAGATCGAGCTTTTCTACAAAGAAGTGGAAAGGACCTGGGGAAAATTCGATATTTTGGTGCATTGCATCGCCTTCGCGAATAAGGAAGAACTGGCGAACCCCTTTTCCACCACTTCCCGCGCCGGGTTTCAATTGGCCCTGGACGTGTCGGCTTACAGTCTCATCGCCGTAACCCGCCCGGCTATCGCGCTTTTGAACCCCAACGCCAGCATCATCACCTTGACCTATTACGGTTCCCAGAAGGTGATCCCCAATTACAACGTGATGGGCGTGGCCAAGGCCGCCCTGGAAGCCACCGTGCGATACCTGGCCGCCGATTTGGGCCCCAAGGGAATCCGAGTGAACGCCATCTCCGCGGGCGCCATCAAGACACTCGCCGCCTCCGGCGTGGGAGGATTCAAAACCATGCTGAAGACCTCCGAGGGGATGACCCCCTTGAAACGCAACGTCAGCCAGGAGGAAGTAGGCAAGACCGCCCTTTACTTGGCCAGCGATTGGGCCTCGGGCGTCACCGGCGACATCCTCTACGTGGACGCGGGCGCCAACATCATCGGCATGCGATTCGACGAGAAGAAAGAGGAAGGCCCGGCGAAGTAAGCCGAGTCTTTCAAACCAAACCCCAAAGGGACCGCTCAAGGCGTTCCCTTTTTTTATTCCGTTTTCCCGCGGGCGGAGTCCTTCAATAGGCTGAATCTCAAATCAGGCAATAACTTTTGGGTTCCACCTTCTGGGAAGGAAGGGCTTGAAGCGTGATCGCGTGAAGCAGGGTATCTTTCGAGGACCGGTTATCATTCATCAAAAGGATTCGTGCTTGGCACCGCCTGGACCATTCGGAGCCGGGTGTTGTTATTAAAATTTCAACGACCAACTCCCCGGTCCCTTTCGGTTCAAAACGGAACTTCTGGAAAGACCTAAAATCCAGCGAACGGTTGAATCCCAGGGCGAAGCCCTGCAGCTGTGCCGCATGCAGGGGCCAGCATCCTTTCTCCAGGCGGAATATTCCGGTCAGGCCCAGGATATCGCTCAAGGCGTTTTGGGGTTCTATCATTTTTTTCTCCCTATGGCTTGAATCTTTTTTTCAGGCCAACAACCCCGCCTGCCGGAAGGAAAAATGACCTTCCGCCGTCACGATCAAATGGTCGTGCACCGTGATGCCCATGGCCCGGGAAGCCGTCACGATCTGCCGGGTTAACTGGCGGTCCCCCTCGGACGCTTCCAAACTTCCCCCGGGATGGTTATGGGCGAGTAAAAGCCCCGAGGCGTTCAGGTCCAGGGCCTTCCTGAGGATTTCGCGGGGATAAACCGCCGTATGGTCCACCGTGCCTTCCTGCAGCGGCTCGTAGGAAATCAAATGGTTGCGGTGATCGACGAACAGAACCGCAAATACTTCACGGGGACGATTGCCGATCTGTTCGCGGAAAAAATCCGCGGCGTCGCCGGGGCCGGAAAGGGCCCGGCCGCGCTTGAATTGTTCCCGGGAAGAAAGCCGGAACAGGTCGCCCATGGCCTTGAAATGGAGCGCGCTTTGGGTGGGTAACCCGCCCAGTTTTTCCAGGCTTTTCAGGTCCGCTTCCAGCACGCTGCGCAGGTTTTTAAATACCGCCAAGAGCCGTTTGGCGTAGGGTTTGGTGTCCCGGTGGGGGATGGAATAGCTTAGGAGCAGTTCCACCAGTTCGTAATCGCGCAGGCCCTTCAACCCGGACTCGGCGTAGCGTTCCTTCAGCCTCTTTCGATGGCCCAGGTAATCGGGCGGACCGATTTCTCGGCCTCGGATGGATTAGCCTCCCGCTCCACTAGCGAAGGGGCGGGACGAGACGGAACCAGGAGGGAAAGCAGGCTTCCCTGTGGTTTTGTACCTTTGGGGCTGCGGTGCGGCGGTTGCCATAGGGCCTCCTTTTTTGCTTGACTAAGAATACAGCTGTATACTAGTATACAAGGGTATTCCTAAAAAACAACCCCTTTCAAAACCAAGGAGAAAAAATGGCGCCCCATGACGAAGCCTTGACCGACATCCAGCGCAACGTGCTGAACTACGTGCAGCAACATCTCAATGAAAGCCACCGCCCTCCCACCGTCCGGGACATCATGCGCCACTTCAAATGGAGCTCTCCCCAATCCGCCCGCAAGCACCTGCTCGCGCTTGAAGAAAAGGGTTACCTGAAGCGGGAAGAACACACGGCGAGGGGCTTGCGCCTGACGGATGAGCCTGCAACCGGAATTTCCATCCCTATCCTGGGGAAGGTCGCCGCGGGTCTCCCCCTATTAGCCGAGGAGAATCGGGAGGGCACCATGGTGGTGGACCCCCACATGGCCCGGGGCGGGCGGCATCTGTTCGCCTTGACGGTGCGGGGCGATTCGATGTTGAACGCCCACATTCTGCACGGCGACAAGGTGATCGTACAACAAACGGCCCACGCCTCGCCGGGGGAAATTGTGGTCGCCCTCATCGAAGGCGAGGCCACGGTGAAGACCTTCCGCAAAACCGGAAACCGGGTGGTGCTGGAGCCGGCGAACCCCAAATACGAACCTATTGTCGTGACCGAGGATCAGGATTTCCGGGTGATCGGCAAGGTGGTCGGAGTCTTCAGTCCGCGCTAAGGGGCCCGTTCGTTCGGGCTTTCGGCCTTATTGGAACCGACCCGGGTGATTCCCTGAATAGAGTCTGCGGTTTCCTTAATTTTCCGTCCTGAAGGAGTCTCGATTTGCCCCTTTCACGAACGGCGGTATATGAACCACACTCCCCCTATTCCTCTTCTCCCGATGCGGGGAATGGTCTATGAAATTTCACTGCGGGTTCGGGATTCTTCGGACCATTTCCAGGATCTTTATCAATCCCACCGGTTGGTCCAAACGCTTCTGAAGGGCCAAATGCTCGACCTTTACAACATGAGGGATTTCGTTTTATGGCCGAACGGCCTCTTCTTGAGGATTTCGCTGAAAGGGTTCGCCACCCTTTCCGAATTTTTCGACTTCCTGAAAAAACAATCGCTCTACCCGGGGTTTCGCCGGGAGGCCTGTGGGAGGACGATATCGATTGGATCCAGGTCATTCCGCCCGAGAGGATGGTTGATTCCGACCGCCGTTTCTTGGATCGGGCGGAACATTTAAGGACAAAACTCCGCGGGTCAAAAGGCGGTGATCCCAGTTTATTTTTCTTTTACCGCGACCCATCCCTCTCGTTTATTCCCTGAACGAACCCTTCGGAAATAAAAAAAGCCCCTTCCCGGGTTGGGAGAGGGGCTTTTCATATATCAACAGGAAGGATTAAACCCCGTAAGCGAGTTCCTCATCCCCGCTGCCGTTCCCCGGGCTTCTCTCTTCACCGCCCTGCGCGGGCGGGAAAATCAGGTTGGCGTGGGAATTCACCAACTCCTCCAGGTTCAACAGCTTATCGGCGGTGCGGATCATTTCCCGGCTTTGGGCGTCAGGAAACACGGCCAGTTCCACGTGTTTTCCAAGTTCCTTCACCAATCCCATGGCGGGGGAAAAGTCCTGGTCCTCGGTCACCACGATGGCGGTATCGTAAAGGTCGCGCGCGGCGTAAAAAACCATGTCGGCGGCCATGCGGACATCCACGCCCTTTTCCATCCGGTGCCCCTCCCGGTTTTGGATGATGCGGCCCAGGCGCAATTCCAAATAGGGGGTGCGGTCCAGCGAGTCGAAAAAGGATTGCTGGCTCTTGGCCTTGTCGGAAAAATGGGTTGAGTCGAATACAGCGTTGTAGTAAAAGGTCCGCATCAATTTTCGTTTCTCGCCCGCCAAAGCTAGGGAGAATCGGTAGTAATCCACCCGAGTCATTTTATTATTGCGTTTGAGCGCGAAATAGAGATTGCTTCCATCGATAAAGACGCATACACGAGACATAAGACGTGCTCCTTAATTTTCAATCGGTCCCCGGATGACCGGGGTTTCTTAAATTACTCTTGAATGAAAATGGACGCAAGGGGTTCAACCCATATTTTCATTCACCGGCGTGATTTCCCAAATTGTGTAACTGTTGTTCCCGCTATGCAATTTTCCCTGGGTTTTCCCTTCGGAATAGCTCCAAATAATGGAAGGCCGCGATGACCAAGGCATGCCTTATCTTCCCGGTCCGGATCAAGCTGGGAATTTCGGCCAAGTCGTACGCCCGGACCTCCAGTTCTTCCGCATCGTCCAAGCTCAGATCGGCCACCCTTCGGGCTCCCAGGGCCAGGTAAAGGTAACAAGTGTTATCCAGGATGGCCGGATTAGGATGGGTGGCCCCGATCAAATGCCACTCGTCGGCCTCATGCCCCGTTTCCTCCTTCAACTCCCTTTTGGCCGCCTCCAAAGGATCCGAGTCCTTCTCATCCACCGCCCCGCCCGGCACTTCCAGGCTCATTTCCTTCGTCCCATGGCGGAACTGGTTGACCATCAGTACTTTTCCCTCCTGCGTGAGGGCGACGATATTGGTCCAGGAATGGGTCGCCAAAACATAAAAGGGATATCTGGCTCCCGTAAAAGGGGAAGCGCAAACCCTGACCAAGACCTTGAAATAGCCGCAGTCGTAATCCACCGTCTCACTCAAGAATTTCCACGGTTTGATCATTTTTTGCCCTTTTGACGCTTATGATTTTTGCGAATGGTTTTTCCCTTGGCCCGCCTCTTTAAGATTTTCTTTTTGGCAACTTTCCGGGAAATAGACTTTTTCTTGGTTTCCGGTTTTGATTTCTTCGATTTTCCCGGGATGATCTTGATTCCCGACATCAGAACCGCGTGGACCCCCGCGTCCGTTCGGGCCTGGACAACCGGCAGCCCGAAGTTGACGGCATAGAGCTTTCGGGCTTGGGCAACCTGGGAAGGGGAAAGCTTCGGTCCTTCGCCAGCCGAGGCGTTCATGACCGCCTGACGGGGATTGCGGATACCGGGAATGGCGGTCGAAACCTGGGGATAGGCCAATGTCCATTTGAGGGCGGCTTCCCCCAGGCTCATGGACCTGCTTTTTAGGAATTTCAACTTCTCCACCTTCTTTAAAGTGACCTTCAGGTTCTCCCCTTGGTAAAGCCGGGCGCGGTGATCATCCCCCTCAAAATGCGTTTTCGGGTTGAATTTGCCGCTCAAGGCCCCGAAAGCCAGTGGGACCCGGGCGATAATGCCAACCCCATATTGCCCCGCTAACGGGAAAACCCTCTGGATCGGTTCCTGATAGAACAAATTGAAAAATATCTGGAGGGTATCCACCTGCCGCCAGCGGATTAGGTCGTTAGCCTCATCGCTTCCCTTGTCGCGAAGGGACAGTCCGAAGGCCCGGATCTTTCCCTCTTTTTTCAGTTTTGCCACCGCGGAAAGAAGAGGCTCGCACTGGGTATTCCATTCGGCGCTCCAGGTGTGGAGCTGCTGAACCTGCAGGCAGTCCACGCCCAGGTTCCGTAGGGATTCCTCGGTTTTGGCCGTCACCCAGTCGGCGGGAAAGGCTTCCTCCAGGGGCGTGCCGGGTTTGACGTCCCATTGCCAGTTCTTGGGGGGAATTTTGGAGGCAATCACCGGCTTCTCGGACCGTTCCTTGAGAACGGAGGCGATCAGCTTCTCGCTATGCCCGTCCCCATACACAAGGGCGGTATCAATGAATTGATAACCCTGGTCCAGGGCTTGATGGAGCGCCAATTTGGATTCGGTGTCATCCTGGGGCCCCCACATGGAACCACCGATGGCCCATGCGCCAAACCCAATCTCACTCACTTGAAGCCCGGTATTACCCAAAACGCGGTACCGCATGATTCAGCCTCCCAAATTTCCAAAAAACTGTTCAAGGTTGAATTTCCACCCGGCCACAGGGGGTGGCGACGATGACATGGGCTTATTGTTTGGGTGGGGGAAACCAAAATACAAGTGGACCCTCAGCCGGAAATCCTGCCTTTTCTGGCCGGTTTCTCCTGAGGCAGATAAACTTCCCGGTAGATGGCCAAAAAGGCCAGCCCCAGCGCCAGGATAATGGGTCCCAGGAAGATGCCCAGTAGGCCGTAAACCTTAAGCCCGCCGATGGTGGTGAAAAAAAGCCAAAAGGCTGAAATCTTCGCCTCGTTGCCGATCAACCAAGGACGCAGGATTTGGTCGAGTACCGTCAAAAAAATCCCCCAAAAGATCAGTCCGATTCCCGGACCCACCTGCCCCTGGTACAGGAGCCATAGGCTGGATGGAATCCAGACGGAAGCCGCCCCCAGGAAGGGAATAAAGGCGTTGATGAAGGCCACCAAGCCCAAAAGAATGGGAAGGGGCATCCCCACCACGACAAAACCCAACCCGGCCAGGACTCCCTGAAGGAGGGCCGTCAGGAAGATCGCCCGTACCACCGCCGTGACCGTTACGGAAAAAACATGCACCATCTTGTCCCGGTAACTGCCTCCATGGGCAGAAACTCAATGGCCTTCAAGGCCAGCCGGGAACCATCCCGGAAAAAGAAAAACAGAGCCACTGTGGTGAAAATGATCTCCAACAGGAACCCCGCCAGGTTCCTTAATACATAAGTCACCTTGTCCAAGACCATGTCCGAGAGGCTTTGCATCAAATTGGCCATCTCCCGCAGGAGCCCCGCCTCGGCCTGCGGATTGTCCAGCCCCAGGGCGTTCAAAAGGGGTCCGAAGTTCCAGCTTTTGAGGACGTTCAGGAGCCATTGGCTTTTCTCATCCCAATGGGTGGAAGAAAGAAAGGTGTAGGCTTTGGGTAATTCATGCCCCAGATTCAGCACCACGAAAAATCCAGGCAGGGAAAGGACCGCCAGGACAAACAAGGTCGAAAGCACGGAAGAGAGATTCACCCGGTTTCCCGTCCATTTCAACAACTTCGAAAACACCGGGTAAAAGACCATCACCAGGATGGTGGCCCAGACAAAGGCCCTCAGAAAAGGTTCCAGGATCGTAAAGAGCAGGCTTAAAAGGAAAATCAGCAAAACAAAAAATGCCACCACAAAGATGTTTTGCCGTGAAATTTGGAATTGAGGGGTCATGGTCACCTTAGGGAAAATAGCGGGGTCCGATGGGACCCTTTCGCCGGGTTATTCTAACCAAAAAGACCAACGGCCCAATAAGAAGATTCGGATGCCACGGAGCAATTGCTTGAAACCCACCCCTTAATAAACCGATAATCTTGGGACCATGGCCCGTAAAAGCACCCACCCATTCCCCCCATCCCCGGCCCTTTTTGAGCCCGGTTTTTGGCGCCATACCCTGGGAGAAGCCTGGAACCTGTTCATTTTTTCCTGCATCTTCGGTTTGATTTTCAACGCCTTTTTCCCCGACGGCATCGAATTAAAGTACAAGAACCCCAAGAAAATCTATCTCATGGATTATTTAGCCCAAAAAGCGACCCAGGCAAAGACCGCCAATGGACCCTCGGCTCAAAAATATCCTTCCGCCCAGGGTTCCTCCGCTTCTCCCGATGATGTTATCCCGCGGCTAAGTCTAATCGGGGCTAAAGCCAAGTTTGATAAAAAGAAATCCGCCTTTTTGGATGCCCGCAAACCCGAGGAATACCAGGCGGGCCATATTGCCGGAGCCTATAATTTTTATTCCGAGGAAATCGACCAATTCGCCCCCCAGGTGCTTCCACTCCTGCCTGACAAACAGCAGGACCTGGTCTGCTATTGCCACGGGGGTACCTGCGACATGGCCCTTCAGGTCGCACACTTCTTGATCGGACAGGGTTACGCCCATGTTGAGATTTATCAGGGTGGATGGCCCGAATGGAGCCGGGAGGGGTATCCCCAATCCAAGGGAGCGACCCCATGATCTTCGATAAAATCATGACCGACCCTGGCCTTTGCGCTGTTTGTTTGGTTTTACTGGGCCTATGGGCTTGGAACCACCGCTTCCCGCCGAAAACCCCATTTGATTCCCAAAAGGCCTTGATGACTTTTTTCCGTATCTTCTGCGGCTTCCTCCTTTTTTATTCCACCCGCGACAAGCTCCTGGACCCCTCCCATTTCATCACCGAAGTGGACGATTACCATTTTCTCCCCAATCAGCTTGTGCCTTTGGCGGCGGCGGTCATTCCCTGGATCGAGTTCTTTTCCGGAGCGGCCCTGATGCTGGGTATCGGATGGCGGGGTGGAGCGGTGATCTTTTGCGCATTGATGGTGGTCTATTCGGACGCGATCAGTTGGGCCTTCGTGCGGGGCTTGGACATCGGATGCGGGTGCGGGCTGGCCGACCCGTCGGAAAAGATCACCTGGCTGACCGTTTTTCGCGACCTGCTCTTCCTGGCGCTGGGGCTGGCCGTTTTATTTACGCCCTCCACTTATATTTCGTTCAAAAAAACAAACAAGAACCTTTAACCCCAGGGACACAAACGCTTTTTTTAATTCCTGTTTAATTTCGGGGCTCTTTGGGTTCTTAATGGTGTCTTCTTCCCTCTTGGGTAAAGCCTTTCTATTTAAATTCCCTCATAATCGCCTGGGCCCTTTCGATCTCCAGGGGGGTGGCATCCGGCCGTTTCATGAAATCCTGGATGCGCTTTCTCCCGTCCGGGACGCGGCCGCTTTGGCTCAAGGCTAATGCCAGGTTCAGGATCAGGGAAAAGGACAGGGGGCCCGGCTCCTTTTCCAGTAGTTGGATGAGTTCTTCCCGGTGGCCCCTTCGACCCAGCTCCGAACTGTAATAAAGAAGGACCTCCTCGTTATGGGGACCGCGGAGGAGGGCTTCCGTCAAGGTTTGTTCCGCTTCCTTCCATTGGTCCCTTTCCGCCTGGGCCTGGGCGATCACCAAAAGGGGCGCGTGAAGGTTGGGGTGTTCCCTCGCCAGTTCCTGAAGCCATTCCATTCCTTCCTCCCATCTCTCCGTCTCGCGGAAAAAATAGAAGAGTTGACGCAATATCTCGACCCGGCCCGGATCCAGCCTCACCGCGGTTTGGATCTCGTCCCAAGCCAGGTCGGTTTCGTCCTGGGCCAGGTAGGCCTTGAAAAGGTTCAAATGGCCCAGGGAGGACTCGGGGGTTTCATCCAGGTATTCACAGAGGTGTTTTTCGGCTTCCGCGAACCGGCCCGCCTGGAGATGGGTGATTCCCATTCCCAAGAGCAAGTCGGGAGGGGGATTGGGCGCGGCGGAGGCCTTCTCAAAACAGGACTGGGCCAGGTCCAACAGGGAATCGCTTAAAAGCCGCCAGCCCAGTCCCATCAGGGCCGGGGCTTTCGTTTCTTTTTCCAGGATTTCGCGCATTTTTTTCTCGTAATCGGCCCGCTTCACAAAGAGGGCGGTTTCCTGGCCTTTTTTGTCCTGCCCTTCCAGCACGAAAAGCTCCCCCATCTGGATGAGCTGTTCGATGACGAAGTGGTCTCCCGGTAAAAGACGCAAGGCCTCCCAATAGGCCTCCGCCCCCTTGGTTTTATTTCCCTGGGCCAGGTAGGTCCGTCCCAGGTTGCTGTAGATCCAGCCAGCTTCGGGCGCCATGCGGAGGGCTTGTTTATAGAAAGACTCGGATTTTTCCAGTTCCCCTGTCGCGCGAAAACAATAACCCAGCTGAAAACAGGTCAAGGGACACTCAGGATCGATTTGGAGCACTTCCACCAACTTGGGGATGGCCTCCGCCACGCGGGCCGAGGCGAAAAGGGGATTTATCTCCTTTAGTTTGGGCCATTTCCTCACGAAAATCTGGAAAAGGTAGGCTCCCGGTACCTGGGGGGCGGCTTCCAGCAGGGCCTCCATGGCCCCCACTCCCTCGTCGAAATCGTAACCCTTCTCCTGGGTATTGGCCTCTTTATGGATCCAAACGGGAACATGGGTCGGCAAATGGTGGAATTGGGCCAGGGCCGGGGGAAGGGTCACAAAGGTGATTTCGGGCGGCACCTGGTCAAAAGGCTTGGATGAATGGCTCAAGAAAACCTCGTCGATTAGGTTCAATTTTTTTCCCAAGGGGGAAGGGTTTTTATTCTAGCATGTCCCCTGGTTTGGGACCCATCCCCAGGAGGTCGGCTGATGAAAAGCTTCAGGAAAAGTCTATTAAGATTCTGGCTCCTTTCGGCGCTCATCCTTCCAGGCCTGTTACGGGCCGACGGTCTATGGAAAGTGGATGATTTCGAGACCGACACACCCTCCACCGGCACCTCCTGGTGGACCGGCTGCGATAACAACAGCCTGGGAACCACCCTTTCTCCCATCCCCTTCGTGGCGGCCAAGGGCGGTTCTTCCGACTCTCCCGGCCATTGCGCCCGCATCTGGGGCCATTTTGGGAAGAACCAGGCGCCTTGGCCTTACGCCCAGCTCTCCCTGGCGCTGGACGCCTCCAACGGACCCTTTTCCCTTTCCCCCTTTAAAGGCATTCGCTTCTACGCCAAGGGGGACGGCAAGGTTTATAAGGTGGTGATCCAAAAAGCCTCCGTGACCGATTATGGGGATTACGAATTCACCTTCACCGCCCCTGCCGATTGGACCCTGGTCGAAGCCCCATTCAAATCTTTTACCCAGCCTTCTTGGGCCAAGGCTGTCGCGCCCGGATTCGCTGACGCCACGGTCCTGAAGTTTTGTCCAACGGTGAACGATGCCGATTTCAACCTTTCCGTGGACGACGTGGACTTCGTGAAAGACCCCAACGCCAAGGCCGCCCTACCGATGGTACCGGGCGCCGGCATCACCGAATTAACGGTCCAGGAGTTGGAGGCGAAAAAAGACAGCTTTGACACCCTCGATCTTTCCGGCTTCTCCAACAAGAATTTCCTCGATGATCCCCAGGGTACGGGATGGACGGGGCAGGGTAAAAATAGCCTTTACGGCATCCCCTTCGGGATCCACCAATTCAACGGCATCCCCTTCCTTGTTTCCGCCACGCCCAACCGCCAATGCGTGGTCCTTCAGGGCCAAAAGAACCAGGCCTATCCCACGAAATCGGAAATTCGCGTGGGAAAAATGGCCACCGCCCTTTATTTCCTCCAGGGAGCCGCTTGGTCTTCCCCCAAGGTGGGAAGCTACACCGTGTTGTACGGCGACGGTACGCATGAAGAGATCACCCTGCGAAACAATATAGAAGTATTCGATTGGTGGACCCCCGGCACGAGTCCCGTGGCCCGCATCGGCTGGACCGGGGACAATCCCGAGAGGGACCTGGTGGGCCTAACCCTTTATTGCTGGCCCAATCCCCATCCCCAAAAAGTCATCGTCACGGTGACCGCCTCCACCCCCGGCGACGCTTCCTATTTGATGCTGGCGGGTTTGACCCTGGGGAAGGAAGGGGCCTATCTGCCCAAGATCGTCCCCAAGGTCTACGACACGAAAGGCTGGTTCGCCGCCCTGCCGGTGGACGTCAAGGCGCGAAAAGGTACGGCTTTGGACATGAGCGGTCTTCTCGACTCCCCCGCCGGCAAGCACGGAAAACTGGCGGCCCAGGGTGACCATTTTATCTTTGCCGACGGCACCCCGGCCCGCTTCTGGGGCATCAACCTAGTGGCCTCCAGTAATTTCCCCACCCACGAGCAGGCCGATTGGCTGGCTGA
Source organism: candidate division FCPU426 bacterium (assembly GCA_963771075.1). Lineage (GTDB taxonomy): Bacteria > Oederibacteriota > Muellerivitia > Muellerivitales > Muellerivitaceae > CAVTWJ01. The sequence goes on along the minus strand of CAVYSE010000011.1, from coordinate 27,306 downwards.
GACCCTCTCCCAGATGGGCGTCAACATGACACGCCATCACCACATGGACGCCCCCTGGACCAACCGCAATATCTTCGGCAACAAGGCCGATACCCTTTCCCTCGACCCCGAATCGCTCGACCGCTTCGATTACTTGGTGGCCCAATTGCAGAAAAAGGGAATTTACCAATATTTCGACCTGATCGTGCACCGGAAACCCCTGGCCGTCGACGGCGTTCAGGACCCGGAAAATGTGCCCAACGGTTATAAGGTCGAGGGGGAATTCGATCCGACCTTGATCAAGCTCGAGCAGGGCTTCATCCGGCAGCTTCTTACCCACAAGAATCCCTATACCGGGAAGACCTACGCCGAGGACCCCGCTGTCTGTCTGATGGAAGTGATGAACGAGGACAGCCTTTTCTACCGGGATGGGGATTCGGGCGAGTCGGGGATACCCTCCCCCTTCTACCGGCAAGAGTTCAATCAATTATTCAACCAATGGCTGATCGCTCATTTTAAAAACCGGAGGGCTTTGGAGGCACGGTGGGCGCCGGTCACCCACGAGGCGAACCTGAAGGGTCTTCAACCGGGAGAGGACCCCAAAAAGGGCACCGTGGAGGTTATTTCCAGCTGGCGAAACGACAGCCGAAAGGCCTACACCCGCGCCCGCCAACTCGACACCTTCCGATTTTATTACGACACCCAGCTCAAGTTTTACCAGACCCAAAGGGATTTCGTGAAAAGCCTGGGCGGAACGGCCCTGATGACCGGAAGCAACCATTGGTGCGACATACCCGCCGACCTTTACGCCAACGCCCAAATGGATTATATCGACCGGCATAACTACTGGGCGAACCCCGAGGGAGGATGGGGTTATAGCCCCTCGGTGACCTTCGATCCCCGGTCCATGCTGAAAGATTCAAAGGGTAACCTTTTGAACCCGCTGGGTTTGAAACGGGTATTGGGTATGCCTTACATCGTCACCGAGTGGCAATCGGCCGCCCCCAACGATTACCGGGAAGAGGCCGAGTTGGCCATGGCGGCCGCCTGCGACCTTCAGGGATGGAACGCACTTCAATTCGCATTCAGCCACAGCGACCTTTTTGACGGGGCCCTGGACAATAATTTTAACGTGGATAACCAACCGGCCCAACGAGCCCTCTGGCCCGCGACAGCCCTTCTCTTTCACCGGCAGGACGTGAAAGAAGCGACATCCGAAGCCTTTCAAGCCATTACCGACGCGGAGGCCCTAGACCCGAGTTCAACCTACCAGATCCCTTCCTTGTTGTCCTGGACCCGAAAAACCGGGGTCCGGTTCACAGGTGACACCCCCGAGCCCAGCGATCTCGCCGCCTTGACCCAGAGCGCCGAAAAATCCAAGTGGGTCAAAAGCCAAACGGGTGAAATCACTTACGATTACGGCCGGGGAATCCTAAAGGTGGACTCGCCTCGAACCCAGGGCTTTTCCGGATTCTCCGGGGGCGCCACCTTCAACCTAAGCGGCGTTTCCATCCAATTGAAAAACGATTATGGCCTGGTACTGGTTCAAAGCCTGGATAACAAGCCGGTCCAGGAAGCTTCCCGCCTGCTGGTCACCGCGGTGGGCAATGCCATCAACACCGGCATGGAAACCGTTCCGGCCGGTAATCGGCTCAAGAATCCCGGCAAGGAGCCGGTTTTGGTGGAACCTATGCAGGGTTTGATCAGGATCCTTAACCTCAAGGGTGACGCCACCCAGCTCGCGGTCTGGGCCCTGGACGGCTCCGGCACGAGGGTAAAAAAGGTTCCCTTTGAAAGGGACAAGAAAGACCTGGTTTTTGAGATGAGAGGCGAGTACCAGGCCTTGAATTATGAGGTCGTGCGCTAGGAATTCATTCTTGAGACCATGAAGGCTGGGCCCCTTTAGGCCCGGCCTTTTTTTTGTTCTCCTCAAGGAACCCCGGCTGGAGGTTGCCCGGTTTTTTCCATCTCATCCACGACGGCCAGACCCGCCCGGGCGGAAGTCCGCGCCTCGGGTCGCCGGGCATTACTGAAACACCCGCGTGCTTCCCCATACCGGCGGCTCCTCAAGTAGAGAGCCCCCAAGCCGTTGTACAAATGGGCCGCGGGCAGGCCCCTTTCAATCGCGAGCCGCAGGGCTTGGGCCTGTCCCTCTAATTGCCTGTCCCCATATTCCTGTTCCGCCACCTTCTCGAAAAAACAGGCTTCCAGGAAAGCATCGCCTTGGAAATTATCCCGGTACCGGGCGAAAAGGCCCTGGAGGATCGGGCCCCGGGGCTTCCAGTCGTGGTTGTCGAAGGTCGCGTCCACCAGTTGGCGAGAGGCCTGGTCGGCCACGAGGATCCGGTTTAATTCCCCCGGATTCGCGCAAGGCAGGGGAATCAACCCCAACATGAATCCCCCGTTGGGCCGGTCGACGTCACCGCTCAAATTCAGCCACCGGGCCCGGGGAAAAACTTTTTGCAGGAACTCCCGGTAATTCTCGTTGATGAACAGGGCCGCCCACCCCGCCTTTCCGGGCGGGATCGCGGGGTTTACACCGGCGTTGAATGGAAAGGCCAGGTCGGAAAGGCTCTGGTCGAAAAGGTCCGGCACCAGATCGCAAATCACGAACCCCGGGCCCTGGGCTTGGGCCAGGGGTTGGAGGATTTGAAAAGCCCGCATGCGCTCGACCGACTTGGAGGCAAACCAGTTGTCCTTGGGATGGGTCCAAAGGGAATGGTACTCACCGAGGAGCCGTTGGAGGTCCCAGGCGGATGAAACGAGCAAAACCCCCACGAGGGCTGTTGTCCGCCAAGGGGGAGAAAACCCCTCCAGCCACCGGACCAGGCCGAAGGCCGCGGCGAATAAGAGGAATGGGCAAACCTGCGCGATGCGGTGGGCGTCCGCCCCGCCCGTGATAAGTCCGGGAAAGACCAACAGCAAAAAAATCCCAAGGCCGGTCAACAAACCGGCCCCATCCTTCCGGTACAAAAGGTTGAAGGCCCCGAAAAAGAAAAAGGCGGACAGGATCGGATTCAAAAATCCACCGCCCCAAGGACGGTAGGCGAAAAAATTGGGAGCGAGCCGGCTTTTCCAAAAAAGGGCAAAGGGGTCGTTGAGAATCGGCCAGCCCGGGCCAAAAGGGTTGCAAAAAACATAACCGTAATGTCCCGCCCTTTCCGGCAGGGAATGGGCGGCCAGCAGGATGAATAAAAGGAACTGGGGGATGAAAAACCGGAGAAATACCCCGGTCTTTCCTCGCCCCTTAAGGATCGTTTCCCAAAAGACCGCCAAGGTGAGGAGGCAGGCCACGACCGGCCAGGCCTGGAAGGTGAAAAAACCCATTCCCGCCGTGACACCGAGGACCAAGCCCTGACCAGGTTTTTCATTCTCCTTCGCGACGTGAAAGGCCGACCAACGCTCGAAGGCCAGGCACTCCCACGCAACCATGAACCCCCCTTCCACCGAGAACCGGGCCAGGTAAAGCGGCCAGAAACTGAAGGCGCCCAGGAAGATAACCAAAAAGGCCAGGGCCGGACCCGCCAACCTACGGATGCCCCGCCAAAGGAGGAAGAAACCCAGGCAGGAAAAGAGGGCGGGCGGAAACCAGAGTGTCACGAGGGATACATGAAAGAGCTTGTAGACCCCGCCCAGGATCCAGATATAAAGGGGCGGCAACCCGCTGAAATCATAGGTCCATTGCCAATGGCCGGTTTGGGCCAGTTCCAGGGCGTAATGGCTGCTCATGGCCTCGTCTTCCAGAGGCCAAAGCGAAAGGCCGGTCAATTGGACGAGTCTCACGGCGACCGCGGCCCCGGCCACCAGCAGCCACCCCCAGCGAGGGACAAGGAAGGGAAAATCCGGGCCGGAGGGCGCCTTTGCGTCGGCCCCAGAAGCTTTCCCAGAGATTAGCCAAAACGGAACAGCGAATCCGGAAAAAATGACAAGCATCTGTTGGCCCAGGGAAAGTGAAAGAGCGGTAAGCGCGATGTTCATCCCTAAAAACCAGAAAGGGATGGTTGACCTTTTGAAGGAACTCAAAGATTGCGCCTTGTGAATAGGGTTGGGGGTTGACGGACACGCTCATTATAAGCCACCCGCGCCCCTTGTACCCCGCCGGGTGCGCTGGCAAACCGATTCTCTTTTGGAAGGGAAAAATACTGGTACTGATCGTCAATGAAATGGAGTTGCTGCACCTGCCCCTGGTACATTTCGCGGTGCCCGTCCCTTCCCGGCGATACTGGCCTTCCACGTTTTCGGGATGAGGGGCGATTACCAGGTCTTGAATGACGAGGTTGTGAGGTAAGGTTTTCGGATGGGTTTAACGGGTGGACCGGTTTTCAAGGGCCGATCCACTCTTTTCAATGTGAGCGAATAGTTCAAAAAAAGAAGTTTAAAAACCCTTCGGGTTGGCGCACTACCGAATGATCAACTCTTTCAAGACGGTCTGAGTTTCCCTCGACGAGCGCTTCTCCACGATGACGAAATAATAAAGCCCATTGGACAGACTTAAACCCGATTTATTCCAATCCAAGGTGTATCCGAACTGGCCAGCGGCCGTCGGTAGCGAATCATCCTCATAGATTTTTCGGAATGAAAGTGTATAGACCTTGAAACTTACCCTATCCGCGGGCTGGGTCAAGTTATGGTAAATAAACAAGGGCGAAGAGCCATTATTGGGGTTGGGAAAGGGCCGATCGACATTTTGGATCGGTGTAAAGGTTGGGGTGGGAGATTGGGTCTGGGTTGGGGTGCCCGTGGGGGAAGGCGTGAAAGTCAGGTTGGGGGTAGGGGTGGCAAAGGTGGGTGTGATCGTCGGCGTGGCCGTGGGCGGGGGAGTCGCGGTGTTCAGGGGTGTGGTCGTGGGAGTCGGGGTGCCGGAGAGGATATCAACCGAATCCAAGTAAATCGTTCCTGCCCAGGCGGCGCTTGCAAATATTTGCACACCTATCCCTTGGACATTCGTGATATCGGAGGTACCGGCCGCGTTAAACGGCACAGCGGGATTTAAAGTGAGCGTATTCCAAGCCCCTGGGGTGAGGGTTACGGTTGGCCCCGTTTGCCAACCCCAAGCGGCACCGCTTTTAAGGTAAATGTCAGCTGTACTGGACGTCGGAAAAGTGGACGGCACCCAGAGGTGGGCGATCACGAACTTACCCGTCAAGTTCGAGGCGACGGATGTGACCGGTTGTGCCCCAAACTCCGAATCGGTGGCGGGCGCCGTGACATTCAGGCTTACCGCCAGGGAGTGGCTTCCCAGGTAAAAAATACCCCCGGTATTTTGGGTGGCGATGGCCTGATTATTCACGTAACTCCATCCCATGACGGTTCCATCCTCGAAATTATAGACCGTGTTATCCGTTCCCGCGGGAGTGGGGCTTAGGGTGGGAGTGAGGCTTGCGGTGGGGGTAAAGGTGATGGTTGGCGTGGAAGTGATGGTATAGGTGGAGGTAAACCAGGTTCCCGAGGGGGTCGGTGTAAAAGTGGGACTGATGGTAGGCGTGTAGGTGGAGGTAGGCACGGGTCCATACAGAGAGACCTGGTCTAAAAGGAAGTAATAGGCCCCGGCGGTAGGGCTGACGACGTCGAATTTTACCCCGGTCATATCGGTGCCAGTGGGAGGAAGACCCGTTTGGGTGCCCCAACCCGCCTGGGTCATGGTGGAAAAGGGTATTTGGATCAAATGCCATTGACCGTCCGCCTGCACAACCACGTTTTGGCCCAGATAATCCCCCGTGGTAATGCTCGCGCTCATGATCTGGGCACGGTAGGTATGCCCGGTCACGTCCCCATAAATATAGAATTGGATTCCGGTATACCCCGCGGCGACCGCGTTATAGGCCGCCGACCCGGATTTCAGGTAGGTCAGGTAATTACAGTACCCACCTGAAGCCAGGTTTCCATAGATACTGACGGAAGTGCTGGTGTTGGCGGCGCCCGGGCTGAAATAGGAAACGTTGATGGAGGTCGAGTTGCCGGACGGGCCCAGGAAGGCCCCCCAAGGCTGGCCCCAAAGGTTGGTTCGGGTGGCCGCGTTTCCCAAATTATTCTCCTCAAAATCATCGATCATGCTGACCGCGATATTAGGAGTGACGGTCGGGGTCAAGGTATTGGTCGGGGTTGGGGTCATGGTTGAGGTGGATGTGTACCAGGTTCCCGTCGGGGTAAAGGTGGGAGTCCGGTCGTCCTTGCCCGTACCCTGGAGATAGACGGTATAGGGTGTCTTATGCGGGGTATTGTTTGGAATCTGGAGGATGGCTTGGGCCAACCCCGTTGAAACAGGCTGAAATGCCACTTGGAAAGTCGTGGTTCCTCCCACCGCCAAGGCACTGGCCAAGGGCTGGGAAACAACGGAAAATTCGGACGAATTGGGCCCGGTAAGGCGTACCAGGCTGGTACCTCCGTCGGCCAGGCCCGTCAGGCTAAGGGAAGCCAAGGCATCGGAAGCGTTGGCAATGGTAAAAGTCTCTGTCATCGGCTGGCTGTAGCCCACCGTTGCAAAATCAGTTCCGTTGGTGGTTAAGGGGGTTAGGTTTAAATCTTGGATCGTGACCGAACCCGGGCCAAGAACCGTCATGTCGGAATAATTCACGGTTTCGAATGGGGAAGCCAGGTATCCATTGACGTCGGTGAGGTTGGCCACGGGTCCGTTGGGGTCCACCGGGTCCCAACCCCAGGCGTAACGTACCATCCCAGGAGCCGGGACCGATGGGCTGCTGACGACCACGGTGCTTCCCACGGTTGTGGCGGAAGCAAAAACCCAGCTTGTGGAATCGGGGTCCGATCCCCCAGGCGCGATTTGAAATCCCGTCACCGGGTTTCCATCACTTGTGGCAAAACCGGAAGCGCCGTTGCCGTTGGGGAAGGTAAATTGGATAACGATCGATGAACCAACGGTGGTGTAGGACTGATAGAGGGGGCCGGTGAAGGATAGAGGAAGGGAGTTGTTGTAAATTTTGTCCATGGCCCAAGGGACCAAACGGGCCGCGAAATCTTCCTTGTTCTTCGGGTGGTAGGAATTAGTCGTGTTGCAATCGAGGGGATCGCCGTTCATGTCGAAATTCACGCTCATTCCCGTAAAAGGCATCTTGAGGGCGTTGAACTGGCCCCAGCGCACGTCGGCGATCCCGACGCTGGCGATGGGATAATTGGGCCCCGTGCCGTAAGCGCCCGGCCAATAGGTGCAGAGAGTGGTTGGGCTGGTTTCGGTGACTTCCATATTTCCAATGTTCTGCAATTGGACGATGAAAAAAGGAAGCTGGCTGTTCCATTTCATCCTCCAATCCTTGATCACTTCGGGAAGCAAATAGGCGTATTCCTCGGCCGGAAGGATTCCAGGTGATCCCTCATTCGACTCTCCCTGGTCCCAAAATACGCCGTTCAGGGTGAACGAGGTAAGAGGCGCGATCATTCCGTTATAAACCCCCGTGGGCCAAGGCGTCGACGTACTGGAAGTAAACCCTGACTCAAAGGAAACAGCGGCCGGGTAAAGAATGGGATCGGACAATAGGGCTTGCTGGCTTAGGAAGGACTCGGCCGGCATCCCTCCAAACGCGGATTGGATCAGGCCAATGGGCACGTTCTCCTGTTGGTACAAATCTCGGCCGATATAAAAGGCTAAACCCGAAAAATTCCCCACATTCGAGGTATTGGCGGTAGTGCAGGTAAACCAGCTATTGAGGGGGATATCCGCCAAGGGGTATTGCTGGATTGAATCCGCGATATGAAGCATGCGGATGTTTGGATAATTGGCATTGGCCGCGTCGGTCGACCCGTTCGGGGTGCATTCGGACAGGTAAACATCATCCATATTGGATTGTCCCGAACACAGGTAAACATCGCCTACGACCACATTCGTGTAAGTGACCGTATTACTGGGTCCCTGGACCGCAAGGGATTGCCCGATTGCATTGGAGGTAAGTGAGGATAGGGTGACTGCCCATGAGCCTGAGGAATTGGCGATTCCCGTGACGCTTTGGGTGCCAAAGGTTACCGTCATCGGTTCACCGGGCGAGGCGGTTCCATAGATGTTAACGGGGCTATTTCTTTGAAGGATCATGTTGTTGGTGAAAATATTGGCGAAAGCTACCGTCGCTTGAACCTGGGAAAATGAAAACAGAACCAAGAGGAATAAAATCAGGGATTTATAAAGGACACTGGAATGGACCATATTCAGCCTCTTTGAAACCGCTTCCACAACGGACCAAGAATAAAAAAATAAAACGTTTTAGTAAAGTATAAACATTTTTAAAGGTATGAAGCCTAATCGGCCTGGGGCAGAAAGAGCGTAAAACAGGTCCCATGGGGCCGTAGGTTTCTCACCTCAATACGGCCTCCATGCGCCTCCACGATTTTTTGGCTGATGGGAAGGCCCAAACCGGTTCCCTGTTTTTTTGTCGTAAAAAAGGGTTCGAACATCCTGGGAAGAACGTTTTCGGGGATTCCGATCCCATCGTCCCGGATTTCCAAAAGCACCCATCCCGTCTGGATATGAGACGCCAAGAGGAGGTTCCCTCCTTTTTTAAGCGCCTGAAATGCGTTGAGGATCAGGTTGAACAAAACCTGTTCTAAACGGAGGCCATCCACCGCGAGGAGGGGCGTCTTGGCGTCCCAATCCCACATGATTTCCACCTGCTCAGGGGAGGGCGCCTGGGATCGGGCGGTCGACAAGGCCTGTTCCACGATACCGCGTAAGGAACGCTTTTCCTTTTTGATCGACATTTCCTTGGAGTAATCCAGGATATCGTCAAAGAACCGGCGTAGCCGTTCGGTCTGCGCGAGAAGGGTTTCCGTTTCCTGGATCCATTCCCCTTTTTCCTCCCCTTTCCCGCGCAACGATTGGGCGGTGGCGCCCACGATGGAAAGGGGGGTTCGGATTTCATGGGCGATGCCCGCGATGACCTGGCCTATCGCCGCGAGGCGCTCATAGCGGAGGATCGTCGCCTGGTTTCTCTTTCGGTCGCGAATATCCCGGACCAGGGTCAAGACCGCGGGACGCCCCAGGTAATTGAATGGCGTTCCCTTGGTTTCCACCTCCAGGATTTCACCGTCCAGGGAAAGCATTTTTTGCTCGACCCATTCATTGGATTCTTTTTTTTCCAAGATCCGGGATACGCGGGAAAGGGTGAGCTCCCGGTAGTCGGGATGGATAAACTCGAGGATAGGCCGGCCCGTCAAGTGTTCCAGGGAGGGGGCTTTCAGCCCTTCCAAACAGGCGGGGTTGGCGTAGAGGATTTTTCCCTCCGAATGGACCAGCACCGCTTCCGGTGAAAACTCCACCAATCTCCGGTAGCGTTCCTCGCTTTCCCGCAGGGCTTCCATGGCCCGACGCCTCTCATCGACGGGATTGGCGGTCATGCAGACGGAAATAACCTCGCCTGAATCGTCCAAGACGGGGTTATAGGTGAACTCCATCCAGGATTCCTGCCCCGTGGTTGTTTTAATTCCCCGTTCCGCCAAAACATATTCGCCCTGGAGCGCTTTTTCGAATTTCTCGTCGAAATCGGATAATAGCTCGGAAGGAACAAAATTCCGGAATGGCCGTCCCTTCTCAAAGGCGGCGTTCAATAACTCTTGGATCATCCTTTGGGCGTTTCGATTGTAATCGCGCAGCGTCCCATCGGGCCCAAGGAGAACCATCCCCTGGGACCCGCTATTGAAGACCGACCTTAAATCGGCCTCCGAGCGGAGAAGCGCCTCCTCAGCCATTTTTCGCTCGGTGATATTCTCAATCATGGAAATAGCGATGCTAGGCCCCGTACCGTCGCCCGGCAGGAGTGTCACGGTGACATCACCCCATATCACCTGGCCGTCCTTGCGCAAATACCGCTTTCTCATGCGGAAACCCGAGATCTTTCCCTCCGCGAGGGCCTGGCCTTGGCGATCACTCTCTTCCCGGTCCGCCGGAAGAACCCATTGCGACATCCTTCGCCCCAGGAATTCCTCGGGGGTATATCCCAGCAAGAGGGTGAAGGCCCGGTTCACCGCCACGATTTGGCGGTTTTCGGTGATCAACATGGGGATGGGCCCCTCTTGAAAGATCTTTTGAAATTTCGGGTCAATGAAAGCATGGGTTTTCATGGGCAAAACACGGGAAAAATCGGCGGGTATGGGGCTCATCGGTTGGTCCTGAGAGGGCGGTATCCTTGGAAATTCAACTCCAGGGGTAACCATTTTAGCAAAAGGGCGGGGTAGGAATTGACCCGGTTGGGATCAGCGTTAGACATGGCGGAAACGCAAGATATCCCTCTGTTCCAACCCGATCCAAAGCCTTAATTCGAGAGCGTTTCCCTTGACCATGATGAGGGATGCGGCTTGCGGTTCTCGGTCCGGCCAATCAGCGGGGATCGAGGTACGCAGGATCGCGGGGGTCATTTTTCGACTATCTAATTGAAAATACTTTTTGGCGAATAGGTGCCAAAAGAGGACCGTCATCTCCATGAATATTTCGCCCTTGTAGGGATGTTCGTCTTTTTGCTTGCGTTCGAACTCATTCAGGAGATAACGCCTGAAGTTTTCCGTGGCTCGAAGGATCAAAAGCCCCGTTGTGGGTTCGGAAAATAGGATCCCCTCCTCCAATCCCATCGGAAGAAGGGTTTCCTGTTGCCAGGAGATGTATTCCCCCGTCAAATTAGCCCATCGGATTAGGAATTGGTTGAAAAACTCGTAAAGTTCCTTGGAACTTGGAATTTGATATGAGCCCTTTTCCGGCTCGGGAATGGCCGTATTATTTTCTGGCATGTCCGCTCCCATTCTTGACCCGGCCCGTCCGGGGGCCTGTAATTTCATTTAAAATACTAAACATAATCATATGGATAATTCCATCGTGGGTGGAATTATATCTTTTCCTGCGAAGATTAGGAAAAACAGGTTCGCTTTAAAAAGGGAGGGAAAGTAATAAAAACTGCAAACAAAACCAATTCAAACCGCCCTTGGCCAGGTGAATCGTTCCCTAATATAGGATTGATTCAATATAGCTAACCAACGAGGCTTAAGTGGTCACCCGCCGGGCCTGTTCCGGGTCCACCAGGGGCCAGCCCCAAAAACACTCTCCTACGATGGATTGGATTACCTTGGCCCCCTCGATTAAACGGGGTCCCGGATAATTTAAAAGAGACGAATCCACGGTGAAAATTTTCCTTTTCCGGACCGCGAACAAGTCTTCCCAGCCAATCCGCTTGAGGGCCTCGGAAGGATCAAATTCCAATCCCTGGCCATAAATGGAAAAGACGATAATTTCGGGATCAAACCGGATCACTTCCTGGATTCGGACTTCCCGGCTGATTTCCCTGGGCAAAATGGGAAAATAATGCGCGCCCAGGTCGGCCATCAAATCGGGCCACCAACCCCCGGCGACAGAAGGCGGTTTGTTCCATTCCTCGCAGTAAAGTTTGGGGCGGTAGGCGTTCAGGGGTATCTTCTCTTTTAAGGCGGTGATTCCACCGGAAAAATCGCGCCCCAGTTCCCGTCCCCGATCCTGCTCCCCGACCGCTTTCCCGATTTGGTAAAACAAATCCTCCACGTCCCGCAGGGATCGCGGGTCCAAGTGAAGGACCGGAATGCCATGTTCCTTAAATCGTTTATGGAGATCCTGCTGGGCCAGGGAAAGGGTGATCACCAGGTCGGCTTTTTGGCTGACGGCCCGGCCCACCGCCATGGAAAACCAATATTCCGGTTTTTGGCGATCGGATTGGATTGGGAATTCCTCGTAATATTCCTTGAGGGTCGTGACCTTTTCTGACAAGCCCATGTAATCCAGGATGTCCGTAATGGGCTGGGCCAAGGAAATGATTCGTTTGGGCGCGCCAAGTTTCATGAAACCGAGTGTAGGGGATGAACACCCCTTATTTCTAGTTAATTTGGAGAATTAAGCGGGTGGGAAAAACATTCAAGAGAGGGAAAACCCCGGTTCATCCGGAACATCTTTTACTTGAAAAGAAAAACCGTCAGGTCCAAAGGATGGTAGTGGTCCATCAACTGTACCCGCGATGGTCCCAGCCTGCGGCAAAAGGAAACGAGCTCCCGGGGATTGGCCCCGAACCGGTCCGCCTCCCGCAAATCCGCATCGGCGTTTAAGACGTTGAACCCCACTCCCCGTCGGGATTCTTTCAGGGCCTCCCGCAAAAGGGCCCGCATGTATTGCCAATTGTCCCGGACCCGCACATTGAAAACCCCCGAAAGGAAAACATAGTCAAAGCTTCGGGTGGGGAAGGGCTGTGCCAATAGGACGCGGGACACGATCCGGATTCCGGGATTAAGCTTGCGGGCCTCCGCGACCAAAGGGGGAAAAAGATCGATACCGGTGTAATCAATTGGAATTTCCCTTTCCCTCAGGAAGCCGTAAAACCCCCCCAGGCCGCAGCCCAAATCGAGAATTTTTAAACCGGCAAGGGGTTCGACCGAAACCAGGGCCTCAAACCTCACCCTTTGGCTTTCGGCGGTTTGCCAACCCACCTTCTTCTCAGGCAGGCGATGGCGGGTTCTTTGGGTGGAATAATAGCGCTCAAGATTTCTTAAGTCCTTCAGGGAAAAACCCGGAAAATCTTCCAACCGAAATGCGTTCGGATAACCCAAAAGGGCATGGACCTTCCCGATCTTGGTTACCGAAGGGCGGGTGGATTGGGCGGGAATCAAACCAGTGATCCCTCATAAAACCGTACCGTCTTCTGGGCCGCCTCCACCAATACTCCCGAGGGATGAAGAAAGGGGTGGGCGCTGTTGAACTTGTGGTCTGCCCCCGCCAGGATCGCTAATTGGGCCTCCGGTTTGACCGCGGCCAAACTTTCCGATTCCTCCGGTGGAACGCTGGAATCCTCCGAGCCATGCAGGAGCAAGACAGGCGCGTTCAGATGGTGCAAGAAAGTAGGCACATCCCCTTCCCTTCCCCAGACTTCCAAATCCTCGAGAAATCCTACCCCATAGCCCAACTTTTGCCCCGTGCGGTTGCTTTCCACGGGATAGAGGCCATCCCTTCGCCAGGCTTGTTTAGCTTCATAAAAATAACGGTTAACCCGGGCGATGGGAGCCCAACAGGCGATCCCCGCCGTCTCGGGAACCTGTGTTCCGGATAAAAGGCAAACACCCGCGCCCCTGGAATGACCCCACAGGAAAACCTTCACTTGAGGGGGAAAGTCGGGGTGGAGGGCGCCCTGCACCGCCGCGGAAGCGACGTAGCGCAAATCCTCGACCTGTTTGGAGATGCTATCTTCCTGAAAGGCCTCCAGCTCAGTGAAGGGCCCATCCTTGGCCGGGCCCATGCCGGAACCCGAAAAGTTAAAACGCAGGACGGGGAAACCCGCCTGGTTGAAATACTCTGCCAGCCACGGGAAAAAAGCCCAATCCTTGAACCCTAGAAAACCATGGGCCATGACGATAAGCGGATATCGGTTTTCCGGGGGAAGCGAAAGGGTTGCCCAAAGGAACCTGCTTTGCGCGCGCTCCAACCGCATATCCACCGACTTCATCAAACCCTCCCCGACGGAAGATGGGATCATCGCCAATGGCGCCCATCTTAATGGGGCTGCCACCCCAATTGGAAGGGACGGAGCCATCCGGAAGGCAGATCGAAAGGAGAGGACCTTACTGTTTTTTCAACAGGTCCCGGATTTCAGTTAAGAGTTGTTCCTGGCGGGCCATGACACTTATATGCGCCGGGGAAGCCTTGCGCAGACGGTGAACAAAACGGAAAAGAAGATAGAGGATGAGGGACAAAAACGCAAAATCAACGAATGCTTGGAAAAGATGGGCCGTATGAAAGTCGGTTCCCTGCGATAAAGCGCCGGGAGATCCAAGGTTTGCCCCGCCCAATAAGGGCATGACCACATCCGCCACCAAGGCGCTGCTGAGTTTCACCAAACCCCCAGCCAACGCGATGCCGACCACCAGGTCCAATAAATTGCCCCGCAAGGCGAAGTTTTTAAATTCTTTCATTCCTAACCCCCGACAAGAATGGCGGAAACATAGTTTTACAACCGGGAGAAGGAACTTACTTATGATGCGGGTCAGGCAATGGGCCTCGACAAAAAAAAGGGAAGCTTTCATAAGCTTCCCTTTTAGTCCTAATAAAAGCTGAAAGATTTTGGTTTGTTACGGTGTGCCGGTTACTTCTTCAACAAATCGCGAATTTCTCCCAGCAACTCCTCTTGTTTCGTGGGAGGCGGCGGAGCCACTGGCGCCTCGGCCTCTTTCTGGTGCAACCGGTTGATTCCCTTGACCAGGAGAAAGACCGCGAAAGCCACGATCCCGAAATCCACCATCGACTGGATAAAATTGCCGATGTTGATCGTCACCTCTTGGGCCGCCTTTCCCGCCAGGTCGATCGCGGGCGCTTTCAGGTGGATCTTAATGTCGGTGAAATTAATCCCGCCGATCAGGTAACCCAGGGGAGGCATGAGGACGTCGGAAACGATGGAGGAAACGACCTTCCCGAACGCTCCCCCGATGATGATACCGACCGCCAGGTCGACCATATTCCCCTTCACCGCGAATTCCTTGAATTCTTTCATGATTCCCATGTTTTTCTCCTTAATCTTGAATCCAGTTTTACAGCAAGCTATAGGCGAAACCGATACCCACCGTTTCCTTGATCTGCACTCCCTGATAGACCTTATAGTCGTACCGGTAGTCATTCTCAAAGTTGACGCTGATGATTTTGGAAACGCCCAGGGCAAGGGTGTTGTCCCATTCCAGGACGGTATAGTTTAAGGCGTCCCCGTTCCAAAACATGTCGAGTTTTGAGTCCCAATTCGAGTTGTTCGCGAATTTCCAGCTCAACTCGGAGACGGAATCGAGACCCACTTCCGTCAGGACATTTTGGATCTGGCCGGTGGTTGGGTTCAGGGTGTATGGGTTTTCGTAAACACTGGCGACGGTTTCCTTCACGGCCAACCCCAGGCGGGTATTGAATACCGCGCCCGGTGTGTATTTCAGCCCCGCGCCCTCCGTGAAATACCCCGGGTCCATGAAGTCGGAATTTTGAGCCGCCGGGCTCGCCGAATAGTTGTAACCCGCGCCAAACTGGCTTTGGGCGGAAAAGGAGGCATAGGGACTCACTTGGGGCCAGACCTTCACCGAAAACACGCTTTCCAAGTCGATCGTATCCGCGGTGATTTGGGTGCCTTGGTTATCCGAGTAGGTCAGCCCATATTGCATTTTCAGCGTGTTGAGCCAATCGATGGATGGGTTGTTTTCTTCCAACTTCCCGTTGAAACCCGCCTGCCAGGAAATGAAGTTGGCCCCGCCCTGCGCCCAATTCGTGAAGGATCCTTGGTTCAAGGTCAGGCTGGTGATGATTTGCTTTGTCCAAACATCCGTGGCGGCCGGGGAAGCGGCCACGGCGGCTGGGACTACCGTTCCGGCGGAAGCGGGCGCGCTGGCATCGGCGCTGGTTTTGGCGTCTTGCGCCCGCAAGAAACAGGGAGCCGCAAAGGAAATCAGGATCAAGGCCAAGGATAAAAATCTCATACATTCTCCTTAATCAAAAATAGGTTTACCCCAAAGGGGACCTAATTTTAATTTTTAAGATTAAAAGGTAAAGCTAATTTTCTTAATGCATTGATAAATAAACAAAAAAGGCGGCCCGAAGGCCGCCTTTTTTGTTCTCCTGAACCCATCGCTGGGTGGTCCACCGAATCGGTTGATTAAGAACCGATTAATGGGCCTGCTGAGCTTCGTTTTTCTTCATGGCATTGACGTCATTCCGGAACTGTTTGGCCAATCCCAACTGCTTGATAGCTTCCTCACAAGCGGCCAAGGCATCCGCTTTATGCCCACCGAAATCATGGGGAGCCTTGTTCAAATCACCCTCCGCCGCTTTCAAGGCCCTGATCGCCTTGTCCAGATTCGGGTACTTTTCCCCGGCACTGGCGGGAGAAGCTGCGGCCAAGAATGCTAAAAATCCCAGCATCAATCCAAAGGCGAAAATTTTACGAACCATAAAATCCCTCCTTAAAGTGGACCCGGGTTATGACCTGGATCGGTTTACTGCTTACAACATCTCATTTGACGGTTCATGGATGTGTAAAAGCTTCATTAATTCTATTGGGTCGGTTACGGGAAGTCGGCATTGGTAATTCTGGCAAACGTAGACAGTCGTTTTTCCACCTTGGGTTAAACGACCCTCCAGCCAAGGGATCAAGGCCCTTAAATCCTTCATTTGGCCTTCTTCGGCAAAAGCCAGCACTTTTTCCGGCAAATAAGCGTTCCAGATGAGTTTTAAAATATTTTGGGACGCGCTTTGGGGCCCCACCACGAAAATTTCCACGGGTCCATAAAGGTCAAATTGGAATGCCTGAAGCATCATCGGGAAATTGGAGGCGCCCCTATCCAAAAGGTTTGAGAAAGCCCTAAAGATTGAGTCCGCGCGGTCCCGATATTCCTTTTGCCCTGTGAATTCGGCTAATCGAAAAAGGCTCAAGGCCGCCACCGAATTCCCTGAGGGGATCACCCCGTCATGGGAATCCTTGGTGCGGGCGAGGAGGCGGTGGGCGTCCTTTTGATCCAAGCCGGTGAAAAAATATCCGCCGTGTTTCTCGTCCCAAAAAAGCCTGCCCATTTCTTTTTCCAAAAAGACGGCCTTTTTCAAATAGGCCAGGTCGAAAGTGCTTTCGTATAGGTCTAGTTGGGCGGCCTGGAAAAAGGAGTAATCGTCAATGTAACCCTGAATGTCGGACGGTCCATGCCGGTAGGAGGCCAATAGCCGACCCTCCTTGAAAAGATTCCTTTCAATAAAATCAGAAGCCTTTTGGGCGGCCTTCAGGTAGGCGACCTCACCCAGAACCTGGTAACCGTAAGCGAGGGAGGAGATCATCAAGCTGTTCCATGCCGTGAGGATCTTGTCGTCCAAATGCGGGCGGACTCGCTTAATCCTTTCCCCCAAAACTTTGTTCCGCGCTTGTTCCAGCCACTTTTCATCCTTTCCTAGCTTCCGGAGGGATTCGGGAAGGCTCCCTTTCAGATGAAGGATGTTATGGCCCTCGAAATTTCCAGCTTCCGTCACCCCATAGATCCCGCCAAATGCCATCCCATCGGCTTCACCGAGGATTTTTTTTAGTTCGGCGGGAGTCCAAACATAAAACTTCCCTTCCTCGCCCTCGCTATCAGCGTCCTCGGCGCTGTAAAAGGCCCCTTCCGGACTGGTCATGTCCCGGAATAAGTAGGTGAAAACTTCCCTTGCCACCCGGGCATATTCTTCTTTGCCCGTCACCTGGTAGGCCTCCAGGTAGGCACGGGCGAGAAGGGCGTTGTCGTAGAGCATCTTCTCGAAATGGGGAATCAGCCATTGGTCGTCGGTGGAATAGCGGGAAAAACCCCCGCCCAACTGGTCGTAAATCCCGCCCTGGCACATTTTGTCGAGTGTCACTTCCACTAGGGGTAGGATCCCTTTTTCATCCGTTTTTCGGTACAACCTGAGCAGAAATTGAATCGCCATCGCGGGCGGGAACTTGGGAGCGCCCCGGAACCCGCCATCCCTCGGGTCGAAACCCCGCTCCAATTCATTCCGCGCCTGGGCGAGTATTTCGGCCTTCAAGGGCCCGCCCGGGGTTGCCGGAGAGACGTTTTGGATGATGGAAGAGAGCTGTTGTCCCGCCTTTTCCACTTCCTCCGGCTTATGTTTCCAGGCCCGGCTGACATCCTCCAGAACCGAGGGAAATCCAGGCCGGCCGTAGCGGCCGTCGGGCGCGAAATAGGTTCCCCCATAAAAGGGCTTGAGATCCGGGGTCAGGAACAGGTTCAAAGGCCATCCCCCCTGGCCGGTGAGCATCATCACCGCGTTCATGTAGATCTGGTCCACGTCCGGGCGTTCTTCCCGGTCCACCTTGATGCACACGAAATGCTCGTTCATGATCTGGGCGGTGGCTTCGTTCTCGAAACTTTCCCGCTCCATCACGTGGCACCAGTGGCAAGTGGAGTAACCGATGGAAAGGAAGATGGGCTTGTTTTCCTTCTTCGCCTGCTCAAAAGCCTCTTCACCCCAGGGGTACCAGTCCACCGGGTTGTGGGCGTGCTGAAGCAAGTAGGGGCTTTTTTCCTGAATGAGCCGATTGGTGTGCATGAAGGAATTCATGGTCCCTAGCTTGGGGGAAAAGACAAGCGACTATCAACCCCGCAAGGTTAACTTTTTACATAAAACAAAACGAATATCCCACCACAGAGGCACAGAGACTCAGAGTAAAAAATGTTATTTCGGTTTTGTTAGCGTTAAAAATAAATCTTTTCTCTGTGGCTCCGTGTCTCTGTGGTGAGAATTTGATGTTTTAAGGAAGATTAGGAAACTGCGTGGAAAGATCTCCTTGAAAAACCATGGACCCCATGTGGTCCAAGCGGCTTTGCAGGTCCACCCAAATCTCGCCGCCCATGTCGGTCCAACGCCGGCAAAAGCTGAAATCCTCGCTTAAATAAACCCCGGTCTCCTCATCCAGGATGCAATTAAAGAGCGCGAAAAGAAAATTTCTTTGCTTCCCCACTTCCTTGGCGCTGAACTGGTTGGAATACTTGAGACGTGGATACTTTTCGATCATCGCCAATAGGACAGACTTTTTGACCAGCATGAATCCCGTTCCGGCGTAGCGCACCTTGGCGAAGCCCCCCTTAACCTCTATTTTTTCCGGGTTCTCCGCCCCCACCACGTAGGACAGGGCGGCGGACTCGATTCGGCCCAAGCCCGCCTTGGCTTGGGCGGCCACCCGGGGCCAATTGATCACCTTGGCCGGATAGACCCCCGCCGCCACGTCTGCGTTGAATTGGAGGAGGCGAAACACCTGGTCCGGCTCAAAGCCGATATCCGCGTCGATAAAGAGAAGATGGGTTGCGTTCTCGGTTTCCAAAAACTGCGCCACGAGATCCTGCCTCGCCCGGGGAATAAGGGCATCCCCAAACAACATTTTTACCTGTAAATCAATTTCCCCCCTCCCGTGGCAGGCGTCTTTCAACTTTAGGAGGGAGTTGGTGTAAATGGCCGTGACCTGGCCCCCGTAACAAGGGGTGGCCACAACCAGATGAATGGGGAGATTGGGCATGGGCCCATCATATCCAGGGGGCCGGGAGGCCTCCAAGAAAAACCTATTTGAGGGGGTCGAGCTGGAACTGGTTCTGCCGGACGGCCTCATAAAGGACAATCCCCACTGAAGTTGAAAGGTTTAGGCTGCGGATGGAGTCGTCCGCCTGTGGGATCCGGTACATTTGGTCCTTGTAGATCTCGTAAAAATCCTTAGGCAATCCCGCCGTTTCCTTGCCGAAAATCAGGTAGGCCCCACGGGAAAAATCCGCATCCCAGTAAACCCGGGAACCTTTCGTGGAAAGGAACATGATCGGAAGGGCCGGGTCAAGTTTATCGAGGAATTTGTCCCAGGTCGGATAGCGATGGGGATTGACCTTTTCCCAATAATCCAGGCCCGCCCTTTGGAGCTCTTTCTCGTCTAAATGGAAACCCAACCGTCCCACCAGGTGCAGTTCGGCCCCCGCCCCCAGGCAGGTGCGCCCAATGTTGCCCGTATTCCAGGGTATTTCCGGCTCAATGAGAACGACATGAATCATGGATCAATCCCTTTTTGAAATGAACTTCCCGACACAAGGCTACATATTCTATTGGGAATCAACCAGGAAGGTCTAAACTTTTATTGTCCACTCCGGCTCCCCATCGTGGACACCCCGCCGATTCTTCCTATGCCCTAATAGATTGTCTTCATAAGGAATTTTCTCTACGTCAGGGTGCTCCGAAAGCCGCGCTAAAAGTTTCCCTCGCCCTGATTCTTCTTCCCGTAGCCCGGTCATGCGCCACGGTTTCATTGTCCTTGTCACCATAAAAGCTGAACTTGCGCCGGTGGATGCGCGGAGGTTTCCTGTCCTCGGAGGCGTCAATATAAGTCACCAGCCAGTTCTTGAAGCTTTCCACCAGGGCGCAATGGGTATCCGTATCCCTGTCATCGATATGGCCGTCATGGTTTTTATCATAAGTCTTGTTGAAAATCAGGATGTCCCCCGGCCTTATATCCGCGGCTTTCGGACGTCTCGTTTTTTTCTTTTCCAGGTAAATTCTCAGGTCTTTGGTCAGGTTGTTGTTCAGGTAGCTGTATTTCTCGAAAAAACGGTCCATTTCGGGGGAATGGTAGCAGGCCATGACGAAATGCGAGCAGTCGATTTTCCAGTTAGGTTTGGTGTGAAGGTAATACTCGGCGTTCCGGATGGCTTCCTCCGGTGTGGCTTGGGTGCCGTTGCCCTTGATTTCATATCCCACCGGCGCGCAACCGGAGAAAAAAACCAGCCCGATCAACAGGCCCAATCCCAAAAGGGTCTTTTTAAAAATCAAAGGTTCAGCCTCTCTTGGCGTCTTAGCGTCTTTGCGTTGGAATTTGGTTTTATTATCCCATCTGACCCCAGCGCGAGATCAAGGCGTGGATATTGGCGAAGACCAGGGAAAGGGGAACCTCACTGGGCGCGGCCAGGTAGCGTGGCATCCACTCGGGATTATACCGGTCCCTCCGGCGCCGGGCCTCCAGGGCCTGGTCGGCTTTGGAATGGGGCGATAGCAGTCCAGGGATCCAGCTTTCGAACGGCGCCAGGGCTCCTTGGGCCTGGTTGGGTAGGGAGGCATGCCCCAGGTGGAACCACTTCATCCCCTTTTGTTTGGACCAAACCATGGCCTCCATCGTGAGGTAATCCTCCAAAAGAGCCCTGTCCTCCGAATCGCTGCGTAAAAGATCCAAGGCCGCTTCACCCGCGGCGGGGGCCATTCGAAGACAGGCAAACCCGGTGATCCTGCCTTCTTCCCGGACTAAAGCTAATGGAAATTGCTGGAGATAAGCCGGATTAAAAAAACCGGTGGAAAAACCTTTTTCCCTTGTCTTGCGGAGAGTCAACCAATTCTCAGAGACAGTTCTCAATTGCCCGATCAAGGAGGGTTCGTAGGGCGGTTCCAACACCTCGAAACTGAACTCCTCTTTCGACTTGTAATGCTGGTAAGTTCCGCGTAGTTCGGTGCTTGGAAGGGTCTCCGGGTTGAATTGCGCCAGGTCGACCCTTGCCGCTTCCGCGACTTTTAAGACGGTCAGCCCCATGTCGAGATAAAAGTTGAAATGTTCCGGGTGAACCAGGTAAAAGAGGGCCCAGGCTTTCTTCTTCCGGCAAATCTCCTTAAACCGCAATGCCAAGTCCTCCCTTTCCTTTTCCGCACCCACCGGATCACCCAGGGTCACCCAGCATTTTCCCTCGATGGCGTACATCAAAAAGGTGTCTTCCCTTTTATTGAAGAGGATGGCTTTGTCCCCCAGCAGGGCCAACAGGGAGGAGGCCCGAGGGGTGTTTTTCAATATATCCTTGACCCGGCCCAGGGTTTTCTCATCCGGCAATTCGGTTTCAGGTTGGGTCGTGGAAAAAAGCGCGATCAGTGAGAAAACGATCAGTACCATGCTGGTTCCCATCGTGGAACGGAGAAAACGGGCTGGATCGGAGGAAAGATCAAAGGTCGTCCATAGATCCATCGAATATTCCTCCACCGTCCGGTAGGAAAAAAAACCCACCCAGATGGAACCCAGCCAGACGAAGAGAATGGCCGCCACCCAAATCGTCGGGTACTTTTGCTGGACCAGGGAAGACTTCCGGGGAAAGAGGGGACGGGTGGCCAAAAGGGTGAGGAACAAGACCAACAATAAGATGCTCTCCTGGTAATCAAAACCCTTGAACAGGCATCCTAGGACGCCCAAACCCGACAGGACCAGCGCCGTCGTATGGGAGCCGACCAGGCGTTTTTGAAGGCCCCGGGCGGTCAGGAGAAGCCCCGCCGCGACCAGGCCCACCATGAAATGGGAAAACTCAATGAGGGGAAGCTGGACAAACTCGCCCAACCAAACGATTCGCCGGGGATGCTCGGGAGTCACATTGAAAAAGAGCAGCATCGCGCCCGCCGCGAAGGTGAAAAAAGCGAAGACCGGCGGGCCAAAATCGGGGATCCAACGGTTGATGATTTGGAGGGCCCGGGTGAACCCCTGGCGGTTCCGGATGATCTCCACGACCGCGAAAGTGATGAGCGCGAGGATAAAGGGGATCAGGTAATAAACAAGGCGAAAGGCCAGCAGCGCCCCCAGCACATCCGGCGCCCTCAAGGCCGGGGTAAGGAGAAGCATCACGACCGTTTCCAAGATTCCCAATCCCCCCGGCATTTGACTGGCAAAACCCGCGATCTGAGCCAACAAATAAATAGCCATGAAGGAAGGCAACGAAAGGGAATTGGGTGGTAACAACAAATAGAGGGCCGTTCCCGAGCAAATCCAATCCAGGCTCCCAACGGCCATTTGGCCCAAGGCCAAGCCGAGGGAGGGAGGCGGGAATTCCCACTTACCCAGCCTCAAGGTGTGTTTGAGCAGGATGCTGGCGCAAAGATAGATCGTGATAAGAATAAGGCTGAAAACCCCCGCCGAGAAAACCGAATTGAAAGGCAAGTGGATGGAAGGGGGCAATTCGGGCGGCTGCAGGAAAAAGAAGACACTTCCCATGGTGAAAAAACCGACCCAAAAGGTCATGGCGCAGAGTAGCACGATTTTCGCGGCTTCCCCCGCCGTAATTCCCCAGGCGGAATAAAGGCGGTAGCGGATGCCGCCGCCCATCAGTACGGACCCCCCGATATTGTGGCTGAAGGCGTAGGCAATGAAGGAGGTCAGGGCCGCTTTGCCATAGGCCAGTTTTTTTCCGGTATGTTTTATCCCGAGGAAATCATAGAGGGTGAGGGCGAAATAACTGCCCATGGCGGATAGGAAGGCCATAAAAAATTGCTGGTAGGGGATCTGGCGCAGGTAATGAACCACGTCGTCCGTATGGCTCAGCTTGACTTCCCGGCGCAGGATAAAAAGCGCCGCGAAAAAAAGGAGGAGGGTGAAGAGGATTCCGGCGGTTTGCATCAACTTACCGCGGGTTTTAGTCTGTTCCATGGGTCCTCATTATTACCACAGGTCCCTTCGGGACCTCAAAGGCGCATTTCAAAAAAATACAACCTACCCTTATTCTTAACCCTATCCCTTTACCATTTGTCCCAACGGGGTCAAAAAAAAGGGAACTTTACCGACCGCTAAATGCTTTATGGAAGGTCGGCATGTGGTGAAAGATGTCTTATTCTTGCCATAAACTATGGGGACAATCTTTCCCGAAACCACCGGGTACCTTTTCGGATATATCTCAAACGGTCATGAAGACGGTTGGGTTTCCCGCTCCAGAACTCGAACCGGTCGGGGATGAGCCTGAACCCGCCCCAATAGGAAGGCCGGGGTACTTTTTTTCCCTTAAATTTTTCCTCATAGTCGGCCATCTTCCCTTCAAGAAAGGGCCGGCCAGAAACCCTTTGGCTTTGCCGGGATACCCAGGCTGAAATTTGGCTCCCCCGGGGACGGCTTTGAAAATAGGCGTCGGATTCATGGGCGCTCACCCGGGCCACCCACCCATCCACTCGCACCTGGCGGGCCAAGGCGGGCCAATAGAACAAAAGCCCCGCCACACCCCGGCGGGTCAATTCCCTTCCCTTTTGGCTTTCGTAATTGGTAAAGAAGACGAATCCCTTTGGATCCACACCCTTTAAAAGAACCGTGCGCAAGGCGGGCCTTCCGTCCAAGCCCAAGGTGGAAAGGGTCATGGCATTGGGATCGAGTAACCTGGCGTTCAAAGCGTCCGAGAACCAAAGCTGGAAGAGCTGGAAGGGATTCGGTGAAGCCGTTTCTTCCTTCAACCCACCTTTTCCATACTCGCGCTTCATCACGGCCAAGCCCCGAAGGGCCTGTTGGAACCAATACCTGGAAAAATGAAAAGGGTTCAACCGGCGTCCCCTTGGAACGGGTTCGGGGTTATATTCCCGGCGCAGGTCGGCGATTTTATTTTTCATGTGTGTGAAATCTTTCATGCGAATCGTCAGCTTCTAATAACTTGAGATTTTGCTAGAGGCATCCCCAAGGATTGATTTCCGATGTTGCCAGCATCTAAAAAAGATTTTCTCGGTGTCTCCGTGTCTCTAGTGAATTATCAGGCCTTCCTTTCAATTAAGGCGAAAGCCGGTCCATTAACCACTTGCCGTTTGGCCGCAGCCGATAACGAAGCCGGTCATGCAACCGGTTGGCCCGTCCAAACCAAAATTCAAATTCGTTTGGGGCTAAAACATATCCGCCCCAGTGAGGAGGCCTGGGCACGGGCCGGTTCTTGAACTCCCGGTCGTAACGTTCCATCCGGTCCTCGAAAAATTTACGGTTCGGGATGACCCGGCTTTGAACTGAGGCCCAGGAGGAAAGCTGGTTAAGCCGCGGCCTGAGGGCGAAATATTGGTCCGATTCTTTCGCGGAAACTTTTTGAATCTTCCCCTCGATACGGACTTGCCGCACCAGGACGTCCCAGTAAAAGAGCATGCTTCCCACTGGATTTTTATCGATCTCTTGCCCCTTGAGGCTTTCATAATTGGTATAAAAAACAAAACCCCGGGTATCGAAACCCTTCAAAAGAAGGGTCCGCAAAGATGGCCTGCCCTTTTCTGAACATGTCGCCAAGGTGAAAGCGGTCACGTCCATGGTTTGGGCCCTCATTGCCTCCTTAAACCATTTCTGGAAAAGCTGGAAGGGGTTGGGGGGAACCTTTTTCTCAAGAATTCCGCGATTGCGGTAATCCCGGGGCAAGGTTTGCAGGGAAAGTTTGGCCATAGCCGACTCCAAAATAAGCGTTGAACAACCCGCTTATCATAACATCACCCGAGTCTTGTCGTGTTTTCTCGGATGACAAAACACCCCCTTTTTCCCTTACAATAGGGACCGAATTGAACGGCGCGTCCCCAAGGGGGATGCGCCGTTTTTTTCTCAGGTAGTGGTTTAATCGTCCTTGCGAGGAATGGCCCGCGAATGGCGGGACGTTTATGACTTGGCAATCTCAGTTTAAGTGTCTGGTTTTGACCAAGGCGAAACCACAAACATAACAGTGTTTTGACCCGGAGAGATGGCAGAGTGGTCGAATGCGTCTGACTCGAAATCAGCCCAAGAGACTCAAGCCTTTTCCGGCGAGCAAGTTGTAAAAATTTATAGTCCCCATCAGCATTGAACAGGCCTTTGTTTGCACTGGTTTTAAAGACCAGGGCAGGCAGAGGCCTTTTTTATGGGTGACGGTCAAGGACACTTGGCGACGGTCAAAACCCGATTTCGATGGACGAGTTTGACACGTATATGACACCGGTTAATGTGACGAAAATTGCCAACCCTTTATCGAGTTTCAAATAATTACGTCGTTTAAATAAGTTTTCGATTAGCTGTCAGGATAGTAAGGCCGCTAGCTTTGAAGTCAGCGTCATGAGTAACCAGAATCATCCCATTGGATTTACAAAGCTCGCCGATTATCGTGTCGTTGAAATCGGAGTCGCCCTTTTCGTAGTCGGCTAAAACTTTTTGAATATCAACCGAGTGGAAAAGGCTTTCCACCCTCCGGCTCATGGCTATGATCCGCCGGGCGGCAGAAGAAATTTCCAACGCGATAGGCTTAAAAGCAGGGCTGTTTCGGAATTGCTTAAAGTCAATGGACGATTTTGAACTGGTGTACCTTATCCGGGCATAGCGATTGATAAACTCGGAGAGCACCAAAACATCAATCGAAATGGGTGCATTTAGCCGTAGAATTTCCTTGAGGGCGGATGAATAAGCGATTGTCTTAGCGTCTTTGGGATTACCTTGAGGGCCGTCAATGACCAACCAAACATTTGCATCGAAAAAATAATTGTCACTTGCTTTAAACCGGTAGGAGGATATGGGATGTGCTTTCCCCATTTATAAACCTGTAACCTGTTTCCTCGCTTGGTCGAACCGCTTAGGGTCTTTGAAATATTCCTTTGCCGTGTCCACAACGCGTTTTAAAAGCGCAATATCATCTTTCCGCATTTCAGTCACCGAAAGGTTTTTGCGGATTTCCTCTGTTGGAAATTCCCCATAAAGTTGGCCGATGGCGGAATTAAGGAAAGCGGAAGTCAATCCATCAATGTTCAAAAATGAAAGTTCCACCGGTCTGTCTTCACGCAAAGCCTTGGCGATTTGGTCGTGTACTTTTTGTCCATCCTCCGAGGCCACACCTAGATGGCTTCCGACGATCTCATTGATTCGCATAAGCTGTCTGTCTCCCATTTTCGCCTCGTATTTCGTCAAAAAATATCATCGGGGTCAATTTCAGAACTCAATCGGTATGATTTTCTATCTGCCGTATTGATCTCAACATTGACCACCGTACCGGGGAACGGGTGCGGCAAAACCTTAGTTGAAACAACCCCATTATACAATAGCCAATAGCCGGAATCCGAAGCGATTTGGATTCGGCCTTTGTTCATTTCTATGAACTCTTTGAGCAATTTCAACCCCAGCCCTCCGGGAATCGGCCCGGTTTTGGTGGTGTTCCTTCCGTCCACGGCCCATGAAATAGCCTCGACAGGCGTAAGATCAAGCCTTGCTTTATGCTTTATATTCTCCTTAAAACCAATCCCCAAATCAGTAATGGAAAAATCGAACCTTTTTTTAGCTGGAAAATATTGCCCGCAGGAAAAGATGCCGAGGTTAGTCCCTGAGTGGATGATCGCGTTGCTGAAAATCTCAAACAAGCTCTCCCGAAACTTCCGCATTAATACTTTTGTCATGGTCGGCAATCCCTTTCCGACCAAACTTTCCTCAATGTAATGCCCGAAGTAGCTTTCATCTTTCTCATCAAAGTGCTTGAATTCAACGGTAGTGCCCCAAGTGTCCACCTTTGGAGAACGACCATAATAACTTAAGAACTTATTTTTCGAGAGGACACTTTCAATTTTTGACTGCACGCGCACCAACGAAACGTTATTCACGTTGTGGGAAATTTTGTGGAGCAAAGCCCCAAAAGGCGAACACATATTCGCATCAAACCAATCAACGAGGGACATATCTATTTCAATGTCTTCGAAATCGTAGGTCTTCAGTTCGTCATAAACTTCGATGAGCCGTGAAAAGCCTTCAAAGTTGCTTTCAATTTTTCCGCCGACAAGCACTTTCAACACAGTTCTCCCGGTCTCTTAAGTACCGAATAATCCTAGTCCAGCATTCTAGCAGGGGCAAAAGAATTTCCCAAAAGTAAGCAAGGCAATAAACTATAAAAACACAATATCCGCCAAGGAATCCGCTTCTAATTCCGTGAATTTCTTGGGAAAAATTCTTAAAAAAGAAAACGGACAGCATCGTTTTCGGTGCTGTCCGCCGACCAATCTGTCCCAGTCCAAAAGAACTGATAATTGAATTTCAGATAAGCCGCAAAATTTTTCCTTTTTGGGGGGGAAAGCCTTCCCCCTGGCCTCGGCTACCTTCGGTGATCCTCGTCACACCCCCTTCCCCT
>CAVYSE010000010.1:0-52836 GCA_963771075.1 candidate division FCPU426 bacterium | reverse complement strand
AAAGGGGGACCGGACCCGCCAGCTTCTCCAACTCCCCGATCTTCTTGGTAATATCCTCGGAGGGCGGGAAATAGATCTCGCTTGGATAGGTGAACTCGTACTGAAGGCCCTTCAAGCGATCAATGATGCGTTCCACATTAATTTGGACCCGCTCCATGGTCTCCGTGGCAACCGCCTCGGCGTCTTTCCGGGTTTCGGGGTCCTCGATCTTGCCCAAGGCCAACAGCTCCGCCCACACCTGCTTGTATTCGCCATGGAGATATCGTTCCAAATAAGACATGGGCCAGCCCCTGAAGGGAACATCAAAACATTCACCACGGAGGCACCGAGACACCAGGAAAAATCGTCTCGAATGCCGACAAACGAAATCAATGGAGAGATGCCCTTAAGGCTCATTATAGAAGCGATGGGTATAACTCCACAATTTTTCACCATCGTAAGCCAGGCATGAGAATGGGAAAACCAAATTAAGGGTTTACCCTTATCCTTGGGTCTCTGAGGTGAGATCGTGGTTTTATTTCAAAATCCGCTCGTAGGCCTCGAGCATCTTTTGGGCCATGGTCGTAGAGGACCATTTTTCGGCTTCGGGACGCGCTTCGGCTTTCTTTTGGGCGTAGAAGGCCTCGTCGGTCAACATCCTCCAAACCGCTTCCGAGAACTCTTTTTTATCCAAGCGGGTCATTAAGCCTCCTTTGCCGGAAGCCATGACGTCCTTCACGCCCATTTCCCCCACCGCCACTACCGGGGTATCGGCCGCCATGGCCTCGCTGATCACCAGACCTTGGGTTTCGGTCACCGAAGCGAAAACGAACAGGTCCGCCCCCGCGTAGCAATCCCGCCAATCCTCAGGGGTGAGATAACCCACGAACAAAACGTATTTGGAGAGGTGCAGCTCATCGACCATGCGCTCCAATCTCCTCTTGGCGGCGCCTTCCCCGGCGATCAAGAACCTGAGATTTTGGTTTTTGATCAGCAAATCCTCAAACACTTCGACCAAAAACCCAATGTTCTTTTCCTCCGCCACCCGGCCCATGAAGAGGAGCAGCTTCTCTTTTTTTGAGACGCCGATGGCATCGCGGAAACGCTGGGGGTTGACCCCTTCGAACCTCGCCAAGCGGATACCGGTCGGAATGACCTCAATGGGCTTGGTCACCCTATAGCTGAGCAGAACGTCCCTCATTTCCGAGGAAGGGGTAATGACCAGGTCGCAGGAATCGCAATAGGTGCGGCTGGCATGCTTGGCGTACCAGATGCCGAAAGCCTTGGGAAGGAACCACAGGTAATGTTCCGTATAAGCGGCGAAGAGGGTGTGGTAGGTATGGACCACCTTGGCCCCGGTTTTGCGAGCCCATTGAACGGCGGGTTTTCCCAGGGTAAAGGGGGTTTGGGTATGGACAATGTCGAATTTCTGGTCGTGGAAATGCCGGACCAGCTTCGGGTCGGAAGCGGGCCAGGGTAATCGATCCTCGGGATCGAAAAAAAGATACCAGGAGGGAAAGCGGTGCACGTGGTAGGGCTGGATTGGGTCCACATGGTTGGGGAACTGGGGACCATAGATGTGGACCTCATGGCCCAATTTAGAAAATTCCTCGGCGAAGATTTGGGTAGAAGTGGAAACACCGTTGATGCGGGGAAAGTAGGTGTCGGTAACCAAGGCGATTTTCAACGAAAACCTTTCTTGCCAGAATTTACCGTAAAGACGCGGAGAAAAACCAAAAACCCCAGTTCAATAACGAAGTGCAACACTTAGGCCCGGCAGAACCCGGGGGTTATCCTAAGTTTCATGAAACAATCCTACAGGCATCTATTGTTAGCCGAACGTGAAAAAATCTCTATTTGGAAGGCTCAAGGCCTTTCCCTGCGAAAAATCGCCAAACGCCTTGGCCGTGATGTTTCCAGCGTTTCCCGAGAGTTGAAGCGCAACGCCCCTCCCTTACGTCCCGGCCGGTATCTTCCTGCCAGGGCTCACGATCGGGCCATCTTGCGCAACCAGATCTCTCGAACTCACTTTCGGCTCAAGAAACCCGAACTGCGCCGGTATGTCTTGCGTAAACTTCGGCAAGGTCTTTCACCCGAACAAATCGCCGGTCAACTTCACCAGGAGAAATCCAAAATCTCCATTTCCCACGAGGCCGTCTACCAGTTCATCTATAGCAAAGCTCGGCATCTCATTCCCTTCTTGGCTCGCTCCCATCGAAAACGACTTCGGCGATGGCATTCCCACAATCACCGCAAAAGCCATATCCCACAACGCGTTTCAATCACCCAACGCCCTGCCATCGTCAAGGCACGGGACCAATACGGCCACTGGGAGATGGACACTATCATTTCCAGGCAGAGCAAAGCTTCTATCTTGGTCATGGTCGAAAGAAAGAGCCGACTGGTAAAACTTGCTTGGCTGCCCCAGAAATCCGCGTCAAATACCCGTATGGCTATCAATCGTCGCCTCGGTCAATTTTCCAAGGGACTCCGCAGGACCATCACCTATGACAACGGCTCGGAGAACGTCGAACACCTCCAGGTCAATGCCGTTTTGGGCACTAGGTCTTTCTTCTGCCTGCCATTCCACAGTTGGGAAAAAGGCACCGTGGAAAACACCAACGGTTTGATTCGACGCTTCTATCCGAAGAAAACCGATTTTGCTAACATAACCCCAGCTCAAGTCAGGCGCGTGGAACGGATTCTCAATGGTCGTCCCCGCAAGTGTCTTGGCTTCAAAACGCCGGAGCAAGTCTTTCGCCTAGGTGTTGCACTTACTGGTTGAATTCAGCAAATAATAATCCCGCATTTTAGAGAATTACCTACGCGACTGGTTTAAATGTAGGTTAATTCAGATGATTGATAAGAATCAAATGCGGTTTGCGTGGTGAATGGTTCGATTTTTTAGGCTTTCAAGATCTGTTCATAGGCCGAAAGCATCTTCTTGGCCATGGAGGTCGAGGACCAATTCTCAGCCTCGATCCGGGTCTCGGCCTTTTTAACCGCGTAAAAAGCCCCATCGGTCATCATACGGAAGACCGCATCGGAGAATTCCCTTTTATCCAACCGGGTAACGGTTCCCCCTTTGCCGGAGGCCATCACGTCTTTCACACCCATTTCACCAACAGCGA
Organism: candidate division FCPU426 bacterium; assembly: GCA_963771075.1. GTDB lineage: Bacteria > Oederibacteriota > Muellerivitia > Muellerivitales > Muellerivitaceae > CAVTWJ01. Next base: position 49,726 of record CAVYSE010000010.1, on the reverse strand, counting down.
CCACGGGGGTACCGGCGGCCATGGCTTCGGTCACCACCAAACCTTGGGTCTCCGTCACCGAGGCGAACACGAATAAATCTACACCGGCGTAGCAATCGCGCCATTTCTCGCCCGTCAAATAACCGGGGAAGCAAACCGTATCCGTTAGCTTCAGGTCCTGGACTTTCTTTTCCAGCCGTTCCTTGGCGGGGCCCGCTCCCGCGATCAGGAATTTCAAATGAGGAACCTTGGGAATTAGCTCCCGAAAGACATCGATCAAAAAGTCGATGTTCTTTTCCTCCGCCACCCGGCCCATGAACATCAGAATTTTATCCTCGGGTTTGTAGCCATTCGTCTCGCGGAATCGTTTGGGGTCGCTCCCGTCAAAACGGTTCAGTTGAATGCCCGTGGGAATCACCTCAACCCTTTTGGAAATGCCGTAACTCAACAACACATTCCGCATTTCGCTGGAGGGGGTGACGATCATGTCGCAGGAATCGCAGTACTTTCGGCTCAAGCGCTTGGCGTATCCAATCATGGGCTTGGTGGGTAAAAACCAAAGGTAATGTTCAATATATGCCGCGAAATGGGTGTGGTAGGTATGCACCACCTTGGCCCCCGATTGCCGGGCCCATGGGATGGCGGCCTGACCTAAAGTGAAAGGCGTCTGGGTGTGGACGATGTCAAATTTCTGGTCAAGGAACTGTCGAATCAACTTTTTGTCGGCGTTCGGGCGTGGCAAGCGGTCCTCAGGGTCAAAGAAGAGGTACCAGGAGGGAAAGCGGTGGATTTGATAAGGAAGCGGCTCATCGACGTGGCCGGGAAATGCGGGCCCGTAAATATGAACCTCATGTCCCAAAGCGGCGAATTCCCGCGCGAAGGTTTGGGTGGAAGCCCCCACGCCGTTGATGCGGGGAAAGTAGGTGTCGGTCACCAAGGCGATTTTCATTTTTACCTTACAAAAAGAATTTTTACCACAGCGGGGACACAGAGAAAAAAATAAGGCATCCTTTATTAATTAATAGCAAAATCGTTACTACAAAGATTGACGTAGGTTGGAGGACTTTTTCCTAAAAACAAATTGGATCTATTTTCTGTGTCTCCGTGGTGAAGTCTTAGGGTGTACAGAGTTTCCATTCCTCGGCGGCGAATTTCTTCACCTTGTCCATGACCTGGGCCGAGGGAACCTTCGCCACCTCTTTTTCGCGGCGGCGTTTGACTTCCAAGACCCCTTCTTTCAGGCCCTTGGCCCCCACTCGCACTGAAACCGGCAGCCCCAGCAGGTCCGCGTCTTTGAATTTGAACCCGGCAGTCGCCTCGGTCCGGTCATCATAGAGCACCTCATAACCGGCCTTCATTAAGTCGTCGTAAACCTGGTCCGCCACCTTGACCACTTCGGCTTCGGCGGGATTCAGACAGAGGAGGTGAACCTGGTAGGGCGCGATGGAAATGGGCCAGAGGATGCCGTCCGCGTCGTTGTGCTGCTCGATGGCGGCCCCTACCGTTCGGGTCACGCCGATGCCGTAACAGCCCATAACCGCTTCTTTCTCTTTCATCTTCTCGTCCAGATACACGCAATGCATGGACTTGGAATATTTGGTTCCAAGTTTGAAAGTCTGACCCACCTCGATGCCCCTGACAATCTTCAGGGGTTTGCCGCATTTGGGACACCCTTCGCCATCCACCACGTTGCGGAAGTCGTTGTACCAAGGCGCGGCGCAATCCCGGCCGATTTCGACATGGACCAAGTGCTTATCCTTCACCAGGGCTCCGGTCACGTAATCGTGACCCTCTTTCAGGGCGTTGTCCGCCAATATTTTCACGCCTTTTAATCCCACTGGTCCCGCGAAACCCACTGGGGCACCCGTCACCTCCAAAACCTTTTCGGCGGGGGCCAAAATCAGGTCCACCGCGTTCAACGCGTTTTTCACCTTGGTCTCATTGACCTCGTGGTCGCCCCGCACCAGGACCGCCACCGGTTTGCCGTCGGCTAGGAAGATGAGGGTTTTGATGAATTGCTGGGGGGGAAGTTTTAACAAGGCCCCCACGTCTTCCACCGTGTATTTGCCGGGAGTATCCACGGCAAGGGCGGTTTCGGAAGTGGGCTGGGTTACGGAAGCGGCGGCGGGGACCCCGACCGCCTTTTCCATGTTGGCCGCGTAAGAACAGGCCCCGCACCAGGCGATTGCGGCCTCGCCCGAATCGGCCATGACCATGAACTCATGGGTGAAAGACCCGCCGATCAAGCCCGAATCAGCCTCGACGGGGGAAAAGGCCAGACCACAACGCTTAAAAATGCGCTTGTAAGCTTCCACCATGGCCCAATAAGTCTTGTCGGAAGCCGCGTCATCCACGTCGAAGGAGTAGCCGTCCTTCATCAAGAACTCTTTGGAACGCATCACGCCAAACCGGGGGCGCACCTCATCCCTGAACTTGGTGGCGATCTGGAAAAGGTTTTGGGGCAATTGCTTGTAGCTTTTCAGCTCCCGGCGGACCAGGTCGGTAATGACCTCCTCGTGGGTGGGGCCAAGCGCGAAATCATGATCATGACGGTCCTTGACCCGCATCAGTTCCTTGCCGTATTTCTGCCAGCGGCCGGTTTCCTGCCACAATTCAGCGGGGGTCAGGATGGGCATCAAGACTTCCTGCGCCCCTGCCCGGGCCATTTCCTCCCGGATGATGGTGGCGACCTTGAAGATGGACCGGAACCCCAAGGGCAGGTATTCGTAAATGCCGGAGGCGACCTTGCGCATCAACCCCGCGCGAAGCATCAGCTTATGGGAGGGGATCTCGGCCTCGCCGGGTGTTTCTTTGACCGTCGGGATCAGAGCTTGGGATACTCGCATGTAACAACCTCATAAAAATTTAAGGGATACGACCCTAAGCCGTACCCCATTGGGAAACTATTTTCGTCAATTGATTATTTTGAGCAAGGTATTTCCGGAAATATTTAAGCGGAATCAGGGCGGTGTAACACGCACGGAAATGGACCGATTTCCCTGTTTTGCCTTTTCCACATTTGCGGCTTTAAATACCTTTTCTGCGGAATTATAAACCCCGCTTACTGCGACATCATCGCCAACTTTCGTGTCCCTCATGCTTCCCGGGTAAAAAACCATCATTAAGGCCGTTCCATCATCCAGGGTAAACTGGTATCCCTCGTCTTCCACCGTGTCCAGTTTTCTGATTTTCCCGGCGACTTGGACGTTAAGTCTGTTGAAATCTTCCCGGTTTGATTTTAAATCCCGGAGGGACACGAAAGTTGGCGATGATGTCGCAGTAAGCGGGGTTTATAATTCCGCAGAAAAGGTATTTAAAGCCGCAAATGTGGAAAAGGCAAAACAGGGAAATCAGTCCATTTCCGTGCGTGTTACACCGCCTTGATTCCGCTTAAATATTTCCGGAAATACCTTGCTCAAAATAATCAATTGACGAAAATAGTTTCCCAATGGGGTACGGCCTAGGGTCGTATCCCTTAAATTTTTATGAGGTTGTTACATGCGGGTATCCCAAGCTCTGATCCCGACGGTCAAAGAAACACCCGGCGAGGCCGAGATCCCCTCCCATAAGCTGATGCTTCGCGCGGGGTTGATGCGCAAGGTCGCCTCCGGCATTTACGAATACCTGCCCTTGGGGTTCCGGTCCATCTTCAAGGTCGCCACCATCATCCGGGAGGAAATGGCCCGGGCAGGGGCGCAGGAAGTCTTGATGCCCATCCTGACCCCAGCTGAATTGTGGCAGGAAACCGGCCGCTGGCAGAAATACGGCAAGGAACTGATGCGGGTCAAGGACCGTCATGATCATGATTTCGCGCTTGGCCCCACCCACGAGGAGGTCATTACCGACCTGGTCCGCCGGGAGCTGAAAAGCTACAAGCGATTACCCCAAAACCTTTTCCAGATCGCCACCAAGTTCAGGGATGAGGTGCGCCCCCGGTTTGGCGTGATGCGTTCCAAAGAGTTTCTGATAGAGGACGGCTACTCCTTCGACGTGGATGACGCGGCTTCCGACAAGACTTATTGGGCCATGGTGGAAGCTTACAAGCGCATTTTTAAGCGTTGTGGTCTGGCCTTTTCCCCGTCGAGGCTGATTCGGGCTTGATCGGCGGGTCTTTCACCCATGAGTTCATGGTCATGGCCGATTCGGGCGAGGCCGCAATCGCCTGGTGCGGGGCCTGTTCTTACGCGGCCAACATGGAAAAGGCGGTCGGGGTCCCCGCCGCCGCTTCCGTAACCCAGCCCACTTCCGAAACCGCCCTTGCCGTGGATACTCCCGGCAAATACACGGTGGAAGACGTGGGGGCCTTGTTAAAATTTCCCCCCCAGCAATTCATTAAAACCCTCATCTTCCTAGCCGACGGCAAACCGGTGGCGGTCCTGGTGCGGGGCGACCACGAGGTCAATCAGACCAAGGTGAAAAACGCGTTGAACGCGGTGGACCTGATTTTGGCCCCCGCCGAAAAGGTTTTGGAGGTGACGGGTGCCCCAATGGGTTTCGCGGGACCAGTGGGATTAAAAGGCGTGAAAATATTGGCGGACAACGCCCTGAAAGAGGGTCACGATTACGTGACCGGAGCCCTGGTGAAGGATAAGCACTTGGTCCATGTCGAAATCGGCCGGGATTGCGCCGCGCCTTGGTACAACGACTTCCGCAACGTGGTGGATGGCGAAGGGTGTCCCAAATGCGGCAAACCCCTGAAGATTGTCAGGGGCATCGAGGTGGATTAGACTTTGAAACTTTGAACCAAATATTCCAAGTCCATGCATTGCGTGTATCTGGACGAGAAGATGAAAGAGAAAGAAGCGGTTATGGGCTGTTACGGCATCGGCGTGACCCGAACGGTAGGGGCCGCCATCGAGCAGCACAACGACGCGGACGGCATCCTCTGGCCCATTTCCATCGCGCCCTACCAGGTTCACCTCCTCTGTCTGAATCCCGCCGAAGCCGAAGTGGTCAAGGTGGCGGACCAGGTTTACGACGACTTAATGAAGGCCGGTTATGAGGTGCTCTATGATGACCGGACCGAGGCGACTGCCGGGTTCAAATTCAAAGACGCGGACCTGCTGGGGCTGCCGGTTTCAGTGCAAGTGGGGGCCAAGGGCCTGAAAGAAGGGGTCTTGGAAGTCAAACGCCGCCGCGAAAAAGAGGTGGCGAAGGTTCCCTCGGCCCAGGTCATGGACAAGGTGAAGAAATTCGCCGCCGAGGAATGGAAACTCTGTACACCCTAAGACTTCACCACGGAGACACAGAAAATAGATCCAATTTGTTTTTAGGAAAAAGTCCTCCAACCTACGTCAATCTTTGTAGTAACGATTTTGCTATTAATTAATAAAGGATGCCTTATTTTTTTCTCTGTGTCCCCGCTGTGGTAAAAATTCTTTTTGTAAGGTAAAAATGAAAATCGCCTTGGTGACCGACACCTACTTTCCCCGCATCAACGGCGTGGGGGCTTCCACCCAAACCTTCGCGCGGGAATTCGCCGCTTTGGGACATGAGGTTGATATTTACGGGCCCGCATTTCCCGGCCACATCGATGAGCCGCTTCCTTATCAAATCCACCGCTTTCCCTCCTGGTACCTCTTCTTTGACCCTGAGGACCGCTTGCCACGCCCGAACGCCGACAAAAAGTTGATTCGACAGTTCCTTGACCAGAAATTTGACATCGTCCACACCCAGACGCCTTTCACTTTAGGTCAGGCCGCCATCCCATGGGCCCGGCAATCGGGGGCCAAGGTGGTGCATACCTACCACACCCATTTCGCGGCATATATTGAACATTACCTTTGGTTTTTACCCACCAAGCCCATGATTGGATACGCCAAGCGCTTGAGCCGAAAGTACTGCGATTCCTGCGACATGATCGTCACCCCCTCCAGCGAAATGCGGAATGTGTAGTAGAGTTGCCCGCGCATTTCCAAAAGGGTTGAGGTGATTCCCACGGGCATTCAACTGAACCGTTTTGAGCGGAGGCGACCCGAAACGATTCAAGGAGACGAATGGCTAGAGACCCAAAGGAGTAAAATTCTCATGTTCATGGGCCGGGTGGCGGAGGAAAAGAACATCGACTTTTTGATCGATATCTTAAGGGAGCTAATTCCCAAGGTTCCTCATTTGAAATTCCTGATCGCAGAGCGCCAAGGAACGGCTGGAAAAGAAAGTCCAGGACCTGAAGCTAACAAATCTAACTCGCCGTGCTTGCCCGGTTATTTGACGGGGCAAGAAATGGCGCGATTCTACGCCACTGTAGATTTATTCGTGTTCGGCCTCGGTGGGAGGTCATGAGTGGATAATTAAGTACTTTTTACAGGTACCCCCGTGGTCGCTGTTAGTGAAATGGGTGTGAAAGACGTGATGGTACCCGGCAAAGGGGGAACCGTTACCCGGTTGGATAAAAGGGAATTCTCCGATGCGGTATTCCCGTATGATCACTGGGGCTTTTTACGCGGTTAAAAATGCCGAGACCCGGATCGAGGCTAAAATCGGTCCTCGACCTCCATGGCCAAGAAGATGCTTTCGGCCTATGAACAGATCTTGAAAGTTTTGAACCATTCACCACGCAAACCGCATTTGATTCTTATCAATCATCTGAATTAACCTACATTTAAACCATCAGCATAGGTAATTCTCTGAATTGCGGGATTATTATTTGCTGAATTCAACCAGTAAGTGCAACACCTAGGCGAAAGACTTGCTCCGGCGTTTTGAAGCCAAGACACTTGCGGGGACGACCATTGAGAATCCGTTCCACGCGCCTGACTTGAGCTGGGGTTATGTTAGCAAAATCGGTTTTCTTCGGATAGAAGCGTCGAATCAAACCGTTGGTGTTTTCCACGGTGCCTTTTTCCCAACTGTGGAATGGCAGGCAGAAGAAAGACCTAGTGCCCAAAACGGCATTGACCTGGAGGTGTTCGACGTTCTCCGAGCCGTTGTCATAGGTGATGGTCCTGCGGAGTCCCTTGGAAAATTGACCGAGGCGACGATTGATAGCCATACGGGTATTTGACGCGGATTTCTGGGGCAGCCAAGCAAGTTTTACCAGTCGGCTCTTTCTTTCGACCATGACCAAGATAGAAGCTTTGCTCTGCCTGGAAATGATAGTGTCCATCTCCCAGTGGCCGTATTGGTCCCGTGCCTTGACGATGGCAGGGCGTTGGGTGATTGAAACGCGTTGTGGGATATGGCTTTTGCGGTGATTGTGGGAATGCCATCGCCGAAGTCGTTTTCGATGGGAGCGAGCCAAGAAGGGAATGAGATGCCGAGCTTTGCTATAGATGAACTGGTAGACGGCCTCGTGGGAAATGGAGATTTTGGATTTCTCCTGGTGAAGTTGACCGGCGATTTGTTCGGGTGAAAGACCTTGCCGAAGTTTACGCAAGACATACCGGCGCAGTTCGGGTTTCTTGAGCCGAAAGTGAGTTCGAGAGATCTGGTTGCGCAAGATGGCCCGATCGTGAGCCCTGGCAGGAAGATACCGGCCGGGACGTAAGGGAGGGGCGTTGCGCTTCAACTCTCGGGAAACGCTGGAAACATCACGGCCAAGGCGTTTGGCGATTTTTCGCAGGGAAAGGCCTTGAGCCTTCCAAATAGAGATTTTTTCACGTTCGGCTAACAATAGATGCCTGTAGGATTGTTTCATGAAACTTAGGATAACCCCCGGGTTCTGCCGGGCCTAAGTGTTGCACTTCGTTATTGAACTGGGGTTGCTGAAACTTGGCACGGATAGTGCTTTAAAAAATACCAGCTTGTTGGGGGGCTGGGCGATAGGGGAATTTCCCTCCCTCATGGAAACGAGTCGAGAAGCTCTTTGTCTTTTTGGCCGTTGGGTAGAATTCTAAAAATAAATCATTACCCGGCGACACTATCGTTTGGGTTTTATCGCCGGAATATTGTAGGAATCACAATGAAGCGGAACCTCTATTACAGCCTGATGGCGGTCCTCTGGTTGGCGGCGGGAAATCTTGACGCCGCCAACCAGATCGCCTCCATTGACCTTTATCCCGCCATCGTTTGCCCCGGCCAATCGGTTACCCTGGATGTCTATTACTGTCAAAATTCGTTGAACAGTGATTCTTATTTCCTCACTGCGCTGAACAGCTCCAACAGCGCCACCCTTCTTCCCTGTGGGGATCTTAGCCAATATTTCGTGGTCGATTCCAACGGGGCTGCCGTATCGGACCCGACGCCGCCGGGGGGATGGAACGCGATGGATTCCTCGCCGGTGACTTTTTGCCGGGCGGTTTCATGGACCTTCAGCATCCCATCGACCGCAGTGAGTGGTTCTTACTACGACCTAGTCGTCGCGGGAGGGACCAACAGCCTCAATTGCGGGGCCCTTCCGGATAGCCAGGCCGTCACGATTCTTTGGGTTTGCGGAGTTTCCCCCACCCCCACCCCCACGGCCACCCCAACGGTCACTTATCAAGTTACCCAGGTCGCCACCGTAACTCCCAGCCAAACCCCATTGCCGACCCTTACCCCGACCCCAACACCCACCGCCACTAAAACGGCCACTTTCGTATGGACGGCGACCTGGACACCCCCGGCTACCGCGACGATTACTCCCTCCGTGACCCTCACTCCTGGAGGGCCCATTACGTTCGTTTATGCCAATAGCGACGCGGCTTGCAGCGCGGCCTTCGGTTGTTCCATTGGTTTTGTGCAAGCTTGCCGGGCTCTCTACCTGGATTTCGCGACCAGCTACCTCATCATGCGCCTGGGCGCCACCTGCGGGTGCCAGGTTTCCGACATCATGACCCTGCGCTTGACGATGAGTTGGGATGAGATCTGTACCCACTACGGGTTGACCTGGTCCACCTTTGCAGCGGACCTTCAAAACCGGATCAGTACCCTGCAACCGGAAGTCGACACGCCTAACATGCTCCTGCGGGGTGCGGCCAATGACCCGAGCCAGTTTCCCATTACCTATCCTGTCGACATGCCGGCTACCGTCGTCTATAGCGCGCCGGTCACGAATGTGGGGCCCGTATGCCCATGAAACGCGCCCTCCTCCTGCTGATCCTCATCGCACCGATTCCCGTGGCGGCCGGAAACCTTTTTCCAACGGAATGCGGCGACCTGCGCCGGGAAAACCACAACGTAAATCCTAGTCCCTTGCAGAATCCAATCCAGGTCCAATGGATGACGTCCCCTAACCTGAATTTAGGGGTTCCCTGCAGCAATCCCGTGGTCCTGAGCGACCGGGTAGTGCAGGCCTTTTGGCAAGGGATGCGTTGCTATGACCGCACGACCGGGAAGATCCTTTGGACCTGGGTTTGTAACTCCTATACCAACCTGTGGAACGCGCCGGCCTATGACGCCGATCGGAACCTGCTTTACCAGGGTTGCAACAACGGCGACACCGTGGCGCTGGACCCCCAAACGGGTAACGTCGTCTGGGTTTTTAACCATGACCCCAACAGCATCACCAACCAAATTGCCACCCCGCTTTACGTGAATGGATTGCTTTACGTCGGGAACGGGGGTTCGGCTTTTCTCTGCCTCAACCCGGATACCCGCGCCGTGGTTTGGAGTTTTAATTTCAGTTCCTACTTCGGCAAGCCGTTCAACGACGCCACCCTGACCCCGGCTTACGACAATGGGTCCATCTATCTCGCCACGGAAAACGGCCACCTGTTCAGCCTGAACGGCACGACCGGCGCGGTCCAATGGTACGTGAAACAAAACTTGATCCATCAAAATTGCCCCCTTCTCTCGGACGAGTACATCTACGTCCTGGGCAATTTAAGCCAGGTGGAATGCCGCAGCCGGACGGACGGTTCCCTCGTCTGGACCACCGATACCCATGTGTGCGTGGGGATCACCAACGGTTGTTTGGCACTCTGCGGGGACATCCTGGTCGTTCCCGGGGATTCCTGGCGGGTCTGGGGCCTCAACCGCTACAACGGTGCGATGGTTTGGTGCACTACCTTGACGGGCAACTTCGCGCGCAACAGTCCGCTCGTGGTTTGCGGCAAGGTCTATATCTCCGCATGTCACGGGGATTACTACTGCCTGGACGGCCAAACGGGCCAAATCGATTGGAGGTTCCACCACTGGGTGGATTTGACCTTCGTCGGTTGGGCGGAGGCGGACGGCCAGTTGTTCGTGAACAATAGGTCCCAGGCGATGTTCTGCTTCGATTCCGTCACGCCCGGCAACGCGGCCAATTGCCTTTGCAACTTGAGCGCCACCCCGGTAGCCAACTACACCCCTTCCCCCAGCCCGAGTCCCATCTTTTATACCTTGAGCGCCTGCTGGAGCGAACCGACCTGGACGCCGACGCCCACCTTTACCTATACCCCCTCCCTCACGAATACCCCCACTTCCACAATGAGTCCCACCGCCACCTTGACCCCGACCCTCACACCCACGGTCACCCTCACGCCCAGCGTTACGATCACGCCGACGATCACCCTGACCTCCACGCCCACGAACACCGCGACCATGTCCTACGCCAACACCGATACGGCGGTGGCGGCCGCCTTCTCGGTCCCTGTTTCGGTGGTGGATGAGGCCCGGGCGCTGGGGATCGACCCCACGACCACCTATGTCATCATCCTCCTGACCAAGCTTTGCGGTTGCCATCCCCACGACCTTTATGTGCTGAGCCTCACCCAAACCTGGAACCAGATCGCCATCCAATACGAGACCACCTGGGATGTTCTGGTGGCGGAAGCCAATAATCTCTCCGCAGTCCTCGCCCCCGAATATACGCCCACCTTTACGCCCACGGTGACGGCCACTTCGACCGCGACATCGACCCCTACGGTCACATTTACCTTTACGCCCACCAGCACTCCGACCATGTCTTACGCCAACACCGATACGGCGGTGGCGGCCGCCTTCTCGGTCCCGGTTTCGGTGGTGGATGAGGCGAGGGCGCTGGGTTTGGACCCAATGACCACCTATGTCCTCCTGCTTTTAACGACCCCCTGCGGATGCCAACCCCAAGATCTTTCCGTCCTCCACCAAACCCTGACTTGGAACCAGATTGCCGTTCAATACGGGACCACCTGGGCCGCATTGGTGGCCGTTGTGAACAATCTCACGACCGTCCTGACCCCAGAATATACGCCCACTTTCACATCGACCGTGACCCTTACGCCGACGGCCACCGCGACGGGAACCATGACATCCACCCTTACAGCGACCCCCACCCCGACTTCGACCTCCACCTTGACTCCTACCGCCACGTCCACCGCAACCCCCACCCCGACTTCAACCTCCACCTTTACCCCTACAGCCACGTCCACCGCGACGGCCACTTCGACCGCGACACCGACCAACACGAACACATCTACCTTCACTTCGACGCCGACCTTTACCAGCACTCCCACGCCGACCTCTACGACGACCGTGACAACCACGCAGACCCCGACCTTCACGGTTACCGCCAGCCCCACCGACACACCCGAAAGAACCTGCCACCCGGTTGCTTACCCGAACCCCTCAATCGGGGGACCGGTCCATTTCCATTGCGGGGGCGGTCCCTATAAAGGTATTACCCTAAAGGTCTTCACCACCAGCTTACGTGAGATTTGCAGCAAGCCTCATGATTGCCACGGACAGGAGGAAGAGGACCTGGACTGGGATTTAAGGGACAACTCGGGATACCTGGTTTCCAACGGCCTGTACTATGTGAATTTGCAGACCCAAAAAGACGGAATAGTCGAAAACCATATTTGTAAAGTTTTAGTCTTGCGATAAGAAGGGAAGGGGTAAGCCAACCTTCGAAATTCGGTTGGCTTTTTTATTATCCCCTTAGATCAAGGCGGCCCAGCGGGTGAAAACCTTATCGGCCGTTTCGCGCAGGGCCTGCGCGTTGGCGGCCAGGTTTTTTTCGATGGCTTCGGGCTGGATCGAACCGCCTTGCGGGGCCATCTCGGAGGCGTAAACCCTCTCCCATTCGCGCACCATTTCCTCGGTGGTCTCCAGGTGAAATTGAAACCCATAAGCGTTGACGCCCAGCCGGAAAGCCTGGTTGGGCGTGATGGCGCTTTGCGCCAGCCGGGCCGCGCCCGGGCCCAGCGAAAAGGTGTCCCCATGCCAGTGAAAAGCCATGAGGGTTTCCTCCAGCCCCAGGAATAGGTTGTCCAACCGGCCATCTTTCGTCAGGGTGATCGGAAACCAGCCGACTTCCGGTTGGGGGCCTTTGTAAACCCGGCCACCTCCCGCATGGGCCAGCATCTGGGCGCCCAGACAGATGCCTAAAACGGGAAGCCTGGTTTCCAGGCAACGACGGATGGCCGCCAACTCCGGGGTCATCCAAGGGAACTTATCTTCCTCGTAAACGGCCATGGGGCCGCCCAAGACCACCAGGCCGTCGCCCAGGACCTCGGGCACCGGATCGCCTTTAAAGGGTTTCAATATTTGGAGCTTGATCTCATGGGCATGGAGGATCCTCTCCAGGGAACCCGGGCCTTCGCAGTCAATGTGCTGAAAACAGGTGACAGTGGTCATGACAAATTCCTTCCCAAAAGTGGCCCTATTTTAGGATGCCACCCGGAAAAAAGCATACTTATCCGAACAGCGCCCGCTAGTTGCGCGAAAACGGCTTTTCAATATCCCCCCATTTGAAAAAGGGGGGAAGGTGGGTATTAGCCGTTACGGTGGAATTGGCGGAAAAGCTAACTCCCCCTTTTTCCCCCTCTTTCAGAGGGGGAGAACAGTGTATGGCCTGCGGATGAATACAAAAGTCCATTTCCCAACGGGCGCTGTTCGGATAAGCATGGAAAAAAGCATTCGGGAAGGTTTTTTACCCGTCGGGAGAGAAGGCCTTTTGGGTAAACTATCCATCCTTGGAGGAGGACGAATTGGATCGATATCTTTGGATCGCGGTGGGGGGTATCCTGGGCGCCTGGAGCCGGTACACACTGGGGCTCTGGTCCGTCGAAAAATGGGGAACCGCCTTCGCGTGGGGAACCTTGGTCATCAATATCACCGGGTCGCTCATCATGGCCTGGGTCCTGACCCTTAACATGGAACGCGGGGTCTTCACGCCTAATATCCGGTTATTCTTGACCGTGGGTTTTTGCGCCAGCTATACCACCTTTTCCACCTTCAGTTGGGATACTTTCCGCTACCTTTCGGAAGGCAATTGGAAGTTGGCGGGCGGGAATATTCTCTTGAGCGTGGGCGGGTGCCTTTTGGGAACCTGGGGTGGGATCACGCTGGCGAGGGTTTTGTAACCACCCCGGCCGGAAATGAGCCGCCGATGGATGGGATTCATCAGAGGGTAAGGCCTGAATGCCAATGAGAAAATTTCTCACCCCCGCATGGGTGGCAGGCGCCGCCTTTTTGGCGTCCCTGGCCTATTGGGCTTACCGGTTCACCGGCAAACTTCCCGCGGTCACCGACGAATTCCTTTTTTCCTATCCCAGCCAGGCGGTCAATCTTTCCCAGTGGCAAAAGGGCCTCCTCCCCCTTTGGGATTCCACCACGGGATGCGGAATGCCCCAATTGGGAAACGATCTCTCCGCGTGTTTTTATCCCCCCTTTTGGCTTTTTATCCTGACCGGGCTGTCCCATTGGCTGGTGTGGATGTCCCTGATCCACACGGCCTTTGCCTTTTTTGGGTTTTTCCTCTGGGCCCGGACACAAAAAGTCCATGAAACCTGGGCGGTCTTGGGGGCGATTTCCTTCGCGGGTTCGCTTCACCTAACCCGCGTTTGGGCCTATCCCATGTTTTCGGCGGCCCAAGCCTGGACACCCTGGGTTTTTTATGCGGCCTCCCGTTTTATCGAGAAGGGACAATGCCGAGCTTGGATCGGATTGGTCCTCGCCATCGCGTTGCAGTTTTTGGCCGGCTATCCCTTTTTCAGCTTTTACACGCTCCTGTTTCTCGCGACCTGGATCCTGTTCAAGCCAGTCCCCAGGCAAAAAAAATTCGCGGTGGGGGCGGGGATCAGCGCGGCGTTTTTCCTGGCGGCGGTTCAGCTTCTGCCCTTCGTTGATACCCTCTCCAACTCAACCCGGGGAGGATGGGGTTCCCCGGAAAAGTTTCCCTATTTCTCCAGGGCCGTGGAATTCCTGACCTTATTTTCCCCCACGGCCTTGGGTTATCCCGGGACAACGGGTTACCTGGGGCAGGAACCGAATGCCTGTTTCATGATGTATTTCGGCTTGATCCCCCTGGGATCTTGGGTTTTAGGGTTTTTCTTTTACCGGAATACGAAACCTAAGTTTTGGACCTGGTCCGCCCTGGGGTGGATGTTGTGGATGATGGGGGGGGCATTGCCCCTCTTGCGTTTTATTCCCGAAAGCGCGCTGGAGGTTCTGAACCCTTCGAAAGCCATTGGAATTTTTCTTTTCGCGGCCCTGACCGGGGCTGTCCTGGGCCTTTCCCGCTTTTTTCAAGCCAGGGCCTCCAACCCTGTCTCAAGCGCCATCTGCTGGGGGATCGCCTTGTTTTGGATTTTAGATATCCTTTCAATCCCCGTGAGAACCGTGTTTCCCGTGGCCGATCCATTCGTCAAACCGGAAATTCAATCCGCGGCTTCCAAGGCCAAGGATTGGACCGAGGGCCAAAGGATGGTCAGTCTCCACGCCAAAAACAAAATGGTCGTGGTGGACGGGATCGCGGAAACTTTCAACCAGGCTGCCGACCATTGGGTGGGAAGTGTCTTGGCCAACGCCAATGGGGTATGGGGCATTCGAACCTCCCATGCCTATGTATCGACCTGGACGAAAGGAATGGACCTGTTATGGAAAGCTTTCAATAAAAGTGAAAATTACAATTCAAGGTTAGTGGATTTGACGGGAGTGAAAGTTATATCCCTGCCCCTCCCGCTTGATTCTTCCCATTACCAACTACTGGAAAACAAGGGGGATGCCTATTGGATGCTCAATGAGCGTTGCTTGCCGGACGCCTGGATCGCGGAAGGGGAAAAGGACTTTCCGGACCAACCCGCCCTTTTGGCCCAACTGCTGGCCGAACCTTCCGTGCCCCAAGAATCCAAGATCCTGTACTTGGAAAAGGACCAGTGGCTATCCCCGCCCCAAAGAAACCTCCCGGATCAAGAATTGCCGGGAAAGATGGGATGGGAAAGACCGGCTGATTCCAGGGCTAGGTTTACAGGAGAGTTCTCCGGGATCAATGGCATGAACGATAGGCCTTGGCTGGTTTGGAACGAGGCCTTCACGCCGGGATGGCGTGCATGGATCGATGGTAAACCAGCGCCTATCGCCAGGGCTTTCGGGTTTTTCATGGCGGTTCCATCTCCCGCCGGGGGTGCGCATGAAATCGACTTTCGTTATGAACCGGCATCGGTTCGGCTTGGCCTTTTTATCTCTTTAATGAGTTGGATTTGGCTCACGGTTTTATTGGGGTGGAATAAAAGAATGACTCTTTCCTGAATTTGCAGTTAAGGTTACACCCCCCCTTTGAAAAAGGGGGGAAGGGGGGTATTAGCTTTTGTTGTGTAACACCCAGAGGCTAACTCCCCCTTTATCCCCCTCTTTCAGAGGGGGAAGATTAAAAAATCAATAAACCGCAGGTGCATTGCGCATAAGCATGCAAGGTTTCGATGGAGAGTCTCCTGGGATGGTTTAATGGCTGGTCTGTCACCTTCATAAACGATTTAGTCAGAAAAGAACCAAACCGGTTTACGAAAACCTGAATGTTAATTTCTTTAAAGTAATTACCTACAACTTTAACGAGCAAAACAAACAAAAACGGGCATATAAATTGCTTTAAATATTCATAGTTTCCTTGCTTTTTGACCCTTAGGTGAGAAAATTTAAAAAACTTTGTAACGTTTTTAGGCTTGGGAGTCTTAAAAGAAGAACCATTGATGGAATTAGGCGATTGATATGAATGAAATTTTAAAATTTAGATTAAACCGGTTTCAAAATCCTCATAAACCCCTATATGGGCTTTTGCTCGTTTTGTTGGGTTCGCTTTCCTTTGCCCCTGGTCTTTTCGCCCAATGTACCCCAACCTCCGCTTCCCTTTGCGCGAGCGGTGATGACCTTACGACCGTTTATGTCGGTGGGTCCCTCTTAGGCACCTTCAACTACGCCGGTGCTCCCGGCACCAACGGGGCGGGCAACCCCACCTGTATGACGGTCTCGACCGCTTTGCTGACAGGATCGCAGGTTTGTTTGGCCGTGGAAACCCAAAATACCAACCCGGAAGACGTCTTCAGCTCATGGGACCTGGATATCACCTGTTCAGGCGGAAACCACTCGGAGATAACCAGTTCAGGTTCCGGCATTTCGGTGGATTACGTTTCCAGCGGTAATCCCGCACCGACTCCGGTCAACGACGGAAGCGGCAATTCATGGACGAATCCCAACTTCAGCAATGGCTGGACGACTATGGATTGCGCGGTGACCGCCTCGACCTGGGCCAATCCCATTTACAACCCCGTGACGGGTAAGGTCATCCCTTTTATCGCCAATAACTGTTCCGGCGATTACAGTACGTCCAACACCGATGGAGCCCTCTTTTGGAAACAGTGCACGACCATCCCCGCGCCCCAGCCCACGCTGGGCCCGCCCAATTTTACGATCACCAAAAGCCTTTCCAGCGCCATGACGAACAGCGGGGGGGTGAGCTCTCGATTACAACATCGTGGTTTGCAATTCCGGAATGCCGGTGACGAGCGGCCCCACCACGGTGTCGGACAACATATTGACCAACATCTCCGCCACGGACATACCCGGAAACAGCTGCGGAAGCTTCCAGTTCCAATGCTGGGGATATGGGGACGCCTATGAGCCCTATTCCATTTGCTACTACGGGTCCTCGGCAGGGTTGGCGAACGAGCCTTCCGTCTCGAATGGCCAGATGGTGTTTCCCAACTTCGGAAATGGCTGTGCCACCATGACCGCCCAGCTTTTCGATACCCAGGACACGGTTTCGAGCTGCGGGATGACCCTGGTGGACCAGGCTTCGGTGACTTGGCCCACGGGCAACAAGACGTCGAATCCGGTGACCTACACCCAAGTCATCATCCCTCCCATCATTACAATCAGCAAATCCATCAACGACCCGACCTCGGGATACAACGGCAGCGCGGGCGTGAACGGCGGGGGCCTGACTTGGGTTTATAACGTCTGCGCCTCCAACTCAGGAGGGGTCGGTAACGCGGTCACTATTTCGGACATCACCACCAATTACAGCAACTTGAGTTTTACCGGGCCCTACAGCAGTTGGGTGGTCATGGTGGGCGCGAACCCGGTGACCTTCAACGTCATTAGCCAGGGTTCTGACCCCGTCTTTTCGGTCAATAACCTGCAACCGAGCACCTGCGCGCCCCTGACCTTTACTTTTACCGCTTACAATCCAGTTACTTGCGTCACGATGTCCGATTACGGCACGGCCAACTGGCCCTCGGCCGCGGGCCCGGTCACCAGTAATAGCATCGCGGTCACGGCGATTTGCGCCACGAATACCTTCACCCAAACACCGACCTTAACCCAAACCAACACGCCCTCGAGGACGCCGACCCGTACCAACACCTATACTCCCACCCAAACCCCGACTTTGACCCCCACCCGCACACCCACGAATACACCGACCGTAACACCCACGAACACAAATACACGCACCAACACCATAACCCCTACCGTGACCCCAACGAACACCAATACGGTCCTGAATACTCCCACGCCAACGCCTACCCCCACCCGGACGAACACTCCCACGAACACTCCCACCAATACCAACACGAATACACCCACCGTCACTCCCACGGTGACCCCGACCCGGACCAATACGTTCACAAATACTCCCACCAACACCCCGACCGTGACACCGACCCATACCAACACGAATACCGTCACCCCAACCAACACGAACACCGTCACCAATACCAACACGGCCACCCTGACCTCGACCAATACGAATACGGTGACCCGGACCAATACGGCGACCAATACGGTCACTCCGACCAATACCTTCACGGCGACCAATACCAATACCAACACCCGGACCAATACCCCGACCGTGACCCCCACGGTCACGATCACGCCGACCTGGACGAACACCTTCCCCTTGACGCCCACGATCACCAATACACCCACCGTGACGCCTACCCGAACCAACACCTCCACCTTCACCTCGACGAATACCAATACGGTGACGCCGACGGTCACGCCCACGAATACCTATACCCCAACCCATACCCAGACACCGACCCCCACCTCGACTAATTCTCCGACATCCACGAACACCAATACAGCGACCAATACCAACACCGCCACCCGTACCAATACCCCGACCGTGACCCCCACGGTCACGATCACGCCGACCTGGACGAACACCTTCCCCTTGACACCCACGATCACCAATACCCCCACCGTGACGCCTACCCGAACCAACACCCCCACTTTCACCTCGACGAATACCAACACGGTGACGCCGACCGTGACGCCTACCAATACCTATACGTCTACCCCCACCTGGACGCCCCCCAATACCCTGACCAATACCGCAACCCCTTCCAATACTTCCACGGCGACCAACACATTCACGAACACCCTAACCCGTACCCCAACGGTCACTCCCACGGTCACTGTAACGGCGACCTGGACGAATACCTTCCCCCTGACCCCGACCATCACCGATACTCCCACACCCTCGCCTACCTCAACGGCCACCCATACCTTTACCTCCACCAACACCCTGACGACGACCAATACCCCCACGGTGACAGTAACCCTTACGCCTACGGTTTCGCCGACACCGACCAATACCTTCCCCCTGACCCCGACCATTACCGATACTCCCACGCCCTCGCCTACCTCAACGGCTACCAATACCTTTACCACTACGAACACCTTGACGACGACCAATACACCAACGGAAACAAATACTCCGAGCGTGACGGTGACTCCCACCAATAGCCTTACCGTGACGCCCACTTTGACAGCCACCAATACCTATACGGCTACCAACACACCCACTTCGACCAATACCTTGACCCCAACCAACAGCCCGACCTTTACGGCAACGCCACCTTTCACCTACACCGCAACCTATACTCCGACGGAAACCAACACCTTTACCGCTACGAACACGCCTACGGCGACCAACACGGCCACCGATACGGCGACCGCGTCCGATACCTGGACGGCGACGAACACGCCCACCTCGACCCATACGGCGACCGATACGGGGACACCCACGGACACGTCCACATCGACTTCCACCAAGACTTACACCTCGACCCCGACCTATACGATGACCCCCACGAATACCCATACGCCGACGGTGACCCCGACGGCGACCGCCACCCCCACCTTCACCACGACCGCCACCGCGACCCCCCTGGGCTTTGTACAGTTGACCAAGCAGGTATCCACTTCGGTGACCAGCCCGGGATCCACCTTGCTCTATACCCTGACCTTGAACGTCTCGAACTACAACGTGATGAACATGGTGGTGACGGACCAACTGCCGACCAACCTGACCTTCTCGTCTTTCGGGACCGCGCCGGGCGGTACGTCCACGAGCTACAACGCGGGAACCTCGATCATGAGCTGGCAGATGCCGTCGCCCCTGTCCCCGGGAGTGTACACAATGACCTACCAGGCGACGGTAAACAACCTGGTGGCGGGAGGGCTGACGATCGTGAATTGCGCGACGGCCAGTTTCACGGGCGGATCCGCCACGGCCTGCGTGAACGTGCTGACGACAGGGCAGTACACGGTGAAGATCGGGGTCTACAACGAGGCGGGCGAGTTGGTGGAGTCGCTGCCGGTGAGCCAATATTCGCAGGCGATCAACAGTTTCACCCTGAACTCCGGGGCGATCACGGCGGTGAGCGGGCCCGGGAGCACGACGACGATCGAGTACCTGGGAACCCCGATCGGGACCTGGAATGGGCTGGATACGGCGGGGAACCCGGTGGGGAACGGGCAGTATTACGTGAAGATCGACAGCGTGAGCAACATGGGGGCGGACACGAGCGTGACCCAGCCGATTGTGGTGAACCGGTCGGTGTACAAGGTGGCGGTGAAGATCTACAACGAAGCGGGGGAAGTGGTGAAGAACCTGTACACCTACACGAGCAACCCGGGACCGACCAACACAACCCAACTGCAGTTGTCGGCGACCGGTATCGAGCCGACCAGCGGGCCGGTGACGGGGAACGTACCCACTCAATTGACGATTTCGCTCAACAACGGGACGACGATCATTTGGGACGGAACAGGCGATAATGGAGCCGTGGTAGCGTCGGGCCAGTATTACATCGAGGTTTCGGCGCAGGACGGGCAGGGCGGGGAGACGATCTTGACGGCGCACGTGATGGTGATGTCGGATACGGCGAACGCGGGGATGGGGAACATCACCGCGAGGCCGAACCTGATGAATCCAACGACAGGGTATAACGTCCAGTTCATCTCGGACTCGGCCCAGAGCCTGACGCTGGTATACCGGGTGTATGACGCGGCGGGCGAGTTGGTGAAGCGAAACGTGGCAGGCGCGTCGGGAGCCAACACGGCTTCATGGGACGCGTCGGGAGTGGCGAGCGGAATCTATTTCGCGATTGTGGAAGCCCACAACGCCCAGGGCGGGCTGATCGGCCACCAGGACCTCAAGATCGTGGTGACGCGGTAGTTCTTATTAATAAGCTCTAACAAAACCTGTTTAACCGCCAAGACGCCAAGTTCGCCAAGAACGACAAAAAACAATAAGTTGGAAAATCCTTAAAATCAAAGGCTTGGCTTTAGGCCTCCTTGGCGTCTTGGCGGTGAAAATTGCCTTTGCCTTGGGGTTTTGTTATAGGTTCTAAGTTGTAACCCCTGAAATTACCGGTTTTGCCGCCTTATCCCCCATGCTTCCTTGTAATATCATAAGCGCATGGGGACGTCCCCATTTTCATTTATTAATACTTAATGGTGAAATGGAGGAGAAAAAATGGGAAAAGGGGGGTATTAGTTGTTGTCGATGGGGTTTAAAAAGGCTAACTCCCCCTTAGTCCCCCTCTTTCAAAGGGGGAAAATTAGAACGACCCCAAAATTTGCCAAAGTCGAGGCCTTAATTACTTTCAAGGGTCAAAAGGAGTCTTTTCCTATTCCAAACCCTGACCGCTCCCAGGCCCGCCAACCCATGCCTCCCCATCCGGGTGGAAGATCATGAGACATTCAAGCATTCACCGTGTTATCAGCCACAATTCGATCCGAAATTATCGCGCGTTCGACGCGATTTTTAATAATTTCCGTTATTACACGGAGATGTCCTGTTATTTGGTCCCGAACGAGGAGCCTTTTCAATGGTTTTGTCTTCAACCCACGCAAATCCAATTTGGGCTTCGGGATTATGAGGATCGATTTGGCTTAAGCGACAAACGCAACCTGTACAACCAGGCGAACTTTAAACGCATGGCCGAAAAAAACGCCCGATCCACTACCGGTTCCTGGGGTTTTATGATTCTTTTGTGCCTGTATTGAATGGGGGTAAGTGCGTCGCCTTCCTTGTCTCGGGATATTTCCTTAAGAAGATTCCGACACGCAGGGAATTGGACCGCCAATGGGAGTCTTGGTCAGGCCAAAAACCCCTCCCCGACGATGTGGATTATAAGCGCTTTGTTTACAACTTCATCAACATGCCGCTTCTCGACGGGCCCCAGGCCCAAGCCCACCTGAAATTATTAAAGATGGCCGCGGGCCTCATCTCGGGCGATGGAAACCCCGAGGAAATCACGGGCCAGGCGGCCCGGCTCAACGAAAAGGTTTTCGCGAAATGGAAACTGAATTCGGGATGGCCCCGGAAGGCGCTGGGATTGGAAATTCGATCATCCGATATATCCTGGCCGGATAAAAATTTCGGACCGGAAGACCGCCTGGTGACCCGGATGAAAAGGGCCCCGACGGTGGCCATGGCCCTTTTGCTGGTCGATGAGCCGGGCCGGGGCCTGGACGAGGTGGACGCCATGATCCGTCAAAAGCGCCTGGAACGGGCGGGGTATTTCCTCGCACAGAACCTGGAAGAAACGGCCGCATTCCCCGTTTGGAACGAAGGGCTGGTGTTCCTCACCTCCCCCCGTCCCGGCGCCAACCCGACCCAAGCCCGGCTGCAGTTGAGGGAAAAGGCTTTGTCCATCAGCGAGAGAATGGGAAAGCAATTCGGGACCTCGGCCTGGGTGGGTATTGGAACCCAATTGCACCCGGGGGAGGGATTGAACCCCTCCTGCCAGGAGGCTTTCCAGGCGCTTCAATGGGCCATCTACCAAAACAAGAAAATCTTGTTTTGGGACGAGAAAGAACCATCCGATTCCTCCCAACTCCTGGAGCGCAACCCCTGGCCCAATGCCCGTCAACTGATCGATTCATGCCTGAGGGGATCGGGGGCCGAGAAAGCAACCCAATTGGACCAGTATGTCCGAGATGTGCTGCGCCTCACGGCCGAGCGCGCCGACCTGATCCGGGTCCACCTTCTGGACGCGCTTTCCCTTTACGCCGCGATGCTGGAACAAAGACTCTTATTGCCGGCGGGGCGGCTTTCCGGTTCCCTGGGGGAGTGGGTCTCCCTATTGGATAAACAGAGGGCGACCCATGAACTGATCAGCTCATTCAAATCGGCGCTCCAGGCTTTCGCGGAATTCTCGGTGAACCCGCAAACCGCCGAATTGGACGCTACCGTCAAGGAACTGAAAGGTTACGTTTTGGAACACTTTCAGTCGAACCTGACCGCGGGGCAAGCGGCCCGCCAAATGGGAATCTCGAGGGCGACCTTCTATCGTAACATTCAAAAGCGGATGGGGATGGGGTTCAAGGAATACGTCCAGAAAGTGCGGTTGGAAGAGGCCAAACGATTGCTTCGAACCAGTCGCTACAGCGTGGCCCGGGTCGCGCAGGAATGCGGATTTTCATCCAGCGCCTATTTCATCAGCGCTTTCAAGAAGAGCACCCTTAAAACCCCCCAGCAATTCCGGAAGCAATCCGAAGACTAAAGATTTCATGCTTAACCGAACAGCGCCCGTTGGTTAATGGACTTTTGTATTCATCTGCAGGCCATGCACTGTTCTCCCCCTCTGAAAGAGGGGGAAAAAGGGGGAGTTAGCTTTTCCGCCAATTCCACCGTAACAGCTAATTCCCCCCTTCCCCCCTTTTTCAAAGGGGGGGATATTGAAAAGCCGTTTTCACGCAACTAGCGGGCGCTGTTCGGATAAGCATGCAAGATTTTTATCGCCCATCCACCCAACTACCTTATTTCGTTCAACCATCGATACATAATCAATATCCGGATGATACAAAAACGAAACTAGCCGGCCCATTCCAGCGGTAATTTCAATTGTCAAGATTTTGAGAATCTTCCGCCTCGACCGGGTTTGATCCCCTGAAGATTCGAGTGAAGGAAAGCGTGAAGCTTTTGGATCGGCTTGGAAAAAACATGAAAACGCTTTTATACCCCCTGGCTTTGGGAACGCTCCTGTGGGTTTTTCCCGCCGCTTCCTGGGGCCAAGCCGGTTCCTGCACGGTGGTCAGCGCGGTTCTTCAATGGGCGACCGATGATGAGGGATATATTTACATCAACGGCCAATCCCCCGTCAGTTGCTGGTGGTCGATCTGTTGGGAGGGAGCCGACGCAGGCAATACCACCACGAACCAGGCCGTTCCCCTGACGATATGCAACGGGAACTGTGGAAGCTACTTCAACACCGGCTGCGATAACGTGCTGACCGTGTACGGCTGGGCCTCGGACGTGGGATGGAACGGATCGATGTGGCTTTTAACCCTCACCTTGGGCGGGGCCGGCTGCACCCTAGGCACGCAGTACGTTGAATCGGGAAGCGGCTGCGTCCTTTCCCATTACGTTTTCAACGATACGAATGGCAGTTCCTACAACTTGCCCACCACCCTGCAGGGGGGCGGGCAGGGCATCTACGCCGGATGGACGACCCCCGGATATAACGATACGGGGTGGGTGGCGCCCTATTCCAACGGGATCTCCTCCAATTTCGGATACAACTGGTGGGCTATACCCGACCCGCTTTCACCGGGAAATGACGTCCCTTGGACCTGGGGAACCAACGGTTTCAATACCACTTCGAATCCCGGGGATGGGTATATCTACCGGGATCATTTTATCGTAGGCCAGAACGGTTGTTCGGGCTGTATCACGCCTGCCCCGACCGTGACGGCGGTTGGAACCGTCGCGGCCACCAACACGCCCTTCTTCACGGCCGTTCCCACATTGACCCCGACCGGCACGCCCACCCCCAGCTTTACCTTTACCCCGACCCGGACCAGCACCCATACCCCCACGGCCACTTCCAGCTTTACCCCAACATCCACTCCCACCATCACTCCGACCCGGTCCAATACTTATACCTCGACGCAGACTTCGACCCTCACCTTGACGCCCACCCCCAGTCCCACGCCGACCCGCACCCCCACTTGGACACCCACGGTCACACTCACTTCCACCAATACCCCGACGGTTACGCCGACCCGAACGAATACATCTACTCCCACCAACACGAACACGCTAACCCCCACGAAAACCAATACCGTGACCCCCACCGTGACTCCGACTAATACCTTTACGGTGTCCAATACCTTTACGCCGACCGTAACCTCCACCAACACCAATACGGTGACTTCCACCAATACCCCGACGGTGACGCCCACTCGCACCAATACCAATACGGTGACGCCCACTGTGACTTCCACGAATACCTATACGGTCACCAATACCAATACGCCCACGGTGACCCCAACACGGACCAATACGGCAACCTACACCCCAACCGTAACCCCGACCAATACCTACACGGTCACCAATACTTTCACTCCCACGATCACGCCCACCCGGACCAACACGTTAACTCCCACAAACACGCCCACGGTGACACCGACCAATACCTATACCGTGACGCCGACCAACACCCCCACGGCGACCCTCACCCGCACCAATACCTACACGGTGACCCCCACCGTCACACCGACGAATACCTACACCCCGACCAGTACCATGACCCCCACCCACACCAATACGCCCACAGTCACTCCGACTATCACGATTACGCCGACGATAACCATCACGCCCATCATCACCTTCACGATCACCCTGTCGCCCACGGTGACGGCCACGAATACGGTGACCAATACCGTGACCCGCACCAATACCTATACGGTCACGCCGACCAATACCTCCACCAGCACCCCCACCCCCACGGTGACCCCCACGAATACCAACACGGTCACTCCCACCAGTACCTTTACGCCAACCACCACTCCGACGGCCACCATGACCCGCACCAATACCGCTACCGTGACACCGACCAATACGCCTTCCAATACCCCGACCCCCACGGTGACCCCCACCCAAACCTACACGGCCACGCCGACCTATAGCCCGACCAACACGGCCACTCCCACCCAAACCAATAGTCCGACCGTGACCCCAACCATCACCATCACGCCGACCTGGACCATCACCCCCCTCCTGACCTTCACCATCACCAATAGCCCCACGGTGACCGCTACCTCCACCCCGACGAGTACCATGACCCGTACCAATACCGCTACCGTGACTCCCACCAATACCGATACGGCGACTTATACCGTGACGTCGTTAAACACCCCAACCAATACCTTCACGCCATCCAGTACCTTCACGTCCACATCCACCCTGACGACGACGAACACCCCGACGGTCACCGAAACCCAGACGCCGACGGTTACGTCCACCTGGACCAATACCTTTCCCTTCTCTCCCACGGTGACCAATACCCTGACCGAGACATCCACCCCGACCCAGACCAATACGGATACGGAAACCAACACGCCCACCGAGACGGTGACCCCCACCAACACCCTGACCTCGACTAATACCTTTACTTCCACCGAAACCCCAACTTCGACCAATACGCTTACCCCCACCAACAGCCCGACTTATACGGCAACGCCTCCTTTTACCTATACCGAAACCTATACCCCGACCGCGTCCGATACCTGGACCGCGACCAATACCTTTACCGCCACGAACACGCCCACCTCGACTTTCACCGCCACCGACACCGCCACCCCGACGGATACGCCGACCGCGACCTCCACCCGCACCTATACCGCGACCCCGACTTCGACCCTGACCAGCACCCTGACTTTCACCCCCACCGTGACCCCAACCGCCACCTTCACCCTGACCAGCACCGCCACCTTTACCTTCACACCCCCCCTATCGGTGTCGCTCAATAAGCAGGTGTCCACTTCCGTGGCGAGCGCGGGACAGGCGTTGATCTATACCCTGACCCTGAATGTCTCGAGCGGCGGCGTGATGAACATGGTGGTGACGGACCCGCTTCCGGCCAACCTGACCTTCTCATCCTTCGGGAGCGAGCCGTCGGGAATCACCCCGTCCTACAACGCCGCGACCTCGGTGATGAGCTGGCCGATGCCCTCGCCCCTGTCCCCGGGGGTATACGCGATGACCTACCAGGCGACGGTGAACAACCTGATCGCGGGAGGCGTCACGATCCCGAACTGCGCGACGGCCAGTTTCGCGGGAGGATCCACCACAGCCTGCGTGAACGTGCTGACCACGGGCCAGTACACGGTGAAGATCGGGCTCTATAACTCGGCGGGGGAACTGATTATGTCCCTGCCGGTGAGCCAGTATTCCCAGGCGATCAGCGGCTTTAACCTGAGTTCGGGTGCGATCACGGCGGTGAGCGGGACGGGAAGCTCGACGACGATCTATTTTTCCGGTGTACCCATCGGGACCTGGAACGGGATGGATTCCTCGGGCAATCCGGTGGTGAACGGGGAGTACTACGTGAAGGTGGACAGTATCAGCAACATGGGGGCGGACACGAGCGTGACCCAGCCGATCATCGTGAACCGGTCGTTGTACAAGGTGGCGGTGAAGATCTACAACGAGGCCGGGGAGGTGGTCAAGAACCTCTACGTGTACACGAGCAACCCCAGCACTATGAATACCACGCAATTACAGCTTTCTACGACGAATTTTGACCCGACGAGCGGACCGGTGACGGGGGCCATTCCGACGCAATTGACGATTACGCTCAACAACGGGACGGTGATCGTGTGGGACGGGACGGGGGACAATGGGACGGTGGTGGTGTCGGGGCAATATTACATCGAGGTATCGGCGCAGGATGGTCAGGGCGGGGAGACGGTCTTGACGGGTCACGTGATGGTGCTGTCGGATACGGCGAACGCGGGGATGGGGAACATCACGGCGAGGCCGAACCTGATGAATCCAACGACGGGGTATAGCGTCCAGTTCATCTCGGACTCATCCCAGAGCTTGACGCTGGCCTACCGGGTGTATGACACGGCGGGTGAGTTGGTGACGCGCAAGGTAACGGGCACGGCGGGTGCCAATACCGCTTCCTGGGACGCGTCGGGAGTGGCGAGCGGGTTATATTTCGCGGTGGTGGAAGCCACCAACGCCCAGGGCGGACTCATCGGCCACCAGAACCTGAAATTGGTCGTGGTTCGGTAAAGCCTTATTTAGTAATAGTTCAGCGGCAAAAACACTTCCAACACAAAGGCACACAGACGAAAAGAACGGTGAAAGGAAAAGGTTTTGATAAACCTTGGAAAATTCTTCTTTGCTTTGGTTTTCTTTGTGTCTTTGGGTCTTCGTGTTGGCCGTGGGTTTGTCGGGCCTGAACAGTTAACTTTTTAAATAAAACCATTGTGGTGCAGGTAACACAAACCATTGTGTGAAATTTAGAGTGGTTTTGTTCTTCGATTAAAATCCACACATATTTGATGCCAATATTAACGATATAATAGGGAAAAGCGTTACCATATTATCGTGAAAATATAGGAGAATTATTGATTTTTAACCTTTAGGTGAGAGAATTTGTGTGAGGTTAAAAACGTTTTTAGCTTTATCGTACAAATGACGAGTAATTAACTTCTTTATGGATTTGGAGATCATGAGAAGAATTATTTTGAAAAATATATTTAACCGGTTAATGGGCCCGAAAAAGAATTTTTTGGGAATTTCCCTCATTCCCATAGCTCTGCTCATTTTTGCCCCAAGGCTGCATGCCCAATGTACCCCCACCGCCGCCTCGCTTTGCGCGAGCGGCGATGACATCACTTATATATGGTTGGCGGGAACATCGCTCGGCACATTCCCCTATGCCGGCGCGCCAGGGACCAACGGGGCGGGCGATCCCTCTTGCGTGACGGTATCGACCGCCTTGTTGACGACCGCCACGATTTGCCTGGCCGTGGAAACCCAGAACACCAACCCGGAAGACCTTTTCAGCTCATGGGATTTGGACATCACCTGTTCCGGCGGCGGCCACTCGGAAATCACCAGTTCGGGAATCCGGCATTTCAGTGGATTATGTCTCTTCAGCGGAAATCCGGCGCCGACACCGGTCAACGACGGCAGCGGCAATTCATGGACGAATCCCAACTTCAGCAATGGCTGGACGACTACCGATTGCGCGGTGACCGCCTCGACCTGGGCCAATCCCATTTACAACCCGGTGACGGGCAAGGTCATTCCTTTTGTCGCGAACAACTGTTCAGGCGATTACAGCGGTTCCAATTCCGACGGGGCCCTTTTCTGGCAGCAATGCACGACCATTCCCGCTCCCTCGCCCACGCTGGGCCCGCCCAATTTTACGATCACCAAAAGCCTTTCCAGCGCCACGACGAACAGCGGGGGGGTGACTCTCGATTACAACATCGTGGTTTGCAATTCCGGAATGCCGGTGACGAGCGGCCCCACCACGGTGTCGGACAACATATTGACCAACATCTCCGCCACGGACATTCCCAACAATAATTGCGGGAGCTTCCAGTTTCAATGCTGGGGTTATGGGGACGTCTATGAGCCCTATTCCATTTGCTACTACGGGTCCTCGGACGGGCTGGCGAACGAGCCGTCCGTCTCGAATGGCCAGATGGTGTTTCCCAACTTCGGAAATGGCTGTGCCACCATGACCGCCCAGCTTTTCGATACCCAGGACACGGTTTCGAGCTGCGGGATGACCCTGGTGGACCAGGCTTCGGTGACTTGGCCCACGGGCAACAAGACGTCGAACACGGTGACCTACACTCAAGTGATCATCCCCCCCATCATTACCCTCAGCAAATCCGTGTTGAACCCTTCGGGGTTTAATGGTTCGCAACCCTTGACCTTTATCCTCAACATCTGCGCCTCGAATTCGGGCGGCACCGGTAACGCGGTTACCATTACGGATTTTACGACCAATTACACCAACATGTCCTATGGTGGACCTTACGGTAATTGGGTGGAGACAGTGGGAACGACGCCGGTGAGCTTTTTCAACACATCCTCGGGCCCACCCCAGTGGTATATCACCAACCTTCTTCCGGGACTTTGCGCGCCCTTGACCTTCATCGAAACGAGCTATGGAAACGGTGTTTCCTGCGTCACGTTGTCCGACTTTGGTTCGGCCATCTGGCCGTCAGCCGGGGCGTCGGTTATCAGCAATACCATCGCGGTCACAGCCCTTTGCTCCACCAATACCTTCACCCAAACACCAACCGTAACCCAAACCAACACGCCCTCGAGGACGCCGACCCCATCACCGACCCCCACGATCACCATGACCCGAACGAATACTCCCACCAACACGCCCACTCTCACCCCCACCCTGACCCCCACGAACACACCTACGCCTACTCCCACCCCCAGCCCCACGCCGACCCGCACCAATACCTATACCCCCACCCCCACCCCAACGAACACCAACACGCCAACCCATACCCCCACCAATACACCCACAAATACCCCCACCAACACCCCCACCTTGACGCCAACGAAAACCAACACCCCCACCCCCACGGTGACCCCTACCAATACCAATACGAATACCAACACTCCCACGGTGACCCCGACGAACACCTATACGGTTACCAATACCTTCACACCCACCGTAACGCCTACAAGAACTAATACGGTTACCCCCACCAATACCCCGACCGCGACTCCCACCTATACGCCCACGGTGACGCCAACGAATACCTATACGGTCACCAATACCTTCACTCCCACGGTGACTCCCACAAAAACCAATACGGTGACCCCCACCAATACCCCGACGGCTACGCCTACCAATACGCCCACAGTGACTCCCACGAATACCTATACGGCGACCAATACCTACACCTCCACGGTGACTCCCACCAAGACGAATACGGTGACCCCCACCAATACCCCGACCACTACGCCCACCTATACGCCCACGGTAACGCCAACGAATACCTATACGGCGACCAATACCTACACTCCTACGGTGACTCCCACCAAGACCAATACGGTGACCCCCACGAACACCCCAACCGTGACGCCCACCAACACCAACACGATGACTCCCACCAATACCAATACGATGACTCCTACCGTGACCCCGACGAATACCTTTACGGTGACGAATACCTTCACACCCACCGTAACGCCTACAAGGACTAATACGGTGACCCCCACCAATACTCCGACCGTGACGCCGACCAACACGAACACGGTCACATTCACCTACACCAATACGGTAACTCCCACCGTCACCCCCACCCATACCTTCACACCCACCAGCACGCCCACGAACACCCAGACCCGCACTCCCACCGTGACCCCCACGGTGACGGTCACCCTGACCCCGACTATCACATCCACTCCCACCAATACCTCCATCTTCACTCTTACGGTCACCCTGACCCCTACGGTCACCTTGACCCCCACTTCCACGAATACCTATACGCGCACCAATACCCCCACCGCCACTCCCACCGTCACTCCGACCAATACCAACACCGTCACTCCCACCGTGACGCCCACGGTGACCAACACCGTCACCAATACCAATACCGCGACCAATACCGTCACTAACACCGTAACCCCCACCAATACACCGACCTCCACGCCGACCCCCACCCGGACCAATACCTCAACCTATACCGTGACCCCCACCAACACCTTCACCTCCACCCCCACCCTGACGCCGACGGTCACCCCCACGGTCACGATCACCTTGACCCCCACCGTGACATCGACCTGGACCAACACTTCCGTTTATACGCTGACCATCACAAACACCCCCACCATTACTTCGACTCCCACCCCGACTTCCACCATGACCCGCACCCCAACCCCCACCGTCACCCCCACCAACACCTATACGGTCACCAATACGTCCACCGCGACCTTTACCTCGACCAATACCGTTACCTCCACCAATACCTTTACCCCGACGGCCACAGCCACGCCGACCAATACCCCTACCCCGACCCATACCCCGACCTTTACCGTTACCCCGACGGTTACCATCACGCAGACTCCCACCGTGACATCGACCTGGACCCAAACTTCCGTCTATACGCTGACCATTACCAACACCCCCACCGTGACGCAGACTCCCACCGCCTCGAATACGGTCACGAATACGAGTACCCCAACGGTCACGCCAACCTCCACCCCCTCCAACACCTCCACCTATACCTTGACGCCTACCTCTAGCTACACCGTGACTCCCACGGTCACGCCGACCAATAGCTTTACCTCGACGAACACCCTGACCTACACCGCTACCCCCACCGTCACCCTGACCTTGACCCCCACCATCACCTCCACCTGGACCAACACCTTCCAATTCACGCCCACCATCACGGATACCTTCACCCAGACCCCCACCCCGACCGTCACGAACACCTGGACCGCCAGCTACACCCCGACGAATTCGGTCACGCCGACCCCGTCCCTCACGCCGACCTCCAGTTCCACCCCCTCGGTGACGGTGACCTTGACTCCCACCATCACCTTCACCTGGACCAACACCTTCCAGTTCACCCCCACGATCACGGATACCTTGACCGAAACCGATACGCCCACCGTCACGAATACCTGGACCGCGACCAGCACACCCACCAATACGGTCACACCCACGAATACCTTCACCCCGACGCCCACCCCGACGGCGACCAACAGCTTTACCCCCACCAGCAGTTTTACCTCCACCAACACCCCCACGGGCACCTCGTCACCGACCCCGACGGTCACATTCACCTGGACCAATACTTTCCCGTTCACCCCGACCATCACGGATACCTTTACCGCGACGAATACCCCGACGCCTTCCAACACCCCGACCTACACCGCGAGCCCGACCGATACCTTCACGGCGACCAGCAGCTTTACCTCCACCAACACCGCGACCAGCACCTCCACCCCGACGGCTACCTCCACGCCCACCTTTACGCGGACCTTCACCTTTACCCCGACCCCGACGATGACCCAAACCTTCACCTTTACCCCCACGGTGACGCCGACGCCGACTTACACCGCGACGTTCACGGCCACGGCCACGCCGACCCCCGTCGGGGTGGCTTCCCTGGCGAAGCAGGTTTCCGCTTCCGTCGCGAGCGCCGGCATGTCCCTCGTTTACACCCTGACCCTGAACGTTTCGGGCAACACCCTTTCAAACATGGTGGTCACCGATCAGCTGCCGGCCAACCTGACCTTTACATCCTTCGGGAGCGCGCCGGCGGGTGTCAGCCCCACCTACAGCGCGGCGACCTCCCTCATGAGCTGGCAAATGCCCTCGCCCCTGGCCCCGGGCACGTATGTGATGACCTACCAGGCGATGGTGAACAACCTGATCGCGGGGGGAATCACGATCCAAAACTGCGCGGTGGCCAATTACGCGGGGTCGGCGCCCTTGACGGCCTGCGCCAACACCCTGACCACGGGCCAGTACACGGTAAAGGTCGGGGTCTATAACGAGGCGGGGGAATTGATCGAATCCATTCCGGTGAGCCAATACTCCCAACCCATCAACAGCTTTACGCTTCAATCGGGCGCGATCACGGCCGTGAGCGGGCCGGGAAGCTCCGCGACCCTCTATTACCTGGGAATCCCGATCGGTACCTGGAACGGGTTGGACTCCACGGGCAATCCGGTGGCAAACGGACAGTATTACGTGAAGGTGGACAGCATCAGCAACATGGGGGCGGACACGAGCGTGACCCAGCCGATCGTGGTGAACCGGTCGGTCTACAAGGTGTCGGTGAAGATCTACAACGAGGCCGGGGAAGTGGTGAGGAACCTTTATGTTTACTCAAGTAATCCCGGGCCGGCCGATACGACCCAGCTGAAGTTGTCGGCGACGGGTTTCGAGCCGACGAGCGGCCCGGTGAAGGGGAACATCCCGGCCCAATTGACGATTTCGCTCAACAACGGGACGACGATCGTGTGGGACGGGACGGGGGACAACGGGACGGTGGTGGCTTCGGGCCAGTATTTCATCGAGGTGTCGGAGCAAGACGGCCAGGGGGCGGAGACGATCCTGACCGCTCACGTGATGGTGATGTCGGATACGGCGAACGCGGGGATGGGGACCATCACCGCGAGGCCGAACCTGATGAATCCAACGACAGGGTATAACGTCCAGTTCACCTCGGATTCGGCCCAGAGCCTGACGCTGGTATACCGGGTGTATGACGCGGCGGGCGAGTTGGTGAAGCGAAGCGTGGCAGGCACCTCGGGAACCAACACGGCGTCTTGGGACGCGTCGGGAGTGGCGAGCGGAATCTATTTCGCGATTGTGGAAGCCTACAACACCCAGGGCGGCCTCATCGGCCACACTGCCCTGAAAATCGTCGTGGTGCGGTAATCTCCCAGCCTAAAGAACCAAATTCCATTTCACATGCTTATGCGCAATGCACCTGCGGTTTATTTTTTAATCTTCCCCCTCTGAAAGAGGGGGGTAGGGGGAAGTTAGTTTTTATCCTGATTTTTTGAAGGAAAAATTTCCCTGAAGGCCAATTTCAAAAAGACTAATACCCCCCTGACCCCCTTTTTCAAAAGGGGGGGATAACTTTGCAAACATAGAATCAGATAAGCACTTACCAAACCTGAGTAAATCGCAAGTGCTTTGTGCATAGGCACGCTATTTCAAAATTGGGAATTACATGAAAGCCCTTTCAAATAGGGTGAAAATCCCTGTATAAATCTTGCTTTTTGACCCCTTAGTGAGAAAATTTACATAGGTTCATAGCAGTTAAGTGTTTGGATGAAACCCAAGCACTTTCAATTTAATTAAGGTTACCTTTTCATGACTGGAAAGATAAAAAACACATCTCAAATCGTTTTAAGAGATGTTTTTTTAGACATTTACAAAGCAATATCCTATTTGAGGGCCAGTCAAATTGTCCTTTGTGTCCTTTTGATCTTGTTTCTAGTTTTTTTCCAAATGACCCCCCTCATCGCCGCACCCAGTCAACTTACGGTATCCGGAAATTCCCTTTTGGCGGGCGGGTCCTGCGTCGTATTAAAAGGTGTGGATACCGACGGGTTGGAATTTTCCAATACCGGCGAGGGCCCGCCGGGCGGAAACGGGGGAAACACCACCACCATGGCCGGGGAAGCGGTCACGAACTGGCACAGCAAGATCATCCGGCTGCCCCTCAACCAGGATTACTGGTTTGGCTGTAACGGGGCGACCGAGGCCAATTACCAAGGCTATGTTTCCAGCGTGGTGAATTATTGTTCGGGCGTGGGCGTTTACGTCATTTTAGACCTGCATTGGTCCGGGGAATCTTCCACCGCCTCCGCGCCCTGCGGTGCGGGCTGGGGCAACGCCGCTTCCACCAAACAGCAGGCCATGGCGGACGCGAACGGCGTCACCTTTTGGAGTTCCGTGGCGAAGGCCTATGCCAATAACCCGGCCGTCCTCTTTGACCTTTACAACGAACCTTACGACCAGGGTAAGGACAACCCGGGCACCACCGATACTGCCGGATACAACATCTGGTTGAACGGCGGAACCTTGGGGGGCGCCTCATTCTCAACCCCGGGCATGCAGGCCCTCTTGAACGCGGTACGCGCGGCGGGAGCCAACAATGTCTGCATGATGGGGGGGCTGCATTGGTGCGCCAACCTGGCCGGACTTCCCGCCTCCTCGGTCACTAACACGGGCAATGGGGTCATGTTCGCGGCCCATATATACGGAACCAATGACGGGGATAACGCGACCACCTGGGTCACCGAAATCCCCACGTCCATCACAAACAGCTACCCGGTTTTCGTGGGGGAATACGGCCCGGACGCCACCTGTCCACCCTCTTCGGGGGATATCAGCGCGTTTGACTCGGGTTTCTTCAGTTGGCTCATGAGCATGGCCGGGAAGGGGATCGTGGGATCAACCGCCTGGTCCCTGACCTATAATTCGTGCCCGGACCTTATTTCGGATTGGAATTTTACCCCGACCAGTTGGGGAACGGATGTCCAGAATTTCGACCTTACGCCCGTCACGAGCTGCCAGGGTGGTCCCACCCCCACGCCTGGGCCTCCTACCGCCACTTTCACCCCCACCCCGACCACGGTTCCGCCCAATATCACCCTGACTAAAACAACCGGAGGGCCTACCTCCGGGTATGGCGAAAACAACATACCCATCACGATGGTGCTCGATGTCTGCAATTCGAGCGGATCGGTCACGGCCAATGGGGTGACCGTCGTGGATAACGTGACGAATCCGCTGAGCTGGGCCCAGGACGGGCCTAATTACAGCGCTTATGCCGTCACTGTCTCGGGGTCGGCAGTCAGCATTAACCCGATCAATACCACCGGCTTTCCCATTACCTGGGTGGTCAGCAACCTGCCGGGCGGTGTTTGCGCGCCCATCACTTTTTACGTGGTGGCCTACAGCTTCAACGCCTCGGATTCCTGCCAGGTGGTCAGCGACCATGGGTCCGCGACCTGGAGCGGGGGTGGCCCGGCGTCGAGTAATACCATCGCCGTCACGGTCATGTGCCTGACTTCTACACCCACGCCGTCTTCCACCACCGCTCCCTCCAAGACCTCGACGGGGACCGTAACCCCGACCCGGACCTTGACGCCAACCGCCACAGTCACTTGGACCCAAACCCGAACACTCACCGTGACCCTTACCAATACGGTGACGGGGACGGCCACTTACACCCTTACCCCGACCAGGTCATTCACATCAACCGCAACACCGACCAATACGTTTACGAACACACCTTTGAGTACGGCGACCCTCACTGTTACTTGGACGGGTACACCGACCCTTTCCATGACCCCGACGCGTACCCCCACCGCGACACCGACGGCGACAGCCACCTTCACGAATACAAGCGCCAATACGGCTACCTTGACCGCCACTACGACAGGAACGCCGACACCCTCCGCGTCTTCGACCCGCTCTTCGACGCCCACCCCCACTCCCACGGCAACTTTTACCAATACTTTGGTTAATACGGCTACCTTTACCGCCACTGCGACAGGAACACCCACCCCATCCGTTACACCGACAAGGACTTCAACGGTCACCTCCACCGTGACGAACACTTTCAGTAATACCCCGGCCAATACCTCGACCTTCACCCACACCATCACGGGTACACCCACTCCCACGGTTACCTTCACCCGCACTCCTACCAACACCTTTACCTTAACCGCTACTTCGACCTACACGAATTCGGCCACTCCCACGGCCACTTTCACTTCCACCTCGTCCGGAACCCTAACGCCCTCGATCACCCTTACCCGTACCCTCACCTTGACTCCCACTCCCACGGCCACCTTCCTATTGTCGGCCACCATCACCTTGACTCCCACCGTTACGAATACACCGACCAACACCGCTACCAACACGGCTACCCCGACAGGGACGGCAACCCTTTCGGTCACTTCGACGCGGACTTTCACGGCAACCTTTTCGATGACCGCAACCTCCACGAATACGGCCGTCAACACGGGCACCTCCACCTTTACGGTTACGGGTACAGCCACCCTTTCGTTCACTCCCACGCGCTCATTCACTCCCACTTCAACGGTCACGAACACTTTCACGAATACCCCTGTCAATACCGTAACTCTGACACCCACCTATTCCCCGACCTCGACCTTCACTTTCACCAAGACATCCACCTCCACGGCCAGCCCTACGATTACATTGACCCCCCTCTTTTCATCCACGGTCACACCGACCGGCACTTACAGCATGACCCCCAGCGTTACCCCAACCTCAACCGCGAGTCCGACCGCCACCTGGACCTCAACCCATACCTTTACCCCAACCCCCACCTTTTCATCCACGGTCACACCGACCGCAAGCCCCACCTTGACCGTGACCCGCACCCCAACGCCGACGTCAAGCTTTACCCCAACCTATTCTTTTTCACCCACCCCCAGTTCGACCGCGACCTTTACCTCGACGGGCACTTTTACGGTTACTTCCACGATCACGAATAGCCCTGTTCCCACGAATACGTTCCAATTCTCGCCGACCCATACCCTAAGCCCGACGATCACCCTGACGCCCACCTCGACTTTGACATCGACTTTCAGCTGGACCCCGACGGCAACCACCACCCATAGTTCCACCCCAACCCCCACCGCCACAAACACCGATACCAAGACCTCGACCCTCACCACCAGCCCCACCGCGACCCCGAGTGGAACGACGACCCTGAGCCCCACGGCCACCTCGAGTTCCACGGCGACCTTTACAATGACCGCCACCGGTACACCCACCCCCTCCACCACTCCAACCGCGAGCGGAACCGTCACCCCCACTCCGACCTTCACGGGAACCTTTACATCCACCCATGCTTTTACGGGCACGAATACGCCCACCGTGACTCCCACTGCCACCTCCACCAGTTCGATGACGCCGACGGCGTCCCTCACCGCGAGTTGGACGGAAACATTGAGCCCCACGGCCACCTCATCCGACTCCCCGAGTTCGACCCCCACATCCACGGGAACCCCCACTGCTTCCATGACTCGCACTTCCAGCGGGACACCCACCGCGACCGCTTCATTCACGATTACCTCCACAAACACGGGTACGCCCAAGTCCACGAATACGCCTACCTTGACCCTAACGGTTACCGCCACCCCTACGTCCACATTCACCTTGATTCCGTCGGCCACCTGGACGCCCAAACCCACTTCGACCTCGACGGCGGTTTGGACATCCACGCCAAAGGCCACCGAGCCTTTTGATTCCATCCCGGTGGTTTATCCGAACCCGGTTCTTGGGAACCAACCGGTTTTTGTGCATGTGCCTATCCAATCGGCGAGCGACGTGAAAATCGAGATTTTCACCTTGGCCTTCCGGAAGGTCCTATCCCTGCCAACCCTTCGGTTGAACCCCGGTCAGGACATACCCCTGCCCTTGCAGGATGGTTGGGGAGGAAACCTGGCGGATGGGCTTTATTACGTGGTCGTGACAGCTAATGGAAACCGAACCATCGGGAAACTATTGATTCTTAAGTAAAATCAAGGGTTTGTAACCGGTTTAATCATCAAGCCTATTTGTTTTTTTAGTTATTGACCCAACTTTGGCAAATTCCTAATAACGCGTTGCCTATGACTATCCCCCCTTTGAAAAAAGGGTCATAGGGGGGTATTAGTCGTTGTCGATGGGGGTTTAAAAAGGCTAACTCCCCCTTAGTCCCCCTCTTTCAGAGGGGGAAGATTAGAACGACCCCAAAATTTGCCAAAGTCGAGTTATTGATTTCATTCAAAACCGCTAATTTTAAAAAAATGGATGTAAATAAGTGTGATAATTAATGATAAGAGCGCTTTTAATTTCTTCGGCCATGAACTGAGCCAAGGATCAAGTGGTTTTAGAGAGTATTGCGATGAATCCAGTCGAATTTAAAAAATTCAAATTATCCAGCGGACTAAAAACGGTTTTATGTTTTTTGGTTTGCCTGTCAATTTCCAAAACCCTTTGGGCCCAATGTACGCCCACTTCCGTGGAGGTTTGCGGGGTGGCGGACGATTACATGACGGTTTATATCGACGGCTATATGGTAGGGAATGGCAATGACTTTATGTTCGCCAACGTTTTGTGCCCGGCCTCGGGTTGCAACCTTTCCTCCTGCAATAACGGTCAAACTTGGGGCGCCTGCAGCCCGGTGTGCGTCAATGTGCCGACGAGTTCACCGATCTTTGCCGCCATCACGGCCAGTAGTAACGTCAACGTGTCCGCCAAAGTCCAAAACGTGTTGGGCCAAAATATGTGGGGAAGCTGGTACGTGGATATCGGTTGTTCCAGCGGTAAGCACGCCTATATCCAAAGCGACGGGACCAACACCCAAATGTACCACCCCTCCACCGCCGAAACCGGCACGGCTCCCAACTGCGTCGCCCCGTCCGGGTCGCCGCCCCTATCGAGCGGGACGAATTGGTACGATCCGACGGCGGTCCCGAACGGCTGGTCCGCTCCCGTGCAGGCAACCGGATTTACCCTCTACAGCAAACAGATCCTGGACCCGCAAACGGGGGGGTTCATCCCCGTCCTTTCCTACCAGGCGGCGGCTTCCTCCAGTACCATGTGCGATGTCCTTTATTTCAGGCAGTCGGTGACCATCGTCCCTATCCCGACTCCCCCACCCTCGAACATTACCATCACGAAACATTACGCGAGCGGACCGGATAGCGTGACCTTTACCTATCCCAAGTCGAGTAACCCGACCATTAATGTGGTCATCCAGCTTTGTAATTCGGGGCTGGGAATATCGAGTCCGGTTACCTTTTTGGATAATGGAGGCAACCAGGCGCTGCACTTCTGGGGAAGCGAGCATTTCCGGGCCCCTTCCTCCGTGACCACCTCGGATGGAAATACGATCAGTAAGGGGAGTTTGGGCACCGCGGGTTGGCACTTTGATTGGACGGACCAAAGCACTTCCGACCCTTCCGAGGAACCCATTTCCTTCGTGAACCCAACCGGCATACCCGGAGCGAGTTGGAATGGAAGCACTTGGGCGCCTTATT
Source organism: candidate division FCPU426 bacterium (assembly GCA_963771075.1). GTDB lineage: Bacteria > Oederibacteriota > Muellerivitia > Muellerivitales > Muellerivitaceae > CAVTWJ01. The sequence goes on along the minus strand of CAVYSE010000010.1, from coordinate 10,032 downwards.
GCTGGTCGGTGACCATTTCCGGGACGGACGACACAGGTAACTCCCAGTACGATTGCGGGCTTCACAATAATTTCGCGACATGGGTGGGGCCAGGTTCCTACCCTGAATCCAACGGAATCACATACTTCTGGAACTGCAGTACGCCCACCTTTACCCCCTCGCCGACCCAAAGCCCCACCCGCACCAACTCGCCCACCTCAACGCCCAGTCCCACCGTCACGCTCACCCGAACCCCAACCCCCAGCCCGACCTCAACCCCATCCTACACCGCTACCAATACCCCGACGAAAACCCCAACCGTAACCCCAACCAATACGCCCACCGCCACCCCCACCCCCACCCGTACCAATACGGTTACCTCAACCTTTACCCCCACGGCGACAAACACGAATACCCCGAGCCCGACGGTGACGCCGACACGCACCAACACCAATACGGTAACGCCCACGGTCACGCCGACGAACACCAATACGGCCACCAATACCTACACCGCTACCGTGACCCCCACTAAGACCAACACGGTTACACCCACCAATACCAATACGGTCGTGAACACTCCCACCAGCACCTATACAGCGACGGTGACTCCGACACGCACGAATACCAATACGGTAACGCCCACGGTGACCCCCACGAACAGCTATACGGCCACCAATACCTACACCGCTACCGTAACCCCCACCAAGACCAATACGGTCACCGCGACCAATAGCCCCACCGCCACGGTCACCCCAACGAACACTTATACGCCCACCGTGACGCCAACCCGCACCAACACCAATACGGTAACCCCCACGGTGACCCCGACGAACACCTATACCGCTACCAATACCTTCACCGCAACGGTTACGCCCACCGTAACACCCACACGCACCAATACCAACACCGTGACTCCCACGGTGACGCCCACCAATAGCTTTACCCCAACCGTGACTCCCACGGCGACCTCGACCCGAACCCCCACAGTCACCTCGACTATCACGATAACGCCGACGATCACCATCACCCCGATCATCACCTTCACGATCACCCTGTCGCCGACGGTGACGGCCACGAATACGGTGACCAATACCGTCACCCGCACCAACACCTATACGGTGACCCCGTCGAATACAGCCACCTCTACCCTGACCTATACAGTGACCCCCACCCAAACCTCGACGGCGACGCCGACGGTGACATCCACCTCGACTAATACGGTGCAATTCACGATGACGAAGACCATGACCACCACGGCGACGGTGACGCCAACGGTGACCCAGACGAACACCAATACGGCCACCTTGACGAGCACATCGACACGCACGGTGACCTCGACGCTGACCTTCAGTTCGACACCCACGGTGACGTCGACCATTACCCTCACCCCGGTCATTACCTTCACAATCACGGATACCCTGACGAATACGTCCACGGTGACGACGACCTATACCTCGACCAACACGCCCACGGCGACCTTGACCCCGACCAGTTCGATGACGCCTACGGCGTCCCTCACTGCAAGCTCGACCCAGACGATCCTATTCACGCTGACGGTGACGAATACCCTTACGGAGACCAACACGCCGACGATTACGGTGACAGTGACCGAGACGAACACGCCCACTTCCACCAACACTCCGACGCCGACCCTAACCCCCACGGCGACCCGGACGTTCACGCCAACTCCCACTGTGACTTTCTCGGCCACCCCCACGGCGAGTTTCACCCCGACGAACAGCCCCACGGCGACCTGGACGGCCACGGCAACCCGGACCTATACCTGGACGCCGACCGCGACTTGGTCCCCGACGGGAACCAACAGCCCCACGGCGACCTTTACGCCCACCATTACGGGGACCTCTACGAAAACAGCCACTTCGACCCAAACCCCGACTTCGACCGGGAGCCCGACGGTGACCCGGACGGCGACCACGACCTTTACGATTACGGCCAGTGGGACGGCAACCTCCACCATTTCGGCGACAGCGACGCCTGCGATGCCGTCGCAGGATACTTTCTATGTTTCTCAGAACGTATTGAGGCCCTCACAGGGTCCGGTATCGATCTATGTGGGATACAGCGAGCCGGGGGACCCCTATTCGCTGAGGATCTACAACTCGGCGGGGGAATTCATCAAAAACATGGATTTGAACACCAAGACGACACCCATTTCGAAGGCTTATTCCTGGGACGGGACGAATTACAACGGGGACAAGTGCGCCAGCGGGGTCTATATCCTTTACCTGATCGAACCCTATGAACGGCACCTCAAGAGGCTCATCCTCATTTGGTAATCGAGGAAAACCAAAATTTATCGTTAAAATTAGCTGGCTATTTCTGAATTTCAGCAATAATTCCTCGAATTAAAAACAAAAACAAATATTGTTTAAAATATTTTTTTACAAACCATGGGATACTTGATTTGTAATATAACGCTTGGATTTACCTATTCCGCGAAGAAATTGGTGATCGCTTGGATTTTTTCAGGGACGAAAGAATACCCATTAAAACCAGCAACTTTTTACTTCTCAAATCGGTTTTGGGAGGCTGGCTGAAACCGGTTCAATGTTTACCGTTTATCGGTTTATTGATTCTGTTTTTCTTCCCCAGACTTTAAAGGCCGCGACCTGTACGCCAACCAGCTATACCATTTGCGCGAATGTGGATGACTGGGGTGTCATCTACATTGACGGAATACAGCTTCCCGTTACTTTTAACCTTTCCCAATCCTCCTCCACGGGAGTTCCTTGTTACACCGTTCCCGCGGGGGCGCTTTTTAACCAAATATCCGCCGCCTTGACGACAACCGCCAACAATATGTTCGCCCTTTACGACCAGAACGTTCAGTCCAACATCATGCTGGCCGCCTGGAGTTTCCAGATCGGTTGTTCAAGCGGTTCCACTATGGATATCGCCTCGGATTCGGGTAGTGTTTCGGTTTGGTATAACGCCTGTAGCGGGTCAACAACCCCTCCGATGTCGAGCGGCAATTGGTATGACGCGACTGGGGTCCCAACCAGCGCTTGGTATGCAGCGATCAATGTTCCATCCTCGACCATGCTCGATGAGCCGGACATTCCGGTGACAGACACCTACACCGGCAATATCCTGCCTTTTGTATCCTGGGATCCTACGGCCGCTGGCGCAAGTAATAGTTGCGCGGAATTCTTTCGGCAATCCTTCACCATGACCATTCCTACGCCCCTTCCCACACCAGATATCACTATCACCAAGGCCGTTTCAGGCCCATTGACCAATATTGCCCAAGGCGTACCGGTTACCTTTACCCTGAAAGTTTGCAATACGGGACAAGGGATCGATCATCCGGTCACCATCATCGACCCCGTCGATTCCCAGTTTGGATACAACTATGACGGCAATATTATTACCCCCCAGGAAGCGGCTGGTATTACTTTCAGCAATTCAGTGCCATTGACCATCACTTTTGGAAATGGAATGCCATATAACGCTTGCGTGCCTGTGACATTCGAATTAGAGGATTATTCGATCCAACCTAGCAATTATTGTTACGTAGCCCACAATACCGCTTCGATGGTCTACAACACGACACCCGTGACGGCCGTTTCCAATACAGTAGCGGTTACTCTCATTTGTCCTGTAAGCCCAACATGGACATCCACCGTGACCCATACCCCGACCCCAACGATGACACCCACGCCCAGCATTACGCCCACTCGCACCTCCACACCCACCCTTACCGTCACCAACACCAACACTTCCACTCCCACCCCAACTCGGACCAATACGGTTACCTCAACCTTTACCCCCACGGCGACGAACACGAATACGCCGAGCCCGACGGTGACACCGACCCGCACCAACACCAATACGGTAACGCCCACGATCACGCCGACGAATACCTATACGGCTACCAATACTCCCACGCCGACGGTAACCCCGACGCGCACCAATACGAACACGGTGACACCCACGGTGACGCCGACCAATACCAATACAGTCGTGAACACTCCCACTAGCACCTATACGTCGACGGTGACCCCGACGCGCACCAATACCAATACGGTCACGCCCACGGTGACCCCGACCAATACCTACACTGCTACCGTGACCCCCACCAAGACCAATACGGTCACCGCGACCAATAGCCCCACCGCCACGGTCACCCCAACGAACACTTATACGCCCACCGTGACGCCAACCCGCACCAACACCAATACGGTAACCCCCACGGTGACCCCGACTAATACCTATACGGCTACCAATACCTTCACCGCCACGGTCACCACGACCAATACCAATACTCTTACCGTCACTCCCACCCGGACCAATACCAACACCGTGACCCCCACGGTGACGCCCACCAATAGCTTTACCCCAACCGTGACTCCCACGGCGACCTCGACCCGAACCCCCACAGTCACCTCGACTATCACGATAACGCCGACAATCACCATCACGCCCATCATCACCTTCACGATCACCCTGTCGCCGACGGTGACGGCCACGAATACGGTGACCAATACCGTCACCCGCACCAACACCTATACGGTGACCCCGTCGAATACAGCGACCTCTACCCCGACCTATACAGTGACACCCACTCAAACTTCGACGGCGACGCCGACGGTAACATTCACCTCGACTAATACGGTGCAATTCACGATGACGAAGACCATGACCACCACGGCGACCGTGACGCCCACAGTGACCCCGACGAACACCAATACGGCCACCTTGACGAGCACGTCGACGAGGACGGCGACCTCGACACTGACCTTCAGCTCAACTCCCACGGTGACCGTAACCCCCACGGCGACCTCGACCATTACGATAACGCCGACGATCACCATCACGCCAATCATCACCTTCACAATCACGGATACCCCGACGAATACGGCCACGGTGACGACGACCTATACGGCTACCAACACGGCCACGGCGACCTTGACCCCGACCAGTTCGACGACACCTTCGGCGACCCTCACCGCAAGTTCGACCCAGACTATCCAATTCACTCTGACGGTGACGAATACGCGTACGGAAACGATGACCTATACCCTTACGAACACGCCCACTTCCACCAACACCCCGACGCCGACCCTGACCCCCACGGCGACCCCGACGGCCACCCCGACGGGCACCTGGACGAATACCGCAAGCTGGACAGCCAGCCCCACGGCGACCTGGACGGCCACGGCAACCCGGACCTATACCTGGACGCCGACCGCGACTTGGTCCCCGACGGGAACCAACAGCCCCACGGCGACCTTTACGCCCACCATTACGGGGACCTATACGAAAACGGCCACCTCGACCCCAACCCCGACTTCGACCGGGAGCCCGACGGTGACCCGGACGGCGACCACGACCTTTACGATTACGGCCAGCGGGACGGCGACCTCCACCATCTCGGCGACGGCGACGCCTGCGATGCCGTCGCAGGATACTTTCTATGTTTCCCAGAACGTATTGAGGCCCTCACAGGGTCCGGTATCGATCTATGTGGGATACAGCGCGCCGGGGGACCCCTATTCGCTGAGGATCTACAACTCGGCGGGAGAATTCATCAAAAACATGGATTTGAACACCAAGACGACACCCATTTCGAAGGCTTATTCCTGGGATGGGACGAATTACAACGGGGACAAGTGCGCCAGCGGGGTCTATATCCTTTACCTGATCGAACCCTATGAACGGCACCTCAAGAGGCTCATCCTCATCTGGTAACACCAACACGGCCAAATTTCTTCGCATAAACCTTTGCCATTGGAATTTATGGGGTTTGTTTGAAGAAGTGGTTTAACGTCATTTCTAGGTCATTTGCCTCGTTGATGAAAAAATGTTGTATTTTTGTCTTTTGCGAAATTTTACCGTCTTAATTCCAAATTTATTTGAGCTTTGTGGTTGGAAGGGTTAAAATCCTAATACTTACTGTTAACGAAACTTTTTCCGGTTTCGCTTAGCCTCAAGAGCCGTCACCTCGTGTTCTAACCAGCAATCCAAAGCGTTCCATCGTCCGGAAGATAGCTTCCCGCTCAGCAGTACGAGCTTTGCGGCCTTTGAGGCCGAGCATCGCCCTTCGAATAGCCCTGCAGGCCGTATTATAAAACTCAGCGCGCTGGACCGCTTTCTTCCAAGATGGCACTTCCTCGCACAACTGACAAGCTGTTTTTCCCCCGTAACCCGGCCTAGGGTGGAACTGATTGACCCGTTCCACTATTTGGGCCAATAAATCCACGCCTTCCTCGGGTGTACGGAATTCCACCCCCTCTCCAATGAACCCTGGTGGCACCTGGTCCTTGGCTTCACCGATAGCGGACTCCACAAAGGGATTGTCTTGTGGTGTGCGCGGCCGGGACCGCAGGTGGACCACCTGGTGGTCCCTTAACCATTTCCGCAAGCCTTCCTCGCGGTAAGCCGGACCGTTGTCGGTCTGGAAAACCAAAGGAAGATCACCTTCCTCTTCCGAGGCTTGCAAATACGCCAACACACTTTCGCCGATAGCGTCTTTCCCGTCGCCCGACACTTCCGAGTGACAGGTGGCTGGGTCCTTGTGCACTTCCGCCCAAACCTTTTCGAACAGGCACTGGCCCACATAAGCGCTGTCCTGGGCCATCACCACCCCCTGGTGGGTGTAATGCCAATGGACCCTTTTCTTTTCAATGCGTCGGCGTAGCAAGCGTTGGTGATCGGCCTTCAACTTTCTCAAGACCGCCTGAATCAGCCTCGTGGGCACTTGGGGCAGAAGCTGGTCCGCGCAGCGCCAGCCAGCCCTGTAGCCCTGTACTTGAAGCACCTTCTCCACGGCTTTCAACGCTTTCTCCCGAGCCGCTTGGCTGTGGGGCGGCCGACCCTGTCTTTTGAGAGACAAACCCGCCGCCCGTCGCCAATTCAATAGGGCCCGCACCGTCACGCCCAATTTGAGGGCGATACGGCTAAGATCCCCCTTTTTCAGACGCCGGTGCGCCAGCCAGTTTCCGATCCTTAGGCGCAGGAGAACCCGGTATGGAAGCTGTATTTTTTTTCCCCGTAGGTCGACCCCTCAGGCCGGGCAGCCTAACCTTGGCTTGTTCCCGGTTGGCCGGTAGGTCCTTCAGGATTTCCACAAGTTCCTCCAAGACCTGCTTCTGTCTCTGAAGTTCCAGTATCTGGGCATGCAGCTGCTTGGGATTGTCCTCCGGCAGAAGCGTGGAAGGCGGCTGGGTTCCCTTGGGTGGCTTCTTGGGTTGTTTCAGCAGCCCCACTACTAGGCCCACCAGGGCCTGCTGGGACAACTGCCACACCCTCAAAGGCGGCTGGTTGATCTTCTCCCCCAGTTCCTTCTTCGACATCCGGCCTAGCCAGTGCTCCAACAACAACGCTCCCAACTCGTGGGCCCTCTTCCTCTCCTCCTCGCTGGCCATCTCCCAAAGGGCCCTCACCGGGTAGGGCGGGGTGCTGATCTTGAACCCCCTGCGGTGCTTGGACACCCTGCGTTTCTTCGATTCCGTATGGGTTTCCGGGTCCTGTGGGGCTGGGCTGCTCTCCTGAGTCGTCGATTTTTCCATGTTCCACCTCCGTGGCAAGGGGGGCGACCGAAGCCGACCCCAGGTTTTGGTAGGACACTTCCTGAACCACCCCTTCGGGTGTCTGCATGATTAGCCTACCTCTCTCTCCATGCAGCGTCACGCTCTGGTCGCCGATCTGTCCGACCAAAAACACCGGTTTGCGGGCCGGTTCGTCCAAAGCTATGGCTATTTGGTTTTCCCCAAGGGTTTTCTCAATGGCCTTGCGCACCTGCGATTCCACGCCAAAAAAACGATCCGCTGGCACGCTGTCGCCGATCCCCTGATGTGGCCGGAAATGGTTGTAATGGGCGATGAAATGCGAAAGGCGCTCTTGGGCCTCGGTAAGGTCCTGGGGCATGGCTCGGACCATAATTCTGGCCACCGTTTCCCAGAACCGCTCGCATTTGCCCAACGTCTCGGGATGATGGGTCCGGGAAACCACATGCCGGATGCCTTGCTTTGCCAGCAGCTTTTGAAAGCCGCTTTTGCCTCGCCAAGCGAAATACTGGCGGCCCTGGTCGGTCAAAACTTCCAAGGGCTTGCCCCAGCGCTGGATGCCTTCCAACAAGCTTCCTGAACGAATTCCGGGTTTGCCTGAGACCCAGACGCCAAGAGACAATGTATCGGCTGTAATCGTCCAGGAAAGCCACGAGGTATATTTTTTGGCTATACCGCGCCAGGTTGAAACTGGTGATGTCGCTTTGCCAGAGCTCGCCGGGTCTGGATCGCTCAAAGCGTCTCACCAGGGTCTCTTCTTCCAGTGGCGGGAAGCGGTTTGGTGCCCATGAGGTAGCTGTTCCTCGGCCACCACCCGCCGTATCTGGGGATCCGTTGCTTTGATCCCACGAAAACGGGCAAGAAAGGCCTTCACCTTCCTGAAGCCAAAGTGTGGAAATTCCCGCTTGACGGAAATGATCTGATCCTTCAAGCGGGAAGGCACTGGTTTCTTTCCAGGCTTTCTTCCCGCACGGCCTTCGAGGGCCTGTGGCCCCCCTTGCCGGACTTCTTCAACCAATTGGAGAGCACCCGCGGGTGAACTCCCCAAAGTTTGCCGAAGGCCATCATGGACTGCCCGGACTTCAAGCAGGCCTCCACGGCTTGACGCTTCTGCTCGGGGGTGTACCGCGTACTCCGGGCCTTGCGCTTTTTGCCCAAGCTTACCCCACTTGCCAAACCCGCTTCACCGTGGACTTGATAGGCTCGCTTCCAAGCCCAGAGCGTGATGCGGTTGACCTTGTGCTTGAAGCAGAAGTCCGCCTGGCCGCCTTCCCGGGCGTCAAAGGCTTTCAAAAGATTCAGCCTTTGCTCTTGGGTGTATCTAACAGGGCCTCTTCGGCCCCGGCGGATACTTCGGGATGGGTTGAGGTGGGAGTTGATTCGGTAGGTGTTTGTGTTTCCATCTTCGCCTCCTTTTCCCCCTGAGGGGGTATCTAAGAGGCGACGGTCTTACTTGTGCTCAGCCAAACATTCAGGAAATAGTTTCGTTACGCACTACACCCGACATGCACATCTACTATCACCCCCACACCCACGATCAAACCGGAGATATTGGCCCAATCGGTCGTGGTAGCGCCGAATGTTTCCAGGAATGGGGAACCGGTTGACTTGAAGGTGACTTTGGGGCAAACGGCCCAGATTCACCTAGCGCTCTATAATCTTGTGGGCGAAATGGTCTATCAAACCACAGTTGAGGGATCAGTGGGGGTCAATGATTTGGCCAGGCAGATTCAAAATCAAGCAAACGCACCCTGTAGCCAGTGGATTATATATCTATGTCCTGCAGGTGGATGACACTAAAAATCACAGGATTTATACAGGGAAGATCGTTGTTATCCGGTGAAGTGCCAAGAAGTTGGAAAGGGAAGTAACTGCGCATTATCTCGCCCATTTTTCTACTCTGTGCTCCGCAAACAAGAAACGGATGGACAAGAAACTATCTGCCAAACAGCCAAGTTGGTAGCCTTAAAATAATTTAGAGTTTTAAGATTTGTTATTTTATTGGAATATTTTCAAGCATTTGGCGGGCAACATTGTTATTCGGGTTATTTTTCAAGACTTCATCTACACAAAGCCGCGAAATATCATACCGTTTGAATTGGTAATAAAAAAAACTTAGTTTGCAATAAATATCCCAATATCTCCCCCGAGAGAGTTTGAGCGCTTCCAGGAAAAATGCTTCCGCCGTGTTTGGGTGGTTACTCGCGAAAAAAAACTTGCCCATATTTAAGATTCCGCTTGGGTAATCAACGGGATCGTAAAAACCTTTCCAAAAACAATTCCACGAGGATGGTCTGGGGTTCGTTATTAAATCGAGGGATTGATTTAAAATCTGGGGCTGTATATTGTTTGCCGCAACGACATATGAATCATCTAACATCGGTATTTGCGGCGCGCGTAATTTTTCCTAAGATAAATCACCGAATTTCCATCCAAATAAACGGGCCGCCAATTTTCATTGCTTTGGAGGTCGAATATCCATTGTAGAGAATCATTTATGTTCGTAAGAAAATGATATCGGCCA
>CAVYSE010000009.1:0-143382 GCA_963771075.1 candidate division FCPU426 bacterium | reverse complement strand
TGCGGGATAGCGGGTTTTTGCCAATTTAAGCCGGGTGCACCCCTGAAGATGAGCCACCTTCAGGACATGGCGGAAACCATCAAACACCGGGGGCCGGACGATTCGGGTTTCTTCCAAAGGGGCCCGGTGGGCCTAGCCATGACCCGGCTTTCCATCGTTGATGTCGAGGGGGGGAGCCAGCCCCAAAGCAATGAGCGGCAAAACATCTGGGTGGTTTTTAACGGCGAGATTTACAACCACCTGGAACTGCGCAAGCCCTTGGAAAAGGCTGGACACCAGTTTGCCACAAACAGCGACACGGAAGTCTTGGTGCACGCCTATGAGGAATATGGTGACGCTTTCGTCGGGAAATTGAGGGGCATGTTCGCATTCGCCCTTTGGGACCAGACCTTCCAAAAACTTCTGATCGCCCGGGATCACTTAGGTGTAAAGCCGCTTTATTACACCACGGCTGACGGGAACCTGATTTTCGGTTCGGAGATAAAGCCTTTGCTGGCAGTCCCGACCGTGCCTCGAATGGTGGACACCAAGCAAATTCTCACCTTGATGACCCTTCAATACGTTCCTTCTCCTGACACGCTTCTTAAAGGCGTGCGCAAGCTTCCGGCGGGGAATACGCTGGTTTGCCAGAAAGGCAAGATCCTTATCAAACCTTTTTGGGAACTGCCCAAACGGCCCGAGCGCGTGGATCAGGAGGTGACTTCCGAGAAATTGGGAAACTGGATCGAGGAACTGCGCGAGCGTTTTTTCGTGAGCGTGAAAGAACAACTGATGTCGGATGTGCCCCTGGGTGCTTTCTTATCAGGTGGGCTAGATTCCTCCCTGACGGTAGCCGCCATGACCCAACAAACCCGAAAGCCGGTGCAAACTTACTCGGTGGGGTTTGAGAACCAACATGATTTCAACGAACTGAAATTTTCCCAAAAGGTATCCAAATATCTCAAGAGCCAGCATCGAGAAATCATGGTGGACGCCCGGATGTTGAATGACCTGATCCCCAAGCTGGTGAAGTTCCAAGATGACCCGGTGATCGACCCGGCGGTCTTGCCCACCTTCGTGGTTTCCATGTTCGCGCGCCAGGAAGTAAAGGTGGTTCTGACGGGCGAGGGAGCGGATGAACTGTTCGGTGGTTATCGGCGGTATTCTTTCGACCGTTTGGCGGGACCAGTGGGGAAGGTGCCAGGGTGGATGAGGAAGATGGTGCCGTTTCTCACGAAAGGCATGAAAGACCCCTATCACCAGGCTTGGCAGGCCCTTCAAAAGACCGATCTGGTTCAACGGCACCTGGCATGGTCCCGACTGAGCTTGGAATCCACCCTGGAAGAACTGGCGGGGGAAAAGCTTCTTTATGAGATGGAACAATCGAAGGTGGAGGAATCCCTGGAAAGATTATTTGAATCCGCCGAGCCCTATGGATTCGACAATTTCAACCTGATGTTGTACTTGGACATGAAAACCTGGCTGCCGGATGACCTCTTGAACAAGGTGGATCGGATGAGCATGGCGGCCTCCCTGGAAGCCAGGGTACCCTACCTGGACCACCGGTTGGTGGAGTTCGCCTTTGGACTACCGTCAGGCGTGAAATTGAGAAACGGGGAAGGTAAGTTTATCCTCAAGAAGATGGCTGAAAAACACCTGCCCAAGGAAATCATCTACCGGCAAAAGAAGGGTTTTGCCGTGCCCCTGGGGCCCTGGTTCCGAAAAGAATTGAAACCGCTCGTGGTGGACCTGCTTCGTTCGGATAAATTCAAGAATAGGGGATACTTCAACCCTGCCCAAACCGAAAAGTTGATCGAAGAACATATGTCGGGCCATAAAGACCATCACTTGATCCTTTATGGGCTTTTATTGGTCGAACTCTGGCACCGGCGGTTTATTGATGAAACCGGTTTTGACAGCCAAGGGAGTGAACCGTGAGAGAAGAACTTTATAAAAAGGGGTGGAAAAAGTTTGAAGAAATCCATGGGCCAGTGGCCAAAGCTACCCTGGAAAGCTTGAAGGACGTATCACCCGAACTCGGCCAATTTGTGACTGAGTTCGCCTTTGGAGAGATCTATTCTCGTCCCGGGCTTGACCTGAAGACCCGTCAATTACTGACCATCGCCTCCCTGGTGACTTTGGGCAACGCCCCCCTTCAATTGAAATCCCATATCAAGGGCGCATTGAATGTGGGTTGTAGCCAGCATGAGATTGTGGAGGTCATTCTTCAAATGGCGATTTATGCTGGTTTTCCAGCCGCCATGAATGCGATGTATACCGCTAAAGATGTTTTTATGGAAAAGGCCCGAAAAGCCCGGAAAACTAGATAGTTTCTTCTTTAATCGATTAAATTTGGCATGATTCATTCGTAAAGACCTCTCCCTCGGGTTTGACCTTCCTGGTCCTTTCCGTTACAATGACGCTCCTTTTTGGCTAAAACCGTTGAAAAATAAGGGATTTTACAAACCCACCTCAAAAATAAGGGTTTTTTAGTACTTCCATTCCACAATTTTCCAAGGAGCAGTAATGATTACCGTGATGGATCTTCGGGCCGGCAATCTGTGTGAATTTGATGGAACCCTATATAGGGTCGTTACTTACCAGCATGTGAAGCCCGGCAAAGGGGGGGGGTTCGTCAGGCTCAAGATCAAGAATGTCGAATTAGGAACCGTCACCGACAAGACCCTGGACAGCTGGGAAAAGGTGGCTGACCCACCTGTAGAAGAAAAAGAAATGCAGTACCTTTACAAGCAAGGTGACAAGTTTGTGTTCATGGATACGGAAACCTATGAACAACTCGAACTGACTGAGGAAGAAGTTGGGGAGGGATACCAATGGCTGAAGGATGAAATGGCTATTGAGGTCCTTTTCTACAAAGGCCGTCCCATCAGCGTGAAGCTTCCGATCACCGTGAACCTCAAGATCGTATCTTCCGAGCCCGGCATCAAGGGCGACCGGGTTTCCGGCGCCAGCAAACCCGCTACGCTTGAGAGCGGGGCTATCGTGCAGGTCCCCCTGTTCGTAAAAGAGGGGGATGTCATCAAGATCGACACGAGAACTGGGGAATACCTGGAGCGAGTCTAGTCTAACCCTTATCCGTAAAGCCTTAGGCCGTTTGAGAAAAGGAGAAAAGACCGATGTCCACGAATCCGGAAAAATTGGAAGGCGCCAAGACCGAAAAGAAGAAGAAAGCCCCGGCCGCGTCCCCCAAAAAGATAAAGGTGAACCCCAAGCTTTCCATTGTCCAGGACGTGATCGCCCTGATGGATCAATCCCAGATCAACGAGATCTTGTTCGAACAGGCAGGCACCAAGATTCACCTGCGAAAAGGTCCGGGCATGCCCTTTGACCTGACATCGCCTATGGCGGTGACCGCCCAGCCGTCGGCTGCCGTCCCAATTTCCACGGTAACCACGACCCCCGCCTCCGCCCCTTCCGCTTTCGTTGAAAATGACAAGTCCGTGACTTTCGCTTCTCCCATGGTGGGAACTTTCTACCGTTCGCCTTCGCCGGACGCCAAGCCTTTCGTGGAGGAAGGGGACAAGGTCACCGTGGGCCAGGTCTATTGCATTATTGAGGCCATGAAACTGATGAATGAAGTCAAGGCCGAAGTGGCCGGCAAGGTTGTGAAGATCCTGGTGCAGAACGGCCAGGCGATCGAATTTAACCAACCCCTCCTGATCATTGATCCGAGTTAAAGAAAGAGCAAATTCAATAAGCGACTGCCCATCGATGGCAACCGATCCTAGTTTTTTGAAAAAAGGAAAACATGTTTAACAAGATTCTCATCGCCAACCGCGGGGAAATCGCAGTCCGGATTATCCGCGCCTGCAAGGAAATGGGCATAAAGACCGTCTCGGTCCATTCCCAGGCCGATGCCGATTCACTGCACGTACACCTGGCCGACGAAAGTGTTTGTATTGGCCGCGCTCCGAGTAAGGAAAGCTACCTCAATATTCCCGCCCTGATCAGCGCCGCTGAGATCACCGACGCCGAGGCCATTCACCCCGGGTACGGTTTCCTTGCGGAAAATCCGCATTTCGCTGAGGTTTGCTCCAGCTGCCAGATCAAGTTCATCGGACCCAAGCCTGAGGTCATGCGAATGATGGGCGATAAGGTGATGGCCATTGAGACCGCCAAGAAGGCTGGAATTCCCACCACGCCGGGAAGTGACGGACCGGTTAAAGATGAAAAGAGGGCACTGGAAGTGGCCCGCAAAGTGAAATACCCCGTCATCATCAAGGCCTCAGCCGGCGGCGGTGGAAAGGGGATGCGGGTCGCCCATACCGATTTGTCCCTGACCCAAGCTTTCCAAACCGCCCGCACCGAAGCGGAGGCGGCTTTCGGAAATCCAGAGGTTTACATCGAGAAATTCATTGAGGAACCCCGGCATATCGAAGTTCAAATTCTGGGGGATGAATACGGCCATATCGTTCACCTGGGAGAAAGGGACTGCACGGTCCAAAGATCGCACCAAAAATTGATTGAGGAAGCCCCCTCTCCCGTATTAACCGCCAGGATGCGTAAAAAAATAGGGAAATACGCCATCAAGATCGCCAAGGAGGTGAAGTATACCTCGGCGGGAACCATTGAGTTTTTGATGACCAAAGACGGTGAGTTCTATTTCATGGAAATGAACACCCGCGTTCAGGTGGAACATCCCGTTACCGAACTGATCATGGGCGTGGATATCATCAAAGAACAGATCCGGATCGCCGCTGGGGAGCGTCTAAGTATTGTGAAGGATGTTTTGGAGCCCCGGGGCCATTCCATCGAGTGCCGCATCAACGCGGAAAACCCCGCGGACGGATTCCGCCCATCGCCCGGAGTCATCACCACCTATCATGTGCCGGGTGGGCCTGGAGTGAGGGTGGATACCCACCTGTACCAGGGGTATCGGGTCCCGCCTTATTACGACTCCCTCCTGGCCAAGATTATCGTACACGCCCCGAATCGCCAAGAGGCCATCAAACGCATGATCCGGGCCCTGGAGGAGCTGGTAGTGGATGGAATCCACACCACCACCGGCTTTTTAAAAACGATCTTGGAGAGCGAGTCTTTTAAACGCGCCAATTATTCCACTCGTTTCGTTGAAAACTTCCTCAAGAAAAAAACAGATGAAAAGGAATAGAAGAAAGGCCGGAAATTCCGGTCCAGCCTAAGATGGGAGAGTGCCTGTGAAGATAACCGTTTATTTCGAGGCGAATGCCGTGAAACCCACGGTGGTTCAGAATGCTACGGTGGTCCTGGTGGATGTCTTGCGCGCGACCACCACGATCCCCATGTTCCTATACCATGGGGCGTCTGGAGTGGTCTTTTGCCACGATCCGGGTACGGCCAAAAAACATTTCGAAAAATTGAAAAGAGGGGAAGGCCTTCTGGCTGGTGAGCGGGAATGGGAGAAGATCCCCGGTTTTCCCATGAGCGGGTCCCCGCTCGATTCAAGCCGCGACAAGGTGAAGGATCGCACGATCTGCCTTTCGACCCAAAGCCCATTGAGGATTCCCCAAGGGGCAAAATATGTCATCCTGGGTTCTTTCGTAAACTTGGGGGATGTTTATGATTCCTGCCTGAGGGGAAACCGTGACGTGGTGATTGTTTGCGCGGGTAACCCGGAAGATTCGGCTTTCGCCGGGATGCTGGTGGATTTTCTCCAGAGTACGCTGGGGTCTACCCCCATTGTTTTGGCGGAAAGCGCCAAGGAGGCCGTCGCCCTCTATAAACCCTGGCAGGGCCGAATCGGTGAATTGCTGAAGGAATCGCCTGACGGAAAAGAACTGATCCGGAAAGGCTGCGCCAAGGACCTGGATCTCGCTTCCAAAGTGAACCGAATTTCTTCCGTGCCCTATTTGAAAGACCAGCTCTTCCTGAAAGAGGACACGCCAAAACCCAAAAAAGCCCTGGATTCGGACGGTAAACCCAAGGCTTCGAGCGCACCCCAAAAGGGCAAATCAATCAAAGTGACAGTACCCCTCTTTCCGAAGAATCCGGAACATCCTGTTCCCGGCATGGAAAAGACGTTGGCCAAAAAGGGTATTCCCGTTGAGGATAAAAAAGCCGATCCCAAAAAGAAAGACATAGCCCCGGTGAAGAAAAACGAGGCCAAAAGCGCCGGGACGGGCAAGTCCAAGAAATCAGCGGGCAAACCCACACCGATGTTCAGTAAGAAAACCACCGCCTCCCCGGTATTCCACGCCAACGTCGTGTCCGTGGCGGTGAAGGCGACCGGCAAGAAAAAATAAACGACTGGGCTGAAAGGGCCACTTGATCTCCCAGATTGAAAAAAAAACGGTTTTGCGTGCCTTGGATGCAAATTGTAATCGCGCCCGGGAAGGTTTTCGTGTAGCGGAAGATGTGGCCCGTTTTTTATTGAACGATTTAATTTTACTTAACCGAATCAAGAAACTCCGACACGCGGTGACACGGGCGGAGCAAAAACTGTTCAAAACGCCTGGTTTTAGAACCCTTCACCGCGACGTGGCCGGGGATTTGGGGAGGAAAACCCGCGAGAAGTCAGAAAAAAAAAGAACAACCCCCCAAAACCTTTTGACGGCCAATTTAAAAAGGGCCCAGGAGGCCCTTCGATCCCTGGAAGAATTTTCCAAACTATTGAACGATTCATCTTTCCAAACCTTCAAAAAAATCCGTTACGAATGCTACGAGATTGAGGAGTCGCTGCCTTGAAAAAAGGCGGTTGCGTTGCTTTTCGGAACCGGCATGGCTATTCTTGAAATACGTTGAGAATCAATTCAATCCGCGCTGAGCGAGGCAAATCCAAATGGGGAATAAAAACGGTTCGCAACCTCTTCAGGGGGGGATCACTCGAAAACCCTTCCCGGGCTCGGTCAAAAGGTACGTGCAGGGAAAAAGGCCCGACTTGAAAGTGCCCGTTCGGGAAATAATCCTTCAACCCACCCAAACGGCCAATGGACATGAGGAAAACCCTTCCTTCCGCGTGTACGACACCAGCGGGCCTTACACGGATCCCAACCTCGAAATCGATTTGAAGAAGGGGCTTCACCCCATCTGCCAGCCCTGGATCCAGGAGCGAGACGACGCGACCGAGGTTGAAGGCTTTTATCAAGGCAAACCCGGCCCGGGAGTCGAAATTTTCCCCGTTGCCTCCCGCCGGAAACCCCTGAAAGCCAAGCCAGGGCGTAATGTCAGCCAAATGCATTACGCCAAAAAAGGAATCATCACTCCCGAGATGGAATTTATCGCGATCCGGGAAAACCAAATGGCCCAGGAACGTCAGGAACAAGGCAGGGTCCACCCGGGCCAATCCTTTGGCGCGACCATCCCCAAGTTTTTCACCCCCGAGTTCGTGCGCGATGAAGTGGCAAGGGGCAGGGCGATCATTCCTTCCAACATCAACCATCCCGAACTGGAGCCCATGATCATCGGCCGGAATTTCATGGTAAAAATCAACACCAATATCGGCAATTCCTCCGTGACTTCCTCCATTGAGGAGGAGGTGGAAAAGATGATCTGGTCCGTTCGCTGGGGCGGGGACACCCTGATGGACCTTTCCACCGGAAAAAATATCCATGAAACCCGGGAATGGATCATCCGAAACTGCCCTGTGCCGTTGGGGACTGTGCCCATTTATCAAGCGCTGGAAAAGGTTGGCGGCATCGCCGAAGACCTGACCTGGGACCTTTATCGAGACACTTTGATCGAGCAGGCGGAGCAGGGGGTGGATTATTTCACCATTCACGCGGGCGTTTTGTTGCGTTACGTGCCCATGACCGCTTGGCGCCGGACCGGGATCGTTTCCCGTGGCGGGTCCATCCACGCCAAGTGGTGCCTGGCCCACCATCAAGAGAATTTCACCTACACCCACTTTGAGGAAATTTGCGAAATCATGAAGGCTTATAACGTCTCCTTCAGTTTGGGGGACGGGTTACGACCAGGATCAATCGAAGACGCCAATGATGAAGCGCAATTCTCCGAGTTGAAAACCCTGGGGGAGCTGACCCGGAAGGCCTGGAAAAACGATGTGCAAGTGATGATTGAGGGCCCGGGGCATGTGCCCATGCAACTGATCAAGGAAAACATGGACAAACAATTGGAGGAATGTCATGAGGCTCCTTTTTACACATTGGGTCCCCTGACGACCGATATCGCACCAGGGTATGACCACATCACGAGCGCCATCGGAGCGGCCATGATCGGCTGGTTCGGCACCGCCATGCTTTGTTACGTGACACCGAAGGAACATTTGGGACTGCCCAATAAGGACGATGTACGGGCGGGCGTCATTGCCTATAAGATCGCCGCCCACGCGGCGGACTTAGCCAAGGGCCATCCCGGGGCCCAACAGTGGGACAATGCCCTTTCCAAGGCGAGGTTTGAGTTCAGGTGGGAGGACCAATTCAACCTGGCCTTGGACCCGGAATTGGCCCGGGAATACCACGATGAAACATTGCCGGCGGAGGGCGCCAAGGTGGCCCATTTCTGTTCCATGTGCGGGCCCAAGTTTTGCAGCATGAAGATCACTCAGGATGTTCGGGATTACGCCAAAGAAAAGGGGTTGACCGAGGAAAAGGCCTTGGTGGAAGGGATGAAAAAAATGTCCCATACTTTTGTGGAAACTGGATCGGAAATTTACCAGAAGATTTGACCGGAAATCTTTTCGGTTTACGAGCCAACCGAAAATGAAAAAGGCCCCGCCTGATTCACAGGCGGGGCCTTTTTTGTACGACGGCTTTAGTTGACCAGTTTGTTCACATCCGGGCGTTTGGGAGGATCATTCGCAGGACGAGTAGGAACAGCGGGGTTGTTCTTGAAGCTGGGTGCCAATTCGGCGTTGATCTTAGCGTACTCGGGGTCTTTGTCCGCGCCTTCGACAATGGCTCCGATGGGGCAGGCGGAATAACAGCTGGTGCACTCCGTGCATTCCTCCGGATTGATGATCATGAAGGGCTGGCCCTTGTAATCTCCCGGATGGATGCAATTCACCGGGCAAACATCGACGCATTGCGCGTAAACCTCGCCCAGGCACTTCTCGGTAATGACGTAAGGCATGACTTCCTCCTTCTTTTAGTGGACTCTCTGAGGGAGAGAATTGAAACGGACCGGCACCCTTCCTTCCCTGGAGGGGTAGAGGGGTATCGAAGCCGGGGTAGTTTAGAGTAACGGCCCTTTTGACCGCAAGACCAAACTCGCTTTTTTTCATGGGTTTAACGGCTTTACGGCACTGCGGCGGGATGTTAGTTTGTTGGCACGAAACCAGCCCCGCGGATTCTTGCCGAGCGCAACCATTCTTCCTAAATTTTAATTGGAATGGGTTGATTCGCTCGAACCCTTCCAGTGAACGATAACATGGGTCTGGATTTAACATGAAGGAAAACATGGCATCGAAAAAAGACTATTACGAACTTTTGGGGGTTTCCAAGGGCGCCACTGCGGATGAATTAAAAAAAGCCTACCGCACCATGGCAAAAAAATACCACCCTGACGCCAATCCAAATAACAAAGAGGCGGAAGAGAAGTTCAAGGAAATCAATGAGGCCTATGAGATTCTCTCTGATACCCAAAAAAAAGCCGCTTATGACCAGTTTGGACATGCGGGTGTGGGAATGGGAGGGCCTGCCCCGGGTGGGTATGGCCCAGGCGGATTTCGAGCCCAGGACTTCAACGGAGCTGCGGATTTTGAGGATATTTTCGGGGATGTTTTTTCCAATTTTTTTGGGGCCGAGGGCCGGGGGCGTTCCCGAAACCAGGCGCAAGAAGGGGATGATCTACGACATGACCTGACCCTTTCTTTTGAGGAAGCGGCCTTCGGCACTTCCAAAGAAGTGAGGATCCGAAAACTAATGACTTGTGACACCTGTCATGGGTCCGGCGCCAAGGCGGGTTCGGGACGGGTCGTGTGCAACCAATGCAAGGGAACGGGTCAGATTCGGCAGTCGCAGGGTTTTTTCGCCATTGCCAGGACTTGCCCCAAGTGTGGCGGGCAAGGTGAGATGCCGGGGAGCCCCTGTCCCGCCTGCCACGGACAGGGACGAGTTGAGAAAGAAAGAACCGTATCCGTGAAAGTGCCAGCCGGGGTGGATGAGGGATCCCGCCTTAGGCTTCGTGGTGAAGGCGAGGCCGGGTTGAATGGCGGGCCGGCGGGCGATCTCTATATTTTTCTTCATGTTCAGGACCATGATTTTTTCGAACGGGACGGTTCGGATTTGCATTGCTCCATTCCGATCAGTTTTGTCCAGGCGGCCCTAGGGGCGGAGATTGAGGTGCCAACATTAGAAGGATCCGTCAACATGAAGATCCCCGCTGGAACCCAGTCGGGGAAAATATTCCGTCTTCGGGAAAAAGGATTACGAACTCCCAATACGGATGAGGTGGGGGATCTCTTGGTAGTGATCACGGTAGAAACACCAACCGATTTAAGTACCAAGCAAAAGAAGATTCTTGAGGAATTCGCGGCCGCCACCACGGAAAGCAACACACCCCAAATGTCCAAGTTTTTGACCAAGATGAAAAATCTTTTCTCACGAAAAAAATGAGTTACATTCCCCGCATTTTCTTGCCGGATGGCATTTCCGAAGTCGATGAGATGGTTTTGGACGAGCCCACCTCCCATTATCTTTCCCAGGTTTTAAGATTGGAGATAGGGAATAAATTGATTGGATTTGACGGAAAGCAAAAGATTTTTCAATTACGGATCATGAGCACCGAAGCCAAACGAATTCGCGTCAAAAAAACTGGGGAAATTTTAGAATCTGGGGAGCGTTCTCGGCAAATTGCCTTGGGACAGAGTCTGCCAAAGGCGGCTAAGTTTGATTTAATCCTCCGTCAGGGAACCGAGGTAGGGGTTCATCGATTCATTCCCTTAGTCACTCATAGAAGCGTTTCCCGCCCGGAAGAAGCCCAATTTGATCATAAGCGGGAGCGGTGGTTAAAAATTTTGGCGGAGGCCTGTCGTCAATGTGGAAGAAATGATGTCCCGGTTCTCGATCCCATTCGAGACTGGGATCAGGGATTGGAACAATTTGGGGAATTTGATCTTGTCTTGATTCCCTATGAAAAGGAAGCTCCGACTCTTCGAACAGTGTTAGAATCCCATCCGAAGGTAGACCGAGTATTGGCATTGGTTGGACCGGAAGGCGGTTGGTCCCCGGATGAGATTCAGGAAGCCCGAAAACGAGGGGCTCATCCGGTGCATCTGCCCACACCCATCCTTCGTACCGAAACCGCCGGCCTAGTGGTGGTGGCCATGATTCAATACGAACTGGGCGACCGGTTACTTCCCAAAAGGAGTTCCGAATGAAATTGACCTTCCCACCCGCGAATATAACAGGATCCACACAGATCATCTTTATTTTCGGTCATCCCGTTGAACATTCCTTGTCGCCTATTTTTCAAAATGCGGCCTTGCGCAAAATGAAGATTCCCTGTGTCTATGTGCCCCTCGATGTGGACCCTCAACGCATGAAAAGCACCATTGAAACGCTTCGGAATGAGAATGTGCGGGGCGCCAACGTAACCGTGCCACTTAAAACCTTGGCGTTCGCCCATTTGGATCAGGTAGATCCTGCGGCTCGCAGCTTGAATTCTGTAAATACCATTTATAAGAAGCGGAAAAAACTCCACGGAACTTCCACCGACGGGGAAGGTTTTTTGAGATCGCTGGGAAATTGGAGAAAAGGTTTAGGCGGGAGTAATGGTATGCTCGTTGGAGCTGGCGGGGCGGCCAGGGCAATTGGGTACGCTTTGGCTCGATCGGGGGTTAAATCCCTCAAAATCGCCAACTGGGACGCCCGCGAAGCCCATGGCCTATGGGATGCTCTCCGCCGGGAATTTCCAAAGTTTCAAACCGGATGTATGACTTTAAAAGAGGGAGAAAACAGCATGGGAAATTGCGATTGGATTATCCAAGCAACTTCCCTTGGCCTGAAAGATGGGGATCCTTCTCCTCTTTCCATCAAAAAGGCGTCTTCTGCGTCCTGGGTGGTTGATTTAATTTACCACCGCCAAACGGATTTTTTAAAAGAAGCGGTAAAGCTGAAGGTGCCTTTTAAAAATGGGTTAGGGATGCTGCTTCACCAGGGAGCGCTCTCCTTTGAGCTTTGGACCGGACGAAAGGCACCCTATTGAGGAAATGCGAAGGGCATTGCTGCAATCCTTGGGTAGCTGATATCAAGTCTCAGGGTGCCATCGTTGACTTCATTTTTTTTCGAATTTATACTTCTTTAGATGATTTCTTTGACCTTTTCGCACTCTCTCTTGGCCCGAGGTTTTCCATGCCTGAATCGATGAAAAAGCGCCTCGGCGAAATGCTAGTCGATGAGGGGATCATTTCCGAGGAACAACTCCAAGAAGCCCTCCATGAACAAAAGATCAAGGGGGGCCGGCTCGAGAAAATTTTGATCAGTCAAGGCTATGTGACCCAAGATGTCATTATGGCCTTTGTGGGAACCCAGTTGGGAATTCCCCACGTTAGTTTGAACGAAATTGGTGAAATCCCCAATGACGTCGTGTTTTCCGTACCCGAGTCCATTGCCCTGAATCACTGCCTCATTCCCATTGTCAAAAAAGATAAAAAACTAACCGTGGCCATGGCCGATCCGCTGAATGTTTTCGCAATTGATGATATCAAGATGATGACCGGGTTTGAGGTGGAACCGGCGATCGCCAGTGAAAATGAAATCAAGGCCATGCACGCCAAGTATTTTGGAACGGGGGGGAAGGCGGGGACGGCTTCGGCAGGAGGTGGAGGCGAAGCCGGCGGCGACATGCAGGAAATCCTCAATTCCATGGGCGGGGGAGAAACCAACCTGGAAGTGATGGAAGAAAAAGAAGAGGAACTTGATATATCAAAGTTGGAAGCGGCTGGAGAAGATGCTCCGGTGGTCCGGCTCGTGAATCTGATCTTGACGGAAGCCGTTCGGTCGAACGCGAGCGATATTCATATTGAGCCTTACGAAAAAAATCTACGTTGTCGCTACCGAATAGATGGTGTCTTGCACGAGGTTCAATCTCCCCCCAAATCATTGTCAGCGGCTATTTCATCCCGCTTGAAAATTATGGCCTCGCTGGATATTGCCGAACGTCGCCTTCCTCAGGACGGACGTATTAAAATCAAGGTTTTAGGAAAAGAAATCGATCTTCGCGTTTCTGTTTGCCCAGTTCAATTCGGCGAAAAGATCGTGATGCGCATTTTGGATTCTTCCAATTTATCATTGGATCTTCCGAAATTAGGTTTCGAGGATGACATTCTTCCCAAATTTGAAAAAGCAATCGTAGAACCTTATGGGCTTGTTCTCGTAACGGGTCCCACTGGTTCCGGTAAATCCACCACGCTTTATTCGGCATTACATTACATCAACGACCCAGACACTAATATTTCAACGATTGAGGACCCGGTGGAATACAATTTGCCAGGTATTAATCAAGTCAACGCCAAAGCCTCGATCGGGTTAACCTTCGCGGCAGGTTTGAGATCCTTTTTGCGCCAAGACCCGGATGTAATCATGGTTGGCGAGATTCGAGACAAGGAAACGGCTGAAATAGCCATTAACGCCGCCTTGACTGGCCATTTGGTATTTTCCACTCTTCACACAAATGACGCGCCTGGGGCGGTCACACGCATGGGAAACATGGGAGTAGAGCCATTTCTAATTACCTCAACCGTTCACTGCGTCGTGGCACAACGCCTTCTGAGACGTATTTGCAAAGACTGTAAACAGCCTTTTGATGCTTCTCCTGAAATATTGGAAGAGTTAGGGGTGCAACCCGCCGCTGAACCTATTGTGCTACACAGGGGGGTGGGTTGTAATACTTGTTCCAATACCGGCTATAAGGGTCGTATGGCGATTCATGAGGTCATGGTATTGAATGAGGATTTTCGAAAAGGGGTGCTACAACGTAAATCTGCATCCGAGTTGAAGAAAATCGCCCGGGCTGGCGGGATGCAAACCCTGAGGGAATGCGGCGTTCGAAAAGTCTTGAAAGGGTTGACCTCTGTCGAGGAACTTTTGCGTGTGGCTCATGCCGATGAAGAAGAGTAATAACTACTAACCCTAGCAAGGAGCGGGATAAATCATGGTCAACATTGACACGTTACTGAGGCTCATGTTTGAGCGGGGAGCTTCCGATTTACATATAACTGCAGGTGCCCCTCCCATGTTGAGGGTTGACGGAGTCATAACTCCCACAGAGTATGAGAAGCTTCGACCGGATACCACTCAACAGCTGATTTATAGCATCCTGACAGATGAGCAAAAAGAAAAATTCGAGAAAGACAATGAATTAGACGTATCCTTCGGCGTGGAAGGTGTGGGCCGGGTTCGTATGAATGTTTATCAGCAAAGAGGAGCGGTCGCCGCCGCTTTGAGGAATATTCCGACCACTATTCGAAGCTTCGAGGAATTAAAACTTCCTCCTGTTGCTCAAGATATTGTCAAGCTACCCAAAGGTCTTGTTTTGGTGACGGGCCCCACAGGCTCGGGGAAATCTTCTACCCTGGCCGCGATGATTGATTGGATCAATACTAATCATCAGCACCATATCATGACTATTGAAGATCCAATTGAATATGTTCATACCCATAAGTCTTCCATTGTCAATCAACGAGAGGTCGGAACCGACACCCATACCTTTGCCACGGCCTTGAAATATGCCCTGCGGCAAGACCCGGACGTCATTCTGATCGGGGAAATGCGGGATTTGGAAACCATCAACGCTGCATTGACCATCGCGGAAACGGGCCACTTGGTCTTCGCCACTTTGCACACGGTGGACGCGATTCAAACCATCAATCGCATCATTGACGTATTTCCGGCATCTCAGCAGCAGCAGGTTCGGGCACAAATTTCTTTTGTGCTTCAAGCGGTTCTTTCCCAGCAACTCTTGCCGAAGGCCTATGGCTCGGGCCGGGTTATTGCGGTGGAGGTTCTCATTCCTACTGCCGCCGTTCGGAACCTGATCCGGGAAGAAAAGATTCATCAGATCTATTCTGCCATGCAAACGGGAACCGAATATGGCATGGGGACCATGAATCAAGCACTTTTTGATTTGTATCAAAAACAATTGGTCAGCTATAACGAAATATTTTCCCGAACCTTGGATCCGAAAGAACTTCAACGGATGGTGAAGGGCGTCATCTGATTTCCCTTAAGGGAGCTTAAATGCCTGTTTATAGTTACAAAGCCAAAAATAGCCTCGGAAAAATAATCGATGGAACGATCGAAGCGGACAATGAAAGTTCCGCCAAGGGTGACATTCGTCAAAAAAGATTGGAACTCATATCCATCGCTCCCGCGAATGCGATCACGACCTTCTTGATTGCTTTAACAAGCAAGGGTGGGAAGGTCACCACCAAAGATATTGTGGTGTTCAGTCGTCAATTTTCCACGATGGTCAACGCAGGACTTCCCATTATGCAAGGATTGAGTATTGTCGCGGAACAGGCCGAAAACCCTGATTTTAGAAGGGTTATGTCGAGAATCCGAGATGATATTTCCAACGGGATTCCTTTATCCGAAGCGATGTCTAAACATCCAAAGGCTTTTTCAACCCTTTATGTGAACATGGTGAAGGCGGGGGAACAGGGCGGAATTTTGGATGTTATATTTGAACGTTTGTCTGAGTATATGGAAAAAGCGGAGGGGGTAAGCCGTAAAGTGCGGTCGGCTATGATGTACCCAATCGTAGTATTTTCAATCGCGATCATGGTCGTTATTTTTTTGATGGTAAAGGTCATTCCGACCTTTGCCGATGTTTTTGCGGGGTTTGGCGCAAAACTTCCCGGACCTACGCTCGTGGTGATTGCCATGAGCCATTTTTTCTCCAGTTACAAGGCTATTTTTTTAGGAGTTTTTTTATTCATTCTTTATTGGGTTATCGCTCTTTGGCGAAAAACGAAGACTGGAGCCTATAACTGGGATTTAATGATGCTCAAATTACCTGTTTTTGGGGTTCTTGTCCGAAAAAGCGCGGTGGCGAAATTTGCCCGAACTCTTGGAACACTCATAAAATCAGGGGTTCCCATCATGGATGCCTTAGAAACGGTGGCAAAAACCTCTGGTAATTTGGTTGTGGAACGAGCGGTTACCAAAGCACGAGAGTCGGTGAGGGAAGGTAAAACTCTTACCCAACCACTCAGGGAAAGTAGCGTTTTCCCGGCGATGGTAACCCAAATGATTAATGTTGGAGAAGAAACCGGAGCTTTAGACGCGATGCTTTCAAAAATAGCTGATTTTTATGAAGATGAAGTCGATACAGCGGTTGAGGGTATGACAACTATTATCGAGCCTATATTGATTCTTTTTTTGGGCGTTACCTTAGGATTCATTGTTGTTGCAATGTTTATGCCCATGTTTGAACTTGGAAACTTAGCCGGTTAATACTTGGTTGTTTGACAAAATTATCCAAAAACGATAAAATTTAAATAGAAAGCCTTGTGTTGGGTCAAAGGGCTTTCGTAGATACTTAGGAGGATTAAGATGATTCGTTTAAAGACTAAAGGATTTACGCTAATTGAACTGATGATTGTTGTCGCGATCATTGGAATATTGGCGGCGATTGCTATTCCCAAATTCGCGCAGATGCTTGAGAAATCGCGTGAAGGCGCCACGAAGGGCAACTTGGGAAGCTTGAAATCCGCCGCATCGATTTACTACGGGGACCAACAAGGAATTTGGCCATCGACGCTTAATTCCTTCAGTACTTACTCTTTCAGTAAGTACATGGGGACCTTAGCTCCGGTGAAGGTGACGGGGGCTTTTGTGTCCAACTCGACTAACCCGCAAGGAAACCTAGTTTCCCTTACGGCGCAATCCCAAGCACCAACAGGCGCCACTTCAGGCTGGTTGTATGACAGCACGAACGGTATTGTTTATGTGAACAGTACCGTGCAAGATTCGAAGGCTATTCCCTATTCTTTCTATGGGTTTGAATAAGATTATTTAACTTTATTAACAAGAAAAGGGCGGTGCAAATTGCACTGCCCTTTTTTGCTTTTTACCCTTATTTTTTGCGTTTTAAACAACAAATGTTCTCAATATTCCATTATTATGATGATGTTTCCATTATCTCCTCTTTACTGTTCTTGATTCTCCAATAGATAATAGCTTTGTTGTATAAAAATAGTTATTTAAACAAAACCATGGGGTTCATCGAATGAGTTTGTTTTCAAAATCCATAGTAGGCCTTGATATTGGCACTTCTAGTGTCAAGGCTATTCATTTAAAGAAAAATGGGAATCAATGGCATTTAGTCACCTTGGGCATACAAGAAATACCAAAAGATGCCCAGGAATCAAACGCTCAAGGATCGGCTAAACCTGGTTTAGTCGATGTAATAAAAAAATTATTTAAAGAAAACGGCATAAAAACTAAAAGAGTGGTGACATCGCTTTCGGGAGACTCGGTCATCATCCGATACGTTAAGCTTCCTTTTATGACGGCGGACGAATTGAAGGGAGCGATACCCAGGGAGGCTGAGCAGTATATTCCCTTGAACTTAGACCAGGTGGTGCTGGACTTTCAAATTCTTGGTGAAATCCAAGAGGATGGACAAAGAAAATTAGATGTTTTGCTTGTGGCCGCCAAAGTCGATGTAGTGGACCAACATTTAACCCTTTTAAAACAAGCGGGATTAGTACCTGCCGTTATCGATGTGGACGCTTTTGCCCTCGAAAATGCCTACGAAGTGAATCGAGCGGAAACCAATGATGAAACGGTTGCTTTGATCAATATGGGCGCATCCTTGACAACAATAAATATATTGGAAAGCAACAACACCCGGTTCACCAGGGATATCCCGGTTGCGGGTAATGATTTCACCAAAGAAATTCAGAAAGAATTCAATATTCAATTTTCTGAGGCGGAAGAGCTAAAAAGATCCAGTGGGATGATATCCATGGAAGAAGATGATTTCAGCCTTTCAAGTGCGGCACAAAAAGATGACAGGATTCTGAGGATGTCTGATGTTATGACACCTGTTTTGAACAAACTATTGAGTGAAATAAGAAGATCTTTTGATTATTACGAAACCCAATCGCGCAAAAAGAATGTTGAACGGGTTGTTTTATTGGGTGGAAGTGCGAAATTAAAGAATGTGAATCGGTTTTTAGCCAGTAAACTTGGGATTCCGGTTGAACATTTTGCTCCTTTTAGGAATATAGAAGTTGGAAAAAACATCGATTCGGAACAACTCGCAGAAAAAGATTTTCAATTAGGGGTTTGTTTGGGTTTGGCCCTTCGGCAAATGGAATCTTAAATGATTCGAATTAATTTAATACCTGTTAAAGAAAAGAAAAAAAGGCAAGAATTATTCATCATTGCTTGTGTCGTGGCGGGATTGGTTTTATTGGTTCTCGGAATGATTTGGTTTTATGGTTTGCGATTGCAAGCGAAAGCGGACTTGAAAATTAAGATTCAACAAGTAGACGAGGAATCAAAAAGTTATGAGGAAAAAATAAAGGAAGTCAAAGACCTTCAGACTAAGGAAGCGAGTTTGGATGGGATACGAAAAACCCTCAAAACGATTACGGATTCCCAACGAAAAGCGATTTCTGCCTTAGACTTGATAGGCTCAAAATTACCCGATGGAATATGGCTTACGGGCGTAACCCAAGGAAAAGATAAAGACGACAATGTTTTTACTCTCAAAGGGTATGCCTTTAGTAATTCAAGCCTTGAGGAATTTTTCAACGCCTTTCAGAAACCGGGTAGTTCTTTCAAGGATTCTACTTTAGATCTTTTGTCCATTAATGCTGTGGCCGGCTTGAATCGTTCCATTCATCAGTTTCAAATCATTACCAAACTGGCGGATAATCCATCATGAAATTTACTCGTCTTTATCAGTGGATAGTTTTAGGCGTAGTAGCTTTTTTGATCATTTTGTTTGGTTATTATCAATTGATGCTAAAACCTATTAATGTTGAAATCCTCCAATTGCAATCCACATTAGACCAAAAGAAGAAAGACTTGGATGAGGCTAAAAAGATCGTTTCGAAATATGTCGAGTTCAAAAAAAGAGAAGATTCGGTACAAAGGGAATTGGAGTGGCTTCAAAGCCGAATCCCGAAAGCGGTCGATAAAATAAAGCTGATGGAAAATGTGAATTTGGCACAAAAAAACTCGGATTTAGTAACTACCAATTTTCAATTTTTGACCTCAAATGTCACTCGGGATTCCTGGGTGGAGGTGCCGATCACCGTTCGGTTTAACACGAGCTATAAAGGATTGTTGGATTTTCTGTATCAAATAAGTGTTTCAAATCAATTATTAACTGTGAGGGATCTTGCACTCGTGCCTTTTTCTGATCCAACTGTACCTAATTATACCCTCACGGCCACATTAACTGTTTGTGGAATTCAAGGGAAATCATGAAAACCTACTATAAATTCAAATTGGGAAAAGAGATTCTTTTTTGTTTGTTGTTGTGTTTTTCAAAGGCTCGTTTAATGGCCCAACAACAAGATGTTCCGGAGCCTTTGTTTATTAATTTCTCAATTCAAGCCCCATATGTTCCGACTTTTCGTGGACGCGATCCTTTTAAACCACTCAATAACATAACTCGCTCAAGCCAAGTCACTTTATCTGAACTTGATTATCACGGTGTTATCCGTTTAGGTGATTCTTGGATGGCCCTGTTTACTTGGAAGGGAAATCCTGCGGTTCGGTATACCTTGAAAGATCGAATGCTGTTTGATGGGAACGGAAAGGTGATAGATGGTGTAGTCGGAGATGTTTTGGACAAAAAGGTAGTGGTGAGTCAGGGAGATCAAAGAATCGTCTACCCGCGGTAAAGGAGAACCAAACATGTTTCTTAAATTGAAAACTTTTCTTCTGGCCATATTGATTGGTTTTGTATTCGCGGGGACAGGTTTTGAAGCATCCTTTGCGGGTGACTCAATCGATATTGATTTGGGGGGGACTAAAAATCCTACTCCTCTTTCCTCTACGGCTCTCGCGACTCCTGAACAAACCAAAACGACATTATCTAGTCTTTCTGCACAAAAGGTTGAAAGCCAAGCCACAACTAAGTCTGAAAAAGCAGTATTAACCAAGATTGTTTTATCACCGAAAGATCAAAATCTCCTCTTGACACTTTCGGGCTCCAATATTTCTGATCCTCAGATTTCAAGGAACACGGATGGAAAAATTATCATAAAATTAATTAACACCCGATTGAATATCAAGCAGTCCATTAAGACCGATAATTCCATCCTGAGCGCTATTCGTTCTTCCGATCATAACGGAACCGCTTGGGTTGTCTTGGATAACCATGGGTTGGGGAACTGGACTTGGGCAAAACAAAAAAATGATATCGTAGTCAACTTCTCAACTTCATCCTTAAAAAATGCACAAACTGAGAAATTGGCGACAATTGCAACACCAATAACACCGTCACTTTCTTCTTCTTCGACTTTGGAAGCCTTAAGTTCTGATTCGAAAAATTCTGCCCGGTTAATTGAAGCCACGGTGAAACCTTTTGAAAACGGCATCAAATTTATTATGACGTCGGATGGTCCCTCCAAATATGTCGTTCGAAAATTGTCCCAACCTGAAAAGCTGATCATTCACTTTTTAAACACTCGACTCGAGGTAAATGAGAAAGACAAAAAATATAAAAACGATGATTCTGAATTAAAGAAAGGCGGGCTTGTTTCTTGGGAAATGCGTCAACTAGGGCCGGGGTTTTCTCCGATTTCAGAAGCTCTCCTAACCCTATTGCCTGGAACAGTTTATGAAGTGGATAGGAATTTAAATCAAGTGGTGATTTCCTTATCGGCGCCTCAACCAATAGCCAAGGCTACCGAAAAAAGAGGAAACCTTAATCAGTTAGTATCCCTGGACATAGAAAACGCAGATTTAAACGTTGTTTTGAGAACTTTGGTCAGCGAGGCCGGATTTGATGTCGACTTCTTGGGTGGAAGCTTAGCGGGCGTAGTAAATGAGAAATTCAAGGATGTTCCACTCAAAACTGCGCTTGCGCTTCTGCTGGCTCCAGGATCTTACGCTTATGATGTCCAAGGAAACACTATCCGTATTGGGGCACAAGCCAGCATCAAGTCGCAAAAGGACATTTTACCCCATGTTACCGAGATATTAAGTCCTTCGGGGGGAATGACTCCCGCGCAATTTGATACCTTGGTTCGTTCCATTTTATCGCCGACCAATGATTTGAAAACAACGCCTGATACTGTTCGAAATGTTTTAATACTGAATGGCACTGTTGCTGATATTGAGGACTACAAAAAAACCATACAGGATTTAAAACTGGACGAGGGAACGACCAGCGATCGAATTACCAAGATGGTGCGTTTGAATTATTCAGATCCTGCCAGTGCCGCAGCGATCCTGACACCCTATTTATCCCCCGTTGGAAAGGTTCAGATTGACGCACGGACCCAAAGTCTCGTGATTTGGGAGGTCGCCAGTAATATGGGAGTTTTGCTGGAGCTCATCAAAGAATTTGACGTTAAAATCCCGCAGGTCTTAATCGAGTCGAATATAGTGGAAGTCGACAGTGAAAACGATCTGGATTTGGGTGTTCAATGGACGCTTGGTTCGACAGATGTGACTGCCAATCCATCGTTAAGTGGTGCGGTCAGTCTGCCTGCGGCTGGGGCAGCGCCGCCTAATTTTCAATTCGGCACAATCCGCAGCGGTTTAAATATCAACGCGACCTTGTCTGCTCTGGAAACCCACAATAAGGGGAAGATTATCTCCAGACCTAAAATCGCCACGGGGAGTGGGATTCCTGCGGAAATAAATGTTGTGGAAAACGTTGTTCTCATCACTACGACTGAAACGGTTGTTCAAGGGGGAACTGCTCAGTTTACGACCACTTATACCAATTTGCCTTTGCCTATTGATCTAAAGGTTACACCACGAATCACGGATGATGGACGTATTACTTCACAAATCAATGCGTCCATTACGAGTCAAACGGGTCCTGCGTTGGGATCGGGCGCTCTTCCGCCAACTTCCGTTGAAACAGCCACCAGTACGCTTACTACGAAAAACGGTGAAACCATTGTTATTGGTGGATTAATGCGAGAAACCATGACAGATAGCGTTTCGGGGGTGCCGCTCTTATCGAGCATCCCAATTCTGGGGGGATTGTTTCAATCAAAATCCTATACAAAACAAAAGGTGGAGTTGGTTATTTTCATCACCCCTACTCTCATGGCTGATTAAACCCAACCTTAAGTGATCATTCTTTTAATTTATTCTAATACCCATCTTTGAGTTCCACGAGTTTAGACGTGGATGAAAGCCACCGTTCCAAAGGTGCGGAAAGCAAAATTTTCTTGAACCTAGGTTTTAGGGCCGCGGGGCTAGACCGTGGGTATCTACGTAATAGAATTCTGTTGGAGTTTCCATGATTCGTTTTTTAACCGCTGGAGAGTCCCATGGTAAGGGTTTAATTGTTATTTTAGAGGGATTCCCCTCGAACCTAAAAATTAGCTCGGATGGAATCAACCAGGAACTCGCAAGACGGCAACAAGGTTATGGTCGCGGTGGCCGGATGGCTATCGAAAAGGACCAAGTTGAAATTATTTCCGGAATACGAAAGGGAATGACATTAGGGTCTCCCATTACCTTGTTTGTGAAGAACAAGGATTACTCCAATTGGGAAAAAATTATGTCGCCGGAACCTCAGGATTCCGAAAAAGGTAATCCCCTAATCCGACCCCGGCCTGGCCACGCGGATCTTCCGGGTGGCATGAAATATGACCAACGTGACCTTCGTAATATCTTGGAAAGGGCCAGCGCTCGAGAGACGACCGTTCGGGTTGCTGCAGGCGCGGTCGCCAAACAATTTTTGTCCAACTTTGGAATTCTTGTTCAAAGTCATGTGATCCAATTGGGATCGGTTTATTCCCATGTTCACCCAATGGATTATCGCCGATTAAATGAAAAAGCTGATGCTTCCCCGGTTCGAATGCTAGATCCCGCAGGAACAAAAAAATCAGTGGCGTTAATTAACGCGGCGCAAAATAACGGGGACACCCTGGGAGGCGTATTTGAATTGGTTGCCACGGGTGTTCCCGTTGGTTTGGGTAGTCATGTTCAATGGGACAGGAAACTTGACGGGCGATTGGCCCAAGCCCTGATGAGTCTGCAAGCAGTGAAAGGTGTGGAAGTGGGACATGGTTTTGAAAACTCGGGGAAACGAGGGTCGCAAGTACACGATGAAATCGCCTATCGCAAACAGCATGGTTTTTACCATCGGACTAATCGCGCGGGTGGATTGGAAGGTGGTATATCGAATGGAGAACCTATTATTATGCGGGTGGCAAAAAAACCCATATCTACTCTTCGTAAGGCCCTTCGTTCCGTCGATATAATCACTAAAAAGGAATTGAAGGCCGCCTATGAACGTTCTGACACCTGTGCATTGCCCGCGGCTTCGGTGATTGGTGAATCTATTACTTCTTGGGTTTTAGCCGATGCATTTTTAGAAAAAATGGGCGGTGATTTTATGGCGGAAATCCAAGACCGTTACAAAATTTATCTTCGGCATCTTCAACATTACTAATAGAAATGAAACTCTCTCCCAATATCATTCTTCTGGGTTTTATGGGCTCGGGAAAGACTACGACGGGAAGGGAACTGGCCCAATTGATACACTTCCATTATTGGGATATGGACCACTGGATCGAAGAGAAAAACAATAAATCCGTCAGCGAAATATTTGAAACAATGGGTGAGAGTTATTTTCGGAATGAAGAATTGAAAGCGCTCGACTGGGCTCGACTAAGAAATTATCATGTTTTATCTTTAGGCGGTGGCGCTTGGTTAAACCCGAATATGAGGGAAGCGTTTTTGAAATTAGGCTGGTGTGTTTGGCTTAAAGTTTCCCCTGAACAGAGTTATAAAAGAGTGGAAAGCCATCTATTTAAACGACCCCTCTTGGCGAAAGAAGAAAATCCAAAGGAATACATGAGGCGATTATTACAACAAAGAGAAGCTCTTTATGCTTTGGCCCATGAATCCATCGATACCGATCAGAAAACACCAAAGGAAGTGGCGATGGAATTATTGAAATCTTTTTCTAAGGTAAAGCCGTTTGATCTGCCCTCATTGTCGTCATGATAAATTTGCCGACCACTGCTCCTCTTGTGGTCTTTCGGAACTCGAGGCGCTATTAGAAGGCGCTGAAATACAAGGGAAAAACGGGAATATTACTCAACAAATGGAGTTTTTAAATAAATATATTCGACTCTCCCCTGACAATCTTGAAGTTGCTCAAAAGAAAGCCTTATTACAGTTTGTCCTTTTCAATCGTGAACCTGATGATTCCAAATGGGAATCGGTAGATACGGAATTATTGGCTGTTCTTCAGAGGGATTGGTTTTGGATGCGCGGTCATGAATGCCGTCTTCAACTTCATCAATTCTCAGGAACAATGGATAAGCTGGAAGCATTTTATCGGGGTCATTTAGAGATGAGCGAGCCCGCTATTAAAGAAATAGATGAAAAGGCACTTCAAATCATTCGACTCACAAGAGAGTTCGCAAATTTATCTCCCAAGGTAGATAATTCTTTGACTGGATCGGAATGGAGTTCTGAGCGGAAGAGGTCGATAGGTATCGCAGGATTGATCGGTATTTGTGCAATTTTATTTTGTATTTCAAGCCCCTCAGTGGTGGGTAAAGAGAACTTTCCTTGGGTAGTCGGAGGAGAACTTCTGCTCATCTATTGTACAGTGGTTATAATTTGGCTTCATCGGCATAGGAATAAAGGCAAGGTTAAAAAATGAAAGACGGAAAAACCATCAAATTATCGACCCCGACTCAACAATATACCATTTTAATCCAGAAAGGATTGTTCCATTCTTCTTCATTCTGGATTCGTCGAAATATTAATCCTTCGAAAGTCTTGATCTTGACTGACAGACGTGTTGAAAAATTGTATGGTAATGCTTTGTTGAAAGAGTTCGGGAATCAACATCTTTCAACCTATTTATTTTCAATCCCAAACGGAGAAATTCATAAAAACAAAGTTTCCTTATTTGCCATTCTGGATCAGCTTCGAAAATTGAAGTTTCAACGGGACGCCTGCCTTTTAACTCTGGGTGGGGGAGTAGTAGGTGATTTGGGAGGGTTCGCGGCATCCATTTATATGCGCGGTATTTCCTTGCTGCATGTTCCAACAACCCTTCTTTCCCAAGTGGACGCCAGTATTGGAGGCAAAACAGCAATAGACTTTGGGGGAATCAAAAACTTGATTGGAAGTTTTTACCAACCTAAGGGTGTATTGATTGATCCGGGTCTTCTTTCCACTTTGGATGAAAGAAATATTAGAACGGGATTGGCAGAAATTATTAAATATGGAATTATTTACGATGCCCGTTTTTTCAATTATTTGGAAAAAAAACTTGATGCGATTCTGCGTTTGGAACCCGCTTCCCTCCTACACTCCATCACCCGGTCCGCCGAGATAAAGGCTGCGATTGTTTCCAAGGACGAAAAGGAAAAGGGCAATCGAGCTTGGCTTAATTATGGGCATACTTTGGGGCATGCATTAGAGGCCTTCTACGAGTTTGGAAAAATCACCCACGGGGAGGCGATTGCTGTCGGAATGCGGTTCGCTGCCTTATTAGCTAATCGGCTGGGTTTATGCGATAAAGATACAATGGATCGACAAGAGTCGCTTTTACGGCGAGCGGTACTCTTGCGCAAGCTCACGCCATTTGACCTGCATAGCGTGTATGAGAAAATGGCTCTTGATAAGAAAACCAAAGGGGGAAAACCCCAATTTATATTGACAAGGAAAATAGGGCTTGTTAGCATTCAGAAAAACTTGCCTTCATCTGCCATCTTTTCAGCTTTAAGACAGGTAAGAGCTGAAGCTTGCGAGTCCAGCTAGTCCATGACGAACGATTCCATAAACCCTGAAATCTCCGAACTTAAAAAGAAACTTGAAGAAAATCCGGATTCGCTTGTCTTCGCCCCCTTGGCGGATGCTTACCGGAGGCATGGTAATTTAAAAGAAGCCCTGGAAGTTTGCAAAAAAGGCCTTCAAAAACACGCATCTTATACCCTGGCTCAGGTGGTCTTGGGCCGTATATTACGCGAACAGGGTAAGATCACCGAGGCGGCGGATGAGTTCAAGATGGTTCTCGAAATTGATCCGGACAACCTATTGGCGCATAATCTTTTAGGTTCTATTTATTTGGAGAAAAAAGATTTCCAGGCCGCAATTGAAGAATTTCAAAAGGTTTTAACCCTTAACCCAGATGACGAGGACGCGCAAAAAGAACTAAAGGTTGCCATTGAAAAGGCGGCCGGTGAAAACCAAGGCCATCAAACCGATTCTAAAAAAGAAAATATCCCCGAGTCAAAGGCTGCTACTGTAAAAGAAAGTACCGCAACTTTAACACTCGCTGAGCTTTACCTCAAACAAGGTCATTTTGACAAGGCGATTGAGGTTTTACAGGAGCTTTTGGCGGATGATCCTCAAAACCTGATGCTTCGCCAGAAACTCACGGAAACAGTTGAGCGGCAACAAAAGGAATCAGCGGTCGTACCTTCCCAGGCGAAATTAAAGAAAAATGAATTTACCCAACCACCCGACCAAAAAGAAGATGTTCTGGTCGAGGAACCCAAAATGGAGGTGAAAAACCCTCATAAAACAAAAAAAGAGGATGATTCGAAGTTCACCAGTGAGGATATCCTTTTAGTCATGCGACGGGGTGGAAAGGATGATGTGGTGGTAGAAGAGAAAAAAAGCGTCCCCTCCTCCGCCGTGCATGAATCTGCTAAGGAATTGATAACACCTGTTTCGGAACCGGTAAAAGAAGCATCCACCCCCGTAAATCAAGAACCCATTAAAGATATTTCCCAGGCCGGTTCGGCCGTAAATTCTTCTATCAATGAACATAAGACCCCCGGCTGGTCATTTGACGATAATAAAAAAATCGCCATGAAGGATGCTTTAAGGGAATTAAACGTCGTAGAGGGATTCTTGAAGGGATATTGGGTGGGCCCTGAAGGGAAAATATTGTTTACCCCCCAAGAGGCGGATTATCAATCCGAAGCATCAAAACAGATTTATCCGTTATTACAAAGTTCACGCCAAGCGGTGGATGCTCTACAACAAGGCAAAGTTCAACAATTGATGATAACTTCGGAGAGCGGCCACATTCTTTTGGTCTATTTTAACGGCCCTACACTTGTAATCCTGGCTAATGGAAAAACCAATCTTGGATTAATGCGGTTTTCTATTGATTCAATGGTGAAAAAAGTCGAAAAAAACATATAATTACAGCCTCAGACGATACGTGATCAACATTTTCCTTCGGCCGTAAGGACAACTCAATGGATTTCAAAAAAATACTCGAGGAGACGATTTCCAACGTGGAAGGGGCCATCGGGGCTGGTTTGGTCGGAATGGATGGCATCGTGATTGATCAAATATCCCATAATGCGACTTTCGATATCAATGCGGTGGGGGCGGAGTATTCAAGTATCATTAAAAACGCCATGCGGGCTTCCTCGAATTTCGGACTGGGAAATACCGCTGAAATCCTAATTACAACCGACAAGGCAACGATGATCATGATGATGGTAGGGCAAAATTACTTTGTTACTCTCGCGATCAACCTGGATGGGAACCTGGGACGCGGCCGGTTAGAGTTGAAAAAAGCCATCCCAAAGTTTGAGAAAGAACTCGCCTGATTGACGTGCCCCCTCTTACGGTGGATAGAGAAGAAAACTCTCCTCTGGAAATTCCTCGGGTTTTGACCTCTTGGTCTCAAATATTACATTCATGGTTTTGGCGTTTATACGATCATTTGGGCTTGTTAATATTGTGCAACATTCTTTGGTTTGTAGGGGTCATGCTCCTGGCTTGGTCCTTTCAAAAAGCAGGATGGCTTGGAACTACCCAA
Source organism: candidate division FCPU426 bacterium (assembly GCA_963771075.1). Classification (GTDB taxonomy): domain Bacteria; phylum Oederibacteriota; class Muellerivitia; order Muellerivitales; family Muellerivitaceae; genus CAVTWJ01. Next base: position 115,542 of record CAVYSE010000009.1, on the reverse strand, counting down.
GTTCCAATTATTCCAGGCTTATTAACCCTTTATTTTCTTGGGGTTTTCTATTCGACAGGTTGGGCCTATGGCTGTTTTCGCATTTTCACGGGACAAAGGTTCCAATTCTGGAACTTTTGGGAAGGAATGCGATATTATTCCCTCCGGGCGGTCATTCTATCGGCCCTTTGGCTTGGAATGGCCATTCTGTGTTACTGGAATTTCAGGATTTTCCCGGGCCTTATTCGAGCATGGGGGCCAGTGGGATATGTGTTTGAAGGTTTCAGTTTTTGGGTCGTCCTATACCTTTATTCGATGGCGATGTACCAATGGCCCCTACTTTTTTTTCAAGACCTGGGAGTGTTCGAGGTGGTCACCAAATCTTTTTTTCTGGTTCTTGGAAACAGTTTTCTTTCATTGGGCTTGCTGTTGGGCTTGCTTATATTATCCCTACTTATGTCGACTTTTTTGGTGAGTTGGTTTTTTCTGGGATTGGTCTTCATCATCTCCCTTCCCAGCGTGGCGCTTGAAAAGGAATTGCTCAAATATAAGATAACCTTGTTCAATCAACCCCTCGAGCCTTTACTGGAACTTTTCGAACGAGAACGAAAAAGAGGCTGGCGAGAGCTTCTGAAACCCTGGGAGTTTCAATGAAAGCTTTATCCAAGCATTGGGGTCCGTTAATGGTGGCATTCATCATTCTTTACCTGGTGGTGACAGGAAACAGAGGTTTGTGGCGGCTTTATGAGTTGCAACAAGAAAAGCAAATCTTGACGAAACAAATTCATCAGCTCCAAACCGATATTTCTCGATATCAAGAGGAAGTTTCCGCGGTGGATAAAAATCCGGCCATTTTGGAGAAACAAGCCAGGGAAGAGCTCAATCTTGTGCGGCCAGGGGAAGTTATCTACAAATTTTCTAAAAACCCATCCAATTAGGGAAACAAAACCAATCCGGTTGACTTCCTTATGCCGTAAAGTTATCCTGAACCTCCTTTTCAACAGTCTGATTCATCTTTTTACTTGAATGGCCTTGGATGTCCATTCACCTTAATTGAGTGGATCAGGTGTTGATGGAATTGGGCCGCAGGCCGAGATGGCGGAACTGGCAGACGCAAGGGACTTAAAATCCCTCGGGCCTAAAGCCCGTCCCGGTTCGATTCCGGGTCTCGGCACCAATTGTGATAAAAATTTGTCGGTCCCGGCGCTTGGTAGCGCCAAAAAGACGCGGGGTGGAGCAGCCTGGTAGCTCGTTGGGCTCATAACCCAAAGGTCGCTGGTTCAAATCCAGCCCCCGCAACCAAAATCAAAAAAGTCACCCCGTTTTCTGGGTGGCTTTTTTTTTGGGGAATTGATCATGGAAAACTTGAAAATGGCGTTGGAAACCCAGGGCCGTTCAGGTAAAAAGATGACCATGATCCGGGGTTTTACACGTCGACAAGAAGAACTGGAAGAATTGGTGGGATACTTGAAGCGGCATTGTGGTGCAGGAGGAACCGTGAAGGGAATGGTTTTGGAAATCCAGGGGGATGCCCGGGGCAAAATCCGCAGCCTCCTTGAGCGAAAGGGTTTTCAAGTCCGGGAATAAAAAGCAGATTTTTGAATAACTAAGACCTGGACATCGTTGGACAGGAGAAAAAATGCGGGCGACCGCCACTATCGCTTCCTGGCTGCCTTGGCTAAAACCCTTTCTCCCTCATTTGGTTTTATTGGAAGAAAAGGCGGCCGAGCTCTATCACCTGTCGCTTATGGGAAAAACACTCGTTCCTTCCATCCAAGCCCAAACCGTTTTCGGCATGGAAAAGGGCGGCGGTACTTTTGGCCGGAGCCTTCACCAGCACTTGATTGGTCGGGGTTTTCACAAGCGGCATATCTCGGATGAGAAAGTTTATTCCGATTCCCTCTATTTTCGGGGAGACCTGGGATATTTGCGATTCGTTTTTCCCCCGCACAAACCCAGACAAAAAGCGCCTCGGTCCGGTTTGGCGGCCCAGCCGAGCCGAAAGGCACAGCTGTTGTTGGAAAATCCGCATGCCGTGGAGGTGAAATATTTAGATTCCTCCTATGAAGTGAAAATCCCCCAAGTGGGCCGATTCATCCTCTCGGAGGGACTGGAACTCAAAACCGGACCCCAAACTGGCCCGGAAAAAATATTCGAGTGCGCGAAATCGCTGGCCTTGATCATGGATCTATTGGTTTTGAATGATGATTTACAAATGGAAGCCTTAAATGATTTCTCGGAAATCCGGCCACCCGCTCTTTTAAGAGAATTTCAGAAAAATCTTCGCCGCAACGGCCCGGGATCAATCCTTTGGGAATCGGCCCATAAACTCTACAGCCAAAGCCATCCCGAGACTCCGGGGGTCCATTTAACCAGCTGGTATTGGAAATTCATCCCGGTCCTCACGAAAACCCTATCGAACCTGCGGGAAGAATCTTGAGGTTTGTTTCCCGCTCTTGTCTTGCTAAAATTCACCTATGACGCTGACCAAAACCAAATCATCTCCCCCCGTTTTTCTCGTGACTGGCGGCGCCAGTCCTATCGGGCAGGCCATCTCCCGTCAAATCGTTCTGGAGGGCGGGGCGGTTGCCATTCATTACCAACGGTCCAAACAAAGAGCCGAAGCTTTATGTAGGACGCTTCAACAAGAGGGCGCGGAGGCCTTTCCCTTCGCTTGTGACCTGAACCGTCCCAAAGAGGCGGGGCTTATGGTGCGTCGGGTGATCCGACGATGGGGAAGGTTGAACGCCCTCGTCAATAACGCATCGCTTTTCAAACCTACCCCATTGGGAAGGTCGCAAATGGAAGTCTGGGAGAATATCATTCGGGTAAATACGATTTCTCCCTATTTCCTATCAGAGGCGGCCTATCCCTGGCTTCGACGAGCCAAGGGAGTGATCGTCCATATCACGGATATCTATGGAACCCATCCCATCTTGAAGGATCATTCCGCATATTGCGCTTCCAAAGCCGCTTTGGTGGGATTGACCCGATTCATGGCCCGGGAAATGGGGCCGGATGTCCGGGTCAACGCGGTTTCGCCGGGCGCTATCGTGTTTCCCAAGTCCTATACTCAGAAGCGTCAACATGAAATTTTAAGAAAAACCTCTTTGAAAAGGGTGGGCCGCCCGGAGGATATTGCCGCGGCGGTTCTTTTCCTGGCCCACCATCCCTTCGTGACCGGTCAAGTCCTGGATGTGGACGGGGGAAGATTTAGCGGATAAAGGTCCGGGGATAATAGGGGGCCAAGGTATCCCTTCCCAACCTGCGGATTTTTTGTTTTTTGTCCTGAAAAGACGCGGCCATTTCAACGAAACTCAAACCGGAAACGGGATGGGTTCCCCAAGGCATCATTTCCAATAGCGGAAATAGAACAAACGCCTTTTTATCCAAATCGGGATGTGGGATTTTCTTTGACCCTTTAAGGTTGACTAGTTCCCCTCTTAGCAACAAATCCACATCCAAAGTTCGAGGACCATTCGACTTGGATGTTTTTATCCGCCCTGAACTTTTCTCGATAGCCTGGAGCTCTCTGCGGATGGTCGGGATCGATCCGCCTGGATCATGAATGGCGGCGGCTAGGTTCCAGAAAGCGGGTTGACGGGTATAGCCGACGGGTGCGGTCTCATAGACATGGGAGGCACCCAAAAGACCAAAACGCTGGTCCAATGTTTCCAGGGCCAAGTTTAAATTCTGGCGGGGATCGATATTGGACCCCAGTCCCAAGGCCATCCACGGAGTTTCCGTCACGCCTTGGTGGAAGCGATGAATCTCAACTCCTACGTTTTGGGAACCCCTTAGGGCTCCAGGTTTTGAAACTTTTAAGAAAATCTCGGTTAGGGCGAACTGCTGGAGCAGTATTTCCGCCAAGCGCTCCGCCATGGTTTCTACTAATTTGAACTCACTTTTTTCCACAAAGGTAATGGTCGCCTTGGCGATCCTTTTGTAATCAACCGTGTCCTCGATCCGGTCCTTTTGGGCCGCCTTGCGGTTATCGCAGGGGAATCGCAAATCCAAGGAGACCTCCTGCTTTTGCTTTCTTTCCCAGTCAAAAATACCGATGATGCAGGCAATCTTCAGGCCGTTTATCGAGATGGTGTCCATTGAGCGCATTTTCTCCCACGAAAGTTTTCTCCCAAGCACGCCCAACCATGCGATTTAGCCTGTTGGGCCGGAAAAAAGCTATTGACGCTTTTAACCCCTTTTGTTTCCATGGCCTTATGGGCCGACTGCTGCGAATCCGAATTCAATCCGCCGATTTCCTGGGCCTGTCCGGAATATTAGTCCTTAATCTTCTGCTTTTCTCGGATGTTCTTTTTCAACCACAAAGGGTTCTTTCCACGGAACAGGGGGATCTTTTTCTCCACTTTCTTTCCTGGCGGTCCTATGGTTTTTCCCAGCTTCAATCCGGACACCTGGTGTTATGGAACCCCCATTATCTCTGCGGAAATCCCTTTTTTGGGAATTTTGAATCCGCTCTTTTATATCCGCCTAATTGGATCCATTTTTGGCTACCCCTTGCCGAGGCGGTTAATTGGATATTAGTTTTTCACATCATTGCTGCAGGAAGTTTTACCTATTCATGGGCTAGATTCCGGGGTTTGTCCCCGAGAGGAGCCTTCGCCTCAGGGGCGATCTTCATGTGGAGTGGTGCCTTTTACCTGCATTTGTCCGCGGGTCATCTTCCTAACCTTTCCGCCATGGCCTGGATTCCCCTGATCTTCCTGGGGTTGGAAGGCATCCTGGAAAGGGCCCAACTTGGTTGGGCCAGTCTTCTGACCCTCGCACTTTCCATGCAAATTTTGGCGGGGCATCCCCAGTATGTTTTTTTTACACTTGGAGTCGCCATCCTCTTTTTCCTTTTACGAATGATTCATACCAGTCAAAGGGGATTGAAAGCGGTTTTGGTTTTGGGCTCTATTTTACTGGCCGTCGGAATTTCCGCTGTCCAGTTTTTTACTGGATATGCGGCAGAGCAAGAGGGACTGCGTGGACTTTCAATCGATTATAAAATGGCATCCTCCTTCTCCCTACCCATTGAGAACCTATGGACGTTGGTCTTTCCCGAGTTTTTTGGAAAACTTGTTCCGGGTCTTTATTGGGGAAGGTGGTATCCCTGGGAAGTTTCATTGTATGTGGGCGCGACCGCCATTGTTTTGGCGGTCATCGGCTGGACCCGGCGAGGTAATCCCAGGCTCAAGGTCGACTTGGTTTTATCTTTGGCCGTTTTGATCTTGGCTTTGGGACCGGCGACGCCCCTCTTCGGCATTCTTTACCGTTGGTTGCCACACGCGAATGAGATTAGGGGATGGGGCAAGTTGAGTGTTTTCTTGGTTTTGATCATCGCGATGTCCGCTGGAGCTGGTTTGGATGCGCTCATTAATGAAGTGAGGCCTTGGCGTGTATGGATCCGTCCGCTTGGCCTTGTGTCTTTGGCCCTTTTATTTCTGGGTTTGGGTTTGTTGGGGGTTCTTCGATTATTTCCGGGAATTTGGGTTGATTTTTTTTCCCAAATCTCCTGGCTAAATAAAACCATGAATGGGTTGGACCCCATTGTGCGGGTAACTTTTGGCCGGGATTCGGGAATCCATCTTGCGGCGAACCTTTTGGTGGGATCCGTGCTCTTCGCCCTGATAGGCACTTTGTTCAGCCTGGAAAATTCCTGGAGGAATAATGGTGTGCTTTTATTGTGCGTTATTGAACTTTTTGTCTTTGCCCGGATGAACCGGCCAACATTTCCAATGACCGATTGGGAGCAAAAGATGGCCGCATTAAAAGAATTTAACGCGACCCATTCAGGCGAGGATCGGATCTATGGCACCTCTTCCGACTCTTTAGTGGGAGGCGGGGATGATATTTGGGAATACGAACCCTTGGTCCTTCGGCGATACGGTCAGTTTGTGGCCTCCAGCCAGGGCTTGAATGATAATCGCCTCTTCTCCGTCATGCCTGTTTTTACCCGATTTGCCCCAATCTTTGGTTTGGTTCGGCTGAGATATTTGCTAGTGGAAAACGCAAAAGGGATTCAATTTCAGGAACTGTCTTTTCCTCGGGTAGCTCGGTTTCAATTATTCAATCAATGGGATGTTCTCCCTGACCCCGCCACTGCTCGAAAGGCCCTCTTCGAGCCTCATTTTGATTATGCTCACAAAGTGTTATTGGAAAATATTCCTTCCTTCCCGGGGAATGGGGGGGCCAAAAACGCCGCCCTAGCATGGAATGAAATTGACTCGGAACATATCGAAATAAGGGCGGAAATATCCAAGCCTGCTGTTTTATTGGTGAGCGACAATTACAGCCGCGGGTGGCATGCCCTTCCGCTTGATAAGGATGGACCCAGATCTTACGAGTTAATTCCGGGGGATTATTTTCTCCAAGCCGTCCCCTTAGGCGCTGGAAAGCATCATTTCCTCCTGGAATATAAACCTGCGGCCTATTCCGTCGGATGGGTCGTCACTCTGATTTCCGTATTCCTTTATCTTGCTATACTCTGTTGGCTCGGCCAAAGACGTGAAAACTTCCGGATGGGAATCCAATGAAAATCATCGATTTATTCAACCAACATAAGCCAGTTCTTTCATTCGAACTTTTTCCCCCGAAAAGGGACGGCAACTTGGAAGAACTTTTCCGAATTGTTTTAGAACTCAAGCAATTGGCTCCCGATTACATGTCCATCACCTATGGGGCGGGTGGTTCCAGCCGGGACTTGACCTACGATATCGCGGTACGTTTGAAAGGTTTGGATATTCTCCCCCTTATGCATTTCACCTGTGTGGGGCATTCCAAGGAGGAAATCCGACAGGTTCTGACCCGAGTGCGGGACGCTGGATTGGAGAATATTTTGGCCCTTCGGGGCGATCCGCCCAAGGGGCAAGTGGATTTCAAGCCGGCTCCAGACGGGTTCCGCTACGCCGAGGAATTATTACGGTTCATCCGGGGAGAAGGTTATGGATTCTGTCTGGGGGTGGCGGGATATCCCGAAGGTCATCCCGAGGCGGGAGGTCCGATTCGGGACCGGATCAACCTGAAACGCAAAATTGAGGCTGGAGGGCAATTTGTCGTTACCCAGCTTTTTTTCGACAATCAAGATTATTTTCGATATGTCCAAGAACTGAGGGCTTTGGGCGTTCAAGCTCCGGTCCAGCCCGGCCTATGGTTGCTCACGGATTACTCTCAGGTGGAAAAAATCGGGAGTTTTGGAACCCGGATCCCCGTCGAATTGTCGGAAGGTTTGAAACCTTATCGGGAGGATAAGGCTTACGTTCTTCGCAAAGGAATTGATTACGCCGTTCGGCAATGCGCTGATTTGCTTGAAAAGGGAGCACCCGGTATTCACTTTTATGTGATGAATAAAAGCGCTCCCGTGGGGGAGGTCCTTTCCCGATTGAAAGATAGGGGATGGTTTAAGGGCTCTAAGGGATAATCCCTTTTCTCCAACTGCCCAATCCTTTTTGATATACTGAATATATCCACACTCGTTTTTGAGGGAGCACTCCATGTCCGACTCGGCCTCTATTTTCAGCCGCCTTCGCCACGTTCTCCAGAATACCTATTTCTTCCAGTCCTTGAAAATGAACGAGTTGGACGAGTTGATCGGCCACCTGCGTATGATCCGGGTTCAAAAAGGTTATGAAATTATCAAACAAGGCGATCCCGGCGACGCTTTTTATCTCATTGCTTCGGGAAAGGTTTCAGTGTGGATCAAGAAAACCTTTAATAAAAAGTTGAAGGTTGCGGATCTTCAAACCGACGAATTTTTCGGGGAAATGGCGCTGATCTCCAACGAACCCCGAAGCGCTACCATCATTGCGGAGGAAGTGACCGAGCTTTTCATCCTCCAAAAATACGATTTCGACAAGATATTGATGAAGAATCCGGTGATCGCCCAAGAGCTAAAAAAAGCTTATCACGAACGCAAAGAAAAGAATCGTTAACCCCCAAAAACAAATGGCCGGATGGTTTCAAACTTGTACTTGGGCGGATTGATTTCCCCCGCCCCATGGGACATCCCAAAGGGGCGTCCTTGACAAGTCAAAAGAAGATTGGCATATTCACTTGCCCTTCCCGGAACTCCGGGAAATCACCGACCGGATGGCGGGGTAGCTCAGCTGGCTAGAGCAACGGTTTCATAATCCGTAGGTCGAGAGTTCGAGTCTCTCCCCCGCTACCATTTAACGTGTTCCCCTGATCCCCATGAACTTAACGACCTTTCCAACCGCACCTTTTTCCTCTTCCGCTAGGCTTGTAGTGGGGGTATCCGGAGGTTCGGATTCACTTGCCTTGCTTTCCCTCCTGACCGAAAACCTTCCCCGCTTTCCCAAAAGATTATGGGTGGCGCATGTCAACTATGGTTTAAGAGGTAAGGATTCACAAAAGGATGAAGAGCACGTGAGAAACCTCGCGAGGGAATGGGGTTTGCCCTGCCGTGTTTTGCGGGCGAGGATCGGAAAGAGATCCGGTTATACCTTGCAGGAATGGGCCCGGGATGTTCGGTATGGTTTTTTCTCATCTTTGGTCAAAAAGGAAAAAGCTTGGGGAGTCGCGGTCGCACACCATTTGGAGGACCAGGCGGAGACCATTTTGGATCGCTTGTTGCGGGGCGCCGGCCCCAGGGGCCTTTCGGGTTTGCGCCCCGTCCAGGAGTTGACGTTACACCCCGCGACTCCCTTGAGGATCTGGCGTCCCCTCCTTCATTTCTCGAAAGACGATTTGAGGAAGTATTTGCACAAGCGGAACATCCCTTGGCGGGAGGATACTTCCAACGCCAAAACCCTTTACCGCCGGAACCAGATCCGGCATGAGGTTCTCCCCTTTCTCTCCCGATGGAACAAGAACTTAAACAGCAAATTGGCCCAAACGGGGGAAATCCTTTCCAGCGAGGATGCCTGGATGGGAAAATGGGTGGAGGATTTATGCATTCGGCTGGGAGGAAAAAGAACCCGCAATCAATATTTCCTTTCTCGTCGAAAATTCCAATTACTCGCCCTTCCCATTCAAAGGAGATTGATTCGCCTGGAATTGGAACGGTTGGATCCCCAAGCCCGGGGTCTTTCTTTTGAAAGGCTGGAGGAGGCCCGGTGGGTCTGGTCCCTTGATCGAAAAGGTCCCCGGGATTTGGGATTCGGACTCATCGCAGGGCATTCGGGCCAGGAAGTCTATCTCAAGAAAACCAAGTTAAAGTGACTTTTGCCAAGCACTTCTTTTTCGCGAATTCCTTGGTTTTCCGCCTTCTTGCAAAGGGAAAAGCCCCTCGGATATGATACGGCCCTTGCTTCTCCCACCTGACCTTCCTAGGGTTATCGAGACGCGGGATCTCACCTCAACGACGATAGGAGTTTTCCTTGAGCCAGAATTATAAAACCATCGCCCTTTTCCTGATCATTTTCGTGGTCTTCATGTATTTCATCCAGCAATCCCAGAGCCACCCCAAAAAAACGGACCCCTGGGATTATTCCAAATTCGTCGCCCAAGTGCAGGCTGGGAACGTGCAAAAGGCCGATATCCATCCCGAGGACCGCATGATCCTGGGAACCACCAAAACCGGGGAAGATTTCACCGTGGTCCAACCGGACGACCATGACCCTGAATTGACCCAGCTTCTCTTGAAACAAAATGTGGCCGTGACCGCCCAACCTCCCCAAAAGCAAGGGGTTTGGACGGCCATCTTCCTCCAATTCGGCCCCATTTTTCTTTTGCTCGGGTTCTTCTTTTTCACCATGCGACAGGCCCAGGGAGGCGGCGGGGGTGCCTTGGCCTTTGGAAAGAGCCGTGCCCGGCTCATGACCAGTGGTTCCCAAAAGATCACCTTTTCCGACGTGGCCGGGGTAGACGAGGCCAAGACCGAATTGATGGAAGTGGTGGACTTCCTCAAAGACCCCAAGAAATACCAACAGCTTGGCGGGAAAATCCCCAAGGGCGTCATTCTTTTGGGCCCCCCGGGAACGGGAAAGACCCTTTTGGCCAAGGCGGTTGCGGGCGAGGCGGGAGTTCCCTTCTTTTCTATTTCCGGATCGGACTTCGTGGAGATGTTCGTCGGGGTCGGCGCCGCCCGGGTACGGGATCTTTTTGAGCAGGGCAAGAAGAACGCTCCCTGCATCATCTTTATCGATGAAATCGACGCGGTAGGCCGCCAAAGGGGCGCGGGGCTCGGCGGGGGCCATGACGAGACGGGAACAAACCCTGAATGCCATGCTGGTGGAAATGGACGGGTTCAACACCAACAACGGAGTCATTCTCATTGCCGCCACCAACCGCATGGATGTTCTGGACCCTGCCTTATTAAGGCCCGGCCGGTTTGACCGCCAGATCGTGGTGGACCGACCCGACCTCGGTGGCCGGGAAGCGATCCTCAAGGTGCATTCCAATGTCGTGAAACTGGCCGAGGGAGTGGATTTATCCGTCATCGCCAAGCGCACGCCCGGTTTCTCCGGCGCGGATCTCGCCAACTTGATCAATGAGGCCGCCCTGCTCGCTGCCCGGCGGAACAAAAAGGCCGTGGAATTATCCGAACTTGAGGAGGCCATCGACCGGGTCATGGCCGGTCCCGAAAGGCGTACCCGCGTCATTACCGACGCCGAAAAGAAGATCGTGGCCTACCACGAATCGGGCCACACCATCGTGGGAAAGATGATCGACAAGTCCCATTCCGTTCATAAGGTTTCCATCATTCCGCGGGGCCACGCGGCCCTGGGGGCCACTTGGTACCTGCCAAATGAGGAAAAGTTTCTGAATTCCAAAACCGAGCTGTTGAATAGCATTACGGCTCTATTGGGCGGGCGCACGGCGGAGGAATTGGTTTTTGGGGATGTCACAACGGGCGCGGGAAACGACTTGAGCCGGGCTACCCAGATCGCCCATGCCATGATCTGCGAGTACGGCATGAGCGAGAAGTTGGGATCGGTCACCCTGGGCAGCAAGGACGACATGGTCTTTATCGGCAGGGACCTGATGAAGGAAAAAAATTATTCCGAGAGAACCGCCCAGTCCATCGATGACGAGGTCAAAGCAATCGTGGAATCCTGCCACCGGCAGGCCATGGTCATCCTGAAGAAGAACCGAAAATATTTGAAGATCATGGCCGAGGCCCTGCTGGAAAGGGAAGTGCTCGACGCCAGCGAGGTCGATTTGATCCTGGCCGGGAAAAAAATGAAGCCCCTGGCCCCCAAGGCCCCCACGCCTCCGCCCGCTCCCGAACCACCTCCAGGCGCTAGCCCCGCACCGGCGGGTACGACCTTGACCCCCCAGCCCGCCCCCTCCCAGGCCATGGAAGGGCGCATCATTGGATAAGCCCCGCATCGAGAAGGCCATCCGGGAACTCTTAATCGGTTTGGGTGAGAACCCCGACCGGGAAGGCTTGCGGGATACTCCCAAACGCGTTGCCAAGATGTACGAGGAGGTCTTTTCAGGCCTGGAGGTCGATCCCCAAGAACTGGTCACCATCTTTGAGACCGAGGGCCATGAGGAGATGGTCATCCTCAGGGACATCCCCTTTTATTCCATGTGCGAGCATCACTTGCTTCCTTTTTACGGCAAGGCCCATGTGGCCTACGCTCCCCGCAAGGACCGTCTTTGCGGGCTTTCCAAGCTGGCCCGCATCGTGGAGACCGTTTCCCGCCGGCCCCAACTCCAGGAACGCATTACCACCCAGGTCGCCGATACCCTCATGAAGTCATTGAAACCCCATGGCGCCCTGGTGATCGTGGAAGCCCAACATCTTTGCATGACCATGCGAGGTGTCAAAAAGCCCGGAGCTATGATGACCACCTCGGCAGTCCGGGGCGTATTTGAAAAGAACGTGGCCACCCGCATGGAAGCCCTCCAGTTGATCGGGAAATAAGCGAAGGATGGGGTCTGAAACCGGCTTTTCCTTCCGCATCCTTCAACCCGCCCCTCCTTTAGGTGGTTCTCTCCCCCCGATTTGGTGATCAAATGCGGTTTATTCTTCAAAGACGCCACCCCTCCAATTCATTGGTCCGCCACCTCTGGAAAAAATTTAAAGATTGCCCGGAGTCTCTCCACCACCCACCCCCAACTTGCCGAACAAATCCGTATAGGCCTCAAGGGTTTCGCCCGGATCCCGAAACGCACCCGGGTGGTGGGCATCCTCAACGTGACCCCCGACTCGTTTTCAGATGCGGGAAAGTCCCAGGATCCCCAGGCGGCCTTGGACCGGGCCCTTCAAATGCAATCCGAGGGAGCGGACATGATCGACGTGGGGGGCGAATCGACCCGGCCTGGCTCCAAAGGAGTTAGCCTCGCGGAGGAGATCAAAAGGGTCCTTCCCGTTATCCGACTTTTAGCCAAGAAAATTAAGTTGCCCTTATCGATCGATACCACCAAGGCTCAGGTGGCCTTGAGGGGGGTGAGGGAGGGAGCCGGCCTGGTGAATGACATTTCAGCCCTGCGGGCCGATCCCCAAATGGCCACCATCGTAAGCAGGCTGGGGGTCCGGGTCGTTCTCATGCACATGAAAGGCAAGCCCAGGACCATGCAAAAAAATCCCAGGTACGGCGATCTCATTGGAGAGCTCCTGGCCTTTTTCAGGGAAAGGACGGCCTTCGCCGAATCCAAGGGGATTTCCCGGGAAAAGCTCATACTCGACCCGGGTTTCGGGTTCGGCAAGACCCCCTGGCACAATATCGAGCTTACCCGCCGGCTTTGGGAATTCAAGGCTCTGGGCCTGCCCCTGCTATATGCTCCCTCCCGCAAATCCACTCTTGGTCAGCTCACTGGTGGCCTGCCTCCGGCAGAGCGCCTTGAGGCCACGGCCGCCGCCGTTACGGCGGGTGTCCTCGCGGGGGCTGATTTTGTGAGGGTTCATGATGTTCAAAGCATGGTCCGTGTGGTAAAAATAGCCGATGCCATCCGTAACGACCGGGGTTTGAACAGGCCATGAACAATTTGTCCGCTTTGCTGGCCAATATACGTTGGCTTGACCTCCTGGACATATTGGTGGTCGCCTATTTGATGTATCAATTACTCTTGTTAATCCGGGAGGTGCGAGCCACCCGGATTGTCCTGGGTTTTACCATTCTTTTCGTGATCACGGTCGCCGCCAGCCAAATTCACCTTCTCACACTGGATTGGCTTCTGAGTAACTTGGGCCCTTTTTTCATCATCGCCTTCGTGGTGGTTTTTCAACCGGATCTGCGCCGTATCATCACCCAGATCGGACGGGGAGGGGGGTTCTGGGGCGGGGTTTTCCAGGGCGACGCTTTGATGTTTAAAGAGATCACCACGGCCGTGCGGGAACTGGTCAAGGCGAAGCATGGCGCGCTTCTGGTCATCGAGCGGGATGACAGCCTCCAAAGCGTTTTTGAGAGCGGCACCAAGATTGAGGCGGATGTCACCAGCGAGCTTCTCGTCACCCTCTTCACCCCCCCTTCTCCCCTGCATGACGGGGCAGTAATCATCCGGGGCGGAAAGATCGCGGCGGCGGGATGTATCCTGCCCTTGAGCCAGAACCCACACCTGAGCAAATCCTATGGCACCCGGCACCGGGCTGCCGTTGGGATCAGCGAGGAAACCGACGCACTGGCCATCGTGGTTTCCGAGGAAAAACACCATATCTCCTTCACCATGGCGGGAAAGATCACTCCGGAAATCGACGCGGAAACGCTGGAAGAGATGTTAACCCTTTACGGAACGAAAGTTGATTAAGGTAATTTAAAGTTCTAAGTTTCGAGTTTTGGGTTTTAAGTTTCGGAAGGTTAATTGAACGAGGGTAAAATAACCGACCCCAACTTAGAAACTTATCACTCAAACTTATGAAGTGAGGTTTTATGAACCGCTGGCTGTTTGAGAACTTGGGCCTCAAGATACTGGCCCTTTTCATCGCCATCGCCCTTTGGGCCTACGTGGGGACCCGGCAGATTATCGATCGCCGGGTGACCGTGTCGGTGGAACTTACCGATATACCCCCGGGCGTGACCGTGGACCCGCGCGTACGCACCTCCGTCCCGGTGGTTTTGACAGGCCGCAAGGAAAGTGTTTTGGATCTGGATGGGGACGACTTGACGGCGGTGGTCAGCCTCAAGGGGACCACTCCGGATGAATCGGAAGTCCTGGTCCATCCCCAGGTGAAGCCCCTGCCGAGGGACGTGGCCGCCAATGTCCAACCCTTAAAGATTCCCCTGATCCCCGCGAAGCCCCCAAGCCGTAGGAGATAAGGAGTCCCATGGCGAACCTTTGTGTGAACATCGACCATATTGCAACTCTCCGGCAGGCCCGCCGGGAGGATGAGCCGGACCCGATCCAGGCGGCCCGCCTGGCCGAAAAAGGCGGAGCCATAGGCATTACCGTCCACCTGCGGGAGGACCGACGCCATATTCAGGACGCGGATGTGGTTGCCTTGAGAAAAGTCCTACATACCAAGTTAAATCTTGAAATGGCCGCCACCCCGGAGATGGTGGACTTCGCCCTTCGGGTCAAACCCGACCAAGCCACCCTGGTTCCCGAGCGCCGGCAGGAACTGACCACCGAGGGAGGGCTCGACCTGGCCCGCCATATGGGCCGATTCCAAAAGGCCGTGGACCTGCTTCAGTCCAAGGGCATTCCCGTTTCCCTTTTTATCCTGCCGGACAAGAACACCCTCGATCTCGCCTCGCGCCTAGGGGTGCTTTATGTGGAGCTTCATACTGGAGCTTATAGCCAAGCCTGCCGTCAGGGAAAGAACGAACAAACGGAGTTCGTAAAACTGGCCGCGGGGGCCCGATATGCCCAGTCCCTGGGGCTTCAGGTCCACGCAGGGCACGGATTAACCTATGCCAACGTGGCTCCCATCGCCGCCTTGTCGGAAATCGAGGATTTAAACATTGGTCACAACATCATCGCCCGCGCTTCCATGGTAGGATTGATGCTGGCGGTCCGGGAAATGGACGCCATCTTGAGAAAAGCCGCTCCGGTTCGCGGCCGCAAGGGAGGAAAAAATGGGTAAGGTTCTGTTCGTGGTGGTCGTGGTCGTCATAGGAGGCATCGGCTATTACATGTGGCAAACTATCGAAACCGCGCCCCAGGATGCCACCCTGCCGGGTTATACCCAAAGCCTGAAAAATGACGAGGATAAGGCCAGGCAAGTCATGGGCCACGCCAATGTCGATACCGTACGGGCCGCCATAACCAACTATAAGAGCCAGAAAGGAACCCTTCCCGCCTCGCTTCAGGATTTGGTGCCTGATTTTATCGACCATATTCCGGGTGGTGTCCAATATGACCCAGCTACCGGAAATGTTTCGCCCCAATAGAACTGCTTTTTGAAAAAACCTGCTCCCCTTTTTACTTATGAGGAAGCGCGCCATTACGCCCTTGGGCTTTTAAGCCGAAGGGACCGGACTTCCCATGAACTAAGTGAGAAATTTAAAACGCGGGCGGTGCCGGCCGACATCCAGTCCAAAGTCCTGGAATTTCTCGCCGCCAAGGGTTTTATCAATGACCAACGCTCAGCCGATGCTTTTGTGGCTTCCCGAAGGCGTATGGGATGGGGGCCGACGCGGATCCGGGCGGCGTTTCACAAGCGGGGCCTGGCGGGCCAAATCGGCGAAAGGGCCCTGGCCGAGGAGTTCGGCGGGGCGGAGGAAGCGAAATCCGCCCTCGATCTTCTTCGTGGCAAAAAAAGACGTTTTATAGGCACTGAAGCCAAACCAACTCCCAAGGGGCCGGAAAAAGCCCTGTCTTTTCTTTTGAGAAGGGGTTTTTCCTACAGCTCATCCCGCCTCGCCGTTCAAAAGGTTTTCAGCTATAATCCCGAACTTCCTGAGGATGGGGAAAACTAAGGATTACCACAGAGACTCAAATAACAGTAAAACCGACTTTTGGGGGTTTAGGATTAAATCCTATCCATGAAATAGGTTTTTCTACGTGTCTCTGGGGTGAAAGTTTTTAGGGGTTTTTATGACAGTTCCAACTACCGGCGCGCAAATTCGACAGGCCTACCTTGATTTCTTCAAATCGAAGAACCATAAGGTCGTGCCTTCCTCCTCCCTCGTTCCTGAAAACGACCCGACTCTCCTTCTCGCCAACGCGGGCATGAATCAGTTCAAACCCTATTTCCTCGGTACCGTGCCCTTTCCCCATGCCGTTCCCTACGCGGCCTCCTGTCAGAAATGCTTCCGAACCGGCGACCTGGAAAGGGTGGGTTATACCGCCCGACACCATACCTTCTTCGAGATGCTGGGTAACTTCTCCTTCGGCGGGTATTTCAAGAAGGAAGCCATTGAGTGGGGTTGGGAATTCGTGACCGAAATACTGAAGATTGAAAAAAACCGCCTCTGGGTCTCAGTTTACGAGAAGGATGACGAGGCGATTGAGTTGTGGAAGAAAACAGCCGGCCTTCCCACGGAGCGCATCGTGAGAATGGGCGCGGATTCCAACTTTTGGACGATGGGCCCCACCGGCCCCTGCGGCCCCTGCTCCGAGATCTATGTCGATTTGACCCCTGAAAAGGGGGATACAAAGAATTTCGAGGAGGACTCCGAGACGGGCCGCTTCTTGGAAATTTGGAACCTGGTCTTCACCCAATTCGACCGGCAGCCCGATGGAACCGACAAACCCCTGCCCAAACCCAATATCGACACCGGCATGGGCCTGGAACGGGTAGCCAGTGTCATGCAGAAGGTTCCTTCCAATTACGAGACCGACCTGCTCTCCCCCTCATGCAGGCCATCGCCAAGGCGGGTAACATCGCGTTCAAGGTCGATAGTTCACAAACTTATACTTCCATGAAGGTTATCGGTGACCATTTGAGGGCCACCACCTTCCTCATCGCCGATGGGGTTTTGCCCTCCAATGAGGGCCGGGGTTATGTGCTCCGCCGCATTCTCCGCCGAGCGGTACGCCACGGCAAATTGCTGGGTTTTGAAAAACCTTTCCTTTCTCCGCTCGTCAACGATGTGGCCGCGCTCATGGGCGATGTTTATCCCGAACTCAACGATCGGAAGGCCCACATAATCAATGTGGTTCGGGCCGAGGAAGAGCGTTTTTACGAAACCCTGGCCTCGGGCACCGAGCGTCTCTTGGAAAAAATTGAGGCCTTGCGAAAGAACAAGGCGACTGCCTTGTCGGGCGAGGAAGCCTTCATGCTTTACGACACCTTCGGGTTTCCCCTGGATATTACCAAGGAAATGCTGCGGGAAAACGGCCTGTCGGTCGATGAGGCGGGTTTCCAAAAGGCCATGGAAGGCCAGAAGGAAAAGGCCCGTTCTGCCTGGAAGGGAAGCGGCGACGCGATGTTACCTCCCCTCTACAAAGAATTGGCGGCCAAGTTGGGAACGACGGTTTTCAAGGGTTACGAAAAGATGAAGGATCTTGGACAGATCGCGCAGATCGTCCGAGTGAAAGACAAGAAACATGAAGTGGTTGTGAAACTGAACGAGGGTGAATATGGCTTCATTATTTTAAACCAAACCCCCTTCTATGCGGAAAAAGGCGGGCAGGTGGGCGACAAGGGCGTGATCCAAGGATTCAATTCCGCGGAAGTTTCCTGGGCAGATGTGCTCGACACCCAGATGGTTACTGATACCCTTGTGGGCCATTGGTGCTTCATGAAACGGGGTAAGCTGGAAGCGGGGCAAAAGGTCGAGGCGACGGTCGAAGAAAGTGAACGCCGTGCGACCATGCGCAACCATACGGGGACCCATCTTTTGCACGCGGCCTTGCGCCAGGTTTTGGGTACCCATGTGGGACAGGCGGGCAGTTACGTAGGGCCGGATCGGTTGCGTTTTGACTTCACCCATTTCGAGGGCGTCAAGCCCGAACAATTGCGACAGATCGAACGCCTGGTTAACCAGCGCATCCTTGACAATATCGAAGTGACGAAACAGGAAATGTCATTTGACGAGGCCAAGAAA
Organism: candidate division FCPU426 bacterium; assembly: GCA_963771075.1. Classification (GTDB taxonomy): domain Bacteria; phylum Oederibacteriota; class Muellerivitia; order Muellerivitales; family Muellerivitaceae; genus CAVTWJ01. The sequence continues at coordinate 97,720 of CAVYSE010000009.1, read as the reverse complement.
AAAGGCGCAATGGCCTTTTTCAGCGAAAAGTATGGGGAAAAGGTTCGGGTCATCGATGTGCCCGGTTTTTCCATCGAGCTTTGCGGCGGTACCCATGTGAACCGCACGGGGGATATCGGCCTTCTCAAGATCACCAGCGAATCCTCAGTAGCCTCAGGTGTGCGCCGTATCGAAGCCGTGACGGGCGAAGGTTCGATAGCCCAGATCGCCCAAAAAGAACAAACCCTGAACGAAATCGGCCATTTATTAAAGAGTTCTGAGTTGGAGCTGAAGACAAAGGTTCAATCCCTCATGGATGAGTTGAAAGTCAAGGAACGGGAACTTGCCTCGTTGAAGTCCAAGCTGGCGAGAAGTCTGGTTGATGAAGTCCTTGCGACTAAAAAAGAAATAAAAGGCGTCTCTTTTGTGACAGCTCGAACCGACGAGCTAGACCCGGAGGGTATGCGTCAATTGATCGATACGCTAAAAGAAAAAATGGGAAGCGGGGTCATCGTCTTGGCCTCCGGAAAACCCAACCAAATTGCCTTTATCGCGGGTGTGACCAAAGACCTGACTTCCAAGGTCAAGGCAGGTGATATCGTCAAGGAAGTGGCTAGAATCACCGGCGGGGGCGGGGGCGGAAGGCCCGATCTGGCCCAGGCCGGAGGCAAAGATGCCACCAAGGTGGATGAGGCCATCCGCCAGGTGCCGCAGATCTTGGAAAAGGCCATCCGTTGAAGCGATGGCTGGCTCTGGATCTGGGCCATGTCCGTATCGGCGTCGCACTTTCCGACCCCTTAGGCCTTACCGCCCAGCCCCTCACCGTCCTTAAATCCGCCGGAACCCAAAAAGACATCGCCGCCATCGGCGCTCTGGTGAACCAGTATGAGGTCACCCAAGTCATCGTGGGTTTGCCCCTCAACATGGATGGCACGGATAGCAAGACAACCCAAAAGGTCAGGGAATTCACGGCCAAACTGGCCGGCTGGCTGAATCTGCCTGTTTTTTTCCTGGATGAAAGGCTGACCAGCAAGCAAGCCGAGCGGGCTATGATTGAGGGAGATGTGCGCCGGGAGAATCGTAAAGGAAAGATCGACAAGGTCGCGGCGGCCCTATTGCTTCAATCCGCCCTCGCGGGTGCGCCTTTAATCCCTTTGGAGGAGCAATGAAAATCCTCAAATGGTACGGAATCGCGTTCGGGATGCTGGCGCTCGCTGGTTTGATCTTCTTTATCCCTCCCTTCTACCGCTTGGGTTCGGATGTGGATATTGCCATTTATTCCAAATCCACCGCCAGAAGCATCGGAGAATTGTTGAAAGGAAAGGGAATCCTTACCTTTTCCACCCCCTTCCGTTTGGCAGCCAAGTTCACCCATGCCGACCGCAAATTAAAGGCTGGGCTGTACCGCCTCAACCCTCGCATGAGCTTTTGGGAAGTTTTGGATGTCTTAACCGCGGGTAAGAGTGAGCTTTTAGTCCTCAAGGTCCCGGAAGGCTATACTGCCGAGCAGATCGGGGTGGAATTAGAAAATTTGAAGGTTTGTACAGCGGCAGATTTTCTCAAGGAAGCCAATGATAAAGAACTTTTAAAGAGCTTTGGTATTACCGGCTCGAGCTTGGAAGGATTTCTATATCCCGAAAGCTATCAGATTCCTGTTGGGGCGAGTATTTCCGATCTCATCGGCCTATTGGTTCATCAATTCCAACAAGAAATGGGGGATGATTTCGAAAACCAGTTGAAGAAGCAAGGGTTGACCCTTTACCAAGGGGTGATTCTGGCTTCGATCGTCGAGAAAGAAGCCAAGCTCGATTCCGAAAGGCCCGTTATCGCGGGGATCATGTATAACCGTCTCAGGCAAAAGATGCGACTTGAGGTCAACGCTACCCTCAACTATGTCATCAACAGCAAGAACCCTTGGTTTACCCACGAGCAGTTAGATATCAAAACGCCTTATAACACTTACCAGCACAGGGGTTTGCCGCCCACGCCCATCTGTAATCCGGGTTTTGCATCCTTGCAAGCCGTGGCCCAACCCGCTCAAGTGCCCTATCTTTATTACGTTTCGAAGGGTGATGGGTCGGATCTTTTCGCCACGACCCTACAAGAACACGATAAAAACATTCAAATCGCGAAACATATTCTTCGGGCTCAAAAACGCGGGAAGACCGAATAAAGATAAAACATAAACTTCAAAAGGTTTACCGCGAAGACCGCCAAGAACGCTTTTTTTAGGTGAGAGTCGAAATCAATTTCGACGGATTTGATCATTTAAAATCAAAGGTTTCGCTTTTCTTAGCGTCTTGGCGTCTTAACGACAATGATTGAAGTTTTTGAACTCAGGCAACTAGGCAGGCCGTTAGAATGAACCCAATGGATCAAACCTCCCCATCGGCCACAACCTTGAATAAATATCGGAAAGTTTTTCAAGTTTTAAGCCTCACTTTGCTCTCCAACCTTTTGGTCTCTTTTGGGAAGATCGTGGTGGGTATGGTCGTGAACTCCCTGTCAATGGTCGCGGATGGGGTTCATTCGCTCTTGGACGCCGCGGCCAACGTCGTGGGGTTGGTGAGCGTTTCGATCGCTTCCAAACCGGCCGATGAGGACCACCCCTACGGCCATCAGAAATTCGAGGTCGTCGCCTCGCTCGTGATCGCCATCCTGATGGGGGTGGCCTGCGTGGAAATTTTGGAAAGGGTACTGGGACGGTTTTTTTCCCATGCCCCCGCCCCAGACCCGAATATTCTTTCCTTCGCCGTGATGGCGGCCGCCATGCTTATCAGCGCCTGGATATCATGGTTCGAGGGTAAGAACGCCAAACAACTGGGCAGTTCGCTTCTTTCCGCCGACAGCGCCCATACTGGTAGCGACACCCTCTCCGCCGCGGCAGTGTTTATGGCCTTGGCGGGGGCCCATTTTGGATTGGGTTGGGTGGATTGGCTTGCCTCCCTGATCGTTGTAGTCATAGTGGCCGGGGCGGCCATGAGGATCGTCAACCAATCCTTGAGTGTCCTTTCCGACCGGGTAATGTTGGACCCGGAACAGGTCAAAGAGGTCGTTCGGTCCGTTCCCGGCATACTGGCTTGCCATAAGGTACGAAGCCACGGTATGCCCGGTCATATCCATGTGGACCTGCACATTCAGGTGAGCCCTACCATGACGATTTCTGAGTCCCATGCATTGACCCATCGGGTGATCGCGGTGGTGAAGGAATCACGTTTAGGGGTGCAGGAAGTCTTCGTGCATACCGAACCCGTCAAACCGGAAGATTTACAGGAAACCAAAAAATAAAGCTCTTGCCACGAAACACATAATGAATACGAAGTTAAATCTGCGTGTTTCGCAAATTAACTTTCCACTTAGTGTCCTTGGTCGCCTTTGGGTCGGGAGGCCAAAGAAATCGAGACTATACCGCATGCTTTGAAAGCTTAATGGAATTGCGGCATGTGACCTTTTTGGTGAAAAGCCTTTTGACCGGATTTTTCCTTGCTTGCCCGGCACTCCTGCCTTAACTTAAAGCTAATTATGATGATCCAAGCTTTTCACCTTACCAAGGTCCATCCTTCGGGCGTCAAGGTCCTCGACGACGCCTTCTTTTCATTTCCGGAAGCGTCCTTCAACGTGATACTTGGCGAGAACAACAGCGGTAAAAGCACCTTTCTCAAGATGCTGGGCGGGGAAGAGAAGCCAACCTCAGGCGTCTTGCGGGTGGGCCCCGGCGATCCCTATGGTCTTACACCCAAAGAAAAAAAAGACTGGCTGAATGAGGTCGGTATGGCTTTTCCCGACCTGCACCTTTTTTCCGACAAGACGGTCGAGCAAAACATCCTTTTCACCCTTCAAGTGAAGGGTATCCACCCCGAAGGGCAGAGGGATTCCATTCGCAAACTGTTGGAGAATGCGGGCCTCGGCGAAAAGATGGAGGCAAAACCGACGGACCTTTCTTCGGCCCAGCAAAAGATGGTGCTATCGCTTCGCGCGATGATCTTCCGGCCAAAATTGTTCCTGGCGGATGAACCCCTACAGGGGTTGGATTCGGCTACGGCGCTCGTTCTATTAAAGCTACTCGGGGAATTACGCAAGACCGGTGCGACACTCGTATTGACCTCCAAACAGGCCTTTCCGGAGGTCGAGCAATCCATACCAGCCTTAAAGGGCATCATTCAATGGTATCGACTGGCGGAAGGCAGGATATCCCCTGTTGAGGTGCCAACCCCATGAATTCCTGGCAAAAACTGGTTTATGTACTCAAAGAAGGCCTGTCGCAGTTATTCCGCTTTCCCGGGCTTTCCACCGCGGTGGTGGTCATCGTGGCGGCCGCCCTGGTTCAGGTCTCCCTGTTCCTGGGAATTTCCAAGGTTTTGGATAACGCTCTCCTTTCTGCCCGCCAGAAATTCGAGATGGCGATATTCCTGACCCCCGGCGCGGTACCCTCCGACCTTCAAAGGCTACAGGAACGCCTGTCCGCTGACCCCCGCGTGGCCTCGGTACGGGTGGTGGGCAAGGATGAGGCCCTGAAAGATTTCCGCAAGGATCCGGATGTGGACCGCATGGTCCAGGCACTGGGGGAGAATCCCCTGACCGATTCCCTGAGCGTGGTCCTGAAAAAGGACGTATCGGAAAAGATCGACGACCTGGTGGAAGCCATGAAAAAAGACCCGGCGGTGGAAGAGGTCGATTATGGCAAGGGAGAATGGGAGGCGGTTTCAAACCTGAGCCGCTTGGCCCGTTGGGTAGGCTGGTTCCTGGGCGCTTTCGTCTTTTTGACGGCCCTTTTTATCGTTTCCAATGCCCTGACGCTGGCCCTCTGGGCACGACGGGAGGAATGGGTTTTGCTTTCCCGCCTGGGCGCTCCCTCCTGGATGCGGTGGGGCCCTTACCTTTGGGAGGGCCTGGTGAAGGGATTATTGGGGGCGGGTTTGGGAATGTTGGTCTTGGAGTCGCTTAAATTGGCCCTGGGATGGTTCTTGCCCAAGTCCGGGGGAATGGAAATGTTCATCAACCTGCCCGGCATGGATTGGGGAAGTCTTTACTTAACCCTTGTTTTGTTGGGGGCAATGCTTGGCTTTGCCGGGTCCCTTTGGGCGGTACGCAAAGAATGGGCTGGCGATCTGAGGTAAGCATATCTCTAAAGGCATTTACCACAGAAACACGGAGAAAATCAGTAATCGATAAAGGTTTTAAAAGCCAATGGCCCGTCGATACAGAAACAACCTGAAAGAGGCATTTTCCATAATCACGAAATGTTTTTTTAACCTTGGTATAGGGATTCTTCTACCTCTCCTTTTTGAGGCCGCCAATCCCGCCTTCGCACAGGACACGGTGGCGCCCGCTGGCAGCCCTTCCGCCACCCCCGTTGATTTGACGGCCATCAAGCATGACATCCACCAGAACAAGAAAAACCTTGCCGCGATCAAGAAGAAAATTGAGCAGCAGAAAAAGATCAAGAAGCTCACCGAGGCCAGGGAAAAAAACGTCCTCTCCCACCTTCAGCAGGTGGACCAGGCCCTGGGTAAATTGCGCCGGGAAAAGGAAGCCAACCAGGAAGAGCTGGACGAAACCCGGGACCGTCTGGACCGGCTCCAGTCCACCATGATGCAAAACCGCCTGCTCCTGGAGCAGGACCGGACTCTCCTCCAACAGCGGCTCCGCGCCCTTTACCGCATGTCCTTCCGCCAACCCCTGCTGGGGGGGCTGCTTTCCAGCGAAAACCCCGCCGACCTGGCCCGCAAGCTCAAGTTCGAGACCCTTTTGGCCCAAAGCAACGAGAAGCTGATGGAAGGCACATTGGAGAGCGAAACGGATTTGGAGACGGCTTCCACCGAGTGGGTTGCGGAGGGCAGGCGCAAGGAAAAACTCCTGGGCAGCCTGGGACGCCAGGAAAAAGAGCTGGGCCAGAAAAAAAGGAACCGCTCGGTGTTTTTGGCCTCCTTGAAGCGTCAAAAGGAGAACCAGGAACAGCTGCTTTCCGAGCTCAACGAGGCGGCAGGTGAACTCCAGCAAAAATTCTCGAGCCTGATAAGCCAAGCCAAGATCGCCAGCCAGCAGGCGGCGGAAGCAAAAGCCGAGGCGAAGACCGCGAAGAATTCGTCGCCTGCCGGTCAAACCGCCGAAGGCGCGGGGTTGAAAGTGGTCCGGGGAAAGATCCCCTGGCCCGTCTCAGGTAAGATCATGTTGAACTTTGGGAGAAGCAAGAACAAGGAATTCAATGAAATGGTCGATAATACCGGCATCCAGATTGCCGCCCCGCGGGGACGCCAATTCGGGCGGTGGCGAAGGGGTTGGTCCGGTATGCCGATTGGTTCAAAGGTTATGGAAAACTGGTGATTTTAGACCATGGCAAAGGTTATTATTCCCTCTACGCCCAGGCCGCCGAACTCAGTGTGGCCGAGGGAACGGAGGTAGCCCAGGGACAGATCTTAGGGTACCGTGGGGGACACCGGCTCGCTTTACGCCGACCAATGGGGAACCAGTCTTTATTTCGAGATTCGCCATGACGGCTTACCCGAGGACCCGGTGCGCTGGCTGACACACCAGCATTAAGGCGAACCTTCCTCCGGGGAGAGGGGATGATTCTTATCCGGGAAACCCTGTGTTGGTCAATTCGAGCCTCAACTGAGTTTTGTACTATTTCTTTGGAGGATATGCATGAACCGTCGCCCCAGCCTTTACACCGTCGCCGCCCTGATTATTCTTTTGTCCGGGGTTAGCTTCGCCGCGGGGACCCTGACCCAATCGGCCCCCAAGAACGCCGGGACTTCGGAGGATGTTTATAAGTACCTCAACCCATTCGTGGACGCCCTGACCATCATCCGCCAGAAGTACGTGGACGAGGACAAGACCAACCCCAAGGACCTCATCTACGGGGCCATTCAAGGCATGGTCAACACCCTGGACCCCTTCAGCCAGTTTATGCCCCCCGAGGATTACAAGGAAATGCAGACTGAAACCTCGGGCTCCTTCGGCGGGTTGGGGATCGAGATCGCCATCAAGGATGAGCACCTGACTGTTATTTCCCCCATCGAGGGAACCCCCGCGGACCGGGCCGGCATCAAGGCTGGGGATAAGATCGTCAAGATCGGCGATGAGAAAACCGACATGATGGGAATCAACGACGCGGTCAAGCGCCTGCGGGGCCAAATCGGAACCAAAGTCACCATCTCCATATTGCGGCAGGGCCTCAACGAGCCCTTTGACGTGACGTTGGTGCGGGACGCCATCAAGATCGAGAGCATCCATTCCTACCTCCTGCCCGACTGCATCGGGTACGTCCGAATCTCGGAGTTTATCGACAACACCACCGACGATTTCGTGAGCGCGGTCAAGAATTTGGAGAAACAAAAGCCCCTCAAGGGTTTGATCGTCGACCTGCGCAACGATCCGGGGGGGCTCCTGAACGAGGCGGTCGGCGTCTCCAATTATTTCGGTCACCCGGGGGACACCATCGTGTCCACCAAGGGACGCAGCGAGAACCAGAACCAGCTCTTCAAGTCGCAAGATGACGAAAAATTCAGCTCAAGCTTCTGCCGGTGGTGGCCATGATCAACGAGGGAAGCGCCTCGGGCGCGGAGATCGTCGCGGGGGCCCTGAAGGACTGGAAAAGGGCGGTCCTCATCGGCTCCAAGAGTTTCGGTAAGGGCTCCGTGCAGACCATCCTGCCCCTGGACAACAGCGATGGGGCGGCCCTTCGGTTGACCATGGCCAAGTACTACACCCCCTCGGGTGTCTGTATCCACGGCATCGGCATCGATCCGGACCTGAACCTGAAGGACCACGACGCCACCGAATCCACCATCAAGGTTTACAGCCAGCAGTTGGCTGAAAAGTACGCCAAGATATCTGATCAATAGGAGGACTGGATGTTTCGCGCCGGGATGCCGATTTCCCCGGAGACCATGGATGGGTTTTACGACTATTGCGTCAAAACCGGCAAAAAAATCGACAAGGAAGAGCTGAAGAAGGACGAGCAATACCTGAAGACCAGCCTGCGGGTGGAGCTGGTGCGGGCCAAGCTGGGCGAGAAGGAAGCGCGCGAAGAAGCCGTGCTGGCCGACAATCAGGTCGCGGTGGCGGTCGACATCATTCATAACGGGGGAAAAATCAGCAAGGCCCTTTACGCCAAATACCCCAAGAAGGCCGAGCCGGACGAGAAGGCGGGCGAGAAAAAGCTCGAGGAAGAACGCAATAAATTGAAGGAAAACGAATAGTTCTTTTCAAGCGGGGTTCGCGGCTATGAATAAAAGGTTCCTGCTCATAATCCTCCCGCTGTTGATCCTGGGGCTGGGATTGGCAGGCGTCGTGGTCTATTCGATCCTCCGGTCGGGCCATGAGAAGCCCCCCAAGACGGTTCCAGCCCCGTCCGTCCGGCACAGCCCGCAGGACGCCGAAAATCTCCGCACGGCCCTGGAGCAAAAGCTCCGCCAGTTGGGGATTCTGAGAATGCGGGAAGGGGATATCCTCCAAAAGGATTTCACCCTGGGGGACTTGACCCTGCCGGTCTACCAAGAAATCTTCCGCCTGCCCCGTCGCTACACCCCCGAACAGTTGGCGGACCAATTGCGGCAGGCCGCCGAAACAGCCGGGGCGGTCGAGGGCCATTCCACGACGGGCGAGGACACCCAGCGGCAAGCCACCTTTTACAGTTATGTTTTCGCTTATGACGGCCAATGGACCCCCATTACCATCACCTTCCTCCAAACCCACAAGCCCCGCCTCAGTCTGGTCATCGACGACGGGGGTTACCAAAAAGGTCAGGCTTTGGAAAACCTCTACGCCTTCAAGGTTCCGGTGACCCTGGCCCTGATCCCCTCCACCGAATTCGGCAAGCAGCTGGCGGAGGAGGCCCCGGGCCACGGGGTGGAAGTCATCTGCCATATGCCCATGGAAGGCCATGAAAAATTCCCCAAGAACGCCTACCCTGAATACCTGAAAAGGGGCATGTCATCGGATAAGGTCGGACAAAACCTGGAGGCGGCGTTTGAGGTTTTGCCTGGCGCGGTGGGCATGAACAACCATATGGGGAGTTTGGCGAGCGAGAACAAAGCCCTCATGGATGAGGTTTGCGCATTTTTGGGGAAGAGGGGGCTCTTCTTCCTCGATTCCCGGACCTCGCCCAAGACGGTTGCCGAGGCGGAAGCCGAGCGTCTCGGGTTGCCCCACGCCAAACGGGATGTTTTTTTGGACGACAAGGTACAGGCGCATGCCATTTTGAAACAGTTGGACCGGGCCCTGGCCATCGCCAAGAAGCAGGGAACCGCCGTGGCCATCGGCCATTTCAAGGCGGTGACCCTGGAAACCCTTCTCCAGGCCCTCCCCAAGATCCAGCAACAGGGTGTTCAATTGGTTTATCTTTCGGAAGTGGTTGGCCAATAATAATTAAAACGGATTTTGTATAAAATCCAGAATGCGCCTAGACCGCCTCGATTCTTTCTCTACGGCGCAAGACCCAGACCCAAGTCAAACCATAGGCGAGCAGGGAGACCACCGAGATCCAAAGTCCCGTTTCAAATCCCGGCGCTTTGTATTGAAGATAAAAGTGGTGTGTTCCCGCCAAGAGTGGGATGGCCCGATGGATCGAGTCCCCGGGAAGGATTTCGTAGTTTTGTTGGACGCTATCCGGAAATGGCTTCACCTGCCAACCATTCGCGTAGTTCTCGGTCACCAACAGTATTTGGGGCCGGTCCGTCACCGCCTTGATTTCCAAAATATCCGAATTCACATCCGTCACGACCACCTGACCGCTGTCCTTCCCCTTGACGGGGAGCGGATGGGGGGCACTTTCCAGGACGACCTTATGGAACATATCAAAATCGGGAGCGAGAGCCCGGATCAAAGCCGCCTCGGGAGAGGGAGCGAGTTCCCAATCATCGTATAACGCTGCCCTGGCCAACTGGGGGCCTGGAACCCGGTTGATCTTATACCCGGTTTCGACTTGGTCGATACTGATGGCCATCCGGATCAATTTGGGCTTGGGCTCGGAAAAATCAACGACGAAGCGTGAATAATCGAAACGATTGTCCTGGATGTTGATGAGGCGCGCATATCTTTGGGGAAGGGAAGGGTCGTCCCCAATGACGTTTTTTAACCGGGAAAATAAAGCGCGGTCGGCTTGGTTATACCAATAAATCCGGTTTTCCCCCGCCATGGGGGAGACGTTTTTAGCCAGCAAAGTCCCGTCGCTGACCAGGACCTTGGAATCGAAAAAGGGAAGGACGGAAAGGGCGAAAAAGAAAAGGTTCGCGATGCCCAAAAAGGCCAGGGCTGGCCGGTAGGAAGGGCGTTTTTGGGTAAAGATCCAAAGGCCAGCGAAGAGAATGGCCAGGGATGAGGCGCCCAAAAGATTGATTTCTTGTACCGCCATGCGTTGAAGGCCGAAATTCCCCGGTTGGGTGTCGAGAGGTGAATTGAAAACCTCCAAGATTTGCCCGAACGTGAGGCTGTCAATGCGAGGTATGGAAAAAAGAAAGACCAAGCTCATGACGAAGGCCAGCCAGCCGGGCCAGGCTGGAGGGTGGTTATCCTTGATCCAAACATCCAGGGCCCGCGCGGCCAAGACGCCAAAGGCCAATTGGATAAAGACCCCCGCCTTGTAACTGCCCTTGAACAATTTGATGAAGGGGATCACGCTGGAAAAAATGGTGTAAAAGGGTGTGTTATAGCCCAGGGTGACAAGAAGCGCGAATGCGGCCAGGGCGATCAGCGCCCATTTACCGCTGATGGGTTTGGCGAAGATGCCGTAAAAGGCGAAAAGGAAAACCGTCAATCCCATGAAGAGGCACGATTCCCACCAGATGTCGACGAAAGACCAGCAGTTAAAATGGGAGATATTCCCGTTTAAGCCGGAGGTGAAAAAGGTCAACAGGTTTTCGACCGGAAAAGAATAGAGACGGTGGGCCGCGGAGGAGTCGGGCGTGGGGCGTGGATTCTCGATGGCCGCTTGAACACCGGGGATTCCTTGAACCGCAGTTAGGAGAAAGGAACCCAGAACCAAGGCCAACCCCCCGATGGATTTCACGACCCATTGACGTCGGTCCATGAGCAAACGGACAAAATAATAGAATCCGCTGAAAAGCAGGGTGTAGTAAAAATACTGGACATGCCCCGATAGGAGCTCCAAGCCTAAGGCTCCCATGCCGGACAAAAGCCATTTGAGCTTGAGAGAGTCGAAATACCGGTCAAGAAACAAGAAAACGAGCGGTATCCAGGCCATGGTGCATAGGTTGGGAAGGTGACCGGGGTAAACATGCAGGAAGAAAGCGCCCCCGAACATGAAAGCGAAGGCGCCAAAGAGGCTGGGAAGAAAGGAGGTACGGGTCTGGGAAAGCCAAAGGAAGCAAAAGAATCCGCCCAGGAAAATGTGGAGCGCCGCGGAAAAATTCAGGCCCATGATGAGCGGCATGACCATGAAGAGCCAGTTGGGGGGGTAGAGGAGGGCTGACTGGAAACCCGAGAAATAGGGGGCGCCGCAATAGATGTAAGGGTTCCAAAAGACCAGGTGTCCAGACTTCAACTCGGAAAAGCCGAATTCCCTCCAAGCGAGAAACTGGCCCGCCAAATCTCCTTGGGGAATGGAAAAGAGCAGGTCTGGGTCAAAGAGGGCTTTCCCGAAAAGAATCAGGACCGCTCCGGCAAGGATGATGAAGGCGCCCTTGATCGGATTCGTGTTAAACCAATTCGCCACTCTTTCGAATATTTGTTTCAAGGGATCACCGAAATACCTTTTGGCGCGGGGTTTGAGAAGAAGGGACTAAAAACGGGTCGGCCTTTTTCAAATCGAACCGAATTATAGCGGATGGATTTTAATCCTCCAAATGCTTTATATTTCGGGCTTTTTGCCCCGCCGTTTGACTCTAATCGGGATATTTCCAGATCTGACGGGTCCCGTTTTTTGTTCGTTTTTGGACTTTGGCAAGTGTATAGTTCCGTTTCCGATAAGAACCTGGAGTTAATGAATGACGAACCAATTAGTGCTTGGAATTGAATCCTCCTGCGATGAAACCTCGGCCGCCATTGTCCAAGATGGCTACCGGGTCCTGGCCAACGAGGTTGCCAGCCAGACCTTGGTCCATGCCCGCTATGGCGGGGTGGTGCCCGAGGTGGCATCCCGCCAGCATTTGGAAAGTCTCCCTTTTCTCGCACGGGAAGTGCTGCGGCAGGCCCAGGTAGGATGGGACGACCTGGGGGGAATCGCCGTAACCACTGCGCCCGGGTTGATCGGAGCCCTACTGGTGGGCGTTTCAGCCGCCAAGGGCATGGCCTTCCGCTTGAAAATTCCCTTTGTAGCCATCCACCACATCGAGGCCCATCTATACGCGGCACGGCTGGACGACGATCCCGTTTCTTTCCCCGCGTTGGGCCTGGTGGCCTCCGGGGGTCACACTGAACTTTACCTGATGGAAACCTGGGGAGATTACCGGCTCCTGGCCTGCACGCGCGATGACGCGGCCGGGGAAGCTTTCGATAAGGTGGCCAAACTGATGGGGCTAGGTTATCCCGGGGGTCCCATGATTGAGAAGCTGGCGGCACAGGTTCCGGAAGTCAAAATGACATTTCCAGTCTCGCGAATGAAAGATAAGACCCTCGATTTTTCTTTTAGCGGCCTCAAAACCGCCGTGGGATTGGAGATCAAGCACCATCCCCTGAAAGACGATAAGGACAAGGTCTTGTTGGCGGCCCGTTTTCAAAACACCGTGCTGGAAGAGGTGTTGTATCGGGTCCGGAAATTCCTGGATGAGTTCCATCCCAAGAGCCTAGTCGTGGGGGGCGGAGTCGCCTGCAACTCGGCCTTGCGGAGGGTCTTGAAAGCCGAGGCTGATTCCCGGGGTGTTCATTTGAGGGTGCCGCCACCGAAATATTGCTCGGATAACGCCGCCATGATCGCGGGCCTGGGCGCCTATCAGCTTGCCCTGGGCAAAAGTTCTGATTTATCCGCTACCGCCATGGCCTCCCCTTTAAGCCACTCACCCTTCTTGTTAGAATAAAAATAACAACAAACCGACGTCCAACGCAAAGACTTTAAGACGCATAGACCTTCTAAATTACGATATTCTCCGAAAATTTGCCTTAACCCTTTGCAGGTGGTTTTTCTTGGCGTTTTTGCGGCTTTGCGTTTGATTTTGGTTTTTTAAATCCTTTGAGGAATTACATGAGCGTACTGCCCCGAAATCCTGATCCCGATAAAGCGGAACCTTCACTTCCTGAGGCCGAAATGAATGGCCCATCCCTTGAAGAGCTGGGCAAGAACCCCCATGAGTTCAAGATGGGTTCCCTCACGCTGAATGGACGGGTCTTCCTGGCGCCTATGGCGGGTTACACCGATACCGCCTTCCGCCGCCTGGCCCGGCGGCACGGGGCCGCCATGGTGGTAACCGAAATGGTCAGCTCCCGGGCCTTGATGCATGGAAGCGACAAGACCCATGAGTTGATGGAATTCACGGAACCGGAGAGACCCGTGGGGGTGCAACTTTTCGGGGGGGACCCCGGCATCATGGGGGAAGCTGCTGCCAAGGTGGCCGAGGAAATCAAACCGGACCTTATCGACATCAATTTCGGGTGCCCTGTGGGCAAGATCCTGAAATGCGACTCCGGCGCTGCGGTATTGAAAGAACCCCAAAGGGCGGGTTGGATCGTGGAAGCCATGGTCAAGGCCACGGGGGGCAAGGTGCCCATTACGGTCAAGACCCGGGCCGGTTACGACGCGATGGATAACTCTGTTTTTGATCTTTTGGACGCGGTCACGTCCGCGGGAGCTTCGGCTCTGGCGGTCCATGCCCGCACCCGCAACCAGATGTTTGAAGGCAAGGCCAATTGGGAAATCATCAAACGGCTTAAGGAAAAAGCGAAGATACCCATCATCGGCAACGGCGACGTGCGGAATGCGCTGGACGCTTACAAACTCTTCCTGGAAACAGGGTGTGACGGCATCATGATCGGTCGGGGCAGTATGGGCGCTCCTTGGATCTTCGAGGAGATCAACCACTTTCTCGAGACCGGGAAGCCCGGCCGTAAACCATCCCTTAAATTCAAGCTGGGGGTGGCGGCGGAACAATTGCGTTGTTCCATCGAGGTCAAGGGCGAACGGATGGGGTTGATGGAAATGCGCAAACACCTTTCCCATTACATCAAGGGGTTCGAGGGCGCGAGGGAAATGAGGCAGAAACTTTTGACCTCTGATGACGCGGATTGGGTTTTGAAAACCCTTGAGGAGATTCAACGAGCCATGACCGACCAGGATCCAGTGCCGGTGGCGGTATAGGCTTTGGGACAGTTACTCTACCCACTTGATGTAGGCCTTTTCCGGTTTGTGAATGAGACCTGTTCCTGTCCCATCATGGATTCTTTTTTTGCATACGTTACCGATTTTCGGCATTTAGGAATTCTTTTAACCATTGCAATTTTTCTTCTTTATCAGTTGATCTGGGGCGGGGCCAGGGGGCGTTGGCTGTTTTTGAGCCTTTTGGTGGCCGTGACTCTTTCGGACCAGGGTTCCAGCCATCTTTTGAAATATTGGGTTCAGCGGGTCCGGCCTTGCAACGCCCTGCCGGGTGTACTGACCCCAGTGGGTGGAAGCGCCGCCTTTTCCTTCCCCTCCAGCCACGCGGCCAATATGGGTTCTTCCATGTATCTCCTGGCCAGGGCCTTTCCCCTCTATCAAGGGCTTTTCGTTTTGATCGCCCTGGCGGTCGGGCTGTCCCGAATCTACTTGGGCCTGCATTACCCATCCGATGTTTTGGGAGGGTATCTTTTTGGAATCGGGATCGGTTGGGCCGTTTGGGAAGGGCTGGAAAAGGTTAAAGTGATATTTAAATATTCACCCCAGAGACACAAAGACACAGAGAAAAATTTATTTTCTGATGTCAGCAAAGCCGAAAAACCAAATTTCATAAGTTCCCAGAAGGCCTATATTCAATCTAAGCCTGAGAGTGTTTCGATAAATACCACGACATCCCGGCGTCAATCCAAAAAACTCCCACGCAGGAAGGCTTCCCGTGTCAGAAAAAAACGCTGAAAAAAACGCGGTTCTTCCTTCCACCCTTTACTTGGTCGCCACTCCCATCGGCAATCTTGAGGACATGACCTTTCGGGCTTTGAAAGTCTTGGGACAGGTTCAGTTGATCGCTGCCGAGGACACCCGAAATACCCTGAAACTGCTCAACCATTTTGCGATTACCCCGCCCAAGCTCATTTCTTGTTTTGAGCATAACGAGACTAAACGAGTGGAGGAAATTCTCATGGCCCTGGAAAAGGGACAGGCGGTCGCGTTAGTGACGGATGCGGGCATGCCTGGCATTTCGGACCCTGGGGACAAGGTGGTTCGTGAGACTATTCAAAAGGGCTTCCGAGTGGTACCTGTGCCCGGAGCTTCTTCACTTTTAGCTTCACTGCCGGTATCGGGTTTTCCCACGACTCCCTTTACCTTTTTAGGGTTCCTGCCTTCCAAACCCGCCGACCGTCGGAGCGCTCTGCTGGGGCTCCGGTCCGAGGAACGGACCCTGGTCTTCTTTGAGTCGCCCCATCGGCTTCGCAACAGCCTCAAGGACATGATGAATGTGTTCGGCAACCGGCAAGCTTGCGTGGGAAGGGAATTGACGAAGCTACATGAGGAATTCGTGAGGGGCACACTCCAGGAATTGTGGAAGCATTTCAAAACCCATGAACCCATGGGTGAATTCGTGATTGTCATCGAAGGCGGCGAGAGGGTTGACCACACGGACCAGGAAAAATGGGTAGGGGTTTCCATCGCAGACCAATTATTGGAATTCATAAAAGTACAGGGGCTTTCCAAGACCGAGGCGGTCAAGGCGGTCTCTCGAATGCGGGGCTTGCCCCGGGAAGTGGTCTATAAGATTGCGACGGAAATTCCCATCAATGAATTCACACTTGAATCCGAAGAAGAATCGATAGAGGGATAAACTTCCAATTGAATTAAAAGGTGATTCTTGGCCCTGCATAAATCCATTGGTTTATTTTTAGTGAAATGGTTCTTCGCCATTCTTTTGATTTGGCTGTCGATATCGATCGGTTGGGTTTTGGTCCACGCCTGGGCGGGTATTCCGTGGGGCAATAAATATACGATTGTCTTCTTGTCAGGGTTTGTCCTCTACCTGATTATCCATTTCGCTTTTTACAAGCCCATCCTAACCCACGTTTTGGCCCACGAACTCACCCATGCCCTGGCCGCGCTCCTTATGGGGGGCAAGGTGACGGCGGTACACGCCACCACGACAGGCGGTTCCACAATGGTCAACAAATCGAGCGTGTTGATCAGCTTGGCCCCCTATGTCTTCCCTTTTTACACGGCTGTTACGGTTGGGCTCTACCTGATCGCGGCCGAACCCTTTAAGATTTATCTCGTGGGAATGATCGGGTTTACCTACGCCTTTCACATCGCCCTAACCGTTTATTCCCTTTCCCATCCCCAATCGGACTTGAAAGAAAGCGGTGTGGCCTTTTCCTTGATTTTCATTTTCGCGGGAAATATGATTGGCTTAATGTTCCTTACCTCCTTTGTTTGGCCGCAAGTCCTGCCTTTGTCCGTCGTATTTTCTGAGACCTATCACCGGGCTATTGATCTGGCCCGGACCTGTTTCATTCTGGTGAAGCCCCATCTATTACATCGGGAGGCCCCCAAACCATGAACCGATTCATGTTATTAATGAAATCAAATGAAATCGGCTCAATGCCGAACTCAGTATCATTTTTTCAGATTGGAAGGTCGGTATGGGCAGATTCACCGTTTAAAATGGTTTCAAGGAGATCGGCCCTATGCCAACTCCTTTATCAATTCTTAAATCATGTGAGGGTGGCATGAAAAAAACCTTCGTACTCGACACCAACGTTCTTATCCACAACCCTCACGCCATTGAGTCTTTCGAGGACAACATTGTGGTGATCCCCCTGGGGGTTATCGAGGAACTGGATACCTTCAAGAAATACCAGGATGAGCGGGGCCGAAACGCCCGGGAAGTGGCCCGTAAACTGGACGACCTGCGCAAAAAGGGAAACCTTCCGGCGGGAGTACCCTTGGAGAATGGTGGCCTTTTGCGGGTGGACATCTCGACCCCCGCCAATCACCTGCCAGCTTCCCTTTCACACATGAAAATCGACAACAATATCATTGGCATTGCCCTGGCGCTGAAGGAAAAGGGCGAGAATGTGCGTTTCGTCACCAAGGACATCAACGTGCGCGTCAAGGCCGATGCCCTGGGCGTGGAGTCGGAAGATTACGAGACGAACAAGGTCAACATCGACGAATTGTACGCGGGCTGGACCACCGTAACCGTCAAGGACTCGGAGGTCGATGAGTTTTATAAGTCGGGGAAACTCTCCTTGGTTCCCTATATGGAACAGAGCAAGTTTTACGAGAACGAGTTTTTGCTTTTAAAGAGCGACATCCATGAGTCCAAAACCGCCCGGGGCATTTACCGGGACGGACTGAAGGAAGCCCAGTCCCTCTGGTTCAAGGACCCGGAGGCCTGGGGCATCAAGGCTTTGAACTTGGAGCAATATTTCGCCCTGAACCTGCTATTGAACGACCGCATCAGCATGGTAACCTTGGTGGGTTCGGCGGGAACGGGAAAGACCCTTTTGGCCCTGGCCGCCGGCCTATTGAAGAGTCTGGATGAAAAAAAGTACCGCAGGGTTCTGGTTTCTCGCCCTATTGTTCCCCTCGGAAAGGACATCGGATACCTGCCTGGAAGCAAAGACGAGAAACTGATGAATTGGATGCAGCCGATTTTCGACAACCTGGAATTTATATTGGATAAAGGCCATTTGCAGAACGACGCCGAGGAAGTGGATGACAAGGTCCAATATCTATTGGACTCCCACAAGCTAGAACTTGAAGCTCTTACCTATATCCGTGGGCGTTCGATCCCGAAGCAGTTCTTGATCGTGGATGAGGCCCAGAACCTCACCCCCCACGAGATCAAAACCATTGTTTCCCGGGCAGGGGTGGGTACGAAAGTCGTCATGACCGGGGATCCATACCAGATCGACAATCCCTACCTAGATGCCTCCTCCAATGGGATTGTGTACCTGGCCGAAAGGTTCAAGGGTAATGAGATGTTCGGGCATATCACTCTGTCCAAGAGCGAACGTTCCCAACTGGCTGCGCTGGCCGCGAAGGTGTTGTAAGAAAGACTAATCCAGCTCAGAGTCACAGGCACTCAGAGAACAACTAATCAAAGATATTTATCAAATAAAAAGAAAAGGCTGAAGGGAAAATCAAATCTCACAACTAATCAGGGAGAAAAGTAAAAAAATTCAATTTTCTCTGTGTCTCCGTGCCGCTGTGGTGAAATTGAAGGCGTGCTTTTAATAAACCCCGGGGGGGGCATGAAATCTTTTGACGCGAAGCCGGTCATAGCCCTTTCCATGGGCGACCCATCGGGGATTGGATCGGAAGTCACTTTAAAGGCTCTCGCCAAACTTCCGCCCACATCAAAGAATTTCTATTGCATCGTCGGGGATTACGCCTACCTCAAGGCCTGCGCCAAGCGTTTCAGGGTGAATCTTCCGCTGGAAAAAATCGAAAACGAGGGTCCGACCCTTATTTGTAAGGGGAGGGTGGGGGTCCTGGACCTGGGTGGGGCGGACAAATCGGCTTGGGGCAAAGTTTCCGCCGCTTCCGGTACCGCCGCGGTGCATTACATCATCAAAGGTGCCCAATTGGCCTTGGAAGGCAAGGCCGCCGCTTTGGTTACGGCTCCTATCAGCAAAGAAGCCATCCACAAGGCGGGGTGTGTGTTTCCAGGCCATACCGAACTTTTGGCTCACCTGTCGGACCGAAAGGATTTCGCCATGATGATGGTGGGAGGCCCCTTCCGGATTACCCTTCAGTCCATTCATTTGTCCCTTTGGGACGCGGTTAAAGGCATCAACCGGCACAAAGTTTGGGAAAAGTTGGCCTTGACTCACCAAAGTCTTCAGAAAATGTTCAAGATTAAAAACCCAAGAATTGCGGTGGCGGCTTTGAACCCCCACGCGGGTGAAAATGGGGCGTTTGGCAAGGAGGAAAAAACAGTTTTAGCCCCCGTCATCGCCAAGGCCCGAAGGCAGGGGTGGGATGTTTCCGGTCCCCACCCACCCGATACCCTTTTCTATTGGGTTTCAAAGGGCCACTACGACGCGGTTTTATGCATGTACCATGACCAGGGATTGATTCCTTTCAAGCTGGCGGTCTTCGACCAGGGGGTCAACATGACCCTAGGGTTACCTTTCATCCGCACCTCCCCTGACCACGGAACGGCATTTGACATCGCCGGAAAGGGGAAAGCCGACCCTTCCAGCATGGTTGCGGCTATTCGCCTGGCCGGAGAGCTAAGCGAAAAGGCCCAATGACCTCCATCAAGACGCTATTTGAGGAATATTCCTACAGACCCCGTAAGTCCGCGGGGCAGAACTTTCTGACTGACAACCGAATTCTCGATGAGATCGAGAAGGCCATTCTTTGTCCCCCCGGTGACATTCTCCTGGAGGTAGGGGGAGGTTACGGGGCGCTGACCGAGAGGTTGATCAAGAAGGAAAGACCTCTAACTGTGGTAGAGGTGGACCACAAGCTTTTTGCGATGCTTGAGAGAAAATATGGGGCCACTCCCATGGTTCAGTTGGTAAAGGGGGATATTTTAAAGATCGACTTGGCCCCACTGGCACCGCCGCCACCTGGAAAATTAACGGTAGCCGGCAACATCCCCTATTACATTACGACTTCCCTTTTGACCCGAATCTTGACCCAATACCATCCTCTGGTGCGTCGAATCTACCTAATGATCCAAAAAGAAGTGGCGGACCGGCTGGAAGCCGAACCGGGAACCAAGGAATACGGGGCTTTGACCATTTGCGCCCAATATTACTCAGTGGTTAAGCGGGTGGTAGAAGTGCCGGCTAAATGCTTTAAGCCCCGTCCCAAAGTGGATTCAACCTTCGTTGAACTTTCATTGAAGCCCCAGTTGCCACTAGAAAAGGGGCTCGAAAGGGACTTTTTCAACTTGGTGAGGGCAATCTTTCAAACCCGCCGCAAGGTCATCACCAATTCCCTGAAAAGCTTGGGGAAGGATGCGAGCCAAATCGATAGCGCCTTGAAAAAGACCGGTTTGAACCCGCAGATTAGGGGTGAAACTTTGGGCATTGAAAAACTGATGGAATTATCAAAGGCTTTGGATTCTGAAGCTTCGTTGTAAAGCCTCAAAAGCCCGTGGTACCATGCCAGCCTGGAAGATAAAGCGAGTCGAATTAGGAAAAGGCAAAAACAATGTGTGGAATCGTTGGTTATACCGGCCCCAAACCAGCTGCCCCCATCCTCCTAAACGGATTGGCCAAGCTGGAATACCGGGGTTATGATTCAGCAGGTTTGGCCTTAGTCACACCCCAAACCAGGCTCAAGATCATCAAAAAAGCGGGTAAGATCGCTAACCTTTTCGCTGCGGTCAAGGCCGCAAAACTTTCTCCAGTCCTGACATCCGGCATCGGCCACACCCGCTGGGCCACCCACGGCCATCCCACGGATCGCAATGCCCATCCCCATACCGACTGTTCCCAGAAAGTGGCTGTCGTCCATAACGGGATCATTGAAAATTACCAGCATTTGAAGAAACAGCTTCAATCCAAGGGACATCGATTCAAATCACAGACCGATTCGGAGGTATTGGCCCATCTAATTGAGGATGAACTGAAGCATAAACCTTGGGTGGAGGCGGTTCGCTTTGCCCTTAAGAAGATCAAGGGGCCCTACTCGGTGGTGGCGGTCAATGAGACAGAGCCGGATTGCCTGATCGGAGCCCGTTTTGGGGGTGGATCCCTCGTGGTGGGCCTTGGAAAGGGAGAAAACTTCCTGGCCTCGGACGTGCCTGCCCTCCTGGCCCATACCCGTAAAGTGGTTTACCTGGACGACAACGAAATGGCGATCGTTAGCTCTAACGGGGTCCGGATTTTGGGGGTATTGGACGGGGAATCGGTTGCCAAGAAGCCGTCGGATATCGAATGGTCATCCGAACAGGCGGAAAAAGGGGGGTACCCCCATTTCATGCTGAAAGAAATTATGGAACAGCCCAGGGCAATGGAAGATACCTTTAACAGCCGATTGGATCCCAGGACCGGGGAAGTGGCATTGGAAGGTCAATTCTGGGGGTCTCCTTTCCTCAAAAAGTTTAAAAAGATTACCCTTTTGGCCATGGGAACCTCCTTCTATGCCGCTTTGGTAGGAAAGTTCCTTCTCGAGAAGTACTTGCGGGTACCCGTGGAGGTCGATAACGCCTCCGAATTTCGCTACCGAAACCCCGTATTGGGACCAGACAGCTTGGTCATTGTCATCACGCAAAGCGGGGAGACCGTGGATACCCTGGTGGCTCTTCGGGAAGCTAAAGCGAAGGGGGCCAAGGTCGTTACCATTTGTAACGTAATGGGAAGTTCCGCAACCCGGGAGGCGGACGGGGTACTTTTAACCCGTGCGGGACCGGAAATCGGCGTGGCCTCCACCAAAGCCTTTACCACCCAATTGGGCGCTCTTTGGCTCGTGACCCTTTATTTAGCAAAGGTTCGTAAGACCCTTTCCCCCAAAACCCTGCGGCTCTTAGCTGAAAAACTGTCTAAAGTTCCCCGTTGGATGGGTCAAGTTCTAAAACAACGTCCAAGTATCGAAAAACTGGCTAAAATCTACGCTTCCTATTTCAATTTTCTTTATATCGGCCGGGGAATTGAGTACCCCATTGCTTTGGAAGGTGCTTTAAAATTAAAGGAAGTTTCTTATATCCACGCCGAAGGCTATCCCGGCGGGGAAATGAAGCACGGACCAATCGCTTTGATTGATTCCAAGATGCCAGTGTTGGCAATCGCCCTTAAATCTTCCGGTTCTTACGAAAAAATTCTCAACAATATAGAAGAAGTGAAGGCAAGATCAGGCCAATTGATAGCTTTAATTGAAAAAGGGGATTCAGAAGCCGCTCGAAAGTCAAATCATGTTTTGGAAATACCCCCCTTAGGCGAGGATTTTGCGCCCCTTGTTTCTGTTTTACCCCTTCAATTGTTAGCTTACGAGATCGCCAAGTTTAAAAAGAGGGAAATAGACCAACCCCGGAACTTAGCAAAAAGCGTGACTGTTGAATAAAAAATGCTTCTTTTTGCCTGCTCGAGTTAAAAAAACCACTACATTTAGTTGGAAAGTAAACTTTTTATGCTTTATAGGGTGGATTTTGCCCTAATCATGGTCTTTTCAACCTTGACAGGCCTATGGGACAGACTTATAGTTTTTTCGTTTATTAAAGGCATTTGTTTGGCCAATGCCTTTTTGTAATGAAATCGGGCTTCTCCCTGAGGAGGTCCGTAATTTGGGTGGAAGGGTCTAAAACCCGGACCATCCTCAAAAATTAAGACTTGTTTAGGTTATTTACTAACTTTTACAAGGCTTAGTCGGAAGGGGCCCCGGTTGGGGCTTACAAGGAAGGGAAACACACTCGTCCCTGAGGAGTGTTACCCTAACTTTGTAACGTGGCTGTAACAGCCCTTCGGGGCTGTTTAGGTAGGGAAGCACACTCGTCCCTGAGGAGTGTAACCCTAACACTTTGCGCTTTAAGGAGAGAGAGAATGAAGAAAAGTCTTTTGATGCTTTTGGTTGGTCTTATGGCGATGGGGGCCTCCATGAAGGTTTTCGCGAGCGCCAGGTTGGATGGGATGGGTTCAAACCTCTTCGTGAATGAGGATTTGGATTCCGTTTTCTTGTATCCCAACAAGGCCTACGATTACAGCAATATCATCAATATTCGTGGGTTGATTCCTGCCGGTGGCACGGTTTGGGGTGGCTTGATCATGAAGGATGACGCCATCGGAGCCATGGGGATTTACGCGAACTATACGGGAGTTGAGCAAGCTTCTCAAAACCCGCTTGGTACGACACCCGCCACTGCTCCTAACAACAGGATGAACCTCCTGTGGGCCAATAATTTCAGCGGTCTTACGTTGGGTGTGGGTGTGGATTATTCCGATACTGGTTATAACGGCCTGGTCGCCGCGGGAGATAGCGGGAACAACTATGGCCGAGATATTGCCATTAAATTAGGCATGGGAGTAACCGCCGACACGTTCAGCCAGATCAATTTCCACCTCGGATATGAAATGGCTAGCGCATACGCAGGTGGCACGTCCGCATCGAACGCGCCTTCTGTCATTTCGGCCGGCGCTTTGGCCCAGAAGGATCTGGATGCCAATAATGACTTGCGCATGTTCGCGGATTTAGCCCTGCTGTCGAACCCCGCCTTCATTGCGAATCAAAGCGATTCAAACGTTGTGGTTGGCTTGGCCGCAAACCGCAAGGTCAACGATGGCAAGGGTTTGGTTTCCACCGGCTTGATGATTGATTATGTCGGTACCGAGGGCTCGGCGGATAACTACATCCTAGCCTGGACCGGCAACGTTGAATCCAAAGTTGCCGACTGGTTGACTCTTCGCACCGGCATCTCCAAGCAGCTTTATAATGCGCTAAATACTACCGCGTTTAATTTCAATACGGGCGCTTCGATCAACTGGCAGAATTTCACCTTGGATGTCGTTGTAAGTCCGACCTCTTTGGAAAATTCCATTGCTAATGTTCAGCCCGGAAATGGAATATTTTATGGGAACGAGAATGTGGTTGGCGGTTCCAATAATAATAATGGTGGCGCCATCGTGACCGTGTCTGAGGCTGATTTGTCCTACAAGTTTTAAGTCGTTGTTCGAAAACCCCGTCCCGCATTGTGGGACGGGGTTTTTTTATGCCTAAATAAGCCTTAAGTTTTATCTCTTGGTATGAACTTTTAATTTTAAAAGGTCTTTTGTTTTTCTTGGTCACTTATGAGTAAGATGTTTTTAGTCAACAACCATGTTTGGGAGATTCAAATGCGAAATGTGTTGATCAGTTTGATTGGTTTAGCTCTGTTTTTTTCGACTTATAAGGTTTTTTCTCAGGATAATCCCTTAAGCACGACACCTGTGGCCACCTTGACCGCTTCCGACCTGGAAATGGAAAAGAAACAATTGGAAATCGAACGACTTCAGCTTGAGAACGAAAAATTGAAATTGGATATGGAAAAGATGAAATTCCAGGGTACTCAAACACCGTGGGCAGAAAAGAAGGAAGAAAGTCAAAATAACGATAAGAAGAAAGAGCAAATGGAAGCCTTCCAGGCGGACGCTACTAAAAAGGCCCAGGATGCGGCTCAAAAAAACAAAGATACCGCCGATTTATTAGTGGTTGATTTTGCCAATGGCGAGGGATGGTATAAAGGTGTCCGATATGGGCTCAATGAGATCTTTACCCTGGCGGAGGACCAAAAGTGGCCAATATCCAAAAAGGTGGAAAGCCGCAAAATATCAGGGACCGCGCGAAACCTATATGCGGTTAAGAACCTAACCCTGCTTCGTTATGAGGACATGAGCCGGGGAATTGTTAAACTGGACTCTCCCCAAAAGGAAGGAGATCTCAGGATATTGACTCCGGATGGAATTTCCTTTGATTCTGGCGTGGGGGATGTGCGAAACGCTTTTCAAAACGTTTATTTTTCTTATGAGGGGCAGGATAAACGGGATGGGCTCAGGGTTTTGCGTTATAACCATGACAACGGCCTGGGTTTTGCTGACAAGTTAGAAGTCCTAATTGACAAAGAGGGAAAGATAAAATCCATTCGTTATGGTGTATTAGACGAACATTAAAAAGTTTCTCAAGTTTTAATGGCATTTGGTAAAGGAATCCGTTAAAACCTTTTCGGTTTTAGAATCTTAAAAGTTTACAGACCGGGAGTTAATCATGGGAACCGCATTCGCTCAAACTGCCGCATCCTCTGTCGCTGGAACATCCCCGATGGCCGGAATCATCTCGTTTTTGCCCATGATTCTGATCGTGGGTTTGTTTTATTTCATCATGATTGTTCCCCAATCCAAGGAACGTAAGAAAAGGGAAGCTTTGCTTAACTCCATCCAGAGGGGAGACCGGGTCCTGACCCGGGGGGGCGTTTATGGTGTTGTGGCCGACATTAAAGAACAAACCATCATTCTCAAGGTGGCAGAGAACACCAAGATTGAGATTGAACGCTCTTATATTGATACCGTCCAAAAACAGGCGTAAGGGTAGAATCATATAGAATTGCAGAAATCCCATTTAACCAAGTGTTTGAGAAAATAGTACTTGGTAAAGAATGATCCGAATAAAAGGGTATGATTTTAACCCAGAACTTTGTCAGTGATCATATTCAGAAATCACCGGGTGGCCAAAGAGTTGGGGTTGCAAAAATGATTTACGGTATAATAAGTGAAGTATTTATTCGGTAGCTAAGACTCTGCGCAATTCTTGAAGGAACCTTTAAAAGGCATGATTCAAAACGACGAAATTATGACGGCCCAAGAGTTGTCGACCTATTTAAAAATTACCACGACGACGATATACAAGCTGGCCCAGCAGGGCGAGATCCCCTCTTTCAAAGTTGCCAGCGAATGGCGTTTCAAAAAAGAGTTGATCGATAAGTGGCTTGAAAAGGGATCCTCCCCAAGCCAAAAGAAAATCCTCGTCGTTGATGATGAGTCGGCTATTTGCGATCTTTTTTCCAAGGCTCTTGATAAGCGCAAGTACGTTGTGGAGATGGTGCATAGCGGCGCAGAGGGCTTGGAAGCGGCATCACGGTCATATTACGATTTCATTTTTCTCGACTTGAAGATGCCCGGGATGAACGGGGTGGAAGTTTTCAAGGAAATCAAGAAATTAAACCTGAAATCCCTGGTGGTCATCGTCACGGCTTATCCCGACAGCGAGATGTTGGTGGAGGCCATGAAACTCGGGCCTTTGACGGTGGTGTTAAAACCCTTTGATCTTTCCGAAATCCAGCGATCGGTCGAATCGTTGGCCCTCATGACGAACCGTTAAAAAAACAAAAGGCGAAAAGGCCTGGATCGGCGTTTGGATATGCCGTGGAATTCGGTTCGACCCAAGGCTAAAATGCACTCGTTTGACCGTTCGGGGGAGGAAAGCCTTAATGGCGATGTTATTGGATGGAAAAGTTGTTTCGATGGCGGTCAAAGACCGCTTGAGATCCATTGCGGGGGCTATCCCCGCGGGTTCACCGCGTCCCGGGTTGGCGGTGATCTTGGTGGGGGAAGATCCAGGCTCGAAAATTTATGTCGCCAACAAGGAAAAGGCCTGCCAGGAAATTGGATTTCATTCGGTCGTCACGCGGCTTCCGGATAGCACCACCCAGGAAGAACTATTGGAATGGGTGCGGAGGTACAATCAAGATCCCGCCCTTCACGGCTTGCTCGTCCAATTGCCCCTTCCCAAAGGCTTCGATGCGAACAAGGTCCTATTGACGATTGACCCTCAAAAAGACGTGGATGGTTTGCATCCCGATAATTTGGGAAGGCTCGTTGCGGGTTTTCCTGGGCCCAAATCCTGCACGCCTTATGGCGTGATGGAAATGCTTCATCACTATAAAATACCCATCCAAGGTTCCAACGCGGTGGTGGTAGGACGCAGCAACATGGTGGGGAAACCCATGGCCCAAATGTTATTGGCGGAGCATGCCACGGTGACCATGTGCCACAGCCGTACCAAGGATTTGGGGGCGGAAACCCGACGCGCGGACCTGCTAGTGGCGGCCATTGGGAAAGCGCGTTTTATCACGGCGGATATGGTTAAGCCGGGCGCAGTGGTAGTGGACGTTGGGACGAACCGTCCTCCCGGGGAAAAATTATGCGGGGATGTCGACTTCAGGCCTGTTTCCCAAGTTGCTTCGGCCATATCCCCCGTTCCGGGGGGGGTGGGACTGATGACGATCGCAATGCTCATGCAAAATACCTACAACGCCTTCCAACAGCAATCTGGATCATAAATGGCGAAAGCCAAGGTCTCCCGAACCTTATTCATCGGGTTGACGGGCGCCCCGGGGGCCGGAAAGAGTGCGGCCCTCTCTTTTATAAAATCGGCGGGCATCCCCACCTTGCAGACCGACCGATTGGGGCATCAGCTTTTAAGGGAAAAAACCTTTCGGGACCGGCTCGTTTCCCTTTTTGGGAAGGGAATATTGGGTAAAAAGGGCCGGGTTGATCGGGCGAAATTAGCCGAGGTGGTTTTTCAAGACGGCCGCCAGCAATACCGGTTAAACCGGACGACTCACCCTGAAATTCGTCGCCGGGTCGGAGTTTGGGCAAAAAAGCTTGCTTCAAGGCTTCGTCCTCCCCGTTTGGCGGTGGTGGAGGTTCCCTTGATTTATGAAGGCGGTTATTATCGCTGGTTTGACGGGGTCTTATGTATCTCGGCCCAGACCCGAAAAAGGCGGCTTCGGCTTGCCCGTAGGGGTTGGACCGCGGCCGAATCCCTTCGGCGGGAGAAATTACAATGGTCCGCTCGGAAACGGGAGATGTCATCCAATTGGGTGGTGCGCAATAACAAAGATATTCCGACGCTTCACCGGGAATTGAAAAAATGGCTGAAGCGTATGGACGGGAAGTCTGCGCGTTCCTGGAAAACCGAGTATTTTGGAAAACAATGATCCTTCATGAGAAAATCATCGAACAGCTTCAAAAGGCCACCCCTACCCAAAAATGGATTTGGGTTCTGGGAACTTTTTTTACGGTCATGTTTTATTGCTATTGGACCGATGCTCACGGGGGAAACCTGGGATCGGCCCTTTTTCTGATTTTTGTGCCTCTTGCCCTATCCATGATTTATTTCAACATGACGATCACCATTGTTCTTTCGGCCGGGGCTGTTTTAGCGAATTTGCTCAACCTTTTGGATTCCGATTATTCCTGGGTTCCCTTTTTCTTTTTCTTGGCGGTCCTGGGGTTCAATCTTTATTTCTGGCACCGGCGGAGTTTGGAAAAGGAAAGGAGGGAATTCGACTTTAATAATACGCTGGAAGAAACCGAAATGGCAGTTAACGACACCCAAAGGGCCTTTGATAAGGACCGGGCCGCGTTCTCGGCGAATCAAATCAAGATCCAACGTTATACCGCATTGAACGAGTTGGCCCGTAGCCTGGCGATGACCGTCAAAACACAGGAAGTGGTGGTGCTGCTCATTGAGACGATCTCGAAAACCTTTCTGGTGCACGGGGGGGTTTATTCTTTGCTCTTGTTTGACAGCAGTATCGGCAAAGCCCTTCATGCCGTCCGCTATAGCCCTGACACGGAAATGGACGTGCGCTTGAATCGCGAGCGATTGAACCCGCAGGAAGCCTTCAACGCTTGGGTGATGGGTCAAAGCAAACCCCTCGTTGTGGGGGATGCTTCCAAGGATTTCCGTTTCCAAACCCTGGGTTCCCATACGGGGGTGAAAAGCTTAGTTTCGGCCCCCCTGATGGCTGGGTCTGAAATGCTGGGCTTGATCCGCATGGAATCGGATTTATCGGGAGCCTTTCGCCAGGAGGATGCGCGCCTTCTATCAAACTTCGCTGATTTGGGTACGGTGGCGCTTGAACATGTGGCGCTTTACCGGCAGACCATCGAATTGGCGATTACGGATGGCCTGACCGGCCTTTATGTCCAACGTTATTACAAGGAAAGGCTCCGGGATGAGGTGTTCCGGGCCCAAGAACATAAACTGCCGCTCAGTTTGCTCATGTTGGATGTGGATAATTTCAAGACCTATAACGACCGTTATGGCCATCTGGTTGGGGACCGGGTGTTAAAGGTAGTAGCGCAGGTGTTGAAAGAGTCGGTTCGGACGGTGGATCTGGTCGCCCGCTATGGGGGGGAGGAATTCTCGGTTCTTCTGCTCAAGACCCCCGCGGTCGGTGCTCAAACCGTTGCCGAAAGAATACGCGAGAAAATAGAAGAACAGGAAATCATTGCTTCCCAGGAATCCACCCATGTTACGGTTTCCATCGGCGTGGCGGAATTGGTGCCGGAGTTCAAAGAAGTGGAAAAATTCATTGACGCTGCGGATCAGGCGCTCTACCAGGCGAAAGGCGAAGGGAAAAATTGCGTTAGGTTGGCCCGCCCGGGAGGTCCTTCGTGACCGATCGAGTGGAAATGATTTGCGGATTGGCACTGGGGGCGGTGGTGTTAGGCTTGAGCTATTTACCTGGATTTGGTCCTTATGCTCTTTCTTTACCCATTCTTTTTATCGTCCCTTACCGGTTTGCCTATCCCAACAGCGCCCGTTGGTTTTTTTTGGTTTATGCCCTGGGCGCGGCTATCCTCAAACTAATGACGGGGGGGCCTCACCAAAACTTGGTGGTGCCGGAACTGTTGTCGGTTTTTTCCCTTTTGTTAACACCTGATTTTATCCAAGCCGTCCAGGATCGCACCCGCCGGAATTTTGATCAGGAGTTTGAGCAACGGAAAAGACAGCTGGATTTGAAAAAACTGGAAGCGGAGAGGCTACACCAACAGAATATACAAATTGAGAAACAACTGCATCAGGTGGAACACCTCTACGATGTCATTAAGGAGGCTGGCAGCACCCTGAATGTCCAGGAGATGATCGAACTTGCGAGGGATTTCACCGAAAGAATGTTCGAACTTCCCCATTTTATGATGGGGGCGGTTTCCAACGATGGCCGTCGGTATGAATCGCGCATTGCCTCGGGCTGTGATGAGAATTTCCTAAAAACCTTGGAGATCGAACCTGATTCCCACCAGTTGGGAGCCAAATTGACGCGGGAATGTAAACCCCTCTGGATACGTTCCTTGTCCGACGACCCGCATTTTTCCAAATGGAAACACCTTCCCATCCGCTCCTTCGTCTTTCTGCCTTTCTTGGTGCAGGAAAGGGTGATCGGATTTCTTTGTTCCTTTTCGGCTCACGAGGATTTTATGGACGAGGAAAAATTCTCCAACCTCCAGGTTTTTTGCAACCAAATTTCGATCGGCCTGCAAAAATCCCTGCTTTATGAGAAAGTTCAAAAGTTATCGATCACCGACGGATTAACTAAACTTTTTTCCCACCGTCATTTTAAACTGCGTTTGGAGGAGGAAATTGTTCTGGCCACCCGGTATTCATCCGAGTTGAGCCTATTGATCATGGATATAGATCATTTCAAACACTATAACGATACGTTTGGGCATGTGGCCGGGGACCATGTCTTAATGGAAATGGCTAAAATTTTACAGGTAAAATCCGACGTGACCCACTTGGCGGCCCGCTATGGCGGAGAGGAAATGGTATTGGTGGCTGCGGAAACCTCTAAGGAGCAGGCCATGGAACTGGCGGAAAAATTGAGGAAGGCGGTGGAAAGCCATCCTTTCCCCGTGGGGAAGGAAACGACCCAGGTGACCATTTCGGTGGGAGTAGCCACATTCCCGCAGGATTCCTCGACAATGTTAGATCTGATCGCCAAGGCCGATCAGGCGCTCTATGCGGCGAAGTCGCGGGGACGAAACCAAGTCGTGGCTTATCCCCTTTAAGAAAATCCCGGGCTAAAAAAGGGTTGACACTTTTAAAGAATGTGGAATAGGATGAATTGTCATTAACGAAAAGCAGTTGCCAGTCTTTCGTTGAACCCCCGGTGGTTCGTTTCCCAAGCCCGAATTAAATCCATTAACGAGCGGTTATTCCGATTTTTTTTAACCTCTGGAACTTCCTTCAAACTGACATTGCCGGGCTTTTCGCCAGGCAGTAATCGCTCATCACCTTGAACTCGCGCTGGGAATTAAAACAACACTTTTTGAAAGGAAAGAAGCTTTTATGGATATCGCCGACTTGAAGAAAAAGACTATCGCCGAATTGACGGAAATGGCGGGGGAGTTGAAGCTCGAGGGAATCAGCGCCATGAAGAAGCAGGACCTCATCTTCAAGCTCTTGGAAACCCAGACTCAGCGCAATGGCGTGATTAACGCCGAGGGGGTACTGGAAATACTGCCTGACGGTTTCGGATTTCTTCGGTCGGCAAATTACAATTACCTTCCGGGCCCGGATGATATCTATGTTTCCCCATCTCAAATAAGGCGTTTTAACCTTCGAACCGGCGACACGGTTACAGGCCAAGTCCGGCCGCCCAAGGAAGGGGAACGTTATTTCGCGCTACTGAAAGTGGATACCATCAATTTTGATCCGCCCGAGGCCGTGAAACAAAAAGTTCTTTTTGACAACATGACCCCCGTCTATCCCAATAAGCGCATTTGGCTAGAAACCACCCCGGACGATCTTTCCACTCGTGTGATGGATCTTCTCATCCCTCTGGGAAAAGGACAACGCGGTCTAGTGGTCGCCCCTCCCCGCACGGGTAAAACAATTCTCCTTCAAAAAATCGCCAACAGTATCACCAAAAACCATCCTGAGGTTTATTTGATCGTACTTTTGATTGATGAACGACCTGAGGAAGTGACCGATATGCAACGCTCTGTCAAAGGCGAGGTGGTTTCCTCCACTTTTGACGAGCCACCCGAGCGGCATGTGACGGTGGCCGAAATCATCATTGAAAAAGCCAAACGGCTAGTGGAGCATAAACGGGATGTGGTGATTTTGCTGGATTCCATCACCCGTCTGGGCCGAGCTTACAATACGATCGTACCATCATCGGGAAAGGTGCTTTCCGGCGGAGTGGACTCGAACGCTCTTCAACGCCCCAAGCGATTCTTCGGAGCTGCGCGTGATCTCGAGGAAGGGGGCAGCTTAACTATTATCGCGACCGCCCTGATTGATACCGGAAGCCGCATGGATGAAGTAATTTTTGAGGAATTCAAAGGTACAGGTAATATGGAAATCATTCTGGACCGTAAACTGGCCGACCGGCGTGTTTTCCCGGCCTTTGACATCACACGGTCTGGAACCCGGCGTGAGGAATTGCTCATGACCGAAGAGGAATTGAACAAGGTTTGGATTCTACGAAAAATCCTAAACCCCAACAATCCAGTCGAGGCCATGGAATTTTTATTGGACAAGATGCGCCGCGCCAAAACGAACAAGGCTTTCCTGGAATCCATGAAGGGAACCCTAAACGATTAAGCCATGAGGGAACCCCGACATCCAGGACGGGGGGCCGTCACCGTTTTTGCGATAATCTCGGCGGTCCTGTTTTTTCTTTGGTTAGGTATGCTTTTTTGGACGGTTTATGAGGGGAGTCCAAGGCTTAAAGACCTCCTGACGGCCTCGCCTCCCCCTTCGCCTGTTTCACTCGAGGAAATTCCCCACTCGCATGTCCCTGGTTTAACTTTTGCGATTTACCACCCAGTGGCGGGGGACACCTTTCAGACCATCGCGACCCGAATGGGATTAATGGAGACTACCCTTCGCAGTCTTAATCAAGCAAACGATGGTCGGATTCCACCCGCAGGGACGGATTTGCTGGTTCCCTCAAAAGACGGAATATTTCACGTGATATTGTTGGGCCAAGGTCTATCCGACATCGCACGTGCGTATGGAATCCCTTTTCGGGACCTTTTAAAGATGAACCGTATCCGAGGGGATGAAGATGTTCACCCGGGGGATATCCTGTTGTTGCCCGGGGCCCCTTATCTTTCCTCCCGTGATCCGCGATGGATTGCCTTGATATCCCTACAGTTACAAAGGGGCTTTTTAAAGCCCACTACCGGCCGGTTTGCGGATGGTTTCGGAAAACGAATGCATCCCATTACCCATCAGGTCGTTTTTCATGAAGGACTAGATCTAGCGCCGGGCTTGGGAGCTCGTGTAGTTGCATCTCAGGATGGTAAAGTCATATTTGCGGGGACCCGAGCAGGATATGGCCGATTGATAATCCTGAATCATGGGCAAGGTATCACTTCCTACTATGCCCATTTGGATAAAATTTTGGTGAAAGTCGGAAAAGTTGTGAAAAGGGGCGAACTGATTGGGAAAGTGGGGGAATCAGGGAATGTCACAGGTCCCCATCTTCACTTTGAAATCCGGGTAGATGGTAAACCTCAAAATCCTTTGCTTTATCTAGTCCAATAGAGTTAGAAGGTGCCTTGGGTGCCTATGGTTTTTCGATATCGTTAGCTATAAATATTGATTTTTAGTGGTTTTCGCCTAAACTAACTCACCCTGAACCGCTACTTTAGGCGGCCAATAGGAAAAAGCCCATTGATCGGAGTGTCGTGATGCAAACAGGAATCCATCCAAAATATCAAAAGGCCCGCATTACCTGTGCTTGCGGAAATGTAATTGAAACGGCAACCACCAAAGGAGAAGGTTACTCGGTGGAAGTTTGCTCCGCTTGCCATCCCTTTTTTACGGGAAAAATTAAGCTTTTGGATATGGCCGGACGCGTTGAAAAGTTTCAAAAGAAATCTGCCTCTGCTGCCACCGCCCAGGCAGAGAACCAGGCCCGTTTAGAAGCGAAGGCCGTGGCCGCAGCGGCCAAAAAGGCAAAACGAGCCGCTGCACCTCCTCCCGCCGATAAAACAACTAAATAGCTTTTCCCCCCCATATTCAAACGCCCTTGAATCCCTCAAGGGCGTTTTTTATTTTTTGTTAAAGAAATTCAAACTTATAGGTTGAGTATGATCGAATCTAAATTAATTCAAGCCCAAAGACGATATTCGGAGCTTTCCGAAAGGCTCATGCGTCCCGATACCTTGTCCGGGTCGGCTGAACTTCAAAAATTAACTAAAGAACATTCCGACCTAAGTCTTTTAGCTTTAAAGGCGGGAGAATATTTCCAATGCCTAAAAGAAAGGGATGAAGCGAAAGTGTTATTGTCCGATGGTGATCCTGAAATGAGAAACCTCGCCTCCGACGAATTGCCGAAACTGGAGGAAAAGCTTCTAGGTATGGAAAAAGAGGTCCGCCTGCTCTTGATACCGAAGGATCCTTACCAAGATCGAAACGTTTTTCTCGAGATACGTGCTGGGACCGGGGGTGAGGAGGCGGCGCTCTTTGCCTCAGACCTTTTGCGAATGTATTCTCGATACTTGGAGCGAGCGGGTTTCCGCATGGAATTGATTTCCACCACATCCACGGAAATCGGCGGATTCAAGGAGGTCGTATTCAATGTTTTGGGAAAGGGCGCTTACGGAAAATTGCGATATGAAAGCGGGACTCACCGGGTTCAACGTGTTCCTCGGACGGAAGCATCGGGCCGTATCCATACTTCTGCGGCAACGGTCGCTGTACTACCCGAAGTGGATGAGGTGGAGATCCAGATTAAGGAAATGGACCTGAAAATCGACACCTTTTGTTCCTCGGGTGCGGGTGGTCAAAGCGTGAACACAACCTATTCGGCGGTACGAATCACACACCTTCCCTCCGGGTTAGTGGTGCAATGCCAGGATGAACGTTCCCAGTTGAAGAACAAGGCCAAAGCAATGAAGGTTCTTGCCGCACGTCTTCAGGAAAAGGCCGATGAGGAAGCCAATGCTAAGGTTTCCGCAACGCGCAAGAGCATGGTTGGAAGCGGGGATCGAAGTGAAAAAATCCGAACATATAATTTCCCTCAAAATCGAGTGACCGATCACAGAATCGGTTTGACGATCTATAAACTAGACCGCGTAATGGACGGCGAAATCGACGAATTTATCAATGCGCTGGCATTGGCGGATCAAGAGGAAAAACTCCAGGAAATTGAACCATAAGGGATATCGATTTTCACTGAATCGGTTCAACCAACAATTTGAGAGTCTAATTCCTCGGGATTTAGAAAGGGCTGATATGAGTCGGGAAGTTTGGACTCCTTTAAAAATCCTTCAGTGGGCAATCCCATATTTAAGCCAAAAGGGGATTAAAACCGCTCGCCTTGACGCAGAATGCATGATTGCCCATGCATTGGGAATTGACCGGTTGAAAGTTTATCTTCAATTCGACCGTCCATTAAGCATGGAGGAACTTGACCACCTCAGAAATTTCATGAAACGTCGGGCCGGGCGCGAGCCATTGCAATACATTCTCGGAAAAAGGGAATTCTTTGGACATTCTTTTAAGGTGAACCCGGGAGTTCTTATCCCTAGGCCCGAAACGGAGCATTTGGTTGAAACCGCTTTGGAGTTTTTAAGAGGCAATGCCTGCCCCCACTCCAAAGTATTAGATCTGGGAACGGGAAGCGGATGTATTGCCATTTCGATTGGGAAGGAATGGCCGGTCGAAGTTTGGGCGGTGGACCTTTCGGAAAAGGCCCTGGAAATAGCCAAAGAAAACGCTAGAACCATTCATCCGGACGGAATTTACCATTGGCGATTGGGAAATTGTTTTGAGGCTTTAAATCCAGCCGATCCAGACAAATTTCAAGTTATTATCAGTAACCCCCCCTATCTCTTGGAAGGGGAAAAAGAAGAATTGGACGAGGAAATAAGGCTTTTTGAACCAAAAGAGGCGCTTTTTGGGGGCCAGGACGGTTTACGGGTTTATCGAGAAATTGGCCAGTTGCTTTCTCAAAAACTGGATGAGGGCGGAGCGGCTTTCTTGGAATTACATTCAAATAACGTTGACAAAATCAGAAATATATTTTCGGGTTTTCCAGGGCGTCAAAGGGTTATTGCGGACCTGCAGGGTCTGTCCCGGGTTTTGTGCCTAGAAACCCCAAGAATGCGTTGACTATTGGAAAATCATATCAGTATAATCACCCCTCTTTGCCCAAAACGAGAAACCCCCTTTCTCGTTTTTCTTTTTTGGGTTCATCCCCTTTTCATCCCGGAGGGCTTTTAAGTGAAAAAAGTGAAATATGGTCGTCGCGAACGCATCGATTTCAGCCGTATTCCCGGCATCATGGAGATGCCAGATCTTATTGATTTTCAACGCAAGTCTTACGACTCATTTCTTCAGAAAGACAACACGAGCGATAACCGACAAGATGTGGGTTTGCAATCAGTTTTCGCTAGTGTGTTCCCCATCTGGGACTTTAATGAAGTTTCCTCATTGGAATTCGTTTCTTACGCCTTGTTAGATCCTAAATACAATGTCCGGGAATGCCAGGAAAGAGGAATGACTTATTCCGTCCCAATGAAGGTAACCCTGCGTCTGGTGATCCGAGAGGAAGATCCCGAAACAGGAACCAAGAAGGTCAAGGATATTCGCGAACAGGAAGTGTTCTTTTGTGATCTCCCAATGATGACGGACCGTGGAACTTTCCTCATCAATGGGGCGGAAAGGGTTATTGTTTCCCAGCTTCACCGTTCTCCGGGCGTGACGTTCGATGAAGACGACGGAAAACTTTCCAGTTCCGGCAAAAAAATGTACATGACCAGCGTCATTCCCTACCACGGCAGCTGGCTGGAGTTCGAATTTGACGTGAACGGTATTTTATTTGCCCGCATTGATCGAAAACGAAAATTTGTGGCATCCACCCTTTTGCGCGCCTGGGGTTTTTCCTCGGATGAGGACATTTTGAAAATATTTTTCGATGTTGAGAACTGTGAAGTTTCAGAGAAAAAACTTGCGGGCAAGGCGGCGGCCCAAGATGTGGCCAACCCCGAAACTGGAGAAGTGATCGTGGAGGCTGGTGCGGATTTTGCTTCCGAGGTCATTGCTGTTCTGAAGAAACTCAACGTGAAATCGGTCAAGGCTGTGCCGTCAAACCCGAGTGAAGTTTCCGTCCTCAACACCATCCGCAAAGACAATACTCACTCGACTGAAACGGCTCTGGTTGAGGTTTACAAAAAAATGCGCCCCGGGGATCCACCGACCCTAGAGAACGCAAAGAACTTGATGGATAACCTTTTCTTCAACAAACGCCGGTACGACTTGGCCCGCGTGGGCCGCTATAAAATGAATAAGAAACTGGGACTGAAGACTCTCATGGATCAGCGGACGATCTCAAAGGAAGATTTGGTTTGCATCATTCGGTATCTTTTCGATCTTTGCAACGGCAAAGGAGAAAAGGACGATATCGATCATTTGGGAAACCGCCGGGTTCGGACCGCCGGGGAATTACTGGAGAATAAACTACGTCTTGGTTTCACCCGGATGGAGCGAGCGGTACGGGAGCGCATGTCTATCGTTGATATGGATATGAATCCTATGCCAAGCCAATTGATTTCCACCAAACCCATTACGGCAGCTGTCAAGGAATTTTTCGGTACCTCCCAGTTATCTCAATTTATGGATCAAACTAACCCTCTTGCGGAATTAACACACAAGCGCCGTCTATCAGCCTTGGGTCCAGGCGGTTTGAACCGGGAAAGGGCTGGTTTCGAGGTTCGAGACGTTCATCACACACATTATGGGCGGGTTTGCCCCATCGAGACCCCGGAAGGTCCCAATATTGGTTTGATTGCGTCCCTTTCCACTTACGCCCAGATCAACGAATATGGTTTCGTGACCACTCCCTTACGTCGTGTGGAAGGGGGAAAAGTCTCGAAAAAAATTGAATTCTTACCGGCGGATGACGCGGATAAATATATTATTGCCCAGGCGAACACCCCCCTGGATGAAAATAGCAAATTTTCAGGTGATATCATTGCAGCCCGATCAAAAGATGATTTTCCCTTGGTGACGGCCAATGATATTCATTACATGGATGTTTCCCCACGGCAGTTGTTTTCGGTGGCTACCTCCCTGATCCCTTTTTTGGAACATGATGACGCTAACCGCGCCCTCATGGGCTCTAACATGCAACGTCAGGCTGTGCCCTTGATCCGAACTGAGGCACCCTTTGTGGGAACGGGCATGGAATACAAAGCCGCCTATGATTCGGGAGTCTTGGTTATCGCAAAGCGAGACGGGGTGGTGGCAGGCGTTTCATCGGACGAGATTATTATTTTCGCCGATGGGGAAGACATAACGGGCTCAGTCGATATTTACAAACTAACTAAATATAAACGTTCCAACCAAGACACCTGTATCAATCAACGACCCATCGTGAAAAAAGGCGAAAAAGTCAAAAAGGGCGATGTAATCGCCGATGGACCTTCCACGGACCAGGGTGAATTGGCGCTGGGCCGGAATTTGCTGGTGGCTTTCATGCCCTGGAGGGGGTTTAACTTTGAAGATGCCATTATTGTTTCTGAAAAATTGGTGCGGGAGGACTATTTCACCTCCGTCCACGTCGAGGAGTTCGAGTTGGAGGCCCGTGATACCAAGCTGGGCAAAGAGGAAATAACGAGGGATATCCCCAATGTCGGGGATGAGGCACTGAAAGATTTGGACGAAGATGGCATCGTTCGAATAGGAGCGGAGGTTGTTCCAGGCGATATCTTGGTTGGAAAAGTGACCCCGAAGGGTGAGACTGAATTGACACCTGAGGAAAAACTGTTGCGCGCCATTTTCGGGGAAAAAGCCGGCGATGTGAGAGACGCCTCTTTAAGGGTTCCCCCGGGGGTTGAGGGCAAGGTCATAGATGTCAAGGTGTTCAAACGCAAGGAAAAAGACGAAAAAATTAAGGGCCGGGACGCCTCCCTGGTGAAGGCCATCGAAAAAGATTCTGCCCATCAGGTCCGTCAACTCGAAAAAGAAAATGAGAATCGTATAGCTTCCCTTCAAAAACAACTGGAAGAGAAATCTCAAGGGTTGAACAAATCGGAAAGGTCTGAACTGGAAGAAAAGAATGATGAGGAAATCAAGCGCTTGAAAGAGGTTTTGGAAAACCGAGTCCGTGATATTGAACGGGACAAGAACAACGAGATCGAAAAAGTCAAAAAAGGGGATGAACTTCCCCCGGGTGTCATCAAACTGGTGAAGGTATATATCGCCAAGAAACGGAAGCTTTCCGTTGGGGATAAGATGGCAGGACGCCATGGGAATAAAGGTGTTGTCTCCAAGATTGTACCTGTGGAAGACATGCCGTACCTGCCCAATGGTCGGCCGGTGGACATCATACTCAATCCCCTCGGCGTTCCTTCTCGTATGAACGTGGGTCAGATATTGGAAACACACCTGGGATGGGCCGCAGCTGAGGGTGGATATCATGTTTCATCTCCTGTGTTTGACGGAGCGCGGGAAGAAGAGATTCGCAAAGCTCTCAAGGAACAAGGCTTGCCCGAGACGGGAAAGATCAATCTATTTGACGGAATGTCTGGAGAGCAGTTCGATCAGGAAGTGACTGTGGGATATATATATATCTTGAAACTGGCCCATTTGGTGGATGACAAGATTCACGCACGATCGATCGGGCCCTATTCACTGATAACGCAACAACCTCTAGGCGGTAAGGCTCAATTCGGTGGTCAGCGCTTCGGAGAAATGGAGGTCTGGGCCTTAGAAGCTTATGGAGCGGCTTATACATTGCAGGAGCTATTGACTGTAAAGTCGGATGACGTGCAAGGCCGGACCAAAGTTTATGAATCGATTGTCAAGGGCAAAAACTCCCCCGAACCGGGTGTGCCCGAGTCGTTTAACGTATTGGTCAAGGAACTACAAGGTCTTTGTTTGGATGTTAAATTGCTGAAAAATTCCAATTAGGAGGGGACCCATGAGTCAAACCAAACCCACAGCCCCCGAAGAAAATAATGAAATGGCCGCTTTGGAGCCAATGGAGGCTCCTTCCATCACTTCGGTTGCCGAGAAAAAAACCGTATTAGAGAACCTGATGAGGGAAACCCAAAGGTTTGATGCAATTAAAATTGGGTTGGCATCACCGGAAACCATTCGCTCCTGGTCCCATGGAGAAGTGAAAAAGCCTGAAACTATCAATTATCGAACTTTTAAACCCGAAAAGAATGGGTTGTTTTGCGAGAAGATTTTTGGTCCCACCAAGGACTGGGAATGCGCTTGTGGCAAATATAAGCGGATTAAATATAAGGATGTCATTTGTGATCGATGCGGTGTTGAAGTTACCCAGGCCAAGGTCCGCCGGGAACGCATGGGACATATCGAACTCGCGTGTTTGGTTTCCCATATATGGTACCTGAAGGGTGTTCCTTCACGGATGGGCTATTTATTGGAGATGTCCACTCGGAACTTGGAAAGGGTTATTTACTACGAGTCTTATGTGGTCACGGACCCTGGGAAAGCACCTGCAGAAATAGGACAGCTTTTAAGCGAGGATGAATATCAAAAACTCCGCGTTGAATATGGAGCTTCATTGAAGGCCAAGATGGGAGCGGAAGCGGTCCGGGATTTGATTCGCGCTGTCGATCTGGAAGATCTCGACAAAAAATTGCGGGTTCAAATGAAGCAGACCACCAGCGAGCAAAAACGTAAGACCTTAATCAAACGACTAAAGGTGATCGAAAGCTTTCGAAAAAGTGACAACAAACCTGAATGGATGTTCCTGGAAGTTCTTCCGGTTATCCCACCCGAGCTTCGTCCGTTGGTTCCGCTGGACGGGGGCCGATTCGCCACTTCCGATTTGAACGATCTATATCGCCGGGTGATCAACCGCAACAACCGGTTGAAAAAACTCCTGGAATTGCACGCGCCGGAAGTTATCGTGCGAAATGAAAAACGCATGTTGCAGGAAGCGGTCGATGCCCTTTTGGATAATGGACGTCGTGGCCACGCCGTGCGAGGGCCTGGTAACCGACCCCTGAAATCCCTTTCAGATATGTTGAAGGGAAAGCAAGGCCGATTCCGCCAAAATCTTCTTGGGAAACGCGTGGATTATTCGGGCCGTTCGGTCATTGTGGTGGGACCCGAGCTAAAAATGCATCAATGCGGCCTTCCGAAAAAAATGGCCTTAGAACTCTTCAAACCTTTCATCATCAAAAAATTGGAAGACCGTGGGTATGTCCATACTATTAAAAGCGCTCGAAAGATGGTGGAAAGGGTCAAGCCTGAAGTTTGGGATATCCTGGCGGAAGTCATTCGGGACCACCATGTATTGCTCAATCGAGCTCCGACCCTTCATCGCCAAGGCATT
This sequence comes from candidate division FCPU426 bacterium, assembly GCA_963771075.1. Taxonomy (GTDB): domain Bacteria; phylum Oederibacteriota; class Muellerivitia; order Muellerivitales; family Muellerivitaceae; genus CAVTWJ01. Next base: position 57,119 of record CAVYSE010000009.1, on the reverse strand, counting down.
CAAGCATTCCAGCCGGTATTGATTGAGGGGCGTGCGATTCAGATTCATCCCCTCGTTTGCACGGCTTTTAATGCGGATTTTGACGGGGACCAGATGGCTGTCCATGTTCCCCTATCGAGTGAAGCTCAAATGGAAGCCAGATTCCTGATGCTTTCAACCAATAACATCAATTCCACTTCAAATGGTCGGCCTATTGTCACGCCGACCCAGGACATCGTTCTGGGTTCCTATTATTTAACGAAAGAAAAACCGGGGGATTTGGGAGAGGGGAAAGTTTTTTCCAGTCCACAAGAGGTGATTATAGCGTTTGAGGAAAAGAAGGTCGGAATTCACGCCAAAATCAAGGTACGGCCCAATGGGAGCAAATTGATCGATACAACGGTTGGACGAGTTCTTTTCAACCAGATCATTCCGGCCGATCTGCCCTATGTAAACAGGGTTATGACCAAGAAAGAATTGGGTGATTTGGTAGCTCTTTCTTATGAAAAATTGGGCCAGGATGTAACGGTCAAGCTTTTGGACAATATAAAGGATATTGGTTTCCGTTTTGCCACTCGGGCGGGGATCACCGTTTCCATCGAAGATATGAAGATTCCGAAAGACAAACCTGAAATTTTAAAGCGCTCATATAAAGAAGTGGCTGAGATTGAGAACCAATATAAAAAAGGAATCATAACTGCGGGTGAGCGCTATAACAAAGTCATCGATATCTGGACACATACGACGGACGAGATCGCTGAGGTCATGTTCGAGAATTTGAAAAAAGACGCCTATGGTTTTAATCCTATTTATATGATGGCCGATTCCGGGGCACGCGGATCGAAAATGCAAATACGCCAGCTGGCTGGGATGCGCGGTCTTATGGCGAAACCTCTGCAAAAGATCACCGGGTCGATCGGGGAAATTATCGAATCGCCTATTACTGCAAATTTCAGGGAAGGTCTAACGGTCCTGGAATACTTCATTTCAACGCACGGAGCCCGGAAGGGTTTGGCGGACACAGCCCTGAAAACAGCCGATGCCGGTTATTTGACACGCCGATTGGTGGATGTGGCTCAAGAAGTAATTATCAACGCCGAGGATTGTAAAACGGTGAACGGAATCCGCGTAGGGGCCATCAAAGAAGGCATTGAGATCATTGAACCTTTGAGGGATCGTATCGCGGGTCGTATCGCTGTGGATAATGTGGCCAACCTGCTGACCAGCGAGGTTATCGTAAAATCCGGCCAGGTAATCACGGAAGAAATAGGTGAAAAGCTGGAAGAAGCTGGAATTGAACAGATTCGGGTTCGTTCAGTCCTGACATGCGAGTTGGAACGAGGTGTTTGCGCAAAATGTTACGGCGTAAATATGGCGAATGGCCGTTTGGTTCAAATTGGGGAAGCGGTGGGGATTATTGCAGCCCAATCCATCGGCGAACCCGGAACCCAGTTGACCCTCCGGACTTTCCACGTCGGTGGAGCAGCCAGCCGCGCTTTAGAGCAATCCAAAATCGAATCTACCAAAAATGGAAGGGTTCGTTTTCATAACTTGAAGTTAGTTGAGAACCGAAATAAGGAATACATCGTTTTAAATCGAAACGGTGAAATTTCTGTTTATGACGAAAAGGGAAGGGCCATGGAAAATTTTGTGGTTCCCTTCGGATCAACCCTGAAGGTCAGGGAAGACGGACAGGTTAAAGAAGGCCAGATTCTTGCTCATTGGGATCTCTACAAAGTTCCGATTTTTACAGAAGTGAGCGGGACTATTAAACTTCAGGACGTTATAAGGGGTGTCACGGTTCGGGAAGAAATTGATGAATCAACCGGGCTCATGGAACGAGCCATCATGGAGTACAAGGACGAAAATTTATCACCTCGTTGCGTAATCATGAACCATGAAACCGGGGAGGCAATTAAGAGTTATCGTCTTCCTACGGGTTCCCTCATTAACGCGATGGATGGGGATAAAATTATGGCCGGAGATGTGCTTGCGAAGATACCCCGAGAAATTTCGAAAACCCGAGACATTACCGGCGGTCTCCCTCGAGTCGCAGAGCTTTTTGAGGCCCGGCGCCCCAAAAACAACGCCGTCATAGCAAAAATCAGTGGAACCGTGGGTTATGGTACGGCGTCCAAGGGGTACCAGCGCATTATTTTGACTAACACTGAAGGGAAGAAGACGGTTGAAGAGGAATATGCCATACCCTATGGCAAACACATGAATACGCATGAAGGAGATTTTGTACGCGCTGGGGACGCTCTTACGGATGGAGCGGTTGATCCCCACGATATCCTTGAGGTACAGGGGGAAGCGGCTGTTCAAGAATATCTGCTCTCAAAGGTTCAGGAAGTTTACCGCCTTCAGGGGGTTCGTATTAACGACAAGCACATTGAGGTGATTGTTCGCCAAATGATGCGCAAGGTCGTGATTCAAGAACCCGGGGAAACAGAGTTCCTACCCAAACAGCAGGTCGATAAAGGAAAATTTAAAAAAGAAAATGATCGGGTGTCGGACAAGGATCAAAAACCCGCGACAGCCCGGCCAATTCTCTTGGGAATTACGAAGGCTTCCTTAGGAACAGAAAGTTTCATTTCTGCGGCAAGTTTCCAGGAAACCACCAAGGTTTTAACCGAGGCGGCTGTATCGGGAAAAGTCGATGATCTGCGGGGACTTAAAGAAAATGTGATTATGGGTCATTTAATTCCAGCGGGTACGGGTAGCCCCAGCTACAAGTCGTTGGTTATCAACGTCGACGAACCGGAGGAGGCCTTGCCTGCTGGCATTGCTTCGGCTCCTCCAGTGGCGGAGATGATTTTGGATGATGGTGAATTTAAAGGCGAATTGGAGATTTCAGAGAAAAAAAGCCTTGACCAGGCATAAGCCTTTAGGTATCTTAACCGTCCGCGTTTGAAGTGCTTTTTGGCTGAAAAGTGAAGAAAATCCTCCTTTTGAAAGAGCCGTCGGGCTTTTTCAAATGGTGAGCAAGAGGAGGGCTTTGCTTACGATTCACCGGGGTTTCTATCCCGGACAGTTTCGTGATTTACCACTCGGCAAAGGCGGAGCTCACTGTCTTTGCCTTTTTTGTTTTTAAGAGCAACTGGGAGGAAGAATTGCCGACCCTCAATCAATTGGTCCGGTTTGGACGTGCTAAAAGCAGACATAAAACTAAATCCCCGGCTCTGAAAGCCTGCCCTCAAAAGCGCGGTGTTTGTGTCAAGGTGGCTACCATGACTCCTAAAAAGCCGAATTCGGCGTTAAGAAAAATAGCCCGTGTCAGGCTCACCAATGGAATGGAAGTTACCTGTTATATACCCGGGGTCGGACACAACCTTCAGGAGCACTCGATTGTGTTGATTCGGGGAGGGCGTGTGAAGGATCTTCCGGGCGTTCGTTACCACATTGTGCGCGGGACTTTAGACGCGGCTGGTGTGGCGGATCGCAAACAGGGTAGGTCTAAATATGGCATGAAGCGTCCTAAAAAAGAAGCAGCTGTTAAGAAAGCTTAAGGAGAAAAAATGCCCCGCCGAAAAGTCGCTGCCAAACGAGAGGTCGAGGCCGACTCCCGTTATAACAATAAACTCGTCACCAAATTCATTAATTCCATGATGTACCACGGCCAAAAAATGGTAGCTGCCCGCAGTTTTTATGGTGCGATGGATGTTTTGGGCCAAAGACATGGGGAAGGCGCCTTGAATGTTTTCAAGACCGCTATTGATAACGTAAAGCCGGTCTTGGAGGTTAAATCACGCCGTGTGGGCGGGGCGACCTATCAAGTGCCGGTTGAAATTCGACCTGAGCGCCGAACGTCGTTGGCAATTCGCTGGATTTTGACGGCAGCTCGCTCTCGTAAGGAAAAAACGGTGGCTGAAAAGTTAGCTGCTGAATTGGCTGATGCCTTTAAAAACCAAGGCACGGCGATCAAGAAAAAAGAAGATACCCACAAGATGGCCGAGGCCAATCAGGCTTTCGCCCACTATCGTTGGTAGTTCTGAGGTAAAAAATTGGCACGACAGATTCCTCTCGCTAAGACCCGCAACATTGGGATCATGGCTCATATTGACGCCGGCAAGACCACTTTGACCGAACGTATCCTTTATTACACGGGTCGAACCCATAAGATCGGAGAGGTCCACGATGGGACTGCGACCATGGATTGGATGGCCCAAGAGCAAGAGCGGGGTATAACCATTACCTCCGCCGCCACGACTTGTTTCTGGCAAAATAACCGTATCAATATTATTGATACCCCGGGTCACGTCGATTTTACAATCGAGGTGGAACGGTCTTTAAGGGTTTTGGACGGCGCCATTGGCGTCTTCGGAGCCGTGGAAGGGGTAGAGCCACAGTCCGAGACTGTTTGGCGTCAAGCAACCCGTTATGGCGTCCCTCGTATAGCTTTTGTAAACAAGATGGATCGAGTCGGAGGTGATTATTTCGCCGCAATTGAAGCCATGCGGAAGCGGTTGAATGCCAATGCCCACCCGGTCACTCTTCCTGTTGGAGCTGAAGAAAAATTCGATGGAATTATTCATTTGGTGGAGATGAAACGCTACCGTTGGTTGGATGATAGCTTGGGCGCCAAATTCGAAGTCGAGGATATCCCGGCCGATATGGTGGATATGGCTAAAAAATATCGGCATGAATTAGTGGAGGCGGTCGCCGAATTTGACGATGTAATCATGCAAAAATACTTGGATGGGCATGAAATAACCTCTGAAGAAATCAATAAATGCATTCGTATTGGAACAATTGCCAACAAATTTAATCCCGTCTTTTGTGGTTCGGCCTTTAAAAATAAGGGTGTTCAACCACTGTTAGATGCAGTTGTAAATTACCTTCCTTCGCCGATTGATATTCCTCCCGTCAAAGGTCACAACGCGGATACCAATGAAGAAGAAACTCGAGATACGAGTGATGATGCGCCATTTTCGGCCTTAGCTTTCAAGATCATGACCGATCCCCACGTAGGAAAATTGGTGTATTTCCGCGTCTATTCTGGGACTTTATCTACTGGTTCCTACGTTTATAACTCAACCAAAGGGAGCCGGGAACGGGTGGGCCGCTTACTTCAAATGCATGCCAATAAACGTGAGGAGATCAAAGAGGTCCACGCCGGGGAAATTGCTGCAACCGTTGGCATTAAAGCCATTACTACCGGTGACACCCTTTGTTCCGAAGAAAAGCCAATTATTCTGGAAAAGATGGTTTTTCCCGATCCGGTTATTTTCATCGCGATCGAACCAAAGACAAAAGCCGACCAAGAAAAAATGGGGATGGCTTTAAGCAAACTCGCTGAGGAGGATCCATCCTTCCGTGTGAAGACGGACGAAGAGACGGGACAAACGATTATTGCCGGCATGGGTGAGCTTCACCTGGAAATTATTGTGGATCGGATGATGCGCGAATTCAATGTACAGGCGAATGTGGGTAAGCCCCAAGTGGCTTATCGGGAAACCATCCGCAAAAGCGTTGAGGCGGAAGGAAAATATATCCGTCAAACGGGTGGACGCGGGCAATACGGGCATGTTTATATCACAATGGAACCTCAAACGCCTGGAAAGGGCATCGAATTTGTGAATGCGATTGTGGGTGGTACGGTACCCCGGGAATATATTCCGGCGGTCGAAAAAGGTATTAATGAAGCCAAAGATACGGGTGTCCTAGCGGGATATCCGGTGGTCGATTTCAAGGTTACCTTGACCGACGGTTCCTATCATGAAGTGGATTCCAATGAAATGGCTTTCAAAATTGCCGCTTCAATGGCTTTCAAAGAAGCGATGAAAAAAGCAGACCCGATTATTTTGGAGCCCGTGATGGATGTGGAAGTGGTGACCCCGGATGATTTTATGGGCCCGGTGATGGGTGACCTTCAATCCAAGCGCGGAAAAATTGAGGGAATGGAACTTCGCGGAACGATGCAAACCATACGCTCGAAAGTGCCTTTGTCAGAAATGTTTGGATATTCCACGAATTTGCGTTCTATGACCCAAGGCCGTGCCACGTACACTATGCAATTCGCCCATTACGAAGAGACGCCCAAATCGGTTCAACAGGAAATTATCGCAAAAGTGAAGGGTTGATTTTATGCCCACCCGGTAGGGTGGAAGAGGAGGATTGTTTATGTCGAAGGAAAAATTCGTACGCTCAAAGCCGCATGTGAATATCGGGACGATTGGACACGTGGACCACGGCAAGACCACTTTGACGGCGGCGATCACGACCGTACTGGCCGAAGAAGGGATTGGCGACGGCGAAGGGATATGCGGACATCGACAACGCGCCCGAGGAGAGGGAACGCGGGGTGACGATCAATACGAGCCACGTGGAGTACCAGTCGGACAAGCGGCATTACGCGCATGTGGACTGCCCGGGTCACGCGGACTATATCAAGAACATGGTGACGGGTGCGGCGCAGATGGACGGAGCGATTCTGGTGGTGTCGGCGGCCGACGGCCCCATGCCCCAAACGCGGGAACACATTCTTTTGGCCCGCCAGGTCGGTGTGCCTTACATCGTGGTGTTTTTGAACAAGTGCGACATGGTCGATGACAAGGAACTGCTGGAACTGGTGGAGGAGGAAGTGCGGGACCTCTTGACCAAGTACGGATTTCCCGGAGACAAGACGCCGATTATCAAAGGATCAGCGACGAAGGCCCTGGAAGGGGATACGAGCGAGATCGGGGAAAAGGCCATCCTACAACTGGTGGAAGCGGTGGACAGCTACGTACCCGAGCCGAAGCGGGATATCGACAAGGATTTCCTGATGGCGGTGGAGGACGTGTTCCTGATCACGGGCCGAGGTACGGTGGCAACGGGCCGTGTGGAGCGTGGGAAGGTGAAGGTGGGGGACACGGTTGAAATCGTGGGGATCAAGCCGACGCGGGAAACGGTGGTGACGGGCGTTGAAATGTTCCGGAAACTGCTGGACGACGCGCAGGCAGGAGACAACATTGGAGCCCTGTTGAGGGGCGTGGAAAAGAAGGACATCGAGCGCGGGCAGGTATTGGCGAAGCCCAAATCGATCACGCCGCACAAGAAGTTTAAGGGGGAAGTGTACGTGTTGACGAAGGAAGAGGGCGGCCGGCACACGCCGTTTTTCAATGGATACAAGCCGCAATTCTTCTTCCGGACGACGGACGTGACGGGAAGCGTGCAGTTGCCTTCGGGGACGGAGATGTGCATGCCGGGGGACAACATCACGATGGATATCGAGTTGATTGTGCCGGTGGCGATGGAGAAGGAACTGCGGTTCGCCATTCGGGAAGGCGGACATACCGTGGGCGCCGGAGTGGTCACGGAAATCATCGAATAGCATTCAAAAGAACACTTAAGAAAAGGCAGGGGAAGAATGGCCACGGCCACGAGTCAAAAAATCCGTATCAAGTTAAAAGCCTATGACCATCGTTTACTCGACCGGTCAACGGTTGAAATTATCGAAACGGTGCGACGCACGGGCGCTATCGTTCTAGGGCCAGTGCCTCTGCCTACCGAAATCAACCGTTATACGGTTCTTCGGAGCCCCCATGTGGATAAGAAATCCCGGGAGCAATTCGAGATTCGAACCCATAAGCGGTTGGTGGATATCGTGAATCCGAACCAGCGGACGATTGATTCCCTGATGAAACTCGACTTACCCGCTGGGGTTGATGTCGAGATCAAGTTGTGAGGAAAGACCTATGAGCGATAATGTCCAACCTTTGTTAGGAAAAAAGCTAGGTCAAACCACTTTTTTTGAAGAAAACGGCAAGGCGTCTCACGTAACGGTGCTGGAAGTGGGTCCCTGTGTCGTGATTCAAAAGAAAAGCCAGGAAAAAGAGGGCTATAACGCACTCCAACTTGGCTACGGTGAGAAGAAAGAAAAGCACACCACCAAAGCGCTTCAGGCCCATTTCAAAAAATCGGGCGCGACTCCCAAGGCGGTTTTGCAGGAAATTCGGGTGAAAGATGTTTCGCCTTTTCAAGTGGGGCAGTCTCTGACTGTTGAGATATACAAGGATGTTCACTGGGTGGATGTGACAGGTGTTACAAAAGGGAAGGGCTTTCAAGGCGGAGTGCGTCGGCATGGATTCAAAGGGGGTAGAAATTCCCACGGAAGTATGTTTCATCGGGCTCCTGGCGGGATCGGAGCTTCTTCGGACCCTTCGCGTGTTTATCCTGGTTCTCGGATGCCGGGCCATATGGGAACAGATAAAAACACTATCCTGAACCTTCGGGTGATCAAGGTTGATTTTGATAATAATCTTCTTTTCGTCCAGGGAGCTGTACCGGGTGCGGATGGTGGACTTGTTACGGTTCGCCCCAGTGTGAAGAAGCAACATAAGGTGAAATCCAATGCTTAAAGCGAATGTTTACAATGTCAGCGGCCAATCCACAGGGCAAGTGGAACTACCCGAATCGGTGTTTGGCTTAAAACCTAGAGAACATCATCTTTGGCGCAGTGTGACGACCCATTTATCGAATCAACGCCTTGGAACTGTCAAAACGAAGCGTAAAGGTGAAGTCTCGGGCGGTGGAAAAAAACCTTTTAAGCAGAAGGGAACCGGAAATGCCCGTCAAGGCTCCATACGTGCGGTTCAGTTTGTCGGTGGGGGTATTGCCCATGGACCCAAACCCCGTGATTACTCTAAAGACCTTCCCAAAAAAATGAGAAGACAGGCTCTGGCGGAATCCCTTTCGGACAAAGCTCAACAGGGGAAAATATTTGTTGTGGAAAAAATACTTTTTGAGAGTCCGAAAACAAAGCAAGCACTGACCTTTTTGAAGGGGTTGGGATTGGAAGGGAAAAAATGTCTTTTGGTCCTGGACCATAATCATGTTCCGACCATCAAAAGCTTTCGAAATCTTCCGTTGGCCAAGGTGCTGTTTAAGGAAAACCTGAATACCTATGAAATCGTGAATCATGAGGTTTTGGTGTTAACTCAGGAAACTCTTAAGCAATTAGGAACCCCGAGCCCCGCATCGGCGAAGGAGACGGTTTAATGAAAAATATCCAAGAAGTTATCGTTCGCCCATTGGTGACCGAACGCAGTACCCAAATGAAGGAAAAAGGAAAATATTCATTTGAAGTTCATCCCAACGCCACCAAACAAGAGATTAAGAACGCAGTTGAGCTCATTTTTAAGAAGGAAAAAGTGGAAGTGTTAAAGGTCAACACGGCGAAGGTGCCCTCTAAAGTCCGGCGTTTCGGACGCTTTTTATCAAAAGGTTATCGTTGGAAAAAAGCAATCGTGACCTTGAAACCTGGTCAAAAACTAGAATTTTTCGAGGGAGCGTAACCATGGGGATTAAAGCCTACAAACCAACATCACCAGGTCGCCGCGGCATGACCGCTCTCACAGGTGAAAATTTAACAAAAAAAGCACCCGAAAAATCTCTCGTAAGACCCCTCAAAGGCAAAGGCGGTCGAAACATGCATGGCCGCATCACGAGTCGACATCAGGGTGCGGGCCATAAACGTCAATTCCGCATTATCGATTTGAAAAGGGATAAACCCGGTATGACAGCAAAGGTAATATCGGTGGAATATGATCCTAACCGCTCCTCGCGAATCGCGTTACTTCAATATCTTGATGGGGATAAGCGTTACATCTTAGCCCCGGATGGTTTGAAGGTTGACGATCAAGTTCTTTCCGGCCCTGGGGCTGACGTTAAGCCTGGGCATGCGATGAAACTTAAAGATATACCTCTGGGTTCTCTGATTCACAACATTGAAATGCGTCCTGGAAAGGGTGGCCAGCTGGTTCGTTCCGCTGGGGCGGTGGCTCAACTCATGGCCCGGGAAGGTGAGTTCGCGACCATTAAATTGCCCTCGGGGGAAATGAGGCTGATTCACGTTGAATGCATGGCCTCAGTCGGCCAGGTTGGAAATTTGGATCACAATAATGTAACTATTGGAAAAGCGGGTCGCATGCGTTGGATGGGAGTCCGCCCCCAATCCCGTGGTGTGGTAACCCGGCCAGGTGATGGTCATCCGATGGGTGGTGGTGAAGGAAAATCGTCAGGTGGTCGCCACCCTACAACCCCGTGGGGAAAACCAACGAAGGGTTATAAGACTCGTCAAAACAAACTCACTGATAAATTTATTGTTAAACGTCGTAAATAGCGGTTGGATCCGGAAAGGGCAAAGGATACGTAAAAATGAGTCGATCTCTTAAAAAAGGACCCTATGTTGATGCCAAGCTTTTGAATGTGATTCAAAAGATGAACAGGGGAAACGAAAAAAAGGTCATTAAAACCTATGTTCGGCGGTGTTCTGTTCATCCCGAAATGGTGGGACATACCTTTGCGATTCATAATGGAAAAAAATTTATTCCAGTTTTCATTACAGAAAATATGGTTGGCCACAAATTGGGCGAATTCGCCCCAACCCGTACTTTTAAAAGCCATGGACAGGTGAAGAGTGAAAAAGCCGTGGCTTTGAAGTAATCCAGGAGAAAACATGCAAGCACAAGCCGTTTCCCGATATACCCGGGTTACCCCCCGGAAAGCTAGACAAGTAGTAGGTTTAATTCGTCGTAAACCGGTCGTGGAAGCATTAAATATTTTAGCATTTACTAAAAAAAGAGCGGCCGGTGAATTATCGAAGATATTAAAGGCGGCGATGGCCAATGCCGGACAAAATTCTCGTGTCGACCTGGAAAAGCTCCGTATTCTTTCCATCCAAGTGGATGGCGGTCCCATGATGAAAAATACAAAAAGATTTATACCGAGGGCAATGGGTCGAGCCAGTGCTCTTCATCACCGTACCAGCCACATCAAAGTGGTTGTTTCAGATGAGGGGAAATAAAAAACTTTTAACAAAAATGCTTGGAGGATCTTTTGGGACAAAAAATTAACCCTATTGGATTAAGGGTTGGAATTATCCGCGATTGGGAATCCTTATGGTTCAACGCGCGTAAAGCCACTTACACACAAACTTTACTAGAGGACATTGAAATTCGTAAGTTTGTAAAAGAACGCCTTAAGCATGCCGGTATCGCCAAAGTTGTATTAAAACGCAAGGGTGAAACGGTGGAAGTTGATATTTTCGCATCACGGCCAGGGATTGTAATTGGGAAAAAGGGTTCGGAAGTCGATAAGCTGAAAGAGGAACTCCAAAAGTTCACCAAGAAGGATGTGCGAATAAATATTAACGAGGAAAAGCATCCTGAAACAAACGCTACTCTTATTGCAGAAAATGTCGCAGGTCAATTGGAGAAAAGGGTCGCTTTTCGTCGGGCCATGAAAAAGTGTATTCAAAGCGCTTTGGATGGCGGAGCCAAGGGCATTAAAATCATGTGTTCGGGACGCCTCGCTGGAGCTGAAATTGCAAGGACCGAGTGGTACCGCGAGGGTCGGGTTCCACTTCATACTCTTAGAGCGGACATTGATTTTGGTGTTGCGGTTGCCACGACGACGTATGGAATTATTGGAATCAAATGCTGGGTATTTAAGAAAGAAATATTCGGCGCCAAGGACAAAATGGTGGAGGAAACGCCGGCTCCTAAAATCAGGCCACCCCATCGAGAACGTCGTCAACCCGATCTGAAAACACAAAAACCCCAGACCAGGGTTTAAAGAAGAGGAAATAGAAATGTTAATGCCAAAGCGTGTCAAGTACCGCAAAACCATGAAGGGTCGCATGCGAGGGAAAACCAAAAATGGGGCTGCCTTCGCTTTTGGCGAATATGGGTTGAAATCCTTGGAAGCGAGTTATGTTACGGACCGCCAGATCGAGGCTGCTCGGGTTGCGATTAATAGGCATATGAAGCGTGTGGGCAAACTTTGGGTTCGAATATTCCCAGATAAACCTATCACGAGAAAACCAGCCGAAGTCCGCATGGGCGGGGGAAAGGGCGCTCCGGATCATTGGGCGGCCGTTGTAAAACCTGGCCGGATACTTTTTGAGGTGAGTGGCTGTCCTGAACCAATCGCCAAGGAAGCATTCGTTCTAGCTTCCCATAAACTTCCGGTTAAAACCAAGTATATTTCCCGTACACAGGGAGGCGCTTGATGAAACAAAATGAAATTCGCGATTTGAACTTGGAACAATTGAAACAACAAATCATTAACAAGGAAGAAGAGCTTTTTAATTTAAAAATTCAGTTGTCGACCAAACAATTGGAAAATCCAATGAAGATCCGAGAAGCCCGGCGGCAAGTGGCCCGTTTGAAATCGATCCTTCACGAAAAAGAAAAAGGTCCAAAAGCCTGAAAAAGGAAGGTTAAAGAATGACGATGGAAGCGAAGCGAAAAGAAAATCGAGTTAAAACGGCTGTTGTATTAAGCCGGAAAATGGACAAGACTGCGGTGGTTTCCATCGAGAGGGTTGTCAAACATCCCCTTTACCAGAAGTTGATTAGACGTCGGAGCAAATTTAAAATACACGACCCCAAAAATGAAACAAAAAAAGGGGATGTGGTTTTGATCGTGGAAACCAGGCCAATTAGCGCTGATAAACATTGGCGACTTTTGAAGATTGTTAAAAAAGCGGTCGAAATCGAGGAGGCCAAAATATGATCATGCCTCAAACCATGCTCAATGTGGCCGATAACAGTGGTGCGACCAAGATTATGTGTATTCACGTTCTGGGCGGAACCCGCCGTCGTTATGCGGCCATTGGCGATATCATCGTGGCGGCCGTTAAGGAAGCGATTCCTGGAGCGGGTGTTAAAAAGAGTGAAGTGGTGAAAGCGGTTGTGGTTCGTCAAAAGAGGGTGTTTGCCCGTCCAGATGGGTCGAATATTCGTTTTGATGAAAATGCTGCGGTCATTATTAATGACCAGATGGCTCCTCGGGGTACCCGCATTTTTGGCCCGGTGACTCGTGAGTTGCGTGAAAAGAATTTCATGAAAATTATTTCTTTAGCCCCGGAGGTTCTTTAAGCCATGCATGTTCATCGGGAAGACACGGTAATGGTTCTTACGGGCAAGGACCGAGGTAAAAAAGGTCGGGTCATACGATTATTTCCAAAAACCGAAACAGCCTTGGTTGAAAAAATAAATTTAGTCAAACGGCATACTCGGCCGAATCAACAACTCCCTCAAGGAGGGATTTTGGAAAAAGAAGCTCCTATTCACATTTCCAATCTCCAAATCATCTGCACAAAGTGCACAAAGGCGACACGAATAGCCCATAAGATCCTTGCAAACGGGCAAAAAGTACGTTCCTGTAAAAAATGCGGTGAAATACTGGATAAGGAAAAGTAACGATGGCTACGGTAACTAGCACGATACTAAAAGAAAAATACTTTAAGGAAGTTGTTCCCGCTTTGATGAGTAAATTTGGAATCGGTAACATAATGCAGGTTCCTAAAGTTGATAAGATTGTCATCAACGTTTGTGTTGGTAAGGCGGCTTCGGAAAATAACATCAAGTTGTTGGACATGGCGGTTGATGAACTCGCGTTGATTAGTGGGCAAAAGCCATCGGTAACGCGCTCCAAAAAGGCAATTTCTAATTTTAAACTGCGTGCCAACCAGCCATTGGGGGCGAAGGTTACCCTTCGAGGGGATCGTATGTACCAATTCATGGAAAGATTATTCATGGTGGCGTTACCCCGAATCCGAGATTTCCGGGGAGTTCCCACTCGATCCTTTGACGGTAGGGGAAATTACACATTGGGGTTAAAAGAACAGATCATTTTCCCTGAAATCAATTTTGATAACGTTCAATCCATTCATGGAATGGATATTACCTTTGCGACTTCCGCTAAGGATGACGAAAAAGCTAAAGAATTGTTGAGGCTTTTGGGCATGCCCTTTAGGAACTAGGAGATTCAATGGCAAAAAAGTGCTTGATTAACAAACAAAAGAAAAAACCTAAATTTAAGGTTAGGGCTTATACCCGTTGTAATCTTTGTGGCCGCCCAAGGGCTTACATTAGAAAATTCGGGATGTGTCGTATATGTTTCCGAAATCTCGCTGGTGAGGGAAAAATTCCCGGCGTGGTTAAGGCAAGCTGGTAACAGGAGAAATAAAATGGCAATGTCGGACCCTATCGCGGACATGTTGACCCGGATTCGTAATGCGAACCACATGTATAAAGAGAAAGTGGATATCCCTTTCTCTAAGTTAAAGTTGGAAATCGCAAGAATACTGTCGGAAGAAGGTTTCATCAAGAATTACAAGGTGGTTGAAGAAAAAGGCAAAGCCTCCGTAATCCGTATTTCCATGAAATATGGTGATAAGAGAGAGAGAGTTATTACAAAAATCGATCGGATTAGCCGTTCTGGCCGTCGCCATTACACTGGAAAATCAACCGTACCTAAAGTCATTGGTGGCTTGGGTATCGCGATCATTTCCACCTCGAAAGGGCTATTAACGGATCAGCAAGCCCGTCAGCAGGGTGTGGGCGGTGAAGTTTTGTGCCTCATTCATTGATGACGTTTAAGTTGAATAATTAGGAGAAGTCATGGCCCGTATCGCCAAAAAACCGATGGATCTGCCGCCCGGAGTGAAGGTAAAGGTTGATGGAAAATTAGTGACCGTGGAAGGCCCGAAGGGAACCTTAACACAGGAAATTCTTCCGAGCTTGAAGGTGGAAACACAGGATAAACAATTAAAAGTCTCGATCATTGAAGGGCCCTTAGGAAACACTCGAGAAGCCGGGGCCCAACACGGGTTAATCCACGCACTCATAAAAAATATGGTTATAGGCGTATCAACCGGGTTTGAGAAAAAACTTGAAATTCAAGGTGTGGGCTATAGGGCGGCCTTGGAAAAGGGCAAGTTGACCATGACTCTGGGATTTAGCCATCCGGTAGTGATGGATTTACCCAAAGGGATCGTCGTTGACATTGAAAAGCAAACCCTTTTGACGGTTAAAGGTATTAATAAATATCTGGTAGGTGAAACCGCCTCAAAAATACGAAGGGTGAAACCACCTGAAGTCTATAAAGGAACAGGAATACGATATTTGGGAGAACGAGTCCGTAAAAAGGTAGGAAAAACCGGCGCGACTGGAAAAGCCGGCGCTAAATAGAGGAGTTACTGAATGCAGTCGCAATTACAACATCATAAGCGTAGTCATCGTCACGAGCGGATTCGGAAAAAGGTATCTGGATCTTCTGAGCGTCCCCGTTTGGTGGTGCACCGTGGCGCTAAAAATATCACGGCGCAAATAGTTGATGATTCAAAGGGAGTTACTTTGGCGGCGGCGGCAAGCTTTGACCACCAAATGAGAAGCCAATTAAAAAACGGTGGTAATTTGCAAGCGGCAAAAGCGGTGGGGGAAGAAATCGCCAAATTAGCTAAGGAAAAATCCATCACTCAAGTCGTGTTTGATAGGGGTGGTTACATCTATCATGGCCGGATCAAAGCCTTGGCAGAAGCCGCTCGTGCGAACGGCCTTAAATTTTAAAGAAGGAATACCATGGCTCGAATTGATTCTTCCAAACTTGATTTAAAAGAAAAAGTAGTACATATCAACCGCGTGGCCAAAGTGGTCAAGGGGGGTCGGCGGTTTAGCTTTTCCGTTTTAGTGGTGGTGGGTGACGGGCATGGTTTTGTCGGGATCGGAACGGGAAAAGCAAGTGAGGTTCCTGACGCGATCCGAAAGGCGGTTGACGACGCCAAGAAAAATTTAATCCAAGTGCCATTGAAAGGCGTGACGATTTATCACGAAGTGATCGGAGTATTTAAAGCATCTCGGGTTTTGCTCAAACCGGCTGCTCCGGGAACGGGAATCATTGCTGGTGGTGGTGTCCGAGCTGTTTGTGAACTGGCCGGAATTCATGATGTGTTAACCAAATCTATTCAGTCGGATAACGTGTTTAACGTGGTTCAAGCTGCTTTAAAGGGACTAAGTGAGATCCGTTCTCCCGAAATGGTTGCGGTTCTCCGGGGTAAAACCGTCGAAAGTCTTACGGGTCCGGTGAAATCATGACTGAACTTAAAATAAAACTTACGAAGAGTCTTAATGGCCGTCACCCCCAGCATGTGCGTATTGCAGAGGCTTTGGGATTAAGGAAAATTCGTCAAACGGTAATTAAGCCCGATACCCCAGTCATCCGGGGTATGTTGTCCAAAATTGATTATTTAATCCAAATTCAAAAATAAAAAGGCTTAGGAATGAAAATCTCAGAATTGAAACCTAAAAAGGGTTCAGTTAAACGAAAAAAAATTGTTGGAAAGGGTCCAGGTTCGGGTCATGGAAAAACGGCGACCCGCGGAAGTAAAGGTCAAAATTCCAGAACCGGCGGGGGTGTACGGCCTGGTTTTGAAGGTGGACAAACCCCGATTTACCGTCGTCTTCCTATTCGTGGTTTTAAGAGTTTAGATAAAATCAAATATGAAGTGGTGAATGTGGGAGCACTTTCAATATTTCCCACTGGAACAATGGTGGGTCCTTTGCAACTAAAAGAAAAGGGCCTTATAAAGACAGGTGATCTGGTAAAGGTTTTGGGCGAAGGAGAATGTAAGGTATCTCTTACGGTCAAGGCCAATGCGTTTAGTAAATCCGCAATTGATAAAATCAAGTCGGCTGGCGGAAGCACGGAGGTCCTGTAAGTGTTTTCGGCCTTCGCAAATATTTTCCGGGTACCAGAATTAAAAAATAGGGTTATCTTTACCTTTTTAATCCTCTTGGTTTACCGCATTGGCATTCATATCCCCATTCCTGGCATCAATATTTTATTTCTAAACCAGTATTTTTCAGGCCAAGGGGGAGGGATATTGGGATTTTTAAACCTGTTCTCCGGCGGAGCTTTAAAACAATCATCCGTCTTCGCATTAGGTGTTATGCCTTATATTAGCATGTCCATTATCCTTCAACTCTTAACTGCGGTGATTCCAACCTTGGAAAAACTATCGAAAGAAGGGGAGACGGGGCGTAGAAAGATCACCCAATACACCCGCATTGGCACGGTAGGCCTTTGTATCATTCAAGGAACGGGAACCACTTATCTATTGAAATCCTTCGGAGATAACGCTGTTTACCATTGGGGAATCGGTTTTCAATTGATGACGGTCTTAGCCTTGACCACTGGCACGATTTTCATCATGTGGTTGGGGGAACAAATTACGGAATACGGCGTTGGAAACGGAATTTCACTGATCATTTTCGCTGGAATTGTGGCGGGCTTACCCGGTCAATTACGGGATACATTTCGACTGGTCCGAATTGGATCCGTTAATTTATTAGCCGTCCTATTTTTCATTGCTTTCACTGTGGCCACCATTGCCTTCATTGTAATTTTGCAACAAGGTGCGAGGAAAATTCCGGTTCAATACGCAACTCGTGTTGTGGGACGACAAGTATTTAAAGGACAATCAACTCAATTGCCATTAAAAGTAGACTATTCTGGAGTTATCGCAGTTATTTTTGCTTCTTCAATTTTGGTATTTCCTTCTCAGATTGCCAAATATGTTCAAGGTGTTCTATCGGAAAGAGGGTTGGAACAAAGTTGGGCTTATGAATTGATGGATTTTGTTACAAGAAATTTAGCGCCAGGGGCCCTCATTTATTACGGCCTTTATTCCCTATTAATTGTTTTCTTTTGTTACTTTTACACCGCTATTGCCTTCAATCCGACGGATCTTGCGGAAAACATGAAAAAATACGGCGGTTTTATACCCGGGATTAGACCTGGTCAGCAAACCGCCGAATTTATTGATCGAACGTTGACCCGTATTACCATTTGGGGCGCATTGGCGGTTTGTGCCGTGGCAGTATTCCCTGACTTGTTCGTTAGAAACTTGAATATTCCAATTTATTTCGGCGGGACGTCCCTTTTGATCATTGTCGGAGTCGCTTTGGATACCATGAAGCAAATTGAATCTCATTTATTAATGCGGCATTACGACGGTTTTATGAAAAAGGGTCGACTAAAAGGACGGAGCGCGTTCTAATGCGAATTATCCTTTTAGGCGAACCGGGTGCGGGGAAGGGAACTTACTCTTCTGCATTGGTGAAAAAATACTCCATTCCTCAAATTTCGACTGGCGACATGCTCCGTTCAGCGATCAAGGCGGGAATAGAATTAGGCTTGAAGGCCCAGGAATTCATGAAGCGAGGTGAATTAGTTCCTGATTCCGTTGTCATAGAATTAATCCGTGAACGCATAAAAAAAGAAGATGCCCATTCCGGTTTTATTCTAGATGGTTTTCCGCGCACTGTCCCTCAGGCCGAGAGTCTTGAAGGTATGCTTAAAGAAATGAAAATAAAACTGGATGGTGTTTTAAAAATAGAAGTAAGCCATCAAGTTCTCATTCGCCGGTTAACAGGAAGAAGGGTTTGCCCTGCTTGTGGTGCGACCTATAACGTGGAAACGATGAAACCTCTGCTCGAGGGGATTTGTGACAAGTGCGGTAAAGAGCTGATTCAACGAACAGATGATAAACCTGAGACCATTGAAAATAGGTTGATGGTATATAAAAAAGACACTGAGCCTTTGATATCCTTCTATGAAAAGAAAGGATTATTAAAACGTGTTTCATGCGAGGAAATTTTTGAAATCTCTTTTCCTCGAATTATTGAGGTTTTGGAAAAGGTGGCCTTAGGGTCGTGATTACAATCAAGACCGAATCAGAATTAAAACTCATGCAGATCAGTGGAAGGGTAGTTGGAGAAGCGCTTTTAGAACTGGGAAATAAAATTAGACCGGGTGTTACGACCAAGGAGTTGGATCGTTTCGCTAGCGATTTCCTCAAAAAGCATGATTGTATCCCGGCTTTTCTAGGTTATCACGGGTATCCCGCAACCATTTGCACCTCTGTAAATGAACAAGTGGTACATGGTATACCAAGCAAGCGTATCTTGGAAGAAGGGGATATTGTCGGCATCGATATCGGGGCTTTTTACAAAGGTTTTTGCGGTGATTCGGCTAGAAGCTTTCCTGTCGGTAAAGTTTCTCAAGAAGTAAAGCGGTTGTTGGATATCACGCAACAAGCTTTGGATATTGGAATTGATGCAGTGAAGGTTGGAAACCGTATTTCAGATATCGGTTACTCGATTCAAACATTTGTGGAAAAAGCCGGCTTTTCAGTGGTTAAAGATTATGTAGGCCACGGAATAGGCAAGGCGATGCATGAAGAGCCGCAAATCCCGAATTATGGGATTCCCCACCAAGGTGCCCGGATTATAGCGGGTATGTGTTTGGCATTGGAGCCAATGGTAAACGCAGGTGTTGATGAAGTGAAGGTCCTGGAGGATAGCTGGACAGTGGTGACGAAAGATGGTAAATTCTCCGCCCATTTTGAGGATACCATCGCAGTCTTGGCCGAGGGGCCTCAAAACCTGACCCGGGTAGCATAGTCCTCGGGATGGAGGCTTATGGCCAAGGAAGAAGCGATTTCGGTAGAAGGAACGGTCATCGAGGCCCTTCCGAACGCCAGTTTCAGGGTGGAGCTGGAAAACAAGCACGTTGTTCTCGCGCATGTTTCCGGAAAAATGCGAATGAATTTTATTCGTATCCTTCCGGGTGATAGGGTAACGGTGGAATTGTCTCCTTATGATTTAAACCGGGGTAGGATAACCTACCGGTTTAAGTGAGATACTAAAACCACAAAGATTGAAAGAAGGTTGAAAATGAAGGTTCGGTCATCCGTTAAGCCGATTTGTGATAAATGTAAGGTCATACGCCGGAAGGGTGTGGTTCGTGTGATTTGCATCAATCCCAAACACAAGCAACGTCAGGGTTAAGAGGAGAATTATGGCACGTATAGCTGGAGTGGATTTACCAAAGGAAAAACGTGTGGAAGTGGGATTGACTTATATATACGGGATTGGACCTAATCTGGCCCGCAAAATTTTGACGAAGGCGAATGTTAATCCTGACGTAAGGGTCAAAAACTTAAAGGATGATGAAGTGGCCCGGATCACGAATACCCTAAATACTGAAAACATCAAAGTGGAAGGTGATTTGCGGCGGGAAATTTCCATGAATATCAAGCGTTTGATCGACATTGGAACTTTTAGGGGAAGTCGGCATCGGAAAGGGCTACCGGTGAGAGGCCAAAGGACCAAAACGAATGCACGGACCCGTAAAGGGCCCAAAAAGACGGTAGGAAGCGGTCGTAAAAAGGAAGAATAGGATTGTTTAAGTGCCCGCTTTTTTAGGGGAAATGAAGGAGAAACGAGTGACAGAAAAACCGGATTCAAAAGAAGTGAAGGCTGAGACCCCTGCGGTCACGGATAAAACTTCACCTTCAGTCGCATCCAAAAAAGGGAAAAAGGCCCCCCGTAATGGGGTGGTCCACATCCAGTGTACTTTTAACAACACGTTGGTAACTGTAACCGATCCAAGGGGAAATGTGGTGGCTTGGTCTTCGGCGGGATCAATGAATTTTAAAGGAAGTCGTAAGTCGACGCCATTTGCTGCCCAAGTCGCAGCTGAGACGGCAGGCAAAAAGGCCGTCGATGCGGGGATGAAGTCAGTGGAAGTTTACGTGAAAGGTCCTGGGTCGGGCCGTGAAGCCGCCATCCGCGCCATTCAAACCAGCGGTCTGGTGATTACAATGATAAAGGACGTGACCCCCGTCCCCCATAATGGCTGCCGGCCGCCCAAGCGCCGGCGCGTGTAAAGGAGCCTCTGAATGAGTGACCAGTCCGTATGCCGGATTTGTCGGCGGGAGGGAATGAAGCTTTATTTGAAGGGAACCCGTTGTGAAACGGATAAATGCGCTTTTGAACGGCGCGGATATGCTCCCGGTCAACACGGCCAAAAACGCCGTAAAGACACCGAATATGGACTTCAATTGCGTGAGAAGCAAAAAGTTAAACGCATTTACGGCGTGTTGGAAAAACAATTCCGCAGATATTTCGTTATCGCTTCCCGTAAAAAAGGGGTAACGGGCGAAACCCTGCTCCAATTATTGGAACAGCGTTTGGATAATACGATTTATAGGATGGGTTTTGCCGAATCACGCACACAAGCGCGTCAAGTGGTCCGTCATGGACAGGTGCTGGTGAACGGGAAAAAGGTCGACATTCCCAGCTATACGTTGAAAGCGGGGGATAAGGTAGCTGTCACCGAAAAATACAAAGAAAACGTGATCTTGAAAAAATCCATGGAACAGCTTCAAAAAAGGGGCGTTCCGGAATGGTTAGATGTGGACACGGGCACTCTTTCGGGTGTTTTTAAGAAGGTGCCGACCAAAGAAGAAATAGCCTTGCCGGTGCAGGAACAACTCATCGTCGAATTATATTCAAAGTAACTAGGACAACCCCGCAGGAGGGATCATGCAAATCGGTAATGTTCAGATTCCAAAGTTTTTAGATTATGAAAAGGAATCCTTAAGCCCGACCTATGGAAAATTTATCGCCGAACCTTTTGAAAGAGGTTATGGCCATACGATTGGAAACTCGTTAAGGAGGGTATTGCTGTCTTCTATTTCGGGGGCGGCAGTTACTTCCGTGAAATTCGAGGGCGTCTCCCACGAATACTCATCGATTCCAGGAGTGGTGGAAGATACGACGGAAATAATTTTAAACCTCAAGGAACTTAAAATAAAAATGTTTGGTTCGGGGTCTAAAACCCTCCGGCTCAATGTCAAAGGGGAGCGTAAGGTTACTGGAGCGGATATCCAGATCGATTCCGATGTGGAGATACTTAACCCCCAATTGCATTTGGCCACCCTGACGGAAGAAGACGCTCTTTTGGATGTTACCATTGAGATCGCGGAAGGCCGGGGTTATGCGCCTTCAGATCGAAATAAGCGGGAAGGCCAATCGATCGGGGTGATCCCGATTGATTCGGTTTTTACCCCGGTTACCCAGGTTAAATATTCGGTCGAGTCAGCCCGTATTGGACAAATGACAGACTATGATAAGCTCATCATTGAAATTTGGACGGATGGTCGTATTCATCCGGAAGATGCACTCGCCCATTCCGCTAAAATCTTGCGAGATTCGGTCCAGATTTTCATTAATTTTGAGGAAGAACCGTCCGCTCAAGATGACGCTGTTAGCGAAGAAGAAGAAAGGCTCCGGGAATTGCTGAATGAAAGCGTTGAGGAACTGGAGTTGTCCGTCCGATCGGCGAATTGTCTTAAAACCGCTAGCATCAAGACCATCGGGGATTTGGTTCGGAAAACCGAAACCGACATGTTGAAATACAAGAATTTCGGACGGAAATCCTTGAATGAAATCAAAGAAATCCTGAGCGGGATGGGTTTGTCTTTTGGTATGGACGTGGATGCGATCCTGGCCAAAGGTAAATCACCCGCCCTTCCCCGTGTGGAAGCTGCAGTTTAACCCAAAGTAACGATAGGAGAACATCAATGCGGCATAAGTCCCACCATGGACGATTGGGGGTCCAACCGGCCCATCGCCGAGCTATGGTAAGAAACATGGTGACCTCGTTATTCAAGCACGAGCGGATCAAAACCACCAAAATGCGTGCGAAAGAAGTTCGCCGGTTTGCCGAGAAGATGATCACCACCGCCAAAAAGGAAACTCTTGCCTCAAAAAGGGAAGCGCTTGGGTTTTTGAGAGAAAGAGAAGTTGTCAACAAACTATTTAAAACTTTGATTTATCGTTATGCCCAACGCAAGGGTGGGTATACACGAATTCTAAAACTGGGATTTCGCGCAGGTGATGGCGCGGAAATGGTCTTTCTTGAGTTAGTTGACCGCCCTGTTGAGGAAAAGCCGACCGAACCAGCTACAGTTAAAAAGACGAAAAAAGGTAAAGAAGCAACGGAAGAGGGCGTAAAAACGACCGGGGATTCTAAGGCCTCAAAAGAGGTTGTTACGTCATAAAAGGTTTGGGACTAATTCCATTGTTATTGGAATTTTCTTTTGACCGCTTCCATTCCGTTACGTAAAATGAGAAAACTATGACATTCATTTCTCGGCGGTTTATTTTTCTCTTATTGGGAATGTTTTTAATATTAAGCCAAACTTTCCTTTCGGCCCAAATTTCCGACCCTGGTCTTTCAGGAAGCCTTGAAACCAACCATCAAACATATTTTTATAAAGATCCCAACAAAGCTTTTCTTTTAGCTTTATTCCCTGGCTTACTTATTCACGGGTACGGGCATTTTTACGCGGGTGACGACATTACGGGTGATGTTTTATTAGGTGGAGAAGTTTTGTCGGTGCTTTCGGTGGGTTTGGGCGCCTTGATTAAGTCCGACACAACAGATTTTTCTGGGGGCCTATTAGGAGACACCAATAATGCCACGGCGATAGGAACGAACCTAATTTGGGGTGGTATTATAGCTTTTGGTGGCTTTTGGATTGTTGACATGGCTCATGCTCCCACCGCCGCGCAGGATTACAATAATGAACACGGTTTAAACCCCGTTGTTTTGTTTGAGAACAACCATCCAATCCTAGCGATGGCTTGTAAGTTTTAACTTCCCGATCCAAAAATTTATTTCTGATTACATTAAAAATTCCTTAAATCATTGAGTTTTTTCCCTGTCCTAGTCTTTTGATAGTTTTATGAAATCGGGGGTAAAATGTCATCATCATTGGTATGCAGGAGGAGAAAAGGATGGTTGAAAATTTAAAACTGATTTTTGTTTTTTATGTAGTTTCGTTCCCGGTATTCCTTTGGGGTGGAGTTTATAACTTTAAACAACCCGGTTCCATTTTAACAGGATCCTCCCCCAGGGGCTTGGCGGTTGGGCATTTCATAAGATCCTCCGCGTCTTGCCTCGCGGTTGCGGATTTTGGTTCTTCCACATTCATAGGACAATCAACCCCTCAAAGCATACTCAATCAACAAATTCCCCGTATCCAAGTTTTTACCGCCACTTCATCAGGATTGTCCCTATTGACGGAAATTTCTACCGGTTGGAGTCCCCGTGGATTGGCGACGGTTCCCAATCTTTCAGGTCAAGATGATCTCCTTGTCTCCTGTTACGATGCAGGGCTTTTGCAAATGTTCGGGTGGGATGGGGCGAAGTTTCAAAAAACGGATGAAAGCCCGACCCTTTCCCAGCCTGTCGGGGTAAGTTACGGGACAACCAAGGTTGGAGGAGCGGCTTTTGCGGCGGTTGCCGAGTATGGAGCGAACCAAATCTCTCTGTACGAAATAAAAAACGGTAAATTGGGGGTTCGTCACGATTACAACGTGCCGCCTGGCCCGGCGCAAGTCGCAGTGGGCGATTTGCATGGGGATGGGGTGAATGAAATCGTCGTGGCCTGCCTAGGGACTGGGCAATTGGCGGTCTTGCGTCCATCCATCTCATCCCCGAATGATCTTTCTTCTTATACCCTCACGGAGACGCTCTGCCCAACCCCTGGAGCGAATCTTTCCGACCTTCGAATTGCCGATATAAACCAGGATGGAAGGGCCGATTTGGTAACGACCGATTTTACAAAAAACACGGTTTGGATATATCTTCAACATAAAGATGGGACGCTCGTTTTACAGCCGCCTTTGACTACGAGCGGGGCCCATCCTAACGGCCTGGCCGTCGCAAATCTTAACAAGGGGGAAGCGCCGGTTGTTGTCATCGCCAACCGCGACTCTGATCTTTTGGATCTTTTTCAATGGAATGGCAGTTTGTTTCAAGCCTTACAAAGTTTAAAGGTCGCCTCCGATGCGGTTTCCAGTTTTGGCCCGGTGGAAGTCGCCGCCTTGGACACGAAGAACTCAGGTACCGTGGATTTGGTCACGACCCATATGCGGACAAACTCAATAAAGATTCTGACCCAAGAAGAGGTTCCAACCGCCTCTCCCACCCCCATGCTGGTTTCGTTTGGGGATCTCAAATTTTCAGAAAACACCACACTTTGCTTTCCGAATCCGAGCCGGGATGGCCGCCTCACCTTTGCCTTTACCCTTCCAACCCAACAAAATGTCGTGATAAAAATATTTGATATCTCAGGGATCCTGGTCTATTCACAGGCCGTCAACGCAGGACAAACGCAAGCGGGGGTTAATCAGGTTTCGTGGAACGGGGTCAATCAAGCGGGGAGCCGTTTAGCGAGCGGGATCTATATTTATAACATTAGTTCAGGGAACCAGTCGGTAACGAAAAAACTGGCCCTTATCCGATAAAGACTGGTTCCCCGAGGCTCGGTTTAAGAGAGGGAAGGGGCCTGGTTTAAGGCGGCAGCCTCTTCCTTTTTGAATATTTGATTTGAATTTTTATGGGCACCCTTTGTCAGGCGGTAGCCTGCGACCTCCAAGGCTTGTTTCCAACTCCCAAACTCCCGGCGGGCGGCTGAATAGAGGGCCAAACGATCCCGATAAGTCGTTAAAAGGTTTTTTGATTCCGCTAACCGTACCTGTTCTAAAACCTCTTCTTTCGACCATTTCGTAAGTTTCTTGCGGCGACGAGCCTTACCAGCTTCCAAAATTTGATCGTAATCAATCCCGGCGGCTTTTACGGCGTTGGCCCAGCTGGAGAAATAACGTCTGGAGCAGGCAGCCGTGAAAAGGGGTATGTAATTCCTTGAGATATTGCTCGCAGAGATGTCTATGGATTGGCGCTGTAAATCCTTAATTGTCTCTACGATCTTTTCTTTAGACCATTTCTGCTTCATCACTTTCCTCCTTGGATTAACTATCTATTTAGCTTGTTAGATAAATTAGACTCATAACGAAAGCAACGTTATGTTATATTGCGTTATATTATGATTCAACGACTTATAAACCTTATTAATTCGTATATTTATAAAAGAACTAAGACAAATCAAAACTAACACAGATTAAAAATATAAATTATGCGACAAATCATGATTGCGAAAAAGCTATAAAAACCACTGAAAAACCTCTATTGTCCTAACGTTTAATTACCCTGTTAAAAAACGAAAAAAAGGTATCAACGTGGCTTTCAAATGGGGTGTGGCTTTTCAAGGGTTCCTTTTCTTGGTTCTTTCTTCCGCACTATATTTTCTTTTTATCATCAATATTCCCCTTTTTTATGAAAACCATGGGCTTCTGGCACTCAACGAATGGGCCGATCTTTCCATGGCGGTTTGGGTAAAGGGGTTGATTTTATTTTCAGCGCTTTTGGTTACAACCTTAGGAACCCTTATGGTGGAGTGGATTCCTAATATTTCCCCGGGGGTGATTGGAAATCTTTGGGCCTTGTCCTATTTCTTTTTGTGGGTTGATACAGCCACGGCGCTTTATCAAGAATCACACTCCTTATCTTTCCTCGCGGTTTTAGGCTTGGGATTCGTTTGGGTCCGGCTCTATTTTCATGGGCTTGAAATATTTGGGTTTGGCTTGAATGAAAATCCGAAGGATAAAAGATCCGCTCCCTCTTGGATCATTCAAAGCGTGTGGGGTTGGATGGGTTTTTATTTTGGGCTTTCCTGCCTTCTCTTATTTCAGTCCTTTCGTTTCATGGGACAAAGGGCCCCCCTGGCTTTCGGGGCTTATTTCCTTTGTTTTTTGAATTATCTTTTGGTTCTTCAGGTGCGGAAATTATCGGGCGATCCCATTGACCGTTTTTCAAAAACAGCCCGGTGGTTTTTTTCCCTCTGGATATTCCTATTAGCCATCGGACTAATCCTTGCATGGATTCGCGGTTAATTCATGGGTTGTTCCGTTTTCCGGTGATCCGGCGAGGGGATTCTTCGTTTTTGGGTATTCGCATCCCATAAAATACCTATATATTTTTATTCGTTAAAAAGTTTATCCCATTTCGTTGCCGTGGGGTTCATGCCTAAAATAGGTGAATAATTAGAGGAGACGAAGCGTGAGTTGGGAAACAATATTGGTTTTCGTCATAGTATTGTGGGCGGTTGGCAAGGGATGGCGATTTTTCATTGAGGTTTCAGAAGAATTTAAAACCATTCGAATCCTCGAGCCCTGGTTCTGGTTTTTTTTCCTGAATATATTTTTAACATTTGTGACGGGTTCCTTCGAGTATCGGTTCCTATATCTAGGGCTATTACTCCAGGGGGTCCTGTGCGCATGGTTCGCTGTCTCCCTTGCGTGGATCATTCAAGTTTGTCCCCATAAACATTGTTATGCCCAGCCAAGTGTTTTTATCCACGGGAAGCATCTTCGATTCTGCCTTCGCTGCGGGACTCGTCTTCCCCGGGAAATCCATTCTAATCCTGTCAAAATCAACCATCCCTCCCTGGTTTTTTTCCAAGTTCCCCCATCCCTTTTGAAATACGTTCTCTTTTGGATGTTCCACGCCCTATCCGCCTTGATGGCTGTTTTCATTGCGATGAGGATGCTCAAAAAGCCTGATCTGCAAAATGATGTAGCTGTTGGAGCTTTGGTATTCATTGTGTTGTTGCCTTTGGTTTTGTTCTTTTGGGGACGGTTGAAGCGGTCCCTTACCCGGAAGGATGGCCTGATTTGGTGGGAGGATATCCGCGGTTATGGATTGGTATTGATCATCATTGCGGTTATATTTTTTATTGTTATCCAATGGATCGGGTCCTCTTGATCCTCGCGCGATGGGAAGAAGCCCAGTCATTTTTCTTATTAAGATTCAGAACTATGCACTTGGCATAACTTAAAAACAAACCCTCTCCCTCCAGGGGAGAAGGTGAAAACCGCAACAACTAAATCTTTCTTGAATAACTTATGTCAAAGCCATTGTCCCGTTAAGATTTATAGGAAAAAACGACTTGCCCATCTCTCCTAAAATAAGTTCTAAATTTGTCCATGAAGGGCAGGCCTTTTTTCGTGACTCATTGGGAAAATTCAGCAAAAGGGGTTGGAATATATAGACAAACGCGCTTCTCTTGACACCCAAACCCAAGGAAGGTATATTTCCCCTGCAGTTCATTCAAGGAGTTTTCCATGGCCTTCGGGATCGCAATCAACTTAGTGCTTTTGGTACTGGTACTTGTATTGCGTCCGGAGGCGGTTCGCTCCTAAAGACGGCTACCAGGCCGCGGAGCCCCGCCAGGGGTTCCGCGGCTTTTTTATTTTAAGCCCCGGTTTTCCCCCCTGATGGTTCACCCAGCTTGGTATTAATGGTTAAAAGCAATAAAAGCCTATTGTTTATTGGGTTTTAACCACTATTTATTACCGCAATTGGTGAATTATTGTAAAATCTAGCGCTTTCCCCCTTGGGGGAAGCCTTGTAAGGAGAAAAAAGATGAAAAAACATAAACCCAAGCTCAAAACCGGAGCCCAAATGGTGGTGGATATTTTAGTGGATGAGGGCGTGGAAATGCTTTGGGGACTCACCGGTGGGGCGGTTCTCCCGATATTCGATGCTTTCTACCAGAACAAAGACCGCATCCGGCTCATCGACACGCGCCATGAGCAGGGCGCCATTCATATGGCGGAAGGGTACGCCAAGGTCACCGGAAAGGTGGGGGTCTGCATCGCCACCTCCGGTCCTGGGGCAACGAACCTGATCACCGGTTTGACCGACGCCCTCATGGATTCCGTTCCCCTCGTGGCCATCACGGGGCAGGTGCACTCGGCCATGATCGGCACCGACGCATTCCAGGAAGCGGACGTGGTGGGCATCACTCGCTCCTGCACGAAACACAATTACCTCGTGAAAAGCATCCAGGAACTCCCGCAGATCCTGCGGAACGCCTTTTTCATCGCCCGCTCAGGAAGGCCCGGGCCGGTTTTGGTGGATATCCCCAAGGACATCGCGGCCTCCTCCGCGGAAGTGCCCTATCCCAAGCATTCCACCATCTCCCTCTCGAAGTTCGTGCCGCCCATCGATTATTCCCAGATCGATAAGATGGCCGAACTCATCCGACACGCGCAGCCGTCCCCTCCTTTACGCCGGGGGCGGGATCATCAACGCGGGGGCCTCGGACGCCTTTTACAAGTTCACGCGCAAGACGAATATACCGGTCACCCTGACCCTGATGGGTTTGGGGGCTTATCCGGCCAATGACCGGCAATTCATCGACATGCTGGGCATGCACGGGTCCTACCGGGCCAATATGGCCCTGTCCCATTGCGACCTGCTGATCGCCGTGGGCAGCCGGTTCGACGACCGGGTGACGGGAAAGATATCCGAGTTCTCGCCGCTCTCCAAGAAGATCCACATCGACGTGGACCCGACCTCCATCGATAAAAATGTCAAGGTGGACGCGCATGTGCTCGGCGACATGCGGATCATCCTGGACACCCTCTCGAAAAAAGTGGGTTCGCATGACTACGATGAGTGGTATGACCAGTTGGATGCCTGGCACAAAAAATACCCGCTCGCGTTCAAGCAAGATCCCAACGGGCCCATCCTGCCCCAGTTCGCCGTGGATGAGATTTACCGCCTGACCAAAGGGGACGCCATCATCACGACCGAGGTGGGCCAGCACCAGATGTGGGCGGCCCAGTATTACCGCTTCAACAAGCCCCGCCGGTGGATCACGTCGGGCGGCTTGGGCACCATGGGTTTCGGCTTTCCGGCCGCCATCGGGGCCGCTTTCGCTTTCCCAGACGCCACGGTGGTGGATATCGCCGGGGACGGCAGTTTCCAGATGACGCTCCAGGAACTGGCCGTGGTGAAACAGCACAACCTGAACGTGAAGGTGATCATCCTCAACAACAAATTCCTGGGCATGGTCAAGCAATGGCAGGACCTGTTTTTCGGGAAGCGGTACGCTTCCACCTCCATCCCGGCCCAGCCCGATTTCGTCAAGCTGGCCGAGGCCTACGGCATCAAGGGCTACCGGGCGGAAACGCCCAAGGACGCCACGAAAACCCTCGAGGAGGTGTTCCGCTCGAAGGAACCCTGCATCGTGGACCTGGTGGTGGACCCGGAGGAGCACGTGTATCCCATGGTTCCCGCGGGCGGATCGGTGAAGGACATCGTGGTTTCCAAGGAACAGGATCGGGAAAGGGTCGTCGCCCAGGCCAAGGCGTTCGCGCCCCGCTCCAAGGGAGGGCGCAAATGAGGCACACCATTTCGGTCCTGGTGCATAACAACGCGGGGGTCCTGTCCCGAGTTTCCAACCTGTTCTCAGCCCGGGGCTACAACATCGACAGCTTGGTGGTGGGGGTGACGGACAACCCGAAGGTTTCCCGCATGACCATCGTGGTGCGGGGGGATGATCGGGTGATCGACCAGGTGGAAAAGCAGCTCAACAAGCTCGTGGACACCATCCAGGTGGTCGATTTGACCCAGGACGATTTCATCGCCCGGGACCTCGCCTTGATCAAGGTCAAGGCCGAGCCCCAAAGCCGAAGCCAGGTGATGGAAATCGTCCAATGCTTTGACGGCAAGATCGTGGACGTGGCCCTCAAAAGCTTCATCGTCGAGGTCACGGGCAAGGAAAGCAAGATCAACGGCATGATCGATCTGTTGAGGAACTACGGCATCATCGAGATGGTCCGCACCGGGGAGGTGGCGATTTCCCGGGGCAAGAAGGTTCATGAGGAAGTCGAGAAGAAGATCAAGGTGAAGGAAGGGAAGGCCTCCCAGTCTAATCTTTAGGAAGAGGAAGGCGGCTGGAGCCTGGCCACCCACAGGTTCAAAACGCCCCAGGGCGAAACATCCAAGGAGAAAGCAATGGCTAAGATTTATTACGAACAGGACGCGGATCTGAATATTCTGAAGGGAAAAACCGTCGGGATCATCGGCTACGGGAACCAGGGCCGCAACCAGGCCCTGAACCTGAAGGATTCGGGCATCAAGGTGATCATCGGCGAGCTGTCCGAGCCGGCCATCAAGCAGGCCAAGGCGGACGGGTTCGAGGTGACGGACGCCAAGGACATCGCGGTCAAGGCGGACATCATCCAGGTCCTGACCCAGGACGACCTCCAGGCCGCCATCTACAAGAACGACATCAAGGCGAACCTCAAGGGCGGCAAGGCCCTCATGTTCTCCCACGGTTTCAACATCCATTTCGGCCAGATCATCCCCCCGCCGGACGTGGACGTGTTCATGATCGCGCCCAAGAGCCCGGGCCACCTGGTCCGTTCGACCTATGTGGAAGGCAAGGGGGTCCCGGCCCTAGTGGCGGTTCACCAGAACGGGACGGGCAACGCCCTGAAAATCGCCCTCGCCTACGGAAAGGCGATCGGCTGCACCCGCGCCGGGGTCATGGAAACGACCTTCAAGGAAGAGACCGAAACCGACCTCTTCGGGGAGCAGGTGGTCCTTTGCGGCGGTTTGACCGAGCTCATCCGGGCGGGTTTTGAGACCCTGGTGGCGGCGGGCTACCAGCCGGAAGTGGCCTATTTCGAGTGCCTGCATGAGGTGAAGCTGATCGTGGATTTGATCTACGAAAAGGGCATTTCGGGCATGCGGGACGGGATTTCCACTACCGCCAAGTACGGGGATATAACCCGGGGCCGCCGCATCATCAACGACAACACCCGCCACGAGATGCAGAGGATCCTCGCGGAGATCCAATCCGGCTCCTTCGCCCGGGAATTCATCCTGGAAAACCAGGCCAACCGGCCGGTCTACAACGCGCTGCTGAAGAACGATTCCCAGCACATGATCGAGAAGGTGGGAACCCAGATCCGCAGCATGTTCAGCTGGTTCAAGAAGTAATCGAAGCGCAAGCCGGCCCAAGACCGCCGGCGGGGGAGAAACGATGAGACTGCCCTTCATGCCTGAAACCTGGTCCATGGCCCTTCCCGTCCTGGGGGCGGGGATCGCCGTGATGCTTTGGGGCGTTGAAACGGGCGGTTGGGGTTTCGAAATCCTCGCCGGGGTCATCCTGGTTTTGGCGGGTTTGATCCTGAATTTTTTCAGGGATTTCGAGAGAAGGCCCTTGAGGCCCTTGTCGCCCCGGGAGGTCCTCAGCCCTGCGGACGGCAAGATCGTGATCCTCACGGACGCGGTGGAAAAGTTTTACCTGGGGAAAAAATCGGTGCATATCGCCATTTTCATGAACCCCCTGAACAACCACGTCCAGCGGATGCCCTTCGACGGGAAGGTGGCCAGGAAGGTTTACTATCCCGGGAAATTCTTGGCCGCCTATGACGACAAGGCCGACCTGGTAAACGAACAGTGCCACCTGGTGATCGACCTGAAGGGAAGCAAGGATTTCAAGGCCCCGGGCCGGGCGGTGTTGAAGCAGATCGCGGGTTTATTGTGCCGCCGGGTCAAGACCGACGCCGAAAAGGGCGTGGTGTTGGCGCGGGGCGAACGTTTGGGGAGGATTTTGCTGGGTTCCCGGGTGGACCTGTTTTTGCCGAGGGGGTTTAAACCCAAGGTGAAAAAGGGGGACCCAGTCCGGGCTGGAGTGACGGTGTTAGGAGAATTTTAAAATGGCGGTCTTCAAACCCAAAACCTACAGGGCCGATGCGGCGGAAAAGCCCGCCTCCTCCCGCCTGCGCAAGACCATCTACCTCCTGCCCAACATGTTCACCGCGGCCAACATGGTGGCCGGTATCTGGTCCATCACCTGGGGCATCAAGGATTCGCTGACCCTCTCCCTTTTCCCGGGCAGCAACAACATCCCCTTCATGTGGCCGGCCCGGTTGATCGTCATCGCCGCTTTCCTCGACCTCTTCGACGGCATGGTGGCCCGGGCCACCCACACTACCTCCAAGTTCGGCCAGGAGTTCGACAGCATGTCCGACCTGGTGTCCTTCGGCATGGCCCCGGCCATCCTGATCTACCTGTCGGTTTTGCGCTACATGGGCGATTGGGGCCTGGCCATCACCTTTCTCTACGTGGTCTGCGCCGCAATCCGCCTGGCCCGGTTCAACGTCCAGGCCCAGGTGGAGGAAAAGACTTCCTTCATGGGCCTGCCCAGCCCGGCCGCGGCAGGCATTTTGGCCAGCTACGTGATGCTGTCGCGCTGGAGCGGTTTTAAGGGCGTTTTCCTGAACAAGGTCATGGGCTGGTACGAGGAAAACCAGAACGCCTTTGAGATCTACGGGGTGCCCATCCTGACGGTCATCATCGCATTGGTCATGGTTTCCACCATCCCCTTTCCCAGCCTCAAGAGGCTGAACCGGGAATTCATCAAGCCCTGGACCCTGGCCTTCATCGGCCTGGTCTTGATCGCCCTGGTGGAGGATTTCGAAATAGCCTCCTTTACCTTTTTAACCCTTTACCTGTTCTGGGGAATCATCAAGTTCCTGACCCGCAAAAGCCTGGGCCGACTTAGGAAGCCTGCAAAGGCCCCAACCAAGAATTAGCCCGAATCCCTAGTAAACGATCACCCCTAAACCGAAAACGAGGTTCCCGATGAAAACCAAAAAGACAAATAAAAACTCCGCATCCGCCCCTTCCGCGCCCGCGGGTGAGCGTGTTTATATCTTCGATACCACCCTGCGCGACGGGGAACAGGCCCCCGGCGCCAGCCTGAACACCGCCGAAAAACTGAAGATCGCGGTCCAGCTGGAAAAACTGGGCGTGGATATCATCGAGGCGGGGTTTCCGGCGGCTTCCCCCGGCGACCTGGACGCCGTCGAAAAGGTATCCCGCATACTGAAAAAAACCGTCGTCGCCGGCCTCTCCCGGGCCATGCGAAAGGATATCGACGCCTGCGCAAAGGCCTTGAAACCCGCCAAGCGCCCCCGCATCCACACCTTCATTTCCTCCTCCGACATCCACTTGAATTACCTGTTCAAGAAGACGCGGGAGCAGGCCCTGGACGCGACGGCGGACTCGGTGAAGTACGCCCGCCGATTCACCGATGACGTGGAATTCTCGGCCCAGGACGCCTCCCGGTCCAACCCGGATTTCCTGTGCCGCATGGTGGAAACGGCCATCAAGAGCGGCGCCAAAACGGTGAACGTTCCGGACACCGTCGGTTACGCCATACCGACCGAATACGGCCATATGCTCGCAACCCTGAAGAACCGGGTGCCCAACATCAACAAGGCGATCCTGTCGGTCCACTGCCATGATGACCTGGGGCTGGCGGTCGCCAATTCCCTCTCGGCCATCCGCAACGGGGCCCGGCAGGTGGAATGCACCGTCAACGGCATCGGGGAAAGGGCCGGCAACGCCAGCCTGGAGGAGATCGTCATGGTGCTGAAAACCCGCCACGACCTCTATCCCTACCAGACGGGCATCAACACCCGGGAGATCTACAAGGCCAGTCGTTTGGTCTCGACCCTGACGGGTTTCATGCTGCAGCCCAACAAGGCCATCGTGGGCTCCAACGCCTTCGCCCATGAGAGCGGCATCCACCAGGACGGGATCCTCAAATACCGGCAGACCTACGAGATCATGACGCCCCAGGACATCGGGGTGCCCGAAAGCCGCTTGGTTCTCGGCAAGCACTCGGGCCGCCACGCCTTCAGCAAAAGGCTGGAGGACATGGGCTACCGCCTTTCGCCCGAGGCCATCGACGCGGTCTTCGCCAAGTTCAAGGACCTGGCGGACAAGAAAAAGGGCGTCTATGACGAGGATATCGAGGCCCTGATCGAGGAGAAGCTCGACACCTCGGCCAACCAGTTCCAGATGACCTACCTGCACACCTCGGCGGGAACGACCACCCTTCCGACGGCCACCCTGCGCGTCAAGAAGGGGGAGGCCGTGAAGGAGGAGGCCGCCACCGGGGACGGCCCCGTGGACGCGGTGTTCAACGCCATCGACCGGGCCACCGGCTTCAAGGGAAAACTGGAAAACTATTCCCTCAAGGCCCTCACCCAGGGCCGGGACGCCCAGGGCGAGGTCACGGTCACGGTTTCCTCCGATGGGGAAGAGGCCAACGGCCGGGGCGTTTCCACCGACATCATCGAGGCTTCCGCCAAGGCTTACTTGAACGGGGTGAACAAGCTTCTCTTGAAGCACGAGCGGAAAGGCCCCAAGGAGGCTTTTGATATCCAGAAGGGGCTTAAGCTTTAACACTAGTTGGCAGTTCGCAGTTCGCGGTTCGCAGTTAGACTTTAACTGCCAGCTGCCATCTGCCAACTTCTTTTTGGGGTTTGATACAATGAAATGGGTAAAGCGTGGGATGGGGGTGCTTCACTGACGGTAACGAAAGGTCAAGTTGCGGAGATGGTCAAGAACCTTCCCGAAAAAATAGACCTGGAAGATCTTATGTATCGCTTCTATCTCCTCCAAAAGATCGAAAAAGGCGAATCGGATATTTGGGAAAAGCGGACGATATCGCATGAAGAACTGCTGAAGAATATATGGAAATCGTCATGAAAACCGGCCTCAAATCCACCGCTTCCATCCGGTCGGGGGCCGGGAAAGCCCTGGCCGATTTCGCGGTGGACCTGCGCCGCCTATATGGCCGCCGGTTAGAGGCGCTCTACCTCTACGGCTCCTACGCCAAAGGGACCTGGAACGCAGGTTCCGACCTGGACCTCCTGGTGGTTTTGCGGGGCCCGGTGAATGCCGGCCGTGAAATCCACGCCATGGCGGAAACCGCCTCCCGGGTGAGCCTGAAGTACAACCAACTGCTTTCAACCATGCCGGTTTCATCCGACCGATTCCGGAAGGCCTCAACGCCCTTCCTCCGCAACATCCGGCCCGACCTGGTGGCGCTTTGAAACCCGACTCGCGGAGGATTATCCGGAAAGCCGACCGTTACCTGCGCTCCGCCGAACTCCTCCTGCGCGACGGCGACCTTGATTCGTCCGCCTCGCGGCTGTATTACGCGATGTTTTATTGCGCCGTGGCGCTCTTGTCCACGAAAGGACTTTCCTATTCAACGCACAAGGGGGTCATCTCGGCGTTCGGCGAAAGGTTCGTGAAAACGGGGCTCATGCCCGCCCCAACCCACCAATGGCTCCGGGAGGCCTTCGACCAACGGCTGGCGGGGGACTATGACTGGGAAGCGGAACTTTCCGCCGCCAGCCTCCGGAATTTGTTGGAACACGCCCGGCATTTCAGGGACTTGGCCGCTTCCCGCCTTGAGGAACCGCCCCTTCTGGGCGAACCTCCAGCGTCTTATGACGCGGGCAAACCCAGGCCGAAGCGCCGGAAACGGAAATAAAAGACAAGGTCATAGTTCAGCGGCAAGAAAAAAACTTCCAACACAAAGGCACAAAGACGCAAAGAACGGGGAAAGGAAAAGGTTTTGATAAATCTTGGAAAATTCATCTTTGTTTTGCCTTTCTTGGTGTCTTTGTGTCTTCGTGTTGGCCGTGGGTTTGTCGGGCCTGAACGGTTACTTTGCTTCTTTATGGCCCCATCTTCATTGGTTAAACTACCCCTTTCCCGAATGGGGCGTTGTGTCCAATAAACCAAAGGAACTTTTCTAACCATGAACTTTCACATCGTCGTTCTTGCCGGGGACGGCATCGGGCCGGAAATCTGCGCGGAGTCGCAAAAGGTCCTCAACCGGGTCGGGGAAGTGTTCGCTCACAAGTTCGAATACGAACCCCAGGACGCGGGCGGGATCGCCATCGACAAGTTCGACAGCCCCCTTCCGGACCACACCCTCCGGGCCTGCCAGGCGTCCCAGGCGGTGCTGAAGGCCCCGATGGGCGGCCCCAAGTGGGACAAGATCGAGAACAAAAAAAGGCCCGAGGCGGGCATTTTGGGCCTCCGCAAGGGACTCGACCTTTACGCCAACCTGCGCCCGGTCAAGCTTTATGACGCCTTGAAGGACGCCTCCACCCTCAAGAGCGAGGTCATCGAGGGCGTGGACATGCTCATCGTCCGGGAGCTCATCTCGGGCATCTATTTCGGCGAGCCCCGGGGCATCCACGGGGAAGGGAAGGACCGTTACGGGGTCAACACCGAGATCTACCGCACCCCCGAGGTCGAGCGCATCGTGACCCTCGCCTGCGACCTGGCCCGGTTGCGGCGCAAAAAAGTGACCAGCGTGGACAAGTTCAACGTTTTGGAATCCTCCCGCCTTTGGCACGACGTGGCGGAAGAGGTTTCCAAGAAATATCCCGACCTGGCCTTTGAGCACCAGATCGTGGACAACGCGGCCATGCAGTTGATCCTAAAACCGAAACAATTCGACGTGCTGGTGACCACTAACATGTTCGGGGACATCCTCTCCGACGAGGCTTCCATGCTGACCGGGTCCTTAGGGATGCTGCCTTCCGCTTCCCTTGGGGGAAAAGCTGGCTGGGCCGAGGCCCCAAGCCGAGGTCCGGGGGTTGCCGGTGCGGATGCCCCCGCAAGCATCCGCTTTGGGCTTTATGAGCCCTCCCACGGCTCGGCGCCCGATATCGCGGGGACGGGAAAGGCCAACCCCCTGGCCATGATCCTTTCCATCGGCATGATGCTCAAATACAGCTTCCAGCTCCAGAAAGAATCGGACGCCGTGGAAAACGCGGTGGAGAAGGTGCTACGAAAGGGTTTGCGCACCGCCGACCTGGCGAAAAAGGGCGAAAAGGCCATCACCTGTCCCCAAATGGGCGACGCCGTTTGCGCCGAGATCGGATAAGGCATGGATCGGGGCCGGTTACGGATGAAGGTCGCTCTCTGGATCGGGTTGTGCCTTTGGGTGAACGGCGCCTGGGGTGCCGGGACGAACCCGACTGCGACGCCGACCCTAACCCTTACGCCCACCCTCACGGCTACCCTTACCCCCAGCGCGTCCCCCACCTTCACGCCCACCCTCACCACCACGGGCACCCAGCCCGCCACCTGGACGCCCACGCCGACCTCCACCTTAACCTTTACCCGCACGATCACGCTCAGCCCCACGATTACCCGGTCCCCGACTAAAACCTATACCCCAACCATCACCCGAAGCCCCACCCAAACGGGCACCCCCACCGCCACTATCACCCGTACCCCCACCATCACCCCCACGCCCACGGTGACCCCCGGCGTGGCCCTGTTCAAGATCTCCCCGAAACCCGACTCGGAAAAGAAAATCAGTTTTAAGTGGAAGGTCAATATCCCGGCGGAAAAGGTCTACCTGAAAGTCTATTCCTCCGGTTTCAGGCTGGTGAGGTCTTTTGAGTTCAATAAGGTCGACAGCCCCGATTTCCTGGCCAAGGGTACCCATGAATTCAAATGGGACTGCAAGGACGAACAGAACCGTCCCATGCCGCCGGGCATCTACCTTTGTTTCATTGACGTCGCGGTGAAGAAGAAGGTTTACGAATCCAGTTCCAAAACCGAGATTCCCTAGCCCCCCGCCGGTAGTGTCTCAGTTTGGTTATTAAGGCGCCATAAGGTTCACCCCTCACCCTATCTCAAATTTCATATTTGAAAATATTTCAAAGGATATTTGAGGTCATACCGACTTCTGTAAAGCTTCATGGAAGGTCGGCATACCCTCTCCCACCAGGGGCGAGGGTTTTTAATGTTTTTTTCTCCCTCTCCCTCGACGGGAGAGGGTTGGGGTGAGGGTGAAATAAAGTTTTCTCTTCAAATTGAGACAGTACCCCCCCCGCCGTTTTAATTGAAACCCGGCCCAAATATGCTATCTTGCATGCCATTCCCGGCCGGGCCGGTCCATTATTCACGGGGGTTTAACCATGAAAAAGAAAACAGTCGCGGTCATCGGCGCCACGGGGGTGGCGGGCCAGCAGTTCCTGGCCTCCCTCTCGGGCCATCCCTGGTTCGAGGTGGTGGCTTTGGCCGCCAGCGAGCGTTCGGCGGGCAAGGTTTATAAGGACGCCATCACCGACGCCTCCGGCGCCTTCCGCTGGTATTGCCAGGAACCCCTGGACCCGGCCTTCGCCAAAATAACCGTGCAGGACGCCTCGAAGCTCGACGCCTCCACCGTGGATTTGATCTTCACCGCCGTGGAATCGGACGCCGCCAAGGACCTGGAACCCCGCTACGCCAAGACCACCCCGGTCGTGTCCACCGCCTCCGCCTTCCGTTATGAGAAGGACGTTCCCATCTTCATCCCCGGGGTCAATGAGGACCACGACCGCCTCATCTCCGTCCAGAAGAAGAACAGGGGCTGGAAAGGTTTCGTCACCCCCGTGCCCAACTGCACCACCACCGGCCTGGCCATGACCTTAAAACCCCTTCATGAGCACTTTGGCATCCAACAAGTCCTGATGACCTCCATGCAGGCCTGTTCCGGCGCGGGCCGCTCGCCCGGAGTCGCGGCGCTGGATATCATCGACAACGTGATCCCCTATATTCCGAAGGAAGAAGAGAAGGTTGAGAAGGAAACCCAGAAGATCCTGGGGGTTTTCGAGGGCGAGGGCATCCGAGACGCCGCTTTCCCGGTTTCGGCCACCTGTACCCGGGTACCGGTTTTGGAAGCCCATACCGAGGCGGTTTATGTTTCGTTGAAAAAAAACGCGAATATAGACCAGGTGAAGCGAGCCATGTCGGATTGGGGCAAGGGAGACAAGGGTTTTATCAGTTTGAACTTGCCGACATGCCCTCCCCGATTGATTGATGTTACGGAGGACCCTTTCCGTCCCCAACCCAAGCTGGACCGGGACAACCTGGGGGGCATGGTCACCTCCGTCGGGCGCGTCCGCGCGGACCACGCCCTGGCCAACGGGGTGAAATACATGCTGGTGTCCCATAACACCAAGATGGGCGCCGCCAAGGGCGGAATATTGGTGGCTGAGTACCTGATCTACAAAGAATATATCTAAAGGCAGTTGGCAGTCCGCAGTCCACAGTCCGCAGGGAAGTCTTTAAAAACCTAGCTGCCGACAAGTCTTGAGCGAATGGTGTGAGCCGAACGGGCTGCGAATTGCCACCTGCTATGAGCCTACAAGGCGAATAGCGGGCCTTGGTAGTCCCAATTGCTTAGGGCAATTGGGGCGGGCTTTTTTATTTTAAGTCAGGCTTTATTTTCTTCACCCCAGGTCTGTATAAAACTATGGCTTGGTTTTTATTTCTGTGGGCTGCCAACTGTTACCTACCACGAGGCCACAAGCCGAGGGGTGGGATTGGGTAATCCAAATTGCGAATATCAATTTGGGCCAGCTGTGAACTGATTTTCCAAAGGAGATTTCCATGCAAGAACGAAAAGGCGTGATTACTTTTAAGGGCGGGCCCTTGACCCTGATTGGACCCGAGATCAAGGTGGGGGATACGGCGCCCGCCTTCAAGCTTTTAAACAACAGCCTCCAGGACGTCACCCTGGACCAGTTCAAGGGGAAGACCCTCATCCTTTCCGTGGCCCCCTCGCTGGATACGCCGGTTTGCGCCATCCAGACCCGCCGGTTCAACCAGGAAACCGGCAAACTGCCCGCGGATGTGGTGGTGGTCACGGTCACCGCCGACCTGCCTTTCGCCCAGGCCCGTTTCTGCGGCGCGGAAAACATCAAGATCCAGACCCTTTCGGACCACCGGAACATGTCCTTTGGCGACGCCTACGGGACGCACATCCAGGAACTGCGCCTGGAAGCCCGTTCCCTGTTTGTCATCGGCAAGGACGGCAAGGTGAAGCATGTCGAAATCGTGAAAGAAGTCACCGAAGAGCCCAATTACGACGCGGCCCTCCGCGCCGCCTTGGCATAGGCTTAAGCATTAATAGAGACTTATAGGGAAGGCCCCCGCTAAATCCAGCTGGGGCCTTTTTTGTTTCGAACGAAGGGATCAGGTCTTGAATTGCGCATGCTTATGCGCAATGCACCTGTGGTTTAATTTTTAATCTTCCCCCCTCTGAAAGAGGGGGATAAAGGGGGAGTTAGCCTCTGGGTGTTACACAACAAAAGCTAATACCCCCCTTCCTCCCTTTTTCACCCCCAGTTCACCATTAAGTATTAAAAAATGAAATGGGGACGTCCCCATGCCCCATGTCATTCTTTCCAATGGGGCATGGGGGAAGGGGGGGGGATAACTTTGCAAAGCGACCAATTAGTTAGCCCTTTCAATTCCCTGGCCTTCGTAAATCCGGTAACAATTGCGGTTTTGTTTGGCCAGGTAAACCGCCGTGTCGGCTTTTTGGATGAGAGGGTCCATTTCATCCCCATCCCTGGGAAATAGGCTGGCGCCGATACTGCAAGTGATCGAAATGTCGTGGCCTGATATCTTGAAGGGCATGGCGAAAACGCCGAGTATTTTTTGGCAGACCCTTTCCAGGTCCTGCGGGTCGGAGAGGTCGGTCAGGATGACCGTGAACTCATCCCCTCCCTGCCGGGCCACCGTATCCCCCTCCCTCAGGCAAAGTTGAAGCCATTGGGCGACCTCCTTGAGCAAGAGGTCCCCGACGGGGTGGCCGTAGGTATCATTCACCTTCTTAAAATGGTCCAGGTCGACGAAAAGCACCCCCAGGGACTTGGAAGACCGGTCGGACTGGGTCAGGGCCTGGCTCAGGCGGTCGAAAAAGAGCAGGCGGTTGGGCAATCCGGTCAGGGTGTCGTGGTGCGCCAGGTGGTAAAGCTGGGCCTGTTTGCGCTCGGTGACTTCCTTGATGAGGCGGTGGCCCGTGCCGATGCCCAGGTACCTGCCCTCCTGGGTGATGATGAAGCCCTCGAAGAGGTATTTTTCCTCCTCGTCGGCGATGATGGAACTCAGGTCGTCCAGCCCGATTCCGCAGTCCACGATCAGGGGGGATTTTTCCATCAGGGCCGTGATGGGCCGGCGTTCGTAGATTTCCCGGAAGAACCTGCGGGAAAAGCGGTCGATCAGGGCGAAACGGTTGACCAGCCCGATGGGGGCATCGCCCGAAACCACCGCGATGGATTGGACCGACCGGTCCTCGGCGAACAGCCGATAGACCTCGCCGCAGGCCACCGTCGGCTCCACGGGAGCCACCGGCGCCATCAGGCGGTGGATGAGGTCGTTGATCTTGGGTTTTACCATGTGATTGTAAGTGTCGGAAGGGTTAGCGATTTGAAGCTTCATCACAACACCTCCCCGCTCAGGGATGGGTTGATCTTAGTCGCCTTCTTGATTCGAAGGTTTCGCGGCTGTTAATAGTCGTGTTAAATTTGTCCGGTGTTTTTCCCCCGATTTCATGCGGGGGTCTTGCAATTTGCGGTTCCAATTCTTTTGGGGAGAAACCTATGCGCCGGGACATCCAGTTTTATTCCGAAACCAGCCTCATCCAGGGCCATCTCTACCTTCCCGACGGGCATTCGCCCGATGGACATCCGTCCGATGGCCCTTCGTCCGACGGGCATTCGCCCGATGGCCCTTCGCCCGTGGGCCCAACGCCCGGCTCCCAATGGCCTTGCGTGATCCTGTGCCACGGTTTCGCGGGGTTCAAGGAACTGCTTTTGCCCGCCTTCGCGCGGGCCTTCGCTGAAAATGGTTTTGCCGCCCTGGTATTTGACTATCGGGGGTTCGGGGCCAGCGGGGGTGACAAGGGCCAGCTCGTCTGGAGGGAACAGGTGCGCGATATCCGAAACGCCGTCACCTTCGCCGAAACCCTGCCGGAAGTGGATCCGGAAAAAATAGGCCTCTGGGGGACATCCTACGGGGGCGCGAACGTCATCGAAACCGCCGCGCAGGATAAGCGGGTGAAGTGCCTGGTGGCCCAGATCTCCTTCGGCGATGGGGAAAGGGTCATCACCGGCGGGCAAACCCCGCAACAGAAGGAAAAGTTATCCTCTATGCTCACCAAGGCCTGGCAAAGGGAAACGCAGAAGGGCAAACCCATGATGCTTCCCATCGACAACCTCTTAACCGACCCCCAATCCAAGGCGTTTTTCGCCAGGTCCGTGAAGGAATTTCCCCAGCTGGAATCCAAGATTTCCATTTCGTTCCTCAGGCACACGCTGGAATACCACCCGGAACAAAGGTTGAAGGAGGTCGCTATTCCCATTTTGATTGTGGGCGCGGAAAAGGATGAGGTCAACCCGGTCCAGGAATCCCACTCGCTGTTTGGGAACGCGCTGGAACCCAAGAGCCTGCATATCGTCAAGGGCGCTGGGCATTACGACGTTTACGAGGGCGCGTTTTTTGAGGACGCCTTCAAGGCGGAGAGGGATTGGTTCAGGAAATATTTGGTTTAGAACCTGTAACCACTGTTCACGACGGGTCCCCATCGTGAACAGCTTTTATACGCACTTACTCTTCAATCTTCTTTTCATTCTTCAGACCACAATAACTACACACACGTCTAAAAGGATTTAATTTGAAAAAAGGAAAAAAACTTTGTCCGCATCTCGGGCATAAGATCCGTAAATATTTTTCTTTCGCAATAACACATTGAACGGCGAAATAAATAAAAAAAGGCATCGCAATAAAAAAGGAACCAAACTTACCAAAACCCAACCTTGTGGCTAATTCCATTATAAAAAATGTTATGACGGGCCACAGAATGAATGTAATTAGAAATTTTAATACGAGACGATCCATATTCTTGAAATGTTCCAAGTAGTCATTATTCGTCATTAATACATCCTAACTTTGAACGTTTTTTTACGATTCGACGTTCACTATGGGTCCCCATCGTAGACATCGTGCCAGCGAAGGTTTGTAGAGCCAGCAGGTGAGGGAGTAG
The DNA here is from genome assembly GCA_963771075.1 of candidate division FCPU426 bacterium. Lineage (GTDB taxonomy): Bacteria > Oederibacteriota > Muellerivitia > Muellerivitales > Muellerivitaceae > CAVTWJ01. The sequence continues at coordinate 14,108 of CAVYSE010000009.1, read as the reverse complement.
GCCGAAGAGGGCCAGCCCAAATCCTGACCAGGTAATCGCCAGAGAGCCTGGAAGTCAGCCCCCGGCGTAGGACCGAGAGGTTCTGCCCGAAACGGGGTCATAAACCTCATTCAGTGAGGGAACAATCTAGCAGTCCGCAACATCAAGTGAATCCTGCCGCGTCGTGAATGGGACACCGAAAGGTGCAAGAGGATGCCGAGCCGCGTGTCTACCGGCGAAGGCCACGATCCCGCTGAAGAATCTGGAGCAAGCGGGGCAAGTCCTCCGGCGTATGGGGAACGGAATGCTGGAAAGGCTTTGCAAGCAACCTGGGAGATCCTACCCGCCAAAAGACTTGCCGCTATAAGGCTAAAACCGAAAAGGGGCAAGGGCGGGAGGAAGTCGGAGGGGGTCACAATACCTGTGAAGGGTGGACAACAAAACCACCTGGAGGGAAGGACCCCTGCTTCAACCAAGCAACCTTCAAAAGGGAGGCGCTGGAGCATGCCCCAAAGGGCCAACAACTCCGAAGACAAGGCGCGAACCCTTCAAAGGGCGCTATACCGAGCGGCCAAGAGGAGCCCAAGCCGGAGATTTCATGTACTGCATGACAGGATGACCCGATGGGATGTCCTGACAGCGGCATGGAAACAGGTGAAGGCTAATAAAGGCCAAGGAGGAGTGGACGGGGAAACGCTGGAATGGATCGAAGAGAAGGTGGGAATTATTCCATTCCTGAAGGGCATCCAGGAAGAACTCAAAGCTGGGAAGTATCTGCCTAAACCTGTGAGACGAGTGGAAATACCCAAGCCTGATGGAAGCAAGAGACCGTTGGGAATCCCGGTAATTCGGGATCGGGTAGTTCAAGCGGCTTGCCGGAAGGTGGTGGAACCCATCTTTGAGGCGGACTTTCTGGAAGGCTCGTTTGGATTTCGGCCAAAACGCGGAGCCCAGCAGGCCCACCGGGAGATCAAGAAGTGGATCAATGGCGGGTACAGATGGGTGGTGGATGGAGATATTCGGAAGTATTTCGATTCCATCGACCACGACAAACTGATGGTGCTGGTGCGCCAGAGGATCAGTGACCGGAAGGTTTTGAAACTGATCCGAGGGTGGCTGAAGGCGGGTGTGTTTGAGGAAGGAAGGCTTACGCCGACTCTCCGAGGGACACCGCAAGGCGGGGTGATCTCACCGCTGTTATCCAATGTTTACCTTCACTTGCTGGACAAGGTTTGGAATAAGAGGCACAGGAAACTGGGTAGGCTGGTGCGCTACGCCGACGATTTTGTGGTGTTGTGCGGAAGCCAAGCCCATGCGGAAAAGAGCCTGGAAGTCATCAAGGAATTGATGGGACGACTAGGGCTTGAACTGCACCCCGAAAAGACACGGCTGGTGGAAATGGGGCCTGGGAAGGAAGGGTTTGACTTCCTTGGGTTCCACTTTCGAGTAGGTATGCCGGTGGTAGGATTGGGTAAGACCTGTTGCCTGAGCTGGCCGAGCCGGAAGGCCATGAAGAAAATCGCCGAGAAAGTGAAGCAGATGACGGCGGGCCGAGAGCGGCTCTTATCTCCAATGGAGGATGTAGCGAAGGCTTTGAACCCGGTGTTAAGGGGGTGGGCCAACTATTTCCGAATTGGGGACAGCCAGCCATACTTTTCCAAGCTTCAATTTTACGTACTCGAAAGGCTGACTTTGTTTCGGAGGCATAAGTACGCCTGGGAAGGACGAACATGGTCGATCGAGGAAGTGAAACGCCTTGGTTTGAACTGGATTCCAGCTTTTGCCTTGAATGCTGCCGGTTGAAAGGTTGTCGGAAAGCCGTATGATCGAAAAGGTCACGTACGGTTTGATGAGGGGGCGCTGGAAACGTGGTGATGAGAGCCGGACTGAGGCCCAATCCGAAAGGGTTGGATTCGCCACCGTACTCTAAGGCATACGCGCCAGCGCTCTACTCTGCACCTCAATGATTTGTATTTCGGTGTTCCGACCTAAGGATTCTTACGATTTCACTTTTTTCAGAAATATCCCTTACAAATTGAGATTGTGGTTTAGGAAATAAATTAGGGGCTCCCAAGAGAAAAATACAGTTTTTACCTTCATACATCTCTTTCATACCGTCAATACCCCTGATCCACATGGGCCAATCTGGAAGGACAAGACTCTGAGGAATCTTTTTGATGTCACCTTTAAGAGTCTTCTTTCGATCCACGGCAACGAAATAGCGAATCATTTTTCCCGAGCGCGGCCCTGTTCTGGCCTTCTTGTCGAAGATTTCCTGGCCATTTGCGTCGATCATATCCATCTTCACCACTTTACCCACGACGATATAGTCCGCCTGGGTCACAAGAACCGAAAGGTCGGTTGGCTTGATACTCGTCGCATTCGCTGCGACGGAAAAGCCCAAAATTAAAACAAATAAAAGAATCAATTTTTTCATCAATATCCCCTTGAAAACATCGTCCACGATGGGTCCCTATCGTGGACAATTATTTTTTCTTCAAACTCTTTCTTGCGCCTATATTTAGGAAAACAAATCCCGCAATCATTGAGAAAAAATATGCGCCAAATAAAAACATCCCCTCTGGTAGTAACAATGCAAATAATCCCATCAAGAAATATTTAACAGGGATGAATAAAGAAATGCCAAGTTTTATATAAAAATTGCCGTTATCATTAATTTTCGAAACTGTAAGAAAAATATATTGAATTAATAACGCTAGTAATATAACAACAGCTCCCAATATCTTCGGATGAAAATTTCCCAGTATTAAAAAGATCGATAAAGTCTCGCCCCATGAACATATAAAAAACAGTATTACTTTTTTACTTAAGTCGGAAACAAAAATTTCAGAAACATTCTTTATCACAAACACTCCCTAGGTCGAACTCGAATAATAGTTTTGCTTCCTAATATTGTTCCTTTTGGGTCCGTGGAGTGGACAAACTTTCCCGTTCACCGCAGCTTCGCGGAGATTAAGACCCGTTGTTACAAAACTGGGTTAGGCCGGGGCATTCTTTCCCGGATCGCCTGGGCGGCGAGGCGCTGGGCGGTTTCGGCCTCGCGTTTCAACAGGCCGATCTCGTTATCCAGCCGCGCGAGGACCTCGCCCCGGAACTTGCCGAAATGCAGGTAAAGAGCCATGAGAGAGATGGCTTTGTTCAACGCCCGCGGATTCCGAAAAAGACAGGTGAAAATCACGCTGAAATAAAGGCGCCTTAATCCTTTTTGATATCCCATCTTGAAGGGCAGGATGAAAAAGGCCCGGGCTTCTCTCAGGCGGTTGGACAGCGGCAGATTCAGTTTTTTTCCTTTGCAGTTCAACTGCAAGGCCAGACGTCTAACCCGGCCAAAATACTTCTCGGCTGAGAAGGATTCCGAGATGACTCGGTGGAATTCTTTCAATATATCCATCCTTGGCCTCAGGGTGGTGAAGTTCAGTCCCGTGGTGCATTGGCAGGCCGCCTGGTCGACTGGCACGTCGAACGATGCCCCCAGCCGCCCTTCCTTTTTAAGCCTCCGAGTTAATTGGGTATTGGGCAGGGCGTACAAAAGGCCCACCATGCTCACGGGGATGGAAGTGTCCTCGATACTTTTCAACAGGGCCTGGGCCGACCCGGGGATATCCTGGTCGAAACCTACGATATAACCCGCGTGCACTACCATGCCGTATTGGTTGATCTGGCGCACGCTTTCGGCGATGGATCGGTGGGTGTTCTGGAGTTTATGGGTGGACTTCAGGGTTTCTTCGTCGGGGGTTTCGATCCCCGTGAAAATCCAGGAGAACCCCGCCTGGCGCATCATACTCATCAGGGGCTTGTCATCCGAAAGGTTGAGCGAAGCCTCCGTGGAGAAGTCGAAGGGGTAGTTTTTTTCCTTCTGCCAGGCCGCCAGGTGGGGCAAAAGTTCCTTGACCGCTTTCTTGTTGCCGATGAAGTTGTCGTCCACGATTTCCACGTGGCCCCGGTAACCTAGACTGTAAAGCTTTCGCAATTCCAACAGCACTTGGCCGACTCCCTTGCCACGGGGCACCCGCCCGAAAAGCTCGATGATGTCGCAAAATTCGCACAGGAACGGGCATCCCCGGTTCCACTGGATGCCGACGTGGAGGTAGTTTTTAAAATTCAAAAGCTCAAAACGCGGGAGAGGGCTTTTTCGCATGTCGGCCTTTTGATCGCCCGGCGAATAAAGGTGACGGGTCTTGCCCGCCTGGAAGTCATTCAGGAACTGGTTGAAAGTCACTTCCGCCTCGCCCAAAACCAGGCAGTCGGCCTCGTCATAAAGATGGGGGCTGGAAGTGGGGTCTGGTCCCCCGACCACAACCTTCTTTCCCAGGGAATTAAAATAGCGGATAAGCCTCAGGTGGTCGGGCTGCTGGAAAATCATCCCACCGATAAAGACCAGGTCGGCCCATTGTTCGTGGGCCTTGGTCAGCTTTTGGACATTCAAATCGACCAGCTTCACCGGCCAGGCCGGGGGCAGCATGGCCGCGACCGTGATAAGCCCTAAGGGCGAGGTGGGATACTTGCGGCCCACCAGTTCGCAGGTTTCCTTGAAGTTCCAGAAGGACCGGGCGGTGAAATGGGGATAAATGAAAAGAACATGGGGATTTGTTTTTTGCACAGGAATGCCTCTTGCCACGATGGCGGCGAAATGCCGAGGCACTCCTTTTCCCCGGGGTGAAATTTAATTAATAATAGGATTGGAGAAACTTGAATTAAAGGGCGGAAGACATAAGTGAAAATCCTGCGGTTTTCACGAAAAGTTCCTAATTAGATTAGGTTCGAGTCCCTTTTAGTCTGTCCAATCCACCTCCTTGGAATGGACAACTTTCCCTCCCCCGCCTTAAGCCAAAAGTAAAGTCTATCCAAGCGGACTTTTAGGGCATTCAGTCCCTCGAGAAACGGAAAAGCAGGTTATTTAAAAAAAGCCGCGAAATAAGACCGGTTATAAAAACAAGGGCAGGGCAAAAAGATATAAAATTCCAATGCTGGTTTAATCCATGGGAAGCGTCTAAACGACATGCACGTTCATAACATTGCGAATTATCTTAAATCCCTGGGCCCCACGGAGGCCGAACTTCTGGCGGCCTTGAACGCTGACCAAAAACACAAACAAATCAAAGTTGATTCCGAGGCCACTGAAAAAATCCGAAAATTTGAGGACCAAGTATCCAAAGCCAAAAACAATCCCCAAGGCGGTTCGGGTTCCCATTCCAAGTGGGCCGATCCAGAAAAGGACTCAAGAAATGAATCCGATGGGGAGAAGCAGAAAATTTCTGATCCAGAGGACATGCCACCTTTTTCCCCCACCCCCCACATTGACATCAAAATATGAAAAAGGGCGGCTGTCCTCTGTGGTCGAAGCCCTTGGTCAGTGGCTCTCCATAAAATCCTAGCCTAAGAACTAAGTCACTAACTGCCAGTTTGCGCGGAAGCGGGGGGCGTATCGCCCTGTTTGGCCTCGTCGGCGTCCAATAGACCAGGATTGTAGGCGTTCCCCTTGGCGTCAAACAGGTCAAAAGACCCGTCGTTAAGTTTCAGGATAATTTCCATCGGCCTGCCGTTGCTCGTATCCGAAAACTCCACGCTTTCAACGCCGGAGGCCAGATAAACCGGGTCAAAACTCGGCGGGTTCGCAGTGTCATAAAGGAAAGCGTCCTGGGTTTGCTCATCCAGTTTGACGATTCGGGTTCCATCCGAACTGGGGATGGACCGCATATTAGCGTCGCTGGAAGCCGTCACCACCACCTGATCCTCGGCGGAGTTAGAGGGGATATAATTGTCATTGTTGTAGCAGTACAGGTCGCCGACGTGGTTGGGGTCCTGCCACCACCAGAAGTCATTGTTCCAGAAGCACCAGCGGTTAAAGTCCGAATCGTACCACCACCAGCGGCCATTGAAGTTGCGGGTCCAAAAATATTGGTCGCCCGCATACCAACCGTACCAGTTGTAACCGGAGGCATCAAGATAATGGCAATAGTTGATCCCCTCGTCGCTATGCCAATAGTAATGACCGACTTGATTTTCAGTACTATTAAAACCATTTATATGGTTTTGCCACTCGGAACTGTTCACCAGTTTCATGTTATCGCGGACAACACCGTCGTTAAAATGACGGGGGGAGACAACCGCCGCGGTAATCGGCTGATGATCCGCGCCTTTTTGCGGGAAACGAATAATGGAATGAGTTTTATCCGTATTCATCATCTCAGCACGATCCGTAATTAGACTGGGCTCGGAGCTGACACCCATTTTTTGTAATTTCTGGCGCACATAACCCTGGGCATAGGCATGGTGATGAACTGCGACCGCCGCCCTGACACCTGTCTGAGAATAATTTTGAACACTCGGCCTTTGATAAACCGTACCCGACACCGCACCTTCTTTGATATTGGCTTGAGTTTGCGTTTGAAGCGGGGGCCTAGCCGCGGCTTGGTTATTCCAATGCAGTTGACCATAGGAAGGTTGCGGGTTAACCGGTTGCCGGTTGTTCATCTGGGGTTGTTGAGAGGGAAAATTACGGTTTTGTCCGCCGCTAGAACCATGGCTCATATTGATAACCACAGGTTGTCGAGCCACTGGCGCGGGCCGGCTGACTGCAGCAGGTCTCATGGCGGGAGCACCCCCCTCCCGCTCCGCGGCCCAAACAGCGAACCCGGCGAAAGGAAAAATCGCCAGTAATACCATAGTTAATCTATTCATCTTCTTGCCTCTTTCAAAAAAGAAGGTTGGATGCGTTTCCGCGGATCAAACGTTTAGACGTCGCGCAGGCCAGATGTGGTCCTTTAAAATAAGCACTTTTATGACCTGAAACCGACATGTCATCCATTTTTTGAAAGGTGGGAAAGCGCGGTCAATTTTCTCATTTTTCGAAGCATTGGTTTTGAAGGGCTTATCCACTAAGACTTCCCGTCGTGGACAAAGCGTCAAACCTTATTCACCATCCGATTGCCAAATTACTAATTTTATTTGGTTTTTTCAAGTATCAGTCTTTGTGGTTTCCGTTTTGGCGGGAATCTTTTTTACGGTGTTTAAACTCGTTTGCGGTAAAGCAAACGTCTTCCGTAACCCGTGAACAGGTTTTGGGATAAGAAGCGCCAAATGATCAGGTTTGACTGTAACCCTTTCGGGTTGCCCCTCTTGACAGACCGGCTCTTTCAACCGAATCACCAGGGTTTTTATCCAGGGAAGTGAAGCGGCTTGGCTCCCAAAAGATGATATCGAAACGCTGATGAGGATGACGAGGACATATAGAAAACCAACAAGAAAGATTTCGTCTTTACTCATGTTTCGTTACTCAAGGTATTCTCCTTTCAAGAGAGTCTTTTTCCGTAACAAGCGGAATAGATCGAGTTAAAGGCAATCGCCCTTACGATTCGGCCGGGGATAAAAGGGGCTTTCAGATTCTCAATAAATTTTCCTAAAAATATTTATCAGTTGGTTGAATGTTATTTAGACGCATGGGCATCTAAGCCGTTACGAGAATACTTAATTCATTAAAAAATATCTTTCCGGCTCTTACCGATGATGATTCCGATGATAAAACTTGAATGGGTTCCATTCCCATTTTGATAGCCCAAGTGAAAGGAATAAATTTAACTTTGATTTCGAGTCCTTTTAAAAGGCAGTTTCGTCTAAACGGTATAAGCCGGAAAATAAATAATTTTTGGAGGAATGATCATGAAACGTTTGGTTTCGTTTGCCGCATCATTGTTGTTGATAGGCTCTACCGGTCTGGCTCTAGCGCAGGATTCCACACCCGTTGCCGCCAGCACCACACCGACTCACGCCTGGAAGAAAAATCCTGTCATGGAGAAAATCCACGAACAGATCAAGTCACAAAAAGCGCTCATTGCGGCGGATCTGAAGAACGGCAAACTCACCGCCGATACCGCCGCCCCGCTCAACGACAAGTTGAAATCGATCGAGGAAGAAATTCGGGCCGACTTTAAGGAAAACCGTGAAAGCGGCACCAAGGGTTTGACCCCCGATCAACTCCAGGCGATTAACGACGAACTGGCCGCGAACAACGGCGTCATTCCTCAATAACCAGCAGCAAAACTTTTTCAGCGAGCCGGACGGCCTAAGCCGTTCGGCTTTTTTATGCCCTATGCAGGATAAATACTCCGCTTAAGCATTGACACGCAACAATCCGCTCAAACGTCTAGATACGCATGGGCATAACATCAAAAACAGCATCCCCTCTCAAACCGCTCTGGGAAAAGGTTTTTTTGGCCGCCATCTTTCTTCTGGCCGTCACGCTCCGTCTCTGGGACGTTCAGAAGAACGGGTTTTGTAATTCCTATTACGCCGCCACGGTCCGAAGCATGACCATGAGCTGGCACAATTTCTTTTATGATTCCTTCGACCCGGGCGGATTCGTGACGGTGGACAAACCCCCGGTGGCCCTCTGGGTCCAAACCATTTTCGCCAAGTTGTTCGGTTATAAGGTGCCCGTGTTGATCCTGCCCCAAATGCTGGAGGGGCTTTGCTCCATCGGCCTGGTCTATTATTTGGTTCGCCGCCGTTTCGATTCGTGTGCGGCCCTTTTGGCCGCTTTCACTTTGGCCGTTTGTCCTATCAGCGTGGCGGTGGACCGGTACAACGACACCGATGGCTGCTTGGCGATGATTTTACTTTTGGCCGCCTGCTTCATCGCCAAGGCCGCCGAAGGGGGCAAGCTGAAATGGTTGCTGGTCTCCATGGTGTTGGTGGGGATCGGCTTCAACACCAAGATGATGGTGGCCTTTATCGTCCTGCCGGCTTTTTACCTGTTATACTTCCTGGGCGCTCCCGGAAATTTAAAAAAACGTTTAAGAGACCTTACCCTGGCCACCCTGGTGGTCGCCGTGGTGGCCCTGGCCTGGCCCCTCACGTTTGATTTCACGCCGATCGGCCAAAGGCCCTTCGCAGGAAGCACGCAGGATGGTTCCATGATTAGCCTTTCCCTGGGATGGAACGGATTACAGCGCATCATCCACAACCCGGGCCGCCAACGCCCCCCCGCCACCTCCACCCCGGCGTCCGTTACCGGAACCGCGCCTTCGTCCATCGCCGCCCCGGCTCAAACCCCCACAGGCAATCCGCCGGGAGCTCCCCCGCAGTTTCGGGGCTGGGGCCGCCGGGGAGGGCCCAACGCGCCCAACCGCATCGTGATGTGGATCGCCACGGGCGTTCCCGGCCTTTTGAGGCTGGGCGATCCCGGCATGGCGGGACAGGTTCTCTGGTTTTTACCCTTATGCCTGATCGGCCTGATCGTTCAGTGGAGGCGAAGCCAAAAAAAATCACCCTTGCTGGAAAATCATCAAACCCTCTTCATGTGGGGAGCATGGGTTTTCATGTACGTCGCCGTCTTCAGTTTTATGGCCGCAGGCGTGCATAACTATTACCTGGTGATGCTGTCGGCGCCCCTGGCGGCCCTGACCGGCATCGGCATCCGGGCCCTCTGGTTGGATTACACCCAAAAACCCCCAAGCCGCGTTCTTCCCCTAACGCTTTTTCTGACAGGGGTTTGGCAGGCTTATTTCATTTCGGATTATCCGGACTGGGGAGCCTGGCTGATTCCGATTCTTTTGATCGCGCTCACCTTCGCCTTGCTCGGCCTTTCCTCCGTGACCGATTCGGCCAAGTCCCGAACCGGTCCCCTGACCTGGGAAAAGCGGGCCTTCACCCTGGCCCTTTTCGCGATTTTCCTTTCACCCTTCGCCTGGGCCCTCACGCCCGTTCTGGGCAACGGCGGTTCGGTGGAGGCCAATCCTAATTTGATCAGTGGGGATCGCGGCGGCCGGGGAATGTTCGGCGGCGGCCAAAACACCATGAACAACGATAAGCTCATGCAATTTTTAATGGCGAATCACCAGGACGAGAAATACCTGCTGGCGGCCCAAAACAGCATGGCTGTTTCCCCCTTGATTATTAAATATGGCGCGCCCGTGCTGGCCATCGGCGGCTTCGGCGGCCGCGACGCCACCTGCACGGTGGAGCAATTCGCGCAAATGGTAAAGGACCATCAATTCCGTTATTTTCTTTTGGGCGGCGGTTTTGGCAATCCTTACGGCCAGCAAGCCGAGCCCAACCAACGGCCTGTCCAAACAGCCAATGCCAATAACGCCAACGCGGCGGGCGGCTGGGGTGTTTGGGGCGGGGGTGGTTTTGGAAACCAGGGCGGTTTTCAGGCGGACATCAGCAAATGGGTCCGGGAAAACGGCAAGCCGGTGGACCTCAAATTATGGAAATTGTCGAACCCACGGGAAGACGCCCGAATGGCCGCGGCGGCCAACAACTTCAACGGGGGCTTCGGGAGACGACAGGGCGGCCAACAACTTTATGACCTGCGTCCCACCCATTAAAGCCGGGGATGATTTCAAACATTCCGTTGACTGCCCCGTAGCGCGAGAATATTAAACCCTAACACTTAGAGCATCATCCATTCCACCTCCCCGTCGTGGACAACCTATAGCTTTTTCTTAAAATAGTATCTGACATTTCCCTTGGGATAGATTAATTTTCCAAAAACCCAGTAGCCCATCTTTCGATAAAATCCCGGTGCTTGGAAAGTGATTGTGTTCAAATTAATGTTTCGGCATCCATTTTTCTTCGCCCAAGTTTCGGCCTCTCGGAGAAGCCTTTTCCCGATTTCCTGCTCACGATATTTCTCATCCACGAAAAGGATGTCCACGTAAAACCATCACAAAAAACTGGACCCGGTGAGACCACCCATGAATTTCCCGTTCTTATCGACCATCTCTAGGTTTAGACTCATCCAACCAACATCACCCACCTTGCTTTTGTTGAAGGCCGATAACTTGTGAAGAAGTTTTTTCCCGAATTCTTTTTGGTTTCGGGAGATGTATTTGATTTTTGGTATGTCGCGCTTCATTTAATTTCCTATTTTTACTTGTCCACTCTGGGTCCCCGTCGTGGACAGGTAACATGAAGGCCATTCCTCCGCCGGGATTAAACTAGTCCCGGTGAGCAGGCAACTCACAAGGAGGAATGGCCATGAAACAGATTAGCAAAAAAGGATACCGAGGCAAGGAGGTATCCAAGCGGGACGCTGTGTTTGTGGGATTGGATGTCCACAAACGAAGTATTTATATGGCAATCAGGATTAACGGAAAGGAAGTCGGAACAAAGTCCCTGACAGCGGACTGGGAGGCGGTGGTGAAGGTCCTGGCGCCTTATCGGGTGGGGTTGAAAAAGGTCGTCTACGAGGCAGGCCCTACCGGTTTTGGCCTGGCCCGCCGCCTTCGGGAGGAGGGATACCCATTGGATGTCATCGCCCCGCACAAGACTCCTCGCGTGTCGCAGTTTGAAACAAAATCCGACCGTTTGGACTGTAGCAAACTGGCGGAGTATGCGGAGAAAGAATTGCTGAAGGCGGTGGCGATCCCAACCCTCCAGGAAGAAGCTGACCGGCAGGTGGTTCGTTTGAGGAACGCGATGGTCGAGCAGAAACGCAAGGCCAAACAAAGGATCAAGAGCTTCTTCCTTCAATATGGGCTCAAAACTCCCAGAGGGTTGGATTACTGGACCCACGAAGCCATTGGGATATTACGGGAAATGGAACTGCCACCTGCCCTGAGGTTCACCTTGGATCGCCTATTGGAAGATCTTTTTTACTTTGATAGGCAGCTCAAGGACGTGAACATACGTTTGAGGGTCATGATGAAGGAGAAGGCCTACGAGAAAAAGGCCAAGATCCTGAGAACCCACCCAGGAGTGGGCGAAGTGACGACCCTGCAAGTATTAACGGAGATTTACCAGCCGGAACGCTTTGAAAACGCCAAACAAGTGGCGGCTTACGTGGGGTTGGCCCCTAGGATCAGGCAAAGCGGTGAAACCCGGAAGGAAGGCCATTTACAGAAGGCCGGAAAAGGCACTTTGAGAGCGACCTTGGTTGAAGCGGCCTGGTCATGGATCCAAAAGGATACCCAGGCCTACCGTGTTTTTCGTCGACTGGTCCGTAATACGGGACACGTCAACAAGGCGATTGTGGCAATGGCGCACAAGCTTTTGATTCACCTTTGGACGATGTTGGTTCGGAAGGAAGTGTATCGGCCCATGCGCTAAAGAGGTTTCAGCCTCGGTTTTGTGATTCGATCCCTTTGGAATGACCACGGAATTTGGTGGTGCCGTAAGGCACGATGGACAGCTGGTGGCTTCCCTACTGGATTATCGAATTTTTAACTTGTGCCTCGAGCACGAATAGCAGCGTGAATCCGCGAAACCAAAAGGCTGACGGGTGGGCTTAATTGAACTTGAGGAATGGCCTCATAGCAACCCTATAACGACTATTTTACCCCCTTTGGTCATGTGGACTTCCCCGATTTAGTGGACACCCTAGTTTGGCCGCTAAAACAACCGCTTCCCTCACGGCGCGACCAGCCGTACCGCCCTGCAGGGCGGGTTGAAGGGGTCGTTTTCGGAGCCGCCGCCATGAGCAGGCAAGAGCATAAAAATTATTTCTTTGTAATTGGATCTTTTCTTGAAGTGCTTAAAGAATTGTTTTACGGGCTACCCTTTTTTCCCGGAAAAACCATTTCCCTCACGCCGGTCACCAGCCCCTTCGACTCGGGCTCACGGGAGAGGTCAATCACCAACCCCGCGGGTTTTTGGGTGGTGACGGGGTCCGTAATATCCATCTCACTCCGGGTGACCAAGGTGCCCTCCACTTGGAATTCCTCCGATTGATCGTCCGACCTCAAAAGTTTCGCGTCGCCCGAGGGCTTGAAACTTTCAACCAGCTTATGTTCGCCGATTTCCTTGATCTTCAAAGCGATTGGAAAGGCTTTGAAAAAAGCGCTGGAATAGCCTGGGCTCAAATATTTGTTGAGTTTGGTTCTCCTGCCCAACAGGTCGTTGTAATCCGCCGTGTAAAAGGCCTGGGCGAAAGCCTGGGCGGTTTTTGATTCCGCGTTGATTTGGTTGAGAAGATCCAACTGGGACTGGCCCGAAGGGTTAGTCGAAGGTCTATTATCGGTAGCCGATGGGGCCGATTTAGTCGGCAGTCGACGGTTCGCAGCCAGAGCACCAATTCCCTTTTCCGGAATTGGCGCGCTCAAACCTTGTTCCTCGGTTTGAGACCTCGGAACAGAGGGCAGGGAAGCTTTAGGCGAAATATGAGTGGTGGAAGTTGTTGGGTTTTGGGTTTCACTGAAACCAACATTCGTGCCTTCCTTTGTGTCTTCGTGTCTTTGTGTTGGATTTGAAGTTCCCGGGGTTGGAATTGTCGTGGGTAGTGGTTGAGGAATGGCTTTACTTTCGCCTTCCCAAGGGTTTACCCAAGACCCCACCCAATGGATTACCCCAGAGGCGGTCCGGCTCACCAACCCCCTCAAACCCGCCGAGTGGAAGAAGAACAGATAGAGCCCATAAGCCAGGCCCACTACCAAGGCGATACCCACCACGCCCTGGGTTATTTTCTTGGCGGGCTTGCCTACCACCTCCCCCAGGAGCCTCAGGGTGGCGTTCAAGGCCTTTTTCAGGTGTCGCCCAACCCACCTGAAAGAACCCTTGGCAATGGGCCAGGTCGTATGCCATAGCCAATGCAAGATCCGGCCAAAGAAGGCCGCCACCAAGAACAGCTTTTCCCAGAGGGCGAGGTCTTGCCCTGCCTTGATTTTGGCCCGAATGGCCTTGATCCAGGGGATGCCGGCCATTGTGCCCCAAAATAACGACTGGTCGTCGCTCTCAAGGCGACGACCATGACCTGTCTGTGCCGATACCATTGGGGTATCGGCGTGAGACTCACCCGGATCTTTCTTGATTGCCGTATTTATCGATCCATTGCCTTGGGGTTGGGAATGGGTGGAATGAGGCTTCTTATCATGATGGGGACCGGGTTGATCTTTGGGCATAGCGCCGGATGGATGGGGTGTGGGGGCAGAAGGGCCCTTTGCCGGGGAGCCTGGCTCAGGTTTAACTTTAGACTTAACTGTGGGTCGGTAGCCCTCCGCGGCTCCGCCTTCTTGGATATGGACAACCAGGCCCTTCACCTGGGGTTCGGTCAGGTAGTCGTCCAAGACTTCCCGTAGGGCCTTTTCTACCAGGGCCAGGTCTTCCAGATCGGCCAGGGAAAGCAGGATTTTCCCGTTTAGCAAAAAACCCTTATTTTCGTCGGTCGCGGA
>CAVYSE010000008.1:0-98316 GCA_963771075.1 candidate division FCPU426 bacterium | reverse complement strand
GGCTCATAACGTTTTAGCTTCTTACAGAGGATTGGCTGAAGTGAACAAGAGATTGAAGTCTCATTTAGTGAAAACACTGATATTGGGGTTGGGTTTTCTAGCCACTCACGCCTTTGCCCAAACCTATACCTGGAAAAATGTCACAGTTCCAGCCGGTGGTTTCGTGGCTGGGGTGGATTACAGTCCCGTGTCCCAGGGTCTTCTATTACGCCCGCACCGACATGGGCGGTTTCTACCGTTGGGATAACGCCAACAACGTCTGGGTTCCCCTCACCGACCAGTTCAGCAACAGCCAGTACACCTATTACGGCGGGGAAAGCATCGCGCCGGACCCGGTCAACGCCAACAACGTCTATATAGCGGCCGGGATGTACCTGACCAACGGCAATGGCGCGATCCTCAGTTCCACCAACCAGGGAAATTCCTGGACCATCAATACCATCGCCGTTCCCATGGGCGGCAACAATGATGGCCGGGAAGCTGGGGAACGCCTGGCGGTCGACCCAAATTTAACAGCCTACCTCTATTTCGGTTCCCGTAATAACGGACTTTGGAAGAAGCACCAATTCGGCGGGCACATGGGCCCAGGTGGCCGCCTTCCCGGTCAACGGCGACGCCAATTACGGCTTGAGTTATGAGATTTTCCTGCCCGGCGGAAACCCAGCGAGCGGGGCCGAGACCCTCTTCGTCGGTGTGGATACCGACGAGCTCTGGAAACAGCAATCTATACCGCTCCGCCAACGCTGGCGGGAGTTGGGCCGTGGTTCCGGGCGGTCCCACCAACATGATTACCCCCCACGCTTCCCTCGGAACGGATGGAACCTTGTGGATTGTTTATGACAGCGGCGGATACGGTCCCAACGGCATTACCACGGGACAAATCTGGAAGTTAAATACCAGCACCCTGGCATGGACGCACGTAACGTTGCCAAATCCTGCCGCCGGTAGTGGAGGGTATGGCGGAATCAGCGTGGATCCTGAAAATGCCCAACATGTGGTGGTCTCCACCCTTGATTGGTGGGGCGGGCCTGACCATATCTATAGCACGAACAATGGCGGGACGAGTTGGTCGGTCATTGGAAACGCGGCAAAACAGCTGGGACGCCGGACCCTTCGCCAATTACAACAACAACGGCGCATTATGGACCCGCTTTTGCACGACCTATGACGGGGGAGTGGGTTGGCAAGGGGACGTCAAGATCGACCCCTTCAACTCGGGCCACGCCATTTACACCACGGGGGGTGGGGTTTGGGACAGTTCCAACATCACCGCCGGGACCCAGCCCGCAGGCGTCACCTGGACCTTCAAAGATTACGGCCTGGAGGAAACCGCCGTGCTGGCCATCAACGCCGCTTCCGCTGGCGGGATCTTTTTCAGCGCGGTCGGCGATATCGCGGGAATGCGCCACACGAACCTGACCCAATCGCCTGCGGGAGGGATGTACTGCAATCCTGGCTTCACCAACACCAATTCCGTGGATTTTGCTGAGTCGAATACCAACGACGTAGTCCGGGTGGGGAACAGCAGCACAACCACCTCCGATGTGGCCTATTCGACTAACAACGGTCAAACCTGGACTCCTTGGGGTAGCGCTCCGCCGGGCTATGGCACCGCCAACCAAATGGGGTCAGTAGCCGTGGCCGCGAATGGCTCCCATGTGGTTGTTTCTCCTTACAATGGTTATGGTTCTCCGGCCTTTGCCTCTTCACTGGGTGGCGCTTGGACCACCTGCACGGGCCTTCCCAGCGGGTCCCAACTCGCATCCGACCGGGCCAATGCGACGACTTTCTACGCCACAAATGGAAGCAATCTTTATATCAGCACCAACAGTGGTTCCAGTTTTAGCGTGGTCAACACCTTCACGGGGAACGGGATGCCCCGGTCAGTTTTTGGAGAAGCCGGTGAGGTTTGGGTTCCCGCGGGTGGAAGCGGACTATTCCGCTTTACCAACGGGGGAAGCACCAAGGCCACGATTGCCAATGTCTCCAGCGCGATTGCGCTAGGGTTTGGAATATCCTCCAGCGGAGCGCCCCCCACTAACCACCCGGCCGTTTATCTGGTCGGGACCGTCAGTGGAACCTATGGCTTCTTCCGATGTGACGACGGGGTGGGAACGACCTGGACCCGGATTAACGACGCCAACCACCAGTTCGGAGCCGCGGGTTATGCCGGGGGCGACGAAACCGTCTATGGACGCATGTACGTCGGCACTAATGGGCGGGGTATCCTGTATGGGGATGTTTCCTCGGGGGCGACCAATACCCCGACGGTCACACCGACGACCACCCGTACCAATACCCAGACGAATACACCGACGGTGACCCCAACCACCACTCGAACCACCACTCCAACGAATACAACCACGGTTACACCCACTACCACTCGAACTTCCACTCCCACGGTCACGTTGACGGCGACTTTGGGCAATACCAACACCGCGACCCCTACCTCCACCCCAACGAGAACCAGCACGAATACATCCACGGTGACAGGAACCTCCACGCCAACCCAAACCCTGACCGTGACATCAACTCAAACCTCGACCGCTACCCGGACGAATACAATGGTGAACAGCTCTACTTTCACCCCCACGGTAACTTTGACCAACACTTCGACTGTGACTCGCACGAATACCCCAACCGCGACACTCACGGTCACTTCCACATTTACAGGTACCGGAACCTTTACGCCGACGGCCACCCACACCCTGACGCCAACGGTCACCGGAACCTCAACTGCCACTTTCCCCTTCAGCCCGACGGTGACTTCATCGCCTACCTCTTCTTTTACCGGAACTATGACCGTGACCCGCACCTCCACGGGAACTTTCACGGGTACGGCAACATCCACCTCAACCTTTACCCCGACCCACACCTCCACCGCAACTTTTACAGGTACCGAAACCTCCACGCCGACGGCCACCCATACCTTGACGCCCACGAATACCCCAACCTTTAGCTCGACGGCAACCAACACCCCAACAGGGTCGCCCACGGCCACCTTCCCCTTCACCCCTACGGTCACCCTTTCGCCGACTGTAACGCTGACATCTACCTCGTCTTCCACTCCGACCGCCACCACCACCTTGACTTCGAGTTCTACCCCGACCTCGACCCATTCCCTAACGCCCACCAATACATGGACTGACACGAAAACTCCGACCTTTAGCCCGACGGCAACCAACACCCAGACGGGGTCTCCCACGGCCACCTTCCCCTATAGTCCGACGGTGACCCTGTCCCCCACGACCACTTACACTGGTACGGATACGGCGACCCCCACTTGGACCGACACTTCAACCTCCACCTTTACTTCGACTTCGACCCACACATTCACCTCAACCGCCACGGCCACCCCAACATCGACCCCCACTTCAACTTCGACGTCCAGTCATACTTCCACCGCCACTTCGACGCCAACCTCCACCCCCACCTTGACCACGACCTTCACGCCCACCTCGGCAATCGTGAATATCAGCTCGACCTCATCCACCTTCAATACGCTTTCCGGGTCCGCCGGTGTCACGGCAGTATCCGCGAACCTCAGCGATCCAAGCGCATTAGGGGTTAACCTTACGAATATCACGGTCAGCGACCTGGGCGGCAACGCGGGGAATGTCACATCCGTCAGTGTTTATTTGAATGGAATACTGCAGGCTTCCGTTCCCGGGTTCACCGGCAATACGGCCACGCTGAGCCTGAACAACGACTTGATCACGTCTACCTCCAACAGCCTGCAGGTCCTGGTGAACTTCTCGGGTTCGGCGGTTGGGACCTATGAGTTCTCAATCAGCGGCCTGACGGGAACTAGCATGAATAACGGGGGACAGCCGGTGTCGATCACGGGATTGCCGGTTTCGGGCAACACGGTGAACTGCCAGCAAGCCACGTCCACGCCCACCCAAACATCCACCCCTACCAACACCTACACCTATACCGCCACATCGACGCTGACCCCCTCGGTGACATGGACCGCGACCTCCACCTGGACGATCTCGGCCACGACGACCGGAACGATCACCCCGACCTTTACGCAAACGCCGATACCCCAAAAGATACTGATCCTTTATCCCAACCCGGTGACCGGACCGACGGTGAATGTGCTGCCGCCCAGTTACACGGGAATCTCGACGGTGAGGGTGGAGATCTTCACGGTGAATTACCGGATGGTCGTGGATGAGACCTTCTATTCCGTACCATCCGGAACCAGTGTGACCGTCAACCTGACGAGCAAATGGGGAACCACCCTTGCGAACGGCCTTTATTACGTGGTGGTGGATACGAAGGGCGGCAAGTCCATTGGCAAACTGCTGGTTTTGCGGTGAAGGAACAGGCTGCGATACTTTAACGTTTATTTTGGAAAAGAGTGTCCAAATATGTATTGTTAAGCCACGTCTTATGCAAAGGCGCTGCTTCAACTATGTGCACTCAAGAAGGGTGGCGCTGGAAACTTGGTTATAAGAGCCGGACTGAGGCCCAATTCAAAAGGGTTGGATTAGCCATCGTACTCTAAGGCATTCGCGCCAGTGCTCTACTCTGCAAGAAAAAAGGATATTGGACCCGGATTTTGAGATGCCTAAAAAAAATCACGTGGAATCCATTCTACCCTTTCTTAATATATTTCCTCGGGGAAGTTCCGAAAGTTCTACGGAAAATGATGGAAAAGGTACTGGCCGAAGCGAAGCCGCATTCCTGCGCGATCCTTTCTAGTGTCAAGTCACCCTCTTTCAAGAGAGATTCGGCTTTCGATAACCGGGCTTTACGCATTAGTATAGGTGCCTATTCCTTACCACACCCACCATCCCCTCCAGATAGGGAAATATGAGCCTGGATTCACTAAATAGCGCCATTACCGGCCTCGAATCGGACAGTGCCTGGCTTGACGTGATTGGTAATAACATCGCTAACGTGAATACCACGGCCTTTAAATCGAGTCGTACGGAATTTGCCACCCAGCTATCTTTGGCCCTATACCCAGGCACCTCGGATTCCCCCCTGACTGGCAAAGGCGGCGCCGACTCCATGGAAATTGGAACCGGCACCCGGCTGGAATCCATACAAACGGATTTCACCCAAGGGGTCATTCAAAGTACCGGGAGTTCCCTTGATGTGGCCATCGATGGAATTGGATTTTTGACCGTCAAACAAGGCAACCAAGTTTTTTTCACTCGTGCCGGGGTACTCTCCCTGGACAGCCAGGGTTATTTAGTAGACTCGAACGGGGCCTATGTGCAGGGCTACAACGCCTTGGAACAGTATACCGATACCGTGATCAATACGCCTGTGGACGGGGGTTACGCCCAGATCACTGATGGCCAATTAGCCCTGGATAACTCGAACCTATCCGTAACGCAAAATATCCGCCTTGACCCGCAGATGACCATTCCGCCGAAAGCCACCACCCTGGTTAACTTCACCGGAAATTTGGATTCCTTTCAGCAACCCAATGTATTGGCCATCTACAACAATTCTGGGCCGGTCCTGCCCGTAGGGCTTATGCTCAGCCCCCCCCAAATTCCAGCGCCTGCCGGAATCGATACTTCCAGGATGACCACCGTAAACTTGCCGGGAGGGGGATTTGCCCTCAAGCAAGTCAATGACCTGTCCACACCTAATTACAATCCCAAACCGGTCGCCGAACCAATCATCAACGGAATCATTCCCCTCACGGATGTAGTGATGAACGACAGCGGCAATTACGCCTGGGAACAGAATCCCCCAATTTCCCCGGCGGCCCAGGCCACCGAGACGGTCTATGATTCCACGGGCAACCCGCGGCAGATCACGGTCCTTTTTTACCAGGTGAACGACCTGGGTAACGCGGGCATCAACCCCGCCCCTGGGCCGAACCA
The DNA here is from genome assembly GCA_963771075.1 of candidate division FCPU426 bacterium. Taxonomy (GTDB): domain Bacteria; phylum Oederibacteriota; class Muellerivitia; order Muellerivitales; family Muellerivitaceae; genus CAVTWJ01. The sequence continues at coordinate 92,464 of CAVYSE010000008.1, read as the reverse complement.
GGTGTGTTACGCATGGTACGCCTTCGATACCACGGGAGGCCAGGCCATCAACACCGCGCACCTGCTGGGTGGAACGGCCATCCAGGAAGGGGACATGGAGAACAACCCCAATCCCTTCGCGGTTCAAGGATACGATCACGGGCTCCCCTTCTCGGGTTGGGCGGGAGATTTTATCTGGTTTAACACGGATGGGTCTCTCGCCTCCAGCGGAGGCATCGAGGGACCTCCCTCTCCGCCTGGAACGCCGAACATCATGGATGTCCCCACTGTTTTTTTACCCGCCTATAACCCCGACTGGCCACCCCTTTCGCCCCTCCCCAGCGAAGGGGCGGAGATCACGGCGGTCCAGTTGAATTTCGGAACTTATGGAATTATTGGGGTGGGACAAAGGAACGGACTCCACAGCGACGCGGAAGGGAGCTACAAGATCGTCAATGGGGTCAACACCTATGTGCCACATAACGACGTCCAGGCGGCTTCCCAAAACGGTTACGGCGATGGGCTGTTACAATCCATGGATTTTCAAACGGACGGAACTTTGATCGGTACTTTTTCCAACGGCCAAACGGCTCCCCTGGCCCAATTGGCCCTGTCCAGTCCTGTCAATTCCGGGGGCCTTGTCCAGGCGGGGAACAATTATTTCACGGTCGCCGCAAATACAGGTCCCATCACGACCGGACTGGCGGGCACCAACGGCTTTGGACTGGTGCGAGGCGGGTCCTTGGAAAACTCCAACGTGAACCTGACCGTGGAGATGACCAACATGATCGTGGCCCAAAGAGGGTTCGACAGCAACGCCTGGGTGATATCGGCGGTCGAAGGTGTTTTGCTGGAGCTGGATGGCCTCGGGCTTGAAGAGGGCCCGGAAGGCTTCAAAACAAAATAATGAGCCATGGTCGAAATTCCAAAAGTTGAAAGGCCTCGCGATTTGTAGCCTTGTACGGCCGAGGATAACTTTGTAAAAAGGTTCATATCGTGGTTGATAAGGACTTTCTGCCTTAAAAGATTTCATAAGCAGTCCGGCCTTATGGGTTTTCGCGAAAGATTTGACGGTAACCACTTACCCAAATAGGGAAATGCAAATTGAAAGAAAAATTCCACGTCACGAGTTGTTAACTATTGCAATCGGTGGTACTCAAGACGAGGTTGAAAGGGATATGGACCTTCAAGAAATTGAATCTTTTCTTCATAAAGAAGCCCGGCCATGGGTCAAAGAAAACTACAGGCGCTTGCCTGGCTCGCGAAAGGAATGAAAGTCAAAGAGGTCGGGAAAAGGCTTGGACTTAACCGAGGCCGTATCCAACAATGGCTGGGGCATTATTACAAATCAGGTATCGGTTGGGTTCTCCAATCAAGTAAAAGGACCGCTGGGGCGGTTCCTTTCGGAAAAGACCAGCCTGAATGACTTATTTGGCATGCTTCGCCCACATCATTGGTCGTGAATCTAACCTTGACTGGAATACCCTTGATCGACTGCAAAATCTGCCATAAATCCTTCAGGAGCATCAGCCACACCCATCTTTTTTTCAAACATTCCCTCACACAGGCTGAATACATAAAAGATTTTAAAATTCGCACCATTATCAGTCCGGAAACCAAGCAAATTCTTTCAAAAGTCCACATGGGAAACCTCAACTTATATGCGGCCACTGGTAGCGCCTCCGGGGGGTCTCTTCCTGGCGGCTGGGTAAACACCCTTTCCACAACTTGGAGCCAGTGTGGAATTACGATCAGCAGTGCCGCAACAGGCGTCACGGAAATCGGGATGCAACTCTTATACGGCGGCGGGGCATCGAATTACGCGCATGTCGGGCCTGTCACTGTCAATATAGCCTCGGTTTCGATCACCGATGGGCCTTCGGTCCTGCCAACCGCCACCTATACTCCAACCATGATTCCCAATTACTCGCCTGCACATGGCCCTCGCAAAAAGGATGGTGTGCAACTGAAATTATATGGGACGTGGAAGCGAGAAAGAATTACGACTTTTTGATGTCAGACCGTAAGAACGGATTGACGAAGTTTCAAAAAGACCTTTTGGACCAGCGGATTGACGCTTTAAGGTGGTGGCCACCGAAAAGGTGGTTCGACTTAAGGAATCAAAAGGATGGGACGGTCACTTTCCAATTGGAAAATGACCAGATGGCGGAAATCCAGGGGGCTTTTGTAGATGGTGTGGTTCACATCTACTTTTTCAACATAGAGAAAGGATAAAAAATGGCGAACACATTTACCTACAGGCCGAAAAAATACAGTGTTGACCAATTAAGGGGAATCGCCAGGAAGAAGGGAACCAACTTAAACCGCTTAATTGAGTTTGCGCTTATCGAGAAAATCCACCAGGACGAAATCGGGAAGAGAGGGGGGGACGTGGATGCTTTGACGGAAGATTTAAAACGTGTCGTGGTGGAACACATGGGGGTCAAACTCCTCAAGCCCAACCAAAGAACCCATGAGCGGATTTTGAAAAAGATGAGGGAGACGAATCCCAAGGATATGATTTCCGACCGGTTGGTAAGGCCCCACCGCTACAAATAATTTCGCGCAGGTAGGAAACCTCGCCGTCCCCGGGCGGAAGTCTTCCCGGGGCCGTGTAGGTTTCCTTTAAAAATTTTTCCAAGAAGGGAAGGGGGAAACCCCTTCCCTTCACCTTTTCCTGGCCCGGGTGGAGATCCCCCGGACCCCCCCAGGGGGAGGGACGAAAAACCCCCTCCCCTTTTTCCCCACCCTAGCCCGGGGGAAGTAACCCCCGGAGCCCCCACAGCGTACGACAACGTGGAAGAAATCCTTTTTCCGGGCGGCTTCGCCGTCCGGGCCGGGGCCTCCGCCCCTAAACCCCGTCCCTGGCCGGGCCTCCTCCGTCGGCTATCCGGCCAGCACAGATGGGACGGGCTTTGCCCGGATGATGCTGACACCTAGACGCACTCCCCCGGAACAAAGAATTTCTGGAACCAACAGCGCCCACCTTTTCGCTCCGTGTACCGCCCCCAAGTCTTTTGGGGGGGCGGTCCCCGGAGGCCGCTCCCCTCCAACAAATAAATCATGCGGAGGGTGACATGAACGAGTTCATGACGAAGTTTATCGAAACGAAATTGATTCTTGAGGAGGAGATAAAGCATCCCGTTCCAGAAGCCGAAATTGACAGGGCTTTGGAAATGGTTTTGGTGGAAGGGAGGGAATGGTCATGAACAGGAAACCCAAACAACTCGAAATGACTTTAGACGTGATGTTCAAAATACCTCCGACCACTATTCCGGTTTCATGGGCTGAAGCTCGAGCCGATTACAAGAGGGGACCCGCTTTATCCGGCCCCGGAGACGCAGCCGATTATTTCCGCAAATGGATAGGCGGGAAGAAGGTCGAGATTTTCTTGACCATGTACGTTGACCACCGCAACCACGTTTTGGACGTAATCGCCGGAGGAGAGGGAACCGTTGACCATACCGCCGTCTACCCGAGGGAAGTCCTCAAGAAGGCTTTGGAGCTAGACGCTTCTGGAATCATCTTGAGCCACGTCCACCCCGGAGGAAGCCTTGAAGCCTCAGAGGGCGACCGCCAGCTCACACGCCAGATTGTCACCGCTTGCCGTGCGCTTGGAATCACCGTCCATGACCACGTTATCGTGACCCATGAGGGCCACTTTTCTTTCCGACAAGCCGGGCTTTTGGCTTAACAAGGAATTCAAAATTTACTAGAAGCGGAGCCCTGGCCACCAGGCCGGGGCTTTCAGCTTTTGAGGGAAATCAAAAAAGCGGGGGCTTTGCCCCCGCTCCCCTTTTTTATCGCGCCGATTTTGGCTTTGCCCTTATAAATCGGCGCTCATTTAAGAAAATATTGCATCTCGCTCTTAATCGATCAGGCGTAAAATTGTCGGACCAAAAGGGAAAAGGTCGTCCACGATGGGGACCCAGGGTGGACACCGTGCCAGGATCAAGGGTGTAGTAGCCAGGATAATGGATGCCCGACCCCATTTTTCATGTCTGATCCACTAAGGAGAGCAATGACCGATATCTGTTTGCCGATGCCAACCGCCGAGGAAGCGCGAGCCGTCTTAGGAAGTGATTTCAATCCTGACAAAACGCTCAATGGGGCAATCGCGTTGGCGGCGGCGGGGGATCTCGCGGGCCCGGCTGTCGCGCTAATGAAGGCGGTCTTCGCCTGCTCCGCTGCCGACGCCAGGTTGCGGGAAGCCATGATCGTGCGAACCGCCGTGCGCTTGAATTGCGTTTATGCCATGCGTGCTTCCACTCGTATAGCGCTCAATAGCGGGCTTTCAAAAACCGAGGTGGAGGCGCTCACCGCTGACGGTCCAGTCACGGGAATAGACTCAGCCGTCGTTTTGATCGCGCGGATGGCGGACGACATCGCGGATAACGCGACCCTCGGAGACGATTTGCTGAAAGCGGCCATCGAGCGTTGGGGCGTGGATAACACGCGGAAATTGATTCTAATGCTGAGTTGGTTCAATCTCGTGAACCGCTATGAAAGCGCATGCCGCGTACCTAGCGACTCTGAGGAGAAGCTCTCGCGAATGTCCGGCCCAACCTAGATACTTGCTTGTGCTACTGAAACTACAAGCCGCCGAGGAAGAAATACGGGGTCAGGTTTGGCCTCTTATTTACAGGAACAGGCGTGCCTGAACAGCAAGTCACGTCACATGCCGTAGATTTTCCATAGAGCCCTGGCGAGGAGCGTTGAAACAACGGAGCGACGCGACTGGTTGCCGACCGAAGAATAAACGACAGCTTTGGCCCATCCCAGTCTGGGGCCGTTCTTGCCGTTCAACGCGGCCAGGTCCTTGTAATTGATCGCGGGATGGGTGTAACGCTTCCGGTTCTGGGTTCGGTCCTTGTAGTTGATCGCCCTCGTTGGGCAGAACTGGATACACGCCACGCATTGCTCGCAGCGATGTTGGAAGCTCGGATGGCCCGCGTCATCCAGGCAAATGTTGTCAACTGGGCAGACTTTTTCACAGATTCCACAACCAGAACATGCTCCTGAAACAGTGTAATACCTGTCCATGTCATGCGCGAAGGCGATCAGCGACCTGTAGGCGACTTCTTGTAGCGGCTCGCATCCGGCGGCTTTGTTGGTGGTCCTGTTCTTGATGTCTTGGATGATTGGCCCTAGAGCCACGTCCGACCGCCTTGTTTCTTCCGCGACCGTGTCCTTCATATCGTAAGAGATGATGTAGTTCGAATACATATCCAACGCGCGGGAATAGTTCAACGTGACATCCTTTTTCTTCAGCAGCCTCATGATGTGGTTCAACGAATTGCCGTCATAGCGTCCCATTGTCGTCACGGCATAGAAATAGGCGTCCTTGTTCGTCCGCAGATCAAGCCGCCGGATGAACTCCCGCACCTGTTTTGGCTCGCCGCGGAAGTAGGTGGGGAACACGAATCCGATGGTGTCAAGCCCACGCGCTGGTTCGCCTTGGCCTCGGGTGCCCATTGAGATGAGCCTGCAATCCCCCAGCGCCGCCGAGATGTCCCTTGCCGCCTTCAAGCTATTTCCGGTTCCAGAAAACACATAGATGATGTTTTTTTCCATTTAGGCCTCCTTGCCCAAATCCCATCCCCATTGCGATTGGGAAGAGCAGTTGAGCCAAACATTCAAACCGGGATTTCCCGGATGAAGTTGTCCAGCATCGTTGCCGGGTAAGTTGGCGTTCATAATACTGCCCTCCATATTTTCCACCGGAATTTGACATCTCCGATCAAATCCAGCTGTCGAAATCATCCAAACCGAAATCCCAACAGATCCAAAAGGCAGAAAATTCAACTTATACTCGTATAGAAATTTCATTTGGGAAATCCGGGGTGATATACTTTATACGGATCACCGCTCCGCTTACAATATATACGGAGCAGCGAACCGTTTGTCAATCGAGGATTTAAACCTTGAAAAAGAAAACAATGTTGGACGGCCCAGACGGTAAACGCGCCGACGCGCGAAGTAACTACTCCCGGTTACTGCGGGTCGCACATACCGTGATAGCCGAGCGTGGCACGAACGCTTCTTTGCGCGACATCGCACGCCGGGCGGGCGTCGGCCTAGGTACGCTCTATCGTCACTTCCCCTCACGTGAGGCTTTGCTTGAGGCGCTACTTCGTGAGCGCCTTGAGGTGTTCGCGGAAAAGACACGATTGGCCGCATCGGCTGACGATCCTGGCGCGGCCTTGACGACTTGTTTGCGTGAGTATATGGCCGCCGTTGCCATTTATCGGGGCGTCGCCTCCTCTCTCATGGGCAGCTTCAAGGACACGAAGTCGCCGCTCCACTCCTCCTGCGTGGCTGTCCGCCAAGGGCTCGACCTTATGCTCAAGCGCGCGCAGGCGAGCGGACAAATACGCCCCGATATCGGAGTGAATGACCTCTTTGCGCTTGTCAACGCCATGGCATGGATCGGCGATCAGGAGCCGTACCTTTCGGCGCGCCAGCGACAGCTGTTCACGGTGATCCTTGACGGTCTTAAGGCAACCACCGTTCGGCCCTGACTTGGAGTAATCTCGGTCTTGGCGCAATCCATCGCGCAGCCTTGGACGTTGCGCAACCGGAAGAATAAAATAGCCGCCTGTCCGATTTGGAACCGGCAAATGCCTTTTTCGTTTATTGAAGGAGATGAATTAATGGTACTTTGGCCAAAAGGGTTGAAGGATTTTGAAGTTAAATAGCATGATCCTTGTTCACGACGGGGACCCAGCAGTGGACAGGGAAAAGCAGTGTTTGGCCAATCCCTGATCCCAACGAGGGTTTGGGATGGTTTCAAGAAAAGGTCGGTAGGAGATGAACCTCCCTCCCCAAGGTGTTGTACTTCAAGATGGAGACCGGCATAATTTTTCTTAGTTCAAGGAGGGGTCATGGGTATCGTTTTAAAGACCGGGGAAGAAATTAATCTTATGGGCGAAACGGGACGCGTTGTTGCGGCTGTGCTGGACGCGGTTGAAGCCGCTTGCGTGCCTGGAACCACGACGGCCCGGTTGAATGAGATCGCTTTTGATATCTTGAGCCGGGAACGGGCGCGATCGTCGTTCTTGGGTTATCAACCTGGGCCGGTTTCGCCTTACCCAGCTGTTCTTTGTACCTCGATCAATGATGTTGTCGTACATGGCATTCCCGATAAGGCAGCGATTCTTCAAGAAGGGGACATCATCGGCATCGACTTTGCCTGCCAAAAGAACGGTTACAGTGCGGATGCGGCCCGTACCATCGCGGTGGGCGTTATCAGCGCTCCTGCACGAGATCTCCTGGACAACACCCGGATAGCGCTTGATGCCGCGATTCGCGAATGCCAGCCTGGAAAACACCTCGGCGATTTGGGGGCCGCCATCGAAGCTTTGGCCAATGAAAAAGGCTATGGCATTGTCAGGGATTTCGTGGGCCACGGCATTGGCCGCGAAATGCACGAAGACCCTATGGTACCTAATTATGGGCGCCGGGGTTCCGGTCCGGAACTGAAGGTTGGAATGGTCTTGGCGATCGAACCGATGTTGGTCTTGGGTAGCGGCGCGGTTCGGATTCTCCAAGACGGTTGGACGGTGGTCAGCCGAGAAGGGGGACTGGCCGCTCACTGGGAACACAGCGTTGCTATTACAAAAAAAGGTCCCAGGGTTCTGACGCTTGCCTGAGCTAAATCTGCCATTAAAAAGATTACACCCACGATAAGGGGAGAAACTTTTAACATTTAAAGACTCAGCAAACTTAAACCAAGTCTTTTATTAATTTAGGATTCTTTCCTTGTCCACGACGGGACCCGGATTGGACAATAAAATATGAACGAAACCCTCCGGTGATTCGGGGTATTCTGAGAGCATACGACTTCACGAAGTTGATTTTAGAACACGAGAGAATATCACATGGAGACACGCAAGATTGGGTCGCTCAACGTTTCGGTCGTTGGGCTGGGCTGCAACAACTTCGGCGGGCGCATTGACGCCGACGCCACAAAAAGCGTCATTGACGCCAGTCTCGACGCCGGCATCAACTTCTTCGACACCGCCGACATCTACGGCGGCACCAAGAGCGAGGAGTTTCTGGGGAACGCGCTGGGGATGCGTCGAGATCAGGTGATACTGGCATCAAAGTTCGGCGCTCCCATCAACGACGCCATGCCCGGCGGGGCCAAACCTGAGTACATCCGCAGGGCCGTCGAGGACAGCCTGCGGCGACTCAATACCGATCGCATTGATCTGTATCAATTGCACCTGCCCGACGACACGATACCCATCGCCGACACGCTAGGAGTTCTCAATGAACTCGTCCAGGCCGGTAAGGTTCGTGAGATTGGCTGCTCTAATTTCTCCGCCGCACAACTGCGAGAGGCCAGGGCCGCCGTCACGCGGGGCGCGGTGCACTTCGTCAGTGTCCAGAACGACTACAGCCTGTTGAAACGCGACCCCGAGGCCGAGGTGCTCCCCGAGTGCGAGAAACTCGGAATCGCGTTTCTGCCCTACTTCCCCCTTGCTAGCGGCCTGCTCACGGGCAAATACCGCCAAGGGCAGCGCCTTCCCGAAGGCGCACGCATCAAGTCCGATAATAACTTCTCGAACCTATTGACCGACAAGAACCTGGACATCGTCGAGAAGCTGATTGTTTTCGCTGAATCGCGGGGCCACACAATCCTCGAACTCGCCTTTTCTTGGCTGCTCACTCGGAAGTCCGTCGCCTCGGTCATCGCCGGTGCAACCAAGTCCGAACAGATCGCCAAGAACGCCGCTGCCGCCGACTGGCACTTGACCGACGATGACTTGAACAAGATTGATATGATCCTGGCGTGACTCTAAAAAAACGAGGTCAGGCCCCCATTAACCATTTTTGGGGTGTCCACGACGGGGACCCTTCTTGGACATGAAAATTACGAGAACAAAAGGCTTCAGAAGAAGGGTAGTTAAAGCCGAATTATAATTCTAGATTGCTTGGAAAACGGCAAGGAAGGCCTATCCTTTGATTTTTAGAATAAATCTCGGTTCTTATTCATTTTAGGAAAGCAAATGGAACTGGCCACAAAAAACCAAAGACTAGCCAATTACCTGATCGATATATTTATTTTCTACCTCCTCATAAACGTTTTTGGGAAAGAAATTGGATATGGCATCGGTTATTTCTTGGGTTCGATCGGTTTGGCCGAACTCACAAAACATTTAGGTCAATACAGTCTCGGTTTTATATTGGCGGTCATTTATTTCTCCCAGGAAATTTTTGGGGGAAGAACCATTGGGAAAATAATCACTAGGACCAAAGCCGTCAAGGAAGACGGGACAAATTTGAATATTTGGAATGTTTTAACCCGCGCTATGTGTCGTTGTATACCTTTTGAGCCATTCTCTTTTTTAAGTGGCGATGAAACTCCCCGAGGATGGCATGACCGGATCACCGGAACCAAAGTGATAAGAGTAACAAAATCAGTTCCAAAATTAATGGTTCTAAAAGAAGCAGTGGAAGAAGGGATGGAAAATAGAGAACACCCGGCCACAACAGTAAAAGGCCAAGTCAAAGCCTGTCCAGAATGTAAAACCAAAAACCCGATTAAAGCTGCCTATTGTTTGGAGTGCGGGTTCAATTTTAGGAATGAGGAAGTCCAGCATTTGATTTTTAGGAACCGTTTGCCTGTAATAATTATTTTCCTTGTGATTGCTGGCATATTCATTCAACAGCATTTTCATGCCTTCCCTTTATTTTCAAATGGATCGGAAGAAAAAAATGGTGGGATTGTTACGACTTTCGCAGGTTCAGGCGAAATTGGTTACAAGAATGGTTTAGGAATTGAGGCCTCATTCTCTCACCCAAGGGGCATCGCTTTAGATTCCCACGGAAACATTTTTGTTGCATCAGGGGAATCAATTCGAAAAATTAATCCTAATGGTTTGGTAACAAAATTTGATGTGTCGTTTAAGGGAAAATCATTCTGATTCTTTATTTGTTAGCCCTGTAGGAGTTGCGATTGATTCCAAGGATAATATTTATGTGGCGGATTCAGCTGAAAACGCAATTTTTAAAATCACTTGTGATGGAAAGCTTACAATTTTAGCGGGAAATGGAAAACCTGGGTCCGCTAATGGGATTCAATGTTACGCGATGTTTCATTCTCCGGAAGGAATTACTGTGGATTCTTCGGGTAATATCTATGTTGCGGATACTCAAAATGAACTCATAAGAAAAATTACTCCGGCTGGATTGGTGACAACAATTGCAGGATCAGGCTCAAAAGGTTCAGAAAACGGGGAAGGGATTTCCGCTTCATTCTACAACCCAGAAGGAATTGCAGTAAATTCTGCTGGCGAAGTTTTTGTAGCAGATTCGGTGAACAATTTAATTAGAAAAATAAATATAAATGGGGTTGTAAGCACAGTTGCTGGGCAAGCAAAAATTAGAGGGTCAAGAAATGGGAAGGTTGCCATTGCAACTTTTAATCATCCTGATGGAATCGCCGTGGAAAAAACGGGGTCTATCCTTGTGGTTGATAGGAATAATAACCTAATTCGGGAAATAACTACTGATGGTATGGTAAAAACATTAGCCGGTTCAGGAAAAGAAGGCTCTAGAAATGGAAAAAGAAATTCCTCTTCATTTAATTGTCCCGTTGGTATCGCAGTTGATGCTTCTAATAATATTTATGTGACAGAATTATTAAACCACTTAATTCGCAAAATACAATTGGCCAATAACTGAAAAAAACCTTTAGCAAGAATATTTAGACATTTAGTTGTTTTAAATCGTGGTAATTAAATTGTCCACGTCCCGAACCCTGAAAAAACAAGAATTGTAGAAATGGTTTTGGTTTTTCATTCGCTGTTCTTGGAAAAGGATAAATTAAATGAATGAGGCGATCCAAATTCTTCAATCGATTTCTATTTTGGTGGGGATTTGGGTGGGTATTGCAACTTTAAGTATTTGGCGGCAAGAATTTATTTCTAAACGAAGAATTGAATTGGCTGAAGAATGGTTGGCTTCGATTTACGCTTTCAAAGATTCAATTTGGAATATAAGAAACCCACTTTCGTCAACAGCAGAAAGCGCTTCGAGACCTAAATCAGAAAAAGAGAAAAGCGATCCACCTGAAGTTGTTCATGCAAAAGACCAAGGCTATGTATTTTATGCACGCTATAATTCCGGAAAAGAATACATTAATAATTTTTTTAAGCTTAAATACACAACGATGGCGAGGTTTGGAAAACCTGCGGAAGAAATTTATACCGACGCGAACAAGTTATGGAATGACATAATTTGGGGTGCGGATATTATGAGGGAGCATTGGTACGAGAAGGCGACAAACCAAGTTTATGTTCAATCAGAAGCTGATTTACAGTTAATAGAACAAGCTGGAGATCTAATATGGCGAAGTAGCAAAGAAGATGTGGTTGAATTGAGATTAGGCGAAATAGTAAAAAAGCTAGAAGCGGAAGTTAAGTTAATAACAGAGGAAAAGTATACCTTGGCTGATCTGTTTAACTTGCCAATATTTAAACGACGCCAACGATAAATAGAAATATTTGTTTGTCCACGACGGGGAGCTATTTCAAATATTGGAATGTGGGAATTTAGTGGGAACCGAACATTTATCCCTGGTAACCCAGCGTTCTAAACTTGTCCACGACGGGGACCCAAAAGGAACACTCAGTACTACTGATTATCTTAACTTGAAGTGTTTTTCCATTACCTTCTGGGTTTTATCCCAAAGTTTTTGCGGAATGATAGGCTTGTACTTACCCCGGTAATTTATCTCTCTCCATTGGAACACCCCCGTATACATCCGGTTAGTTAGTATTTTATAAACCGTACTCTTGGAAAGAATCTTTTTGCTTTTCCGGACCACCAACCCTTTATTCCAGTACCTCTTAGTTATTTCCTTGAGGGAATAACGCCCCGTCGAATAGTCCTTATAAAGTGAATAAATAATCCTGCTCATTTTGGAATCCGGCTTTATGGTTCGCTTGCCGTCACGCCCGGCAATGTTCTTGTAACCAAGGGGAGCGGCGGATGGCCATATCCCTTCCGCCGCCTTTTCAGTCATCCCCTTGCGAGTTTCCTCAGAGAGGTTATCCACGTAGTTTTTGGCCATTAAGACCTTAATCCCGTGGATGAACTTTTCGGCCGATTTAGAATTATTCGAAACGATGGAACCTTCTTTAACCAGGTGGATCTCAACATCCATATCTTCCAACGAAACGTAATCCTTGAAATTCCGGTAAAGGCGATCAGTTTTCTCGACCAATAAATATTTGCAGTTTGAATTATTCAGAAGGTAATTAACCATCTCACCAAAGCCTTCACGGCCAGATTGCTTGGCCGTTTCAACGTCCCGAAATTCTTTGATGATGGTGAACCCTTGGGTTTCACCATATTGCCGAAGCAATCTCAATTGGGCCGGGATGGAGAACCCCCCTTTTTCCTGTTCCTTGGAAGATACCCGGACATAAAGAACCGCTTGGGTTGGCTGTTTGGGGACGATGGCAGTTTTCATTTCCTCTCCTTTGAGATAAGGGTTATTCAGAGAGGATTATCTTCTTTGGCTTTTTAGCCCACCCGACATCGTAACGGCCATGGTGAAAGAAACCTCGCCGTCCCAGGGCGGTAAGGCTTCCCGTGGGCCGTGTAGGTTTCCTCTAAAGGCTTTTAAACTCGAAGGGCAGGGAAGAACCCCTTCCCTTCACCTTTTCCTAGCCCGAGTGGGCTGTTAGCCCCTCCGTCTCCCCTTGAGACGGGAAGATCCCCGTCATCAAACTCTTCCCTAATCAGGGGAAGTAACCCCTGATATGCCCGGCGTCGCACAGCAACGTGGACGAAAACCGAATCCGGGGGCCACTTCGTGGCGGGGACCGGTCAGCGCCTTTTCTCTCCCCCTGGCCGGGACTCCTCCGTCGTCTTATCCGGCCAGCACAGATGGGGGAGAGAAATCCCCGTTTGCTAACACCTAAGCGCACAACCCCCGGACTTCGATTTTCTATAGGCGAACACCTCTTTCGCTCCGTGACCGCCCCCAAGTCTTTGTGGGGGGGCGGTCCCGGAGGCCGCTCTCTCCTCTAATCAAACAAAGGAGAAGCGATATGGAAAAGACGGGTACGAAGCAAAACAAATCAACAGCGGCCATGGAGGAAATCACGGAAAGGGTTTTGAGCGACCTGGCCAAAGGCGTCATGCCGTGGGAAAAGGATTGGTTCAGCGCAATCCCAAAGAACGCATCCACGGGGAAGGAATACCGGGGAGTAAATATCCTGATTCTTTCCTACGTCAGGGCTTTCAAGCAGTATTCGTGCCCGGCCTGGCTGACCTTCAAACAGGCCACCGACTTAGGGGGACGAATCAAGAAGGGCGAGAAATCAAGCGAGATTGTTTTTTATGACATTTTGACCCACAAGGGCGAGGAACTGGACGACCAGGGCAAAGCCAAGATCGAGAGCTTCCCCCTTCTCAAGGTTTACCACGTTTTCAACCTGGACCAGACCGAGGGACTGGACGCCCTCAAGGCGAAGAACATTCTCATGACCGTGGACCCCATCGAGGAGGGCGAGAAGATCATGGCCGATTCCGGGGTGAGCATTTCTTTCAGCGGCATGGATAAGGCTTTTTATTCCCCGGCCACCGACAAGATCACCCTTCCTTCGAGGGATTCCTTCAAATCCACCCAAGGGCTTTACAACACGGTTTTTCACGAATTGACCCACGCCAGCGGCCACGTTTCGAGGCTCAACCGGAATTTTTCAGGCCGGTTTGGTTCAGAGGCTTACGCATTCGAGGAATTAGTGGCGGAGTTGGGGGGGTCTTTTCTCTCGTCACATATTGGCCTCGCTTACAACAGCGCCCACTCATCTTATATCGCCTCTTGGCTCAAGGTTTTGAAAGACGACAAACAGGCGATCATTCACGCCGCTTCCCACGCACAGAGGGCCGTCGATTTCATCCTCAAGGTGAAACACGAAAAGAAGGAAGCCGCCCAATGAGCGGGAATAAGCCCAGGACGCTACAACACAAGATGGGGTTCGACTACATACCGGAAAGGATGGGGCGGGAAACGCCCCATCTATCCGAATTCACCTGCCCAGGGTGCGGGGTTCGAATGAAAGCCACCCCTCATCACAGCCACCACCTTTGCCCTGACTGTTCCCCGGATATCCGGGAGCAATGGGAATTCAACTAAGGAGCCGCCATGAGGATTTTGGAACAGGGAAACGGATTCAAGGTTTGGTGGGAGAACAGGACGACCTTTGGAGCTTGGTTCAAGGATGAGGGCAAACCCGGAGTCTTTGGATACGGCACCACAAAAAAAGAAGCGGTGGACCGGGCTAAGCACCGGCTCAACCTTCAAAGAACTTACGGGGCAAGGTTTTATTAAAGAACCCCGAGGACCAGGCCGGGCCCTAAAGGGCCTGGCCACGGACCCAGCGCCGCGCGGGTCGGAAACCTCGCCGTCCCCGGGCCGGAAGGCTTCCCGGGGACGTGTAGGTTTCCTCAAAAGATTTTTAACTCGAAGGGCAGGGAACACCCCCTTCCCTTCACCTTTTCCTGGCCCGGGTGGGCACAGCCCCCCGGAACCCCCTTTGGGCCGGGAAGATCCCCGTCACCAAGCCCTACCCTAGTCAGGGGGAGTGCCCCCTGACAATCCCAGAGACGCAAATCCTGTAGAAAACTATTTTCCGGGCGGCTTTGCCGTCCGGGCCGGGGCCTCCGCCCCTAAACCCCGTCCCTGGCCGGGCCTCCTCCGTCGGCTATCCGGCCAGCACAGACGGGACGGGCTTTGCCCGGATGATGCTGACACCTAGACGCACTCCCCCGGAACAAAAGTTTTCCAAAGACGAACACCTCTTTTCGCTCCGTGGCCCGCCCCCAAGTCTTTTGGGGGGGCGGTCCCCGGAGGCCGCTCCCTCCTCTAATCAATCAGCAAGGAGTCTCAACAATGAAAAAGTTTTTCATCTTCAAGAACAGGGGCACCGCCGAGATCAAAGTGATTTTGGAGGATGGCCAGTTTGCTTTAGGGAAGGCCGTCGGCCAGCTCATTGAAACTTTTAATTGGAGGCTTGAGGACGTTTCCTACCTTGGAAGCCGTAACGCCAACGACTTCATCCTCAACTAAGGACGATCCATGGAAGCCAAAACTTTAAAAGTAGAACTCCACTTCCCATGGGCCGCTTGGGGTTGCTCCCACGGCTGGGACGAGATCAAGGAAGGCCCTTGCCCGGCTTGCCATGGGGTTTGCTTGGTTTGCGGTAAACCCGAGGCTTCCCCCAACTTCGAAACCGGTTTTTGTGCGGATTGCCAAACGATTTTTGAATCTTGAATAATTATCTTAAGGAGGCTTTTCATGTTTAAACCTTGTGAGACGTTACTGGACCACCCGGAGGCCTTGGCCGATATGCCCCCGCTTTATTCCACCGAGAAGAAGGGGCTTAACGAGAAGATTTTAAGGATGAGGTTTTATCATCCTCTTTCCCGCCACGCTTGGTATGCGGTGGAGTACGATCTAGAAAACCGCCTCTTTTTTGGCTGGGTGGAGGGACCGTCCGCCTACCCCGAGTGGGGTTACTTTTCCTTGAACGAAATGGCCTTTGTGGAGGTTAATGGCGTGCCCGTTATGTTGGACCTGGATTTTAAACCCATGGCTTTCATCGAGCTTTTCAAAACCAGAGGGGAGTGATCAGACCCCCCTCGCGGGGGACCGGCTTAAAACCTTTTTTATTGAACACCTAATATATTAGGTGTAGCATTGACGCATGAAAACCGCCCATAAAAAGGGAACACGATTCTTAGCCGATCCGGAAGCGTCTAAAACCTATCTCAATGCCGATACCTGGCTTGGGTGGGTGAAGGAGAACAAGCCGGACGTTTACAAAAAAATCACCCAGGAGACGCCCGTAGCGATCCTCGCGCGGGCCGCTTGGGGGTGGAGATTGACCACCGGCAGGACCCAGGACCAGGCCGCCGATCTGGTCGGGTGCAGCCTGGCCACCTACCAGCACATCGAGGAATGCAGGAAGGGAGTTAACCCCAGCTACTCGGTTCTTTGCCGGATAGCCGGGTCTTATGACGTGAGCCTGGCCGAGTTTCTTTTGGGGCCTGGAAAATTAACTCTTACAACATAACTAACGAACCTTTGAGGGGTTTATGGTTTTGATCCAAGAATTATTCAACTGGAAAGGGCAGGGGTTGGGACCCGGGACGTGGGAATCAAAATGCTTTTTGCAGGTGTTTTATCACGAAAGGCGGGTTGTGGCGATTGCCAGCGACTTAGGCCCTGACACCGGAACTTCAATCACCAACAGCGCCGCCCACCTGGCCACCATGGCTTTTAACTATGTCGAGATCAAGCGGGGTAAAAACCTTTTTCCCTACGTTGGCAACGTGCCGGCAGAGGACCGAATACTTTCCCCGTCTGACTTCGTTTGGATTGAGCGTTACCCGGGAGGGTTTTACAAGGACCGGCCCCGGGACACTTTCGACCTTGTTTCGTTTGATTGGAACGGGAAGGCATTTTTCAACCCGAAGTGGAAACACCTTCAAGTTGAAACCGTTGAACGGCTTATTGGAGAGGCTATCCGATGAAAGAAACCATTTACATTGGACTTAGGAGCAAGGACGGCACGGTCCGGATTTTAAAAGACGGGGTTACGGCCTTGAGGCCAAAGGGATCCACAGCCTTATTTTCTGACCCCCATGTCCTGGATTGGGGTAAGGGCAACCACTTAGGCCACAGGCTTTTGGCTATGAGTATCCTTTACGATTTTTTAGAAGACGAGAAGAAGGCGGAGGAGCTGGCCACTTCATTCGTGAAACGATTCATCGAGGACCTGGACGACCGTGGATACCGTGCGGGGTGGACCCTTGTAGCCTCACAGATTTATGACTTTTTGGGAGTTAACGTTTCTTTAGAGCGCCAACCTACCGCCCGGGATTCGACGGCTTAAATGGAGTCTGGGACGTGGGGTTTGGTCGATTGCCCCTCTTGCAAGGGGACGGGCTTTGAGCCTGGACCAGATGGCTATTGGATGGAGGGGATTTATTATTCGAGCCGGTTTCCTTGTTGCGATTGCAACGGGTCCGGCCACCAGGACGCTTGGTTTGACACCTGCAAACCTTGTGGAGGTACCGGCAGGGGACCGGCTGGGAGTGTTTGCCCCAGGTGTAATGGTTTAGGTTTTCATGAGCCGGACCCTTCCCCCAGGGTGAGCCGGTGGGAAACCGTAGTGGATGTTTAAGGAGCTTGGTTATGGAGAACGAGTTAGAAAAGACGGAAAACACGATGATCGAGGAGCCAACAAACGAACGGCAGCCCTTCGCGGAATGGTTTGCGCGGTACGCGAAGGCCCTTTTGATCCGAGCCTTTTCTTTCGCCTTTTTTTTGCTTCTCGTGTTTATTTTTTGCGTTGCTTTTTACAAGATTTTCTTCGTTTATCACTTCTTGGGGCTGGCCTTTAAGGTGGCCCTTGGCAACATACCTTTTTCATACATCCCCCTTGCGGCTTGGGGTTGGTTGGTGGCCTGGCTTATCTCTTGGGCCGCAATCAGCCTTGAGGTTAATATCGCCGAGAGACAGCTTTTCGGCCCCCGCCGATGATCCTTGAGCCCGGCGACAAGTTGAAACACCTCATCACCGGGGAAGAAGGAACATTCATTAAAACCATGCCCTGGACCGTGGGATCGAATCACGGCGAGGGGCTTTTGGTGGACGTGAACGGCCATGAAAGATTTTGGATTTCTGAAGAAACGGCGTTTTTAGAGCGTCCCATCCCAAAACAAGGCCCCTAGCTGGCCACCAGTTGAGAGTTTTTAGGACCGGGTGGACCAGATACCCCGCCCTTTGTTTACAAACCTTGAATTAAATCTTCTAAACGGCATCCCAGGGCGTCCGCGATCCTCTTGGCAGTCCTAAGCGAAACACCCATTTTCCCCCGCTCTAACTGTCCAATGTAGGTCATTGTCAATCCCGCCAACTCCCCCACGACTTTTTGGGAGAGTTTTTTCTGTAACCGCCGCTTTTTCAGATTTTGCCCGAAGATTGCCGATGTTTTGTCTTTCACGTTGACAAGGGTAAAGGCGGGGTGTAATTTTCATAGTAAGTATACTTACTACTCATTTTTGGCGGTTTTTTATGACCGAATACGTGTTTGAGTGTGGAAAAACTGGTCAAAGGTTCAAGGGAGAGGCTGAAAACTCCGATAAAGCCTTAACCCTTTGTTTAAAAGAAACGGGCTGGGACATTAACAAAGGCATTGTTTACCTTGGCCGGGCGGTCATTGTTGATAGCCCGGATTTTATTAGCCAGATGGACGAGATTAAATTCATTTCTGAAAGAAGGCTTTGAAATACTTTCTCACGATCAAACTTAAACCCGGTCCAAAAATAAATTTGCCTCGATTATTTTCTGAAAACAATTTTAGCCTAAAAAGTGGCCTAAGTTTTTTTCTTTGGAATTCAATTTTTTCTTTTCTCAATTTTTTATTCGTGTTAAATATTCCCCCGTCTCCAATTCTTTCAGAATAACTCCACATAGTTTGTGATCTTGCGAGGATGAATGAAATCTACCCAAGCTTACAAAAAAATAAAATACGTTCGTTTGGATGCGACCATCTCCCCGATTCACAAAAAGAAACTCTACGAAGAAATCCATCAAGCGGCTTTGGTAGGGCGGAAGATCACTACCTCCGACATCATTCGTGAGGAGCTGGACAACCGTTATTTTTCTAACCGAAGGAAAGTAGATACAGGGAGGGAGTTATGAAGTTTCGGCCTATTAGTTTCGCTGTTATCTTTTCACTTTTGCCCATTATTGCTTTCACGTTGTTTGAAGGTTGCAAAAAAGACACCCAACCTTTCGGCGTCAACGCCCCGTTGGGTTTTGATTTTCCCACCGGAACACCTACTCCTGCCGTGGGAGCTATTAACGCCTATATTCAGGACGGTGGCGAGGTTGGAGGGGTTACGGTTGTTTTAACCGATCCTAGTTCTAAATCCACGACTGTTGTTTCTTCTACTTACGGGCCGGTTGCGTTTAACCCATACCCGATTTTGGCAGGGGTTTATACCGTGACTATTCCGACGCAGGGGAAATATTACCTATCTTCTGCCGCGATCACTGAAGTAACCAACGGCCCAGCGGCTTCCGTCACGTTTCAGGGCGGAGTTGAAAGTATTTCTTTGGTTTCTTCTGCTCCTCAATCCTACACAGTTAACAACAGCAGTTTTATTTTTACACTTAATTACAACTCGAACGTACCTGTATATCCGCTTTATTCTCCTATATCCATTACGCTTAATTCATTACCTAGCCAATTTTTATATTCGACGCCCAACCTTATTTTAGGTGCAGGGGTTACAACTGCCCCCGTTACCATTTCTAAAAATAATTGCTATGTAGGTTCGTTACCTTTGACATGGACTTGCACCAATTTTTCTTCAACTTTTATTTTCCCTTATCCTTTTTCTTCATTACAGAGGGGTTACTCTGTCCCGGTAGTTGTTAACTCCATCGTTTCTGCCACCGGTTCTTATCCTGCAAAAGATACATTTAGTTTTAGTATGGTCTCTTCGAATGATTGCAATGATTCTTACTCTTTAGGTGTGAGCTTAGTAATTCCATCTACCGGTAATAATTTTTATAACGGCACATACACCATTTCAAATAGTTCCACTACCGCTCCTGTTTCCTTCGCCGCTAATTGGTTGGGCCAAGTCGCTTGTTATTTGACTTTAACAACACCCGATAACCATGTCTTGAATGGTAATTATATGCCGGGTGGTACAGGGACTACCGCTGTTCTTAACACCAGTTATTAAAAAAAGGAGACCTGGATGAAACTTCTTTATTCAATTTTAGTGTCGGCTTTAATTTTAGTTGGGTGTGATGGTAAAACTGGCCCGGCTGGTCCGGCAGGTTCTACTGGTTCCCCAGTCATCGCTTTCCAGGCCACTTTCCAAAATGGCGTTTACCCTAATTCCTTTTACAGTGGAGAAACTGATACATGGCTTGATTGTAATGCACCTTCTACAAGCCAATATTCAACGTCTTATCGCCGTATTAAAACCGGTTCAGCTTTATCTTCTTATGGAAGAGTCTTATTAAAATTCGATGTTTCTTCTTTACCTGTTAATGCACAGATCATTTCAGCGGCTATCGACCTTACCACCGAGACAGCTACATCTGTTAATACGAATCCAGTGACAATAGGCATACATCAACTTGCTAGTTCTTTAATCCCTTCTTGTTTGTGGACTACTTCCGCGACTTGGGGTTTTTATAGTGGGACCACCGGTTGGAATACTTGTGACGGTGATGTGTCTAATGGTCAACAAGGTATTATGAATTTAACGCCCATCAGCACGGTTGTTTTTCCCACCACGGCCACCGGTACTTCCAAGGTTTACGAATTTACCATAACCCCTTCAATCGTTCAGGGTTGGCTTACGGGAACCAACCAGGGACTTGTTTTGCGTAGCGAAGGTGAGTTCAACGAATCCGTTTCGAATGTTGATTTCTACCCCTACAACGGGGCCACCGGGACCTCTCCGTTGCTTATCGTTTCTTACCAATAATTTTTGGAGGGTTTCTTTATGAAGAATTGGAATATTGTTTTATCGTTTTTAGCTATTGGTTTTTTTGTGGCTTCCTTTTCATACGGTGAAGAGGCAAAGGTATCTAAGCCCACCCCTTCACCCACGGCCACGGAGTCGGTCACGATAACGGCCACGGAGACGCCTACACCAGCTCCCAGGTATATACCCGCCCCGCCGATCAGTGAGGAGAACCGTTTCTTGAAGTACCAGGTGGACACCTATTTGCTTTCCAACAACAACGGGACCAACCTAAACACCTATGGGGATATTCTTTTCCGTAAACGCCTGGACCAGTACAACACCAGCGCAGAAGGTGACGTAAGGATAGGAAAGTCTTTTTCATCGAACGACACGGCTGACACCATAGACCTTCTCACGGCCAAGGTGTCCTATTCCGCCTTGTTTCTTACCTTTTCGGCTGGCCGCTTTGACATTGGTAGCTCTTTAAGCCCCATGCGATTTTTTGGGAATTACGCCACTATGGGGATTGTCCGGGCGGACGGTATTGAAATGTCCCTTCCTTTGACTTTTAGCTTAGGCGTTCAGGATTTAACAAAGGTTGAGTCTTCCTCGTCCGCTTTAAGTTTTTTCTATTTCCCAAGCCTTCTTTCGGCTGAATACGCCAGTTACGACACATCACAAGCCTTCTTCCTTTCCCAGCTCAGGATTGGCACAGAGATTTCTGGTATTCCGTTGGTCTTTAGGGTTAACGCCGGAGCAGACTCGACCCAATACTTCTCCATGTCCTCCCTCAATGGGAACCTGACCCTTTCGGGTGCGGTTGAGGCCACCATTGAGAAAGATTTCATGCTTTATGGTGAATACGGCGTTCAAAACCCGAATTACTGGAATGACACCAGCGCGTTAAGCGTGGGGATCAGGGCCAAGAGTATTTATACTTTCGGCCCCCTGTCATTTGACTTGGCCGCTATCGAAGTGCAGTTTCCTTTTACGTCCACCGAAGAAAACATTTTCGCTGGGGGGAACAACTTCGACCAATCACTTGCTACCCAAGCTCAAAAAACAATTTTCGCCCAGGTTCAGGCCCGGCTTGAGGAGTTAAAGATCAATTTCAGCATCACCGACACGCCAGGAGACTTCACCTTTGCCAGGGTGAATAGCGCCAACTCATCCTTTCCTTTGACTTCCCCAATTGGCTTGGCTAATCAGATCCCCGGCCTGGACGTTCCCCTTTATTCATCCGGTTATGGTTCTTGGGTTTGGGCCTTGTCTTTCGGAGTCGATTTCTAGGAGGAGCCTTGAAGCTTTTAATTCTTTTAGCCCTACTATCTCCCTCTCTCCTCCTCGCAGACCAATCCGACATAGCCACTTTCATGAGTGGCCATGCCGAAATGTTCCAACAGCTTTTAAGGCGATATAACGACCGCACGGCCTATAAATTGAGCCGTTACCCAGGGCAAAAGGTTTCCTACCGATCCCAGGGGACCGGGAGAGGGGCTAAATCCAAGACAGTATCCGCGCCGGCCACGGCCACCGGCCCGGTTATACCCCCACCCACCACGCAATCTTTTTCCGGGAAGTCCGCCTGGTCGGACATGAAATGCACCGTCACCAATTACCACACTCACTATGTCGGCAAGGTGGAGACTACCGCCCCGGCTGAAAAGTGGATCCTCAAGAACGGGGAAACATTGGTTTCATCGGGAAGCATTAACGACGTGTACAACTTCACTTTCGACATTCCAGGGGAATTCAAACCCGGCCTGGACCTAACGATCATGGTCATTAAGGACGAAACTCAGTACCCCAGCCTCTTAGCACTTCACTAGGCGGGGAAGAGGAGGTTTTATGAAACAGTTCATTCTATTTTTCCTAATTGTCGCGCCTTGTTTTGGTTTCGGAAACGACCCGGACCAGAACGGTTACGACCAGTTTGGTCGTTACCTCCAAGACAAATTCTCACAGTTCAAGAACGATCCCCAGGTCGGATATGTCCGCTACAACTCACCCGCCGTTGTGGCCAGCTACCAAGCCGCTTCCCCTGCCAAATCCTCTTACAACGTGAACCAGTTTCCGGCAGGTGATTCGAGGAATTACGTCAAAGGACAGATCATGCAACAGGTGGGGACCCTGGCCCAGGCCCTCGCTCAGAGCGCCGGGACCGCTTTGGCTTTCCAGGACGCCACGCAATTAAGACAACAGGCCACCCAGCTCAACGCCTCAAACGATCCCCAACTCCAAACCATGGCCTCCCAGCTCAACCAGGAAGCGGACGCGATCGACAGCGGGAACCGGGACCAGGCCACTCAAATCGCGTCACAGATCGCATCCACTCCCCAGCCCTATGTCAGCCCGGGTTACACGCCCGGCCCCCAAGAATCTGCTTTCCTTCAGGCGATAAGTTCAGTTTTGACCGGCATAGCCATGTCCACAG
This sequence comes from candidate division FCPU426 bacterium, assembly GCA_963771075.1. Lineage (GTDB taxonomy): Bacteria > Oederibacteriota > Muellerivitia > Muellerivitales > Muellerivitaceae > CAVTWJ01. Next base: position 69,525 of record CAVYSE010000008.1, on the reverse strand, counting down.
TGGGCATTTTGGATTCGGCTTTGGCTAACCAGCTTTTAAGCGGTTTAGGCATCAACAACATCACGGCTAAGAACATAACTTCTTCGTCGGCCAACGGCCTTGTCAGCGGACAACCCGCCGCTAGCGTGGGGACCAATGCCACCGTCCAGGGTATCTCGGCCGCAGCGCAACCGGCTCAAATGCAGATTCAGTCAATTACCGCGCCTTCTTCGAAGCCGGTTAGTAATTCAGGGTCTTTGCCGTCCGCAGGAAATTAATTTTGAAAGGATTAAAGATGCTCAAACAAACTAACCTTATCGCGGGTGGATGGATGGCCATGATGATTTTCTCATGGGCACAGAATTCTTACGCTTTGGGGGTCCCGGGTTTCCCCGCCCTCAATACGGCCTTTGGCATCCTTTCGCTTATTTTCATCGGGATCATAGAAACCTATCTTGTTTACAGCCTCATCTTCCACTTAGGGATGATGCACAAGGGTATGCAGGGCGAAAAAGAGAAGTGCTTACTTATCGCCGCTTCAATTCTTTTGGTCCCCATGGTCCCTTCGTTTGTCCAATACCTTTACAACGAGTTTTTCACGACCGGGGCTGTTTCCGGGTCGAACGCTTGGGATGGCCGGTAATGAAGAGAAGAAAGGCCCTATTTCCTTTAGGGCTTTTTATCTTTGTGTACTTCATCCAACCGGCTTACGCCGGGTTGCTCGGGGATGATCCTGGCTCTGTAACGACTGGAATTCAAAATTTCATCGTTGCCCACACCTGGCACTACTTCTGTAAAGGGTCCCGCTGGATCGCGGATATTTGCGTCCAGGGACTCTTTATGATTTATGGGTGGCTTGGAACTAGGCTTCTTTACATCCCGGACGTGACGGATAGGAGCACCTATACCGGAGTCATCGGGATAGACGCTTCCCCGGTGGTTCAGAACGCCATGCAGGTTATGGAGTTCCTGGGATTTTTCCTTTTAGCGGTCCTTTTTATTTTTTACATGGGGCGTTTGGCTTTAGGAATTTCCGGCCAAACCTTCACCTTCTACACCATAGGCCGACTTCTATTACCCGTCTTTTTGATTTTCTCCTGGCCGTATATATGTTCCGAAGCGGCGAGGATTTGCACCAACCTCGCTTATTACATCTACAACCTTAACCCCTACCAGCCGAAGGACATTTTGCAGGGCCTCAACAACTTCAATCCTCCCACGTCGGGGAGTGGGGGATCCGCCGTAGGTTCCGCGCACAAATACTGGCTGGGTTACGAGCTTAGTTATTTAAAGCTTTTCGCTTTCGCTCTCTCGACGTTTTTGGCCGCAATCGGGATCAAGATCGGCTTATCCAGGATTCACGACGGCAAAGGCGGGGGATACCAGATTATTTTGACGGCTGTCGCCGCCCTTTTCATGATTTACTTCACCCCTTCACTCATAACCTATTTTTCTTACACAGGGCAAGCAAACAACGTCGGCAGTTCCTCCATTGAACCTAATGCGAATCCTATAAGGCCCCAAAACCCTGCCTTGCCCATGAACCCAAATACTAACCCCTTTCCAAACTTACCCGCCGAGCAGAGCCAAACCACGAGCGTTTATGTTAATCCCGCCCCGGCTCCCACTTTGCCCGGACCTGGCCCCCAGGACCAGTACGATCCCAACCAGGACACCTTCCAGGACCTTTGCGCGAGTCTCATAAAGGTCTTTGTGGCGATATGGGGAATCTTTATTGTCATTGGCGTTCTAATCGCCAAGTGCTACCAGGTCATTTCAATTCTCGTTTTATTCCTTTTAGGCTTTCCGATTATCGGTTGTTTCGGCCATCCGGCAACCGAACATATCCCGGTAAACGCCTTGAAGCTTTGGATAAAACTCCACCTATATGCCCCTATGTGGGCTTTGACACTCCTCGTTTTCAATCTCGTTATTTTCATGAATTGGGGACCCGAGGGCGGGGGAGGGGCCGGTTCGATCATGACGACTTTCACCATCCTTGCGGGGCTTTCGATTGTTCAAAATGCCTCCGACTTTGCGAACATCTTCACAAACTTTAATTGGGGTTCAGGGAGCAGCGCCCACGGCTTTATGAAGGACGCCATGTCCACCGTAAGGACGGTGGCCCTGGGAGCATCGGCTGTCAGCGGGGAGTTTGGCCAGAAGGTGGCCAAGTTTGGAGCTGGGGGAGCTGGGGCGGCTATTTTGGGGGGAGGAGCTGGGGCATTAGGCATGTTAGGTGGACCAGGAGTATCCATGGCCGCCGCTAAGGCTTTTGGGAACATGGGATACAAAGCCGGTTCCATGGTTGGTGAACACGGCACAAAAGCCCTCAACGCCGTTTCTAATTCCTTGGCAGGGAAATCCGGCAAGGATCGCCCGGGTATTTCCCAATACTTGAACAAGCTTGTCACCCCGGACGGGGGCGGCCAGGGTTCCCGTGGCGGGACCAGCAAGGCTTTCAGCTCCATCAAGGCCGGGGGGACGAAGGTTGATTTCACCAAAGGCGGATGGCCCACGGCCCAGGGCTACGCGAACATCAACAAGAAGCTTGGAACGAACTTCAACCCCACCCCCCTTGGAAGCAAGCGGGAATACGCCGAGCGGGACGCCCAATGGAGGAGATCTATAACCGGGAGCCCGGACGAATGGCTGGATAAGCCCAAGCCCGGCCATTCCCAGGACCGCTGGAAATCCATTCTTGATAACAGGGGTACAGCTTAATCATGGGACGGCCTCTTAACGAACCAACGAAGGTCTTAGGCGTTATTCCTTTCTCGGACGCCTTAATCATCGTCGTGATCCTATTTTTGGACGGGCTTCTTTTCATCCTCATGACGAAAAAATTCCCGTTTCTCCCTTCCTTTGTTTTGACGGCCAGCATTTTTTTGGGAGTCATTATCGCGGCCCTCTTGAAGAACATTTTTCCCCGGGGCTTTTTCCGGGGGATGCTCAAATTTCATGTTTCGCCCAGGGTGAAGATTCCTGGCAGGGAAAGATCGGAAATCTAAATGCCTTATTCAACTAACGTCCCGGCGGAATCCATCGACCTGGCCCGGGTGGGGGATGGATTTATTGAATCCAGGAGAGGGCGCTTTTCTTCCGTTTACAGGATTACGGGGGGAATCAACCCCCTCATCGAGGACCGGGGATCGACCAACGTCAAGCTTGGTTCCTTCGAGAACGCCATCCGGCAATTAAGGCCCAACGAGGAAATCCAGGTCATCTTGAGGCGGGTCCCCGCCGATCCCACCGGGCTTATCAGTCACTTCAAGGAAACCATCAAGGAAAGCGCCCCGGATGGATACCAGCATCATTTCGCCCCCTATTACGAGGGTTGGATTTCGGATTTTCTCCTCAACAACCGGCTATGCGGTTACGAGGTCTTTTTGCTTTTCTCGATAGACTTCAACCTATTGCCTTTGTCGGAAATGGCCGTGGGTTTCCTCTCAAACGTTTTTGGAAAGAAAAAGAACAAGGTGGAAGACTCCGAAACCCGGTCCGCCCACCTGGAGGAAGTCAAAAGACGCGCGAAAACCTGGACCCACATTTTAGGCGTGACCGGGGTCGTGGCCACGGAGCTTAAAGAGGACGAAATTTACAGGCTTCTTTACTCCGAGATCAATTTGATGGATTTCAAGGGAGAAACCCGGGGCTTTAGGAAAGCGGCGCCGGTTTCTGCAGGGCCCGGGGGCCTGGAAACCCTCCGCGAGGCCATTTCGGCCCAGCCGGTTCTTTCCGACCCGGCTTTCGTGAAGGTGGGGGAGAAATACGTTAGGACCATGAGTGTTACCAATTTCCCCGAAGTGGGGAGGCCCGATCATTTCCTTTCGGAATTCCTTTACCAGAAAGAGGACTTCAAGGTTACTTTCTTCATCCGTGGCATGGACCAGGAGCTGGGGAAAAGTCTCATTCGTTCCCAGCTCAGGATAGACCAGGCCACCGGGGACGACGGCACGACCCCCAACTATGACGCCGCCGCGAATTGGCGGAAGCGGGACTCCGTCCTGGCCGCTATCGCCCAAAAGGAAACCGGCTTGGGCCAGGTTTCCTTGTTCATTTCCGTATACGGAAACTCCGAGAAGGAGCTTAAGAACAACTACGAGAATTTTACTTCCCGGTTCGAGGGCATCCACCGTTACGACGGTTACTACCAGCAGGAGGAACTTTTCTATTCGACCCTCCCCCTCATGAGCAACCAGGTCAGGGACCGGGTTGAACGGCTCCAAATGACCGTGGACCTTTGCAATCTTTGGCCCTTTTTCTTCGACAGCTTGACGGTCGAGAAGGGCGTCATTCTTGGCCATACGGCCTCGAATGAACCTCTCTCCCTGAACCTTTGGAATCCCCAGGCGGAAAACTACAACATAGGCGTTTTTGGCCAGCCCGGGACGGGCAAGAGTTTCATCATCCAGACGATCCTCGACCGGCTCATGCCGTCCGATCCCAAGGTCATGCTCATCGACCGATCCGGGGCCTACAAAACATCCTGTTTGGTGGCGGGTGGGGAATACATCTATTTCGATTTGAAGTGCGAGAAGCACATCAACGCCTTCGATTGCCCCGAGGAAAGCTACCAGAAGAAGGGAATCGTCTCCGAGGACCAGGAGGAAACCATCCTTGGTTTCTTGACGACCCTTTTGACCGAGACGGGGGAATCTTCACTTTCAAACGTGGCCAACTCCGTCCTTTTGGAGGCCATCAAGAAGACATACAAGGCTAAATTCGACAGAGAGAAGAAGGAAGGTGTGGAACTCCCACCCCCCTTGCTAAGGGACTTGAGGAAACAACTTATCGCAATGGCCAAGGATGCCGACCGATCCGCCCAGGGCGCGGAGCTTTGCTCGACCTATGCCGAAGTTTTGACCCAATACACGGAGGACGGGACTTTCGCCAACATCACCGACCGGGAAACCAACATCGACCGGAAAACCCGCTTTATCGTCTTCGACACGTCCCTTGCGGCCAAGCGGGAGAAGGTCAAGGCCATGGTGACCTACATTGTCTCGACTTATTGCTTTGCCCAGGCCCGGAAGGCCCAGCAGGAAGGCGAATACCCGATCATCGGGATAGATGAGTTTTGGGACTTACTATCCTTTTCGGCTGGCCAGGATTTCGCGGATATTCTTTCGAGGACTTCCCGCCATCTTTCCCTCGTCAACATTTTCGCAACCCAAAAAATAGCCGATTGCATGGCTTCTGAGAAGGCTAAGACCGCCTTGGACAACGCCGCCACCAAGATTTTCATGAAGCTTGGGGACGCCGACCGGGCTTTGTGCGTGGGGGCCTTCGAGCTGGGGGAAAAGGAGTCCGCCATTATCGGAGGCCTCCACCAGGTCAGGAACGTTTATTCCCAATGCTTCATCCACAGTTCGGCCCGGCAGGGCCTCGCTTACGTTTGCCCGGACCCGGTGATCAGGTGGATCGCCACCAGCTACCCGGTGGACAAGAACCGCAGGGCGAAATACATGGAGTATTACAACCCTGATGAAAACCAGGAGGGGGCTTGGGAAGCCATCCTTCGACTCACTCAAGACGAATTCACCGGAAACGACCCGGATTTTTTAAGGAGCTAAAGCCATGCACAAATTAGGACGGGTGGAAAAATCGGATACGTCTTTACCGGGCTGGGCAAAGATTGCCCTTTGGGCTCTTGCGATAGCCGTTTTTAGCGCTTTGACCTTCGTTCATGTGAAGGGGTCGTTCAACCTTTCCTCGCTGTTCCAGGCTACGCAAAAACAGGACGGTTCGATCCCAGCCGAGGAAATCCCCCAATATGAAGCTTTCGCCAAGAAGGTCGCCATCAGCATTTGCAACATCGGCTTTCACAATATCCAGACCTACCTGGCCGACAACAGCAAGTATTTTTCCCAGGACCAGGTGTACCAGTTCCAGAACAGCTTTTTCACCCTCGACCTTCAAAGGCAGATTTCGGACCAGCAGCTTTACTGCACCGCCGAGGACGTGGTTTCGGCGGAAACGAAGGTCAAAAACAACCAGGTTTCCGATTGGTTCACGGGGGACATGGAGTACACGTCTCACCTGACCAATTCATCCATCCGTATCCCTTTTTCTTTCCGTCTCATCATCCAGAAATTTCCCGAGGGATTTAAGGTCGTTGGCTTTTATCTGGTCACGGACCAGAAATAATGAGCCAGGATATTTTTCAGTTAAACCCGGAGCGGGCCCGGACTCAGTTGAGCCAGGCCAAGCTCTTTGCCGACGACGGCAAATATGACAAGTCCCTCGACCTTCTTGAGGAGATCATCAATAAGTACGAGCCGACCAACATCAAGGCTTACATCCTGGCCGGGAACATCTTTTTAGACTCGGGCAAGGCGAAGGAAGCCGAGGACGTTTTGAATATTTACAAGCTGGCCGAGAAACAACCCAAGGACTACTCGGACGACGAGCTGGAATTCCTTTATTGCACCGCCCGGGCCAAATTCATGAACAAGGGATACCCGGACTGCCTGGCCGTCCTTAACCGGATTCTTGAGATCAAGCACGACTACCTGGACGCCGTGGAGCTCCAAGCGGACATAAAGGTCGAGAAGAAGCAGTACAAGGAAGCCATCAAAATCTATTTGAGCCTCTTAAACCGCAACCACAACACGACCCAGATGTATTACTCGCTCGGATACGCCCACCTTCAAAACGGTGAATACCCCCACGCCTACCACTACCTTAACGAATTGAAAAAGATAGGGGAGTCAGACACGGAGATTAACCGGACTTTCAAAAAAGCCCGGAAGCACGTCAACGAAATAGTCATCAAAGAAGACAAATCCATGAACTTCTTGGAGAAGTGGCTGCTTCGTTTGATCCCCTATTGGGCCGTGGACCGGATCAACACCTACGTTTTGGGTGTCGTCTCCAAACAGAAGGAGACGGAGGTTCTTTATACCGACCCCATGACCGGCTGTTACTCCAAGGCGGCCATATCGGTTTACCTGCCTAATTTCCACGCTAAATGCCGAGAGGGGATGAATTTTTACATTTCAAGGCTCGATATCGACTACTTCAAGAGCGTCAACGATTGCTTGGGCCACGACATGGGCGACCGGGTCATCAAGACCTTTGGAACCATGCTCAAGGAGCATTTCCCCGACCGGGCCTTTCGCGGGGGGGCCGGGGCGGACGAGTTTATATGGGCCTTCGAGGGGTCCGAGGGCCAGGCGATCCAGAAGGCCAAGGATTTCAGGAAGGCGATTGAAACGGAATTACGCCCTCGAGTCCTGGACGATCTCAAACAGTCCCCGATCCGGGACCCCCTCAAGAACAACGAGCCGGTCACCCTGCCATGGAACATCACATGTAGCCAGGGCCTTTCCGAGTGGCCCACCCACGCGACCCTTCAGGACGCCGAAAAGACCGCCGACACCAACCAATACCAGGCCAAGCTTCCCTCCGTTGGCCGTAACGCCATTTTTTTCAAGCTCAAGCTGGTCGAAAAAGGCGAGAGGCCGATCCCCTACACCTCTATTCTCGTTAAGCATTTAAACAAGCTGGCCTCCGACCGGGGGGCCGCGTCTTGGTGGGAATTAAAGCCAACCCTGGACGATAAAACGGTCAAAACCATATTGGAAGAAGCCTCCAAGCTTGAGGACGTCGATAAGAAAGCGGCTTTGGGGGCTACGTCTTAGGGAGGTGGGTATGAAGGAAAAAAAGAAGAAGGAATTTTTACAGGATTTAGGTTCTAGGGTTCAAAAACTATTACCGGACGAGAAGACCAAAGGGGATCCCTTTTGGGGCCTGATGGAATTGAAAGACGGCAAAATAACTGGTTCCTATTACATGCTCCGTGAGATCGAGGGGAATACCATCCCCCTATTCTTTTCGAAGGACCAGGCGGATTCCTTTTTAGCCAGAAGGACCGAGGAAGACAAAAAGAAATTCGTGACCCGTGGGTTCACCAAAGAACAACTTTTGATGCTTACCAACTTCTCGGGGGCCGACAAGTTTTCTTTCATGGTTTTTGAGAAGACCCAGGAAGGGAATTCCAAGTGGGCTTATAGGCAGCACAACGGGATTTCCTTGGCTCAGGATTATTTGAGGTAGGGGCACGGACCCCGGGTCCGGGTTTACTTTTTTCTTAGGAGGTGAATTATGGCGATTGAGTTACAGAAGGTGAAGTTCAGTGAAAAGGGCAATTTGAAGGCCACATTTTCGGCGAAGATAACTGAAGGGGCTAACTTCGTTATCCTTCCCAATTTGCGGGCCGTTTCAGGCGCGAAGGGTATTTTCGTGGAGCTAGCCGGCAAGAACGTGAAGGACGCCAAGACCGAGAAGTGGACGCATATCCCCCACTACTACGTCAGCAAGGAATACAAGAAGAAGATCGAGGAGCTGATAATCGAGTTGCTATCCAAGAGAGGGTAGCAATGGCCTCTTCATACCGGATCAGAGTTACCTTGGAGTGGGTGGAGAACAAAAGATACGACGCGGTTGTGACCGCTAGGATTTATCTTTCTCCACCCCAAAAAGGCAATTATTTTGAAATGACCGGCATACGCCTGGCCAAGGAGAAGAAAGACAAGAACTACAACATTTACTTCCCATCCGGGGTCCACCGTAGAACAACATACCCCGTCTTTTTCACGGGTGGTTATTTCCACAGGCGCTTGTTAAAGGCGGTAAGGGAAGCAATCCCGAAAAAGAAGATCGTTAAAGCTATCGGTTGAGGTGGTCAAAATGAACAATAGCGAACAAATTATTTGTAATATCACAAATGATATTCTTTCCGAAAAAGGGCACGCGCTTTACCAGAAGTGGACAAATCACTATAAGGATTTTAAAGGCGCTGGTCTTGAAGACTGGGTTTCAATGGTTCGAGATAAAATGCTCGTAGAATTAGTCGAGGGTGTTGCTAACACAAGCGGGATCGTTTTGAACACAGACGAAATTGGGTTGGTCGAGGAAATATTCGACCAATTTCTTTTAACCTTTCATCTTTTGCAGGCTCACAAAAAAATGGCCCCTTATGACGATTTAGGGACCGGAATGAAGTTTTTTTAGACGTTAATAATGAAGCCCTGGCCTAGGGGGCTCAAATGGTGGTTTTGTCTCAAGCCGCAGGACAACCAAACCCTAGCCGCAATTGGGGATTAAGCCTAAAATACTTTTAGTCGTCAAGGATCAGCCCACAGGCTATTGGGTCTAATTCGGGGGTTTAAGTGCAAGTGGAAATGTCGGTTGTTGAAAAGTTAATAAACCAAATCGTGGAGACAGCCCATCCCCTGAGAATCATCCTTTTCGGCTCTGCGGCCCGGGGAGACATGGAGCCGGACAGTGATATCGACCTTTTGATTGTCATGCCCGAGGGAACGGACAGCAGGGCCGTCACCCGCAGTCTTTATACTAACGTTGACGTAATGGAAAAAGATTACGACCTTATCGTAACCACCCCGAAGGTTCTTGAAAAATATAAGGACAATTGCGCCCTTGTTTACAAGTGGGCGCTCAAGGAAGGCCGGGAAGTTTATGCCGCTTGAATCGGATTTGAACGATCCGGCGATATGGTTTGATTACGCGAAAAGCGACCTCGCCCTTGCCCGTGGCGGAAAATTACCGGATGTTCGCGTTGGATCTCTTTGCCACCATTGCCAGCAATCGGCGGAAAAAGCCTTGAAGGCCGTTTTATTAAGTCACCACGTTGATTTTCCCCCAACCCACAGCTTAAAGAAATTGTTTAAGCTCCTGCCACCTCCACTTTCGGCCCCGCCGGATGTCATGGAGGCCATCATCTTGGAAGAGTATGTTTTGAAAGGCCGTTATCCCGTGGAATTCATGGATATCCAACCAGCGGAGTATGAGAAAGCTGTTGAGCTGGCCGGAAAGGTTCTGCGGTGGGCTGAGAAAGCCTTGAAATAATGGGCACCAGGGCCGACCGGAATAAAGGCATCACCCGCTTTGTGGCGGATCTTCTCGAGAACCAAGGACTCATCCTCTTTGAAAAGTGGTTTGCCCACCTTCAAAAGCTTGCTCCTAACCAAAAGATATTGGACTCTGATGTACGCGATAAAATGCTCGAAGAAATCGTTACTTCAGTTTCTCTTGGCAATTCCCTGATTTTGGGCAAAAAGGATAAGCTTATGGTCGAGGAACTCCTGAACCGGTTTTTATTAAGGAGTGCACCTTTTGAATACTGATACACCCCTTAAATGAATTTTTCTTCCACGCTACGGCCCCTCTTTTCCCCGATCTCGTCCCTATGCCTTGTCCTGATACCCCTCCTTTTTGTTTCAAGTAGCGTCAGTGTTATCGCACAAGGAACTACCATCCTTTCACCAACACCCCAAGAGACAATGACAACAACCTATACCGTGTCTTCCCCCGCACCCCCAGGAGAACCCGTCATTGACGAAAAAACCACAGACGCGGAGTTGGAAAATATCTTAAAGACCTTTTACCAAAAGGCCGAGACGGCGGTTCTAAATAACGACAGGGTAGAATCCGATTATTGGATGGCCCGGTATATAGGATTAACGTCTGCTTTTCACACCCGCACCAAACGGAACCCTATAGATTTAACCCCCCTCTACAAAAAGCGGGTTGATTTATGTCATCCAGCCAGATTCATTTCTCCCCTCTATTGCAAAGGTTTCTTGGATTTTTATTTTTTCGGAACCAATCAATTATGGTTTGCAAATCAAACCCGAATCAACAAAGACCGCATGGTGGCGATTTCAGCCAACAAGGATTCCAACAGCCCCTATTACGCGCGGCTTTTCGCCTATCCCTCCCTTTCGACTTGGGCCTTGATTAACTTAAAAGGGGAAGTGACCGATTACGTCGTCCCGATGGGATCGCGGACGCCCGCGCCCTACCTCTCGACGGGAAAGATCAACGAGAAGGGTGAGTTGGTTGATTTTCCGCCCCTTCCGCTGGATGTTTCCGGGGGCGATATCCATTTCGTTTGGCCCATCGAGTTCCACGACCTGGGCGGAGCCCATATGGTTTGGGTTCGTTATAACATCGGAAAAGCCGACGGATTCGTTCAGTGCTTGCAAATCTTCAAGATCGTGGACCACCAGCAACCAATCCTCGTGAAGACTTTTATCGGCGATTATGCGGGTATTGCCCGGCGTTTGCCGGACGGCACGGTTCAAGTGGGGAGCGGTGACACGGATAAAAAGGCCGGCCTCTTGTTATACGAAATCACCCGTCTTCAAACGTGGGAATATAAAAACGGCGAATTCGTGAAAAAAGACGAAGTAAAAGTTCCTAATATTTTGTGGTCTGACGGTTGGAAACATTATTATTTCGATAATCTCGGGAATTAATATAAAAATGAAAATTTCTTGCAAGCTACGGCCCCGCATTTGGGCGATCTCACCAGCCGGTTACCTCTGGAACCGGCACGTCCAAGGATTGCTCCTCGGATTGTGTCCTCGTCGCAGGCCGCGAAACAATATTCTTCGCTACGCCTTCTTCCTCATACCCCTGCTTTTGGCCTTTTGGGCTAAACCAACATCGAGACATGATGCGTATAATGTTGGAAATTTAGGGGATGGGGGCTTACATGCTTTTCACTTTTAATAAAAACACCAAGAAAATAGACATCTATCCCGAAACAGATTTCAAAACTCACGACATTAAAGAAAAACAGGATATAGAAAAATGGGTTGAAGAAAACCCCGAAATACTTCTCGACGACCTTCTTATCATTACGACTGAATACGACGGATTTGACAAAACCAATGAAAGACTAGATTTATTGGCAATCGACCGGGATGGAGTATTGGTTGTAGTGGAATTAAAGCGCGACGACAGCGGAAAAACCGCAGAACTTCAGGCGCTTAAATACGCTGCCTATTGTTCTAATATGACAATGGACCCGGATTTCCCAGATGGAATTTCCTTTCGAGTATAATAAGACAACGTTTGGCCATATAAACAAAGGTTTTTCTTCGTGTTGGGGAACATGAGAGGGGGAAATGCAATGGGTGAAGGCGGAAAAGACGCTCTTCGGGTGGTTTTTGATCCTGGCCTCAAGTTGGAGTTCCATGGTGCGAAGGTCACTTCCGATGGCGGGTTGATTCCCTATCGCGAACTCGACGAAGCTTTTGGTTTGACTGACAGAACAGAAAACATCCTTTGGGATCGGCGGACCGGTAAGAATACGCAACACACGATGACGGCGCTTCTTCGCCAGTCGGTATTCAGCCGCTTGGCCGGTTATGAGGATACCAACGACGCAGAACGCCTGAGTGTCGATCCTGCGATGCGGCATGTGATCGGAGGACGGGCCAGGGAAAAACAGGCCGCCTCCACCAGCCAGATGGGTCGTTTCGAGACGGAGGTCCTCACCCAGTCGAAGAATTTGACCGGCTTAATTGACTTATCGGGCCAATGGATCGATGGAGTCCATGAGAAAAAGCCCATACAACAGATCATCCTCGACATGGATAGCTCAGTGAGCGAGACCTACGGGGATCAGGAAGGTTCCTTGTACAACGGTTACTTTGGCTGTACCTGTTACCATCCCCTGTTTTGCTTCAACCAGTTCGGCGATTTGGAACGGGCTATGTTGCGCAACGGCAATGTGGCCAGTGCCCACGAATGGCGTTCGGTTCTTGAACCGGTAGTTGCCCGCTACCGGGGTCTTTCCATCAGCCGGTTTTTCCGGGGTGACGCGGCTTTCGCCCGTCAGGAACTATACGAATACCTAGAAGACGAAGGATATCTTTACGCGATCCGCCAACCTGCCAATGCCATACTCCAACGGGAAATCGAGCCATTTTTAACCCGTCCCGTGGGCCGCCCCTCCCACAAGCCGGTTGTCCGGTTTCACAGCTTCCAATACCAAGCCGTCAGCTGGGACAAACCCCGCCGCGTGGTGGCGAAGATCGAACATCACAACGGGGAATTGTTCCCAAAGGTGGGTTTCATCGTAACGAACATGCGACGACCGGCACCCCAGGTGGTGAAATTCTACAACGGAAGAGGCACGGCTGAGCAGTGGATCAAAGAGGGAAAGTATGCGATGAAGTGGACAAGACTAAGCTGCCACGACTTCGCGGACAACCAAGTGCGCTTACAACTATTCGCCCTGGCCTACAATCTGGGCAACTTCCTGCGCCGACTGGCACTGCCAGAACTGGTGAAACATTGGTCGCTAACGACCTTGAGGGAAAAACTCATCAAGATCGGGGCTAATGTCATCCGTCATTCGCGGTACGTTATTTTCCAGATGGCGGAGGTGATGGTTTCCCGACGCCTGTTTGCTGAAATCCTCAATCGGATACGGCTACTGGCAATGGTAAGGCCGCGAGCGCCAGTACTGCGATAACCGCAGGAAGGCATCAAGGCTTCAACCCGAGCGACTACCGCAGGATAGGTGTGCGCTCACAACGAGAATTGGCTTTCCAGAAGGTCAATTTCAGCTTTTTTGGGCACAGAAACCTTTTCCTGGGGCTTATTTCAGTGGCCCAGGACGGAAAATTCCGGATTCGGATGGAAGAAGCGGGGGGGGGCGATATAATGAGAAACAAATTACCCGGCAATGTTTTCAGAGAAGGTCATTCTGGGAAATTCCGGGTTAAGGCCTTTTTCAATAAACCCGTCGACATGAAACAGCTAAAACTTGCCTTGGAGACCATCCTTCGAAAGGAAGCGGTGTCCCAGGAAAAAGCGATTTAAGGGTAGGCCATTAGTTTTGAAGCGATAAGTATTCTGTAATCTCTGAAAAAGGGTTTTTAATGTTCTTCCGCCTTTTGGTTTTCGTTGAAAATTAAAGACTTTCCTGGCGAACTTGGCGTCTTGGCGGTGAAATTTTTGAGTTTTTCAGAGGTTACATTCTTTAATTAAAGGTTCACTTTATTAGCTTTTTAGGCTGGCACTAGTTTTATCCAGGGAAGGCACTCGAATTTTAATAACATTTAGGCCTTTTCCCTTAGCATAGTCACTGAATGATAAATTAATGGGATGAAAGGGCGTTCAAAAAAATGGCGACCGTTTCCCCGGAAGGCTTAACCGATCCCGCCATGGGAAAAGTCGTGGATTCCGCCCGGAAGGCCTGCATCCTGGTCGTCGATGATCTTCCGGCCAGCTTGGTGTTGTTGGAGAAAATGCTTAAGCGGCAAGGTTACGAGGTCCATCCAGTCCACACCGGGCTCCTCGCCCTCCAATCCGCCCGGAACCACCCTCCCGACCTGATCCTGATGGACGTGTCCATGCCGGACATGGATGGTTTTGAGACCTGCGCCGAGCTGAAAAAAGACCCCCAACTCGCCGATATCCCCGTTTTGTTCATCAGCGGCCACAATGAGACCTTCGACAAGGTCCGGGCCTTTGCCGTCGGCGGGGTGGACTATATCACCCGTCCCTTCGAGACCGAAGAACTTCTGGCTCGGATGGAAACCCACCTGAAGATTTTCCGCCTGCAACGAGAACTCGATCAACATAACAAGAATATGCAGGAAAGGGTCCTGGAGCAGGATCAGGAGATCCTGAACGCCCATGCCGCGGCGGACCAGGCCAAGGCGGATCGAACCGAAAAGGCCGAAGGCCAGATGAACAAAGCCCTAGCCGACGGGCGCCGGCGGATACTGGTGACCCTCCGATTCCTTTCCCTGGTCATCATCACCTCTTTCCTCGTTTTCAACCCGCCCCCCAAGTCCGATGAAACCGCCGCCATCATCCTGTTGGCCCTGTTTTTGGCCTCGATTCTCGGCATGTTTTTTGTTTATCAGTCCTGGCTTGAAAAGATGAACTTCCTGGTTCTGGTCTTCTCCGTGGACACGCTTTTTGTCACGAGCGGCTTGTATTTGTCCGGTATCAAGCAATGGGACCTCATGACAATGTACTTCCTGACGATTTTCATTTGCGCCCTGGTCAAGGATGTCAAAAACAGCGTGGGCGTAGGTGTTGCCGCCTGCTTTATCTTTCTTCTTCTGCAATACAAAATGACCGGCCAATGGCTGATCGCCGATACGACCACCCTTCTCAAGCTCCCCTTCCTCCTGATCGTCGCCACCTTCAGCGGTTTTCTCGCCGCCGATTCCAGAATCCGGGAGGATATGGCCAGGCGTTATGGAAAAATCAACGAGTCCATTTCCGAGCAAGCGGATATGGTCACCCAAAAGCTATTGGCGTCCGAAAGGCATCTGAAGGAACTTGTCCGTTACTACCACCTCCTTCTGGCAAATATTCAGACAGGTATTGTGGTAGCTCATGGAGATGAAAAAGTAAGAACATTCAACGTCGCCGCCAGCAGAATCACCGGCCTGGAAGAAAGCAGTGTCGTGGGCTCTTCGTTGGAAGAACTGCCCGCCAGTTTCCAGCCCATTGCTAATCTCATGAGGCGGACCCTGGCGGAAGGAAAGTCCTTCTCCCAGGAAAACGTCGAATTGGATAAGCAACAGCCTGAACCCGTTTACATCTCTCTCCAGAGCACCCTGCTGCAGAGCCCTGAGGCGGCCACGCTGGGCGTCATAGCGACCCTGAAAGACGTCACCCTAGTTAAGCAGATGGAACAACAACTCCTTAGGTCCGAGCGGCTGGCCAATCTGGGGGAAATGGCGGCGGGCGTGGCGCATGAGATCAAGAACCCAATGAACGCCATCTTGGGCTTTTCCCAGCGCCTGTCGGACAAGCTGACGGACCCGAAACTGAAGAATTACGCCAATATCATCGTTGAGGAGGTCAATCGTTTGGGCGCCACCATCAACGACGTGCTGGAATATAACCGGACCCTGGTCGCAACCAAGGAAAATATGGATTTAAATGCAGTCTTGAACGACGCCCTGCTCATCGTTACAGAAAAGGCCGCCGCTTCCAAGGTAAAGATTGTGCGGGAGATTGACCCCGGCCTGCCCTCCATCCCTATGGACAAAGATAAGATCAAGCAGGTTTTCTTGAACCTCATGTTTAATGCCCTCAGCGCCATGGAAACGGGGGGCACTCTCACGGTGCGAGTACGGGTGGAGGATGGAATGCTGCCCGTTGACCAAATGGCCAAATCGGAACTGACGCATGTCCAACAGATATTTTTCCAGAAAAAAATGGCTTCTATTTCCGTTAGGGATACCGGGTGCGGAATCCCCAAAGAAAATATCCACAAGCTTTTTAACCCTTTTTTCACGACCAAAACCACCGGGACGGGGCTGGGCTTGAGCATCTGCCACAAGATCGTCGAGTCGCATGGGGGCTTCATGCGGGTGGAAAGCCAGGTTGGCGCCGGAAGCAATTTTATTTTCTATCTTCCTTTGGAAGAGGAGAAGGTGGCGCAAACCCCAATCGCCGCCAAAGAACGGGTGGACTTTAACGAAATCCTGGACGGTTCCTTGATGATCGTCGCCGAAAAAGCCGACGCGTCCAATGTCGAAATTGTCCGGGATATCGATCCAAGCCTGCCACCTATCCCTGTCGACAAGGATAAGATCAAACAGGTTCTTATGAACCTCATGTTCAATGCCATCAACGCCATGGCATCGGGAGGCACCCTCACCGTGCGGGCAAGGGTGGAGGAAGGCTTGCCGCCCTCCGTCCAGGCTGACACCCCGGAAATGTCGCATCTCCAGCCCTCTTTCTTCCGAAAAAAAATGGCTTCCATTACCGTAAAGGACACCGGACGTGGCATCCCGGAGGAAAACATCCAAAAGCTTTTCAATCCGTTGCTCATGACCAAAACCACCGGGTCCGGGCTGGGCCTGAGCATTTGCCAAAAGATCATCGAGTCGTACGGGGGAGGAATGAGAGTGGAAAGCCAGGTGGGCGTCGGAAGTAGTTTTATATTTTATCTGCCGTTGGAAGAGGAGGCGGGAAATGAAGCCAAGTGATATCACCCTGCTGGTGGCGGAGGACGAGAAGGCCTCCCTGTTTTTGTATTTAGAGGAGCTGTCCGATGAGGGATACCACGTGCTCACGGCTGAGAATGGGCTTCAGGTTCTGGGAACCCTGGAGGACCAGAAGGTGGACCTGCTGGTGACCGACGTCAAGATGCCTGATATGAACGCCTTTGAATTGGTGCCGAAGGTGCGGGCCGAATTTCCAGACCTTCCGATCATCGTGGTCTCGGCGTTCAAGGGAATGGAGGACGATTTTCACCTGAAGGGCTACAACATCCGTGCCTTCCTGTCAAAGCCGGTTCCGATGGCCCAATTGAAGGCTACGATTCGGGATATTTTGGAAAACCCCGCTCCATCGAAATGAAATAATTATTAACGGATTGCCAAAAGGAATAATTACAGTATTTCTTTGAGTCTTTCGGCGGGACGGGCCAAAACCGCCTTCGATCCCTTTTCCACGATCGGGCGCTGGATCAGGTCGGGATATTTCACCATCAAGTCGACAACCGGATCCTCAGACAAATTTTTATCGGATAGTTTCAGGGTTTTGTAGATTTCCTCATTTCTTCTCAAAAGATCCGCCGCTTTCATCCCCATCTTTTTGAGTAGCCCCTTGATCTGGGACTGGTTGAGGGGATCCAGGTAGTAATTCACCGAGTCGAAATCCACCCCGCTTTCCTTCAAGGCTTTGTAGACCTCCCGGCAGGTGGAGCAGGTGGGTTTCTGGTAAATGGTGATTTTCAAGGTTCTCTCCTAAAAGAAGGGGATGGCCGCTACTGTAAACGAAATGAAAATTTAACGGTTGGCCCCGAGCCAAATCAAGGCAGCCAGCCCCAAGCAATAAACCCCGAAATAGCTCCACTTCCCCTTCTCCAACCAACTCGAAAGCCAGCGTAAGGCCAGAAGCCCGGCCCCGAAACTGAAAACCATACCCATGAAGCCGGGAAACAGGAGGTGAAGCATGGAGTCGTGACCGGGGCCCGAAAAAAGATGGAACTTATAAAGCCGCCAGAGTTCCTTGCCCAGGGCAAAGGGGGTAATGGCCAATGGACCAACTTTCGAATATCCACAGAGATTTTTTGAACAAAAAGGGGATTAGTTGTTCAGAGGAGGATGCTGGAAACAAGATAAAAAATTTCATTGTTGACCCGGATTTTACAGAATTAAATGGCCGCCCAAGAATTATTTTAGTTTCAAGAGAATACAGCAAAGAAGTAACAGCTTCGGTAATGTGGCTACTGAAATTTGGTATTGATATAAGATGTGTAAAAATAACGCCTTATGTTTTAGATAATCAAAAAATCGCATTAGTATCAAATATTCTTATTCCTGTACCCGAAGCAAAGGAATTCATCATTCAAGCGGAAAAGAAAGAAGAGATCGAGCACAACCTATCATTAAGGAAGGAAGAATATAAAAAGTTTTGGAAAGATTTGGCTCTGAAATTTCAACCTCTTGTTTCGTTGAAATTGGATGAAACATGGGGTGGGAATTACTTCCAGGTCGGAAATACTAAAAGTATTCACTTTGAATGGGTATTTCATCGGAGGCCAATGTGTTTAGGTGTAGAACTGCATTTTGAATCAAACAATAGAGACACTAATCTTAGAGCGATCGATTCTATTCTTTCCCAAAAGGATGATCTTGAACGAAAATTAGGGGAATCTATAACAGTGGAAAAAGAATACCGCCAAACCTGGGCTAGGATTTATATATCTAAAGAATACGATGAGAATATTACTGAAGAATTGAAGGTTTGGGCTGTCGAGAAAATGAAGATTTTCTACGATGTTTTACAACCGGCAATTGATAAATTAAAAAAGTGAAAATTCCTTCCACGCTACGGCCCCTCATTTCAAAGATCACCCACCTATCAGGCATCCTTGTACCCCTGTTTTTTGCTTTCTGGGTCGCGCGGCCCGTGGCCGCTTGGGGCCCCGTTGGCCATGAAACCGTCGCCTATATCGACGCCGGTTCTCTTACGGAACCGGCACGGCCAATCCGAGGGGCTCAAATAGTGTTTTCGCCCCAGGTCGCACGACAACTTCTCCCCAACCGCCTGATAATTCAGCAATTAAAAGGTTTTCTAGAGTGACCCCCATCAGTACCCCATGTCCGTGGGGAAGGGTATTATTTTATTCGGTTAATTTAGGAGCCCAACATGATTTATCCCTTTTCTGAACAGACAATCCAAAAGAGAGCGATGACTTTAGGAATAGCCGTTATCACGAGTTTTTGTTTGTTTTTGGGAATCTTCGCCCTTTATTTCCCAATCATGCTTGCCCATGGGGGATCCCTGGGAGAGTTCCTCATAATAATTACAGGCACTTTTCTAATGATGGGTGGGTCTATATTTTTTACTTGGAAGTACAGCTCAAAAAACCTCCGCTCCCGAAAATTGGAGATTTCAACGGAAGAAATCCTATTCACTTCAAACGATCAGCCCTTGAAAATACTATTCTCCGACATCACCCAAATGACCATTCGTACAAACCCACTAGCTATCTCCTTTAAGGCCAACGGCAAGAATTTTGTCGTGGATGGTTACGAAAACATGGATGAAATCGTGGAGACGTTTGTAAAAAAAGTGAGCCCTTCGGTCACAAAAAGGATTGAACGTAAAATTAATTGGACTAATCCCCTCCCTGCGTTTTTCTTGTGTTTGATCGGTATAGGTCTTGGGGCTCTTTTTATTATTTTTGGCAGGGGAACCAGCTTAGGAAGGCTTTTCTACGCTCTGATTTATGTGGGATTTGGTAGTTACTTCACTTTTTGGGGACCTGCCAATCTGATGAAATACCAAAAACTATTAGGTTGGCTGATGATCATTTTGGGGATAATAAAATTCTTCTTTAAATCATTTTAAATGACAGTTCGCGAGCAAAAATTGAAAAAACTTTCCCCGCCGATTCTTAGTAGGAATCGGCACATGCCGACCATTTAATGAGCTTTCAGGGATGTCGGTATTGTCCCGATTACCTAAAAGCCTTCTAACAAAAATCGGGACACCCAATGCTCGCATTCTCGGCTTGTACCAACTCTTATTGAGTTGGCATTATCTACCGTTGCCCCTCACCATGAAAGTGAGGGCAGATAAATGGCCTCGATGGAGGGGACACTATCGGCTCCGCATTTTGAAGATCATCCACCTGCCGGGCATACTTGTACCCCTGCTTTTGGCCTTTTCGCTGGTTTATCCGACGGTTAATTGGAAGCGTATAATGTAGCCAATTTTGAGGGATTGGGGTTTATCCCTTTAAGGCGTTCACTAAGGAACGATCATGGAAATTATCATCTGTTTAATATTTGTTGGGGCCGTTGTGTTTTTTTTAGTCAAAAATTCTCGTAAATACAAAGCCAATAATCAAAATCGTGAAATTTTGATGAATGAAGCAAAGGCTTTTGTTGAAAAACTCATAAAGCATGAGCCTATTGAACGACCCCGCACACCAGTGATATTAAAAAGCGCGGAAATGCCCTGGCTTTTTGATTCTTGTTTATTAAAAGAATCAAGATCAACCCGCGTCTCTAGTGGTGTTGGTGTAAGAGTTATGAAAGGTTTATATGTTGGTGGTAGTGAATCTTCTTCTTACCAAAGCCTCAAAGACATAGAGCATGGAACATTAACCCTTACCAACCAAAGACTAGTATTTGTTGGACGTTTGGAAAGCCGGAAGATTTTTCTTAAAGATATTAGCTCTGTAAATCTTTACCCCAATGCCATAGGTATCATCAATGACAGAACTAACATAATTTCCTATTTTGTGGTTGGAAATCCTTATTTATGGCATGGCTGCATTACGCTTTTTTCTGAATCTTTGGACGAAGACGAATTTGGTGAAGGTTATGGGAGGATTTCGGACGAAGATTCCAAAATTATAGATGTGACAATAGAAGATGATGAAGACGAAAGTCTTTTTATTGACGGAAAAAAACTCGGGGTTTCCGACCTTGAGAAATTCAGATCAAAATTGGCTGAAAATGTGGCCGAAATGGATATTCTAAAAGAAGGCATATTGAGAGGTGAAATTCCTGTCATTCCTTCGCTTAAAGATTTTCTTGTTGAAGGAGAGGATGGTTGTTTTGTTGAAAACACAAATTTTTATGAAGTCTTTTACCCTAATTCAGGAACTTTAAAAGATAAGGAAAAAGAAAAATCCGTTAGGATTGAAGCTGGGGAATACTTTAATAATTCAGAAATTAAACTATTAGGTGAAGGAGTTGTTATTTTATCAACCAAAAGAATCATATTTGAGATAGAAGGCTCGAAAAAAAGTATTTTACTAGGACGGGTTTCGTACAGCAGGATGTTTCTCGATTCGACCGAGATATTTGTAAGGGATGAAGCAAAACATTATATTTTCCACGTTAAAAATCCGTATAAATGGATTTCTTTTATTGGGCTTTTAAAAGGTTGGAAACCTGTTTCTGATAACGTATTAGATAGCACAAACTTGGAGAACCAAGACCTTGGCCCCCAATACCCCCCCGACAGCCCGTTTAAAGCCAAAGCCCGGCTCCATCAGTCCAAATACCGGTGTTCTGTTCTAAAAGCTGGATATGAAACCTACGGATCATGGTTGGCAAAGGCAGACGCTGAAAAAGGAGCCAATTTTTATAAGGGGCTGGGGATCTTTGAAGAAGTTAAAAAGGCCCATGATTACAGCAAAAATGTTTATGCGGATATGCTCCGAAGCGAACACATTCCTTTCAATTTTTTTGCCCCCTTGATGAAGGACAAGGATTACGCAAAAGAAACGCTGAATCATTTTGTGGGGAATATCATCGACAAGGTAAATGAGATTAGGATCGAATACGCCCCCGGCCCCCCCGAAAAGCACCTGAATGACAAAACGGCTTTTGATGTCTTTATTGATTATTTGAACACGGATGGGAAAAGGGGGTTGATTGGCATTGAGATGAAATACACGGAGGGAGATACCCCGTTAAAAGAGGGTTCTAAGGAAGAAAAAGAGGTCAACAACCCCAGTTCCAGGTATTGGAAAGTTACCAGTAAATCGGCTATCTATATTGATGGCCCCCTGGATTTGTTAAAAAGCGATGACTTGCGCCAGATTTGGAGAAACCAAATTTTGGGGGAAAGTGTTCTTCTTGCGGATTCCGGGGTTTATAAACATTCAACTCTTATACTTATTTACCCCGAAGGCAATTCCCAATTTACAAAAGTCGGTTTTAAATACTCGAAATTATTGAAACAACCCAGCGACAAGAAATTTGTGGATATAACGTATGAAAAATTCTTCAATGCTTTGGGGAAGAAATCTAAAGATGCTAAATATGAGAAATGGGTTGAATACCTTAAAGATAGATATTTGGTCGACTAATATGAAATTTTCTTTCACACTACGGCCCCTCTTTCCCCCGATCTCTACTCTATGTCTTGTCATTGGAGCCTTGTTCGGGCTCCAATACAATCAAACCTCGCATCTCGGCTTGAAGCCTCGACGCAGATGCCTCGTACCCCTTCTTTTTACCATTTGGGCCGGGATTCCTTCTTTTTCATCCGCCCAAACCCCAACGATTCAGGTGACACCCCAGGCAACCGTTTCAAATGCGACCCAAACACCCATCCCAACCAAGATTACTGGTCGTCAACAGTTACTAGGTCATGTCATTGATGAAATACACACCGCTCCATTGGTCGGGGCCTGGTCAACAGTACCTTTCGACCTAATGTGGGGCGAAGTTGATTGCGACCATTGCGGAGGGTTGGGGGACGAACCGGGCGAGCCTGGCTTTTGGCTGGAAGGAATCTTTTACTCCGGAAAATTCCCATGCGGGGATTGCAATGGAGCCGGGAAACAACCTGTTTGGTTCGACTCCTGCCGGGTTTGTGGGGGATCCGGGCGGGACCGCGAAGGTAGGGATTGCCCCAGGTGTAAAGGGTTGGGTTTCCACGAACCAGAACCCTCTTCAAAGGTGAGCCGTTGGGAAATTGTCGAAGATATTTGAAGGAGTTTTTGTGTCAGAAATACCCGCTCCGTACAACCCAAAAGGGAAAAAGAAATCCGACATTGAGCGGATTGCTCATTTTATGAACGGCTTCCTGGGCCCGGAACTGCTCATGGATTATCCTTGGCCCAAACGTCTCCACAAACCATACCAAGACCTTACCCCCGCAGAACAAACCGAATGGTTTGAACTAGCTTTCAATATGGTCTTTCGGGACGCCAGATTGGAAGTCGTCAGCCTTTTGGGCAGGGAACTGAAGGACGTTGAAATCAACCTTATCAAACGGCGGATTCTGGATTACTTTCAAGAGTTGAGAATTGAGTATGAAAAATGAAGAATTTTTTCATCCAGAGGCCTTTCTTTAAGGCGATCACCCCTCGATCGGGTATCCTTCTACCCCTACTTTTTGCTTTTCTGCCGGCAATGCCGGCCGCCGCATGGGGTCCGGTTGGGCACGAAACAGTCGCTTATATCGCCCAGGACAACCTCTCCCCGGCCGCCAAAGCGAAAATAACAACCCTTCTGGACCAGGGGGACGACCTGGCCACCATTTCCAATTGGGCCGACCATGTTAGACAGTTTGGGCGCCCGGAAACCGCCCCGTGGCATTTCATCGACCTTCCCATCCGGAAAGAGCTCACGGTCAAGGACGAGCAGGCCTATTGCCCCAATAATGATTGCGTCATAAACCAGCTCCAAATTAACCAAGGGATCCTCGGGGATGAATCCCAACCCAAGTCCAAGCGTTTAGAGGCCCTTAAATTCGTCGTCCATTTCATGGGCGACCTCCATCAGCCCCTTCATTGCGCGGACGATAGCGACCGCGGGGGAAATGAAAAGCTTGTTCGTTTCAAGGCCCCAGGGAAGCCGGGCCACGGGGCTAAAATCAAACTACACGCCCTCTGGGACCACCTTATTGAGACAAAGACCGGGGAGGATCCCCGGGAGCTGGCCACCACCCTTGAAAATGCGATCCCCAAGGACCAAGCGGCCGCCTGGACCAAGGGGAATGAAAAGAATTGGGCTTTTGAGAGTTACATGATCGCCAAAACGAAGATTTACCCGGGTATGAGCCCCGGGACCCAGGACTACACCGTTAACCCCCTCCCGAGTAATTACTTTGATAAAATGCGCCCCATCGTGGACCAACAACTCGAGAAGGCGGGGCTCCGGTTGGCGTACGTTCTTAATGATTTATTAAAATAGAGACTTTTACTGAAGAGAAAGGCTTGAAAATTGGCCGACGAAAATAAAAGTCTAAATTTTGATAAGGGCCTTTTTGTAATTTACATCTCCGCTTTATTTTATTTATGTGCTTTTGGATATAAGTCTGGTTATTTTTCTAATTACCGCATTCCGGCAAACTGCGTTGAGTTTGATTTTTCATCCCTTTTAACAATTGCTAACCCGATTTTGGGAGTTATTGTTTTTGTGGTTTTTGCATTGAATTATGTATTTATGTATTTCCCAAGAAAAGATACGAGGGTGAGAAAAGGGTTTTTGATTTGGGGCGTTTGTCTTCCTTTGTTTTTTATATGTACATTGGTTTTTGGATGGGAAAATTGGAAGGTTTATTTACTGATTTTTTTGGGTTTTTTATCGATCGAGTTTTTATTACCAGCATTTCGTTATAAAAGTACGGGTCTTCCTTACTGGGAAAGACATAATAAAATTTGGTCCAGAGCTGAAAAACCGTCCCCAAGCATTATTCATTCGGATTTTGAATACTGGTTTATTAATAAATTTGGCCGTGCGTTCTATTTAGCTTTTTGGAGTTTATATGTTTGTCCTTCTCTATTCAGTTTGTATGGGCAAAACATTGCGGCACACGAAACGAATCATTCGGTAATTATGGGCAAAACAGAAACGATGATCATTGATATTCGTGGGTCGGAAATGATTTGTAAGCCGTTTAATCGAGAGAAAAAAACTTTTGACAATGTATTTTATATATTAAAAGAAACAGATTATTCGAATTTCCTGCACATGGCCCTCCCAAAAAGGATGGTGTGCAACCCCTTCTTTTCGCGACATTTTGTCAATTTCACTTGACCTATTACGCACCTCGTAATAGCATAACTTATGATTCGAACTTTTCGAGATAAAGAGGTTGAATCCCTTTTTCTGGACAATGTTGTTCCGCGTTTTAGGAATATTGAACGCGTGGCCCGGAGGAAACTTCTCTACTTGAACGCCGCGAAAAGACTCGAAGATTTACGGGTGCCGCCGGGTAATCAGTTGGAGGCGTTGAAAGGCGATCGAAAAGGCCAGCACAGCATCCGCGTCAACGACCAATGGAGAATTTGTTTTACTTGGCACGAGGGCGAAGCCATAAACGTTGAGATAGTCGATTATCACTGAGGTGAAATGATGAATACAAAAGCGAAAAAGTTGGATCCCATCCATCCCGGGGAAGTGCTTTTAGAGGAATTTATGAAACCCATGGGTATCAGTATCAATCAACTGGCACGCGACATCATCGTTCCGCCCAACCGCATCAGCGGCATCGTCAATGCGGGCCGCTCGATTACGGCTGACACTGCTTTACGTCTGGGGAAGTATTTCGGCGTTTCGCCCGAAACCTGGCTCACACTTCAATCGGATTACGATCTTCGCCTTGCTCAACGCGCTGGCTGGGTAAAGACGGAACTGCGGATCCACGCCCACACAGCTTAATCCTTGTTCCATTTTACTTCGCTCTAAATGTAACGGGTTGTCCATGACGGGGACCCATCCTGGACAACCAAATGTTATGTTCGAAATGTTGAAGGTTGGAAACCAAACCAAGAGATCGTCGCGCCAGCCCGCGATCCGACCCTTTTTTTCTGAACCTGGGAGAAAACATGAATAAAACAAAAGTTCTCGTGGTGGGTGGGGGCCTCGTCGGCCTCTCCATCGCTTGGCACCTCAAAAAACGCGGTGCACGGCCAGTAGTTCTGGATCGTCACGAGCCCGCGCAAGAAGCATCCGCCGCTGGTGCGGGGATGTTGCCCCTCCACAGTGTGGCATTCGATACCCCGGAACTCTATGAACTAAGCCGTTTGTCCTACTGCCTGTACCCGTCCTGGGTGAAGGAACTTCACCGCGTCTCCGGGGTGGACCCCGAATGGGAGAAGTCGGGTTCGATGGGGCTTTTGTTTTCTGCGATGGAAGAAAAGAACGCGAGGACGCTTTCGAAACGCCTGGAGCAATTGGGTATGGTGGTTCGGTGGTTGAACAACAAGGAAGCTCGCCGCAAGGAACCCGCCTTGCCGAAAGATGTCCGCAAGGCCATGTACCTGCCCGAAACCATCCAGATTCGCCCCTCAGCCATGTGTCTGACGGCGGTGAAAGCGGTATGGAAAGCCGGAGTGCCTATTCACTCCAACGAACCGGTGAAGTCGTTGGTGGTTCGCGGCGGAAAAATTCAAGGGGTGAAAACAGGCAAACGGATGATCGAAGCCGACGCAGTGGTGTTGGCCACTGGGGCTTGGGCGCCGGAACTATTGAGCCCGCTCGGGATCAATTTGCCGGTGTATCCCCTTCGGGGACAGGTACTGCTTCTTCAAGGTCCCCCTTCAGGGATCAAGCATATCCTCTTCGCGACCGGGTACTATATGGTGCCGCGCCGGGGCGGCGAATTGTACGTCGGGAGTACCTTGGAAAAAGCCGGGTTTGAGCGGGCTGTGACACCTGAAGGCATTGCGACCCTGGCGACTGCGGCCAGGCGCATGGCACCGACCTTGTCGCCGCTACGAGTGTCGGGTTATTTCGCCGGTTTCCGCCCCGGTTCGGTGGACGGCCACCCTTTCCTGGGCGCGGTTCCGGGAACGGACGGGCTTTTTATCGCGGCGGGCCACCACACGCATGGGCATCTTCTGGCAGCCGCTAGTGGACACCTGATGACGCAATTGATTTTGGACGGGAAAACGGAAATGGATCTCGCACCATTTGCCGTGGGCCGCAAGCCCCATAAACTTCAACCGCCCTGGTGGATGAAACTGTCGTAATGAAGAAAAGTTTTGTCCATGATGGGGACCCAAAAGGAACACTCAGTACTACTGATTATCTTAACTTGAAGTGTTTTTCCATAACCTTCTGGGTTTTATCCCAAAGTTTTTGCGGAATGATAGGCTTGTACTTACCCCGATAATTTATCTCTCTCCATTGGAACACCCCCGTATACATCCGGTTAGTTAGAATTTTATAAACTGTACTCTTGGAAAGAATCTTTTTGCTTTTCCGGACCACCAACCCTTTATTCCAGTCCCTCTTAGTTATTTCAGTGAGGGAATAACGCCCCGTTGAATAGTCCTTATACAGGGAATAAATGATCCTGCTCATTTTGGAATCCGGCTTTATGGTTCGCTTGCCGTCACGCCCGGCAATGTTCTTGTAACCAAGGGGAGCGGCGGATGGCCATATCCCTTCCGCCGCCTTTTCAGTCATCCCCTTGCGAGTTTCCTCAGAGAGGTTATCCACGTAGTTTTTGGCCATTAAGACCTTAATCCCGTGGATGAACTTTTCGGCCGATTTTGAATTATTCGAGACGATGGACCCCTGCACATGGCCCTCCCAAAAAGGATGGTGTGCAACATTTACTGCCTCGGCCGAGGAACAACTGCTCGGCTATGCCTGGCCCGGAAATGTACGCGAGTTGGCGGATACCATGGAGCGGTCGGTCGCGTTGGTCAAGACGAGCCGTGTCGATGTCGCGGATATTCCCCTGGCGGTGCGTCTGGTGCTACCCCTTATTTCCGACAAGGGAGTACCAGGTTTATGAAGTGCCAACGTTTCCAGAGAAGCTTATCAGGGAAATCTGAATAATATGTAATGCTGAATAGAAGATGAGTTATTATCACGGCAAAAGAAGAAAAAAAACCGCAACAAAAACTATCTCTCGAAGCATTCTATGTAGAAATTCAAAAGCTCGCGGAGGAGATTTTAAAAAAGAGAACCGCAGCTGAGGGTTATTTTCGAACAATATCCCCTAACCTGGGAAGGCCATTGAATGAAGGTTCATACTGCCTTTGTAATATCTCGCCTGGAATAAAAGGCCCTTTGTTGTGGTAATGTTGTTATCTATAATTCCCCATGCCCGAAAAGTAGATGAATCCGGAGTTTTCATGTCTAAATCACCAGGAAGAAACGATCGTTGTCCCTGTGGAAGCGGCAAAAAATATAAGCAGTGTTGCCTGAGGAAATCTGGGGAGGAACGCGAATTCGCTAGGCGGCGTTATCGGGAACTAGAGGGCGATCTCATCCCAAAACTGGCCCATTACGCTCGGGATCGTTTCAACCCAAAGGATTATGACCGGGCGCTGAAGGTTTTTGCGAAAGGACTGTTCGACGGCGATATCCCCGAGGATGACCCTGATTTTTTCGGTATGTTTATGCCCTGGATCGGCTCGATCTGGACGCCGTCTGAGCTCTCAGGCCCAGAGGCGGATTACCCCCGTCCCACGGTAGCTGCCGCCTATCTGGCTGAACAAGAGAAAAATCTTCGGGAGGATCAGACTGGGTTCCTACTAGCTCTGATGCGTGCGCGCTATAGCTTTTATCAGGTGCGCCGGGTGGAACCGGGACCCGCCCTACTGCTTCGGGACACGATCCTAGGCGGCGAAGTGGAAGTGGCGGAGGTTGCCGCCACCGAAAACGCTAGACCAGGGGACATCCTGTTTTCGAGAGTCCTGAGGTTTCCCGATGCGAACATCCTGATGGGAGCCGGGATGATACCCCTTCCCCCTGAATACCTGGGCCATATCCTTGAACTACGGGAAGATGTGTCTAAAGTCAAAAAGTCGCGGGGAATCCCCGACGAAATCCTGCTTTTGTTAATGGATGCGTTTTTCCGAGAAACCTATTTCAGGATGAGAAAAAGCGTCGAAAATCCGTTGCCACCCCAACTGTGCAACACCGACGGCGACCCCCTGATGTTCTGCAAGGCGACTTTCGATTTGAAGGTCACTGTGGAGGCAGCTTTTCCCCGATTGGCTTCCCTTTGTTTCGAGAGGACACTTGAAGATATCCGGGACGACGCCGCACGGGACCCCTCGGGTGCCATCTGCCGGTTAGAATTCTCATGGCTAAAGAAGGGCAACCAGAAAATGAAATCTTGGACCAGCACGGTCATGGGCGCTCTGGTTCTGGAACCGGGGAAGATCACAGCGGAAGTCAACTCGGAGAAGCGCGCGAAAAAGATAAGGCAGGAGATTGAAAAACGCATGGGCCAGGACGCCGCCTTCGTGGGGCTCACTCTCCAATCCCCCGAATCGGCCCGAAAAAACATGAAGGGCGGGCTGGCAGGGAAACCATTAGCGCCGGATCGAGAGCTTCAGGAAAGCCCCGAAGTCCGGGAAGCCATGGCCCATATGGCTACGAAGCAGTGGGAAAGTTGGTTTGACGAGAAGATTCCGGCCCTGGGAGGACTCACCCCGCGCCAAGCCGCCAAAATTCCCGAGGGACGCGAACTTTTGGAAGCGCTTCTTTATCAATATGAGCGGAACTCAGAAAGGGGTGGAAACAATCTACTGAAACCCGATGTTCCTGCCCTACGGCACAAGCTGGGGTTGAAATGAATTCCTGTCCGTTACACCCTCAAAAACCTGGTTTCTAGCTGTCCAATCTGCGAGCGCCAATTACAGCCTCTGAGACCCCCAAAGATGGTCCCTTGAAACATGTCAGAAACTGACATATAATTCTGACAAAGGAGTTTATTCCCATGAGTCCCCTCATTGAAGCCATTCTTAGTTCGTCCAAGGCAATGCCGGAGGGAAGCGTATTGTCCCCCAAGGAATTTTTGGGTTCCAACACCCGCGCCGCCGTGGACCAGGCTTTTACCCGCCTGACGAAAGCAGGGAAATTGATTCGGGTTGAGCGCGGAGCGTATGTGGTCCCCGTGGAAGGCCGTTTTGGCAGTCGTTCTCCCTCTCCGGAATCCGTTATTAAGTCTATCGCCGTTAAAAAAGGCGAGGAAGTGGCTCCTAATGGGGCTGTAGCGGCCAACGCCCTTGGTTTGACTACTCAGGTACCCGTCCAGGAAGTGTTCTTCACCTCAGGCAGGAATCGCACAATGAAACTTGGGAATCGCATTATTCGATTCACACATGCCCCACGCTGGCAATTATCCTTGGGCAACCGTCCTGCTGGAATGGCTGTGCGCGCATTGGCTTGGATAGGTCAGGCGCATGGGCAGGAGGCTTTGTCCAAAATCCACCAAAAACTTTCCAAGGAAGAATGGAAGCTGCTGGTCGCGTCGAGGGCTTCATTCCCTGAATGGATCGCCAGATTGCTGGGTGAAGCCGGCCACCGTGGCTGAGTCCTATTTTTCGCTCTCACGGGCGGACCGGAAAGAAGCCCTAAAGGCCGCTTCAGCCAGGATTGGCCGCCCGGCCTATCTATTGGAAAAGGATGTTTGGGTCGTCTGGACCCTGTCAATGCTGTTCAAGTCCGCAATTGCCCCATCGCTGACCTTCAAGGGTGGCACGTCGCTTTCCAAAGCCTACAACGCCATCAACCGATTCTCGGAGGACATTGATATCAAAATCACAGTGTAATAATAGTGCCATACTTTCAGCTGCGCTTGGTGGTTTTTTTGGGGAATAAGAAAGTGGGGGCTATACATAATGGAAGATGTGGTGCGGTACGCCTTAGAAAGATTTTTTTAGCACCATGAAAGCGAGTCTTGACGATCGTTCTGGACGTTGAGTAAAATAACTCACCATATTGAGTAAATTGTAAAGGTGCTCCATGTATCAAAGACATCAGGCGGAAATCCTAAAAGAACGGTTGGAAGAAAGCCGTCGATTTATCCAAGTCTTGGCGGGTCCCCGCCAGGTGGGTAAGACGACCCTGGTGGGGCAGGTCCTCAAATCCTTGAAAACGCCACACCATTACGCTTCCGCCGACCAACCCTCCCTTCGTGACCCTCAGTGGATTCAAAAACAGTGGGATCAGGCGCGGTTATTGGCCGGGGAAAAGAAGAACTCTGGCGCGGTTTTGATCCTCGATGAGGTTCAAAAAATTGGCGATTGGTCGGAAATCATCAAGCGTCTTTGGGACGAGGATACGGCCCATCGGGTGTCCCTCAAAGTGGCCCTTTTAGGGTCCGCGCCTCTTTTAATTCAGAAAGGTCTCACCGAAAGTCTTGCTGGAAGGTTTGAAACCATCCCGATCACCCACTGGTCTTTTAGTGAAATGAAAAAGGCCTTTGGATGGACCTTGGAAAAATATATCTATTACGGTGGGTATCCCGGCTCAGCTTCCCTCATTAGTGAGCCCGAGAGATGGACCCAGTACCTTCGGGATTCCCTGATCGAAACAACCCTCTCGCGTGACGTCCTTCTTTTGACCCGTGTCGACAAACCCGCACTATTGCGGAGGTTATTTCAGCTGGGGTGCGAGTATTCCGGCCAAATTCTTTCTTACCAGAAAATGGTGGGACAACTGCAGGACGCGGGGAATACCACCACCTTGGCTCATTATGTGGAATTGTTGTCAAAAGTCGGAATGCTAACGGGGCTTTCTAAATACTCTGGACAGAAAGTACGGCAAAGAGGTTCCATTCCCAAATGGCAGGTTTTGAATACCGCCCTCTACTCGGTCAGCCAGGACCTGACATTTGATCAAGCTCGCAAGGACCCGAAGGCATGGGGCCGATGGGTGGAGTCGGCGGTAGGAGCCCACCTGGTCAACGGCTGTATTGGAACGGACATGGAAATATTTTATTGGCGCGAGAGAAATCAGGAAGTGGACTTCGTCTTGAAAAGAGGGAAGGAATTAACAGCGATCGAAGTGAAAAGCGGTATGGGAAAAAATCTTTTGCCCGGGCTTGATTCCTTTACCAAAGCCTTTAAGCCGAAACGATCCTTATTGGTGGGAAATCAGGGAATTGCTATTGAAGCGTTTCTGGAAAAACCAGTGGTTTATTGGGCGGGGCAAAGTTAACTCTGCAATGGAATATTAGGGGTAACCTATGGCTGAATGATTGGGGACTTCGCAACGAATTTTACGAAATGAAGCCGGTGTAATAACGGAGGCGGGATTGATCTTAAACCCGCCAAGTTTCGGGAAAATCATAACGGCTTGTGAAAGAATCGAGTCCGAAATTAACGGCGAAAAAAGTTAAAAGATTTGGCTTCGAGGGCTTCATCTCGATTTCATCAAGGTCTGATAGGTAATTCCTCCAAAGCCAGATGGCTTTCTTCCGTCCCTACCCTGCCGGGATAGGTTAAAATCAAAAAGAATAAACTTGCCGCTACGGGAAACTGGGTTGGACAAGAGATCAAAATAAATGATGGGGGCAACCTGTCCCCGTTGGTGGGCTCATGATTGAATGCAAAATTTGCCATAAATCCTACAGGGCCATCACTCATACCCATCTTACGTTCGCACACAATTACACACAGGCTGAATACAAAAAAGAGGGTCTTCTCCCAAACGTGTGGGTAGTTTAGGGGTATTTTCAGAAGTTGGGTAGGGTACAAGTCAGCACCTTGAGCCGCAGGTATTCAGGGTCTCGAAGACCGTAAGCCCGTCGCTGAATCACCCTAATCTTGTTGTTCAACCCTTCCACAAACCCCAATGAAACCTTGTTCTCCGGCTTGCAGTGCGCCACGATTCCTTCCCAATGCCTCTCCACCGTCTGTGAAAATTTCTCATATGGCTTCAGATTTTGACCCTTCAAGGATGACTTCCAATTCTCAAAGAATTTTTCAGCATAGGCCGAGTACTTGTAGTCCCAAAGTTGACCAAAGGACTCTTTCAAGACATAGGCCGTATTCAATCGCTGGTTGACCGCCAATAGCGCCTTCAACCTTTTTCGACCTTTCAAGTCCAGGTTTTGACGATGAGACAGCAGGATGTAACGGTTCCCCTTGAGATAACCCCTTTCCACTTTTGGAAGATGGCTATATTCCGACCGCCGGATGGCGTCCATGGCCTCGCCTAGTTTTCTCATCACATGGAACTTGTCGTAGAGGATGGCCGCCTGAGTCGCGTTTTTAACCGTGGAATTCTCGAACGCCTCCCACATGTCCATGACCACCAACCGAACCTTTTCGGCCTTTTTCTGGCCTAATTCCTCCCAGAACAGATCCAGACTTTCTTCCGTGCGGTCCTTTCCACCAAACCAAATGGGCCGACCACGTTCCAGGTCACTCACCACGATCCGGTAGTTGTGCCCCTTGCGAACCGAGATTTCATCCATCCCCAACACTCGAGGTGTCGGGTTACCTGCTCGCTTCAACTTTTCCCGCATGTAGTCCATTTCCATGGACTTCACGGTCTTCCAATCCAGGCAAAGTTCATCGGCCACTTCGCGGATCGTGGTGTTTTGACAGCGTTTGCCGACGTAATAGGCGAACCGCTTGGTGTAGAAGGGGTTGTTCAGCCAGGAAAGCCGTTCACCTTTCACAGCACCGCAGTCCTTGCAGTCCACACGCCGGACTTCCATTTCCAGGTAAATACGCAAGTCTCCGCAAGGCTTGTCGCGCACCAGCCTGGTCTTGTGGTCGTAAAAGGTCCGAGAAACCTTTCCACAGGCTCCACAAATCGTTTTTTTCCCCGGCGGCGTAGGGAAATGATCCGGGCGCACCGGTCACCAAATAATCCTTTGAGCGTGACTCGGGGGATAAAGCCGGGGAATCGGTAGGTGTCATACAGACGCTTGAAGTTTTTCATTCCTCAAGCATGACAAGTTTTTCGGACCCATCAAGGCCTGAAATTCGTTACAGGGAAAGGCTTAACTGACTTTTAGCTATGATTTTTTACCCACAACTTTTGGAGAAGACCCAAAAAAGATTTTAAGGTTCGCACCATTATCAGCCCGGAAACCAGGCAAATCCTGTCGGCAATCCACATGGGAAACATTTCAAACACCGGCAGAAAATGGACACCCAGGGAATTCAAGGAACACTCCAAAAGTCAAAAAAAACTGTGGAAGAATCCGCAATATAAAAAACATTTTGTTCAGGCGATCAAAAACGCGTGGAAAACCAGTGAGATGCGGACGAAAAGACGGGCATACCTTAAAGAGAAGTGGGCTGATCCTGTTTACAGGGAACAAATGTCGGAAATGTCGAGAAAGGTGCAGGGGGGCCTGGAGTATCGCCGATGGCGCAGTCGGAGATTTAAAAAACTTTGGAGAACCCCTTCCTTTAGGCGAAAAATGGCGCAAAGGAAGTACCCCCAGGGCATGAATTCGCCGTTAACCGAGGAAAAATGGCTGGAAGTAGTTGGTTGGCTTGGTATCAGTCCGAAAAAATTCGGTTTTAAAGATGCCCATTGGAACCTGGAACGCGTCAGGGATTTAATCTTTAAAAAATGGGGGATTCATTTCCATCAGGGAAGCATCGGCTGGCAATTTCGCAAAAGAGGTTGTAGGTGTGTCCCGATAGATCCAAAGGGATCAAAAGATTTTTCAAACTCCCGTCACCGGTTTACTACATGGGTCGGGCCAAGAAATACTTAAGTGCCGTAAAAGGCCGGTTTTTTAAAAGAGGTATTAACGCCCGATGAACCCAGTCTCGGTTAGGCTTGAGTAACAACTTTGAAGAATATTTCTGATACAAAGATCAATTTATAAAGGCGATGTTGATGTTCTTAAACGGAGTCAGGGAATGAAAAAGACAAAGAAGTTGGGAGAAGATGATTGTAGAGTTTGTGGGGTCAGGTTAAAGGGGAAAAGGATAAACAACAGGAGGCTTTGTATTATTCATTCTCAGGAGAAATGGAGAGAGGATAATAGAAAGCATTACCACGACCTTCATCCACACGCAAAATATTATAAAAATGGAAAATGAACTGTTTTTGAAAGCTAAAATGGTTCCGCTTACAGCTTGTGTTTTTTCTTAACTTCTTTTTCCGCTTGTAACCAGTCGGAGAGCGCATCGCCTGGTTTGTTGGACGCGATTCTCTTTTTATAATTCTCTTCCGCAAGCTTGTGAATTTCTTCCATGAACGCTTCAAGAGAAGAATTTTGTTGCGGTTTTTTTACTTCTTTTACCATGATATTTCCCCTCGATTCCATAATGCATATCGTTGGTTAGACTATATTTGTTTTTTCTTTGTGTCAACACTACACTGGATATGCCTTAAATTTGCAATAATCAGAAGGAGAGAATTAAAAATCAGGAATTGAATTTAAGTGTTGGGCGTCTAAATGGAATGAATGTTGTGGAGGCTAGTATGGATGTCCGCGCCGCTCGAAAAGTGTGACGGTGGGCGGTCCAAAAGTGTGACACCCCCCGCCTTCCATACGCCTTACGGTGTATGGTCGTTGGTTAGCCTTATCAATCCTATTTATCTTTATGCCTGAGCCGTTTTTTCGCTTCCCCCAATCTGAAGCTTTGGCCGTTCGCCTCTAGAATATGCACCCGATGGGTCAAACGGTCAATAAGCGCTCCCGTCATTCTCTCGGAACCCATGATTTCCACCCAATTTTCAAAGGGCAGATTCGTCGTTACCATCAGGCTGGTACGTTCATAGGCCTTGCTGACCACCTCGAAAAGTAGTTCGGCCCCCGCCTTGGTGAAAGGGACGTAACCCAGTTCGTCCAGGACGATCAGGTCGTACTTCGCCAATTGCCGATGGAACTTGGCCAATTGTTTTTCCTCGCGGCGCTCCAAAAGTTCTGTCACAAGGCCGGTGACGGAGAAGAACCGCACCGTCCGGCCTTGGGTGCAGGCCTGAAAGGCCAAGGCCGTGGCCAAATGGGTTTTACCTGTTCCGGAATTGCCGATCAACAGGACGTTTTCTTTTTTGTCGATGTACTCACCCCGCATGAGTTCCCGCGTCAATTCCTGGTTGATCGAGGGCTGGGCCTTGAAATCGAATGTGTCCAAGGTCTTGAGTACGGGAAACCCGGCATCGCGAATGCGCCTCTCCTTGACCCTGCGTTCGCGGTCCAGAAGTTCCAACTCACAGAGCTTGAGCAGGTACTGCGGATAATCGCTTCGTTCAGTGCGGCAGAGTTGGGCCATCTTGTCGTACTCGCGATAGATCGTTGGCAGTTTGAGTTTTTTGAGGTGGTGTTCCAGCAAGAGAGTCTTTTTGGATTCGCTCATGCTTCACCTCCAACCGCTAACAGTTCGCGATAGGCCGAGATATCCTGTCGGGCCACATGGACCCGCCTCAAGTGCTCACGCCCGGCTAGGCTGAAGGTGGTCAGCCTGAAATCCTCCCTGGGGTAGAGCAGTTGGGCAACGGCGTCGCGGGTATAAATTTCCATCTGTACGGCTTTTTTCACGGCCCGATGGAGCCTGCCCATGGGATATTTTTCCAAAAGCCGAAGCGTTTTGATGTATTCCCGTGTCCCCTCACCATGAAACTTTTCCTTACCTTCCGTGCGGCGGCGCAGGAGGGGGAAACTCTCCGGTAGGTTCCAGTCTTCCAGAGGCCTGGCGTGATCCAATGCCCCAGGTTTACCCTCCAAAACCGCCAAATAATGCACCGGATTGAAGGCCACACCTTCCTTGCACCAAAGGCGGGCGTGGGTGGCGATTCGTTTTTCCTTGTGAAAAATATCCACCCGGTCGGTGTATCCCTTGACCACCACTGGATGGTGGGCCCACTCCGAAGGCACGGAATAGTCGTTGGTATCGAATCGCACCAGGGACAAGGAAGTGGCTGTGGTGGACTGCTTGATACAGCCGTCAAAAGCAGCCGCTGGTAAGGGCCTGAAATGGGCCTTCTCCTCGTCTAGAAGTTGCTCTTTGGGAAGTCCTTTGCCTCGCAATTTGCGTTCCAAATCCTCATCGCAGTTCACTACCAACTTTTTGTTTAATTCCTCCAAGCTTCCCACTTGTGGAACCGGCACCATGAAATTCAGCCGCACATACCTCACCCCGCCTTCCACCACACCCTTTTCGTTGCCCCGGCGTATGGTGCAGAAGTGATGGTCGAAGAGATAGTGGCTCACCAACTGCTGGAAACCCCGCGTCAATTCCCGTTGATGTACACCGATCAACTTTTTCACGAGGGTTTTTGCGTTGTCGTAGCTAATCCGCCAGGGCACACCGCCGAAATATTCAAAAGCCCGGATGTGGCCTTCCCAGACGAATTCCGTGCTTTCCCGTTCAAATATCTGCACGAAGTAAGCATCCGAATAAGGTAAGGCCATCACAAAGTAGGGACGCTTGACCAACACACCATTGAGCTTGACCAGAGCGTGCCCAAAATCCACCTGCGCTTCACCGGGCCGGTGCGTCAACGGCATGAACACTTCACTATTCCTTCGTTTGATCCCCCGGACGGCCTTTTTGACCTGGCTATACCCGCCGGTATAGCCGTCTTCCTTGCGTAGGCGCTCAAAAATTCGTTTCGCGGTATGGCGCTGTTTCTTGTGGATGTGCTTATCGTCTTGCAGAATTTGCTTTATACGGCCCAGGAAGGGCCCTATCTTTGGCTGGGGTCTCTCCTGGTTCATCTGGTAGCCGGGAGGTTCACTATGGGCGAGTATTTTCTTGAGGGTTTCCCAGTGGATGCCTTCTTCTTCCATCACCTGGCGCTTGGAGACACCCTCCACCAGGATTTTCTTACGGATTTCAGTCCATTGATTCATGTTTTTTAACACTCCTTTTCCTTCCGGTGTCTGTAGTTCCATTGCTGAAAACCACATCATCCCGGATATTCGGGGAGTGTCACACTTTTCGACCGCCTTTTTGCCCTCTCAGACCGTCACACTTTTGGACCGGCGTTTACACCCCTGCACATGGCCCTCCCAAAAAGGATGGTGTGCAACGGATATGAATTCCCATGTCATCGTTGACTTTAAGGACAACCTGACCAAAGGGCAATTTTTGGATTCTGTAGGGGTGGCCTTAGAACCGGCCCAGGAGAGGGAATTCCAGTCCTTAGTAAACCAACTATAGGAATCACAAAAAAGGCGCTTGAATGTCGCTACAAATGTCGCTACAATTACAAATACGGTTAGACGTAAGCGCAAGGAAGAGGACGAAATGGCATTGAAACCGGAGGACGTAAAGGTTTGGACCATCGAGGAGCTGGAAAGGGTTAAGTCGAAGGTAAAAACAATCGAGAGGATGCCCAACGGGGCAATGTTCCGGGACCTTTATTTGAAGTTCAAAGGTTACCTCAAAACCTTCCCGCCTGACAGCCGGGTTTTTTCCGTTCCATTAAGTGACGGCGCGGGGCTGTGGGTTGTTCATAGCGAACAAAAGCGGATTTTATTGGTGGCCCAATATTCGGCGCGGTTTGAGGTTTGTATCGTAAAACACCTTTTCCTCGCCGAGGAAGTGACGCAGGAACTTTTCGATAAAATCATCAAAGGAGAAGAATTATGAAAACCCATAAGATTCATTTCCGGTTAAAAAACCGGATTAGGCACAATAAAAGTGAAATGATCCGTTTTCGGGTAGACCTCATGAGGAAAAAGGCATGGGTGGAGGGAATGGAAGCCTTGGGGATAAAAGACTTCTCCTCCTATGCAAGGCAAGCCATCGACGGGGCCATTGACCGGGACTTCCGCGCGAAAGACCCTAAATGGCAGGAGTTCTTGAAAGCGGTGAAGGATATTTCCATCAAAATCCTGGGTTACCAGCTGGTGGATAACCCTTCTTTGCGAAACCAGGACTTGACCGAAACCGAAAATATTTTTTTCAAGAGGGGCCAGGAGTTGGCCCGGGCCAGGGGAATAACCCAAACCAAGGAACTGCCCACCCCTGAAAAAAAGACCATACGGTTTTCAGGGCGGCGCCCGGTTGTCATTCGTCATGCCCATGCGGCAAAGGCTTAAAAGAGCTTTTCATGGGCAGAAATGATTTATTATCAATGCTTGATTCTGAAGAAACCACTCCGGAGCCACAGAAAAACGTTATGGATAATCTTATACGACTGGTCGCTTCCTTGGCGGCAATCGCTACTTTTCTTGGCCCACAATTAGGGTTCCAATATACCAGCGGGAAGATATGGATTGTTTATGCTCTCCAGGCAATCCTTATTATCGGCTTGTTCAAAAATGACATTGTTACATTACTAAAAAAAGCATGGGGACTCCTAGCT
This sequence comes from candidate division FCPU426 bacterium, assembly GCA_963771075.1. Taxonomy (GTDB): domain Bacteria; phylum Oederibacteriota; class Muellerivitia; order Muellerivitales; family Muellerivitaceae; genus CAVTWJ01. The sequence goes on along the minus strand of CAVYSE010000008.1, from coordinate 30,781 downwards.
GTTCGTTTCAAAAAAACTCGATTCAAGCGGATGCGCCCAACCGTTTGTGCCCTGCTTGATGAATATGCGCGGTGGACGATAAGCGACAACTACCGAAGCTTCCTTTCGATTGTGGACATTAACAATTACTCGGACCCCCTCGCCCAACGTATTCGAGCTTCGATGAGCAAGGAACTTTTGCTAATGGCACGTTCAGGACTATTTGCATCCAAGGACCCTTTCGTTGGAGTGGCGGGCGTCCATTCAGCCCTTCAGGACATCCACAGATTTATCCAAGAAATTTGGAGGAACATTCCTGCGGAAAAGAAAAATTCCGAAAGCGGCAAGCAGTTCATGATGCATTACAACGAAGCCATAAAAAAAGCGCGGGACTTATTCGGAAAGCTTCCGCAGGTTGAAATTCTTGGAGAGCAGTACATGGACACCAATCGCGCAAACTACCAACCTAAACAAATGGTCGGTTATTACTTTCATGGAGATTTTGAATTTCTGGTTTAATCTGAATTTTTCATTTTTCGCTTACCGTTAGTATTCGGCAATACATCTGAAAAATAGGCCCACCCGATTATATGGAGGGGTATCGAGAAAGCCTTTGCCAAGGAGCTGGCAGGTTGCAGGATTTCCTATCCCGTTAATTTATCTAAGCAAACAGGTTTTCAAAACATTCCTTAACAATCCCTTTTGCCTTCGGTCTCCAGGCACCGGGGAGGTTTCCCTCCCCGGACCCCTCCCCGCAACTAATGAATTGAGAGGGAAATGATTTTTAAATAAGGACTGCACGGTAAAATACATTCAAAAGTGTAAATTTAATTGCCGGATCATCAAAGGCGCGAGTAATGAAAAGCAAAATAAGCGATATAAATAACTTAATTACTCCTCAGTCGAGAATTAATGCTTTTTACGAATATTGCGATGAAATAGAAAATCGTTCCTTTACGAAAATGTTAAGGAAAGGACCATTTTTACCAAAATTTAATTTTATTGAAAATGGTATCGAAACCAATGAATTCAATTTTGATGAGGAGCACCTATTATCTCTAGCGGCTCTTTTAAGGCAATTCATTGAACCTTCCGAAACATTCTTCTACCGATCATTGGAAACTGCCGCTCGCGAATTATTCGGTTACAAAAGAGAGACAGAAGAATTTTGTTCTAGTTTTGATTCTTGCTTAAACAAGAAAGACAAAATATCAAATTTTCAAAAACAGTCAAAAGAAGGATTACTCAGTACGGGCAAATATAGTGGTTTAGAATTAATCAAAGCATTTCTATATACGGGGCACCTGCACAGTGATGGCAAAATAATTCCTAAAAACGACCTTGAAAATTGCATGAATTTAATTCCAATAGTTAAAACAGATTCCAAACTTGCAGTAGTAAGAATTTGTGCTGGGTTAATATTGGGGATCATTGAATTTAAAAGATTGCTTAAAGCGCAAGCTCTAAAATAGGGTCGTAAAGAGAAAAATTTCCTTGTTTTCTTACCTTCAACCCCGGCTATACTTCTAAAAGATAAATTTTTTTTAAACCCTTCTACACACCATGTTTTAGGCGAGGTTTTTTTCAATGAAATTACGTTTCTTCGGCCTTTTTTCAGTAATCTTATTTTCGATACTTTTTATCGGTGTTTCCATTCTCAATATTGGATGCCCGGACAAATCAGTTCCTTCCACACCAGTAACAGTTGTCTATTTACCAGCGACGAATACCATAACCTTTACTCCAACTAATACCGGAACCCCCACAATAACATTCACTCCTTCAAATACACCAACTATGACTCCAACTTTTACACCATGCGGAAGTAGTTCAACACATGGAAACAATGATCCTTCTGCCTCAATTACGGTGGTTCCTTTTAATACGGATAATATCGTCAGCAATGAGATAACAATTCCCTCTACTACAAGTGTTACAAGTTTTAACATTTTTTATAGCGGAGGTAACGAAGTTGATTATGCCATTTATTCAATTTCAGGAACGACGGCGACACTTGTTTCCTATTCTTCGTATGGATTTTCTGGTGGAAGTGGAGGCAGTTGGAAAAGCGCTAGTTATTTTAATTTTCCACCACCTTATCCGGTTTTGAGCGTGGGTAATTATTTACTTGTTGCTTATTGCCCCTATGGTGGCAATGGAATAGGGGTCAATAGTGCGGCTTGCACCTCGTATACCACAACTTATCAAATTCCAGGTACCTATTGCGGAAGTTCGTGCTTTGCAAATATTTTACAATATTGGAACACTTTTTATTTAAACGGTAGTTCTGGAAATTACTCAACTACGGCTGGAACGACTTGTTATGAAATGAATATTGTGACTTGTCCCTAACTTAAATGAAATTTAGGTCCTGGATTAAAAAAATTTTTAAAGTAAAGTGGCTCGGCCTATGGCCTGGGCTGTTTTTCGGAAAGGGAATTTCCCTTCCGGATCCATCCCTTTAAGGCGATCTGTAACAAGCCTTTCGGCTTGTTATTCTTTACTTCCCCCTGGCCCACCCACCGCCAGCCCCACGGGGGCTTCCCCCTCCATTGGCGGTCCCCTCCCCAACGCAAATGAATGTTGGGTTTGGGAATCCCTGCACATGGCCCTCCCAAAAAGGATGGTGTGCAACAACGTAATTCCACCTGTGCTGGTCCTTGATATAACCGGCGGCACGAACCGCCGACCAGCCGACCTTTACGGCGTCCGGCTCATTGCTCGGATTTGAGGCCAAGAAACTGTTGGCGGATTTGACCCAAATTTCCCGTGCCAGGGCCGGATACGCCTTAACCCGCGAGTCAGAGGATAAGAGTGTCATATATCTCCTTAAGGCATCTGGTTTTGTTGGCGGTAACTGGGGCTAACTGAAACCGCCTTACCCGACCCACCGGCGTCGGACATCGATGCCGACCCGGTCCCTGCCGTTGGGGACATTATCCCTTTACCCCCGGTAACGCCAGCCGTATCGGGCATAACACCCATGGCGTATTTCTTATTGGGTTTCTTCTTTCCGGCAATGAACGTACTGGAAGGGTCGGCAGTCGGGACCTTGGTAGTCACGCTCCTGTCACCGGGAGCATTACCGTCTGTGACGGCGGTTTTGATCAGGGCCTCGGGGAGCGACTTCCTCCCTGCACATGGCCCTCCCAAAAAGGATGGTGTGCAACCGCAAACCTCATCGTGCCGCTGGCCTGATAGATCGCACCCCTGGGCCGCCAAATACCGTCTGGCCCAGGGGCAAGGGCCGCTAAATGCCTAGATGCGTCCGCCGCGGCGTCCGCCCTTCGGCACTTTGCCCGAAGCGGTTTGCTGGGGTTGGCTAGGTGCTTCTTTCGCACGGCTCAATCTCCACCCACCAACCCTCTCTCGCCTCCGTGTTGCGGCCCAGATTCTTTGAGGGCCGCCCCCCGGAGGGGGCCCCTCCCAAATAAAGATAAGGAGCATCTATGGACAGGGAAGAAGCCGTAAAGAAGTTGAGGATAGAGGAGGTTTTCGCCATGAGCACGGGTAGCGTGAGTTACTTCAAGCACATTACGGGAGGAATTTACACGGAAGGGGTCCAGGCCGTGGCGGAGATTGCCGGGGCCTATTGGCTGATCGACGCCATTTTCAGTTATGCCCGGAAGGAGGAAATCCAGTTTTGGACGCTTGAAGTCAAAGCCTCCAAGGCGATCCTTACGATGAAGGAGGACGACGACCGGCCAGAAATTGTGCGGCAGGAGATCGAATTCACGGATTTCCCGGAGGGAACCTGGAAGTTTTACGTCGCTATGCAGGAGTGTAAACCTGTCCTGATGGTCCCCAACGAGTATTAGGATTTTCGCCCCGCCGGCCTGGCCGGCGGGGCAATATCCCGGCATAAAATTTTATGTCTTTTTGTTCAGGATTTTTTTGGATGGACCTAAAATGCCATCTAGGACGGCACAATGAGAGGCGAAGTCGACTGCGAAAAATGCGGGGGGACCGGCGACGAGCCGGGGGAGCCGGGTTTTTGGCTGGAAGGCATATTTTATTCCGGAAAATTCCCTTGTGGGGATTGCAACGGAAGCGGGAAACAGCCGATATGGTTGGAAAGCTGTAAGCCGTGCGGGGGCAGAGGTGTCTTGCCCGGCGGGGCCGATTGCCCCAGGTGCAACGGCCTCGGCTTTCACGAGGCGGAACCCGCGTCTAAAGTGAGCCGGTGGGAAGAAGTGATCGACTATTGAGGAAGGATTGGATTATGGAAAACACAGACAGCAGGATCGTTTCGGAGGAACCACCGACTGAAAGGTCGGCCCTTATGAACAACGAACACCTCGAAAGGTTTTTCCATTTCGCAAAATTGGCGGGAATGAATTTCGTCAGGATACTATTCGGGATCGCCTTGGCCGTGCTTTTGGTCTTTTCGGCCTATAGGCTGATTATCACCTACCACATCTTCTCGGTCTTGGGCCGGTTCATTTCGTCAGGGACCGTATCGGTCTTTACGACCTTACCTCATCCGTTTTGGTTTTGGCTCTTTGCCCTGGTCGCTTCATGGGCATCCTTAACGGCCTTTTTCGGACGGCGGATTTAATGAGGAGAGATATTCATGTCTGAAACCCCTGGTTCTTATAACCCCCACAGCAATAAAAATCCCGCCGCCCTCCGTGTGGCGAATTTCATGAATGGCTTTTTGGGCCCGGAACTGCTCATGGATTATCCTTGGCCCAAACGTCTCCACAAACCATACCAAGACCTTACCCCCGCAGAACAAACCGAATGGTTTGAACTAGCTTTCAATATGGTCTTCCGGGACGCCAAGCTGGAAATCGTCGGCCTTTTGGGCAGGGAACTGAAGGTCGTTGAACTCAACCTCATCAAACGGCGGATTTTAGATTACTTTCAAGAGTTGAGAATTGAGTATGAAAAATGAAAGGATTCGACTCCCAAAAATCGCTCACCGCGAGGGTAAAGCTCACACGGAAAGATGTTCAGCGAAAAACCGGGGAAGTAATCAGGGAACTCCGCTTGGAAAAGAACCTTACCCAAGAACAAGCTGCCGACAATTGTGGATGCACGCTTGAGGAATGGGGACGATGGGAGCAAGAAGGAGTCCAATCTGTTCACGTGCTATTGAAACTCTCGGTATTTCTTGCCGGTTCCTTTTCTTCAATAACGAGGATCCTTGAACGAAAGGTCCCTCTCAATGCGCTATCAAAGAATTGGACAGACAAGGGATTTTTCCATCCTCGCCTTGTGCGGAATATGAACTTGCAGGAGATTAAGTCCTTTTTGGCAAAAGAGGAACGACCGTGGGTGAGGGAAAAGTTGCAGGCGCTTGCCTGCCTGGCGGAAGGGATGAAAACTAATGATGTGGCAAAAAAGCTAGGGAGGAGAGGCGGTCTCATCCAGCACTGGCTGTGGCGGTATTATAAGACAGGAATCGGGTGGGCGCTGAACTCCCGCAAACACAATCAGCCTCCGAGAGCGGACCGGGCCAGGACCAGAATTAAACCTCATCAAACGCCTAATAATTGATTTTTAAAAAGAAGTAGGAATTGAGTACAAAAAATGAAAATATTTTTCACGCTATGGCCCCTAATTTCGACGAAGTCACACCTCTCCGGTATACCGATACCCCCGGTATTGGCACCCCCAAAGCTTTCTCCTCGGCTTGAAGCCTCGTCGAAGGCCGCGAAGATTATCAATTCGCTGGGCCTGATACCCCTCCTTTTTTGCAAAATTCCATTTATCAGGTCAAACAAACCCCCTTTGACCTTTAGGAATTTCGCACAATCCTTCGAAAGCTTGAGGGCTTTCGGGATGCTTTTTGCCGTACTTTGTTTAAATCTTTTTGGGACATTGCCGGCCTCCGCCTGGGGACCCGTCGGCCACGAAACCGTCGCCTATATCGCCCAGGACAACCTCGCCGCGGCCGCCAAGGCAAAAATCGCCACCCTCCTAGACCAGGGGGACGACCTGGCCTCTATTTCCAATTGGGCCGACCAGGTTAGACAGTTTGGTCGCCCGGAAACCGCACCCTGGCATTTCATCGACCTTCCGATCCGGAAAGACCTAACCCTAAAAGACGAGCAGGAATATTGCCCCAATAATGATTGCGTCCTAAACCAGCTCCAAATCTTCCAGGGGATCCTCGGGGACGCGTCCAAGCCCAAATCAAAGCGTTTAGAGGCCCTTAAATTCATCGTTCATTTCATGGGCGACCTTCACCAGCCCCTTCATTGCGCGGACGATAACGACCGCGGGGGCAACGAAAAGCTGGTTCGATTCAAAGACCCAGGGAAGCCTGGCCACGGGGCTAAAATCAAACTACACGCCCTTTGGGACCATCTAATCGAACCCAAGACCGGGGAAGACCCCCGCCAACTGGCCACGGAGCTCGAGGGAAAAATTACCGCCGGTGAAAAGAAGGCTTGGGTTGGAGGAAATGAGAAAAATTGGGCCTTTGAGAGCTACATGATCGCCAAGACTAAGGTTTACAAAGGAATGGACCCAGGGACCCAGGATTACACCGATAACCCCTTACCAAGCGAATACTTTGATAAAATGCGGCCTATCGTTGACCAACAGCTTGAGAAGGCTGGTATTCGGTTGGCGTTTGTTCTAAATGAGATTTTGAAATAAGGAACAACCATATGGCCAATAGACCTTTCACAATAACAATTAACCTTTTACACGGAGACCCTAACGGGTTTCGTTCAATTGAAAAGTCTGGTTGGATTGGAAACGGAATTGTTTGCCCGAAATCTGTGTTTCCGGATATAAAAAATAAAAGAGACGAATTTTCCAAACCCGGCGTTTACGTTTTATTAGGAAAAAATGAGGACGAAACGACCATTTATATTGGGGAAGGCGATCCCGTTAAACAAAGACTAGAACAACATTTTGTGAAAAAGGATTTTTGGGACAAATTATTTTTATTTACCAGTAAAGCCGATACTTTGGATAAAACCGCGATTCAATTTCTTGAAGCTAGATTGGTTCAATTGGCAAAAGAAGCGAAAAGATGTGTCTTAGAAAACGCGAATAGTCCTGAATTGCCCACCCATTCCGAATCCAAGTTAATAGAAATGAACGCTTTCTTAGAAGAAATGCTTCTTTGTTTTCCAGTTATTGGCCTTAATGTTTTTGAAAAACCTGCGGATATAATCGCCACTAAAAGCACCCTTTTTATAAAAGCAAAAGGGATTGAAGCTAGAGGTTATGAATCCTCAGAAGGTTTTGTTGTGCTAAAAGGCTCCCAAGCAGTTAAAGATGAAGTCGATTCTATCCACCGTTATATGTCCGTTCTTCGGTCCAAATTATTAGATCAGAAGATTTTTTTTCCGGATGGTAACCATTATGTTTTGACCCAAAATTATACCTTTGATTCCCCTTCCACCGCAGCAGGGGTGATTCAAGGAAGAACCGCCAATGGTCGAGTCGATTGGAAAGACCAAAACGGTCGTACTTTAAAAGAGATTCAATTGGAAAGAATTAATGAGTAATTTTAACAAAAATCTTAAATTTCACTTTGAGGAGTTTTTTTGAAAATTGAGCGAGAAGGAAACCAGAAATGGTTTTAAAAGAATCAAATATTAACAAAGGTAAATTGTACAAAGGATCCCTTCGGCTTGATTGGATAAATAAAGGTTACTCTCTTTATTACGAAATTGATGAAAAAGAGGGTAAAGGTGTACGCCCAGTATGGGTACCTAAAAACGACATCCGTATTGCAGAACCTCGTATCTTAAAATTCATCAAGGCTTACGGGGACGAAACAAGCACCAATATGCTTATCAAAGGGGATAACTTATTGGTTTTAAGAAGTTTGATCGAAGTATTCAAAGGCAAACCTGAAAAGGAAAGGGTCAAATTTATTTATATTGACCCCCCTTATAACACGGGAAGCGCTTTCGAAAAATATGACGATAACTTGCAACACTCTGAGTGGTTGGCAATGATGAGAGATAGGCTCATCTTGCTTAAAAAGTTATTAAGAAAAGACGGAATAATTTGTGTCCAAATCGATGATGTAGAAGCTCATTATTTAAAGGTTTTGATGGACGAAGTGTATGGAAGAGATAACTTTTTTGGGGTCATTTACGTCCAAACAGTTTATCCAAAGAAAACTCTAAAACAAGATAGAGTTTTTCACGACCTGATTGAACAAATTTTTATTTATAAAAACTCACCTTCAAGTAAAGTAAACCAAGAAAGTTTGAAATATAGTTTTCAGAAATTTCATTGGTATATCAGAGAAAATGGTACACCTAAAAAGACCATCGAACTTGGAGGAAAAAAGGTTGAGATATTTAAAAAAGGGTCGTATTCGATAAAAGAAGGAAAACCCTCTGAAAAGGGTTTAAAGGAAATATGGGCTTCTGGAACAATTTTAGACATTAATTCTTCTGGAAGGTTTTTTAGGGATTTTTTAGCAGGCCGTGTAAAAGAAGACGGTTTAGGTTCCATATACAAAGTCCACGATATTGGCGAGGACAATTACGATTATAGATATTTTACAGGCCCACTTAGGATAGGGGCAACAAAAGGAAAATATTTTCAAGGTGTCCCTACTAAAATTTTAAACGACGATAAGGCTACCTTTAAGAAAAAATCGATTGAAAACTTTTGGAATATGGCGGGTGAGTTTGGTAATTGTAGTCATGAAGGCGGGGTTGAATTAAAAAGTGGCAAAAAACCGGAAGCATTAATAATGAAACTAATGAAATATTTTAGTAATGAAAAAGATGTGGTTTTGGATTCATTTTTGGGTTCAGGAACTACCGCGGCCGTAGCCCACAAAATGAACCGGAAGTGGGTTGGAATAGAATTTGGTAATCATGCGGAAACCCACTGTTTAAAAAGACTAAATACGGTAATTTCTTCCGCAAAACCAGATAAAACCGGTATTAGTACAATGGAGGAAATTGGTTGGAAAGGGGGAGGGGGGTTTAAATATTATGAATTGGGGCAAAGTTTGATTTTTGAACAGGATATCAATTGGTCTTTGAAGGCAGAGGAGATGGCCGAGGCAATCTTTTTGCATTTTCAATACCGCCCGATCAAAGCAGAGTGGCTTGAGAATTTTAATATGCACCTGGGGAGGCATCAGTCAACTCGTTATCATTTTGCCCTTTCTTTTGCCACAAGACAGGTTCAAACCCTTACAGATGAATTATACGAAAAGGTTATTGTTGGATTAGAAAAGGATAAATTCAAACACCTAACAATTTTTACAAATGTTTCGGTTTCGGTTCCGCCGTCATTACTGGATGATCGCATCTTGGTAAAAAAAATACCGGCAACAATTTTGCGGGAATATAACCTAATATAAAATGAAAATACAAAAAACCTTTTACGATTTAGTCAAACAAGATCAACAGTACAAAATTGTGGTTGGTTCTTCCTCCCCTAAAAAGATTGAAAATTATAAAAAGATTCAAACCCTTCTTAAACACAACTTGCGGCCATACCAGGTTGAGGCCTTGGCGGCTTTTCAGCTTTTTTGGAAAGATGGCTTTGATAGCCGGAGTTTAAAAATAAAAACAACCCAAACCGGTAAAAACGACCAGGGGAAAATTGTTCAGTGGAACAAAGTCGGTTTTGAAATGGCTACCGGTTCAGGGAAAACACTTTTAATGGGGGCTGTAATTTTAGATTTGTGGAACCGGGGCCATAGAGACTTTTTGATTTTGACCCCTAATACGATTTTATTTGATAAAACGATCGAAAATTTTACTCCCCGAACTGTTAAAAGCATTTTTGGAGATGGCTGGAACGTTACTTATAACATGGTAACTGGTAATTCCTACCGGGACAAAACTTGCAACTATGAAGAAGATCGCGACATTTCTTTTTATGTATTTAACATGCAGAAATTTTATGACAAAAGTTCTCCATTAAACCAAAAAGAATTTGGGGACTCAATGAGAGGTGTCCCATATGTACGTCGGCCCTTAGAGGATTCCTTGTGGCGGGACAAAACAGGCAATAATACTATTTCTTTCGTCGATTTTTTACGGGAACGTCATCCTGTAATTATTTCGGATGAAGCTCACCATTACCAACAAACCAAGACGGCAGAAGCAATTTTGGACTTTTTGCCCAGTGTTGTTCTTGAATTTACCGCAACTTCAATAGAAAAGGGCGGTAAAGATATTTTGGGACAAGATAATTTATACAAATACCCAATGCAGAGGTACATAAACGAAGGATACGGAAAAAGGATATTTGCTGTTGGGTGTGGAACAAGCGAAGAAAAGATTTCTGATGAAGTTACTGAAAGTGACAAGCAAAAATTGGTTTGGGGTATGCTTATTCACTTGTTAAAGGGAGATTCTTTAGTATCTGTTAACGCTCCGGTTAGAAAGGCAATGTTATTAACAAAGGCGAGATCAATTAAACACGCCGAATTAATAGACAGTTATCTAAAAAATTGGCCGGATTCGGTCAAAAAGGAATTAGATGATGTGTTGGAACAAGTGAATAGAGAAGGTACGGATATAGCAAAAATCATTCGCCAATCCGCTGGAAAAAATAAGTCAGTTTTAATTAAAAGGTTATCAACTGTTGCCAAATCGGTTTTTACTATTCACAGCGAAAACAGAAGCGAGGAGGAGGTTTGGGCGGAATATCAATCACTTGATGATAACAAAGCCGAAATTGTTAACCAGGTTCGTATTTTCTCGGAAGGTGTTGATTACGATAATTTTTATACGATTGTTGTTTTGGGAGATACCGTCGAGAAGGTCGGTCTCGCCGCCGCTCAACTAATCGGAAGGGGTCTTCGACTTTATAAAGAAAAAAGGGAATTTGACATTTTGGCAAATGATTTAAAGGAGCAAAGCGAAATTTTGCATATTATTTGTGAAAGGGGCAGGCGTTTCGACAAAATTGTGGATGAGATTAGAAAAAATTTGGATTTAACCCCATCGAACATTGAAGTTCCGACGGAGGAAGAAACAAGACCTAATAATATTAACCCTGAATTAATGGGTGATTATGAAATTCCGATTTTACAAATTAAACCTGTTTCAACCAACGTTAGTTTTGAAGATGTTTTAAAGGATAAATCAGTAAGTGTTAGTGTTTTTATCGACGAGGTTTGTGGCCTTTCAAAGGGCGAAAAGGTTTTGAAACCAGAAGTTTTGGCAATGATAGATTATGCAGAGATAACAAGAGACGAAGTGGAATTACAAAAAGACAAACCGGCCACTACGCGTCGGACAATAGACCTTTCTAAGAGCGAAATGGCCAGGTGGGCCTTGGAGTTTATTGAACAAACCGGCTCCTTTGTTGGAAACAATTCTTTTGATCTTGTAAAAAAACTAATAGAAAAAATTATTGGTTCCGGGATACAGGTTGATACCGCTTATGGGATTGATTACCAACGGGCTCTCAGAGCATTAAAAAAAAGCATAATAGATTTTTATGGCAAAAAGTCATTTGAATTAATGTTCAAAAGCCAGTTTAATTTTAAAGTTAAAAATGTTAAGAGCTTATTTCTAAATCGCGAAGTTACTGTTCGAAAAATCGACGGAAAATCAATAAACTTGATTCCTTCCTACCAAGAAATGACGTCACACCAACAACAAAAAGGTATTATTGTTGAGGGTTATAAATTTTCCATCCGCCCATATGTTAAATTTGATTCACCCCCCGAAAAATGGGTCGCCGATGCACTTGAACGCTTATGTTCTTTGGATAAAAAAAAGAAAAGTTTCTGGATAAGAAACGAACCTAATATTGAATATTTGGTCGAGGTGAGGCCCGCCCCTTTTTATCCGGATTTTCTTGGCTATTTCAATGGAAAGTGGGTTGTGGTTGATGTCAAAGGAAAACATTTGGCTGAAGCTAAACAAATCGATGACCGAAAAAAAGCTTTAAAACTACTGGAAAAAGAAGGTGGAGTTCAAACCTTTTTCCTTGTGGACAAAGTGATGGAAAGAAAGGGTTTTACCGCTGTTGAAATTGCAACAATCAATGATTTTGAAGGCTTTGACGAATTACGACACGAAGAACTTGGCTTGGAAGAGTTTAGCAACGGGTATGAAAAAACTCTCTTCGATAAATAAAAGTCTACCAAAGCCCCAACGACGAACCCGCCTCCAAGCTCTTGGAACGAATCAAGGCCAATAAAAACAGGGAAAAGAAAAAGATACGAGAGGAAATATATGGTCGAATTTAAAAAACTTGTCCAGAAAAAAAGCGAGGTTAACCCCGCCGACCTTATCAAGTTATTCGAATCCCTCGATCGTCAATCGTCGCATACTGAATTAAGGCCTGTTCAAATCGAAGCCCTCCAGGAATTGGGAAAACGTCGGGAGGAAAAAGACCATGTTTTAAAAATTAGTACCGGTGCCGGCAAAACGACCGTGGCGCTCCTCTATCTACAATCATATATGCAAGAAAAGGACGAGCCAGTCGTGTACTTGTGCCCGACAGTTCAGTTGGTGGAACAAGTCCAGGAGGAGGCGGAAAAGTTAGGGATCAAAGCGGTGGTTTATCCTGCCAAGGAACAACTGCCGCCAACGGAAGGAACGGCAAGGAAGGCGATAATAATTTGTACTTACGCAAAGTTGTTCAACGCAAAAACAACGTTCAATCATCCAAATGTCCAACTTAGGCCACACGCTATCGTCATGGATGATGCCCATGCAGGTGTTGAAGAAGTCAGAAATTCTTTTACCCTTAGGGTTCCTAAAAGTTCCGAAATCTATGACAAACTTCTCAAGATACTTGGGCCACAATGCGAAAAATACCAAACCGGTGTTTGGCAGGATATTTTGAATGATATCCCTCCTTTCGAATCTCTTGAGGTTCCATTTTGGATTTGGAAACCATATATCGCTGAAATCCAAAAGACACTTGCTAAACACGCAGAGGATAGGGAATTAATATTTGTCTGGCCAATGATAAGGGATATTTTACGATGGTGCCGATGTGTGGTTGCAAGTTCCGCAATTGAAATCATTCCCGAAATCTTACCTGTAGAAAAAAGCCTGCCTTATTTTGAAGCAAAACATCGCCTTTTCATGTCTGCAACTTTGGCAGATGATTCTGTGCTTGTTAGGGAGCTTGGATGCGATATTCATGCTGCAACCTACCCAATTTTGCCACTATCAGATAAAGGCTTGGGTGAGCGCATGGTTTTGGCCCCCATCCTTATAAACGAAAAATTGGATCGTGATTGGGTAATGGGGTTTTGCGCCAGGGTTTCCAACCGATTTAATGTTGTTGTACTTTCTCCAAGTGAGCAACTTGCAAAAGAGTGGGAGCAACATGGTGCAAAAGTTGTAATGCGCGAAGAAGTCTCTCAGGCGGTAAAGGATCTGAAAGATACTTCGTCTGATGTGAAATTTGTTGTTTTTGCTCAAAGATACGATGGCGTTGACCTGCCTGATAACGCTTGCCGAATTTTAGTTATTGATGGGATGCCCTATGGGGAGGGAATTATTGATAAGCACGACAGTAACAAGAACGCAATCGCCGGTGGTATCAGAAATCGCATTGTTTATCGGATTGAGCAAGGAATGGGAAGGGCGGTCCGGTCCCATGTTGATTATGCAGTGGTTATTTTAGCAGGCCCACAATTGGCAAGCTTTATTGTTCGGAAAGAAGTCCAGGATTTTGATGAGCCCGGATACAAAAGAACAATTAAAACTCGCTTTAGAATTGACGGAACTGGCCGCCCAAGAGGAAGGTGTAAGTAGTGGGAAAATAGATGCTGTGGTTGTTGATATGATGAGGAAATGCCTTACACGGGACGAAGGTTGGAAACAGTTTTACGACGAACGAATACGGAAAAGAATAACGCCTCCCTTGGAACGGTCTAATACCTCAAACCTCAAGATGGCTTCGTGTGAAAGGCAAGCCTTCAATTCGGCAGTTTCTAATAATCCTGATGGTGCAGTAAAATTTTTGCAAGATGGAATCGACGAAACAAAGCCAACTCCAAAGGTAGAAAGCTGGTATTTACAACGTATTGCGAATTATGTTTTCGAAATAAATCCCGGTAGGGCTTTAGAAATCCAGGGTGCGGCTCACGAAAAGAACAGCTCTTTGTTTTGCCCTCCGCAAACCGTCCGTCGTCCACCTGCAACGGATAAATACGATGGACAAAACAAAATTTTAGAATGGTTTCGGAGTTTTGAAACTCCAAATGGAGCTATTGCGGAATTAGTTAGCCTACGAGGACGATTGTCATTTGATGGGAGTCCGAAAATTGTTGAGGAAGCCATAAAAGAGCTTGCTGTCCTGATTGGTGCCGAAGGATTCCGGCCCGAAAAGGATTTTGGTGAAGGGCCTGACGTCCTTTGGCTTTTGCCCAAAATTAGTATGGTAATTGAAGCCAAAACAGAAAATGAAAAAACCCTTCACAAAAAAGATGCGGAACAACTCCTTCACAGCATTGCGTGGTTCAATAAAAACTATCAAGCTAGGCAAGGCGCGATTATTCCAATTATAGTTTCTAAAGTTTTAGACGTGGACAAGGTGGCAATTTTTCCAAACGGGACCCGGGCCATCACGCCAAAAACAATTGATTTATTATTAAATAATTTGACCGGTTTTTTCCAAGCTTTATCCCGGGAGCTCCCTTTAATGTGGCAAGTCCAAAAAATTGCTGAATTGCAAGTTCAATTTCACCTTACCCCTGATGAATTTATCGGTAAATATTCTGAGAAATTAAACCATTAGAGTTATCAAGGTTTTGCTTCGCCTTCGAAACCAAGTCTCAATTACTTTACCAACCCAAAGGAAGTAACAGGCTTAAGGCTTTGTTTCCAAAAAAAGAGGTTGAAAATGGCTGCAATTTCGAATTTCACTTCCGATCAATTGGAAACCATTTGCAAAGTCTTGGCGGACACAGGGGATGGGCTAACGGGTACGGAAATTGGGAGGATGCTGGAACAATGTGGAATTAAGGACCCCAATCCAGCCCTCGCTAAACATAAAAGGCTTTTTAACGCCTTATGTCTAAGACAAAACGATGATCATTGTGGGAATTCAATCGCCAATTTCATTCAAGCCACGATGGCTCCTGCGCGTTACTTACAGGATACGAATAAGTTTTTGAAAAGGCGTATTGACCTTAACGAAGTGCTTTCTTTTTGTGGAATGTCCCTGGGAGAAGATGGCAAACTGTTAAGGATTGAACACGCCAGAACATTGAATGAGGCACAATCACGGGCTGGACGGTTGCGGAGTGCCCTTCAAGCTCGAGGCGTTCACGCGGATGTTCTTTTTTTCTGCCAAGCTGAATTAATGCAGGACAATTATTTTCACGCCGTCTTCGAGGCCACAAAAAGTGTTGCCGAAAAAATAAGAAACAAAAGCGGACTTACAGGCGATGGTTCCGATTTAGTGGATAAGGCTTTTGGGCTTGGTTCCTCGAGCTTCCCGATACTAGCCTTTAATTCTCTTCGAACAGAAACCGAACAAAGTGAACATAAAGGATTGATGAACCTTATTAAGGGAATGTTTGGTGCTTTTCGAAATGTTGCTGGGCATGCTCCAAAAGTGACCTGGTCCATCGAAGAACAAGATGCTATGGATTTATTAGTTCTGGCTTCTTTTCTCCATCGACGGTTGGACAAAGCCATCCCCACAGCTCCAAAAAAAGTATGAGTTTTTAAAAAGGAAAAAATAAATGTGCGGCCGCTATACCCTTGATACCCCCGACAGTAAGGTAGCCAAGCAATTCCAGGCGGATCCCTACGAGTCCTTTAAACCCCGTTACAACATAATGCCCACCACCAAGGCCCCCATTGTCCGGATCAACCCTGAAACCGGCAAGAGGGAGCTGGACCAGGTCAAATGGTCCATGCCCTTCTTTGATATGAAGTCAAAAAAATATATCTATAGGCTGATCAATGCGGTCGGGGAAACCATCACCGAAAAGAAAACCTTTTCAAAACACTTCCGGGAGGACCGTTGCCAGGTCCCGACGACCGGTTTTTACGAATGGAAGGCGATTACTGAGAAGATAAAACAGCCCTACTTCATTAGCCTAAAAACGAACGATACTTTCGCCTTTGCCGGGATTTGGGGCCGTTGGAACATGACGGTGGACGACGAAGCCACCATTATCAAAAAAAAGAAAACCAATCCCAAGTACGAACCCAAAAAGGAGGTAGTGGAAACCTTTTCCATCATCACTACCACACCTAATAAGATGATGACTGGAATCCATAACCGTATGCCGGTGATCCTGGAACAGAAGAATTGGGACGCCTGGCTGGATAGATCCCTAACCGAAGAAGGCACCTTAAAAGGCTTCTTGCGGCCCTATCCGGACGAGAAAATGCAGGCCTGGCCAGTCAAGAAGCTCTCCGGGGACGGCCCTTCTTTGATAAAAAAATTAAAGGTATAGGATGACCACCAACTCCAAAACCATCCAGAAAATCCTTTCTGATGCAATTCTCCTGGCTAAGAAATACCGCTCTTTGACCGGTAAGCCCCTTGGTATAACCGGGGAAGTAGCTGAGTTTTCCGCATCTGTTCTACTAAAGAACCTCAAATTAACCGGGGCCAGGACCCCAGGTTACGACGGTATTTGGACCAGGAGGGGAAAGAAGAAAAGGGTTCAAATCAAAGGGCGCAGTTTCCCCAAAGATTCTAAAAAGGCGCAGAGAGTGGGTATTATCAAGCTCGAAAAACCGTGGCACAGTGTTTTATTGGTAATTTTGGATGAGGATTTTAGAACACAGGCCATCTATGAGGCAGAAAGAGCCGCCATCAAAAAGGCCATCGAAAAGCCGGGCTCCAAAGCCAGGGAACGAGGGGCACTTACCGTCAATTTTTTTAAACGAAAAGGAATATGTGTTTGGCCCCTCAAAGGAAAAAATGCCCAAATCCTTCAATAAATCATGAATAACTTCCACACCCTTTTGTTTCGGTTTCCACTTCTTCAGAAGTTATTTTGGTCTTATTTCAAAGAGATTGATCAAAAGGTTTGGGATGTAGAATCAGAACTTGCTCCGGATGGGTTCGACGAACATCAAGCCAAAGCATGGGCGAGCCCCTTTAAGAAAAACTTGGTTATGGCTGGGGCGGGAGCGGGGAAGACAAGGGTAGTGGTCGAAAGGGCCAAGCTCTTAGTGGACCGGGGTGTTTCCCCCCAGAAACTTCTTTTTATTACATACTCCAATGATGCCACCGATGAACTTAAAAGACGGTTAAAAAAGAATTTTGGAAACGTGCTTAACAGCGTGAATTTTCCAAAGGTAATGACGATCCACGAGTTTTCCAGAAGGTGTTTTTCTAAAATTAACAAGGATCTAAAACAAACCTACGAAGAAAGACCTGCACATGGCCCTCCCAAAAAGGATGGTGTGCAACTAATGAGAATGGGGGAAAAATGAAAATTGTTATTAAAAAATCTTCTAAATTCTTTATATATGGACTTGCCAGTATCTTGTTTCTCAATGGCTGTGGCTTAGACAGACTCTTGTTGGATGAATCAAATCTCGAAAAAGTCGCTAACTATTACTACCGTCCTGGGGGAAAAACAAATCTTTCGAACGATGGCGAATATCATTTTCTTTCTTCAAAATCGAAAGCTCAATTAAGCCTTGATGAATGGATAAAAATCTGTGGTAAGGATCGTTCTAATTACACGAAGTCGATCACTGTTCTCGGCGTAAAAGAACAAGCTGGCCAAATGTATGCAATAGTCTCCGTCTCCTATGAAGGACCTGGAAAGGATGGGAAAAAAGGAAAATATGTTTTTTCTCGTACTTGGACTCTTGAAAACGGTAAATGGCGCTTACTAGCGTTTCCTAAAACAAAAGAGAAGGTTGAAAAATCTGGCCATGATGGGGACTATGCAAACGCAAAAACTGAAGCAGAAGAATGGCTTTCAATGGATCCGTTTTCTGTTGATGCTTACAACCGACTTGGCTTCGCGCTCGAACGAATCGGGAAATCTACCGCTGGACGTTCTAAAGACGACATTCTTCGCGCAGAGCTTGCCATTAATCCCGAAGCCACCGCAGTTCTTTTTGACGCTGTTAGAATGTCAGAATCACCTTCTATTGCAAAATATTATTTGAAAAAACTCGAAGGGACTGGTGAATATTCTGAAGCTGCTTTTAATTATGTTCTGGCAATAAATGATAAAAAATCGCAACTAAAATTTCTCGAGAGCATTGAAATCACACCAGGCCTCGGAATTTTAAAATTGGAAGCTATTGCCGAACTTGTGGAAAAAGAAAATACCCAGGTTTGGGATGAATTCCGTAAGGTAGCGGCAACTGAAGGCACATTTGAAAAAATAAAAGCAGAGCTCGACGGCGAAGATTCGTATTTTGCTTCTACTTGGGCTGGAAAGTTAGGCCTTTCCTTCTATGCTTCCAATGACAATACTACTGCTCAAAAGTATCTCGATTATGGGATTTCACGCGATCCTAATAATGAAGACATTAAGGTTCTTTCCAATATGCTTCACCCTCAATAAACTTAATCTATAAATAAATTTGGGAAAAGAGTCCAGAATTGAAAAAAATTTTCACCCTATGGCCTCTTATTTCAACAAAGTCGGTTGCCTCCGGTATCCTGATACCCCTCTTTCTTTCATTTTTGTTAGGCATGCCGTTGGCCGCCCAAACCCAACCCACTCCGTTACAATCTATCGTTACTACTCCAACCCCGGTCTTAGATAACCCTTTCTCGACTATTCCCGTTGAAACCCCATGTAAGCGTCCTGTCAGGCCATATGTTTAGTGAGGGGCAAGCATGGTAGGCGTTTTTTCGGTGGAATCTGGTCGGGCAGTCTGGAAGACCAGCGTTTCCGGAACGGGGCCGAGGACGTAGGTGGCGGGCAACAGTTCTCGGATACGGCTCATGGGGTGGGTTTTCACCCGGCTGATAATGTCGCGAAGATAAAAGTAAGGATCAATTTTGTGGCGCTTGCAGGAAGCCACCAGGCTGTAGAGGATGGCCGCCCACCCGCCGCCCGCAACGCTCCCCGCGAACAGCCAGTTCTTGCGGCCCACCGCCACACACCGAAGTGCCCTCTCCGCCGCGTTGTTGTCGATGTTCAAATCGCCGTCTTCTACATACCGGTTCAA
The DNA here is from genome assembly GCA_963771075.1 of candidate division FCPU426 bacterium. Lineage (GTDB taxonomy): Bacteria > Oederibacteriota > Muellerivitia > Muellerivitales > Muellerivitaceae > CAVTWJ01. The sequence goes on along the minus strand of CAVYSE010000008.1, from coordinate 11,765 downwards.
GGCGTCCCATTGGTTAAACACATAAGTCAAGGCCTCACCGAAGGGGCTCTTGGGTAAGGTCACGAGCGCCTGGGTGTCCAACCACTCTTTGAAGGCCTCCAAGATCGGTTTGGATTTCTCGGCCCTCAAGGCCTGCCACCCGGCGGTATCCAGCGTCTTTTCGTCCGCCTCCCACTCCACCTCGTAGAGTTTTCGAATGAAAGCCATGGCCATCTTGGAGCGGCTCTTGTCCGACACCTTGGCTTCGTTGAATTTCCTTCGGGCGTGCGCCCAACAAGCCACTTCCACCGCCTTTTCGGGCTTGAACATGCAGTCATACCCCGTGTAGGCATCCGCCTGGAGATACCCCTTCCAATCGCCCAGGAAAGCCTTCGGGTGCTCCGCCCGCCTATTTTCCGTGAACTCATAGACAATGTTCGCGTGGGTCTCGTCGCCCACGTAGGTCCACAGGCGGCCTGTCTTCGCCTTACTATGTTTATCTTCCTCTTCGTCCCTTTGCCCCACCGATCCCGGGGGCTCTGAGGCTCCCGGCGGGGCGCCGTCGTCCAGGTATGGCACCGGCGTATCGTCCGTGTGGATCACCTTGGATTCCAGCACGTCCTGTTTCATGGCCTCGTACAAGGGTTCCAACAATCCCGCCACTGCTCCCACCCAGCCACACAAGGTGGAACGGCTTATTTCCAGGCCCCCTCTTTCAAATATTTCCGCTTGGCGGTAAAGCGGCAGGTGATCTGCGTATTTCGCCGTTACCACCTGGGCCAGCAACCCAGGACCCGCGATGCAACGCTCGATGGGCCTCACCGGCGCCTCACTGGTCACCGGGGCATTCTTACAGCAGGAACAGGCCCATTTTTCCAGGACATCCTGGCGGATATAGGTGACCGCCGGGATGTGTTCCAGGGTGTTTCGCACGTCCTCGCCCATCTTCGTCAGGGGTTTTTGGCATTCCAGGCAGGTCTTCTTGTCCTCGCTCAGGGGGTGTTCCACCCGCAAGATGGGCAGGTTCTCGGGCGGCTTGTTTCGCCCATGGCCCTTCTTCCTCGTGTAGGTCAGCGTTTCGGTTTCTTCTTGGGGCTTTTGGGCTGCGGTCATCTGCCCCAACCGTTCTTCGATCTCTTTGAGAAAAATCGACAGTTGGGCATCGTTGAATTGTTCGGACTTGCGACCGTACCGACTTTTTGCGGCCAAGTAGAGTTGGTGCCGCAGGCGTTCAATGGTTTCACCCTGATCCTTCAAGGTTTCGAAAAGACTTAGGACGAGGGATTTTAGGGAAGCGGAATCATCAGGAAGGGTTTTTAAATCGGGAAGAGTAAGAGGAGAGGTTGGCATCGCTCTTTGAGACGCACCAACCTCTCCCGAAGTTTCAAACAACTTCAAAAATTCTTCATCACGCCATCACCGGTTGGGGTTTGTGCGACAGGCCCAGGCTAAACCGTTTGCGCCTCTGTACTCTCGCCAGGCTGATTCCCTCGATGAGCATCGAAAGCTCCGCCGGGCTCATCTCCACGCACGTTCCTTCACCTTGGCGCATCTCGAAGGTCCCGGCTTCCAGGCGCTTGTACCACAGGCACAACCCATCCCCGCCCCAGTACAACACCTTCAGCCGGTCCCCCCGCCGGTTGCGGAACACGAACAGGTGCCCACTCAAAGGGTCTTGCCTCATCACCTCACCGGCCAGGGCCGACAGGCCGTCAAACCCCTTGCGCATGTCCGCCGCTCTCGTACACACAAATACTCGGATGCCCGCCGAGAGGGTCAGCACGCCTTTTCCTCCAGGGCTCGGACCAATTCAGCCAACGCCGGGGCGGGCATTTCCCGGTACAGCCTCAAAACCCGGCCGTTCAAAAGGGTCAATTCCACAACCGGATGGGTTTCGCCACCCGCAGTCACTACTGAAACGGGCAGGAAGGCCTGGCGACCCCGAACCACAGGGCTCTGGGGACCGGCCAACCGTCTTTTCCAGGCGTAAAAGCTTGGCGGGCTGATCCGACTTTTACGGCAATAGGCCGATCCGCTCAGGCCACTACGCTTCCAGGCCCGCAAAACCTCCTCCCACCGCTTTTTATTCCGGAATTTGCTCTGCTTCGCCATGGTTTTCCTCCCTAGACAAGATTGGTCTCCATGGTGGTTTCTACGGGAGGGTGGCAGGATTGGCTAGATGGTGCAACAAGACGCTTACACAGAATTATTTCTACAAATAATACTTGTTGGTTCACAAATATGGATATTGATAAGCGACATGAAGATTTAATTCTTTTCAAAAAATATAACAAAAAAGAATACCCTAAATACGACAACTACAATGCTATTGAAGTGGGAAAGACAGCCGACATTCCCGTCGACTATAAGGGAGTAATGGGAGTGCCGGTAACCTTTCTTAATAAATACAATCCAAAGCAATTCGAGTTGATCGGTATGGGGGAAGACAATGGGACTGGTTATTCTGGAGGGGTTTGGAAAGGCGGGTCCAAATCTTGTTTGGTAAAAGGTAAGGCGGCGTTCAAAAGATTATTTATCCGTAATAAAAGAGTGGGAAAATGAAAATAGAATTAAAAAAAATTACTGTTCGTCAGTTAGCCGAAGGTTATGAGGATATGGCCGAGGCCGGTGTATTTGGTTACGGGGGAAAACTTGACATACGACCGCCTTACCAACGAGAGTTCATTTATAAGGATATTCAAAGAAACGCAGTGATCGATACCGTCACTAAAAATTTTCCCCTTAACGTGATGTATTGGTCTGTGCGTGGCGACGGAAAATTTGAAGTAATTGATGGACAGCAAAGAACCATTTCCCTTTGCCAGTATGTTGCTGGTGAATTTTCAATTGACGGATTGGCCTTTCATAATCTTCAAAAAGACAAACAAGAAGAAATCTTAAACTATCCCTTGATGATTTATTTCTGTTCCGGAACCGATAGTGAAAGGTTGGACTGGTTTAGAACTATTAATATTGCTGGGGAACAATTATCTGATCAAGAATTGCGAAATGCAGTTTATTCAGGTTCTTGGGTTTCAGACGCAAAACGATATTTTTCCAAGACCGACCGCCCCAAAATTGGGGATGATTATCTTGTTGGATCCGCTATTAGACAGGAATATTTAGAAACGGCCATTGACTGGATCTCTAAAGGAAATATCGAAGATTACATGTCAAAACATCAGAAAGAAAATGACGCAAAAGCGTTGTGGAAATATTTTCAAGCAGTTATTGGATGGGTTCAGACAGTTTTTTCAACTTATCGGAAAGAAATGAGAGGAGCCCCCTTCGGCCATTTATATAACGAGTACAAAGCAAAAAAGTTGGATCCGAAAAAGTTGGAAAAGGAAATTTCCAAATTGATGGAGGACGAAGACGTAACGAATAAAAGAGGCATTTATCTTTTTGTCCTAACAGGAAAAGAAAAGTTCCTAAGTATCCGCGCATTTACAGAAAAACAGAAAAGAGAAACATACGAAAGACAAAAAGCTAAATGTCCGGTTTGCAAAAAGAAGTGGGACTTTGAAGAAATGGAAGCAGATCATATCAAGCCATGGCACGAAGGCGGGAAGACTATTTCAGAAAATTGCCAAATGCTCTGCAAGGATGACAACAGGAAGAAATCGGGAAAGTAAAACATTGAGGCCTACGAATACGTCGTCAACGGCCGCCCTACATTTGAATGAGGACGAGGAGAGGAGTTAACCTCTCCCCGGTCCCCAAAGAAAAACTAAAATTTTACTCTTATCCTTCTTTCCGGCTTTCTTTTAGCTTTAAAACTTACTTTTTCACCTGTGTGAGTTTTAAAGGTTACGGGCCGTTTTGTTTTCGTCTTTGGCTTAAACGCTAAAAAGTCAGGCATTTAATCCACCCCCTTTCTGAAATAATTTTTTCCTCTGGTAAACTAGGGTTGAATCCTCAGTAAATTTATTGCAAGGAGTGTTCTACGGAACGGCCCCTTGCAATGGCATTGTTGGTTCAGTGGGGCGCTACTTCCCCTCTTGATCCAACTTGGCACAATCCCTACAAAGCGGTTTGTTACCCGTGCCTGGCAACTTGTTGTGGGCTGGAATTTCACTACCAGGCCCACACCTTGTGTTGTCATGGTGATGCGGTTCTTTAACCGAATTCCATGGATTAATTCTTGGCATGTTTTTACCCCCTTTCTTTAAATTTTTGTCACCAAATGTTGTTAGCACTATGGTTTATTTAACTTATCAAAATGATAAGTCATTGTCAAGCCATAATGAAATGACTATAATTTCATTATGAAAACCCCACAAAATGACGATCAAATCTATGAAGCGATTGGGAAAAGGATTAAAACAGCGAGAGAAAAGGCCGGTCTCTCACAAAAACAATTGGCGGAGAGTATAGGTTTTGAGTCGGGGACGGCTATTTCACTTCTTGAGTCGGCTGATCGAAAAGTTGATATTTCCGTCTTAGAAAAAATTGCAAATATTTTGAAAACAGACATTAATTATTTGCTTGGCAAGGAAACCCAGCCGTTAGATATTTCCTATGCCTTGAGGGCGGATAAACAACTTACCACCGATGAGAAAAAACAAATATTGGACTTTGTTGATTTTATTAAAAAGAAGAAAAGTGGAAACTGAAAAAATAAAACCTAGGCTTACTTGGGCCAAAAGTTTGGCTAAAAAGTTGCTTTCTCAAATCGGCTCTGTTAACCCTCCCATATTGATAAATGATGTTGTTATTCATCTAAAGAAAACTCACGATTTATCTGTCTATTCTTGGAGAGTAAGCGACAAAATCGATGGTATTCAAGTTACTAACGGGGATTCCTCCGCGATTGGCTATAACGATAAAAAACATCCTCATCGACAACGTTTTACAGTTGGACATGAGATTGGTCATCTACTGATGAAGCATACGAAAGGGAACTACGAAATCGATCTTGAAAGCAAAAACCCGATTGAGGCTGAAGCTAATCACTTTGCGGCTGAATTACTTGTGCCGGCTGAAATGCTTAAGAGGGATATTGCGACTGGTAACAACAATATAAAAGGTTTATCTAGGAAATATTTTGTTAGCGAACAAGTTATTACGTTAAAAGTAATCGAGGAAAAACTCTTAGATAAATTAACCTGATCTGTGCTTTAAAACTGGTCCCTTTGGAAGGTGTTTAATGTGCGTCTGCTACCAACTCAACCTCCCCTTCAAGGACATAGCCAAAGCCTTCAAAGCCAAACCCCTTAAAATCCTTTGGGACCCCAAGGAAAAAATCTACCCCGGCTACGAGGCCCCCGTCGTCATTGCCGACCCGGTGACCGGGGAAAGGCTATTGAGGCTCATGACCTGGGGAATGCCCTTTTACGATTTTCAGAAAAAGAAACTGTTTAAAAACCACCTTCACAACGCCAAAGCCGAAACCATCACTGAAAAGAAAACCTTCAGAGGCCCTTTCCAAAAATCCCGGGTTTTGGTCCCCGTGTTCCCCTCTTTCCTCGAGCCCAAGCACATTGGCGCTAAATACACCCAGCAATGGGCATTCAGCTTAAAATCCAAGAAACCATTCGCGTTTGCGGGGATTTGGGGGAAGTGGAACCTTAATATTGAGGACGATAAGACCCTGGACAAGAAATTTAAGGTTAATCCGAGTTACGTCCCCAAGAAAATGGAATTCGAGCTTTTTTCTTTTATAACAACCGCGCCTAACAGCCTGGTTGAAGAATCCCATGACCGTATGCCCGTCATATTGGATGAACGTAATTACGACGCCTGGCTGGACCCCAAGATTGAAGATACCACTATTCTTAAATCCCTTTTGAAGCCCTTCCCAGCCGAGAAAATGAAAGCCAAGCTGTTTGAGGATCGGAATAAAGGCGGGGGATGATGATTTATCTAAATGCACCAAAGAAGTTAAGATATAGGCTGAAAATTAAGGAACCTCATGCCCTGGCATAACCGAAAGAGACTAAATTATAATCGTGTTCACCCGCTTAATTACCAAAGGTCGGTTGTACAACCTACTCCCCAAGTTCCGGTGCAAATATACATCGACGCCGCTGGTCCTTACGTTATCGGCCAAATCGGCGGGTTCTATTATCGAATTCCCGTCAATCTAGGCCAGCCCAGACCTGATTCCTCTAATACCTCCAATCCCAGCCAGGCTCCCAATAAACCGATAAAACTGGATCCCCACGAGGTACTGGGGATTCCCGTATCAGCAACAATGGAAGAAATTACCAAAGCCTTCAGGAAAAAAGCCAAGGAGAACCATCCGGACACCGTGCCGCAGAAGACTCCCGAATCCTTGGCTTTTGCTGAGGAAAGAATGAAGATAATCAACGAAGCCTACAATGTTTTAAAGAAATAAGGAGTTCATTTGGACCACCGCGATTCAGCCTCTTTTGGAAAGCGCCAAGAATTCATCGCCTTTGGGGAGCTTCTTCGCCGAGGGTTTGATGTCTATATGACCCTGGTGGACGACCAGCAGATCGATTGCGTCATTCGGTTGCCCAAAAAACCCCGCCCCGTTTACCTCGATATCCAAATCAAAGCTCGTTCAAATAAGGCCAATATTGTCAGCGCGGGCCAGTTTTCTGCGTTGGTCATCAAAGACCCAAGAGAGAACTTTTTCTATATTTTTTATTCCGAACCGGCGAAGTCATATTGGGTAATGCCTTCCTTGGCCCTGGTCAAAGAGGCAAACCAAAACAAGAGCGGAAAGAACAAAGGAAAATACAGCATCGTATTCACAAACAAGACAAAACCCCGGCAGAAATTCGAGAAATACCTTAATAATTTTGATTTACTCGTGGCTGGTATTGTTTAAGAAGTGCCAGGGCATCGGAAATAATTAGGGGGTGAAGTTATGGCAACGGGCCGGGAAATCCAACTTACCAGGCAAATAGGGGAGCATTGGGTATACCGACGAAAAAGCGCGCCGATTCCGATCCAAAGTGCGCAGTGATTCCGCCGCAAAGTGCGCAGTTATTTGACCAGCTTAGCCGGAAGCGACAAGGGTGTGGGAATGGTGTTGCACACATTTCGGAACATGGTTCCATTCCTATGCTGTTGAGGGAATCTCCTTTCTTTTTTTGATCATACATTCTGATGTGCCTGGTGAGGAAATATTTATTCTTCACCATGCCCCGAAACTCAACTCCATCTCCGATCACCCAAAAGAAGGGCCGTTACGTGCATAAAATATTTCTCTCCCCATGACAAAAATTATTTTTTCGTTCCCCGACGGGTTTTCCTCATGGACTCCCCTTTCATCGTGATCTTGTGGGAGTTGTGCACCAAACGGTCCAGGATGGCGTCGGAGAGTGTCGGGTTTCCCAAAGCTTCATGCCACTTCTCCACCGGAATTTGGGCGGATACGAGGGTGGACTTACGGTCGTAGCGGTCTTCCAGGATCTCGAACAAGGCCCTTCGTTGTTCATCCACCAATGGCATGGAAGCCCAATCGTCCAGGATCAAAAGGTCAAACTTGGCCAGGTTAGAAAGGAATTTCAAATATTTTCCCTCCACCCGGGAGATGGCCAATTCCTCGAAGAGCCTTGGAAACCTCAAATACAACACCCGATGACCTTCCCGGCAGGCCTTTTGACCAAAGGCACAAGCCAGATAACTTTTGCCTGCCCCGGTGGGTCCCACAATCAGACAGTTGTCGTGGTCTGAAATCCAACCGCAAGAAGCCAGGGACATCACTTGGCCTTTGTCCAGGCCTCGGGGTTGCTTGAAGTCCAAATCCTCCATACAAGCGTTCAAGCGCAGCTTGGCCGTACGCAGACGGCTGACGAGTCTTTTGTTCTCTCGTACCGTCATCTCCCGGTCCACCAAAAGCCCGAGCCTTTCCTCGAAACTCAAGGATTTGCAGTTCTTGTTTTCTATTTGCTCCTTGAAAGCTTTCAGCATTCCTTCCAGGCGTAATGCGGACAACTTTTCCAACATCGGTTGAGCCAACATATAGTCTCCTTTAGTTTTGAGTTTGGTAATACTGCGCGCCTCGGACAAACTCATGTTCCAAGGCGGGTAATACCGGCTGCTCTTCTACCAATGGCTTTTGATCCAATCCCGATTGGAGAATGGCATGGATCTGACGCAACTTGGGATCAGCCAGTTTCGAAACTCTCCGACAAGCCGCTTCCAGGCGATCGGGCCCATAGGTTTTTCCCAAGCGCATGATCCCCAAACAGGGCCTAAACCCCTGTTGAGGATGCACATGGTTGGACAATATCTTTTCAACTACCGCCTTCGTGGCTTCCCCTGATTGGGCGGCCCATTGGGCCAATCTCACGGGCGTCCATTCGGCATATTCCCTGTGGTTTTGAGGCATATGTTCCACCAGCGTGGTGTAGCCGTAATCGACGAAGGATCGAACGTGGCTGGCCACCCTCTGGCCTTTGTGGAAAATCTCCACCACCGCGCTTGTGACCCTCGCTTCCAACTGCTGGTGTGCCAGTTGATAGGGCGCGCTGTAGTAGTGTTTTTTCAGCTCAACGTGGTAGTCAATGTTCACACGCACCTTTTTCCATTCAGCAAACTCGTAAGGGTATTGGGGAAGGGGCTTTAATGCTGGTTTTTCAAGGGTTTCAAACTGTTGGAGACGGCTTCCCGGCAGTTTTTGGAAAGGCTTTTCGTTGTAGTCCTTCAGGCGTTCCCAGAGGGCCTCATTGAGTTCATGCAGGGAGAAAAAGGTACGGTTTCGCAAAGCCGCCAGAATCCATCTTTCCGCCACCTGGACCCCCGATTCCACCTTGGCCTTATCCCGGGGTTTGAGGGGTCGGGCTGGAAGAATCGCCGCTTGGTAATGCCGAGCCATTTCCTGATAGGTAGCGTTCAGGGTGGGTTCGTAGCGGTGGGCCAACACGACTCCACTTTTGAGATTATCTGGAATTAACAGTTCACTGGTTCCGCCAAAAAATTCAAATGCCCTGACATGGGAAGCGATCCAATTAGGCAACTCTTGGGTCCAGGTGGCTTCCACGTAGGTGTAGCTGCTGGCCCCCAAGACCGCCACGAAGATCTGGGCTTGTTTCACTTCGCCGGTTTTTCGATCCACTACTCCCATCGTCATTCCGGCATAATCCACGAACATCTTTTCCCCGGCCTTGTGAGACTGTCTCATCACCACGTCCAAGGTTTTTGCCCAGGCACGGTAAAGATCGCAGAATCGACTGTATCCATATCCTTGGGAATTGGCTTGGCTGTATTCGCTCCACAAAAGCATGAGCGTCACGCCTTTTCTCTGAAGTTCCTGGTGAATCCAGGAAAAGTCCGGAAGAGTTCGATTCTCGGTGGGAATACAGGGGGTAGGAGGAAAAAGCTGTTTTTCCAGCATTTCATCCGTTAAATCTTCCGGCAATGGCCAGCTCAGGCGGCAAGCGTTCAACTTCTTGAGATATCCCCTCACTGCGGTGGGACTTATTCCACAGGATTGGGCTATCGCCCGATGACTTAACTTCTGCTCAAACCTTAACCTCAATACTTCTCGAATTTGACGCATGGGGATTTTTTCCCTCGGCATGGGCCCTCCTCCTGATGGATTCAAAAGGAAGCACCATACCAACTAACAGGAATTCACCCTGCGTCGCTTTCACCGAAAAGCTTCTCCCGAAACAACGTGCCAAAGTTGCGCACTTTGCGTCGGAATCACTGCGCACATTCGATCGGAATCGGTGCGCACTTTAAATCGGAATCAATGGGCACTTTGACTCGGAATACCCAGAGCATCTCGTTACAGCTAAACTTGGCCGCCTTGGTTATATTGCCGCACCTTTCGCAGGGAACGTACCCGATTTTGACTTGATGGCCGCAGATGTAAGGGGGTTTTCCATCCCTATTCAAGTAAAAGCCATCAATGGGCCCTCCTGGCAGTTCAACGCCAAGAAGTTTCTGGAGATCGATTTGAAAAATGGTTTCCAAACTGTCCGGGGGGTAAAAAAGGTTCCGAACCCCAACCTTTTGTGTATCTTTGTCTTGCTTGGTAAAAACGAACGGGAAGATGAATTTTATCTCTTCGAGTTCAAGGCCCTCCAAAAGTATTTTTCCCTGGCCTATAAAGGCGGACGCCGGGTCAAAAACCCCGAGTCTTTCCATTGCGCGATTGGCCAAAGGACTTGAAGAAGTATCGGGATAATTGGGATTTATTAAAATCTGAATTTCCAAAATAAGGTATACATGCCCAAACCCTTCCTTAAATCCGACTTCAAAGCGGCCGTCCGGGATCCCGAATTAGGGAGGATCTACACCGGAATTGAGCATCACGACGCCCTAAAAGCGGCAGAGGCGGACGGTAATCGCCACTTAGGAATGGAAAATACCGGCTTCCAACACAAGGACGGCACCTTCTACACGCGAGCCGAAACCCAGCAGGAATGGGGCTTCAAAACGAGCCATGAACTGCGTGAGGAATTAGGAGATTCATAATAATTTATGAGTAAAATTATTTTGACAATCATGAGCATTCTTTTATTTTTTGTTTTGATCCAATTAATTACTTTTTTTAATATTTTTTCAAGTAATTATAAAAAATACGGTTTTAAAAAAGCGGTCAAAAGAATTGTTATTCCCGATTTAACTACCGTGGTAAACATTTTTGTCCCAATTATTGTTCTATGGCTGACCTACCAAGCCAATCAGGAGGGGGCAGGTCTTCTTAAGGAAAATGAAAAGTTTTTGGAAACCGCAAGGAACATCAACGAACAAGCCGAAACCTTTCAAAAACAATCCCTTGAATCTTTCAAAACATTAAATAATGAAACCAAAAATGTTTTGGATGGGGCCTCCGAAATGAATAAAAGAAGTGTGGATTTTCTTGAGGCTTCCAAAGGTTCATTAGAAACCTTTAGGAACACGGCCAATGAACTTCAAAAGGTCCTTCAATCAAATATAGACCTTGCAAATAAGCAAATTGAAATATTAACCAAAACTTTAAAGCGGGAAGAGGAAATAATGAACCGCACGGCCATAATCGATGTTTATTGCGGTGGCCTAGATTTGAATAAGAGAAAAGATCAAGAGCCTGTTTCTCTAGACGTTGCTTCTGGGGAAGAATGGACTAAACTCAATTTTGTTATTGGAAATTCAGGATTGATCCCTTTAAAAAACCCCATAATTTTATTAACGGTCAATCCTTCGTCAGTTTGCATAAAGGATTCCACTCCCGGCGAAGATTGTAATTTCCGTCAGTTTTCCGGTTTAAATATAATTAGTGCCATTAATCCAGGGACTTTAAATAAATTTCCTATTGAAGTTAAAATTCCTAATGAGGTTAAAAATATCCAAGTGAACGTTCAGATTAGTGGAGAAGGTCTTCAAGGACAGGTTGGATCAATGGTTATCTTCAAGGTTAACCGGCTTAAACCTACTCCCACCGTTCCTACGAGTCAGAAAACACCATGAAAGACTTCCCCTTCTGGCGCGGCGCGATCCACAACGCAAAGACGGCTTTCTTCCTGAAATCCGTTGGGGTAGACCTTGCACAGATTCCCAAGGAATCTGCACCGGCAACCTTCGCCCTCAACTGGAAGTTTCGAGCGGCCAGCCCAATTCCAGGGGCAAACCGAGCTTCTTAACGACGGGGAAAAGAGACTCGCCGAATTCCACAATCCGAAGGGCCTGGGACCCTGATAGAATTCGGCACTAAGCTTCGTCGGCTTGAGGGCCAACGGCTTGACTGCCGACCAGGTGGCCGCCCTCCGGAAGATTTATTCGAATAAATTGAAAGACTTTAAGGAAGTGCCCGTGGCCACCAGCTCCCCGCCAGGAGGAAAAGCCCCACCCAGAAACCGAAGAATCCGTCGAAGCCGTTG
>CAVYSE010000007.1:0-294294 GCA_963771075.1 candidate division FCPU426 bacterium | reverse complement strand
GGAATTTCCCAGATGACCTTCTCTGAAAACATTGCCGGGTAATTTGTTTCTCATTATATCGCCCCCCCCGCTTCTTCCATCCGAATCCGGAATTTTCCGTCCTGGGCCACTGAAATAAGCCCCAGGAAAAGGTTTCTGTGCCCAAAAAAGCTGAAATTGACCTTCTGGAAAGCCAATTCTCGTTGTGAGCGCACACCTATCCTGCGGTAGTCGCTCGGGTTGAAGCCTTGATGCCTTCCTGCGGTTATCGCAGTACTGGCGCTCGCGGCCTTACCATTGCCAGTAGCCGTATCCGATTGAGGATTTCAGCAAACAGGCGTCGGGAAACCATCACCTCCGCCATCTGGAAAATAACGTACCGCGAATGACGGATGACATTAGCCCCGATCTTGATGAGTTTTTCCCTCAAGGTCGTTAGCGACCAATGTTTCACCAGTTCTGGCAGTGCCAGTCGGCGCAGGAAGTTGCCCAGATTGTAGGCCAGGGCGAATAGTTGTAAGCGCACTTGGTTGTCCGCGAAGTCGTGGCAGCTTAGTCTTGTCCACTTCATCGCATACTTTCCCTCTTTGATCCACTGCTCAGCCGTGCCTCTTCCGTTGTAGAATTTCACCACCTGGGGTGCCGGTCGTCGCATGTTCGTTACGATGAAACCCACCTTTGGGAACAATTCCCCGTTGTGATGTTCGATCTTCGCCACCACGCGGCGGGGTTTGTCCCAGCTGACGGCTTGGTATTGGAAGCTGTGAAACCGGACAACCGGCTTGTGGGAGGGGCGGCCCACGGGACGGGTTAAAAATGGCTCGATTTCCCGTTGGAGTATGGCATTGGCAGGTTGGCGGATCGCGTAAAGATATCCTTCGTCTTCTAGGTATTCGTATAGTTCCTGACGGGCGAAAGCCGCGTCACCCCGGAAAAACCGGCTGATGGAAAGACCCCGGTAGCGGGCAACTACCGGTTCAAGAACCGAACGCCATTCGTGGGCACTGGCCACATTGCCGTTGCGCAACATAGCCCGTTCCAAATCGCCGAACTGGTTGAAGCAAAACAGGGGATGGTAACAGGTACAGCCAAAGTAACCGTTGTACAAGGAACCTTCCTGATCCCCGTAGGTCTCGCTCACTGAGCTATCCATGTCGAGGATGATCTGTTGTATGGGCTTTTTCTCATGGACTCCATCGATCCATTGGCCCGATAAGTCAATTAAGCCGGTCAAATTCTTCGACTGGGTGAGGACCTCCGTCTCGAAACGACCCATCTGGCTGGTGGAGGCGGCCTGTTTTTCCCTGGCCCGTCCTCCGATCACATGCCGCATCGCAGGATCGACACTCAGGCGTTCTGCGTCGTTGGTATCCTCATAACCGGCCAAGCGGCTGAATACCGACTGGCGAAGAAGCGCCGTCATCGTGTGTTGCGTATTCTTACCGGTCCGCCGATCCCAAAGGATGTTTTCTGTTCTGTCAGTCAAACCAAAAGCTTCGTCGAGTTCGCGATAGGGAATCAACCCGCCATCGGAAGTGACCTTCGCACCATGGAACTCCAACTTGAGGCCAGGATCAAAAACCACCCGAAGAGCGTCTTTTCCGCCTTCACCCATTGCATTTCCCCCTCTCATGTTCCCCAACACGAAGAAAAACCTTTGTTTATATGGCCAAACGTTGTCTTATTATACTCGAAAGGAAATTCCATCTGGGAAATCCGGGCTAAGGACTCTTTTGACAAAACCCTGCCGGTGGAACCAAAACCGGCTTGGGGTCCGGGGACCAATAGCCTAAAATACGTCCAGCCTCATGGACCCTAAGATTCGAAAACATTTCCTCTTTGTTTTTTTGACGGCGGTCTGGGCAAGCCCAGCTTCCCTGCCGGCCGCGTCCGTGACTCTCAGCATGGCTTCGATCCCCAACCTCTCCTCCATCGGGGATTTCTACGTGAATCAAAATTATTTTATCCCCAAGCGGCATGGGCCTGTCTCGATCCTGGTGAATTGCCCGGTTTTTCCAGGAGCCTACTCCCTGCGGATCTACAACACCACGGGCGAATTCATCCGGGACCTTTCCCAGGACAACCATGACCCCAGCTCCCTCTCGGGCCCGGTGAGCGAGTGGTATCACTGGGACGGGACCAATTTCAACGGGAATCCATGCGTCAGCGGGGTGTACCTCATCTATTTGGAGGAGCCCTTGAGCCGAAAGGTCAAAAAGATCGTTTTGATCCATTAGGGGGGGCCAGGTTCAACGGGAGTTGAGGGATTGCTCCGGAGATTAGCGGGGCAGGGTCAACACCGCTTCGGTGCCCCCCGACGCCGGGGAGCTTAGATCCATTTCACCCCCATGGTACGCGTGTAATCGCGGGCCAGGAGAAGGCCCAGGCCCTTCCCTTTTTCTCGCTTTTAGCCGGCAATTCCCCCTAACCACACTCCCCTAATTTTCAAACCTTCGAGCTGCTTCCTCCAATATGGCCACGGTCGCTGTGGCGCCCACGCGCGTGACGCCCAGGTCCAGCACTTCCAAAAGACGGTCCAGGGTTCGGACTCCGCCGGCAGCCTTGACCTGGACATGGGGCGAAACATGAGCCCGCATCAGTTTCAAATCCTCGTCGGTCGCCCCTCCCGACCCATAACCGGTTGAGGTTTTCACGAAATCAGCCCCCACTTTCTCGCATATCCCGCAAAGTTTGATCTTTTGTGTTTCGTTAAGATAACAGTTCTCGAAAATCACCTTGCTGACGGCCTTTTGATCGAGGCAAAGACGGACCACAGCCCGGATATCCTTTTCCACATAATCCCAATCCCCGCTCAAGACCTTTCCGATATTCACCACCATATCCAGTTCGGTAGCCCCATCCTGAAGGGCCTGCTGGGATTCCATCACCTTGATCGCGGTCGCGTGTCCGCCATGGGGAAAACCGATCACCGTCCCGACCGCCACGCCGGAGCCTTTCAGGCTCTGAGCCGACTGAAGGACGTAATAGGGTTTGATGCAAACGGAGGCCACTTGGGATTTACGGGCGATCTCGATTCCCTCGATCAATGCCGGGTCCGTGAGGACAGGGTTTAACAAGGAATGGTCGATGGTTTTGGCGATTTCCGTTAGGGATTTGGGTTTCATCTGTTACCTCTTTGGAGTTTTTGTTTCAGAGTCATTTTAACCCATGATCCCAAACCCAATCCGGTTAACGGGGTTGGTTGGCGGGTGAAGAATCGCAAGCAGGTGCTATCTCGGGAGGAAGGGTACCCAAACGGCTTTTCAACTGGGCCTCGAAGAGGGACGGCGGGGATAAGCCCGGCCGGTCGATCCCTTCGTAAACCACATTCCCCCTTGGCCCCGCCTGGAGCCCGTACCCCGTCATAGGGGTTCCGTACCCGTAGGCGGACGGCGTATCCTGGGAATTATCGTATACGGTCACGCCCGAGCTACCGATGACCAGGGCGTCCGAATCTGCCGGGTATAACGCGGGCGAGCATTGCAAGGTACCGGCCTGCCAATGACCGAAAGGGTTGTCCTTCGTGCCCGAAAAGTTCCAAACCACCCCGCCGCCGAATGTTTCATAGGCGCCGTTACTGTAGGTTCCCCGGTTTTCGGCCAGGAGCCCGGTGTTCACCTGATGGAATTCGTCCCATAGCAGGCCTTGGGAATAACCGTAATGGGTGTCGTCGCATTCCATCGTCACCGTGTCGGAATTTCCACGGGTCTTGATGGAATCGCACCTGGTATAAACGCAACCGTTGGTCATAGCCCATTCACAGGTGAAATTGTGCCGGGTATCGATAGCGGTGCACCGCCGGTAAAGGACCTGCGAGGAAGCGTAGGTGTAGAAACCGTAGCCCCAGCCTCCCCCTCCCGTGTTCTGGGCGCCGGAAACGAGGCAGTCGAGGACCGTAATGCGGGAAGACCATGCGGGTTTGATGCCGTTCTTGGCGATGTTGTAGACCTTGATATCCCGCGCCCAACCGTCGAAGACCCCCTTGAAGGCCAGGGCGGTGCCGATCGGGATGCCGTCGGGCCCTTGGTGGTTGGGTTGAACCTGCAGGGTGAAGCCTTCCATACCCACATTCTCGATATATTGCCCCGGTTTGGGTTTGTAGCACCAAAGGGTGGAATCACCGTTCCTTAACGTCCGGGGAATGGGGGCGTCCAGTTGAAGGGTTTGGCCCCGGATATCGGTGATCTTTCGCAAATAGCAAAAGGTGTTTTGAAATGCCGAGTCCGTTCCGGTCGCGGGAGGGTCCGTGGGCCAGGTATTGAAACTGTTCGCCTTGACGAATTCGGGCCAGAAATACTGCTGGACCACCACCCAATCCCCCGCCGTAAAACCTTCGGTGGAACCCACCCGCAGGGCCTGGTCGCCACGACCGATGTCGGAGCAGGTCGTGGTGACAGGGGAACGGGCCGGTTCCGCCCACTGGCTATAACCGATGCCATCCCCACCCATGAAAGTGAAGGGCGCTTCGGTCAGTTGATTTTCCGGATTGTAGGTGGAGGCTACCAATAGGGTCGTGGCGCCACTGCCCGCTCCGGCGATGCGGATATTCCCTGCGTTGATGGTGACGGTTCCTGAAACGTTGTAGGTTCCGGCGGGGATATGCAGGGTTCCGCCTCCGCGTTGAACCAGGTCGGCCAGGTTGGCCCGGAGGATCGGGGTGATATCCCCGGAACCGGTCATTGTCACCTCCTGGCAGGGGATGCCGTCGCCCAGGCCCTTTTGGGAAAGCTTGTACCCGACATAGGAATAATCATCCAGTTTGAATTTTCGGCTGCCGACCTTCACGGCAGGCATGGTCCAATGGGTATCCTGGGGCTTAAGGAAGACCGAGTTCCAAGTGGGCTGCGTTTCCGATAACATCCCGGCGAGAAGGGGCCGACCCAAGAGGGCCAGAAGGAAGACGAGCCGGAAAACAGTTTTGGGATAATAGTTCAAGGAGGAAACCCTCACGGAAACGGGAGAACGACTTCAGTCGATTGACATTCCGAACGTACGCTCACCCACTGGTCTTCCAGCAAAGATCAGGCTTTCGAGGATTTTTCCAGAAAGACCTTCAGGGCATCCAACTCTTCGGGTTTGATCATGAGAAAGCGGATGCCGGCGCAATCCGGGCCGGACCACATGACTTCCGCGAAGATGGTCACCACATTGACCTTGTCGAGGAGGTAAAGCTCGAACTTCAGGAGATCGCCCATGGAGAGGGGTTGATCCACCACGATTTTCATCCCGCCCAGGCTCATGTCCAGCGTATAGGCGTTTTTGGCTTCCTTCCGCCACTCCGTAATGACCTTGATGACCTCTTTGTCCTTTTCCAGACAATATTTCACGGGGATCTTCATGGCGAACCGAGGATTTTCCCGCCGTTCCATGGACATTTTCGCTTCCGGCATAGGGTTCTCCTTCAATAACGTGGGGGTCGTTCTTTGACTAACATTATAAAGAAATGACCTCGCGAAACATGACATTCAACAGGTTAAACCCAAAAACAAGGGGATAACTCCTTTGTTTTATTCGGGTTCTTTGGTTTTCCCCAGGTATTGTTTGCTCAGGATGTAAAGGATATCCGCGGCGGCCGCGTCCTTGTCCTTGCCGAAGATGACGAATCGGATGATGTCGCCCGGGATCGCCTGAAGGGACAACAGATCGGGGGTGACGCTTCCCTCGTTCTGGAACTTCCGGTAGCTGAGCTCCAGGTAAGGCCGCTTGACGTTGTTCTCGTCCTCGATAATCAGGTCATAGTCGGCCATCTCCACGATATTGGGCTTCAGGCAGTCTCCCTGGAATCGGTGGTATTTCAAGGAAATGCTCGCCATTCGTTTGTTATCCTCATCCTTTTCCGTCTGGCTGAATAAGCTGCTTCCTGCCCGTTCCCTCGTGATGGCCGCGAGGGCAGACAGGTTAAGAACGTCGGAGGAAGGCATGAGCTTGCCAATAAAGTCCTGCTCCTCGGGGTCGAGGCTCATGACGAAATCCCGAACCAACCGATCCTGAACCTTCTCATGGTTGACGAAGACATTGCAATCGTTCGCACGGACCACCTCCGATATTTCGTGGCTCGGTCTCATGTGAAGACCATGGGTATTGGCGATGATCCGCTCGAAAAAGAAAAAACCGTTCCGCCAGGGGCTTTCCCGGTGACGGCGGAAGGCCGCGGCGTATTTTTCGGTCCATTCGCTCTCCGCCCTCGAAAGCCCTATGTCAAAACCCATCCGGAAACTTTCGCCGTATTTATAGGTGTCGATTTCCTTGAGCTGTACGCGAAAATCTTCTTGGGCTTTCCGCCTCCAAAAATCAGCCTCGAACATTCGGGCGAATTGGAACGAGGCTTCGGCGGCCGAGACTGGGCGTTGGTTTTTCACCCCCATCTCGAAAGCTTCCTTAAGGATGGCCGCGAGCTTCGCGTAGTTGGCCTCCGGTTTATTATTTGGATTGTTCATCTTGTCTCCTTCGTATGTGACATTTAATAAAAGAAATACGCGAACCCGTCCGGCCAGGTTAAGTGAACGGCCCGAACGGAATGAAGCGCGCTAGAAAACAACCACCCTTTTGTTATGGAAGAAATCGATCGAGGTGAGGAAGCGTTTGCTGTTTGGGACGAAGGGATAGGCACGGAAACCGTCGGCAAGATCTTTCAAAAAAAAGAGGATCGTCATGAACCATAAAAAGAAAAGAATGATCGTTTCAGGCACCCTTCTCGAGCCGAGTCTTGTCAGCTGAATCGCAAAAACTTTCGAATAAAAAGTTAACAGGAATGGAATATCTCTTCAATACCACTTTGCCGATTTCATTTCTCCGGGAAGCTTTATGGTTAAAACCACGAGAAAAATTTTTTACCCATAATGGGTCAAGTGAATATTTTAAAGTAAAATCGAGTCATCGGATTTCTTTTTTAACAGGCGAGGTTGTTTTATGACAGGCGCCGTGATTGACCTTGGGTGTGCGGATAAATTCATTTGATCAAAATACCTTCGTTGGTCGGGGTTCAAAATCAACAATATTTAAAAGTTAAGATATCCGGAATTATCCGCGAATCGAAAGGCGATTAATGAAAGCTTCTGACTTGGTCGATATTTACGTTAAGCTAAATAAAACGGGCATCCGGATTTGGATAGATGGAGGCTGGGGTGTGGACGCGCTTCTCGGTGTTCAAACCCGACCCCATCAGGATTTGGATATCGCGATTGAGCAGAAAGACCTTGCCCGGCTATGCGAGTTCCTTGAACCCCAGGGATATCGGGAAATAAGGCGGGACAACCATTGGAATTTCGTTTTAAGCGATTCTCACGGAAACGAAATCGACGTGCACGTCTTTATTTTTGACGAGAAGGAGAATGTGGTCGGGGGGCTTTTATATCCTACGTATTCCCTGGCGGGGAAAGGTTCGGTTCAGGGCGTTCCGGTTCGCTGCATCACACCGGAATACCAAGTCCAATCCCACCGGGGTTATGAACTGAAAGAAAAGGATTTCCAGGATGTTACTCTGCTGTGCGAAATATTTTGCTTGGATTATCCCGACGAATATCAAACTATTCAGGAACAAACGGGAAAAACCTAAATCATTGAGAATGACACGATGATTTTCCTGGCCCTCCTGATAGGGATGCCCGGCTTTTTGTTGTGCCTGGTTTTCCTATTTGGCGCGCCGAAAGCACCGTCCCCCCTGAAAAGCATCGTGGAACCTTTCCAGGGCTTGGACTATTCCGATCTCCCGCCCCTATCGCTTTTTCCGGCGAGGGACGGCAGTTCCCTGGCCTATCGCCATTATCCGAATGGGGCTGGGAAGGGCTCCCTGGTGCTCCTGCACGGCTCCGCTTCCAGTAGCATCGGGATGCATCCCCTGGCCCGCGCCCTAGCCCATGCGGGGTGGGCGGTTTTCGCGTTGGATGTGCGAGGGCACGGCGAGTCAGGCACGCGGGGAAAGATCGATTACATCGGCCAATTGGAGGATGATCTGGAAGATTTCCTTCTCGAGATAAACCCGACAAGAAAAACGATCCTGATGGGTTTTTCATCCGGAGGAGGTTTCGCGCTGCGTTTCGCCTCCGGGTCGAAACGATCCCTTTTTGACGGCACCCTTCTGCTCGCCCCTTTCCTTCACCAGGATTCCCCCACCGGCCGACAGGGGAGTGGCGGTTGGATCGGCCTGAGCTTACCTCGACTGATCGCCTTGACGATCCTGAACCGGTTCGGCGTGACCAGGTTTAACGGTTTGTCCGTGGCGGCCTTCGCGCTCCCCGAAAGGGCCCGTACGACCTTGACCCCGGAATATTCCTTTTCCCTCCTGTCCAATTACCGGCCAAGGGAAGATTACCGAGCGGATATTCGCAACGTGGAAAGGCCGATGGAGGTTTTGGCGGGCCAAGATGACGAAATCCTGCAGACGGACCACTACGCCGGGGAGTTTACGCGGGATAAGGGGAATATTCCCGTTAAGCGGGTGCCGGGATTAGGTCATGTCGCCCTTATTTTGGACAAAAGGGGACAGGAGGCCATTATCGTAACGCTGAATAGTTTACGGAAAAAGCTCTAGGGTCGGGCGGAATCCAATGGGGACATCCAAATGGATGTCGGGGATCAAGCGGGATTCAATCTTGGTCCTCCCCATCCTGGAACAACCTAAGGTTTAATCATCCTCGTCGTCTTCTTCCTCATCGGTCTTCTTTTTTTTCATGAACTTCTTCAGCATCTTCTGGAATGCGCTGGTCTTGCGGTGGACGCTGTGCTCTTCCGACACTTCTTCCGGGCCTTCCGGTCCGCCTTCGCTCTTTTTGGCGGCAAGTGCCTTGATGGAAAGACCAATGCGGCGTTTGGCCGTATCCACGGAGATCACTTTCACCGTGACCTCATCCCCCGGCTTGAGGGCTTCTTCCACTGTCTTAGGAACAGGATGGGCGATCTCGGTCTTGTGAATGAGACCCTCGACATTCTTTTCCAGTTCCACAAAGGCGCCAAACTCCGCCAGGCGTGCGATCTTCCCAGTGATCACCATCCCCGAATGGTATTTCTCCTCGATGCGATCCCATGGATCCCCATCCACCTGTTTCAACCCCAGGGAGATCCGCTTTTTCTCCAGGTCGATCCCCAATAGCTTGACGGTGATCGATTGGCCCACCTTGAATTCCTTCTGCGGGTTTTTCGTGCGTTTGTCCCAGCTTATGTCGGATTGGTGCAAAAGGCCTTCCAGGCCTTCTTCCAGCTCGACGAATACGCCGAATTCCGTCACGTTCGTAATCGCGCCCTGAAGGTTGGCGCCGATGGAATAGCGGTGGTTGACGTCTTCCCAGGGGCTCTTTTCCATCCGCTTGAAACTCATGTTGATCTTGCGCTTCTCAAAATCGATGTCGATGATCCGGGCCATTTTCTTTTCGCCCACCTTGAACATTTCGGAGGGCTTGCGCATTTTTTTGGACCAGGTCAACTCGGTGAGGTGGCAAAAACCCTCCAACTTGTCGGGAGTGCGCACGAAAACCCCGTAATCCACGAAATGGGTCACTTCCACCTCGACGGACTGGTCCGCGCGGTATTTTTTCTCGGCCTCGGACCAGGGATCGGGCGTCATTTGTTTCAATCCGAGCGAAATCTTCCCTTTTTCCTTATCGACCTGGAGAACCATCACTTTTAAGCCCTGTGTCGACCTTGATGAAATCCTCGACCTTGTTGACCCGGCCCCAGTCAATGTCGGCGATATGAAGCAATCCATCGATGCCGTTCAGGTCCACGAAGGCGCCGTAACTGACGATGCTCTTGACCCGGCCATCCACCAGGTCACCCGGATTCAATTCCGAGATCCGCTTGGATCGGCCCTCCTCGCGTTCCAATTCCAACACCGGGCGCCGGGACACGACCACGTTGGCGCGGGCCCGGTCCAATTTGATGATCTTGAAGTCGTAGATCTTTTCCAGGTGATCCTCGCATTCGGGATTGCGCTGGAGGGATATCTGGCTAGCGGGAAGAAAGGCCTCGACCTGGCCGATATCCACCCGGTAACCGCCGTTCACCTTCTTCACGATACGGCCCTTGATGATGGCGTTCGCCTGGTGGGTTTCCTCCAGGGTTTGCCAAACGCGCGACTTGTCCACATTGCGCTTGGATAGCTTCAACCGGCCGTTGGAATCGGACATACGCTCGACCGAAACCTCGACCTCATCGCCCTCCTTCACGGTCAATTGGCCCGTGATGTCCAAAAACTCGGACCGGGGAATGACCCCTTCGGTCTTGTAACCCACGTCAATAATCAGCTCATCCTCTCCGATTTTAACGACCTTGCCCTTGACCACCTGGCCGCGGGCCACTTTTTGCTCTTCATTCAAGAGCTCTTCCATTGTCATTTCTTGGATGGGGGTGTCTGTCATGGTTAATGCCTCAAGTTCTTGCTCCACGGGGGAGGGAAAATTTGTGGGGGTCATTCTACAACAGCGGGGGGAGGGTGCAAACCCTAACAGGCATAATTAAGCTGAAATTCAGGGGTTCTTCGGATGGGGGGGCGGAGAGGCTTTAAGGATTGGAGGTTTTCAAACGGGCGATATGCTCCATCACCCTTTCGGAGATGGATTGGTAGGTCGGTTTTTCGGGGGGTCGAAGGTAAAGATCCTCAAGGGGTATGGGGGGACCGTAAGAAACCGTAACTTTTCCGGGTTTGGGAAAAAGGTTTCCCTTCGGGAATGATTTGAAAGTTCCGTTGATGTAAGCGGGAATAGCCGGGACCTTGGCGTTATAGAGGAGCATTCCCACGCCTTTTTTGGCGGGCTGCAGTTCCCCGTCCAGGGTACGGGTTCCTTCCGGATAGAGGCAGAGGGGTTTACCGGAATTGAGGAAATCGTGGAACTTCTGGATCGCCTCCGCGTCCTGCCGGCCTCTCTTGACGGGGAAGGCGCCGCAATTGCGGATAATAAAACCGAAGAAGGGGTTGCGGAAAAGCTCTTCCTTCGCCATGAAACCCACTTCCCTCATTTCACTTGTGTAGCCGATCATATAGGGGTCCAAAAAGCTGGCGTGGTTCGCCAAGACGACGAAGGGCCCCGTTTGGGGAATATGTTCCGAGCCCACCGAACGGATGCCGAAATAAAGAGAGGTAAACCATCCGGTCGTGAAACGAACCTTGGGGAATGACTTCACCTTACCGGCCCCAAAGTGTTTTCAGCCGTTTGTGGGCTGACAAGAGCAACTCCTCGGTGGTGACCCAGTTGATGCAGGCGTCCGTAATGGAAACCCCATACCTGAGCTTGGAACGGTCCTTCAAAAGGGGCTGGTTGCCCTCGTGGAGGTTGCTCTCGACCATCAGGCCGGAGATGGATCGGCTGCCGCGTTCGACCTGTTTGAGTACATTTTCGAAGGCCTTGAACTGTAGTTTGTAATCCTTGTTCGAATTCCCGTGGCTGCAATCCACGACAATATTGGTGGGAAGGCTGGCTTGGGCGAGGGCCTTCTCGCAGTTTCTTATCGATTGGGCGTCATAGTTGGGCTTCAACCCGCCCCGCAGCACGATGTGCGCGTAGGGGTTTCCTGTGGTCCGATAGACGGCCGTCTGACCGTTCTGGTTCATTCCCAGGAAGTGGTGGGAGGAACGGGCGGCCTTAATGCCGTTCAGGGCGACCTGAATGCTGCCGTCGGTGGCGTTCTTAAAACCGACCGCCATGGAGAGACCGCTGGCCAATTCCCGGTGGGTTTGGGACTCGGTGGTGCGCGCGCCGATCGCGGACCAGCTGATGAGATCGGAAAGATATTGGGGAATGATCGGGTCCAAGGCTTCCGTGGCGCAAGGCAGTCCCATCTCGTTGAATTTCAACAGAAGGCGGCGGGCCAGAAGAATCCCCTTCTCGATATGGAACGAATCATTCATGTCGGGGTCGTTGATGAGACCCTTCCAACCGATGGTGGTGCGCGGTTTCTCGAAATAAACCCGCATAATCACCAAAAGGGTGGACTGGACCATCGCGGAGAGCTTCTTGAGCTTGGTGGCGTACTCATAAGCCGACTGGGGGTCATGGATGGAACAGGGGCCCACCACGACGAAGAGGCGCCTGTCTTTTTGGTCCAGAATGGCTTCGACTTCCTTGCGCCCTTTCAGGACCGTTTCATAAGCCTTCCGGTTGCCCGGCAATAGGGTCTTCACTTTCTTGGGCGTAATCAGGATTTCCGAGCCGGCGACGTGGGTATCTTGGGCCTTGAAGCGCAGGTTGACCTTGCCGATCTTTGAAAACTTGTGTTTACGGAGTTTTGGAAAAACCATGTTTCTCTTTCTTTCGTTTTCAGGCACGACTGACAACCGCCCTCGCAAGGGACTTGACTTTTTTTCGAGAATAGAAATTAAGACTTTGCGGCCCGGAAATCAATGCAACTTTTTACCCAGCCGTTTCAAAACGTATTGATAAAGTTCTTCCGCCGATTCCTCCACGGTCAAATGGCTGTGGTCCATCACGATGGACTCAGGTGTTTTCCGCAATCCCCCTACCGGACGGTGGATGTCCCGGTCATCCCTTGCCTTGACGTCCTCCAGCACTTTTTCCAGGCTGGTTTCGACCCCGGCCTTTAAGAGGTCCCGCAGCCTTCGCTGGGCCCGCGTCTCCACCGAGGCGTCCAGGTAAAACTTGTATTGCGCGTCGGGAAAAACATCGGTGCCGATATCCCGGCCTTCTAACACGGCGCCTCCATAGGGGAGGCTTTCTTCGCGGCCCATTCTTTGCTGGCGGGCGACCAGTATTTTCCGAACCGGAACCGAATTGGCAATATAGGCGGAAGCCTGGGTGACTTCCGGGGTCCGGATATCGCGCGTGATTTCCTCCCCGTCCATGAATACCTTGTTCTCCGGTTCGGCGGGCTTCAACTCGATGTCGCAATCCAACGCGACCTTTTCCAATTCCCCGTCGTTCCTCAAATCCGTTTTTAAACGCAGGGCCTTGAGAGTCACCGCCCGGTACATGGCTCCCGTATCGATGTGCAAAAATCGCAGTTTTTTGGCCAGGGATTTTGCGACGGTGCTCTTACCCGCGCCCGCGGGCCCGTCAATGGCGATGATGATGGGTTTTTTCATGAAACCATTGCTTTCTTTTTGGGAATGATAAGCTTTTTTAATGACGTCTCGAAACCCGGAAATGAGGTAGTGATATTTTCCGTATCCAGGATGGTAGAGGGCCCTTCGCATAATAGTCCGGCCACGGCTAGGGACATGGCGATGCGGTGGTCACCCCCGGAGGATAAACGGGCTCCCCGCAATGGGGTCGGGCCATGGATGATCCACCCATCCGAAGTGGCCTCGATATCGGCTCCCATCTTCTTTAGGGTCACTGCCATCATGAGGATTCGGTCGGATTCCTTGACTTTCAAATCCTGTGCGTCCCTCACCATGGTAGTACCGCGGGCTTGCGTCGCGGCCACGGCGAAGACCGGGAACTCATCCACCATGCGGGGTACGATATCCCCGCCCACTTCCAATCCCTTCAAACGGGAATGGCGGACGACCAAATCGGCCACGGGCTCCTCGTCCTTGGGGACTGGATAGGGATGGACCTCGATGTTCGCGCCCATCTTCCTCAGTACCTCGATCAGGCCGGTGCGCGTGGGGTTCATTCCCACTTTTTTAAGCTTGATCTCGGACCCCGGGACCACCAAGCCCGCCACTATAAAAAAAGCGGCGGAGGAAATATCACCGGGTACACGGATGTCTTTCCCCCGAAAGGGATGGACAGGGCCCTTGACCGTCAGAACCTTGCGACTCTTCTTAAATGGGATTCCAAAGGAGCGGAACATGCGCTCGGTATGGTCGCGAGTTTGAACCGGTTCGATAACACTCGTTTTGCCTTCGGCGAACAGGCCGGCCAACATCAGGCAGGATTTCACTTGCGCGCTGGCCACCGGTAGCTCATAGGTGATGCCCTTCAGTTTGGAACCCTTAATTTCCACCGGCAGGAACTCGCCGCCGCCCGAGCCCTTGAGATGGGCGCCCATTCGCACCAGCGGAACGAGGACCCTTTTCATGGGCCTTCGGCGGAGGTATTTGTCCCCGGTCAAACGGCAGTCAAAAGGCTGGGCGGCCAAAAGACCCATCAGGATTCGGCTGGTGGTGCCTGAGTTTCCCGCGTCCAAAATTTCTTGGGGAGCGGTCAGTGAATTGAGGCCTTTGCCACGGATGCTCAATTGATCTCCTTGCTGATCAATTTTTACCCCCATCTGGCGGAAGATCGCGATGGTGGAACGACAATCCGCGGAATTCAGGAAATGCCGAACCCGGGTCGTGCCATAGGCAAGCGAACCCAACATAACCGCGCGGTGAGAAATGGATTTATCCCCGGGGATATCCAGGATGCCGGAAAGGCTGGAAGCGGGTTGGATGACCAGCTGTTTCAAAGTTTTTCCCTCGTGGCGCGGGCCGTCTCGAAAAACCTCTGCCAATCCCCTTTTCGCCCTTTTATGAGCCGAAGCTCAAGACCGTGGAGTTGGCGCTGATATTGGCGGAGGACCCTCAGGATTTCCATTTTGTTATAAACCAGGATATCCGTCCACATGGCCGGGCTCCCGGCGGCGATGCGGGTGGTGTCCCGGAAACCGGAGCCGACGCCGAGGGCGATTCGGGGGTATTTACCGGATAAGCCGTCGTAAAGGTGGATCAAGAGCGCGGCCAAAAGGTGGGGCAAATGACTGGTGAGGGCAACCATTTGATCATGCTCGCCCGCCCCCAAAAGGACGGGGCGCCCACCCACGGATTTCCAAAAATCGCAGGCCGACCGGACCAGCCGTGCGGGACTGTTCCTCAAGGGCGTGATGAAAATGACCTTGTCCCGATAAAGTCCCCTTTCGGCGGCCAAGGCGCCGGATTTTTCCTTTCCTGCCATGGGATGACAGGGGACGAAAAAACGGTTCGCGCCTGGGATCTTTTCTGCGGAACGAACCAGGATCCCTTTCACGCTGGACACATCCATGATCAAGGAGGCGGGATTGGGGGTTTTCAACAACCCCGGAAGGGCCTCCAGGACGGCCCCCGAATGGGAACAAAGAACGATGATGTCAGCCCGTTCCACCGCTTTTTCATAGGTAGCGGCCACCGGAAGAATTTTTGCCGCCTTGCGGCGTGAAACAGCGCGATGGTTCCAGCCAATGAGGTCATAGAAACCTTTAGACTTCAGGTCGAGGGCAAGCGATCCCCCCAGGAGGCCCACTCCGACGATGGCGACTTTCTTTTTCCTCACGATTTCCCCCCGAAGTTTAAGGCTCGAAAGGTCCTTAGGAACCTCTCAGTCTCTTCTTCCGTTCCTGTTGTAACCCGAAGCGCACGGGGCCCCATGGGCCTGACGATCACACCTACTCTGAGCAACTTTTGATAGATCGAATCTGCGGCCTCAACCTCGAAATAAACGAAATTGGATTGACTAGGGGCGGGTGTGAATCCCATTTCTCGAAGGCTTTCGGTCAATTTTATCCGCATCTTTCGATTCAATTCGACCGACCGCCGCATATGGGGAATGTCACCCAAAGCGGCAAGGGCGGCGATTTGGGCGAGCCGGTTAATGTTAAAGGGTTGTCGGGTCTTTTGAAACAAGGCCTTTAATTCTCGATTCAGGACCCCGTAACCAATGCGCAAACCCGCCAAGCCAAAAGCCTTGGAGAAGGTTCGTAAAATAACGAGGTTTGAATAGCGGTCGGTTAATTTCAAAGATTCAAAATAGGCGGGATCCTCAACATACTCGTAATAGGCCTCGTCCAAAACCACCAGGACCTGGGAAGGACATTGGTTCAAAAATATTTCCACATCTTGGAGGGGTAGGTGAGTTCCCGTCGGATTGTTTGGGTTGCAGATAAAAACCATCCGGGTTTTGGAGGTGATGGCCCATGCAAAAGAGATCAGATCATGGGTATGGTCCTTCAATGGAATAGTGATGGCTTTCGCCTGGTTCAACTGGGCCACCAATTGGTAAACCACGAAGCTGGGGGCCGCGTAGAGGACCTCGTCCCCTTGATTTAAGATCATCTCGCCCAGCAGCACCAGTATCTCGTTGGAACCGTTTCCCAAAACCAGGGAATCGGACGAAACCCCAAGATGAGCCGAAAGTTTCCGGGTCAACTCATGAGCCCCCCCGTCGGGATAACGGCCCCACTGCGAAAAACTTTCTAGGATGGCTTTCAAAACAAGGGGAGAGGGTCCGAGGGGATTTTCATTCGAGGCAAGTTTGGCCGCGTTCGTGATCCCCATTTCCCTTTCCAACTCTTCCAATGGTTTACCGGGGACATAGGGCAGGAGGGTGCTCAAGTGAGGACGCAGGGGGACCGAAAACTCCATGGATCAGCTTTCACTCCGGGGGTAAGAACCCAGCACCTTGACCGTGAGGGTCGCCTTTTCCACGGTTGCCACGGCGGCTTGGACCTTGGGATCCTGGATATGGCCAAAAAAATCGATGAAGAAATAATAATCCCAGGCTTTTTTTCGCGAGGGGCGCGACTCAATGCTAGTCATATTGAGCCCGTTTTTCCGGAAAGGTAAAAGCAAATCGTATAGTGCCCCCACCTTGTCTTTGATGGAGACCATCAGGGATGTCTTGTCATCCCCCGTTTTTTCAGCAAAGGTTTTTCCGATGACAAGGAAACGGGTGAAATTATCCTGCATGTCTTCGATGCGGCGGGCGATGGCCCGGAGGCGGTAGATTCGGGCGGCCATTTCTGGCGCGATGGCGGCGGCGGAGGGGTCCTGGGCGGTGATCTGGGCGGCCTTGGCCGTGTTAGCACTCTCGATAATTTTAACCCCGGGAAGGCTGGCCTCCAGCCAAAGACGGCATTGGGCCAGGGCCTGGGGGTGGCTGTAAACTTTTTTCACTTGTTCCATGCGTCCTGATTTGGACATCAAGGTGTAGGTGATGGGTATATAGATCTCGGAACAGATCTTCAGTTCCGATTCCACAAAAAGATCCAGCGTATGGTTGATGGTACCCTCGGTCGAATTCTCGATAGGGACCACACCATAATGGGCCCTTCCCCTCTCCACTTCCAAAAAAACATCTTTCAGGGAGGCGCCCGCTATGTAATGGGCGGAATTCCCGAATTTTTCCAGCGCTGCAATGTGTGTGTTGGTCCCTAATTGGCCGAAATAAGCAATCTTGAGTAGCGACTCGAGGGAGAGAGCGCCGGACATGATCTCCCGGTAAACCGAATGAAGTGCTTTCGTGGGGAAGGGCCCCTTGTTGAGTCGGGTGACACGGCGATATACCTGAATTTCCCGGTGCGGGGCGTAAAAATGCAGGGAATCCTTGGTTTTGATTTCTCCTATTTTTAGAACCTGTTGAGCTCTTTGGTTCAATAGCTGAACGATTTTCGAATCCAAAGCGTCAATGGAGGTTCGGATGGATGCCAAGGGGTTCTTCTTTTTGGCCATGCTATGCCTCTTCATGAAGAAATAATTAGGAAAAGCGAGAATTCCAATGGGATTTACCGCAAAAAGGTGATTGAAAAATTAACTTTTTGAAACCCCATTTTTAACATTAGAATTATATTATATTTCTTATGACACCCGCAAACATTCTGCCCACGACTCCTTCCAGTTCTTTCAATCGATGGGGCACGCTATTTATTTTTATTGCTCTTTTCGCCTTGAGTGCCGCATTAACGTTCGCGATCGCCAAGGAACATGCGCGAACGGAAGGGCAATTTGTCCTCTCTCATTTATCTTATGTCCTGAAGGTCAAAGATGACTTAGGACTCATTGATTGGTCCCACTCCTTTGATAATTCCACGGATGGGCTGGCTTATGACATTCGAGTAGAAGGAAAGTCACGAATAGCGGGTGGAAATAAAACAATGCTACCCCATTCCTCGAGCCCTGGCTTTCATTTCCAATTACCATCCCAATGGGTATGGTGTTGGGAGGATCCTGAAATCCATGCAGACGCGATCCTCGTTTTTGAATCGGAGCCTTCGCCTTGGGTAGGCGGATTACTTTTTACGGGCCTTTTCGGATTGGTTTACGGGTTTTGTTCTTTTCGATCTTGCCATAAATCCAAAACGCGAAAAGACTCCATGACTTTGATCACCACCAGACAGGTAAAATCGGAATCGGTTAAAACTCCCCCCCAACTTTCCGTCGAATACCTTGCCGATTCCGGGTTACCGTATTTGTTGGTGAATCCTGATTTCGAAATTTTGGAGGCTTCTCCACTATTTCTCGATATATTCTCTGGCTATAAGGCCGGATCAACTATTTTTTTCGATCTGCACCCCTCTAAGGAACTGTCAGACTTGATCCAACGAGGCTCAGAAGGCCACCTTGAAAAGGCCTTTGAAAAGGATACGAAGGCTGGTGTAAGAGTCCGCGCCGTCCCAAGGGGATCGCTCTTGATTTTTGAACCAATTCAACCCGAGGGAACCCTCCAAAATCATTGAATTTGTTGACTTTGCAGGGTTGAAACCCTAAACTGCAGTCCGATAAGGTTAAACTTTAATCATCTCGACAAGGGACTCTGGATTGCGCGAAACCCTAAAAAGCCTGTCCATATTCTCAGCCATGTTGTTGGTGCTTCTCATGATTTCCACGGGGTGTGATGTCAACATCCCCGGTTGCGGTAAGCGTTCTCTTCCTTTTTTCAAGAAAATAGCACCCCCAATCCCGACTTCAACGCCGATTCCTGTTGTTGTCCCCTCTGTAAATTCAACGTCCCCAGTTGTCTTCACACCCATGCCACCCAAAGCCTCCGCCCCGACAAATGCCACGGGTAAGGCCCAACCGGTCGAATTCGAGAACTCACAGGAAATGTCCATTTCCAAGCCATCTCCAACAGCTACCGCTTCCCCAACATTCACCCCAGTGCCAGTCGACATCGAAAAGATAGCCTATACCAGTTATGAAAATGGAGTCCCGTCCCTTCGGATTATGAATCCCGATGGATCAGATGTCACAAGCGTGACACCCAAAGGAGTTCCAAGTTGGTATCCCACATGGTCTCCTAACGGGAAATTGCTGGCCTTTATTTCCAAAATTGATGGAAAGATTAATTTGTTTTTTTTACACAAAGGTGAAACGACCTATCAGCAACTCACTCAATTTGACGATTGGATCTTGGATCCTTCGATAAGCCTGAAATCAATCCTTACTTGGTCTCCTTTGAGCGATGAGGTTGCCTTTATATACAACCGTCAAATTTGGAAGGCCAGCCTAAAATCCCAGGACATCGTCACCCTCTATACACCTGATCCTAACTTTAAGGTGTTCAAGGAAGAATGGGCACCCCATCGGGACAATAAATACATCGCCTTTTTCTATTCTCAAGGGATCAATTATGCCAGCCTTTACCTCGTCAACCCCCGCCAAAAGGACTCATTGGACCTTTTTGACTCGGACCATACCCTTTTGGATCTCAGTTGGTCGCCCGATGCCTTAAAAGTGGCTTTCTCGGTCAAACCCGATACAATCTACACAGCTTCTTCCAATACCTCACATCCCATAAAACTCATTTATGGCGCGAGTCCTGACCTCGGTCCTCTTCTGCGTTATTCCCCAGTGGAATCGACCAATCCCATGATGCTTATGCTCGCCAAGAAGGACGCGAACGATGACGGGTATCGAGTTGCCCTACTCGATCAAACCTCCAAGAACGACCAGGACAGCGGTTCTTTGAAATTCTTGTCCGCGCCCGGAGCCACCAATGCGATTTGGTCACCCGACGGGTTAAAAATTGGTTACATCTTTAAGGGTGAATTTTGGATCATGGACAACAGCGGAAATAATAAAAAGCTCATCTCCTTGGATGGGGTGACCAACCCCGACTGGTCAAAGAAATGAGGCCTTCGTGAGTCCCAAACTCCTTTTTTATAGCTATTTTCTTCTCCTTGGCTTATTCATAATGAGCGTAACGGGTTGCAAACATCAGACTCCTCCCCCGCCCCAACCCCCGCCCGCGCCCGTATCGGCTGTGCCTACGGGAAGCGTGGTTTTCATAGAGCGTGGCCATTTGGTCCGCTTGGATTTGTCTACAGGACAAACCGTGCCCTTGACCAGTGGCCAAAGTACTGAATGGTTCCCTTCCTGCTCGCCGGATGGTTCCCAAGTGGCTTACTGGTCCAACGCAGGAAACGGAGTTTACAACCTTTGGAAGCGCAACTTGGACGGCCAAAATCCCGTTCAACTCACTTTCAATGAGGCCAATTCAATTGGTAGTTCTGAACAAAACCTATTGGTGAACGACGCGCCTTCCTGGACAAATGACGGAAAAAAGATCGTTTTCGCTGCTCTTGGGGATGTGTGGATGGTCGACGCGGACGGTTACAACCCCAAGACCCTCCTGACCGGGCATTCTGCCCTTTGTCCCGATCTCTTTCCGGACGGGAAATCACTTCTTTATCTCACCAACGAGGAAGACACGGTTTACAACCTTTGGGTTGAAGATTTAACCGATAAAACGGTCAAGAAGCTGACTCAATATACAGATTGGAACGTGGGTTCCCCATCGGTTTCATCAGACGGGAAAAAGATATTAATCAACCTCTACCGTGAAAACACTACTCAGATCTATACCCTGGACGCGGACGGAACGAATCCAGTTAACCTGACTACCTCGACCCACAATCTTTGTCCACGTTACGCGATGGGAGACCGGAAGGTGGTTTACAGTGGGTGGCTCAATTCGGTGGATGACGGCTTAAATCTCTTCATCATCAACACGATCGGTACGGACAACAAAAACCTTTCCGCAGATTTTGGTTCTTGCCCTAGTTGGGCACCCGCCCGAGTAGTGACAAGTCAATAAAGCCTCAGGGGTTCATCCGATTTACGCGATTTTACAGACCCTTTAAAGACCTTTTAGCAATTCCGGATAGAGGGGGAATTTTCGAGTCATTTCCTCTATCTCACCCTTAACCTTTTTCTTTGTCTCCTCATTTTCGGGCGCTGAGATAACCTCATGGATCCACTGCGCTACCTGTTTGAATTCCCCTTCCTTAAACCCCCGGGTCGTCAAAGCGGGACTACCTAGTCTTAAACCGCTGGTTAAAAGCGGGGATTCCGTGTCATATGGAACAGAATTCTTATTCGTGGTGATATTGGCATCATCGAGGGCGAGTTGGGCTTGCTTACCGTTAACCTTCTTGTTGCGCAAGTCGATCAGCATCAAGTGGTTGTCCGTCCCCCCAGAAACCACCTGAAATCCGAATTCCATCAATCCATCGCAAAGGGCTTTGGCGTTGAGTTTTACCTGCGTGGCGTAATCCTTGAAGGAAGGTTGCAAGGCTTCCTGGAAGGCCACCGCTTTGGCGCCGACCACATGCATGAGCGGCCCCCCCTGGATGCCCGGAATAATCTGGCTGTCGATCAACTCGCCCATTTTGCGTGTTCGGCCACTTTTCGGAGCTGTGATGCCAAAAGGATTATCAAAGTCCTTCCCCATGAGGATCATGCCTCCCCTTGGCCCGCGAAGTGTCTTATGGGTCGTAGTAGTCACCACATGGCAATGGAACATGGGATTGTTCAATACTCTAGCGGCAATGAGGCCCGCTGTGTGAGCGATATCGGCCCATAAAAAGGCGCCGACTTCATCCGCAATCTTACGGAACTCGGCGTAATCCCAATCACGCGAATAGGCGGAAGCTCCGATGCTGATCATTTTCGGGTGGTGTTCCCTTGCCAATTCACGAACCTGGTCCAGGTTCACCCGGCCGTCCTCCCTTCGCGTCTGATAACCGAAGAAGTTGTACATTTTCCCTGAAAAATTAACCTTGCTGCCGTGGGTCAGGTGACCACCGTGGGAAAGATCGAGCCCTAGGATAGTATCGCCTGGTTTGACGAAGGTAAAATATACCGCCATATTGGCCTGGCTTCCTGAATGGGGCTGGACATTCACATACTCGGCGTTGAAAAATAGTTTAGACGCCCTTTCCCGAGCCAGGTTTTCCACCATATCTACATATTCGCATCCTCCGTAATAACGATTACCGGGGTAACCTTCCGCGTACTTGTTGGTCATCACGCCGCCTTGAGCGGCCATCACCGCAAGACTCGTAAAATTTTCGGAAGCAATCATTTCAAGTTTTGTATTTTGACGCTTCAGCTCCAGAAGATTCGCCTCATAGACTTTAGGATCGGTTTTTAGGAAATCGTTGAACATGGAACCTCCTTGGGTGGAATGCTGGCATTATAAGGGTGGGAAACCTCAATTCAATCAGGTGAAAAGTTGGATTCCAGGAAATTTAAGTTTCCGGAACCTGACGAAAAATGTTACTTAGATCCGTCCCCACCCGCCAATTTCGTTTTCCGGCCTCACCCGAACCAATCTCTAAGCAGCCGAAACACCTCATCGGGCCCAGGATAATTTTCCAGGGTGCAGTTTGGGGATGGATGCTTAAGACCCTATATTCCCGGTCTAAGAAGAGTAAGTCCGGCCGACAAAAAGTAAAAAAGGTATGGACAGCGGAACATTGTGGAAACCAAAGAGCGTCATATCCGGCAGGCCATTTCCTTGTTCCCATCAAACCCCAAAAACGAATAATAATATTTTCTGCCTTTTTTACTCGCAAGGGGTTATTTAAAGACAACGGAATCATTTTCCAAGGAACTGGAGCAAAACGGGGCCGAAAATGATCAAAAAAGTCACAGGCATGATGAAAAAAACAAGGGGCAGTATCATCTTGACGGGTAGTTCCTGAACTGCCTTCTCCGCCATTTGGGTCTGTTTATCCCGCAGTGTCATGGATAACTGTCTCAATGTCTTGGCCACGCCGGTCCCAAATCTCTCGGCGTGGATCAGGCTGGTGGTGAATAGGGTAAAATCTGTTAATTGAAGTTTTGCGGCGGAAGTTTCCAATGCGGCTTTCCGGCTGGATCCTGTGCGAGTTTGCTCCAAGAGAGCCGAGAATTCCTGCCCTAAGGGGTTCGGACGGGCATTTTTTAGATATTGATCCAATCCTTGTTCCACCGTTAACCCCGCCTCACAACATAAGGAAACCACTTCCAGGGCGTTAGGAAGTTCCTGTAAGATTATTTTCTCTCTTTTGAGGGCTTGGTCCCTTAACCAGATCACAGGCAAAAACACTCCCATCGCCAAGCCCATCAATGAAAGACTGAAAATGCCACCTAACAGGAATAAGAGGAGAAAAGAGAATGTCCCTCCCAAAACCTGATAACCCAATATTTGGTATGGGTTAAATTCTTCCCGTCCTGATCGACGGATCAATGATAAAACCCATTGATCGTAATCCCTCGCCTTCGGGAAACGCTCCGTCCATTTCGAGTGCAGCTTTTCCAAAAGAACCACCAGAGATTCGAGCGGTAAGGATTTTTTTCTCCGGGAGAGAGCCGTCTTGAGCCGTTGGGTTTGCTGGTGTTTTTCCACCCGCTCCCAGGTCGTTTCCAGAATCCGCCCTAAGGCCAACCCAACCAGAAGGGATCCCGTCAACAAAAGAAGGAATATCATTGCCTAGAACTCCAGGGCCAAGAGCTGGCGGATCCAAAGGAAACCGAGCGATTCCAACAGGATGGCAGTAAAGAGGATAGCCCAACCCTGGGGCGTGATAAACAGTGGGGTCATCAGCACAGGATCCATTACAAAAAACACTAAACCCAATAAGAAAGGCAGACAACCCATCAGCGTGCCAGAAAGCCTAGCCTGAGCAGTCATCGCCTCCCTTTTGCGTACCAGCCTGTCTTTTTCCTGGAGATTCTCTAGGAGAAACTCCAATAGTCGGGTCAGGTTCGCGCCGGTTACGCGGGAAATCTGGTAGGACTCAATGAACTGCTTGAAGTCATAAAACCCCGGGTTTCGATCAGCCATAAAAATCAAGGCCTTGTCGGTTGCCGCACCTAATGCCATATCCGCACAAACTTGGCGGAACTCAGCCTTTAATGGTTCAGGGCATTCAAGGGAGAGATACTCCAACACCTGTTGCAGGGTTTGTCCCGATTTGAGGGCTTGGATCATCATCCCCAGGGATTGGGGAAAGACCTCCTGAACGGCTTTTAATTTCTTTCCTTTTCTAAGTTTTTCAAACAATCCAGGGCCTAATCGAAAACCTAACCATAAAATCAACACGGCCAGTAAAAGAAAAAGGCCGGTAGCGGCGTCACCCCATAGGACTAGGCCCAGCGCAGCTAAAATGCCCAGTCCAAGCAAACGAGTTAGGATGTCAAATTGAAGGGGGGCTAAAATCTTTTTGGATAAGGCCAAAGGAGAGGCGGGGACGTCCGGTTTTTTCGGCAGCGCATTTGGCATGAAACGATGAGTGATCCAATATCCCAGGCCGAAACCCGACAAACCGAAACCGAGCGATCCTAATCCCGCAATGATCCAGGGAAAATGAGCCATGGCCTAATTCGAAACCCCAGCGCTAGGGGGTGCGGATTTTCCCAGTCCCAAATCTTGGATGGATTTTTGGGCCGAGTGTAATAGATCTGGGTTCTTGGTGATTGAAATGAATTTTTGAAGTTCTGTTTTGGCCATTGCCTTGTCCTGAAGTTTCAGGTAGGTATTTGCCACAATTAACTGTGCTGACTCAGCCAGGGGTGAAGCTGGATATTTTTCCACAAGGGTTCTGTATTCGGCGAGCGCATCTCCAACCTTGTCTTTTAAAAGGAGGCAATTCCCTTCCTGATACAATGCGTAAGGGTCTGAGCCCTTCCCCGCGCCCTCTAACCGATGGTATTCTTTCAATGCCCGGTCGTAATTGGATTCCCAGTAATGGCAATCCCCAACCCATTGCTGTGCCTCGACTGCGTGCGGGCTCTGTGGAAAATAGTCTAGAAGCTGTTTAAGGACCGTCCGTGCTTCGGGATAAGCCCGCTCGCCAAATATCAGGGCATAGCTCTCAAGGTAAAGAGCTTCCGCCAGGTTGGGCGAGGTAGAATTTTGGGCAACGAATTCTTTTGCCTTTTTCGCCGCTTGATCGTAATGCGCCCTCGAAATCAGGCCTTTTAAAAGCTCAATTTGAGGATCAATGGAACCTGTCGAAATGCCTAAACCCGGTTCTCTTGTTTTGCCGCAGCCAAAGGTCAGGATGGTCACGTACAAAAGACAGGTTAATAAAATACGATTCAAGGTTGCTCCACATTCGCAGAGATAATTCACAAGACAGTATTCTAAAAACAATAACCCAAATCGTGTAAAAATAATAATTCAGGATTTTAACAGTTTTCAATGCTTTCCAGAATTGTTTTTACTAAGAATAAGATCTATATACTATTAATTAAACTTGTTCGCACCATTTCTGTCCTGCTTCGCCTCGGATGGATATCGTTAATTTCCATTCGAATGGTTCATTTAAGACCTTGAACAAAAATATAGTTTCACCTAATCCATGTTTTTTTCAAAAGGGTCCCACGACATTTGACGCAACAAATTATATTAGCCAATTAATTTTTTAATTTCTTGTTTCATCCATTATCCCTTAACTTATATAAGCTAAAGGCCATTCGTTTAGGCCTCTATTCATGACCCGCGAGGAACAAAACCCAGATGGAGCAAGAATCCAAGATCCTGAAGGTGATCCTATTTGGGGCCAGCGGGATGGTTGGAGCGGCTGTATTAAACGAATGTTTAAGGGACGAACGCGTAACGCAGGTTCTGGCCGTCGGTAGGCGCAATTGTGGCCGTCAGCATTCGAAATTACGTGAATTGCTCCTGATCGATCTCTTCAAACTAGAAGAATATCCGGCCCAGTTGAAAGGCTACAATACCTGTTTCTTTTGCGTGGGGGCCTCGGCGGCCGGAATGAAAGAAGCGGAATACACCCGGATCAACCACGATCTTCCTATCCATCTTGCCCAATTACTTTTAAAGCTTAACCCGGACCTGGGTTTTTGTTATGTATCCGGTGGTGGCACCGATTCCACCGAAAAGGGTCCCATCATGTGGGCAAGGGTCAAAGGTCGCACCGAAAACACTCTTTTGAAGATGCCGTTCCGGGTTTCAGTCATGTTCCGGTTGGGTGCTTTACAGCCCCTCAAAGGGTTCAAATCCCGTACCCGGATTTACCGGGTGACCTACGACCTGGTCGGTCCATTTCTTCCGGTAATTAAAAAACTTTTTCCTGGGGCTGTTACAACGCCTCGCCGTTTGGGCCGGGCCATGATCCGCGCCGCGAGGGGTGAGGCTCCCAAACCTATATTGGAACATAAAGAGATTCATGATTTAGGCGGGGAGTTGGAAGAGGCTTAGAGTCTAAAAAATATTTCACTACCAACAAAAACGCCCATTTTCCTAAAGGCATTTAAATTGGTTAATATAAACCCGGATTTTTTGCTAAACGGAACAAAATAACACTGCTGGCAATCATGTCTAGCCAGTATTTGCGGCTCTGAATGACACGAGTCCTACATCTTCTCGGGCGTGGAAACGCCCAGCAATCCCAAGGCATTTCGAAGCACGTTCTTGACCCCCAGGACGAGGCTCAACCGCGCATTGGCCACCTCCGGCGGAGCGTCCAGAATACGGTGTTTCGCGTAGAACAAGTGAAATTCAGCCGCTAGAGTTTGGAGATAAGCCACCAACCGGTGGGGCTCACGGGCCTTTCCGCTTTCCGCTACTTGCTGGGGAAATTCTAGGATGCGTTTTAATAGGGTGGATTCCTCCGGGTGTTGCAATGCCCACATCTTTTCAGCAACAAAGGCCGGCGCAAAACCCCGTTCCGAAGTTTTCTTTAACAGCGAACAAATTCGGGCGTGAGCGTACTGGATGTAATAAACCGGATTCTCATCGGTCTGCTTCTTAGCTACTTCCAAGTCAAAATCCAGGTGAGAGTTTGCTCCTCGCATCACGAAGAAGTACCGGGAGGCGTCCTTACCTGCTTCATCCAAAAGTTCATCCATCGTCACGAATTTGCCCTCCCGCTTGGACATCTTCATCTTTTCCCCGCCCTGGAGCAAGTTCACCTGTTGGGCGATCAAAACTTGGAAACCATCGGATTTTTGGCCCAGGGCGGCAAGGGCGGAAGTCATTCGCTGTATGTGGCCATGGTGATCCGGGCCCCAGATATCGACCAGTTCCTTATAACCCCGTTCGAATTTTCCTAAATGGTAGGCGATATCGGCTGCGAAATAAGCATGTGTACCGTCGCTCTTAACTAGGACCTCATCCTTAGGCGATCCAAACTCGCCCACCTTGAACCAAAGGGCTCCCTCTTTTTCATAGGTAAGGCCCCTTGCCTTGATGGTTTCAACCGTCTTTCTGACCAGGCCAATGTCGTGAAGTTCTTTTTTTTCAGAGAAAAAACGGTCGAAATGTACACCGTAGTTTTCCAATGAAATTTTGTGCCATTGGATAACTCGATCCATTCCCCAAGAAGCCGGTTCCGGTCTGGGTTCGGGCAGATTCAGGTATTCCCGTGCCAGATCCTCCATGTAGGCTCCCTGGTAACCGCCTTCGGGAGCCGGGGTCGTTCCACCTTTCAACCGATCACAGGCCGCGATCAGGGATTCACCGAAAAGACGGGCCTGTACCCCCGCGTCGTTCACGTAATATTCCTTGGAAACTTCCGCACCCGCAGCCACCAGCAGATTGGCGATGGAATCGCCAAGGGCCGCCGCCCTGGCGCTGACGATGTTCAAAGGGCCGGTCGGGTTGGCGCTGACAAATTCCAATAGCACCTTGCGCCCCTTCTCCTTATCACTTTTTCCGTAGTCGTTCCCCTGCCCCAAGGCATGGGCCAGGGCTGAGTGAAAAACAATAGGTTTGAGGCGAATGTTCAGGAACCCAGGCGCGGCGACGGAAAGGGTCTCCACGAGAGGCTCTTCAAGGGTAAATAAGCTCTTGATTTCCTCGGCGATACCCATAGGAGCCTTCTTGAGCTTTTTGGCCAGATTTAGGGCCACAGGCGAGGCAAAATCACCATGCTGGGGGTCTTTAGGGGCTTCGATGGTGGCGAGAATATCAGCCGCGCCAAGCTTGGATGCGGCTTGGGACAAGGCTCGGCGTAAAAGTTCTTGGATCGTAAAGATATCGTAAAACATGGCTTAAATATTTTTCATCAGGAGGGTCTTATAAAGGAGGGCATTTACTTTCATCTCGATAGATTGAAAATCATTTTGCCTTCCAGCAAAAAACTCGGCCACTTGCCTGTCGATTTCTGGGTTTTTACTGTCCAGAAACTCAATTTCCCTCTCCCCGCGGGGAGGAGTATGCAAGTGGGCGAGGCCCAAACCCGCAAAGGACTGGAGTTTTCCCTCCAAGGCATCCTCGGTGAGGGAGAGCAACTCCATGATCGAGGCGAATGGAAAACGAGAGCCTTTCGCCAGGTACCAAATGCCTAAAAGCATACGGGAGGTGTTATTGATGAAAAGTTTTCTGAAATTATTGCGGTCAATGGTGAAGTCGGTCACGGCGCCTCTCTTTGAGCTTCCGAAAATCTTTTCCCACGATTAAAACCGCGTCATTGGGCGGGGCTAAGTTGGGCACTTCCTGGACCGAGTCTTTGGTAAGGCCTAAACGCTCCAAGAGTTCTTCCATCGCCACCGGCACACCCACGGCGGTCTGCAACACCGTGTGGGAATAATGGAAATTATCAGCATTGCCAGTGCCGGTTATCGTCAAACCCGGGCCTTTTACCTTTCGGGCGACCCAATCCGCTGCGTTTGTTATACCACAACCATTGAGGATTTCCAGGCGCACTTCCCCATTGAAAGTCATGGGTGTGGTTTTTGACTCCGGGATCGCCAAGGGTGTTTTTGTTGAAGGTGTTTCTTGCGCTGCAGGTACCGTAGCCGTGTTTTCCACCGGGATAGCGGAGGCGTAAGGGGCCGGGGGAGGCACGGGCCACATCCAACAAAGATAAAACCGGTCCCAGAAGGAAAGATCGTCAAAGAAGGTCTCAACAGGCTCTTGAAAAAGGGTTTTCCATCCTCCGCCAAAATACCAAGGCCAACCATCCCCGTCGCCTGTCATCCCGACCAGAAAGGACCAGGATCCCAAAGTTTTCACAAGGTTTTTCAGGTTGGCCGAGGATTTTTGGGCCAAGGCCGCCTTGAGGGCCGGTTGCATTTTAATGGGCAAGTGGACAGTTTGGACCTGGGCCTCCCGTCCACCCAAGGGGGAGCTTACCTCAAAGGCCTCTACTAGGAGGTTGGGATCGGCTCCGTGAATGGAAAGTCCAGGTGTTAGGCGAATAACCAGGGCTTTCAAAGGATTTCCAGAAAGACCTCGTACGCTGAACCCGGACAAGATACCCATCAAACCCAGCGCCAAAAGAGTTGTCCAAAAGGGCTTGAATTTCATCAAAAATGCCGCTCCATCGCGAAGGATGGCCCTTATTTAAACTGATAACGCTCGTGAGTTCATCCAAAAAAGAAAAAAGAGAATAAAGGACGGGTGCCCGTATTTGTCGAAAGGTTGGTGGGTAGGGCCGTGATTACTTGTGCAGGGCGAAAGGGTCGTTGAAATATTCCGGCCTTTGGCTGGTTTTGGCGATATGCAGAAATTTAGAACTCAAAAATAAACCCGAACTACTCACGGGGGTCAGGTTGACTTGGAACACAATCTTCCCTCCTTCCTCGCCCAGTTCGACCATGCCGTTCATATTGTTGAAATTCTTGATATCTGAAACGGTCAGGGCACTGGACCCCTTGATCAACTTCATCAGGTCCGGCACCGAGGCCTTAGCCTTAGGTGTGATATAGATAACGTTGCAACGTTTGAACTTCTCAGCTTGTGACGCATCCACGGATCGGAACCCCTCCACTTCAAGGGTCCGGCCATCCACGGTCTTGCCGTTCACTTTTGATTCAAGCGCATTATCCAGCCCCTCCGAACCCACGACGCCTATGTAGATTGGTGATTTCGGGTCGGCTTGCGGGTCCTGTTCAGGCCAATTTACGAAATGAATGAGGTTGAAGATGCAATCGGCCTTTTCATGGTCGGTCGCCTCGGCCCAAAGGAATGAGGCCGGGCCGGTCATAATGAAAAAAATAAAAACCATCCAATGGTTCAGGTTTGAAAATGCTCGCATGGCTAGGTTCCTTGTGAGTTTAATGGAAAAGATATTTAAGGCTTCGGAGACCTAATTTCAAAAGGTCAGGCGGGTGGATTTCAAAAAAAATTTACCACTCACTTGTCGTCATATAAACCAACTTTTGAAAAATTAACTCGTCTGTTACTTGGTTTGAAAATATAGTTAAAAATTTTCATAAAACGGAATATTTGACGGCCAACAGAATTTCCCAACTTGGGTAATTCCAAACCTGTCTAAGCACAGGCTTAAATTCGATTGAGGATTATCCGAAAGGGTTCGACCAGTTCCCTTTTACGAGGCGCCCTGCGTCTGATGGAAGAGGTAAAGCCGAAGCGCTTGTATTTCATCGTCGGTTCCCGTCAAGAGGGGCATGTATTTCCTGTAAGGCGAGTCCTGCTTAGGGTCACGAAGCATCTGCAGGACGTTGCCAATCTGTTCCTCGTGCCTCCCTTTTAAAAAACCTATCATTCCCCGGTAGCCGTTGAGGGTATGACAGGGTAGGCATTGCCCCAAAAACATCCGCTCACCCACTTTGTC
Source organism: candidate division FCPU426 bacterium (assembly GCA_963771075.1). Classification (GTDB taxonomy): domain Bacteria; phylum Oederibacteriota; class Muellerivitia; order Muellerivitales; family Muellerivitaceae; genus CAVTWJ01. The sequence goes on along the minus strand of CAVYSE010000007.1, from coordinate 263,880 downwards.
CGGGTTTGCAGTGATCTTGTCCCCATCGCGGGGCACCCAAATCGAGTGTTTGAGGAACCCGTTCTGGTTGAAACCCTCCACCTGGTATTTGCGGATGCCGTTGGAATACATGAAACCGCCGATCACATAGGGTTTGCGTAGCATTTCACGGGCGCTTTCGGTTGCCCCCATCGCCATGAGACCCAGGAAGAAGATCGCAAGGGCATAGCCCAAATTGAATTCCTTTGGGCTCAAAAAAGCCAGAAAGTAGACAACGCCCGCCACCGTGGAGGTCGTCAGCACGGTGATTAGGCACATGCGGGTGACCTGGGTGAAAGCGCCCGAACCGATGGTCGAGATCCCGAAACTCAATAGTTGTCGCTGCGCCTCCGGCACCATCCACAGGTACCAAGAGAAAAAAAGGGGCATCAAAAGATAGGCCGGGATTACCCACTTGGCCGACCACCGGATCAGGGTGGTTTTGGTTTCGCCTTCGGAGCGACCATCCAAACGGCTGAAGAAAACCAGCGCGTAAATGCCGCCCAGGGATATGCAGACAAGGGACCGCAGGACCAGGCTGGGCCAATAGGTGGGGTTGAAGAATGCATCAAAGAACATGGAAGCTTCCCGACCCGTCCCAGCCACCGACAACCAGCCCGAACCCGGCGTCAACATGAAGGTCAGGATGCCGTTGATGATAACCAGCGTCAGGAAGGAAGAACCGGCGTAAAGATAGGCGATTTTCAGGTGCTGTTTTTCCGGGATCCGGTCCCAACTGTAGTAATAGGCCGCGGCAAGGGTCAGTTCCACGATAAAAACCACCCATTCCATGGCCCATCCGAAAACAAAGTTGTGGATCAGGGTACTGGTTCCCTCCGGGGAAACGAGGCCGATGGCGAACCAGATGGCCACACCAGTCATGGCGCCCACCACCCCCGTCAGGATCAGGAAGAATTTGGAATATCCCCTCAGCCGGACCAGCCAATCCTTGCGTCCGTCCCGCAAGGCCTTGTGTTCGGTCATGGCCAGGAACAAGCCCCCGCCCACCGCGAAATGGGAAATATAAACATGGAGGATGGCAATGAGGCCGATGACCCAGCCGGAGCCAATAAGGGGTACGTACCAAACGGGATAATTCATGTTTTTTTCCTTACGATTGGATTAACCCGGCATAACCCCAGAGGGTGGTCAACACCAGAAGGAACAATGCGATCAAACCGAAATACGTTGCCCGCCGGGCCCTTTTTCCGTTTTCTCGGGTGGTGTCATAAATCGGGATCATGGCCCACAACACGAGCCCCAGGGTGAAGACCGCCAAACCCAGGAACTCGCCGAAACTTCCGGCGAACCATTGTCCGAACAATTTAAGAACCTGAAATGAACTCATGAAGTACCATTCGGGATGGATATCCATGGGCGCCGGTTTCAAAGTGTCGGCCTGTTCTCCCAAGCTCCAGGGAAAAACCGCCGCCAGGAAACCAAGCAGATTCAAGGTCACTAGCCACATGCCCAGGTCTTTCATGGCGTAATTGGGGAAAAAAGGGACGGTTTTCCGATCCGATGGGGGTTTAATCTGTTCACTCTCGGGCAGGGACATACCGTGTTTTTGGACAAGACCCAAGTGAAAGAGAAGGGTGGGGACAAAGATGGCCGGCAGGACTACTACATGCAATGCGAAGAACCGGGAAACCGTGTATGAACTGATCTCCATGCCACCACGCACCAGATTGGCGATCCAGGGGCCGATGCCGGGAATGATTGCCGGGATGCTCAATCCCACCTTGGTGGCGAAGAAGGAAAGGACATCCATGGGCAAGAGATATCCACTGAATCCGAAGATCATCGCCAGTACCAAAAGACCCAAACCGCTCCACCAAGTGAATTCCCTCGGTTTTCGGAAAGCTTTCATGAAATAGGCGGAGAACATGTGAATGAAAGCAGCCACGATCATCAAATTGGCGGCCCAGGAATGGGTCGAGCGGATCAGCCAGCCGAATTTGATGTCATAGGTGATCTTGCGCACCGAGTCATAGGCCTCATCCCCGGGCCGGTAATAAATAAGGAGGAGCACGCCGGTAAAACACATGACGATGAAAAGAAAAAAGGTGATGCCACCCCAGTAATACCAAAAGGAGGCATGGTGATCCGGCACGGTCTTTTGGCTGGCGAGGGCCTTGATTTCGCGGATGCCCAAACGCTCATCCAGCCATTTATACAGGGGGCCTTGTGGCTCTTTAGGGGCAGCCCCTTGTTCGGAAGGGCCGTTAGGAGCGGCTGACGGTGATTTTTCCATTTTCAATGCTCACTTTGTATAGGGTCAGAGGCTTGGGAGGTGGACCGGAAATATTCCCCCCCGTGCGGGCGTCGTAAACACCCCCATGGCATGGGCAATAGATCTCTTTTTTATCGGGCAGATAGGACGGAGTGCATCCCAAGTGGGTACAAACCGCGCTCAGGGCCGTCCAACTGTCGTCCTCATGATGGATCAACATGGCCGGGCCGGTACCGAATTTGAACATCAAGGCTGAGTTCACGGGCAGCGTAAGGGCGTTATCGAGTGTCACCTTGCTCACCGCTCCCGCCAAGTCCCCTTCCTCCACCGGCGAGGCCAAGTATCGATAAACGGGATAACCTACCGCTCCCGCGTAAACGGCACCCAAGGTACCAATAGCGACTTTCAAGAAGGTGCGCCGGTCCACCGGGCCCAATAGGCCGTTATCCTTTTGATCGGTAGGCTGGGTTGAATACTCAGGGTTGGACATATCGTTCCTCCACGGATTTGGCACCCCGCATGACCATCATTACCCAGGCCAGGAAGCCCAGGCCGACCACGAATAAAAGAAGGAAGAGGCCCACGACCAGCCAATTGGTGTAAACCGGACTGGTCCAGACGTCAAAACCGCATTGAAGGAGGGATAAGTCCCGAACGAAGTCCCGCAAAACCACAAAACTGGCGAGAGATAGGAAAGGCGGAATGGAGATCATCAGGATCTTTTCCCAATGCCAGCCCTTGGGCATCAGGATCAGCAACACCGCCGAAAATAAACTGAGTCCCACTAACGCGGGCCATAACATCAACAAGATACGGCCCCATTCCCCCTGTAATCCTTGAATGACAAAAGAGGGCTGCGCCCCGTAGGCCAGGTAACCGCAGTAGGCGAGACAAGGGAGGGAGATCAAGGCCAGGAAACCGCACCAACGCCGGATGAAGACTTTTACTCCTTCATCCAGGTTCTGTTTGGAAGTGTATAGCGATGTGCCGAGGGCTCCAAAACCTAATCCGCCCAAAAAGACCATCCCCAAGCGAGGCCAGAGGGTCGGATCAGGCGGGGGCAATCGGGTTCCCAATACGGTGGCATCATACATACCCGGCCATACTTCGGGGCGGAGCATCAGTGTAGATGCAGTGGAATAAACATGCCCCACATGGCCGAGAAGACCCAGCGCGAGTATCCCCCACCCCCACCAGGCTTTTCCGTTTTCAGCCAAATGGGTCATTCGGTATAGGACCAAATAGGCGGCCAAGACCGCGAAGACCACGCTGATCCAATGTGTCGCGATTAGTATAGTACTAGTGTAAATGGCCCGACCGTAAAGCACCTGGACAAAGAGGAGGGGCGGGATTCCCAGGTTAATGACATAAGTGGTCACGATGGGCAGGCGGCTCGCCACCACCCCGGAAGCCGTGATGGACTGATTGTTTTTCAGAGCGTGACCCAAAAAATTCCAAACCATCCCCAGGAACAAACCGCCTATCAAGAGGCTGAGGAAAGAAAAATGCAGGGTCAAGGTCAGGTCGTGGAGAACCTTGAAAAGCCAAACTGGCGCCGGTAGGGGAATCGGGTCAATTGCGGGAAAGAGATTAGACATAGAAACACCCTTCACCGGAAATTAAATAGACCGGCCTTCTACCGGTGTTAATTTTTAAGTGTTCTCTCTGGTTTTATTTATGGTTTAAATCATATTAGAGTTTTTTAACCAAAACCTTATACAAAGCGACGATGATTTTCACCCTATTTGAACAAGAATAGACAATGTGGAAAGAGCGAAGTAAAACCCATGCCAACCGCTATCACAAATAATTTTTTAAACTTTGGAAATAATATTAACGCACAAGAACGATTTTGAGAGCCTTTTGTCCCACCAGGCCGCCTTGGACGTTGTAGGCGTCCACCGCCATGAAATAAACCCCGCTCGCCAGTCCCGCCGCGTCGCAAGTAGCCATGTTGGAACCTGCCGGACCCGTGACTTCCCTCCTCACCAGTTCCCCAGCCGCATCATAGACCCGGAAGGCCAGGGTCAGGCTTTCCCCTGAATCCGACACCACCTGGACGCTGTATCCCGTCCCCGCATTCAACAGGTTCGGCCTCGCCGTCAGGTTCCCCATCCCCGCGTTCGCGTTATCCGACATCACCAGCACATGCCCCGTCATCACCGTCTCCCCGCCCTGGCCATCCTGTGCCGATACCGAGATGAAATACTGACCCGACGCCACCACCGCCCCATTGTCCCCCGTACCGTCCCACATGATCGTCGTCCCGTTGTTGAGCGTGATCGTTACATTCGTCGGAATCGTCCCCGCCGGCGTCCCGCTCGTCGGCTCGAACCCTGTCGTCGACAGTCCCAGCTGCGTCGCGTTGTTCGACACCGGGTTGCTCGTATAGGAATAGAGGTTCTTCACCACCTCTCCCGCCTCGTTGTAAATCTTCACCGCCACCTTGTACACCGACCGGTTCACCACCACCGGTTCCGTCACGCTCGTGTCCGCTCCCATCCCACTGATGCTGTCCACCTTCACGTAATACTGCCCGTTCACCGCCGGGTTCCCCGTCGAGTCCATCCCGTTCCACGTCCCGATCGGCACCCCATCGAAATAGATCGTCGTCGAGCTTCCCGTCCCGCTTACTGCCGTGATCGCGCTGGAACTCAGGCTCACACCGCTGATCACCTGCGAATACTGGCTCACCGGCATCGACTGGATCAGTTCCCCAGCCTCGTTATACACCTCGATCTTCACGGTGTACGAACCAGTAGTCTGTACGCTCGCGCAAGATGACGTCGCGGCCCCTCCCGTATAGCTTAAAACCGCGCAGTTTTGGATCTTCAATCCTCCCGGAACCAGGGGGTTCACCATTACCTGGTAGGTCATTTGGTACTGACCCGGGCCCAAGGGCGAGGGCATCTGCCAGCTCATCACCGAGGTCGCCTGGTTGTAGGCCGCGATCGCTCCCGCAGGCGTATTGCCAAACGATTGGAAGGTCACATTGGCCGGCAAGGGGTCGGTCAACACCACATTTGTCACGGCGTTGCCCAGCACATTCAATGTGAGGGTGTAAATCACCACACCTCCACCGCTCGTGTTGGAGGAGGAAGCCTGTTTGTTCAAGGACGCCAGACCTTGCGGGGTGGCGGTTATTGTGGCCGTGGGGGTTGCGGTCAGGGTCACGGTGGGAGTCGGGGTCGACGTGGGAGTTGAAGTCGCTGTGGGCGTACTCGTTGGAGTGTGTGTAGGCGTCGGCGTGCCACTCGAGGTTGGGGAATTCGTCATGGTCGGGGTTCGGGTCGGGGTTCGGGTTGGGGTGACCGTCCAGGTATCCAACGGAGTGTGGGTCCAGGTCGGCGTTCCCGTAAAGGTCGGCGAGTCGGTCGCGGTCCAGGTATTCGTCCAGGTGGGCGTCAAGGTGGAAGTGAAGGTCTGGGTCGGTGTGCGGCTGGCCGTAGGGGTCGGGGTGGATGTGGGTGTCATCGTGGGGGTGTGGGTGTTCGTAAAAGTCCGAGTGGAAGTCACGGTGGGGCTGTTGGTAGAGCTGGGAGTGACTGTCGGGGTACTGGTTAAGGTTGAAGAATGAGTCAGTGTCGGTGTCATCGTTGTGGTCAAGGTCGAAGTCACGGTACGGGTATTGGTCGAGGTCGGCGTGGGGGTCACTGTATTGGTATTGGTGACGGTACGGGTCAAGGTGGGGGTGGCCGTATACGTCCAGGTCGGAGTGACCGTGGGCGTATAGCTATCGGTCGGGCTATCCGTCACCGTTGGGGTCAAAGACAGGGTCGGGGTATGGGTGGGTGTGCGGGTGTTCGTGGCCGTAGGCGTGAGGGTTTGGGTTGGGGTCAATGTAGGCGTATTCGTCGGCGTGGGAGTATTGGTCACCGTAGGCGTGTTCGTGGTTGTATGGGTGTTCGTCACCGTGGGCGTATTCGTCGGGGTAGGGGTAGGGGTATGGGTCGGGGTTAGGGTGGGGGTATTGGTCGGTGTGGGTGTGTTCGTCACTGTAGGGGTGTTCGTCGTTGTGGGTGTCGGTGTGACCGTGGGTGTATTTGTGGGAGTCGGAGTCGGTGTTTGCGTTGGGGTCAGGGTGGGGGTATTGGTCGGTGTAGGGGTGTTCGTTACCGTCGGCGTGTTGGTGGGTGTTTTTGTCGGCGTCACCGTTGGTGTATTGGTAGGTGTCGGTGTGTTGGTGGGGGTCGGTGTATTAGTCGGCGTGGGAGTCGGGGTCGGGGTGTTGGTCGGCGTATGGGTGGGAGTAATGGTGGGTGTCGGAGTAGGGGTGGGAGTGTTAGTGGGGGTGGGGGTGTTGGTGGGCGTAGGAGTAGGTGTGGGCGTGTAGGAATTAGGCGGTGTAGGGGTGGGAGTCGGTGTATTCGTGGGTGTAGGTGTAGGCGTTGGCGTGTTGGTCGGGGTTGGGGTGGGGGTCGGAGTGTTAGTAGGGGTAGGAGTGGGAGTAGGAGTTTTAGTTGGTGTCGGGGTAGGAGTCGGTGTATTAGTCGGGGTTGGAGTGGGAGTGGGTGTGTTAGTTGGGGTAGGTGTAGGCGTCGGGGTGATCGTCGGGGTGGGGGTAGGGGTTGGGGTACGAGTCGGGGTGGGTGTGGGAGTGGGCGTGTTAGTAGGAGTGGGGGTCGGGGTTGGGGTATTGGTGGGCGTGGGGGTTCGGGTGGGGGTCGGTGTGGGAGTACGGGTAGGGGTTGGTGTCGGAGTAGGGGTAAAGGTGGGATTACAAACACCATGCCAAGCAAAAGATTTGAATAGATCGTTCGGGCAACCATGGTCACTGATGCCCACAAGTCCCGATGAATAAGTCGAATCCGTGAAGGTCGTGCCAAAGGTATAAGAACCCTGGGCGGCGCCAATGGAGACAATGAAGCTGTTCCCACTGACGATCAATTGGATCCATACCGAGGTTGGACACATGGCGCACATGGCGCTGTTGGCAGGCAGGTCCACCGTTTGGGTTTTAGTAACGTTTCCGGTACCCGTGCTGGCGGCCCCATACACGTTGAAAGTCAGAGTGCTATCCGCGTTTGCGCAATTGTCCCCGTCAAATTGAATTTCATACCCCGCGCCCGTGGAGGGGTTCACGTCCCACATGATGCCCCCCTCGTTCGGAGATTGATGCACGTTATTTTGGCAATAATTCACCACCATGGTCCCGGGGCCGCTGGCGACCTGGGTGTTCAGCAGCTGGTTGTTTTCATCCAAACACGAGGAATAAACGCCGCCTACGAACGAAACACCGTTGGTACCTTCACCCCAAGTACCTTGGTCGGGCGGTGCAGCCCCCACCATCCAGCCAGGAGGAGTACCAGGAACCGACTGATTGAAAGTCTGACTCACCGAACATTGTTGGGTCGGGTTACATTGGTATTGGGCCACGACCGCCTGTTGCCAATAGCTGCTTTTGGCCGTTAAAGGTGGAGCCGGGTCTAACCCCCACTCAAAACTCTGACCATTGTTGCTGAAGGCGCTAGTGGGCGGGTAATAATCCCTAGATATTTCATCAGGACCGCTTCCGACTTTACAATTCAAGGCGCCTGGAGGGCCGCTCCATACGGCTGGAGACCCTTCGTTACCCCCGTATTGTGAACCATTTGACGCCGGTGGATGGTTGGGGCCCGATCCGTTGGTTTCGATCTGGTCCATGAATCCATTGGTACTGCCGGTACACTCCTGGGCGCCGCCAAGAGCGGAAAAACGCGTCGAGTAGGAACCGCAACTCATGCCCAGGCAGGTCCAATTCAAGTTGGTGTCATAGGGGGGATAACCATATGCTATTTGGCCGTTTTCTTCAAAATGCCATGCGCTCTCCCCATCCGAGATGGCCACGACATTATTGGAGGTTTCCGCCGGATTTTTGTAAAGCACCATCAGCCCCAATCCCTGGCATGAATCGCCGACGGCGGAGGTGTTAACGGTATTGGCGCCCGTGTTAAGGGAACCGGGACTAATTCCATAACGAATGCTGTACCAGGTCTGGGTCCATCCGACATAGGAAACCGCACCCGTATTTGTTCCAGTGCCTGTCCCGTTTCCATTGATCGTGATTTGAGTCGTATTAGGAGCAACATCAGCACCACCGTTGTTGTATTCCACATATAGGAAGGCCGTGACGGCTGTTGATCCTGCGGGAAGAGTTACGTTCAAGGGTTGGCCGCACTGGGCAGAGACCATGGTGTAATCTAACCCGGTACCCTGGGCCACTAAACTTTGCTGTTGGGAATAGGCGCTCGGTTGGCTCGCGCCGCAATTGGTGAAGGTAATCCCGCTGACCGTCACGGGCTGCATGGGGGCAGGTGTTTGGGTGATGGTGGGGGTCGCGGTATGGGGTCCGGGAGTGTTGGTGGGCCCGGTCCCATTAAATTGGTTGGTGGTCGTATAGGTCGTTCCGCAGGAACCCACGCTCAAAGGTCCAATGGTTGTGGATTGCCCACAGGCGTTCGTTACGTCGAAATAAAATGGCCCTCCGGAGTTTCCGTTCAGGCCACCGCTGGTGAGTCCCCAATACTCATCCCCACCCACGCCGTTCGCACCCAATGTAAGAGCCGTGTAGGTGCCATTGGAGGTAGAGGAGACACTGACAGACGTGATGGGAATATTCATGTCCAAAAACTGGATGGGATCGTAACTTGCGCTGCAACCTGACTTCCATTCATACATGATGTCACCGGAGGGGTCCCCGGTCATCATGCTCAAAGGACACTGGATGAAATGCCAGTCGATATTTGCGATACCCGCTGGAGCATTTCCCGTCAATGTGTTCCAGGCAGTGGGGCCCAAATCCAGTTGGTTTGCGGTGGAACAACTCGGACAGTTGTCCACCACCATGACCGTGACGGAACCGCCCGTCGTTATATCCAACGCGTCGATGCAAGCCCCGCAGGCCATACCGTTCTGGTAATCAGCGCTGATGATGGCGGCGTAATAATTCGGATCGTAGGTCCCACTCGGAAAACCGCAATTGCCCGTACCCGGGGATAGGGGCCCGTAGGTAGTCGCGATGGATGTATAGGTGGTGGGTGAACTGGAACAAATGACGGCCGAACCAAGAACTTGGGCGTAAGAATACGTTACCGGTAGAATTCCGATAATAAGTGAAGTAATAAATATTTTTGCGCTTCGATTGTCGTTAAAATTAACCAACAATCGACGCTCATGAAAACATGATAACGTTTTCAGGAACTTCAGTAACGAATTCACGTACTGCTCCCATTTTATCTCGTTGATTAAATTCTACCTCACTTCATGTAACTTGTTTCGGATTTTTACATTTATTTACATTTTTATTTGTCGGAAATCATGGCGTTTGCACGGGAAAATCAGGTCCAGTTATTTTTCAAGGATATTATTTTTTATTTAAAAAAACGGACTGCCGACCTAAATAATACTCTCAAGGCAGAAAGCGGTTAGTTCCCCCGAGGTGACGGCCTCTTTGCATACATAACCTTTTTTGCAAATACCACATAAACTTGGAAGGTTCTCGGAATCCACATGAAGGGTACCCTTTGCTTTGTTATAAACGAAAAGCTCGATGAGATATTTCCCAGCGACCAAAGGATGAAGGGTTTCCTTTTTCTTCAAGCCTAACCACTCAAAGATACCCCGATTTTCGCGGGAGGTAAAACACGCCTTACAAGATAAGACCTGGTTGTCGGGGGAATCCCATCCTCCTTTGGCGAGGGGAATTAAATAACTGGTTTGCAGGTCCCTCTTTGAGCCGCAAAAAGCGCAAACCATGGGCAGTTCCGATACCCCCTCTTTTTCCAGGAGTGACAGGGCCATGTGGATCTGGCCCTTCGAAAGGGCAAGATATTTTTCCTTTACGTAATCAAAATGGATTTCGCTATTGAAATGGGCCTTGGAAAGAAGCTTGGCGAACTCGTAATAAAACTGGTCTTGGATGGTTTTCCCGAAAACAGGCTGCATGAATGACCGTTCCCCTTGGATTGATGATAACCTTCAATAATTAGCATCTTAATATCAGATGATTGCCGGAAATGTGATGGAACACATGTTCATGGACATTTTTTCAACTCTTTGCATTTCCCTATTTGGGTAAGTGGTTACCGTCAAATCTTTCGCGAAAACCCATAAGGCCGGACTGCTTATGAAATCTTTTAAGGCAGAAAGTCCTTATCAACCACGATATGAACCTTTTTACAAAGTTATCCTCGGCCGTACAAGGCTACAAATCGCGAGGCCTTTCAACTTTTGGTATTTCGACCATGGCTCATATTTTTGTTTTGAAGCCTTCCGGGCCCTCTTCAAGCCCGAGGCCATCCAGCTCCAGCAAAACACCTTCGACCGCCGATATCACCCAGGCGTTGCTGTCGAACCCTCTTTGGGCCACGATCATGTTGGTCATCTCCACGGTCAGGTTCACGTTGGAGTTTTCCAAGGACCCGCCTCGCACCAGTCCAAAGCCGTTGGTGCCCGCCAGTCCGGTCGTGATGGGACCTGTATTTGCGGCGACCGTGAAATAATTGTTCCCCGCCTGGACAAGGCCCCCGGAATTGACGGGACTAGACAAGGCCAATTGGGCCAGGGGAGCCGTTTGGCCGTTGGAAAAAGTACCGATCAAAGTTCCGTCCGTTTGAAAATCCATGGATTGTAACAGCCCATCGCCGTAACCGTTTTGGGAAGCCGCCTGGACGTCGTTATGTGGCACATAGGTGTTGACCCCATTGACGATCTTGTAGCTCCCTTCCGCGTCGCTGTGGAGTCCGTTCCTTTGTCCCACCCCAATAATTCCATAAGTTCCGAAATTCAACTGGACCGCCGTGATCTCCGCCCCTTCGCTGGGGAGGGGCGAAAGGGGTGGCCAGTCGGGGTTATAGGCGGGTAAAAAAACAGTGGGGACATCCATGATGTTCGGCGTTCCAGGCGGAGAGGGAGGTCCCTCGATGCCTCCGCTGGAGGCGAGAGACCCATCCGTGTTAAACCAGATAAAATCTCCCGCCCAACCCGAGAAGGGGAGCCCGTGATCGTATCCTTGAACCGCGAAGGGATTGGGGTTGTTCTCCATGTCCCCTTCCTGGATGGCCGTTCCACCCAGCAGGTGCGCGGTGTTGATGGCCTGGCCTCCCGTGGTATCGAAGGCGTACCATGCGTAACACACCTGGTTCGGCCCAGGGGCGGGGTTGATGCCCGCGTTACCCAGGTCGTTCACCTGGTAAAAAAGGACCGTGATCTGCCGCGGGTTGCCCGTGGAATCATAGACCGTCTCGGTGGCCTGGGCCGCCGGGGAAATTGGGGGATTCTGTTCCCAGGCGTAATTGCCGCTGTCGTTCATCACTACATCCGTGAGGGGAATGATTCCGTTGATGATTGGTTCGGCGACCGGTTTGGGATTGTAATTAGGTGTGGACAGGTCATTGACTTGCTTGAGGGCAAATCCCCCTCCCGGCAAGTTTACGGTGGTCATCCTGGAAGTATCGATTCCGGCAGGCGCTGGAATTTGGGGGGGGCTGAGCATAAGCCCTACGGGCAGGACCGGCCCAGAATTGTTGTAGATGGCCAATACATTGGGTTGCTGAAAGGAATCCAAATTTCCGGTGAAGTTAACCAGGGTGGTGGCTTTCGGCGGAATGGTCATCTGCGGGTCAAGGCGGATATTTTGCGTTACGGATAGGTTCGAGTTATCCAGGGCTAATTGGCCATCAGTGATCTGGGCGTAACCCCCGTCCACAGGCGTATTGATCACGGTATCGGTATACTGTTCCAAGGCGTTGTAGCCCTGCACATAGGCCCCGTTCGAGTCTACTAAATAACCCTGGCTGTCCAGGGAGAGTACCCCGGCACGAGTGAAAAAAACTTGGTTGCCTTGTTTGACGGTCAAAAATCCAATTCCATCGATGGCCACATCAAGGGAACTCCCGGTACTTTGAATGACCCCTTGGGTGAAATCCGTTTGTATGGATTCCAGCCGGGTGCCGGTTCCAATTTCCATGGAGTCGGCGCCGCCTTTGCCAGTCAGGGGGGAATCCGAGGTGCCTGGGTATAGGGCCAAAGATAGCTGGGTGGCAAATTCCGTACGACTCGATTTAAAGGCCGTGGTATTCACGTTAGCGATGTTATTACCAATCACGTCAAGCCAGGCACTGTCCGATTCGAGGCCGGTAATGGCGCTATTTAGTGAATCCAGGCTCATATTTCCCTATCTGGAGGGGATGGTGGGTGTGGTAAGGAATAGGCACCTATACTAACGTCATTTTTCACCGGATATGAACTGGAAACCCATTGATACAGGCAATTTTTTACCACTTTTTTCTATTTCCTATCTTGGATTTAACCGCAAAAGCTTATTATAAATACGGTCGGTTTTTGACTTTGTCAAAGTTTAGAGAGTCGCTTTTTTAAAGGGGAGTTCATTATGGAATCCGATCAACGCATGGAAATATTCATTAGTGTCCACAAAGCCATTCGAAAAGGGCTGATGGACCTGTCCATCCACCTCAGTAGGCTGGATTGGACTGATGAGTCAGATGTCCGAAGCGCCAACCTCGAGTTCACCCAGATCGTTCGATTTATGCGGGAACACGCCGACAATGAGGATTTGATCCAGTTCCCTATGCTCAAGGATATGGAACCCCAGGCCGTCCAGAAATCGGTCGAGGACCATCACCGTTTGGATTTTGAATTGGACATATTGGAAAAACAATGGCTCGAAGTCACCGCCAGCCCCAACATGACCAATGCGGGCTATGAATTTTACCGGGCCTATAACCGGTACCTTTCCGATTACCTGCACCATATGGACCGGGAGGAGGGAGAGGTCACCCAGGCCATTTACCGCCATTTCACGGACGCCAAGATCGACGCCGAGTTCACCAACATGATTAACCGGATCGCCCCCCAAGACCTTGGCATGATGCTCAGTTATATGCTGCCAAGCTTGAGTAACTTGGAGCGTTTGGAATTCCTGAAAAAACTGAAAAAAAACGCTCCACCGGAAACCTTCGAGGAAGTCAAGGCTTTGGCCAAGAAGATTTTGAGCCTCAAGGATTTTGAAAAGCTAACCTCGCTTTTGGGCTAAGGACGGAACCGCCGGATATTTCCCGGCGGACTAATGTATCTGGATCTTATAGAGTTTGACCTGCTTTTTCCCCGTCAACGATTTAATCGATACCTCAAGCTCGGGTTTCACTTTAGCGTCCTGGCATAACTCATCCGCCTTTTTATAATCGGCCAATGCCTCCACGGTCTTTCCCTGTTTTTCCAGCATCACGGCCAACTGGCCCCAGGCGAGGAACTGGCCGGGTTCCAACTGGACGCAGTCCCGGAACACCTGCTCGGCCCCAACGTAATCCAGATTCTTCCACATCAAACCCCCGTAACTCATCAGGCTCATGTAATCCTTTTTGATCCTCAGGGCCCGGCTAGTATGGTAGATCGCCGCACCATAGTCGGGCGGGTTCAAAGCTTCCGAATAGAGGGTGCTGATATACATGTTCGCGTCATAGTTGTCCGGGTCCAGTTGCAGCACCCGGCGGTAAAGGTCCAGGGTTTTCTGGATATCCCTTTGGTAATGAAATGCGTTGCTGGCGTTGTCCATCAATTTCTTGATATCCGTTTCTTTGACCTGGGCGTCAATCGTCGCGGGTTCCTTCTCATATTCATTGATCATGTAGACAATCCCCACTCCGTTGAACAGACCGAACCCGAATACGACCAACAGGAGGACGATGAGTCTCGCGGAAAAAATATTTTTCTTCCCCGCCTGTTCGCCGCTTTTCCTTGTTGATGGCATGTTCAAACCTCAAAATTCTAGGTTTTTGTGAAACGACTTCCCGAATAGCATACCAAGCAGGCCGGTCCTTTGATAAGCGGGCCCGAATTCCGCTTGTTTCCCTTCGTGGCAGGCCCGGTGAAAGATAATGGCTAAAAAAGGGGTATAATAAACTGGTCGTAGGAAAACCCGTTCAACAGGAGTTCCCATGGAATACAAGATACCCCCCGCCACTTTGACCCCCGCCCTTCCCACTCCCCAGGCCACGGTCGAAACGCGGGTCATGAATGCCGCCACCCATCAGCAGGATGAATTGTTGGCCTCCACCGCGCCTCCCGTTGAGGAGAAGGTCGGACGGAAATTGGACCTCAAAGCCTGATCTTCCGTTTCAAGGCATCAATTCTTCCAAGCTCTCAATTGAAAAATCTGCCAAGCGCTTCCTTGGCTCAATACTGTCCGGCCACAAGGGCCGGATAAGGCCTGACATAAAAACGGTCGTAAGGCCCACTGCTTTCGCCCCTTCCAGTTCCCCGTTGCCCCCATCCCCGATAAAAACCGCTACTTCGGGCGGGGCGGAAAGTTGTTCCAGGCTGATTCCGTAAATTTCCCTCTCTGGCTTTACACAACCTACTTCGCAAGAGAAAACCACGCTGTCAAAACAGGTTGAGAGTGGCGATTCTATCCATCCGGCTATTTCCGAAAAGTCAGCGTTGCTCAATAAGCCTAATTTTTTACCCCTAGCCCTTAGTTTTTTAAGAATTCCAAGAACTTGGCCGGAAACATGAACCAAGGAATATCGAAACCTAGAAACGCGGTTTTGCGTAGCTTGCCGAATTATTTCTTCGGATAAGGCCGGGTCGATGGCAAGCGCCATTTGCCGGATAAATATGTATGAGTCTTTTAACTTTCCCATGAGCCGATCTTTTGATCTTTCCAATAACTGTTCATTCCATTTTTCCCTGCTCACACCGAGGTCATCCGCGGTACTTAAAGGGAAAGGATGGGTGGACTCGATGGAGGTGAGGGTATGGAACAGGTCAAAGATAAAGACTTGCTTTTCCGATAACATCATTTTCAACTCTTCGTGGTCAGTCAACCCGTCCTCCGATTTGGATCACTGGCGCAAGAAATCATTCATTTTTTGAAACAGCGACTTCCAAAAGCCCCGCTTGGTTTGGCCGGGAGGAGGTAGAACCTCCTCTTTAAATGCGGTTTTTTTGCCCCATTTTAAAACCTCGATCCCATGTTTGGTGGCCAGTTGAAAATTAACCAGGGCATCCTCGTCTCCAGGTTTCAATTCGAGCGCTTTTCGATAAGCTTCACAGGCTTGGTCAAACTGCCCTTGTTGGTAATAGGCATTCCCCAAGTCGAACCAGATTTCCTCCGAGGAAGATTTTTCCTTGGAAGCCCTTTCGAAGAAATCGACCGAGTCTGCGTAGCGGTGCATTTGATAAAAATTATAGGCTTCCTGTGCCAAATCGTATTCATCCTGTATCTTTTGGACCGGGAATGACCGGTAAGCTAGGAAGGCACCTGCCTCAAGGGTGATAACCGCGATCAGGACTGCCAGGACGATGGGAAATCCATAGGTTTTAATCCGTGACCACGATAACTTGGGATACATAGCTTTTTCTTCTCCTTCGGCGCAGCCGCTAGCTAGCTCCACCGCTTTGGCCTTCACCTTGGGATTTTCCCAATCAATGATTCGGGTCGATTTGAGGAAATCTTTTAGATCCTAGTCCACACCATACTTCCTAACACACCAACAATTAAATCTTGGCCATGAAGAAAGCAAAACAAAGAGCACCATTGGGCTGAAATATCAAAAAAACAATAGGATGAAAATCTATCGTTCGGTGTATTGTTGTAGAATTCATCTCTTATCCATAAACACGTTTAGCGTATCCAGTAGGCGCGGATGGATCTTTCGCCCTGCAGATAATAAGTAGAACAGGGTCTGGATCGTTTTTTCCCTTACACCTTCCACAAGTCCTGCATGGGCGGCGGTGCGGGCCATATCCACGCCTTTAAAGTTTCGGCCCGGCTCGATGAAATCGGCTATAAAGAGGGCTTGGGCCAAGGGTCCCATCGAGGGACTTCCGACGGTATGGCACCTTATCGCGTCCAGGATGCCCTTGTCCCTGCAACCCCAAGAATGATAAGCCAGGTTTGCGCCTGCGACCGGATGCCAGAGGGAGGGAATTTTTTTCTCGTCCCTATCCAATGAAAAAGGCCCTTTGCGGAAAAGGGCCCTCATTTGGGGCCGAGTCATTTCCTTGGCGCAATCGTGGAAAAGCGCGGCGGCCCTTATGGCATTTTCCCGAAGGTCGTATCGCATTCCCAACGCCACGGCGGTATTTTCCACGCCCATGATGTGGCCAAAACGCCTAGTACTCACCCTCGCGTGGACCCAGGAGCGAATTTGACCCAGGCTTTTGCCGTCGAGTCTCACCCGTATATACCAGTATAGGCGATGCCCCGGATGAGTACCCTTTGGAAAAAAACAAGGAGCAGGATGGAGGGGACGGTGGCCATCGTCAGGGAGGCGACCACAACGTTCCAAGGTTCACCCGCGTCCACCAGTTTTTGTACGCCCAGCATGAGAGGGTAATAATCGGGGTTGTTCAGCACGATCAGGGGCCAGAAGAAACCGTTCCAGGCCGTCACGAATCCGAAGACCGCCAGGATGGCCAGGATGGGCCAACTCATGGGTAGGATGAATTTAAAGAATACTCCGCTTTCAGTGCAACCGTCGATACGAGCGGCGTAGACGATCTCGTTGGGAATGCCGTCAAAAAAGTCCTTCATCACAAGGATTGCGAAAGCGCTGAAAACACCCGGCAGGATCAAAGCCCAGTAGCTGTTCAACAGGTTCCAACCACCCGTACCCGCGCCCATGGGGAAGTTTTTCATGATCAGGTAGAGAGGAATAATCAAGACCTCGAAAGGCACCATCAGGCTGGTCAGGAACAGGAGAAGGATGCCGCCTCCAAACCGAACCCGGAGCTTGGAAAGCGAATAGGCCGCCAAGGAACAGATTACCAGTTGGCCGGCGACCGTTCCTCCGCAAAGGATCAGGCTGTTGACCAGGTAGCGGCCGAAGGGGATCAGGCGAAGCGCCTCGTTGAAATTATCGTTGCTGATGTCCTGCACTTTTAAGGGAAGGGGAATGGAATAGAGCTCGCTGGGGGTTCGAAAACATCCCAACAGCATCCAGGCCAGGGGAGCGATGGTCACTAAGGCACCCACCGCCAGTGCTAGAAAGGCGAAAAAGAGAAAAAGCTTGGCTTGGACGCTCTTTCGTTCAGTGCGTGAAAAAAGTCCGCGACCCGCCCCGGTCGGGATATCGGCCGTCCTGCCAGTTTTTTTCTTGGCCATGGTTACCTCACCGTCGAACGGACTTGGAGTAAACGCACCATCGAGAAAAGGAACAGCACGGCGAACATCAACATGGCCATGGCGCTAGCGTATCCCAAGTCCATGGCGCCAAAAGCGGTCTTGTAAATGTAGGTCCCGATCACTTCCGTAGCATGCATGGGCCCGCCCCGTGTCATGACGAAGACCTCAGTGAAAACCTGAAATGTGGTCAATACCTGAATGATAAGCAGGATGCCCATCACGGGCCTTAAATAAGGCAATGTGACACTGAAGAACTTGTGCCAGGGACCGGCGCCGTCGATTTCCGCCGCCTCGTAAAGCTCGTCCGGCATGTTCTGAAGGGAAGCCAGGTAGATCATCATGAACCAGCCGGTATTCTTCCAGACGAACATCAGCACGATCGATAGCAGTGCCCAGCGGGGATCGGTCAGCCACCCAATCTGCAAGTCGGGCTGGCCTGTAGCCCTTTGGAGGAGCGCGTTCAGGACCCCATACCCCTCGTCAAAGATCCACCGCCAAAGGTTAGCCGCGGGAACGGCGGGCAAGATGAAAGGGAGAAGGTAGAGGAATTTCAAAAAGTTCTTTCCGATAGTCAATTCGTTCAGGAAGACCGAAAGGAGAATAGGGGGCCAGAAACCGAAGGCGAGGGACAGGGCGGTAAAGGCGGCCGCGTTCATCATGGTCTGGCCGAAAAGAGGGTCATTGAAGGCCCGGGTATAGTTGTCCCACCCAACTGGCACGCTGGCGCCGAGGGGGCTGAAATGGGTCAGGCTGATCTGGAATCCGCGATAGAGGGGGAGGGCGTAGAAAAGTACGAAAAAAACCATCGCGGGAAGCAAGAACCAATAGGCCTGGGCCCGGAAGCCGAAGGGGCTCCAAGCCGAATGACCGGGCTTGATGGCCTTATCGGGCTCGATGGGTTTGTCGAATATGGAGGCGGTTTTGCGTCGGTCGCGGAGCTTCCCCGCCTTTTGCCTTTGCTGAATCAAGTCCTTGGTACGGTCCTCCAAGCTTTCCCGGTGCTCGCCCTGCAGGAAAGGTGCGTTCGCCAGATTGGCCGAGGCGGGGCCGGTCTCAGCCGGTTGAACGGATGAGGATTGGGCCCTCCCTAATTGAGCGTTGATATTCTCGGTAAAAACATCCTCTCCGTTGTCCACAATTTCCAAGTTTAAACCGGATTCCTCGGGCGGAGCGGGCGGCATAAGGGGAGGGGGTTCCTTGTCCTTGTCGTCGTCGTAAATGGAAAAAGGCTTATAATTTTTTTCTACCAATTCCGTCCCCCTTCTAAACAGGCGGAAGTTTCACTGTGGTGATTCGAAGTCACGGCGACGAAGATTAAAATTAACGAACTGTCCGCCGTATGGCTGAATTTTCCCCTGTCCCTTTGCCCCCCTGGTGAATATTGGCGTTGCATTATCATTTATTCGCCGCCGGGGAAGCCGAAAGGAACCGCTGGTCGGCTTCTTTCGCAAAAGAAGTCAGGAGGAGCTGAGGGTCCGCGTCCGGGTCCAGTAATATGCTTTGGAGCGGGTCATCATCCAGCATGTCCCGGACCTGGGGCCAACCCGGCACATGGGGTTCCACCTTTGCCGAATCAAGCGCGTCCTTGACCATCTTGAAATCGGGCAGGTTCATGACGTCCGTGGCCGAGGAAAAAGCACTTGGAAAGATAGGCATTTTCAGCTCATGCATTCGGTTCCATTTCCAAAGCTGGGTGATAGGAGAAAGGTCGAACTGCACCCACTTCCAGGCCGCCTGTTTGTTTTCCTCGCTGGCGGTGGCATTGAGGACGAAAACCTCACCGCTAAGATGGGCGGCCCTTCCGGAAGGACCCGCAGGAAGGGGTGCGATGCCGAACGCGTCGGGATCCATTTTGTACCGGGCGAGGAGGGAAGGCAGATCGTTAGCGACGCCGAACATCATGCCAACCTTGCCCAGGGCGAAAAGGTGGAGAAGCTCGGCCTCACCCATGAGTATGTCGGGTTGAAGGACGTTGTACTTAAAACGCAGGTCTTTCCAATATTGGAGCGCCTTGACTGCGGCAGGCCCGTCAAATGCCGCGAAGTTCTTTCCATTTTCAGTACGAACCAGTTCTCCGCCCGCTTGCCAAACGAAATCCTGGAAATACCAAGTTTTGGGAACTAGCCCCAGGCCGTAAACCCCATCCCGGCGGTGGGTCAGGGCCCGGGCATCGGCGGTGAGTTGATCCCAGGTCTCGGGCGGGTTATCGGGGTTCAAGCCAGCGGTTTTGAAGAGGTCTTTCCGGTAAAGGAGAAATAAAAAGTTGCTGTCGCAGGGGATTCCGTAGGTCTTCCCCCCTACGCTAACGCTATCCCAAAGGACCGATTTGATGAAATCCCGCTGGTTCCACCCTTGCAGGTAAGCGTCCACCGGCTGGAGAAAACCCATGGTGGCCAGGGTCTGGATGGCCCCCACCCAAACTTTTACCAGGTCCGGTCCCTTTCCCCCCGACATGACGGTGATGAACTCCTCGGGCTGGTATTCCCGCTCAAAACCCTCGATGCGGATATTTTTATTTTCTGCCTCAAAATTGGCCACTTCTTCATCCCACAACTGACGGTCCATCGGGAGTGATTTGGAAGGAACATTCCAGAGGGTCACACGGGTGGTCGTGCGATCTTCCACACTTTGGCGGCTTTCCAGGAAGGCGTATTGGCTTAGGCCGAAAAGGACTCCGGCAACGATAAAAATGAGGATGAGGTTTCTCATGCGGTCTTTTAGGAATGGGATGTAAGACACTTTATTTTATCAAATCCGCGAGGCATTGGGTCAATCAGGGAGATGAGGTTATCACGGTCAATACCGCTTCCCTCCTTTTCTCGTCTGGAACCGGCGTTAAACTGTTCCCTGCCAAAGGCGATTGGTCGCCCATCCCTACCGCATAGACCGACCCCTCGGGGAGTTGGAGTTTTTGGGTCATCCAATCGGCCACCTTACGCGCCCGGTCATGCGAAAGCTCCACCAGGTCACCCGTCTCGCTTCCCGCGCAAAAGCCCCGAACCACCAGCAGGCTCTTCTTCAGGTAGGGCTTGATGGAAGCGGCGGCTGTCTCGATCTCTTTTGTTCCGGCCTCGTTCAGCTCCACGCCCTGGGGGTCGAAATAAACGGTTGTGAGGTTCAGGGAAAGGCTTCCACCCTCCCCCGCCCCCTTCACGTCCCACTGCAGTGAAAAGGGCAATGATTCGCCGTCGTTTCCGGCCTTATCCACCGCATGGAGGGTGGCGATCAGGAAAGAACCGGCGGGAATGGGCTGGGCCGAGTCGTCCAAACCGTCCCAAGCGACCGAATCCGGTGGCGGGCCGTCTCCCTTGAAGACCTTCAGAGGTTGTTCCAAGTCCGAGTCCTCCAGGAGCAATGTCCAGCTTTTGATTCCGACGGGATCTGCCGCGTTGAGATCGAGATTCAAATGGATGGGTTGGGTGGGATCGATAAAGTGGCCGGGCGCCTTCAGGTCAACGACAGGCGGGGCGGTTTGAACCATTACTTGGAGCGCGGCAGATTTCAAAGGGGTTCCAGACTTGTCCTCTGCGCTCAAAAAACAAACGTAAGTTCCGTCAGGCACCGGTTCCTTTCCGGTGTTTTTGCCGTTCCATTTGAGGCTCTCGGGAAGGACATTCAACCCTTGTGCCTGATAAACAACCCTATTGGTAAATGCCTCGCTGACCTCGAAATTCCAATGGGCGACCTGGCGGGGTCCACCCGGGTTGACCTTGAACGTAAACGAAGAACGGTGTGCGCCCTTGCGGAAGGAAAGAAAGGGGGAATCGGTTTGGATCCCGAAACGGGCACGGGGCGCAACAACGGAAACCGACTGCAGGTCGTCGGACAACAAGCTCCCGTTAGGGTCGATGGTGCGAAGGTGGAGTTGGTAAAGCCCATCGGGAACTTGATGGGCTTCATCATCCAATCCTTCCCAGCCCAGGAAGGGGGGCAGCGGTCCGGTTCCGCTGAAGGTGCGAATGGATTTCTTGTCCTGTGTTTCCACTGATAAAACCCACCGTCTGATGTCGGGAGATTGATCCCCTGGGAAGGTGATCGTCACTGCTTTGGGGCGGGCTGATGGGGAAAAGGCAACTGGGTTCACCCGGATCGTCAATGGACGCTTGGGCGTTCCAGTGGCGGGGGGAATCACCACGGGGATTTCGACCACGGGACTGCCGGTTGGGTTTCCCTCGATGGGAACCACGCTCCGGCTCAAGTCGATATCGGCGGAGGCGGCACCGGAGGGCGTGGGGATGAAGGGAGTCGAAGCCGCGACCGGAAGTTTTTTTTCAGGAGCGCCCGTCTCGAACCGGTAGATGAAATTCAGGTAGTTCCCCACCGGACCGCCGTTAACCGGCAATTGGAGCGCGTAATCGAATTCATAATGGGGCACGGGTTGGTAACCCGCCCCCAGGGTGAATATCCCATCCGAGTTGATGAGGCCGTCGAATCCGGCCCGCACGGAAATATTTTTATCCTGGAATAAACGTTCCGCCCCGATTCGCAAGCGGTCGCCTTGGCCGGTGGTTTCCAGAACCTGATCATAAAAGAGATAGTCCATTTCCAGGCGGGTATCCTGGATTTCCTGGTAGGAGGCGCCAAGGGTGAAGCTTCGGGGCATGGTTTCTTCCGAATCGTCGTCAAAACGCAGTTGGGTATCTACGTTTTGGATCACCAAGGCAAAGGAAGCCCGGGTACCTTTGGGATCGCGCAGGTCGTAGCTCAAACCCATGTCGAACCCCAAACCCCTTCCATTGATCTGCGTCCCAAAAAGATCCTGTCCCAGAGCCATATATTTTAGTGTCATCCCAAAGAGGAAATCCCGGGACGCGTCGAGCGGAAAGGCGAAGGACCCGACATAGGCGGCGCAAGAACTCGAATCTTGTGGAAAATCCGAATAGAGGTTAAAACCAAAGACCGTACCGTCATTCAGAGGATAAAGGCCCCCGAGGGACAGGTCGAAATTGCTGGGGCCCGGCCAAAATCCCATTCCCCCCTGCACCGAGGGAAGGTTCGCACGGGCGATCCCGGCGGGATTGTAAGGGACCGCCTGGGTGCCTGCCGCAATAGCCGCCACGGCCCCACCCATGCCCAAACCGTAGGCGTCCTGGGCGATGTTCAAATCCACCGCGGAAGAATGGTTCAAACAGAACCAATAGAAGGTAAAGGTTAGGACAAATAAAAGCTTAATACCCCTTGGAGTAGGGGTTGGCAGGGAGTCGAAAGGGAGTTTTGGATAAGTTTTAATCATAAACGTCTAATTTAATATAGGCTAAAGAATGCGGTTTCTAAAGGCCTTTATTGAGCCATTGAGCTCAGATAGGCAAGTCCGTAATCAATAATGCGCTTGATAAATTCAAGGCAAAAAAAGGCGAAAATGGGGGAAAGGTCAAGGCCACCTAAACGCCAGGCCGGCACCAACCTTTGAAATGGTTTCAATATAGGATCGGCTATTTTAAAAATGATCCGAACAAAGCTGTTATAGGGATCGGCGTTGGCCCAGGAAAGGATAACCCGGATCACGATGATCAATTCCAACAACCCAATAATGGTGTTAGCTAGCCCTCCCAATGTATCCAAAAAAGCTCTCAAAACGAACATTCTAAATCTCCTTCAAATTATTTTTGGGTTCATCCCACCCCAAAAATGGTATGAGCTAAACAGGTTCGGATTAGGGCCCCACTTCCACCCAGGTTTGACGCGGATCCAGCAAATATTTTTTAGCGGCCGTTTGCACTTGCGCTGATGTCACACTCCTCACCCTTTGGGGAAGCTGGTCCATCAGCGGGAGTGCCATACACGAAAGGGCGTACCGTCCGTAAGAATATACTTGCGAACGGTTGGATTGCTGATTCATTTGATAAAGACCGATGAGATAGGTCTTGGCTCTATCCAGATCCACCTGAGAGGGCGTTTGATGGGCGAAATCCGTGATCACCTGAAGCAGGCCCTCCTTGGCGGCTTTCACCTTGGCAGGCGCGCAGCCAATGTAGATCTGGAAGATTCCCTCGCGAAGGGCCGCGTCATGAGAAGCGTGGACGCTATAGGCCAGGCTTCTTTTATCCCTCAACTCGGAAAAAAGCTCCCCGCCCATCCCACCCAGCAGGGTGTTCAAAACCCGGAACGCGATGTAATCCGGGGAAAGGTAGCTGGGAGCGCGCATTCCAAGGACCAGGTGGCTTTGCTGGCTTTTCAAGGCTTCCCGAAAGTGACCCCCACCCCAGGAAGCCGCCTTACCCGCTTTGGCAGTTTTTGGGCGAACCGTTTGGAATCGTGCGGTTTGTTCAGCCAACGTTCGAATCAATTCGTCCTTCTTGAAATCACCCACCGCGACCCAGGTCAGGTTGTTTTGGTTTAAAAAGCCCTGGTGCCATCTGCGAAGGATCCGGTTATTGAATTTCGGGATGGTCTTCATGTCGCCCATGGATTCGTGCCCATAGGGGCTTCCCTTAAATGTTAAAAGATCGGATTTCAAAAGGGCGAACTCGCCCGGGTCATCCTTTTGCCTTTTCAAGGCCGCCATCTGGATTTTCTTTTCCTTCTCGACTTCATCCCTTGAGAAGGCGGGCTGAAGAAGGGCTTCCATCATGAGAGGGAAAGACTCGGAAAATCGGTTTTCAAGGCAATCCAGGGTGATGCCCCAGTAATCCTTTTCCATGAAAGGGTCGATATGGGCGGCCAGGCTTTCGATCCGGGTACTAAATTCCTCAAAGTCCCTTTGATCAGTTCCTTTGGTAAGGCATCGTGTCATGAGATGGGTGAGGCCCTGGTTTTTCTCACCTTCCGAAACGAATCCACCCTTGAAAAAAGCGCCCAAAGAAACGAGGGGAAGTTCCGGACGGCGTTTCATATAAAGAGTGCACCCGCCCGGCATCGCGACTTTTTCAATGATAGCTTTATTATTTCCACCTGTTTTCACCTTAACGGGTTCCGAACCCAAACTGTTTTCCAACAGCTTTTGGCAGGCCGGTTCAGTCAAAGGGAAGGTTTGGCCCTTGGGTTGATAAACCACCAAAGTCGCGCGGGAAGGCTTTAAATATTGCTTCGCCACTTTCTGCAAGTCGGTGGAGGTAACCCTTTCCAGGGCGCTCAGGTATTGCTCCTCTTTATACAAACCGCCCGCCAATTGCCAATAGCCAAGGGATTTAGCTTGCCCGTCCACGTTTTGCTTCTCGAATATCTTGGAGGCGCGAACCTTGGTCTTGACCTTTTGCAATTCATCCAGACCCACCCCCCGATCGACGAGGGTTCGGATCGCCTCCATGAGATCCTCGAGGAAACGTTCGCTCCGGATTTTATCCGTGAGCCCCTGAAACGTAATGGCCCCGCCGAACTTACCCATGAAATGATCGCTTCCCACCTCGTCGGCGGAACGGGTACGCTCCTTGATGGAGAGATTCAGCCGACTGGCATGGCCGTCACCCAAAACAGAATCCAATATTTCAAGGGCCGGGCCGTCCGGATGGTCCTGGTTCACGGTGGGAAAACCAAGCGAGAGATAGGTTTGACGAATCTCCCCACGGGAAGCAACGATTTTCAATTGTTTAGGTTCGGTGTCGTCCCTGAAAATCCTTTTGGGTGGCTTTCCGGACTTGGCGGTACCGAATCCCATTTGGACCCAGGCCCGAATTTCTCTCGCATTCACGTTCCCCACGATGACGATGACGGTATTACGAGGGGTGTAATGCCGGCGGTAATAAGCGAGCAATTTTACGCGTGGTACCGATTTCAAGATCTTAGGATCCCCGATCACGGGCCAATGGTAAGGGTTCTTCCTAAACAGGTTCTTAAAGAGTAGTTCCCAGGACCAGCTCCAGGGATCGTCCTGCCGCATGCGCATTTCCTCGAACACCACCTCCTTTTCCTTTTCCAATTCCCCAGCGTCGAAAGTGGAATGGAAAAAGGCGTCGAATTCCACATCCATGGCCTTTCGGACCTGGTCGGCGGGAAGGACGACATAAAAACAAGTATGCTCAAAACTCGTGAAGGCGTTCAGGTAGCCTCCCGCGGCCTCGACTTCCCGGGAGATCTGGCCCACGCCCCGCTTGGCCGTTCCCTTGAAAATCATGTGCTCGATGAGGTGCGCCATCCCTCGCTCATCCGGTTTCTCATCGACCGAACCTGCGTCCACCCACAAATTGAGGGATACCACGGGGGTGGTCGGGACTTCTTTCACGATTAAGAGAGCGCCATTGGGGAGTAGAAATTGGAATAGACCGGCCTCGAAAGTTGGGTCGGCTTTAGGCATGGTTGGGATCCCGGGAGAAAAAAGTGGTGCGGAAGGGGGGAGTTGAACCCCCATGAGGTTGCCCCCGCTAGCACCTGAAGCTAGTGCGTCTGCCAGTTTCGCCACTTCCGCACGTGAACCGAAGTAAATCAGGCGGCGACCCAGAAGGACTTGTCTAACGAGGGGGCGTAGTATAAATTAGTATTAAAATCACTGTCAAGCGATGGTCATTCGCGATTTAGGGGCTTTTGAGTCTTACGAGCGTTTATTCAAGTCTTCTTGAACCTTCCTCACTTCTCCCGAATTTCTCCATTGGTTGCGCAATCTAAAAAGGAAAAACAGTTGGCAAAAAAAAAGCATCAACATCATTTTTCGGAAAACAAACACAAACGGCATTACAAAGACCCTCAACCCCCCCATTCTTACAAGACCACCAGGCCTCACGCGGTCCAAAACCCGCACAGCAAAGATACCGTCCCCAAAAAAGAGGGAGCCCTGAAACGTTTTTTCTCGTCTTTTGGGAAGAATACCAAGTCGCAACCGGAAGAAGCCCGATGGAAAACCCCCACGGGATCATACTCTACCGACACTCCAGCCACTAAAGGCGGGAATGGGGACCACCACCCATCAAAAGGCAGGCGCCCCAAAAAGCATTTTGGACGCGACGGCAGGGGAAAGATCATTCCTTCACCCAACCGCTTCCCTTCCCCTGGTTTCAAAGGCCTTTCGGGTCAAAATTCTTCGAAAAAAAACATCCCCCATTCCACCCCCGGTCATCCCCGTCCAACTCAAACCAAGGGAGGACGAGGGATGGTCGGTACGGTCCAGGCCCATGAAAAAGGTTTTGGTTTCTTCGTCCCCGAAGATGGCTCCCCGGACGCCTTTCTTCCGCCGAATGAGATGCGGAACATCCTCAACGGCGATAAGGTCCGTGCGGAGATCTTCCCCGACCCCCGTAAACCGGAGCGATTCAACGCGCGTTTCATTGAGATGGTCGAACGCAAGAACCGGACTGTGGTTGGCCTCCTATCAAAATCAAATGGCCGGTTGATCCTGAAGCCCGACGACCAAAAACTCCCGTCCGAGGTCGCGATCGAACCGACCGCCATGAAAACCGAGATCGGCCAAAAGGCGCTCCTGGAGATCACGCAATGGCCCCCCCAACACGCGATCCGGGGCAAGATTATCGAGATTCTGGGTTTCGCCAGCGATCCGGGGGTCGAGATCAAGTCGGTGATACGCAAACACCAATGGCCTGATCATTTCCCCAAAACAGTCGAAACCGAAGCCCACCGCTTTCCGGCGGACCCGGAGGAAAGGGACTACCAGGGACGCTTGGACCTGCGTCGATT
This sequence comes from candidate division FCPU426 bacterium, assembly GCA_963771075.1. Classification (GTDB taxonomy): domain Bacteria; phylum Oederibacteriota; class Muellerivitia; order Muellerivitales; family Muellerivitaceae; genus CAVTWJ01. Next base: position 236,944 of record CAVYSE010000007.1, on the reverse strand, counting down.
GCCCCTGCTGACCATCGATGGGGCCGATGCAAAGGATTTCGATGACGCCATTTCTCTTGAAAAAACCCAAACCGGACATTGGAGGCTTGGTGTCCACATCGCCGACGTTTCCCATTACGTCACGCCGGATAGCCCCCTGGATAAGGAAGCCCGATCCCGCGCCACCAGCCTTTACCTGGCCGACCGAGTTTTGCCCATGCTTCCCCACGGCCTATCGGACGGCCTCTGTTCCTTGCGGGAGGCCGTTCCCCGCCTGACCCTCAGCGCTTTCATGGAATACGACTCCCAAGGACAAGTCATCAAGACCCACTTCGCGCCAAGCGTCATCCAAAGCTCCCGAAGGGGCATCTATAAAGAAGTGCAAATGGTCTTGGACGGATCCGCTTCCCCCGAAATCGAAAAAAAATACTCCCATTTGAATCCCATGCTCTTTGAGATGCGTGATCTTTCCCGTTTGATCCGCAAGCAGCGCAGTCATAAGGGCGCATTGGACTTTAACTTTCCTGAGGTAAAAGCAGTCATGGACGCCGAAGGCCGAGTTGCCGGGGTGATCCGGCTGGAAAGGCTGGAGACCCACAAGATGATCGAGGACTTCATGGTCTCCGCCAACGAGGCGGTGGCTACCTTTTTGTGGGAAAAGAAAATACCCGCCATGTATCGGATCCACGAGCCCCCCTCGCCGATGGACCTGGAGGAACTGGTCGCCTTTTTAAAGGCTTACCACATTCCCCACAAGCATTTGGACCTCTCGACCCCCAAGGGATTTCAAGACCTCTTGACCTCCGTGAAGGGGGAGCCCTTGGAACCGGTGGTCTCCACCCTTTCCCTCCGGTCGCTTAAATTAGCGGTTTATTCCACACAAAACCTGGGCCATTTCGGCCTGGGTCTCGATTCCTACTGCCATTTCACCTCTCCCATCCGTCGTTATCCTGACTTGGTCGTGCACCGGTCCCTCAAAAAGGCCTTGAATGATCCGGGCGGAATGGCGAAGGCCGAGGGGATGCTCTTGCAGGCTTCCCACTGCAGCCTGCAGGAAAGGGCGGCGGAAAAGGCGGAACGCGAATGCCAGAAACTGCTTCAATTACGATTCATGGAAGATAAAGTGGGACTTACTTTTACTGGCGTTTTCCGCCATGTGACGGCCTACGGGGCTTATCTGGAAATTCAACCTTTCGGCGTCGAGGGCTTTTTGCTCTTGGAAAAGCTAGGGGATGGATACCGTTTCGACGCCCAAGGCCTTTGTCTTTCCACCCAAAACGGATCGCATTTACGTCTGGGTGACAGCATGATCGTCAAGATCAACAGCATTGACCGCATCTTCCAGCGGATGATTCTGGAGCCTAGCCGTGCCTGAGCGTGCTCCTTCCCTCCTTAATCGTAAGGCCCATTTCGATTACTTCGTGATGGAAAGCCTGGAAGCAGGTATTGCCCTGGCTGGTTGCGAGGTGAAGTCAATCCGACTTGGAAAAGCAAACCTTCAGGATAGTTTCGCCCGTGTGGAAAAGGACGAGATTTTCCTTTACGGCATGCACATCTCGCCTTACGCCCAAGGCAACCGATACAACCCGGACCCCACTCGAATCCGCAAACTGCTCCTAAACCGGGAACAGATCAAGCGTTTCGCCGCCCGGATACACGAGAAGGGGCTGACCCTGATTCCCCTAAAGCTGTATTTCAAGGGAGGCAAGGTCAAGGTGCAGTTGGCCCTGGCCAAAGGGAAAAACGTGGTGGATAAACGCCATAAGCTGAGGGAAAAAGAGGCCGAGAGGGATGTCGAGCGCGCCTTGAAAAACCGCAAAAGAATCTGATCAAGGGAAACTCGAATTGCCCTCCACCATTTGCCGGGCGAAACGGTTATCCGGTCGATCCCTCAAAACCCTCCGCATACAATAAAGTCCCGCTTCGGATTTTGGGTCTAATGTACAAAGAAGGCTCCCTAAGTTGAAATAGGGGGCAAAATACCGGCCTTGGGTAAGCTTGATCGTTTCCAGGAAAAAGCAACCGGCCTCCTGATAATGGCCGCTTTGGGCGCAAAAAACGCCCAGGTTCTGGATACCGTCCGGGTAATGGGAAGTCTGGATAAAATCGCCTAGAAACAAAAGCCAGGCGGGAGCGGGAGATATTTTCAAGATACCGGGCATATCCCCCAAGATGGACCGGTCGATGCCGTTGTTTGACAGCAAAGAAGCATAATCCAAATCGGGGATTGGGTCCCCATAACCCTTCCGAAGGTAAATGGCAGCCTGTCCATCGGCATAAACCATGCGCCATTCCAACATCGATCGAAGTTCAAGAACCCATTGCTGTGCGTGGAGCGGATTGAACAATAGGATATCGGGTTTGTACTTTTGGACCAATCGCGGGAGCCCTCCAGGGTCTAAAGATTTTATATATTCCGTAAAAAAATTCTCCCCCATGGCTTCCAACCGCCCATCGATGAAGGACTTTTGGGGGCCTCTCCAATCCAGCCAATCCCCCTCATCTAAGGTATTCAGAATCTTCCCGTTTAGTTGATTGCGGATCAGGAATTCGCAGGCTTGATCCGGACGCGATGCCCTATCCAGGCCCAAACCAAAGCGGTCGTTTAATTGGTCCGAGATATAGTGGGCATTGGTCACGACCCGGAGAGAAAAGCCCAGGAGCATCAACAGGATTAAACTGGGTACGGCCACTTTTCCCCACCAGGATTCACTGAATTTTATAATTTTTCCCGAGTAAAGGTTGGCGCAGCCGGAAGCCGCGATCGGCGCACAAACCAATACAAAGAGGGATATGTTGCGCATGGCAGAAACGGATAAAAGGAAAAAGATGATCGAAAGTGTCCATTCGTGGAATTTTCGTTTCCGATGGGTCAAAAGAAGGACCGCTAAAAGAAAAAAACAAAAAACCTTATACATTACAAGATAAGTGGGAGGAAACCATTGGCCAGGGTAGGAAAGGGACCAAGGCGGATTAAATTCGCTGACGGTATATTTGAAAATATTGGAACTCGTAAACCTCATTTTTTCCAATAAAGTCAAGGGGAATAAGAAACCTCGTATGAAATAGGGGTTGGCAAGGCAAGCGGCCATTGACCAACCCAGGTATTTCAAAAGCTTTTGGTCATTTTTTTTATTATGGACCAAGCTGGAACCCCAGAAAACCGCCATCAATCCCGGTCCCAACGGGAACAGCCCTTCGGTGTTGACCCAAACCCATTGAATCAAAGGCAACCAAAAAAGCCGATCCTTCCCCCCGCTCATCCTTTCATCCAATACCCATAGGGTCATTCCCAATAGCACCCAGCTAAGCACCTCCGGCCGAACTCGGCATCGCGTTTCGGAAGCCATAACTGCAATTACCAAAAGGGCGACGCATATTCCGAATGACGCTCCGGTCATCTTCAATCTTTTAAAAAGGATTAAAAAAGCGGCCAGAATGAACCCGATATGGAGCAGGGATATCAGCTTGTAGCTCCCCAAAAGATAAACCAAATAAAGTTGAACCTGGTATAACCACTCGATGTCAAGGTAGGTATGGTCCGGAACGGTGAAGGTAAATGTGTTATTTTCCGGTACCCAATGGTTTTCCAATATCCACTGCCCGCTTTTTAAATGAAATCCCAAATCCGAATCATTTATGAGGCGTGTCCCGTATAGGGTGAGAAGACAAAAACAGGCAAACAGGACATACAACCAAGGGCGAGGTCGTTGAAGCTTTTGGGATATGGCATTGGGATCGGGTAAATTAAAAGGAAGGTCCGATTTCATGGTTGAATTATAACGAAGTCAGTGGATCTAGGTAGGTATCGGACGGTCAACAAACGGGGTAAAAGAGGTTGATTTTACGCGATTCCAAATTCAAATCGTTTTGGGACGATTCGGCGATTTGGGGTTTACGGCTGGCGGAAATTCTTTCAGGACTTGAATGAAATTTTCCTCCGATAGCGGATGGCTGAAATAATAACCCTGGACCTGGTCGCAACCGTGGGTTTTCAAAAAACTCAATTGTCCTTCGGTTTCCACGCCTTCGGCCACGACCTTCAGCTTGAGAGAATGAGCCAAGGCAATGACCGCATGGACAATAGCGGCATCATTGGGGTCGGTGGTAATGTCCCTTACAAAAGAACGGTCAATTTTGAGTGTTTCCAAGGGGAACCGTTTCAAGTAGCTGAGCGAGGAATAACCCGTCCCGAAATCATCCAGGGAGAGATGTATCCCCATATTTTTGAAAACATTCATGGCGGATATGGTGAAATCGGCGTTTTTCATCGCAATACTTTCGGTTATTTCCAACCCAAGGGATTCTGGATCCAACCCCGTGTTTTCCAATATTTGGGCTATCCTCGTAACCAGATTTTTCTGTTGAAACTGGCGTGCGGAGAGATTGACCGAAATGCAAATACGCCCAAAACCTTTTTCCTCCCATTGTTTCCCCAGTTTGCAGACTCTTTCCAATACCCAGTCCCCGATTGGAACAATTAAACCGGTTTCCTCGGCTAGGCCAATAAACTCCGTCGGGAAAACCAAACCCAAATCAGGATGTTGCCAGCGCACCAGCGCTTCCGCGCCAATCATATGGCGTGTCGCGAGATCGATTTGGGGTTGCAAATAAACAACAAACTCTTCTTTTTCCAGAGCGCGGCGCAGGCTATTTTCCATAAGCAATTGCTTGAATGCGCTGACATTCATCACCGAAGCATAGAGTTGAAAATTATTTCTTCCCTGTTCCTTGGCACGATACATGGCAGTTTCGGCGTTTTTAAGAAGGACTTCGGGATTCTCCCCATCGGTTGGGAAAAAGGCGATCCCAATACTGGTGGTCACGTGCAAGTCGTGACCATTTAGGTTAAAGGGAGTGGCCAATGTCTCGATGATTCGTTGGGCCTGTTGAGTGGCTTCTTCCTGCTTACCGACTAGGGGCAGGAGAAGCGTAAACTCGTCCCCTCCAAAACGGGCGATGGTGCCATTGTCCGCCAGGATACTCAAAAGGCGGTCCGAGACACTCATGAGTAATTTGTCCCCGATATGATGTCCCAAAGTCTCGTTGATGGTTTTAAACCGGTCCAGGTCTAACACCATTACGCAAAGAGACTGTCGGTTTCTATGTGCTGTTTTCATAGCCTGTTCCAGGCGGTCCTTAAACAAAGTGCGGTTGGGAAGACCCGTCAGGACGTCGTAATAAGCCTGACGTCGGATCGTTTCTTCCGCCTTCTTTCGGTCGGAAACATCCCGGGCGATGGATTGAGCCATCTTTTGGCCGTTCCAATTGAAAAGGTGGGAGTTCACTTCAAAAGGAACCTTGTGGTTTTCCTTGGAGAGGTGGGCTTTCTCGTAAGTGACGTGTCCCTGATCCACTAGTCTTTTGAATAGTTTAGGCATTTCATTCATATCTTCAGGAATCGCCAAATCAAAGGGTGTCATTTGGAGAAGTTCTTCACGGGCAAAACCCGTTTTGAGGCAGGCCAGATCATTGACTTCAACATACTTGCCCGGTTCTCCTTCGGAAGAAATGGTAAAAAGGAAAATTGCGTCATTCGCGTTGTTGAACAATTCGCGGAATTTTTCTTCACTTCCCCGGATGGTTAATTCGGCATTCTTTCTCTCCAAGGCACTGGTCAACATTTCTCCGGTAATCTTGAAAAGATTGATATCCTCCTCCGTCCACCGCTTAAGGATCCGGGTCGTGGAAAAAGATAAAAGGCCCAACAAGTGTCCACCCGCGATAATGGGAATCACGACGAGGGAAATCACTCCCCTGCGGATCATGAATCTTCGTTCCGGCCCCGCCTGAGGCGGCAAAAGATCGGGTTGTTCGATATAAATAATCTCATGTCGGTGAATCTTCTCCGAGAACCATGGAAAGTCGGACAAAAAGGTATTGGCGTCCCAGACCGCCCCTGCCGTTTCAGGGGAGGAGGACCAAATAAATGAAGGGGAATCCACACGATCGCCTTTGGTGTGGAATAACATGGAACGGTCCGCGCCTATAAATCGGGAAATGGAGCTTAAACTATTTTGAATTCCATCGTCGATTCGTTCCCAGGGAAGGTTTATGAATTGGGAAGAAAGATTTGTAATCAGCTTCTCGAACTCCACGCTTTGACGGAGAGCTAACTCCATTTTTTGGTGTTCGGTAACATCCACCGATACTCCCGTAACACCGGTTATTTTTCCTTTGGTATCAATAATCGGATTGTACTGGGTCTGAAACCAAAGGTCTCCCAGGTTTTCCGTGGAGACAAAACTCTCACCTTTGAGCGCTCGCCGGATGCTTTGGATCAAATTCGGATATTCGCGATACATTTCCAGTGCGGATTGTCCAACGACTTGACCTGGCTGCAAATTCAGCTTTTTCAAGCCACTCCCATCGGAAAAGGTGAAATTGCCGTTGGCATCCAAAACAAAAATAATGATCGGGGCGGAATGAACGATGGCGCGAAGACGGTCCTGGCTGGTTCTCAATTCCTCCTGGGCCATTTTGAACTGGGTAAAGTCCATAACCACACCCAGGCCCTGTTTCTCCCCGCCCTCTTGGAAAAAGCTTAAAGACAAGCCGACCGTTTTAATCAATCCGCTTTTTTGTTTCAGCTTAGTGATTCGTTGTCTAGGAAATCCCACATCCGAATCTCGCTCAGAGGGGCCTTCAAACAGGGCGCCTTGGATGTTCTCAGGAAAAAGATCGATCAATGAACTAAGATGGGTTAATTCGTCGGAAGTGTAACCGCTAAGGTCGGTAAAAACGTCGTTTGAATAAAAAACTTTGTCCGAGTTAAATACAAATACACCTTCGCCCAAACCCTCAACCGCTTTCATGAGGGCCTCTTCCATTACTGGAATGAATCGGCGCGGTAAATTCAAACGGGGGCCTTTTCAAGTTTCATTTGACTATTTTAGGCAAGCTACATGGGGTTTCAAAGGCAATTCCAAAGAAGCTATCCATGGGCAATTGAATACGGCTCATGTTATTCAATTTTAATTTTTGGCCTGCGCACTATTATCGGAAATGGATCCCTAGTTATTCGAAAACGGGAGAGTCAAAACCCTTTACCGGGGAATATCCGTCGACCGATTACCATTTTCGGGGCGACTATTAACCATAGTCTCATAGGAATCAAACTTTTGTTCACCTGCTTAAAAGTAAAACGCTGTGATACAGGTAACCTCAAATCGTTTTACGGTGTTTAGTACCCGGGAGTATTAGAGTGAACTCCCTCGCATAGGACAAAGTCGAACCAAAAACGGATTTAAGGCTTTGCCTTCGTGAACACTTTGCTTAATTGATTTATTTTGACAACTTCAGAACAGTGCATGACTAGCTCGATTCGAATTTCATCATCCATCCGATTATTTCTTGCTCTTCTTGGATTTGCCCGCTCCCTCATCCTGTCCAGGTGCCTGAGAAACTTCTGTTAAATTGGAGACATCTTCCATGGGCCCGGTTTGAGGGTCCTTTTCGACCTTGACCGTCAAGCCCTTGTTCTGCTTGCCTTTTTTCTTTTTGGAGGCGGAGGAATGTTTGGCCTTGGGGTTTTCATCCTTATCCTTCCCGTAAATAGGGCCGACCGGGCAGGCCAAGAGCATGGTCAACAGAAGTGGAAGGACCAGGCCTAAAGTGATTTTCAACTTTGGATTCGCTTGATTCATAGTTCTTCCCTCTTTTCCCTTTCTTTTAAACGGGTCAGCCTCGATTGTCTTTTGTTGGGTTTGATCCGAGTAATTGGCTTAATCGCCCAAACGCCACGGATTTTCTTGGTTTTCTCTATTTTGATTTTATATTTCTTCATTTCCATAACGAACGATCCTCATCAATGAATTTAGCCTAGAGAAGGCCGGTCTGGATTTCCCGAGGTGGGAGATCCACCGGCGAAAGATCCTCTAGTTCCTTGACCGTATCCCCGATACCCAATTCCTTGAACTCCCGGGCCGATACCATCACCCGTTTTTCAAAGGAACCGATTCCCTTATTATAAGATTCCACCGCTTTTTTCAATTGGTTGCCCATATCCGCCAGGTGACCGGTCATATCCACCAGCCGTTTGTAGAGTTCCTTGCCCATCTCGCTGATTTTTTTCGCGTTTTGGCTCAATTGTTCCTGCCGCCAGCCGTAGGAGACGGCCTTCAAGAGGGCGATCAAGGTGGTCGGGGTGGCCAAAATAACCTTGTTATCCACCCCCGCCTCAATGAGGGAGGGGTCTTGGACGAGGGCGGAACTGAAAAAATCCTCCCCTGGCAAAAACATCACAACGAACTCGGGGGCGGGGTCGAATTGTTCCCAATAGGCTTTCTTCCCCAGTTTGCCCAGGTGGGTGCGGATTTGGCGGGCGTGGTCCTTGAGAAAAGCGTCCCGCTCCTCATCCGTCTTCGCCTCGGCGGCCTCGAGATAGGCCATCAGAGGGGCTTTTGAGTCGACCACCACGACCCTTTCACCCGGGAGGCGGATGAGCATATCGGGCCGGAGAGACCGACCCTCCTCGTCCTCGGAGCTTTCCTGCTCAACAAAGTCGCAATGGCCGACCATACCGGCCATTTCCACGACCCGCTTGAGCTGGATTTCACCCCATCTTCCCCGGCCCTGGGGCTGGCGCAGGGCCTTCACCAAGTTCCCGGTTTCTTCCCGGAGTTTGGAACCCGTCTCCATGAGGTTTCGGACCTGCTCCTTGAGCTCCGAGTAGGCCCCAATGCGGGAATTTTCGAGGCTTTGGATCTTCTCGTCGAATTTGTTAAGGGATTCTCGGACCGGCTGGACCATCTGGTCGATTGCTTCCTGACGTTTTTCCAAATCGCTTTTCGCGTTTTCCTGGAACTGGGCCAGGTGAGCCTGCGCCAGCTCCAAAAAGGCCTGGTTGTTGCTTTTCAATGCCTCGCCGGAGAGGGCTTGGAAGGCCGACTCCATCTTTTCGCGGGCACTTTCGAAGGCGGCAAGCCTTTCCTCAAGGTTTTTACGGGCTTCCTGGTAGGCCGCCTCCCGCCCGGCATGGGCGGTTTTAAGGTCAGTCAATTCCCCATTTAAGGACTGGGATCTCTTTTCAGCCTCTACCAGCCGGGATTGCAGGTCATGAATGAAGATTTCTTTGCCCGCCAGTCGCTCCTGGAGGGCCGCCGTAGAGGCGCCGGATTTGGATTGGTGGAGCCAATAAACAGCCAAACCGCCCATAGCCAGGCCCGAGATCAAACCCCCGATGAAAAGAACGAGATCCATTTTGGCCCTCCCGACGCATCATCATTGAACCATAAACCCGGGGCGCTAGGTCCCACTACAATTTTATTGTGAGTTAGGGTGTATGTAAAAAGGGGAAATTCCTGAACGGGGCCTCGGTGAGTCGTCCGGGAATCGAACCCGGGACACCCACATTAAAAGTGTGGTGCTCTACCAACTGAGCTAACGACTCACCGAAACCCCGTAAAGGCGCTAAGTATAAGGGGAAATTCTATAAAGAAAAAGGTTATATCAGTTTTGAAAAATCTGGGTGCGGTCCTGGCCAACCGATACCCACTTGATCGGAACGCCGGTTCCATCCTCGATTTCAGAAAGGAAACGGCTGGCTTCTTTCGGAAGATCCTTGGGGGAAGAAGCATGGGTCAAGTCTTTGGTCCAGCCCTTCATTTCTTTATAAACAGGTCGGCATTTTGAGAGTGTGAGAATACCCGCGGGAAATTCCGCAACCTTCTTTGAACCCATTTGGTAGGCTGTCCCCAATTTGATAGTAGGCAAATCACTCAGGACATCCGTCTTGGTGATTAATAAGCCTGTTAGCCCGTTTATCCGGCAAGCATAACGAAGGGCGGTCAAATCAAGCCACCCACAACGGCGCGGTCGTCCAGTCGTAGCGCCATACTCGCCACCTTTTTGGCGGATTTTCTCGGCGAAATCAGGCTCCATCTCCGTTGGGAATGGGCCCTCCCCCACGCGGGTAGTGTAGGCTTTGGCAACACCGTATATTTCATCCAGCCATTGGGGACCAATTCCAAGACCCGTGCAAACCCCCCCCACACTGGCGTTCGATGAAGTAACGAAAGGATAAGTTCCGAAATCCACATCGAGTAAAGTGCCTTGGGCTCCTTCCGCCAGAAGGTTTTTCCCTGAATTCAGCTGCTTTTCCAGATAGGCGGAAGTGTCGTGAACCATAGGTTTTATGATTTCGGCGGCTTCCAGGTATTCCTTCGCGATTTGCTTGGCGCTCACCCCTTTTTGACTGTAATAACGGGTAAGCCAGAAATTCTTCTCGACCACCATGGCTTCCGTCTTTCGGCGGAACTCCGCCGGTTCGAAAAAATCAGAGACCCGCAAACCCACGCGCGCCATTTTATCCATATAAGCGGGTCCAATACCCCTGTTCGTGGTTCCAATTTTGGTTAGACCCTTTTGATGTTCCGCGGCCCCGTCCAACAAACGATGGACGGGCAGAATGAGATGCGCCCGGTCGCTGATAAAAAGCCGTCCCTTGAGTGAAACTCCTTCCTTGAGAAGAGCCGCGATTTCGTCCAATAGGGCTAAAGGATCCAAAACCACCCCATTCCCTATTACACAGATCTTGTTCGGATGAAGGATTCCCGATGGTATTTGATGGAAGACGAATTTTTTGCCCTCGGTCACCACTGTATGGCCGGCGTTGCTTCCGCCCTGGTACCGGGCCACGATATCAACCCGTTCGGTAAGCACATCCACCATCTTGGCTTTTCCTTCATCACCCCATTGGGCCCCAATGATGACGATGTTGGATTTCTTCTTGGTTTTATTTATGGATGCCTTTTTCATGAAACCCTTCATTCTGGATTGAATCTCGCAAAAAAAAACCCCACCTTGGGTGGAGTTTGGTCTTCGGCAAATCGATGCATTTTAGTGGACAGCCAACCCCTTGGCAAGTTTTAGGCGAGTCTTTAAACCCTTCTTTTCTTACGGTGGGTTAACAAGGAAACTACGGATAGGCCCAGGCTGGCGAAAGAAACCAAAAAAAACCAAAAGAGACCGCCCCAACGCCCCCGTTCGATTTTCTGAAGTTGCTGGTTTAGCTGCACTTGAGAGGTACGCAGTTCCTGATATTGGCCCTCATTGTTGATGCTCATCATGTCGTGCATGACTTCAAATTGCCCCGCCAATTGATTTGCGCGTAGAGTTTGTAACCGGTTATGGTTATCCTCCTGTGCACGCGCCGAATTGATTTCTGCTTGAAGACGGGATAAATCGGCCGAAGAAAGCGGAGGGGAAGAAGGTAGAGGGGCCAGGGCGCTGGCTGGAGGAACCATCTGGATCGGGGCGGTCTGCTTGCCCGCGAGCCAAATAACCGTCTTTCCTTCGTTTTCCTTTTCAGCGGATAAAAGAGTCAAAAGATTTTTGGACTTTTCAAAATTCGGGTCTTTTTCGAGGGATTGGGCAGTGCAAATTATGGCCTTGTCGTAATCACCGTCCAGGTAGCTTTTGAGGGCTGATCGATAAAGCGTTTCCGCCTCATCGACCGAAGAAGGTGTTTGTACAGGCGCGGGATTGGGCTGAGCGAACAAGCCCTGAGAAAGAAAGGCGAGCGTCAAAAAAAAGACAATATATAAAGGACGGGTCAATTTTCTTCCCCCTGCGGAACCAAACCTTCATGGTGTGTTGTTTCCAATTTTCTCAAAAGATCTTTGATCTCATAGTTATTAGGATCAGCCTCCTCTGCTTTTCGCGCGGAAAAGAGAGCGGAAGGCAAATCGTTCGCGTTAAAAGACTGGAGACCCGCCTCGTAAAAATGTCTTGCCTCATCGGACATGGGTCTCGGGGTAGTTACCCATTCGTCGCATCGGTATTTTTCCTGCCCCCCAACCACGGACCGGATAAACAAGTGATAACGAATCCCATTTTGGGCTCCGCGCAAAAGGCAATAATTGCTTGAGAGGGGTTGTTGTTTGGCGCGATGGAAATCCTCGTCATTGTCGGTGCGTAAATATACGTAATAGCCATCCGTTTGGCTTCCTTTGGGAATGTCCCATTTCAGGTAAATCTTCTCATCCCCCACAAAAGACTCAACGATGTAAGGCTTTGGCTGGGGTGGACCGCCGGAGCCCTCGAAGTCCCAGGCGACGGACAACCGATGACTATTTCCAAGGTTATCCGAATGTGTCATAAAGGCGTACTCAATGCTCCATTGTTGGTTTCGATAGCTTGCGCCCATGGTGAAATCACCCGGCAGTGTGATGAAACTGGTGAAACCCCCGCGAAGGCCCAGCCGGCCGTCCAAGAACCAATGCTCAATGCCGGAACGTATACGCAAATTTTGTTCATTCAACACAACGTCGTTATCAAGCGTCCACGGGACGTCCACCGACAAAAGAGTGTTAGGATCAAAATAGAAGGCCGCGCCCGGGGTGAGAATCGAGGGGATGGCTTGTTCCACACCCGTCTGGTCAAACCGAATATTGGTGGTGAGATCGGTGAGGGCAAGACCGGTGTTTAACTGCATGTTGTTTTCCAGGGGTTGTTTAAAGAGTAATCCTAAGTCTACCGCCACACCCTCAACCGTTCCCCCGCCGCCCGAACCGGTGTCCGCGAACAAGTACCGTACGTTCAATCCACCAAACCAGCGATGGTTTGCCTGGGGATCCAAAGGGATAGCTAATGAAGCTGTGTATTGATCCTCGTGAGCGCCGGGAATATCCGAATAAAAGAGGTTGTTCGTACTGATACCTATATGTATGTCTTTTTTCAGGGTGGTCGTGAATGAAAAATACAAATTACGGTCCTTGTCATTGAAATAGGATCCATACATGCCGAGGACTTCAGGTTGAGTGAGTTGGGCCAACCCCGCGGGATTCCAATAGGCGGCTGTTGGATCATCGGCAATTGCTACAAAAGCGCCCGCTAACCCCATCGCTCGGGTCCCAATACCCTGTTCCCCACCCCGGTCAAAGAGGCCGCCCCCCTGCGTTGATTGAGCCCAGGTGAAGGACGCGAAAGTATAGTTCATCGCCAATATCAACATTGATCCGAGAAATACTTTGTACATATTCATCTTTGAACGGTAATACAATTCCGGCCTTTCTTGATTCAATGAATTACCATGATTTTCACCGCTTTAATAACTGGATTTCCTGAACCCGGGTCATTACCGGTAAACACGGCAAAATAAAGTCCGTTCCCCACGGGTTGGCCAGCCAGGTTGGTCAGATTCCAGGATGTCGTACCATTAGTTAAAGTAAGGGATTTCAACAATTCTCCGGCGATGTCATAGATTTTTATTCTACTTTGTGAGTCCGGGGGAGTTCCAGAGAAAGTACCAAGAATCGTAATGGTGTCGCCAACATGAGCCAGGTTAGGCCATGCGGAAAGCTGTAAACCTGCAGAACCTAACTGGTCATCAATGAAAGCATCTCGTGCCAAAATCACTTTATTACCGTCTGAAGTGCTCTCGATAATGGTGAAATGATAATAACCATTAGGGACCAGTTGTCCGTTGGGGCCAATGCCGTTCCAGACCGCGACTATTTGGTCATTGAGGTAAATGGTGATGGCTCCTCCAAGGCCCGATGGGTTGGGCACGTAACTAGAAAGGCTGGCGGAATAGGTGCTTCCACTGGGGAAAGTAATGTTCCCACACAAGGAAGCCACCAATTCCCCCCGGTCATCAAATACATTCACCACCTGCTGACCACAAGAAGGTGTCGCGGTAGCCACCGGTATAGAAGTTATTGTCGAGGTAAGAGTAACCGTAAGCGTCATAGTCTTGGTCACGGTTAAGGTTATGGTTGGGGTGTTCGTCACGGAGAATGTGGACGTGGGTATGGTGGTTAATGTGAGCGTGGAAGTGGGTGTATTCGTGGGCGTTGATGTGTAAGTATTCGCATAGGTATTAGAACTGGTAATACTTGGTGTGATCGTCATCGTGTTTGTTGTCGTGGCCGTAGTCGTGAGTGTTTGAGTGTAAGTGTTTGTAATCGTTTGTGTCAGCGTAATTGTGTTTGTAAAAGTGTCGGTGATAGTAGGTGTGAAAGTTAGGGTATCGGTAATCGTATTCGTGAACGTTGGCGTAACGGTGACAGTACTGGTTCCCGTTATCGTCGGAGTCAGTGTGATCGTGTTGGTGTACGTGTCCGTGACTGTCTGTGTAATTGTGTTGGTATTGGTAGATGTGTCAGTCACAGTGGGTGTCAGCGTGATCGTTGGCGTCAATGTGATCGTGTTGGTATAGGTATCCGTGACTGTCGGTGTCAGTGTAATCGTCGGCGTAAGGGTAATGGTATTGGTGTAGGTGTCTGTCACAGTGGGTGTCAACGTAATCGTCGGTGTTAATGTGATCGTGTCGGTATAGGTATCCGTGACTGTCGGGGTCAGGGTTATCGTTGGCGTAAGGGTAATGGTATCCGTGTAAGTGTCCGTCACAGTGGGTGTCAGCGTGATCGTTGGCGGTAAGGGTAATGGTATCCGTGTAATGTCCGTCACAGTGGGTGTCAGCGTAATGGTTGGTGTTAATGTGATCGTGTTGGTATATGGTATCCGTAACTGTCGGGGTCAGGGTTATCGTTGGCGTAAGGGTAATGGTATTGGTGTAGGTGTCCGTGACTGTGGGTGTCAACGTGATCGTCGGTGTCAATGTGATCGTGTCGGTATAGGTATCCGTACGGTGTGGTGTCAGCGTTATCGTTGGCGTAAGGTAATAGTATTGGTGTAAGTGTCCGTAATAGTGGGTGTCAACGTAATGGTCGGTGTCAATGTGATCGTGTTGGTATAGGTATCAGTGACTGTCGGCGTAAGCGTAATGGTATTTGTGTAAGTGTCCCTCACAGTGGGCGTCAACGTAATGGTCTGGTGTATGTGTTCGTTACCGTAGGAGTGAGAGTAATCGTATTGGTGTAGGTATCCGTGACTGTGGGTGTGAGGGTGATGGTGTTGGTGTAAGTATCGGTGACAGTCGGGGTTAAGGTGATCGTGTTCGTGTAAGTATCCGTCACAGTGGGTGTCAACGTAATGGTGCTGGTGTATGTGTTCGTTACCGTAGGAGTGAGAGTAATCGTATTGGTGTAGGTATCCGTGACTGTGGGTGTGAGGGTGATGGTGTTGGTGTAAGTATTGGTGACAGTCGGGGTTAAGGTGATCGTGTTCGGTGTAAGTATCCGTCACGGTGGGCGTCAACGTAATGGTGTTGGTGTAGGTGTCTGTCACCGTGGGGGTAAGGGTAATTGTATTCGTGTAAGTGTTCGTTACCGTAGGTGTGAGAGTAATCGTATTCGTGTAGGAATTCGTAACTGTGGGCGTGAGGGTGATGGTATTCGTATAGGTATTCGTAACCGTAGGAGTGAGAGTAATTGTATTGGTGTAGGTGTTAGTGACTGTCGGGGTAAGCGTAATTGTATTGGTGTAGGTATTGGTCACCGTAGGCGTAAGCGTAATGGTGTTGGTATAGGTGTTTGTCACAGTCGGGGTGAGGGTGATGGTATTCGTGTAGGTATTGGTCACTGTTGGAGTAAGCGTAATCGTATTGGTGTAGGTATTGGTCACCGTAGGCGTAAGCGTAATGGTGTTGGTGTAGGTATTTGTGACTGTGGGCGTGAGTGTAATGGTATTCGTGTAAGTTTCCGTCACGGTAGGCGTAAGCGTAATGGTGTTGGTGTAGGTGTCTGTCACCGTCGGGGTGAGGGTGATGGTATTCGTGTAGGTATTGGTCACTGTTGGAGTAAGCGTAATCGTATTGGTGTAGGTATTGGTCACCGTAGGCGTAAGCGTAATGGTGTTGGTATAGGTGTTTGTCACAGTCGGGGTGAAGGTGATCGTGTTCGTGTAGGTGTTCGTGACCGTAGGTGTGAGAGTAATCGTATTCGTGTAGGTATTGGTGACTGTCGGCGTCAGGGTAATGGTGTTGGTGTAAGTATTGGTGACAGTCGGGGTGAGGGTGATGGTATTCGTGTAGGTATTGGTCACTGTGGGAGTAAGCGTAATCGTATTGGTGTAGGTATTGGTCACCGTAGGCGTAAGCGTAATGGTGTTGGTATAGGTGTTTGTCACAGTCGGGGTGAGGGTGATCGTGTTCGTGTAAGTGTTCGTTACCGTAGGTGTGAGAGTAATCGTATTCGTGTAAGTATTGGTCACCGTAGGCGTAAGGGTGATGGTGTTGGTGTAAGTATTTGTGACAGTCGGGGTTAAGGTGATCGTGTTGGTGTAAGTGTTCGTTACCGTAGGAGTGAGAGTAATGGTATTGGTGTAGGTGTCTGTCACAGTCGGGGTGAGGGTGATCGTGTTCGTGTAAGTGTTCGTTACCGTAGGTGTGAGAGTAATCGTATTCGTGTAGGTATTGGTCACTGTCGGCGTCAGGGTAATGGTGTTGGTATTGGTGTTTGTTACAGTCGGGGTGAGGGTGATCGTGTTCGTGTAAGTGTTCGTTACCGTAGGTGTGAGAGTAATCGTATTGGTGTAGGTATTGGTCACTGTCGGCGTCAGGGTAATGGTGTTGGTGTAAGTATTGGTGACAGTCGGGGTTAAGGTGATCGTGTTCGTGTAAGTGTTCGTTACCGTAGGAGTGAGAGTAATGGTATTGGTGTAGGTGTCCGTCACAGTCGGGGTGAGGGTGATCGTGTTCGTGTAAGTGTTCGTTACCGTAGGTGTGAGAGTAATCGTATTCGTGTAGGTATTGGTCACTGTCGGCGTCAGGGTAATGGTGTTGGTGTAAGTATTGGTGACAGTCGGGGTTAAGGTGATCGTGTTCGTGTAAGTATCCGTCACGGTGGGCGTCAACGTAATGGTGTTGGTGTAGGTGTCTGTCACTGTGGGGGTAAGGGTAATTGTATTCGTGTAAGTGTTCGTTACCGTAGGTGTGAGATAATAGTATTCGTGTAGGAATTCGTAACTGTGGGCGTGAGGGTGATGGTATTCGTATAGGTATTCGTAACCGTAGGAGTGAGAGTAATTGTATTGGTGTAGGTGTTAGTGACTGTCGGGGTAAGCGTAATTGTATCCGTGTAAGTGTTCGTCACCGTAGGAGTGAGGGTAATGGTGTTGGTATAGGTGTTTGTCGCCGTCGGGGTGAGGGTGATGGTATTCGTGTAGGTATTGGTCACTGTTGGAGTAAGCGTAATCGTATTGGTGTAGGTATTGGTCACCGTAGGCGTAAGCGTAATGGTGTTGGTGTAGGTATTTGTGACTGTGGGCGTGAGTGTAATGGTATTCGTGTAAGTTTCCGTCACGGTAGGCGTAAGCGTAATGGTGTTGGTGTAGGTGTCTGTCACTGTCGGGGTGAGGGTGATGGTATTCGTGTAGGTATTGGTCACTGTTGGAGTAAGCGTAATCGTATTGGTGTAGGTATTGGTCACCGTAGGCGTAAGCGTAATGGTGTTGGTATAGGTGTTTGTCACAGTCGGGGTGAGGGTGATCGTGTTCGTGTAAGTGTTCGTTACCGTAGGTGTGAGAGTAATCGTATTCGTGTAGGTATTGGTCACTGTCGGCGTCAGGGTAATGGTGTTGGTATTGGTGTTTGTTACAGTCGGGGTGAGGGTGATCGTGTTCGTGTAAGTGTTCGTTACTGTCGGCGTTAAAGTAATCGTATTGGTGTAGGTGTTCGTGACTGTGGGCGTGAGGGTGATGGTATTCGTGTAGGTATTGGTCACAGTAGGCGTAAGGGTGATGGTGTTGGTGTAAGTATTGGTGACAGTCGGGGTTAAGGTGATCGTGTTCGTGTAAGTGTTCGTTACTGTAGGAGTGAGAGTAATGGTATTGGTGTAGGTGTCTGTCACAGTCGGGGTTAAGGTGATCGTGTTCGTGTAAGTGTTCGTTACCGTAGGTGTGAGAGTAATCGTATTCGTGTAGGTATTGGTCACTGTCGGCGTCAAGGTAATGGTGTTGGTATTGGTGTTTGTTACAGTCGGGGTGAGGGTAATGGTATTCGTGTAGGTATTGGTCACTGTTGGGGTAAGGGTGATTGTGTTTGTGTAAGTGTTCGTCACCGTAGGCGTGAGGGTGATGGTATTCGTATAGGTGTTTGTCACCGTCGGGGTAAGGGTAATTGTATTCGTGTAAGTGTTCGTTACTGTTGGAGTAAGAGTAATGGTGTTGGTGTAGGTATTGGTCACTGTTGGAGTAAGGGTAATAGTATTGGTGTAAGTGTCTGTAACTGTGGGGGTCAATGTAATGGTGTTGGTGTAAGTGTTCGTGACCGTAGGTGTGAGAGTAATCGTATTGGTGTAGGTATCTGTGACTGTCGGCGTAAGCGTAATGGTGTTGGTAAAGGTGTTTGTGACCGTGGGCGTGAGGGTGATGGTATCCGTGTAAGTGTTCGTGACCGTAGGTGTGAGCGTAATCGTATTGGTGTAGGTATCAGTGACTGTCGGCGTAAGCGTAATGGTATTTGTATAAGTGTCCGTCACAGTGGGCGTCAACGTAATGGTGTTGGTGTAGGTGTTCGTGACTGTGGGCGTGAGGGTGATCGTGTTTGTGTAAGTATTCGTGACAGTTGGAGTAAGCGTAATGGTGTTGGTATATGTGTTCGTTACTGTAGGAGTGAGAGTAATCGTATTGGTGTAGGTATTGGTGACTGTGGGTGTGAGGGTAATGGTATTTGTGTAAGTGTCCGTCACGGTGGGCGTCAACGTAATGGTGTTGGTGTATGTGTTCGTGACTGTGGGCGTGAGGGTGATTGTGTTTGTATAGGTGTCTGTCACCGTCGGGGTAAGAGTAATCGTATTGGTGTAGGTGTTCGTGACCGTGGGCGTAAGGGTGATGGTATTGGTGTAGGTATTGGTCACTGTTGGAGTAAGCGTAATGGTGTTGGTATAGGTGTTCGTCACCGTAGGAGTAAGAGTAATCGTATTGGTATAGGTATTGGTTACAGTCGGGGTAAGGGTGATCGTGTTCGTGTAAGTGTTCGTGAAGGTCGGTGTAAGGGTAATAGTGTAGGTATAGGTACTGGTTATTGTCGGCGTAAGCGTAATAGTGTTGGTATAGGTGTTCGTCACCGTAGGAGTGAGAGTAATCGTATTGGTATAGGTATTGGTTACAGTCGGGGTAAGGGTGATCGTGTTCGTGTAAGTGTTCGTGACGGTCGGTGTAAGGGTAATAGTGTAGGTATAGGTACTGGTTACTGTCGGCGTAAGCGTAATAGTGTTGGTATAGGTGTTCGTCACCGTAGGAGTGAGAGTAATCGTATTGGTATAGGTATTGGTTACAGTCGGGGTAAGGGTGATCGTGTTCGTGTAAGTGTTTGTCACTGTCGGGGTAAGGGTAATTGTGTTCGTGTAAGTGTTCGTGACTGTGGGTGTAAGGGTAATGGTGTTGGTAAATGTGATTGTCACCGTTGGGGTCAGCGTGATCGTCGGCGTAAGGGTAAATGTCAGCGTAATCGTTGGCGTCAGTGTGTTGGTGTTGGTGATAGTCGGTGTCAACGTAATTGTGGGTGTTAGCGTATTGGTGCTGGTGATAGTTCGAGTCAGCGTAATCGTGGGCGTCAGCGTGTTGGTGGTGGTAATAGTCGGAGTCAATGTAATCGTAGGCGTCAGTGTATTGGTGTTAGTGATTGTTCGAGTCAGTGTAATCGTCGGTGTCAACGTATTGGTGCTGGTAATGGTCGGTGTCAATGTGATCGTTGGCGTCAGTGTGTTGGTGTTGGTGATAGTCGGTGTCAACGTAATTGTGGGTGTTAGCGTATTGGTGCTGGTGATAGTTCGAGTCAGTGTAATCGTGGGGGTTAGCGTATAAGTGTTGGTAATAGTCGGAGTCAGCGTGAAAGTCGACGTTATTGTGTTGGTTTTCGTGATGGTCGGCGTCAGCGTGACCGTTGGCGTCAGAGTAACAGTAGAAGTACTGGTGAAAGTTCTGGTAATTGTAGGTGTGGGTGTCACGGTTGGCGTTGGATTGCAATTTGCGGCATAAAATTCAATCGATTGCATATCCACCAAGGAAGCGGCGCTTAATGTGTAGCTGATTGGATAAGTCGCAACCGTCGTGGAAATCTTATAGTTCCCTTCCGAAGGAAAACCCGCGGCCGCAAAAGACCATTCATTGGTTTGACCTGTGCCAAGGCCTGGCGGCATTGTCACGGCGCTATAGGCGTGCAAAAGATTAACAATAATTGAGTTTTGTTGGCTTGTTGTAATATTAAGAACCGGCGCGGCAGTGGCGGTTGTCAGTTCCGCATGAGTTGCCAAACCCAGCGGATTATTAGGATCCATTCCGGTAAAGACCATCGCTCCAATGGAGGTATTAACTCTCGCGCTGGTTGTAATAGTTATATTGTGCGCCGTACCTAAACCCGTAATTAGTGAACTTGGCAGATAATAGGTGAAATACTCGTTGCCGTTAATACTGACGTATTTTTGAGCGAGGGTTAAAGCTACCCCGTTGTATGTAGCCGTTGTAATGGTTGCTGTTGCATTCTCCACAGCGATTTGGACAACCAAAAGAGGGTTGGACGCGGCCGCGGGAATAGTCAACGCTACGTTCGTGGTAGCGGTTGTGGTCCCGGTATTATTACCGCTTGCGGCAACACTAAATGCGTCAGGACAGGTTGTATAAGGCGTGAGCGTTGGCGTGGGGGTCCATGTTGGAACGGTACCGATGCATCCAGTGGCATAGATGGCGTAATTGTTTGTCCCCGCCGCCTCAGCCGATCCATTCGTGGTATAAGGATCCTGTAAATCTCCATACGGCCCCCCCGGAATACTCTCGGAATATTCCGTACCTGCCGTTCCGGTATTGTAAGAAACTTGAGCTGTTGTTCCCGAAAACGTAAACTCCAGCCAGTAGCTCCCGGCCGGCAGCGCGGTAGGAGGAACAGCCAAGGTATTCCATCCCGCGGTCACAGCCAACGCTTGGCTTTGAAGAAGAAGATCTGTAGGTACTCCCCCCACGTTCGAATAAATACCCAAAATACCTGTCGCGGCGGTGGCGGTTGATAAATTAACCGACATAGATGTAACCGTCATGCCGCTCGCGAATGTATATAAAGTCCCATCCTGACGGTTGTTCTCATTGGGACCGTTCGTAAAAGTACCCGCGGTAGTTAAACCGGAATTTTGAGGTGATGAACAAACAGGGGTAGGTGTTGGTGAATTACAACTTCCGATTGGCGCAATGTACTGGATATTGTAAGAAGCGCCCGTGGCCGCGGTGAACCCGTAATAGACAGTGCTTACGCCGCTAAAAATATCATTAACAAGATCTCGTGTATAAACCATTGTCCGTGTCGCGGGAGTACCGGTTGGATCATCGTAGGTTAATGATAATTGGCTAGCGGGTCCCGACGACCAAACTAAGGTCATTCCTCGATTGGGGTTTGTGAACACACTTTGCGTGAAGACAAAGGGACAGGTAACACCCGTAACAAAACCACAACCCGAATTTGCCGGGCCAGCGGCGCCCGCTCCGTTTTCATCAACCCCCAGATGTCCATTGCCATAACTTGTGGCATAGGTGTTTAAAGTAAAAGCGACCGAGGGATTGATCGGTAGAACACCGGAGTAACCTAAACAAGCTCCACAACCAGTGCCATTACCACTTATAGCGGAAAGACCCCTAGGATCATTTTGAATGTACTAGCGCGACACCATCCGCGCCCCCTGTTGCCCCAACATTGACGTTATACGCCAACGTAAATGGCTGGCTCAAATTGAGAGGTACCGTGTTCCAACAGGCTCCACTTTGTCCACCTGTCGGGGAAGTTAGGGTGACAGCCCCATCGGGACCCGAAAGAGCGCTTCCTACAAGAGCCCAGCTTGGGCAAGACTGAGCAAAGACTTGTTCCACAATGGTTGTTAGAAAACCAATAACCAAAAGACCAATAACTAAACATCTAGTGAAATATTTTCTTCGATGGCTCAAAAAATCATGGCAGGGCAAACAAATATAACCACTACTTTCATTTTGATTTGAATGTAGGTGTTCAGGCTTTTCAGCTTTAGATAAACAAAAAGTTTTTACAGGTAATTCCAAAAACAACTCCAAAAATTGCTGTTTAATCGTTAAACAGGCAACCGATTAACCTTGTGGAATTATAGCTCTTTTTAGATTTTTCCAAGTAAAAGCAGAGTTATTTATATTTCTGTGCAAAGCATGTGCCAATAATTCAACACTTTTTGTGGTAAATCATCAATTTTTTGAACTGTATTTTTAGGAAAAAGTTCAGTTTATGGACGTTTTGACCAAAAAATGGACGAGGTTAATATTCAATGCGGTAGCAAAAAGTTATTAGTTAGGAATTATAAAAAGTTTGGGGCCGGCTTGAGGTTTCTGGTCGAGAACCATGTTTCGATGGTTTTTGTCGCCCTTGAGGCGAAGACTCAACAGGTGGTTGTTCCTAACAAATGGTTATTGGCCATTGGGATGAGGGTTTAATGATTTTGTTCATTTGCAAAGTGGACAATAGTGGCCAGCCACCCATTTTCTATCCCATATACGCTTTGTACACCGAGTTTTTCCCCCGCCCCCCTGACTTTCTCACCCATCTTTTCCTAGGATAAAGCCCGACTTAATCCCTGGATGGAAAGGAAGTAACCATGATGACTCTCCGCAAATCAGGGGCACGGGGCTTCAGCGACCTGGGGTGGCTCCATTCCCAACACACCTTCTCATTCGGCGATTACCACGATGAAGCCCAAATGGGATTCGGCGATTTGCGGGTTATCAACGAAGACCGCATCCAAGGCGGGACGGGTTTTGGGACACACGGCCACCGGGATATGGAGATCATCTCCTATGTCCTATGCGGCGCCCTGGACCACAAGGATTCCATGGGTACGGCCGCCACTATTTTTCCCGGAGAAGTGCAACGCATGAGCGCCGGGACGGGCGTACGGCATTCAGAATTCAACCATTTAAAAGAGGAAGAAACCCATTTCTTCCAAATTTGGATCCTGCCTGAAAAAGAGGGCCTGAAACCAAGCTATGCCCAGAAGGATTTTTCAAAGGGACTCGCCTCAGGCAAGCTCTTCCTGGCCGCTTCCCCAAACGGGAAGGAAGGTTCCATCACCTTCAACCAGGATGTACTTTTCTACTTGGCGAAAGTGAAAGCGGGCGAAAAGGTGAAATTGCCTTTGCCAAAAGACCGCAAGGGTTGGCTTCAATTGGCTTCAGGCGAGCTTTCGATCGGCCCCCACAAGATTTCTCCCGGGGATGGGGTGGCGTTGTCGCAAGAGGAATCACCTGAAGTGAATGTTGGAAAGGACGCGCATTTTCTATTCTTTGACCTGCTGGGATGAATAGGCGCCTGGATGGAAGAGGTTCTAACGCCGTTCGACATATCTTAGGTGTCCATTTTTTCGGGGGAACTCCAGCCAGGTATCTTTTTACGCACATAATCGTAGAAGCGGATCAGCCCCGGACAATCTTGTCATTTAGGAGCCCAAGTGAATGACCGGCACCGGAAAATTCAAAGGATCAATCCGTAAAAACGCAGACCCGGTTGCGGCCTTCCGCCTTGGCGCGGTAAAGGGCCTTATCCACCTCGGCGATCAGGGTCGCAAGTGTCAGTTCTTCCCCCGGTGGCCACACACCCAACCCCAGGCTCAGGGTTACCCTCAGTGGCCCCCGGGCCGTGATAAAGGGGGCATCCTCCACGGAACCCCGGATTCGCTCGGCGATCACCCGGGCCTGGGCCAGGTCAACTTCCGGAAGGATCACCAGAAACTCTTCCCCGCCGTAGCGGCCGGCGCAATCCGAATCCCTAAGGTTCTTGCGGATCCGCACCGCGGTTTCAAGCAAAACCGCGTCCCCTATGGGGTGGCCGTATTGGTCGTTCACGTTCTTGAAAAAATCCAGGTCGGCGATCACCACGCCCAACGAATGGCCCTTGCGTTTCGCCCGGCCCCGTTCCATTTCCAGGATTTCCAGCACCGCGCCCCGGTTCCAGAGGCGGGTCAGGGAATCCACCAGTGCCTGGGAACGCAGTTGGCCTATTTCCAGGAGCAGTTTGAACTGAAGCTGGTTGACCCTTTCCGCCCCCAACTCGATCTCCACGAGGGCGGCCAGGTCTTCCAGGCTCACCTGGTCTTCCCGGGAAAAAGCCCTCGGCTGGGTATCCAACAGGCAGAGGGTTCCCAACCGTTCCCCGTTACCGGTGTTCACGGGTACGCCCGCGAAAAAACAAAAGGGCCTTTCCGCCTTCATCATGGGAACATTCATGAAACGGGCGTCCCGCCGCAGGTCTGAAACAACCAGCGTCCCGGGGTGGTGGATCATTTCGGCACAAAAGGCCATTTCATGGGATAAATCCATCAGCGCCAAACCCGCGTTGGATTTGTACCAAACCCGGTTTTCATCGGTCAGGTAGATCAAGGCGAGAGGCACCCGAAACAAGTTCTCCGTCAGGCGAATGATCCGGTCACACCGGTCGGTGGGAATACGTTCCTGTATTAGTAGGGTCTTTTGAACCTGAAGCTGTTCCAGGTCATCAAGGGGCTGGAGGGATGAACCCAAAACGAAATCAGTCATTCGCCCCCCCCTTTAACGTTATTCCCTTTGGTTAAACGCAATCATTATCATTTTTTCCTAAAATAGACAGGGGGCAATCAATAAAATTTAACATTGGTTTTTCAACGGAGTTAATTCACTCAAAAAACGAGCACAAA
The DNA here is from genome assembly GCA_963771075.1 of candidate division FCPU426 bacterium. Classification (GTDB taxonomy): domain Bacteria; phylum Oederibacteriota; class Muellerivitia; order Muellerivitales; family Muellerivitaceae; genus CAVTWJ01. The sequence goes on along the minus strand of CAVYSE010000007.1, from coordinate 212,450 downwards.
CAGGTAAATCGGATGGATTTGTAAGAATTTAACCTCAAAAAGGGGGGCGTACGGCCAATTTGACAGGGGCTCACGGGGCTAAGGACTAACTTGGTATTCCCTATAGGTGTTGGTCAAGTCGGGGGGGTAAGGTTTGGCGGTGCGATTTCATCAGTGACCGCAACAGGCAAATAAATCACCCGGCCGATCCACCAAACTTTCGTGGAGTAAACTTCCTGGTTTGGTTTGAATGTCATAGGGCACCCGCCTGAATAGGTTTTAATCTTTCAATTTAATTCGTTGGAGGGTGGAAAGTCCTAACGTGTTAAATGTTGGCCAGGCCCCTTGGTTCCTATTATTGTTCAGACCACTTATCAATCAAAACGCCATCTTTATTTGTCCTCATCCGGTAGATGTTCCCGTTTTTATCCACATCCAATGGGATCGTCCGAGCTCCGCCATAAGTATCAACCACATCATCCGGCTGAAAAATCATTTGTGTTAATATCGTTCCTTCAGGGCTAACTTTCAAAAGAATGGAATTTCCAATATTATTATGATCGGCTGAATACAGTGATATGTTGAAATAAACTTCACGTATCGTTTCATCGCTGATCCTTAATATATTAAGTGCGGGCGAACCGTCCGATTCCCAAATTTTCGTTAATTCTCCACTTGCTTTTTTTAAATAGAGGATTTCACCTTGAGGTGTGAATCTCTTAACATAATCGATTTTTGATTTTAATTTTTTCCACTTTTCTGGTTTTCCCGCTTTCTTATATTCGTCCTCATCAAACACATATTCTCTTTCACCGGGCCGTTTATCAAATTCATTTCTATAAATAACCCCATCCTCAAATTTTGATTGTGACGCCTTAAAATCATTTGGGATTGGAATTTTTTTTGCAGAAGTTAAATTTTTGTCAATATAAATAACCTCGTTTCGATAGTCACAAACCATAAAAATTTTATCTTGTGTTACCTTCATTCTTTGCCCAAAACAGTCGGCCGCGTAAATTAGGAGGGTGTAAAAGGAAGCGGGCGTAACATGGTGTTTGTTCAGGACACCATATCCTTTTAGTGAAAGGACGTTACGCCCATGAAGAATATACACCTAGCCTTGCAGGCCTTGGCAAGGGAGAAAACCCAAGCCATGGTCAAGTCGGCGGTCGGGAGCCGGGAGATCGGCCAATGGGTCGGGGAGGCTCTCAACCAACAGCTATCCGAGGCCTTCAATGCCCAGTTGGAGAAGGAACGGGACGAGTTCTTAGGTAGTCAACCCTACGAAAGGCAGGAAAAACCTCGTTACCGTAATGGTTTCAAACAGGTTTTCGTGCCTGGATTTCTAGGCCGGTTGGCATTGAGAAAGCCTGTTTTGAGGAAGGGCAAAGGGTTCGTTTCCGAGACTTTGAAGGCCTTGAGGGAAGGCAGCCAAGCCCTGATGAGTTATCTGGGAATGAATTTCTGGCTGAAAGGGGCTTCTACCCGGTCGGTAGCGGCAGGGATGAACGAGGCCTTTGGAACGAAATGGTCGGCCAGCCACATTAGCCAGATGACCAATGCCTTGGAACCCACGTTGCGGGAATGGGAAAAGCGGCCCTTACCCGAAGGGATCCGATACCTGTACCTGGATGCGCTTTACCTAACGGTCAGGCGTCAGGAGACAGGGGTAAAACAAGCCTTACTGGTGGCTATCGGGGTGGACGGAAACCTGAAACGGCATTTTCTCGGGTACTTAGTGGGAGACCGGGAGAGCGAGGCTTCTTGGGAAGCCATGCTGGAAGACCTGTTGAACCGAGGCTTGGACAGGAAAAGTTTGAGGATGGTGGTGTCCGACGCCCATGCCGGGATTATCGCGGCGGTCGAAAAACGCTTGGGAGTAACCCACCAGCTTTGCGTCGTACACAAGATGAAGAACGTCCGTTTCCGGGTAGCCTGGAAGGACCAAAAGGCCTTCATGGCGGATTTCAAGGCGGTGTATTGGGCCAAGAGCCGAGAAGAAGCCTTGGTGGCCTTGGGAAGCCTCAAAGCCAGGTGGTCCAAGACCTATCCCAAAGCCGTGGAGATGACGGCAGAAAAATTTGACTCCTACACCCAATTTTTTCGGGAAGACCCTAAGTTCTGGCTCATCACCCGTTCCAGCAATCTCATAGAAAGGTTCAATCTGGAGCTGAGGAGAAGGCTGAGGCCGGCGGGGATGATGCAAAATGAATTGGAATTAACCAAATTGGTTTGGGCAGTGGCAGATGCCCAACAACAAAGATGGAATAGACTTAAAGTCCACACCTCAAGAAAGGAGACAGAAGCTCAAGCTGCTTGATCCAGGCGCCCGTGGAAATTTACACCCAAATTCTTGACGCGGGCAAATTTACTCAGTTGCGCTTTTATGGGGGCAAGTAATAGCAAAATTGAGATTGTGGAAGCCAAAACATCTGTCGGTCGTGTAAAAAAATGCTCCAAAAATAAAACGGTAAATGAAAGCATCAATAATGAAGAAAGGATAATTACTTCGTGTTGCTCAGAAGGTATAAATTGCTTGGTATTAAAATAAAGAATTCCAAAGAGAACCAATATATACGTTGAAAAAAGCACAACTCTTTGATTTTTATCCATTGAGCGCTCTCAACTTTCAAAAGGAAATAAATAAAATAAGGGGCTTTGGCAAGGCTTCACTCAAGATGTCTTGGAAATAAAGTGACCTTTCCCCACCACTCAATCCAATTATGAGTTATTAATGCCCAACTTTCAGTCATTTCTTACGTGCGGTAAAAAAGGCTTGGGGCAAAGCCCCAGGGGAAAGGGGTGTGTCGAGGATCACCGAAGGTAGCCGAGGCCAGGGGGGAGGCTTTCCCCCCAAAAAGATACTTTGAAAGGAATCCATTTGAAAAAAGGAACTACTAATTCAATCCCGGAAGATGTACCCATTCAGGCAACTTACACCCTCCCATTTGGGGAAAAGCCTGTTTCGCATGATGTTGTTTTTGGACTGCGGGGTGAAAACCCAATACTTCTTCGCCCAAACGACATTGAAAGGCTATACGGCATTCCTGCCTCAACCGTTTATGACTGGATACACACCCAACCGGAAACCCACTTTCCCGCCGTCAAACTGGTGGTTAAAAGTGAAAACAAGCGGCGCATGATCCTAATACCTAAGCAGTTGTTGGATGAGTGGATTGTGGAGCATTCGACATTGATGCGGGTTAAGTAGGACTTCGGTGCTTATTTAATATTTTCATTAAAGATTTTGGCTACCCAAAGTTCCACTTCCAAATGGGGAATCGCGCCGACCGTCCGCTTGGCTTCTGCGTCCATTTGGTTATAGTTTTCCCTGGTCCACTTGAAGTATTCCCTTAGTTTAGGCATTACCTTCTCTAGGTCGGGAAGTAGGGAATTGATAGAGGTTAATCTTTGGCAGAGGTTGGCATAGGTTATAACGAGATTTTTGGGATTTGGTTTTGATTTTTTAGACATATGATCTTTTCTCTTATTTTGAGGAAGGAAGATTTAATGTGTCGAAGAGATTTTTAATTTTTTCGTCGTCTTCTATTTTTGAAACGGCCTCTTTTGAAATAGAAACATTTTCTTCTTCCACTTCGGATGTTTCGTTCATAATCTTTTCTGCCGCTTCTTCCAAAGCGGATATTCTATAGTCCGGGGTGACTTTTAAATTTTCTGTTATTTTTTCCAAGTTAGATGCGGTATCCATCATTTGATCGCTGCTATCCCCTTGCAACCAATTTTCAATATTTAGTTCATAATAAGATTCAAAATTGCCAATCAATTCTTTGCGTTCTTCTTGAGATAAGTACTCCGGAAAATTCTTTTCAAATTCAGAAAATAATTCAAAGTATTCAATCTCAGGACTTTCTTTGACCAAACGTTTTAAATATTTTTTGGATTCGTAAAAAAGAATATCCTTCAATTTGGAGTCGAATTTAATTTTATTTATGTAATTAAGCAGACCAATTAATATTGGTCTGGAATATTTTTCGATAGAAATACCATCGACTAATTTCCATGTCCATTCTTGAAAATTAGATAAATATAGCTCTGTATTCTCTCTGTTTATTTTTTCATGCAACATACGTAACAAGAAAAGCAACCTTCCTTCTAAGGGCTCGGAATAGCGTCTGAGATCCATTTTGTTATTGTAATAACGAACGTTTATCAATCTGCAACCTTTTGAAAATATGGTTTCATTTATTGCGCCGATGAAAGCGTTGAAAGTTGTCTGGATATAAATGAAAAGGGAGGGGTTTTTTGTGAAAGAAAGAGAAATTAATTTTTCAATCTGTTCAAAAAATAAAGACGACTCAAGCAATGAAAGATATGTTGCTTTATGACTAATTATAAAGTTATCCAAAAAATCATTGATAGAAGGATTAAAAAATTTAACAACTATTCCCGAATCATATTTTGATGTTTTAATAAAATTACCCTCAAGTTCTTTGAGGGATTTATTAAAGTCTTCATCGGAAGTAGAAAAACTATGTTTTTTTGACTGATTGAAATGGAACTTGGAAAATGCATTTTCTAAATCTTCCAAATAAACTTCAGTGGGCAGTGTGGTCAAGGTTATTAATAAATTTCTGGAAGCCCTGGAAATTTGCTCAAAAGGATGTTTCCAAATTTCATGGGGATGCAATGAAGCTCTCCCCGGGCTAAAGCCCGGGGTTTCTGCCCTTCGGCATACTCTGGTCACGCTGTTGCTCGCGGATATACTTACGAATCATTTCTTCTTGCACCGTCCCAATACTTTCCGCAAAGTAGCCGTCCGCCCAAAAACTATCACCCCACAAAAACTCTTCCAGTTCTGGAAACTCCCGCCTTATTTTGATACTCGTCCCACCTTTCAAAACTTGTACTACTTTTGCCACGCTCACCCTTGGTTCAACTTGAATCAGCATATGGACATGGTCCCGTTGAATATTCAACTCACGAATTACCCACCGGTTGACGTGGGCTGCTTCACGAAATAGTTCGTCTAAGCGAACAACCACTTTGCCCAGTAGAATTCGTTTCCTATACTTGGGTATCCAAACCAAGTGATACAACAGTCGGTGCTTGGTATGTGCTCCAGTCCAATAGTTTCCCATCACCAGAGCATGCCATAACCCCTGGCCTGCGGACCGACAAAATCAGTCGGCCCTCCGGGCAGCCATTCATCCCCAGGCTTAAAAGCCTGGGGTTTTCTGGCAGTTTTGATAAAGTATGCATCACATTTTCGAAGTAATTGTTAGGGTTTATTCCGGGAATTTTTTTTATCCGATCAAAATCAGTAACCCATTCAATTATTCGAGGGTTGTAATTCTCATGCTTAATAACTTTTAAATAATTATCATTCTTCAAAATTGACTTTTTGAATTCCGCAGGAACATTAGAAAAAAGAATGTGGTTATAAAATATATTTGCTCTAATGAAATAAGTGTAGTCACTCAGGTCGACAATACATTTATTATTATCAAAATCCGAATTGGCAAAACTCTCGTAAATCTCTTTTGAACGACTGAGTATGTATTCTCTTGTGGTGAGAAGAAATCTTTTGTTTTTGGATCTTTTCACGTGATCGATTAGATCAAGAATCCCGCGATCCTCGTTTTTGCTCAATTTATTTTCCAAGATAGAAGTTCCGAGGAAATCATCGTAATAAAAAATAATTTTTTCCGAAGAATTAACGACCGACCAAGCTTGATCAATATTTTTGGATACTTTTACAACCTTGTACTTTTTTTTCAAATATTTGATAAGTAAGATTTGAGCCAAGGTGGTTTTGCCAATTCCGGGTAAGCCCGCAATAATGCAATAATGATATTTTTTAAGTATTTTTTGGGCTTTGGGAAGACTTTTATTGGGAACGTAGAGTTTTAATTTGGTTTTAATTTTTTCTATTTCAATATTACTTCTGTCGAAAATATCACTTTTTAGAACTCTATCCAGAACCGCTTTACTAGTAAGCCAAAGTTTAAAATTATTTTCTTCAACATCGGAATACATTCCCAACAATTTATTTAATGCTGAGTTGCCCAAAATATCATCAAAGTTTTTAATGTAGGGATGAAAAATATTCGCTATGTCATCTTTGTTTGACGGGGTTAAACCTAAAGAGGTTGCGAAGATATAACGTCCGGGATTTAACAATCGGACTTTATCAATTTCTTCTTTTTTAAGATGATGAATTAATTTTGGAAAGCTACTGTAATGTTTGCATTGGACTATTATGTTGTTTTTCTTATTTCGACTGTATCTTAGATCGATTCCTTTATCGCGCCCGCGAGTAAAGTTTTCTAATGGTAACTTTAAATATTCCTGAAGAAGGTCTCTGACCAATAACTCAAATTCGTAGTCTGAGAGGGATTTAAAATCATAATTAGGCATTTTTTTTCTTTGGTTTTGAAGACGAAGTTATTTTTTTGTTTTTAAATGCTTTTATGAGCGGAATCCAACGGTCGAAAGCCACTTCAATTCCTTTTAGATAAATTCCGTTTTCTGTCAGAAACCCTCCATCCATCAAAAAACTATATTCAATTTCAATTGGTTGTTTAGAAGTTTGCAAACCATTCTTTTGATCGACCCAGAGTACTAAAGTGTCGCTCATGCTGTCGATGTGCCAACGATAATCTTGCTTTGAAATTGGAAACTTCATCGATTTAAACCTTTTTCCTAAATGGAAAAAGACAGGTTCAAGCTTTGTTTGAATATTTCCAAAATCGGAAAAGAGAATTGGTTCGGTCCCTTTGTTCAATATTTCAAGAAAAGCTGTGTATGTAAAAAGTCGGCTTCTCTTCCTGCCGGTCGATTCTTCGACAATGTCCAGGTTAACAAGATGCTTTAATGAAGTGTTTACGGTAGGGAATGTCATTTTTAAACCTTCTGCTATTGTCGCAATTGAGACAAGCGGTCTTTTCCGCATGAAATGATGCACTCGTAATGCGGACTCTGACGCTCGCCCTAACTTTGCAATCGAGGCTTGGTCCTTGTCAAATAACCGAAGGATTTGTCGTGCGCTTTCCGAGGCCGTTTCAGCCGTATCTGAAACCCCCTTTAGGAAAAATTCCAACCAACCTTCCCAATCTCCTTTAGCCCGAACCGCGCTGAGCCTTTCGTAGTACTCGGTTCGATGGGTCTTGAAGTAAAGACTGAGATATAGGATAGGCTCTGTCAAAACCTCTTCGACACATAACAAGAGGGTGATGAGTAAACGACCTAACCTTCCGTTTCCATCTAAAAAGGGATGGATTGTTTCAAATTGGACATGACTGAGTGCCGCTTTTACCAATACGGGCACGCTCTCTTTGGGCTGATGCAGGAATTTTTCCAAGTCCCCTAAACAGGCTAGCACTGCATTGGGAGGGGGAGGAACATAAGAAGCGTTTCCTGGGCGGCTACCGCCGACCCAATTTTGGGACCGGCGAAATTCACCGGGCATCTTTGTGCTACCCCTGCCTTTGGTCAGAAGGATTTCATGAATCTCTTTTATCAAGCGTAGGGACAGGGGAAACCCGTCCTTTAATCTTTTCAATCCATGATTCATGGCCGCGACGTAGTTGGAAACCTCTTGAACATCATCCAAGGGAACTCCGGGGGTTTCTTTGTCCTCAAACTTAAGAAGATCCGAAAATGAGGATTGTGTACCTTCGATCTGGCTGGAAAGGATGGCCTCCTTTCGAATGTAGGAATATAGAAAAATCGATACATCAGGTAATGAATGGCTCAAGCCATCCAATCGACCTACGGCTTGGTTTGCCTTTTCCATGAGACTATGGAGCTTGGGGGTCCACTCAAGAGGGGGGGTGGGGGGAAGGGGCGATGGAATGAAAGCCTTGAAGCTTTCACCCGCCGTACTGCATGTTTCGTAATACCCGGTGCTTCTTTTCATCCTTAAACCCATCCTTTAATAAGCCGATTCGTTATTAAAGGATAGCGACTCAACCTTTAATAATCAATAACGTTATTAAAAGATAACTTTCTAAAATACCAAGAACATTGGGGTCAGGTCTTTATTTTATATTATCTATCCGGGCCTTGAACCGCGTCTCTCCCTCCATCCGCTTCTTTATTATCGCTATCCGGTTCCCCACGGCCGAAGAAGAAAAAAGGCGCCTGGCCAACATTCAACACTTTAAGCCGTTCATTCCCCTGGAGTCATTGATCATCGTACTCCTGGAATCTCCCTGGCGCCCTTCAGGAAATCAGTTTACAGTTCGCCCCAATAGCTCATGGCAATTGGGATCACCAAACCACGCCTCTCACCTTGAAGGTTCGAGGCAGGAGACAGTTCGCAGACCATAAACGGCAGAAAAACCGCAACATTATTGACCGATTTTGACACTTTAGGCCTGTTCCCCACCCAAAAATTCGCTTTCAGACGTTTTTCCAATTGATTCAAAAATGGGATCGATTTATTTTCAACCCAGGGGAGAATCCCATAAGTCGGCGGTCGACAGTCGACGGTCGGCAGTTAGGCCTTAAAGGCTGGCTGTCGACTGCGGACTGCGGGCTATCGACTGGTATTAGGAGTCCCCTGTGTCCGTTTCTATCGAAGATGTATTAGCTCTTTTGCCTGAGTTGTTCCCTGGCGAACAACCAATTCCCCTCAAAAACATCAAGCCTAACCCCTACAATCCAGGGCCCGCCTTTACCCAAGAACAGATCGATAAGATGGCGGAGGACCTGAAAGAAAACGGCCTTTTGAATGCCATAACGGTCCGCCCCCACCCCACCCAGCCCCTGGTGAATGGGGTTCAGCTTCATCCTACGGACCCCAGCCTCGGGGTTGCCGGTTTACCTATTGAACCGGCTCAACTAAAGAGTGGACCTCAGCTTGAGGCTTCGGTCCAGGTGATTAGGCCCTGGAAGCTGGATGACTTCAACTTTGAGATCTTGGGGGGGCATCTGCGTACCCTTGGGGCCGAGAAACTTGAATGGCCGACAATTAGGGGCGTAATTAAGGTCCTAAACGATGAAGACGCGGCGGTTTACACCCACAAGGATAACGAGAAGGTAGATAAGGGCTGGTTTGCCGACTACCAGGCCATCGAAAACCTGATCCGGGCCAATCCGTACGCAACAACGAGGCGCATTAAGGATCGTTTAGGTTTTGACCGTGAAAAGATAAGTCGGGCTCTGGGGTTATTACCACTTTTAAGCGAAAAATCGAGGAATTTGATTGGCCGTAATACGGCCACTAAAAATAAGGGAAATTCAGAAATTGCTTTCTCTCGATTGGGCGGTTTAGGTCCTGAATCTACCAATAAACCGGGGGCAAGACAAAAAGCCCTAGCCGAGGGTCTCGAACCTCCCAAATTATGGCCCTACCCCCCCATCCCCTCCGAAACCCAAGACAAGGTTTACCAGGCCCTCCAGATGGCTATTGATGAACAGATGACTGAATCCCAGGTCAAGAACTACATCAATTGGATTAAGGCCGGTTACCGGCCTGAGGATTACACCCCCCAGAAGGTAGCGGTGTTCATAAAGGCCTTAAAAGCCCCTGTTCCAAACCCGCAAGGTGAGGGACATGCCGTGGGTGTACCCAAACCCAAACAAGGTATGGGTACACAATCCACCCAGACGGACCCAGGTGCCCGATCAGCTCACCCCCCTGTCAATTCTGAAAAACCCAACCCAACCCCAATCACTTCCCCCAAAGTCGAGGGGGTCCAACCGTCCGAACCATTGCCGGGGGAAACAGCCCCATCCGATACGGCAGAAACAATCCATCCAGGATCTAAAACAGAACCTGGTGAGTCTCGCACCGATACCTCTATGGTATCGGCACAGACAGGTCATGGCCGTCGCCTTGAGAGCGACGACCAGTCGGTGTTTTGGGGCACCATGGCTGGCATCCCCTGGATCAAGGCCATCCGGGCCAAGATCAAAGCGAGGCAAGACCTCACCCTCTGGGAAAAGCTGTTCTTGGTGGCGGCCTTCTTTGGCCGGATCTTGCATTGGACTTGGCATACAACCTGGCCCCCGGCCAAGAAGTCCATCGGCTGGGTTGGGCGACACCTGAAAAAGGCCTTGAACGCCACCCTGAGGCTCTTGGGGGAGGTGGTGGGCAAGCCCGCCAAGAAAATAGCCCAGGGCGTGGTGGGAATCGCCTTGGTGGTGGGCCTGGCCTATGGGCTCTAGCGAATTCGGGGTCAGGCCCCCATTAAATATTTTTGAGTTAACCAAGGCGGGAAACTGGGTTTGACAGGGGAAAGGGATAATATTGGCCAGGCACCTATTTGCTCGCGGGAACTTCCTTCGTTCACGACACTTTCTGATTCCTGCCGTCTAATAAATAGTCGAATTTTGCGAGGTATTCATGAGAAATAATATATTCGCGCTGGTTTGTTGCGTCCTCTTGATGCCGGTCTTCGCGGTTGGCCTATTCGCGCAATCCGCCGATGGGAAATCCTCCCCCCCAAAAACACTATTTGACGATACTGGGGACGCGTCCGGCCATTTTGATATGAGCAATGTCGTCGTATACGGTTTTTCCCATGACGGTCCCGATGAGGACGACCCGCAGGTTTACGAAAAACTCGTGCCGGACCTGGTCATGCGCGGCTGGCACGCCGGTTGGACGGACAATACGCCGGCCTCCCGGTACAACCTGGGCTTTTTGAACAAATGCCATGAAAAGCACATCCTCTTCATGGGCGGCCTGAACGGGTCCGCGATATACGCCAGCGACGCGGCGGGTGACAAGGAATTCCAGGACTGGTCCACATTGGACGCGGAGGGGAACCCCGTCACGCACCTGGAGTGCGACAACTTCGCCTGCAAAAACATGCGAAGGGCCTCGGTCGCGAACCCGAATTACCAGGAACATTTGATGCAAAAGATCCGCATGCAGATCGACCTGGGGGCGGACGGCATCGTGGTGGATGAGATGGACGCGGACGGCTATTACGGCAACGCCAAATACCACTTCAACGCGAACGAGGGGTTTGACGACTATTTCATCGCCGACTTCAACCGGTACCTGATGGAGAAGTACCCCCGGTACCGCGAGGCGGACTGGATCAAAAAGTTCCAGATGACCCGGGACAACGTGATTAAACGCGGCGTGAGAGCCAGCGACCTGAAACGCAATTTCAATTACCGCAAATACCTGCAGGCACACGACTGGGCCACGGACCCGAGGAACAGGGGCTGGGGCGGGAAGAATTGCTCCGCGAACCCGCTGGCGGCGGAATGGGGGGCCTTCCCCGCCTCCTCGCGCCTGAGCCTGGACGACCCGGATTTCCTCGACAAGGCCTTCCGGGTGTATTGGAAGCAAATGGTCGTGGAAACGCGCCGGTACGCGCGGGAAAAGTATCATAAGGAAATCCTGGTGACGGCCAACGGCCTCTTCCCCTACGTGGACTTCAACGAGTTTGGGCTCTGGAACTACAACCGTGACGACGACGGGGGCAAGGAAGCGGACTACATGCCCGTAACAGGGGACGGCCACCTGGATGGCTCCCGATCGTTGAAAAAGATCTTCAAGTCGCTCTACCAGCGCAACCAGGCCGTGGCGGGCCATGTGCCCCTGGTGTTGTTCCTTGACTGGCCGACGACTTTCATCAGCCGTTATTACGCCTTGCCGAGGAATGAGAAGGAGGATTTCTGGCAGATCTACGCGCCGGAAGCCTACGCTTGCGGGTTGTTTTACGCCTTCCACCTGCGGGTCTGTTACGACATGGAGCCGAGCGCGACCAAGTCGGGCGTGATGGATTTTCTCGCCCGGTACGCCCAGTTCTATAAGGAAAACCGTGATCTTTATTTAGTTAAGGAGACTACCGACACCCATACCGGCGCGATCGTCAACGCCGGCCAAATCGAAACCAACCTCATGGACCAAACCGGGCGGAAAAGGTCGCTCTTGCACCTCATCAACCACAATTACGACAAGCGGATATTACCTAAGTCCGATTTCACCGTCACTTTGGCCGCCCCGGCCGATCCGGCATCGGTTGAAATGGTTTCACCGGATATCCCAAAAAAGCAAAAGGTTGATTTTTCCTTTTCCAACGGCCAATTAGTCATGAAGGTGAAAAACCTGAAGTATTACGATGTATTGGTCATTAACTGGAAATAGACAAGGTCATGTTAGGAAATTAGGTCACTGTAGTAAGAGGCGTGGGTTAAGGTCGTGGCGGTAAACGAACGGTGAGAAATATTTATTTTTTCTACCACAAACCACTTTTCAAACGTTCATTTTTTCCTGCGGGGCATCGATCCAAAGAGTATCAAGATCGTAATAAGTTCTTGATTCCGGCTTGAAAATGTGAACAACGACATCGATATAATCCAACACATACCAATTGATGTCTTTTCTGTTCAAGATCGGCCGCGAGCCTGTCGATTCTTTTACCTTCGATTCTATTTCATCCGCGATTGCCCTGACCTGCGGGTCCGAGGCTCCGGAGCATAAAATCAAATAATCCGCGTAGTTCACCAGGTCTTTCACATGCATTTTTTTTATGTCGAAACCCTTTTTGTTCCCTATCGCCTCAACAATCGTTTTTAAAAGGATGTTTTGTTCAGTTTGCAATTTAACCCCGTGGATTCTTTCTGACCTGTTCAATGGCGCGTGTCAATTCCACCAACAAATCCGTTTTAAACTGTTGGCGTAGTTCTTCCACGCGGGAGAATAAATGACCTCTATCGGACACAATATAACGAGGAGGAACCCGGTTTAAAGTGATCGCCATGACATCCAGCTTCTCTTTTTCGGAGGGTTTAAAATCCGAATAAGACGGTTCGGATAACATTTCATCGAGGGTTTTCAGGACGGCTTCTTCCATAAAATTGATTAAATTCAAAGGTTTTATCCTAAAGATACAATTTTTGGTTGTGAATGTAATGCTCAACCGGTTCGGGCACTAAATATTTGATGCTCTTCCATTCCCGTACCTTTTGCCGAATGGAAGTGGAGCTAATGTCGGAAGTCGTAATATTTTCAATGATCACGTTATTGATAATATCCGCGTCCATGGAGTCGGCCGAGGAGCCCAGCATTTTGTAATTGAAAATCTTATCCGTATCGTACCCGGGTCTCGGCACTGAGATAAATCGGCACAGCTTTAAAAGCCCCTCGATGTTTTTCCAGCTCGATATCTCCGTCAATAGATCGGCTCCCACGATGAAATAAAGCTGGGTATCTTCGCCGTAAAGCTGGGAAAAATAACGGACCGTATCGATGGAATAGGACTTCCCTCCCCGATTAATCTCGTAATCGGATACCTCAAAGCAGGGATTACCAACCGTCGCCAGGTGGAGCATGATCGATCTTTTTTTCCCATCGATTAAATCCGTGGGATCTTTATGCGGCGGCAGGTGGGATGGGACAAAGATGATTTTGTCCATGTTGTATTTGGATCTTATTTCTTCCGCGACAATCAAATGTCCAAAGTGGATGGGGTTAAAAGTGCCCCCGAAAAGGGCGACTGTTTTAATTCCGTTCACTCTCCCATGTCCTTAAGAAAAGAATTGATCATGTCACCGGTCAAAAATTCATTGTCCGTCTCTCCGGGAACCGGCGCCGCGTTAGGCGAAGGCGCGGGCGCGTCCGCCTGTTTTTTCGGCTTTTCAGCGGCCGGTTTACCGGGGACAGGTGCTTCTTTGGGTACCTCGGGAATTTCAGTCGAGCTAATGACCCGCCCTTTGGCCGCTTGAATAAGCCGGTCCAATTCATCCCGGGTCAAACCGCTGGTCGCGGAGACTTTCATCTGCTGGGTTTGGCCTGAAGCGACGTTTTTAGCGGTTACATTGACGATCCCGTTCGCGTCGATGGCGAAGGTAACCTCAACCTGGGCCACTCCCGCGACCGCGGGTGGAATCCCGAGAAACGAAAAGAACCCCAATGTTTTGTTATTGGACGCGATTTTGGACTCGCCTTGTAAAACCTTCACGTTAACCGAGGTTTGCATGTCCTTAACCGTGGAATACAGTTTGCTCATTTTCGTGGGAACAGTCGTATTTCTTGGAATAATCACGCTGAAAGTCCCGCCCAAGGTCTCCACCCCTAGGGATAGAGGCGTCACATCCAACAACAACGCGTTTTTCACGTTTCCATTAATGATCCCAGCTTGAATGGAGGCTCCCAAAGCCACGGCTTCATCCGGGTTGACCTTGGTATTCGGTTCGCGGTTGAAAAAGGCTTTAACTTTTTCACGAACCTTGGGCATACGCGTCATGCCCCCGACTAAAATCACCTCGTTTAAATCCACCGGGGCTAAATTGGCGTCTTTCAAAGCCTTACGGCAAGGCTCAAAGCTTCTTTCGACCAGGGGGGCCACTAGTTCCTCAAACGCTTCCCGGGTAATGCTGTAGGAAAGGTTGAGAGGGATCCCATCCTTTTTCGCGATAAAAGGCAGGTTAATTTCCGTTTGGGCGTTGGTGGAAAGGTCGCATTTCGCTTTTTCGGACGCTTCCCGAAGCCTTTGAACCGCAACCGGATCTTCCCGCAAGTTCAAACCCGTCTCGGTTTGAAATTTTGCCAGGACCCATTCCATCACACTCTGGTCAAAATCATCTCCCCCTAAATGGGTATCCCCGCAGGTCGATAGAACCCGATACAAGCCGTTCAGGAGCTCCAGAATGGTCACATCAAGCGTTCCGCCGCCAAGATCATAGACCGCAATTTTCTGGTTCTTTTTCGTGTCAAAATCATAGGAAAGGGCCGCCGCGGTCGGTTCGTTGATGATCCTCAAAACCTCAAACCCGGCGATCTTGCCGGCGTCTTTGGTCGCTTGCCGTTGGGAATCATTGAAATACGCAGGAACCGTAATAACCGCCTGGTTCACCTTCTCACCCAATCTCTTCTCTACGTCTTGTTTGATTTTTTGGAGGATGATCGCCGAAATTTCTTCGGGGGATTTTAATTTGTTGTCCAGCTGGACGCGGATATCGTCATTTTCCGATCCGCTTAATTCGTAGGAAACGAGGGTTTGGTCCTTCTTGACGTCCTCGTCCGATATTTTCCGGCCAATGAAACGTTTGATGGAGGAGACGGTGCCGCGCGGGTTGGTAAAGGCCTGGTGTTTGGCGTCCAAGCCCACCAGCCAATCCCCTTGCGCGGTCAACGCGACCACGGAGGGAGTGGTCCGATAACCGTCTGAATTTGGAATAACCGTGGGTTCGCCGCTTTTCAGGAAAGCGACGCAAGAATTGGTTGTTCCCAAATCAATGCCAATGGCAACGGCAGCGACGCGTTCAGGCATAACCCTTCCTTACCCTACGATTTCTTGCCATAAACGTAACCCATGGCCATACTTAATATCTTTTTGGCTTCACTATCATTGGCGTTATATTTAATTAACCGCTCAAAACAAGCCATGGAATCCTTGAAATTCCCTTGATAGCCGTAAAGAATTCCAAGGTTGAAATGGGCGTTAATAAACCCCGGAATAAGCCGGATACAGGTGACCCATTCGTGCTGGGCCTGATTCCAATTGTCTTTATCCTCGAAAAACTCGATCCCTTTTCGAAAATGACCTTCCGCCTCGGTTTCATCTTTTGATTTCATGAGGTTTAAAAGGCCCTTTTTTAACCCTATAAATTCCCCCAAATCCTTGCGGATGTCATTTCGCACTTGGAAATTATAAATTTCACGTTTTAACGGGTCACTCAATACATTATATGCTTCAACTATTTCCATCGTCTTTTCAATCGCCCATTCCATCCTGCCTGGATTGGTATCGGGATGGTGCTCAAAAATGAGCTGTTTATAAGTGTCCTGCAAGTGTTGCAGGTCAATGGGCGGATATATTTTAAATATTTCGTAATAATTTTTTTTTGCCACTTAAATTAACTCCGTGAGTTCGACAAATAAAATTCAGGGTATCAGCCTAATCTGGCAGACAAATATTTTAACATGAAAGACCATTATTTTATTAGGAATTGACCCTATTCTAAAGCAAAGATACCAAATTATCCTTGTGGACCGCCTCCTCGGGCGAGTTAGGTCCCAGTTTTTCCCTGATATCCTCTGTCCTCAAACCAAGTATTTGGCTTAATTGAGCCGAATCAAAATTACACAAACCTTTCGCGATTTCCAACCCCTTGGGGTTCACAATTTTGATCAATTCACCCTTTTTCCAAACCCCTTCGATCGATTTGATGCCCGATGGCAGCAGACTTCTGTTTTTTTCCGTTAAGGCCTTGGCGGCGCCCTCATCCACACCCACTTCCCCTTTGGTTCGTAAGCTCCAGGCCAGCCACCTTTTCCGGCTATTCATCTTGTTGGAACTGGGGTAGAAATAGGTACCGACATTCATTCCGGCGCAAACCTTGTTGATGAATTCATGATCCCTTCCATTTCCAATGACCATGGGCACGCCTGAAACCATCATGTTTTTAGCCACCCTGATTTTAGTGGCCATCCCGCCGGTCCCGACGCCCGATTGGCTTCCGGTCGCGCTTTGTTCATACCGTTTGTCCCAGGTCTTGACCTCGGAAATCATTTGGGCGTCGGGGTTTTTCCCCGGATCTTCCTCAAAAAAACCATCCTGATCGGTCAAAATAATCAAAAGATCCGATTCGGTCCAATGGGTGACCAACATGGAAAGGGTGTCATTATCGCCGAATTTGATTTCTTCCACCGCCACCGTATCATTCTCGTTCACGACAGGAACAATATGATGGCTGAGTAATTCCATGAATGTGTTGTGGGCATTGGTATACCGAACCCGGTCCGATAAATCTTCCTGCGTTAAAAGTATTTGGGCCACCTTAAGCTTGTATTTCTTGAATGTCGTTTCATAGGACTGCATGAGGTTGCATTGCCCG
The DNA here is from genome assembly GCA_963771075.1 of candidate division FCPU426 bacterium. Classification (GTDB taxonomy): domain Bacteria; phylum Oederibacteriota; class Muellerivitia; order Muellerivitales; family Muellerivitaceae; genus CAVTWJ01. The sequence continues at coordinate 195,704 of CAVYSE010000007.1, read as the reverse complement.
ACCGCGGCGAGGGCCTGTAATTGGGGAATCTCTTTGGGGCGTTTTGGGATGCCCAATTCATGCATGCCCAAGGCAACCGCGCCGGACGTCACCACGATGACGTCCACGCCTTTCCCTTGAAGATGACTGATTTGACCTGCCAAAGCGTTTAAAAAAGGCTTCTGAATGCCTTTCTTTTTCCCCTCGGTCAACAAACTGCTTCCCACTTTCACCACAACTCTTTTCAGTTTGGGGATTTCTCTCAGTTTACTTTTCACTCGAGGACTCCAACCGATCGGATTCATAAATTAATTCTTTATTGCCTAAACAGACCGTATCCCCAGGTTTTGCGCCCAGCCGATTCAGCTCATGAATCACGCCTAATCGTACCAATATTTTCTGAAACCGCTCCAGGGCGTCACGGCTTTCAAACCGGGTCATCACCACCCACTTTTCCACTTCAGTGCCCGTCACGTGAAAGCCATCATCTTCTTTCCAGATCTTGAACCGGGGCTTCACCTCATATTTTACTTCTGAATTCTCGGATTTTTCATCCACCGGCAATGGGCTTTGGATTTTTTTCCAGGTTTCCTCCATAAGCCCTTCTAAACCCTCGCCCGACACGGCGGATATCAAAAAAACAGGGTTTTTTTTCTCCAACCTTTGGGCCCAACGGTGAAGCTTGGTTCGATCCGCGATCGCATCCAATTTGGTAAAGACGATGATTTGGGGAGTTTTCTTAAAACGAGGGCTATGGTTAAAAAGTTCCTGGTTGATGGATTTGATTTGCCGGTTGAGTTCACGAAAATCCTGGATATTGGTTACATCCACCAAGTGAAGCAGGATTCGGGTTCTTTCCAAATGGCGGAGGAATTTGATTCCCAGCCCCTTCCCCTGGCTGGCGCCTTCAATCAAACCAGGAACATCCGCCAGGACCATATGACGGTTGCCCGATAAATTGACGACTCCCAATTGAGGCTCCAGGGTGGTAAAGGGATAGTCGGCAATTTTGGGCCTTGCCTTGGATACCCTGGAAAGTAAAGTCGATTTACCCGCGTTTGGATAACCCAGAAATCCGGCATCGGCGATGAGTTTTAACTCAAGCCGGAGAACCTTGACTTCACCCGGCTCCCCGTTTTCCGCCAAGCGGGGCGCTTTTTGGGTGGCGGTCGCAAAAGTCGTGTTTCCTCTTCCGCCTCGCCCGCCTTTGGCGATGATCAATTTCTTTCCGTTTTCGCTCATGTCGGCGATCAATTCGTTTTCCGCGGACCACACCACGGTCCCAACGGGAACGGGAACGACCACGGGGTCCGCGGCCCTTCCGTGCATGTTCTTGCCCTTGCCATGTTCGCCGTGTTTGGCCCGATAGAGAGGGCGGTAAATGAAATCAACAAGGGTACGGGTGTCCAGCCGCGCTTCCAGCAGGACATCTCCCCCTCTCCCGCCATTTCCCCCGTCCGGTCCCCCGCGAGGGATGTACTTTTCCCGTCGAAAACTGGAGCAGCCATTGCCACCCTGCCCGGCTTCGACGGTAATGACGGCTTCATCCACGATCATGAAAAACGACTCCGGATAGGATTTATTTGTCCCCAAATAAAAAAACCCCGCCCATGAGGACGGGGTTTTTCAGACTGTTGCCTCAGGCCATCTGTGGAACGATGCTAACCTTTTTGGTGCCGCCCCGGAATTCCCGAAAAGCGACATGACCCGAAATCTTGGCAAAAAGCGTATCGTCCTTGCCAACGCCCACGTTCAGCCCCGGTTTGTAGCGCAGTCCCCTCTGGCGAACCAGGATACTCCCCGCGCTTACGTAATTGCCGCCATGAGCCTTGATGCCCAGCCGCTGGCTGTTGCTGTCCCTGCCATTTCGGGTGGAACCACCCGCTTTATGCTGACCCATGATCCTCTCCCTTTCAACTAAACCTGAATGATTTTCTCAATGGTGACGGATGAAAACTTGGGACGGGATCCCTTCGTTTTCATCGTGTTTTTCCGGCGAGTGTAACGGAAAACCCTTATTTTTTTCCCTTGGGAATGGGTGGTAATTTTTCCTTTTACTTTCGCATTTTCAACTTCCCTCTTCTTCACGCGCAATTTCCCATTTTCTTCTAAGAGAAGGACTTGGCTGAATTCCACTGCATCCCCGGGGTTGCCTTCCAGACGGTTCACCTTGATCACGTCACCTTCGGCAACACGATATTGTTTTCCCCCGGCTTGTATGACGGCGTACATTCAAAACCTCCTCAAAATGTGGCTCTCACCCAGAACCAAAGAAAACAGAGTTTATTCATGGGATAAACGGTTGTCAAGCTTTTGTCAGTTCAATACCAGAAGAGGATACCGAACAAATTGGTGCTGGATATAAAGGTTGAGCTGATTTGGGAGGGCCGCCAAGTGTACCCCAACTCATATTCCAATTTACCCAGGTTGTACCGAAGACCCAATCCTGCCGAAAAACCGCCGTTTAAATTTCCCGGGTCGCTAAACCGATAGCCTACCCGGATAGCCAGAATACTGCGATGCCAGTATTCCGCCCCCAAGGAAGCCTGGTTTCCTTCCCCCTGGACGTAAAAACCTTCCAAGCTGGCCAAAAAAGTGGAGGAAGGGGTGACGATCAAGGGACGGGCCAAACCCAAGCGAAAGGTCATGGGCAGGGGATCCTGCGCCCCGCTGCCCGGCTGATATTGCACCGCCGGGCCGATATTTTGGGCAACTAACGCAACATCCGTTTCGAATAATTGAACTTTAAACCCCAAATCGACCGCTTCCACAAAAGCTTGTTTTTCACCTAGAAGCGAATAAAGCGTTTTGAGGGCCCCGCCGATCGCCACCGCGCCAAACTGCTGCCCATCCGCGATGGTTAAAAGGTAATCGCTCGCATTGACAGGCGGATCGGTCGCAAGCGTGTTTTGAATCGTTGCCATTTGGCGGTAGATGAGCTGCCCCCCAATGTTCCCGTAATTTTGGGTGGGAACCGCTACCGAAAGGGAATCCGTTTCCACTCCGGCGAGCCCTTGGACATCATCCACTCCAAGGCTATATTTCGAAATTCTCGCCAATCCCGCCGGGTTATATCCAATCACATAAACATCATCCCCCAAGGCCGCGTAGGCCCCGCCTAATGCGGCTGGCCGAACGCCGACCGGCGCTTTCATCAGATCCGCTCCGGTGGTTCCAGCCCCTTGCGCAAAAAGACCCGTGAAAGGGCACAAAAATATAAATAGGTACGGATTTAGGCGCGAGAATGAAATTTTCACCCTGTCAAACTACCACCCGTCTCCTGAAGGGGTCAAGAAGAGACGGCTTAGAACCCAGCCCTTAAACCCAAACCGACGAATGTGGGGGACGAAAAGCCTTCTTCCGGCCAGGATAGGTCCCCGCTCGGCCGATGGTCGAGATAAGCATAAACGCCGACGGAAGAAAGGATGCGCCATTCCCCGCCCAGTTCCCCCAGCCAATCCACGTTCTGCAGCTTGCGAAATAAACACCAGACTTTCGATTTTCCCTTCAACTCGAGGTCGAGTTCTCCGCCCAGGTCATAGCTCGAATCCTCCGTGGGGTTCCACACGTCCTGAAGAGAGAGGTGAAAAACGAGATGTTCCAGCCCTAATTGATTCGAAACCGGAATTGAAATGGCCCCATGCCCTCTTAGACCCGAAGAGTCCCCCGAAGGAACCTCGAATAGCAAATATTCCAAATCCCATCGCCACATGTCGTTTTGTTGTTGAGCCGTTCCGATTTCCCATTGCAAAAAGTCGCCGTTGGATTGTACCGATTTTGAAGCCTCCGCGAAGAAGTTCCAATTATCCTGAACAAACTTCAACCCTGAAAGCCAACTGAATTGGGACGTTTGATCCCCTATAAAGTCGCAACGAAATGCGGCCTGGGCCAACAGAACGCCGATAAGATCAATCCATTCCGAATTTTGGAGATAGGATTTTTGGATCGTGGGATTGACCGGCTGTGGGTTCCAATCTTGGGACACAAACCCAATCCCTAACTGGCTTTGGGCCAATCCCGCCAAATTAAAATCGCCATTGAGCATCCCGCCCGTTTCCTGAACATTTTGACCGCCCTCTCCTGAATAGGCCAAATAGGGTTCAAAATCCAAGGTAAAGAAATCTCCGCCCAGCCAAGTGAACCTGGGGGCGAGGACGGACCAATAAAGGTTTTCATCATTCCCGAATGTCAGTCCATCGAGTGAAAGCACATATGAAGAATTTTTAATGATATTCACTTCCCCCAAAATCCCCCGGGAATTATCCGAAGGGTTGAAATCGGAGAATTGGCTATCCTTTCCGAACAGGGTAAAAGAGCCGTCCTTGTCGGCGATCTTCAAATATAGGTTTTCATTCAGGTTGCCGGCTATTCCGGTCGAGAAAAACGTTGAAACACCGTCCGAGGAAAGACCAGGGCGGAGGATGATCGCCCCCCCTGCCGCGGCGGGGCCCCACCAAGCGGCAGAAGGTAGGGCGAACCAATCGGCTGTAAGCCCGCCCGCCAAATGGTTTAAATAAGGAGAGGCGCCGAAAGGGTTCGGGATGTTTTCAAAAACGAGCCCAGGAGACCGGCTATAAAATCCGCCGCTGAGGCCGGGATTTGAAAAATCCCACCCTGGAAGACCAGCGCCTGCGCCCTGAAGGCTTTCATACTCCCGATCGGTCGAAAGCCTTTGAATATCCGGTGGAAGATCACCTAAGTATTGCCCTGCCCCGGGGAAGTCGATGACTTCACCCTCTTGGAACGGTTGGAAGGGATCGGCAGTGACTTGGGCTTGGGAAGGGGAAACTGAAATAATAAAGAGACACGTCAAAATGACCCTAGGCTGTATAAACAAACCATCCTCCCCGTATCTTCGCGGAAAAAATGGAGCGGGCGATGGGACTCGAACCCACGACGTCCAGCTTGGGAAGCTGGCATTCTACCGCTGAATTACGCCCGCTTATGAACAGCCTGATATGGACGGATCAATTATGGCTCAATTGTTCAATGGATTGAAGCTTGGCCATCGCCTTGTTGATATTTTCCTTGGCGTTCACGTTGGACGGATCCAGTTTCAGGCATTCTTGCCATTTCTGAACCGCTTCGTGAATATTGCCGTTAATATAATTGTTCACTCCTTCGTAGTAAAGCGACTTCACTTTATCCGCGTCGATCTTTTCTTGGGCCTGTTGCCCAGTCATCTTTTGGATAAATTCATTCGCTTTCTCATTGTTCGGATCGAGGGATAAAACCGCCTCGAATTTCTGTTTGGACTTTAGCTTATCCCCCGCGTCAAACAACGAGGTTCCTTCCGCTAAAAGGCTGTCGACTTTCCCGCGGATTTCCCTTTTGGTTTTAAATAGGCCGTCTTTCACTTCCGCGTTCGAGGGATCGACCCGGTAGGCGTTTTCCAAATTCAACAAGGCGGATTTCAGGTTTCCTTTCGTCAATTCCGACTGGGAAAGCGCAAGAAGTTTCTTGAGTTCGGCAGCTTGAACGGCTTTCACCTTACCCGTTTTCGCGCGGAGGGTCGCGCTGGCGGGATTCATGGTTTGGGCTTTTTGGTATTTCCCCAAGGCCCCCACGTAATCTTTTTCCAAAACCAACCGATTCCCTTCCGACGTTAAGGCGCCCACTTGCTCGCTCGTTTTTGTTTTTGTATTCGCGATCGCGGTTTTCACCTTGGCATTTTCGGGATCCATCTCCAAAGCCGCGTTCCACTCATCCAGGGCTTTTAAGGTTTGCTTCTTTTGGGCGTATTGCAGCCCCGCCTGGTAATGTTTCTCGACCTCGGTATTTATTTTTTTATTAGCGTCCTCGATAAATAGTTTCGCATCCTTGTTCTCCGGCGAAACTAAAAGGACTTTCTGCCATTCCCGAATGGCGTCGGCGTATTGGTTGCTCAGAAGGGACCGATTGCCCTTATCCATGTGGTAATTCGTCGCGGCGTCAATCGACTGGGCTTTCATGATCGCGGCGTTCGCGTCCTTCGGGTTATATATAAAGGCGTGATCAAAGGCGTCCTCCGCATCGTCATAGAGGCTGTTGTCGAAATAGGCCTCTCCCAAGTCATAGTAAGTTTCATCCAATGAATTGACGTCTTGCGCCGACGGGGACTTCGCCAATTCCAGTTCAATCGATTGGTTGTAGTTGTCGATCGCCTGTTTGAAATGACCCAGGTTGTAATTGGAATAGCCAAGGTACTTGAAGAGCCGGGCATCTTTCTGGATGAGAACCGCCCTTTCCCAGTAAGACACCGCTTCATTCAAGTCTTTATTCTGGTAATGGATAAACCCCAAATTGGTTAAAGCCTCTAAATTGTTGGGGTCCAAGGCCAGGATATTATTCAGGGATTCTTCCGCGGCTTTGTACTTTTTATTGTCCATTGCTATTTTGGATTGGCATTGATAAAGGGGAATTAATATATCCTTATTCTTGGGGTTCACTTTCAAGACGTTTTGAAAATGTTCAATGGCCTTTGAGCATTCCTGTTTTAAAAAAGCGGATATGCCTTGGCAACTTTCCATGAGTTCACGCGACTGGTCATCTTTCGAGTTCAAATGGACACAAGTTTCGAATTCAGGCGCCGCCAAGTCATATTGGGTTTCCTTCAAATAACTTACGCCCAAATTAAAATGAGCCGTCGAATCGTTGGGATTTGCCCGGATCGCGTCTTTGAGCGCCTGAATCTTGGCGTCGTCCGCCCTTAACAATCCCGGAAAAGCCGCGATCAGGCATAAAAATAATAAACAGCGAAAAAACAAAATAACCCGCATGGGCTGCCCTCCGAAATTTTCAGGGAAAGTTTAATGCCGAATCCAGGTTTAACAATTCGTCAACCGCAGGGGTGCCGGATTGTTTGCATCGAATCAGGGTCCCGTCGAAAGACCAAGACAACTGCGAAGTATAGTCAAATTTTTGGGCGGTTTTCAATTGGCATTTGTTCAATCCATCCGCATTCATGACCCAAATCCTTCCCGCAAAAACGAACGCGATTTTGTTGCCCGATGGATGAAAGGCCGGATGAACCCCGATGTCAGGGATCCGGCTTGCGGGAGCAAAGAAAAGAGACCTCAAGATTTTTTGCCCAATGGACAGCTTTTCCAATTTTTGTTTTTTCCCAACGACCCTTTCAAAAATCAACGATTGGCTGTCCGGGGCCCAAACCGGCGCTTCCGCTCCGAAGGTCTGGGGTAAGAGGGTAAAGGTCACGGCGTTCGCGCCCGGCATGACTTTCCCCAAATACAGATAGAAGACGTCGTTTTTGGCCTTTTTGCGCGATATCAAGTATTGGCCGTCGGGGGAAAGGAGTCCCGAATCCAGTGCATCCGGAGCGGTTGTAAAATCATTCGAGAAACTAATATTGAACGGCGTTTCGGATAAAAGTTTAATTGAGAGGGAATCCCCGTTCGCGATCATTTCTGCTCTTCGAATCCGGTCCTTCAGCGCCTCCACTTTCGCCCTTTGTTCCGGCAGTACCATTGAGGAAGGATATCCTTCCACTAATACGCGAACCAATTCGCCCGCCTCTGGATATTTTCGTTGATAGAAGAGGGTCATGGCGGAACTGAATTTTGAAAGAATCACCGTTTGAACCGCTGCGCGGGCCTGGGGGTCGGCCAAATACCTCGACAGGGCTTTTTCGGACCATTCATCGGACTTCGCGGGATCCCTAAGTTGATTTCGATACAAGTCCGCGATGCCGAATAACGCTTGGGGGGCTTCGATCGAATCCGGAAATTCATTGACCACCCTTTGATACCAAGTAATCGCCGAATCGTAGTGAGAACCCTCCTGATTCAATTCGGCCATCTTTAAATATATTTTCGAGGTCAAGGCGGAATGAGGATGATGGTTCAGATAATTTTGATAAGCCAGCAAGGCTTGAGGCCGATCCCCTTTCTGCTCGAGTTGAGCCACGGTCTCGAACGAATCGGAAAACATCCGGCATCCGCCTAAAGCCAAGGTTAAAATCAAACCACCGAGAACCCCGAATTTTCTTGTATTCATTCCCAATTCCGCCTCCTGAAATTATTTCGTCAAAATGATGATTTCCACTCTCCGGTTGCGTTGATGGGCGAGTTCCGTACCCGAAACACCGATGGCCCCCGCGGACCCGCGGCCCCGCGCGTAAAGATTGGCCGGAGAGATTTTCGGGCCCTCCACCAAAAATCTCATCACCGCATCCGCCCTATATTGCGAGAGCCGCAGGGATTCTTCCTCGTTACCCTCGCCATCCGAGTGCCCCTCGATATAAACCCTTGCGTGGGGATATTTCCGGATTAACTGCGCAACTTGATCCAAATAGGGTTCAAAACTTCGTTGTAAGACCGATCGTCCCTCCTCAAAAGGGATACTTGGAATTTTCAGGACCCCCGATAAACCCAAGGGTTGGACGGTGGAAGGCAATGGGGGAATGCCGGGTTTTACATGGGTTAGGATCTCGGTCGCGGAATTCGGTCTTTCCCTTTCGTTGACTTGAAGGGGGGATACTTCAAACAAAGCACCGCGTGCGGTTACTTCCTGTCCCTTCGTATCAACCGTCCTGAGGTTATAACGGGCAAAGATCCCTCCGGCCACTACATTCTCCGTGGAATCCTTTCCATCCCAAGCGATTTCCCTTGGGGGGACTCCCTTTCCAGCATAGGTTCGAAGGATATTTCCCTTGGGATCCGTGATTTCCAACGTCCAGTTATTAATTTCGGTGCGGGCGGATGGTTTCAACTCGATGGTCGCTTGTTGGATGGATCCCGTCTTGGTATCCGCGACCGAGGGTTGGACATGCACCGATACGGGCGAAGGCAAAGGTTGCTTTTTATCTTCCGGAATGAGTTCAAAAGTAATGGAAAACCGCTGGGTGTTCCCCAATGTCCCGAATGGGATTAATGCATAATCCAGTTCCCATCCCTGGAACTTCACGCCCGCCCCCAAAGAAGCGCCCGACAACCCTTCCAAATCTTGGTTGGAGTCATCAAAGCTGTATCCCCCTCTCAAAGCGAATGAAACACGATCCATTTCAAAACAAAATTCACCCCCTCCCGCATAAACAGGATCACTATCAATGGATTTGAGCCAATCGAAGGCCAAGGTTAACTGCGGGGTGTTTCGGGGTTGAAATCGATAAGCCAAGCCCACTCGGTAAGTCATGGGAAGATATTCTTGGGCGGAATATTGCGAAAAGCTGGAAAGCTGTCCGATGTTTTGGACCGAAAGGCCCAGGGAAAAATCCCTTTGATCCGTGGATAACAGGATACCCCCGTCCAAGGCCTCGCCAGTGGCGGAATAGGTAAGCAGATTGCTGTTGATGAATTTCGCTCCCATACCGAGAGAAACATTCGGACTAAAGGTTTGACCATAGCCCAAATCAACCGCGAGGTCGCTGGCGCTTCCAGGAACCGCTGACGGATTATTGGTGGAATTGAACGGGGAAACATAATCATAGCTGGCGCTTAATCCCAAGGTACTTCCCGGCTTCAAGGGGAGGGCACCCGCGATGAACTCATAATTGGTTCCCGCCAAATAGGCGATATGCTGCAGGTTAATTTGAAAATGTTCTAATTGTGAAAGTCCGGCGCTATTCCAATAAGAGGCCGTGGCATCGTCCGCCACTGCCGTAAAGGCCCCGCCCATGCCCGCGCCCCGAACACCGGTCGGTATCTGCAAAAACTGAACCCCGCTCGTACTGATACTATCGGCTTGGCAAAGGGAAGGACAAACAAAGGGGGAAAAAAGAACCACAAGGAGTAGAAAACAACTCGATAGTGTGAAATAAGGCATGTAAACCCGGTACTTGAAGGTTTTGACGGATTATAACATGTGCGATGAAACCCGTGTCAAAGAAGCCGTGAGGGTCACCCCGCTTCAGGACAAAATCAATTGAAAACACCCATTCCATTGCCGATCCCATAGGGCTCCAATGGTAGCGCTTCAACGTTGCGGGACCGTAATTTACTGTTATAATGCGCGAGTTTTTCACCTTTTCTGCCTATTCTAAAGACCGGGAGCAAATTCCATGATGCGCCAATTGCGGGATAAAAAAACAATGCAGGTCATCTTGTGGCTGCTGATCGCCGCTTTTGTCGTCGGATTTCTTTTCTTAGGGACAAGCCGATTTTGGGTAAAAGGCGATAATCGCGACCCCAATACCATCGCCCAAATAGGTGAAGACAAGATTACCTACGCCGATTTTGACAAAGCCTATCAACCCGCCTATGAAAATTTGTTTGGCCGCGGGGAAATAGAGCCGACCCAAGAGCAAACCAAGCATTTAAAACAACGTGTTTTGGATCAATTAATTGACCAAACCATATTGGATACGACTGCCCGCAATTTGGGCGTAACCATTTCAATGGATGACGTCGCAACGGCCATTCAAAGGTCGCCCTATTTCCAGGACGAGAACGGAAAATTCGACGCAAACACTTACTTTAAAATCCTTAACCAAAACAACCTCACCCCCGCCCAATTCGAAGCATCCCAACAGCGGGAAATGCTCATTCAAAAGATCCAGGGGCTGTTGAGTGAAAGTTATCTATACACCCCTTCCGACGTGGAGCGTTATCAGGCATTCCTGAACCGGGATTTAAAAGCCAATTTCATTAGTTTGAGTCCCGCGTTTTACGAGAAAAAAGTCCCGGCCAATGAAGGCGATCTCAAGGATTACTATGATTCTCACCGTGAACGTTATGACCTTAAGGAGCAGGCCAAAGCCCGCCATATCCTCATCAGCGTGCCTTCGACCGCTAGCCCTGCGGATCAGGCGAAAGCCAAGCAAACCCTGGAGGATTTGCGTTCCCAAATTCTCGCGGGAAAAACGACTTTCTCTCAAGCCGCCAATCAATTTTCCCAAGACCCCGGCAGCAAAAGCAAAGGGGGCGAATTGGGATGGCTGGATAAGGGCGGGACGGTTAAAGAATTCGACGATACCCTTTTCCGCCTGAAAAAAGGCGAATTATCCCACCCGGTCCAGACTAAATTCGGATATCACCTCATTCAATTGGAAGACTATCAAAACGCCCACAAGAGTACCTATTCGGAGGTTCGCTCAAAGGTCGAAAAACAATACCGGCAAGAAAAGGGCGCCAATCAGCTTTTAGGGATCGCCAGTCAAATCGGCACCAAACTTCAGATGAATGAAAACTTGGATCAGATTGGAAAAGAACTTTCCCTGACGGTCGTTCAAACGCCTTGGTTTAATCGAAGGGCCGGCATACCCCAAATGAAGGATTCCCTCACGGCGGCGGGCGCCCTCAGCGATCTTTTCCTGGGGCAATGGAAAGGTCCCCTTTCCATCGGGGATAATCAATGTTTCTTTCAAATTTCCGATGTAAAACCCTCACAAGACTTTAAAAAGGACGATCCTTTGGAAATGCCTAAAGTTTTAGAAACGTTCAAAAAGGATCGTGTGGCCCAATGGTTGAAGGATTTTTTGGAGTCCAAGCGGAAAGAACTCCATGTTAAGACCTTCTTAACGGAATAATACCCATCGCCTTCAAATGGGTCATGAGCCATTGGGAGGGTAATCCCATCACATTGAAACAATCCCCATTCATTTGGGAGACCCATTTTCCTGCGGACCCCCGAATATCATAGGCACCCGCCTTGTCATAAGGTTCGGAGGATCGGACGTAGGTTTCGATCACCTTCCGGGTTAAAGCGTGAAAAACCATCCTTGAAGTTTCAACATGAATCCCTATTTTTTTCCCCTTCGGGCCCAGCAACGCAACACCGGTATGAACAAAATGGGGTCGAATGGAAAGGCCTTGAATCATTCCGAAGGCTTCCCTTAAATCCAAGGGTTTTCCCAGGATCTTCCCTTTCGATACAACGACCGTATCCGCTCCCAACACGAAATAGTTTGAAAATCTTCTCGAAATTCGCGAGGCCTTTTGAAGGGCCAATCGGCTGACCAAATGGCGGGGCGATTCGCCCGGGAATGCTTTTTCGTTGATTTGATGGGGCGGAACGGCTCGAAAGGGGATGCCCCAAAAGTTCAAAATGGCCCGACGCCGGGGGGATTGGGAGGCCAGCAGAAGTGTTTTTTTCAGAACCATTTCCTATTTTGCGATGAACAATCCGGTGATCATTCCTAAAAGGCCGAAAAGATTCAAGAAAATCTTCACGCCGAAAGTCAGCACGATAATCCGCAAATTGAAGACGAGGGGGTCGTTAAACCCCAGGGAAAAACCCTTGGTGAAAAGATCGTGGAAGAACCCTGTCGGTATCAAGAGCGCCATTAATTCGCCAAGATATCCGCCCAATATGCCTCCCAATAGAATGAATAAAAAAGTGGTTCCCACGGTTTTCGCCATTAAAGGCCTCCTTAACGATTCACTCGGTGATCTTGCGGGGTGGTGACCACGACCCCTAAAACGCGGATCGCCTCTTGGGCGGCCAATTGCTCCGCTTCTTTTTTGCTCTTACCGACCCCCTGGCCGATTCTTTTCCCTTCCACCTTGCACGCCACTTCGAAACTGCGATTGTGATCCGGTCCCCATTCTTTCACCATTTCATAATGGGGAGCGCAATTTTCTCGTTTTTTGAAAATACTCCTGCAATAAGGTTTTATGGTCTTTTTCGAGTCGCCCCGTAAAAACCCCCTCGATGTCTTCCTTCAGAAGGTTCAAAACGAGTTTTCCGGCCATCTCCAGCCCATATGTCAAATACACGGCTCCAATCACCGCTTCCAATGCGTCCGCCAATAGGGAAGGCCGATTTTTACCACCGGTTTTTTCTTCCCCTTTCCCCAGCCTCAAAAAACGCCCCAGGTCCAATCCCCTGGCTTTTTCTCCCAAAACCTGTGCGCTGACCACCACGCTTTTCACCTTGGAAAGTCCACCCTCGGTCACTTCCGGAAAGGTCTCAAATACGTATTGGGAGACGATCAACCCCAATACCGAATCTCCCAAAAACTCTAGTTTTTCATTGTTTCTTTGGGCGTTCAGCTTGCGTTCATAGGAAAAAGATTTGTGGGTCAAAGCTTCGTTCAGGAGGGTTGGATTTCCCAGGGGAACGCCTAAACGGCGGGAGAGGTCCTTTAATTCGGCCAATCGGACTTTCTCGACCGGTTCCCCATCGGGGGATTTCTTACGGGAACTAGGAATTAAACTTTTTAACAACGAGAGAGACATTGTGGCCCCCAAAACCCAGGGAATTGGAAAGGCAAAGTGTCACCGGCTTTTCCCGTTTGACATTGGGAATATAATCCAAATCACACTCCGGATCCGGGGTTTCCATGTTAATCGTAGGCGGCAGAACACTCTGATTGATGGCCAAGACACAAGCCACGTACTCAATCCCACCCGCGGCGCCCAACAAATGGCCCGTGGTGGACTTGGTGGAGGAAATAGCTACTTTTTTCGCGTGATCCTTAAAAACCGTCTTGATGGCCATGGTTTCGAATTTATCGTTGTAAGGGGTGGAGGTCCCATGGGCGTTGATGTAATCCACTTGGTCGGGATTGATTCCCGCGTCTTTCAGGGCCAGGGCCATGGAACGGGCCGCGCCCGCTCCGTCCTCCGCAGGGGTGGTCATATGATAGGCGTCGCAGGTCATGCCGTAACCGGCCGCTTCGGCGTAGATCCGGGCTCCCCGGGCTTGTGCGTGTTCAAGGGATTCCAAAACCACCACACCGGCGCCTTCTCCCATCACGAAGCCGGACCGATTCAGGTCGAATGGACGGCTGGCTTTGGTGGGATGATCGTTTCCATCGGTGCAAAGGGCGTGCATGTTGGAAAAACCGGCGTATCCCAATTCGGTAATACAACCTTCCGTTCCTCCCGCGATCACCACATCCGCGTCCCCGTTTTGGATCCACCGGGTGGCTTCACCAATTCCATGGGCGCCCGAGGCGCAAGCCGAAACGGTTCCGGTATTAGGTCCCTGGGCTTGGAGATAAATCGCCACCATGCCGGAAGCCATATTGATGATCATCATGGGAATCAAAAAGGGTGAAACCCGATCCGGCCCCTTTTCCAAGAGTCGGGTATGCTGCTCGACTAAAACCGGCAGACCCCCGATACCCGAGCCGATCAGGACACCGATACGGGTCGGATCTTCCTTTGATAGGTCCAACTTCGCGTCCGCCACGGCCTGGAGGGAAGCCGCCACGGCATATTGGACAAAATAATCCATTTTTTTGAGGTCTTTTTTTTGGATCCCAAACTGAACCGGGTCGAATCCCTTGACTTCCCCGCCAATTTTGCAAGGAATCCGGGACGTGTCAAAACGCGTCACGGGGGCTATCCCACTCTTTCCATCGCAAATATTCTTAAAGAATTCTTCGGGATTGTTACCGTTCGGCGTGATTGCCCCGAGGCCGGTTACGACGACACGTTTCAAGAAATCCTCCTAAAAAACGGCGGTCGGGATTATTCCGATGCCTTGGATTTAATGTAATTGATGGCGTCACCGACGGACTTGATCTTTTCAGCGTCCTCGTCGGGAATTTCCAGGTCAAACTCTTCCTCAAAAGCCATGACCAACTCCACCGTGTCCAGGGAATCAGCGCCCAAATCGTCCACGAAGGAAGCTTCCGGCTTTACCTGCTCCGCTTCGACTCCCAGCTGATCCACGATAATTTCTTTCACCTTATCTTCAATTGCCATTGAAACAACCTCCTGAATTATTAACGGCTCACCGCCAAACATCCCTCATCCGCTGCCTTTTCCAGTCGAAAAAGCAGTTTCTTATATCACCATTCCCCCGTCAACGCAAATCACTTGTCCAGTGATATAACGGGCGGCATCGGAGGCTAGAAACATGACCGCCTGGGCTACATCTTCCGTTTCACCCAGCCGACCCAAGGGAATCTCTTTCAACAGGGCTTCCTTGGCTTTCTCGTTTAAGGCCTGGGTCATCTGCGTTTGGATATACCCAGGCGCCACCGCGTTGCAATTGACGTTGCGGCTCGCGAATTCCCGAGCGGTGGTTTTGGTCAAACCGATCAACCCGGCCTTGCTGGCGGAGTAATTGGCCTGCCCCGCGTTCCCGCGCACCCCCACCACCGAGGCAATGTTAACGATGCGTCCCGAGCGGGCCTTCATCATCGGTTTCACGAACTCTTTCGTGACAAGAAACGCGCTTTTTAAATTGATGGATAGCACCAGATCCCAATCCGACTCCGTCATGCGAAGCATCAGGTTATCGCGCGTAATGCCCGCGTTGTTGACCAGGATATCGACCTTTCCGAAAGTCTCGAGCACCTTGGCCGCAAAAGCTTCCACGTCGACGCCTTTGGACACGTCCGTTAAACAGGACAACCCCTTCACTCCAAAGGATTCGATTTCCTTGACCGTCTCATCCATCCCCTCCGGAACGTTGCTGCAAATGGCCACCGAGGCTCCCCCCTTGGCCAATCCGAGGGCGATCGTCTTTCCAATACCCCGGCTGCCTCCTGTGACTACCGCTACCTTGTCTTTGAAGATCATATAACTCCTATCAGGGTTTTTAAGGACGCCGAATCCCCAGCGTTTTGTGTTTGGGCTTCCTTCGATATTTTCCCAATTAAACCGCATAATACCTTTCCCGGTCCCACTTCGAGGAATGAATCCATCCCATGGGCGGAAAGGGTCTTCACTACATTGATCCACTGAACCGGGGCAAGCAGTTGACGGACCAAACTTTCCCGGATCGCGATCGGATCTTTTATTTCAACGGCGTCGATGTCGGAATAATAGGGCACTTGGGGTTCCCGGAATGGGACCGAGGCCAGGATTTTTTGAAATTCCTCCGCAGCCGGTTTCATGAGGCTGCTATGAAAAGGGCCGCTGACGGGCAATAACATTGCCCTCTTGGCGCCCAAGGCTTTGGCTTTTTCGCAAGCCAGGTGGACCGCCTGGGTGTTTCCAGAGATAACGATTTGACCCGGGCAATTGACATTGGCGGGTTCCACGATTTCCTCTCCGGAGGCTTGGGCGCAGGCTTCCCGAACCTTATCCTCGTCCAGACCCAGGATGACCGCCATGGATCCTTTTCCTTGACCCGAAGATTCCATCAGTTCCCCCCTGCGGCGAACCAACCGAAGGGCATCCTCGAAGGTTAAAACTTTCGCCTCCACCAAGGCGCTGTAGGCGCCCAGGCTATGTCCGACAACTGCGTTCGGAGTTCGCCCCAACTTTCGAAGGACCCGACCCACCGCGACCGAATGGGTCAAGATGGCGGGTTGGGTATTGATGGTGTTTTTCAATTCATCCTCAGGGCCATTGAAACAAAGCGCGGAAAGGGAAAAACCCAAGATGGTATCCGCCGTAGCGAACAATTCCCGGCATTCGGGATAGGTCGAGGCCAAATCCTTTCCCATGCCGACAAATTGTGAACCTTGACCCGGAAAAACCCACGCGATCTTGCCCATGCTCACCACCTCAGCACAGTGGAAGCGAGGGTGGTTCCCGCCCCAAAAGCCACAAGAACGATATTCATGCCTTTGCGCACGCGGCCCTGATGAACCGCGTGATCCAGGGCGATCGCCACGGAAGCAGCGGATGTATTGCCAACTTTGTCGATATTAACGAAAAACTTATTTTCAGGTAATTGAAGCCTTTCCGCGATGGCTTGAATGATCCGAAGGTTGGCTTGATGGGGAATGACCAAATCCACTTGGTCCAGGGTTAAGCCCGATCGTTTTAGGCTTTCAAGAACGGCATCGGACATCACCTTGACAGCGATTTTAAACACTTCCCGGCCCTGCATTTTCAACGTATGCATGTTGTCCCGGAGGGAAGACTCGCTGGGCGGGACCTGGGAACCGCCGCCTGGGATTTTCAAAAGATCCGCGTCCTGGCCATTGGCGGTCACGAAAGCCGAGAGAATTTCAGGGGTTCCGTCGGCGTAATTCCCAACAATGACCGCTCCCGCCCCGTCCCCAAACAACATGCAGGATCCCCGGTCCTTCCAATCGGTGAAGGAGGTCAACTTTTCCCCGCCGATGAGGAGGATATTTTTGAACTGTCCGCTTTGAACCAGGGATTTCGCGAGTGTCAATCCATAAACAAACCCCGAGCAGGCGGCCGAGATATCAAAAGCCGCCGCGGGAAAGGCACCCAACTTGGCCTGGACGATGCAAGAGGTCGCCGGAGTTGGCATATCCGGAGTAATGGTCGCCATGATAATGAGATTGATATCCTTCGGGGAAAGGCCCGCCGACTCCAAAGCTTTCTTGGAAGCCGCCACCGCCATGTCCGAATTGCACTCGTCCGGCCGTGCCATCCGGCGCTCTTTGATCCCCGTTCGGGTCACGATCCACTCGTCGGTGGTATCCACCAGGCTTTCAATGTATTGATTCGTAATGATTTTATCCGGGATATAGGAACCCGTTCCCAAAATGCCGACACGGCCTAAATCGCTCACGTTGGCTCCCCCATCGGTGACTTTGGATCCGGCTTATCATTCACTTGCCCATATTGAAGTATTTGTTCTTTTAACACCTGGGTCATATTGCGGTTGAGGCACTTCAGCGTCGCCCGGATGGCGTTTTTCATGGTTAACGCGTTGGATTTCCCATGGCTGATCAAACTCAGCCCATTAATTCCCAACAAAGGTGCGCCACCATATTCCTGGTAGTCCACGCTCCGTTTAAAACGCCTGAAAGCCGGCCCGGCCAACAACCCGCCCAGCAAAGTGAACAAATTGGATCCAATTTCCTTTTTGAGCAATGTAAACACCAGTTCGCCCACACCCTCAATGGCTTTTAAGGTTACATTCCCTACGAAACCGTCGCAAACCGTGACGTCGCAATTTCCATTCACGATGTCCCGGCCTTCAATATTACCGATGTAATTCAATGGAACCTTCTTCAGAAGGGCTTGGGCGCCAAAAACCAATTCATTCCCCTTGCTTTCCTCCTCGCCGATTGAGAGAAGCCCTACCCGGGGTTCCTTGAAGTTGAGCACCGTACGGGCAAACACGTCCCCCATGAGCGCGAATTGAAGAAGGTGTTTGGCTTTGCAATCCACGTTGGCACCCGCATCCACCAGCACCGAAACACCGTTCACGCTGGGAACCATCGTCACGATGGCCGGACGGTAAACACCGTCCAAACGGCCGCATGTCATAAGTGCGGCGGCCATCGTGGCCCCCGAGTTTCCGGCCGAAACGCAGGCGTCGACTTCTTTGGATTTCACCAGTTCGGTACAGCGAACAATGGAAGAATCTCTTTTTTGCTTGCAGGCCTGGGCAGGACTCTCGGCCATCCCTACGACTTCGCGCGCATCAACAACCGAAATGGCGGATTGAGGGTAGGTTCCGGCGTCGGACAGGATCTTTTCGATCTCTTCTTTTTTCCCGACCAGCACCACGTGAAGGTCGCCCTTGGCCATTTCCATGACCTCGGAATCTTTCACGGCCATGACCGCGCCTAACACGATCTCCCTTGGGGCGTGATCTCCTCCCATCGCATCGAGGGCGATTTTCATGAAAAGGAGGTCAACTCAGGCGATATCGACGGTGACGACTTCTTTTCCCTTATAGTACCCGCAATTCGGGCAAACGCGGTGTGGCAACTTCGCGCTCTTGCATTGGGGGCAAACCGAAAGGGACTTCGTCTTGATTTTCCAGTTGGTACGGCGTTTGTCGCGGCGCTGACGGGAATGCCGCCTTTTTGGATTAGCCATCGAGTCCTCCGAATCATTGTCGAGCGGGAATATCCCGCTTCCTGCCTCCCTTTCAATTAAAGGGGTTTAGGTTTTCCAGTTTTTAAGGGCATCCCACCGGTGATCGGGAGGAGGCCCGGAACAGTTACACTTCTCTAAATTTAAATCGCAACCACATTGCGCGCAAAGCCCCTGGCAATCCTCCCGGCAAAGGGAGCGCATGGGGACGGAAAGAAGTAATGTTTGACGGACCTGCTCCCCAATATCAAGCATTTCCCCGTCAAAATAAACTGTTTCCATCTCTCCCGGATTGACCATCGCTTCCGGGACTTCTTCTTCGACCGCATCCGACTTCGGGCGGAAATGAACTTCGAAGTAAGATTTATAATCTTTTTCAAAATTTTTGAGGCATCGGTCGCATAAAAGCCTCAATTTCGTCGAAACCCAGCCGTTCGCCGAAATAAATCCACCGCTTTTAGAAATCCGACAAAAGATTTCGCAAGGAGAGGCCGTCAAGCCCGGATCCAATTCAATCCCAAGCGCGGAAGCCCAATCCTTTTGATGGATGAGGGCCTCTTCCCGATCCAGGGCGCGAACATCAACTGTCAACATGGACCGCGCTCCTCCCCCAAGCCCCAACCTGCGGCTTCGAGCGCGAAAAGCTCAATCCCAATAGGTTGAAAAGCAATTAAAAGCAGAGGTGGATTATAAAAATCAGCCTCTTTCAGTGTCAAGAAAATACCTAAGCACCCCGGTTAGGGTCGTGATCGAAGGTAAATCCCGATCTCACCGCATCCCATTGCGTTCTCGAAGGGCCTTTTGAACCACCGGGGACACAAAACCGCCCACATCGCCCCCCAGCTTAGCCACCTCCTTGATGGAGCTGGATGAAATAAAGATAAATTTTTCACTCGGCACCAGGAAAACCACCTCGATTTTGGGGTGAAGCGTTCGATTCATTAACGCCATTTGGAATTCGTATTCAAAATCGGAAACAGCCCGGAGCCCCCGGAAAATGATCCCCGCCTGTAATTCCTTCGCGTAATCCACCAATAGGCCCGTGAAGGAGGAAATGACCACCCTCGGTAAATGCCGGGTGGTTTTTTCAAGCAACTCAACCCTTTTCTCAACTGAAAAAAAAGCGCTCTTAAGGGGGTTGGCCACCACCGCGATATGCAGTTCATCGCAAAGTTTGAGCGCACGAACCGCTATATCCAAATGGCCATTAGTCACCGGGTCAAAAGAACCTGGATAGAGCCCAATAATTTTGCCGGGTCTGATTTCCATTTCTTTTGGTTTCATTCATTCTCCAAGGGGCCAAAGCGGAACATGCTTAACAGGGTATCGCCGTATTTTTTCTGTCGGACTAAAGGATAGGGGAATTCGGGGTCAAAGTCGATGTCCCCAGCCCCATGCTCGATGGAAAAAAGCCCCCCGGGGACAAGGAGGGGGTAGGTTTTCATGAGATTTTGTAACTTTCTTGAAATACCCGCTTCATAGGGTGGGTCTGCCAGGACCACATCAAATCGTTTATTTTCTTGGGACAACAAATAAAAGGCCTTGGATACTTCCATGTTCAAAACCCGGATCATCGGCGTGGAAGCCCCCGGTTCCAATCCCAGGGACGACAAATTTTCCTTAATTAGCCGGATACTTTCAAAGGCCTTATCGACGAATACCACTTCCGCCGCCCCGCGGCTCAAGGCCTCGATTCCCAGATTTCCAGTCCCTGCGAAAAAATCGCAGACCCGATTTCCCTCCAGTGACCCAAGCATATTGAACAAGGCGCCCTTCACCTTGTCGGCGGTCGGACGGATCTTATCGTTCGAAGGAGCCCGCACCGACCGGCTCCTGTATATTCCTGAGATGATCCTCAAAATTCACTCCCAACCCGCAAAATCCCGCGTCCCTTTTCATGATATTTGCGCGAGGTCCAATGATAATCGATAACGGCGGTTGAGCTTCTCCCGAAGGACACGATTTTGTTCCTTTTCCAGGCGGGAATCCTCTTGGACAAGAAGTTCCGCCTTTCGGCGCGCCAATTCCGCCAATTCCCCATCCCTTTTCAAATCCACAAGGCCGCCCTCTTTCCGGCCCGATTGGGCCAATCCCAAGATTTCCCCGGGCCCCCTGATTTTCAGGTCCATTTCAGACAGTTTAAAACCGTCCAGGGTGGATACCATGGTCTTCATCCGCTGGACGGCCTCCGAGGAACAAACCGGCGAGGTGACCAAATAACAGTAGGATGGCAATTGATCCCGTCCCACCCGGCCGCGAAGTTGATGAAGTTGGGCCAATCCGAAACGTTCCGCGTGTTCCACCACCATGACCGTGGCGTTGGGGATATCCAACCCCACTTCCACCACGGTCGTCGAAACCAGGATTTGGATCTCTTTTGCGGAAAATCTTTTCATCACATCGAACTTTTCATCTTTTTTCATACGGCCATGCAGAAGGCCCAAACGAAACCCATGAAATGTCTCGTTTTTGAAAAACTCGAACATATGGGTCGCGGATTTCAAGAACCCCTTGGATTCCTCCACCACGGGATAAACCAGGTAAGCCTGTTCTCCCTTAAGGACCCTTTCCCGTACCTTTTGGTAAACCTCCGTTTTTTGGGATTCAGGCCGCCAAAAGGTTTGAATAGATTTTCGCCCCTTCGGGAACTCATCCAACACCGACAAGTCCGTATCCCCATATTCGGTCAAAACTAAAGCCCGAGGAAAGGGAGTGGCTGTCATCATGAGGGCGTCAGGCCATCGCCCTTTCTTTTCCAGGGCCGATCTTTGAAGAACCCCGAATTTATGGCGTTCATCGATCACCATGAATCCCAAATTGGAGAATTCCACCTCTTTTTCGAGAAGGGCGTGGGTGCCCACCGCCACGTCCGCCTCGCCCTTGCGCAAGGCTTCCAAAGCCGCGCGTTTGTCCGAGGCTTTCATGTCGCTGGTGAGCAGGATGGTTTTTAGACCCTCCTTGGAGAGCGTATTCGACAAAAAATGGTAATGCTGTTGGGCGAGAATTTCCGTGGGGGCCATGAAACAAGATTGGATCCCCGAATCGGCCGAGTATAGGAAAGCAATGGCGGCCACCAGTGTTTTTCCGCTTCCCACATCCCCCTGAAGGAGCCGGTTCATCGGGTTGGGTTTGGCTAAATCTTCCCGAATTTCCCGAAGCACTCTCCTTTGAGCCCCCGTCAATGGGTACGGTATGGTCTTTCGAAAAGCGGCCACTCGCGTTCCGTTGAACTGGTAATCCCTGCCCTTTCGGCGCCTTTCCATTTCCCGGCGTTTGATCAATAAATAGGTTTGGAGGGTCACCAACTCCTCGAGGGCCAGCGTTGCCCTGCCCGTCTCGAAATCTTCCAGGGTGGCGGGATGGTGCAGCTGCTCAAGCGGTAAACGAAGAGGGGTCCTGGAAATGGCCAGGTTTTGGTCCAGATATGGGCCGGCCCGATCGAAAAGTTTAGCCATTAAGGACCGCCAAAAGGCCTGGTCCAGCGTGGGCGTGGAAGGATAAAAAACGAGAGGCTGGCCTGACTGCAACGCCTTCACTTCCCGATCGTCCAAAAACTCATAAGCACCCGCCCGCCCCACCATTTGCCGGCCCCAAGGGGTGATCTGCACCTTATCGTGAAGGAGAACCCACCTGCCGTTTTCGACCTCTTTTTTAAGGTAAGGCCGGTTGAACCAGGTCCAAATCATCCGGCCCGACCCGTCCTGAAGGTTCACCTTGAGAGTTTCTTGCTTCCCCTTTTTCGAATGGGAGACCCCATTGATCTGCGCCAGGAAAAATCCTGCGTCTTCGACTTTCCCTTGAGCCAAAGGGACAAGCCGCGAAAGGTCCACGGCCCATTTGGGAGTGTAATAGAAAAGGTCTTCCAGGGTCTTGAGTCCCAGCAGTTTAAATGCGCGAAGTTTGGGGGTTGGGATGAGGTCTTCGACTATGAAATCAGACTGGATGGCAGCCAACTTAGGGAGAGCGGAATGTTCTAAATTTTCACGCCACACTTCCAGGTCCCGCAAGGTGTTTTGAATGAGCCTTTGCCTTTGGGGTATTTCCAAGGCGAGATACTGGGAATAATCGCGGGACAAGTCCATCAGGCCCGCTAAAACCTCGGGAAAAGATCCTAATTCCGCGGTGTTTTCGGCAATCCATTGATTTATCGAATCGGCGAGATATCGATCCAAACCCCGGACTACCGCGCGGTTGGTATAACCTTGTCTTTCCTCCAGTTTGAGAGGTTGTATCCACTTTAGGAATGGGTGGACAGGCTTGGGCATGTTCGCTCCCGGAGGATTTCTTCATGGAAGTCTAGTGGATTTTCAAGCCGGATTCATGAATCTTCACAAGCCTTGGTTTTACGGCCGCCTTTTTCGTTCAGCTCATGAACTTCTAACCCGAGACAACCTAAAAGGCCGAAAAAACTTGTTATTCCTGATTTTCTTTGATTATAATGCGCGTTCTTGGTTGGACCCAAAGCCGTTCACATCGCTTGTGAAGTCCCGCCGAAACGCGATTCCCAGGAATCCACGACCCTACCCATTGGGTCCACCCGTAAAAAAAACAGGAGAAGTTGAAATGGCTCAGGTTTGCGATATTTGCAGCAAGGGACCCATCAAGGCCCGCAAGATCACCCGCCGCGGTAAATCCAAAAAAGAGGGCGGCATTGGATTAAACATCACCGGGATCAATCTACGCCGTCAAATGCCCAATCTTCAATCCATCCGGGCCGTTGTGAACGGCAAACCCCAACGCATCCTGGTTTGCACCCGTTGCCTGAGATCAGGAAAAGTTCAAAAGCGCCTGGCGGTCGCCAAGCCCAAAGCGACACCGGCCGCGCCCGCCGCACCGGAAACCGTTCAAGCTTAAACCGGAAATAAAAGAAGCCCTTGGTTCTTAAAAAGCCAAGGGCTTCTTTTATTTAACGAAGCGCTCGTCCCTTCAATTTCCAGGTTCCACCCTTCCAACCCCAAATAAAGGTCTCGCTGGAATAGCTTTGGACGCTCATCGCTTGGAAAACCCAGTTCAGTTTCACCTTCGCGGTGTTGTCGTTCACCCAGGACATGGAGGCGATCTGGCCACCGGTCAGGGTACCGTCCTGGACCCAGCTTTTCACCAGAGCCGATCTGAGGGAATCCGAGCTGTCAAAGGCCCCGTCCGTCATACGGTAAATATCGTTGAAGTTTCCCTGGACCGCCAAGGATGTAAATTGATCGACCGTCTGCTTCAAAACCTGTTCCCGGGAGACCTTCTCTTCAGGTGTCATGGAACAGCCGCAAATCCCCACCAGAAAAACCAATGTTAGACAAACGATGGCTGTCTTTCCCACTCTTCCCTCCCTGGAACCAAGGCCCCCAAAACAGAAACCTAGCTCAACAGCTTTTCCGCTTCATACTTTCTCTCGATTTGGTGTATTTCGTCAACCCGGCGCTGGTGCCGGTCGGCCCCGCTAAAGGGGGTCTCGACCCAGATCTTGGCCAGTTTCAGGTTCGTTTCCACCGGCAGGTCCCGGCCGGCCAGGGAAAGCACATTGGAGTCGTTGTGGTCCCGGGTGTCGTGGGCCGCTTTTTCGTTGGTCACCAGTGCCGCCCGGACACCCGGGATTTTATTGGCCACAATGGACATTCCAATGCCGTTTCCACAGATGACAATTCCCCGTTCCGCTTGGCCCCGAGCGACGGACAAGGCGACCTTTTCCGCATAATAGGGGTAATCGGACGGTTCCGGGTTAAAAGCACCGAGGTCGGAAACCTCATGTCCCAGATTTCTCAACATGGCGGCCACGGCCTCCTTCGCCGTAAATCCCGCGTGGTCGGACCCAATGGTAATTTTCATTTCTCCCCTTCGTTTTAAGCCGGGTTGAAAACCCCGGCGGATTTTTCCAGGAAAACCTCAATTTGATGCAAGGTCTGCCGATAAACTTCCACAGGATGGCCGACCGGGTCCTCGATATCTTTTTCGCCCTCACCCGCCGTTTCCGAAAGCATTTTGACTTTGGGCCCCAGGTCTGGCATTTTCTTAAGGATCATTTCTTTGTGACGTCGGGTCATGGTCAGAATCAGGTCGCTTTCCATGACCAGCTGTTTGGAAAGAGGCTGGCTTTGGTGCCCTGACAGGTCGAATTCCTTTTCCCTTGCCGTTTCAATAGCCTCGGGGGAGGCCGCAAGGCCCGGAAAGGCCGCCATACCCGCCGAAGCCACCGAAAGGTTCCAATGCCTTTCTTCGGATATTTTTTTCAGCATCCCTTCGGCCAGTGGACTCCGGCATGTATTACCCGTACAGACAAAAAGTATCTTTAGGGCCAACCTGAACTCCCGGGCAAGACTGGATTATTCTTTCACCATATGGTCCAAAAGCTTTTCAACCCGAGCCAGTTCCTCAGCCGATACGATGCCGTTACGGACCAGGGAGAAATTTTTACGGTCAATGCGGACAATGGCGGTCTCCCCGCCCAAGGGACAGTTCCCGGCGTCCAGGGCCGCATCCACCTTTTCCAGGATTTCCGGATCAATATCCTCGAAACGCACCGGGCTGGCCCCGCCGGTAAAATTCGCGCTCGAAACGGCCAGGGTGTCACCCACGTTGCGTAAAAGCTCCAGCGCGATCCCATGGTCAGGGCAGCGCAGGGCGACCGTCCCATCCGGCCCAACCGCGCCGGGGGATAGGGATGTCACTTTGGCCCGCCTTATCAGGCTCCAGGGTCCGGGCCAGATTTTGCGTAGGATATCCAGGTCCTTCTCACGAAAATCAGCTATTTCCAAGGCCACCTCGGGCCGTGAGATCAAAATGGAAAGGGATTGATTCGTGGGACGGTCTTTGAGGGCAAAAATTCTTTTCAGGGCATCCGGTTTTTTCAGGGAGCACCCAATGTCATAAACCGTATCGGTCGGAAACACGGCGATCCCGCCGTTCTTAATCACCTTTGCCACTTGAAGGAGATTAGTCGGGGTATAGGGTAAGGATTTATTTTCGGTTTTATCGCTGGTCATGTATTTCCATTCTTTCTGTAAAGCGACGGCTCTTGGCAACATTTTCTCAAACAAGGTCGGCATTTTCAGCTGTTTTAAATGAACTTTCAAGGGTCGGGGCGGTAGACATAGGGTTATTCCAAAAACATTTCAAAAAATTCTCACCACAAAGACGCCAATGGACCCGGAAGTTTAATAAAACCCTTGTTTGAGAAGAAAAAAACAATGCGTTTAGGTTTTCTTGGTTTTGGGGTGGTAAAACTTTTTATCTTTTTAGGTCCGCTTTAACGCTCGCCAGGCGATGTCCTTGCGATAGTGTGCGCCCTCAAAATGGATGACTCCCAGGGTCTCGTAGGCCCTTTGAACGGCTTGTTGGATATTTTCCCCTAAACCCGTGACGCAAAGGACTCTTCCGCCATTTGTTGTTACTTCGCCATTGTGAGAGGCGGTTCCGGAGTGAAACACCATGGTTTGTGGTCTTTCCGAAGCTTTTTCCAGTCCCGTAATAACCTGTCCCTTGGGATAGGACCCGGGATAGCCTTTAGCGGCCAGGACCACGCAAGCGGAAGCACCCCGGTCCCATTCGATTTTGATTTTGGATAGGTGTCCCTGGGCTACGGCCATGCAAACATCCACAAAATCAGTCTTGAGGCGGGGCAATACCACCTGGGTTTCAGGGTCGCCAAACCGGCAGTTGTATTCAATAACCTTGGGACCGTCCAGGGTCATCATCAAACCCGCATAAAGAACTCCCCTGTAAAGGATTCCCATTCCTTTCAACGCCGTCACGGTTGGCTTAAGGATCTTTTCAAGGATGACCCGGTCTAATTCGGGTGTGACCACGGGAGCGGGCGAATAGGCGCCCATTCCGCCCGTATTGGGTCCCTGGTCGCCCTCAAAGACACGTTTATGATCCTGGGCGCTGACCATGGGCACGATCGTTTCCCCGTCTACAAAGGCCAAAACGGAGGCTTCTTCTCCCACTAAGCATTCCTCGATCAACACCTGCGCTCCCGCCTCGCCGAAAACCTTTTTCACCATGGCGTCTTCCAGGGCCCGTTCAGCTTGGGCCAAGTTCTCGCAAACCGTTACGCCCTTACCCGCCGCCAGCCCATCCGCTTTGATGACAATGGGGGCCCCTTCGTTACGCACATAGGCCAGGGCCTTCTTGTAATCTTTGAAATGATCCGCCTTCGCCGTGGGTATGTGATGATCCACCAATAGCTTTTTAGTGAAGGTCTTGCTGGCTTCCAGCTCGGCGCCTGCTTTTACTGGCCCGAATACCCGAAACCCCTGTTTTCTGCAATTCATCCGCCAATCCCAGGGAGAGAGGAACTTCCGGGCCGATGACGACCAGTTTTGGTTCATGACGCTCCACCCAATCCAACAAACCAGGAATATCGTCGGCCATGATATCCACGCACTCCGCGATCTGGGCTATCCCAGCGTTTCCAGGCGCGCAATATAGTTTAGGCTTGTGCGATGACTTAGCCAGGGCCCAGCAAAGGGCGTGTTCCCTGCCCCCTGAGCCGATAACTAAAATATCCACAAGGCCCTCCACTTTTTCCCGGAATTAATGTTTAAAGTGCCTGTAGGTCGTGAAGATCATGGGAATTCCGTGCTGGTTTGCGGCTTCGATGACTTCCTTGTCTCTCACGCTCCCGCCCGTCTGGATGATGGCGGCAATCCCCGCCTTGGCACAGACATCCACGCTATCCCGAAATGGCAACAGGGCGTCGGAAGCCATGACGCTTCCCTTGGCCTTATCCCCAGCCTGTTCAATGGCGATTTCCAGCGATCCCACGCGGTTCATCTGTCCGGCCCCAACTCCCAGCGAGACCCCGTTACGCACCAAGACGATAGCGTTGGATTTCACGTGCTTCACTAATTTCCAGCCGAATTCCATGTCCTTGGCCAGTTGCGAGTCCGGCTGTTTTTCAGTCACTACCTTGTAAAGGGTCTTGTTCTCGGCCACCTGGTCAAAATCCTGCACCAGGAATCCGCCCTCCACCCTGCGCACATGGTACCCGGCGGTTTGTCCCTTGGTTTCCCCCAGGCCTACCAGGCTCATGACCCGCAGGTTCTTGCGGGCCTCGAAGGCCTTGAGGGCCCCGGCGTCATAGGAAGGGGCCATCATGATCTCGAAGAATCCCAGTTTTTCCAGAATGACCTGGGCGGTCTTCTCGTCCACGGGCCGGTTCACCGCCACGATCCCGCCGAAGGCCGAAAGGGGGTCCGCCTCGTAGGCCTTGACGAAAGCCTCCGCGAGATCTTTTCCTATGGCCGTGCCGCAGGGATTGGTGTGCTTGATGATGGCGGCCGCCGGATCGTCGAATTCCTTGATCAGCATCAGGGCCGAGTCCGCGTCCATGATGTTGTTGTAGGAAAGCTCCTTTCCCTGCCATTGCTTGCCATTGGCGATGACGGGCAAGCTTGGTTTGCGGTCCATATAGAAAACCGCGGGTTGGTGGGGATTCTCCCCGTACCGCATTTCCTGAATCTTGGTGCCCGAAAAGGTGAATATGTCGGGCCAGGTTTTCTCGGATAGGTGCTTGTGCAGGTATTCGTGGATCATTCCGTCATATCGGGAGGTATTGCCAAAGGCCTCAATGGCCAGTTCTTGGCGCAGTTTAAAGGTCGTCGCCCCGTCGTTTTCCTTCATTTCCTTGATTATGTCCGAATATCGGGCCGGGCTCACCACCACCGTCACACTCCGATAGTTCTTGGAAGCCGAACGGATCATGGAAGGCCCACCGATATCGATGTTTTCTATCGCCTCATGAAGTTCCACGTTAGGCTTGGCGATAGTGGCCTCGAATGGATAAAGATTCACACAGACGAGGTCGATGGGCTTGATGTTGTGCTTGGCGATGGTATCCATGTGTTCCTTGTTGTCGCGCAGGGACAGCAAACCCCCATGCACAACGGGGTGAAGGGTCTTCACCCGGCCGTCCAGCATCTCGGGGAAACCAGTCACTTCCGATATATCCTTCACTGGCAGTCCGGCATCCTTGATGGCCTTGGCGGTCCCGCCGGTGGATATCAATTCCACCCCGTTTTCCACCAGCACCTTGGCGAACTCGATCAGCCCCACCTTGTCGGAGACGCTCAACAAAGCCCTTTTGATCTTCACTTTGTCCTCAGCCATTTTTCACCTCATAAATTTCTAGCGTTAATTCAATGAAGAATCTTGACCCTGCCACTTTCAACCTTCACTTTTCCCTCGCAAAACAACTTCACGGCCTCGGGGTAAATCTGGTGTTCGACCTTCAAGACCTTCTCCGCCAGGGTTTCCGGGGTATCCTTCGGCGAAACCGGCACGGTTCCCTGCAAAATAATGGGACCCGCGTCCACGCCCTCGGTCACGAAATGCACAGTCGCGCCTGATTCTTTTTCCTTGGCCGCGATGACCGCCTCATGCACATGGTGGCCGTACATGCCCTCACCGCCGAACTTGGGCAAGAGGGCCGGGTGGATGTTCATCATGCGGTAAAGGAAAGGCTTGATCAAAACCGGGGTAAGGATCCGCATGTAACCGGCCAAGCAGATTAGGTCGATCTTTTTGTTTTCACAGAGGTTTAGGATTTCTTGATCGTACTTTTCACGGCTTCCCATGAATTCCTTACTGGAGATGGATAATGCGTCAATGCCTTCCTGTTCGGCCCTTTCCAGGGCCTTGGCGCCGGGGACATTGGAGAAAACGAGGGATAACTTGGCCTTAATGGACCCCGCATTCCAGGCATCCATGATTGCCTGAAGATTCGAGCCCCCGCCTGAAGCTAATACCGCGATTCGAATCAATGGCTCCCCCAATGAATAACTTCCGAACCCTTTCAGGGCTCAATTAGTTAATATTTTAAATTCAATTCTTTAACTTTTTTGGAAGAGTTGTTGTAGGTTTTGCTTGGCCTGATCGTTTTCCGGGTCTAAACGAAGCGCCTGCTGATAAACGGAATGGGCTTCGGACTTTTTTCCCAATAAAAAGAGGCAATTGGCCTCATCCACCAGGGCCGGAACGCAGGTAGGATAATCGAAAACCAATTTCTGATAAATCATTAAAGCATCTTGATAATGTTTCTCGTTCACCCTGGTTCGGGCTTCCTGATATTCGGGAAGTTGACCGACCACTTGCGGGTCTAAAGCGATCGCCCTCTTCATTTCCATTTCCGAATCAGAGGTTCTTCCCAAGTTTCTTAGAACCTGAGCCTTTTTGAAATGGACCAGTACATAATCCGGTTCCATACCGGTCACCTCGTTGAAATCCGCGAGGGCCTTTTCGTTATCCCCCTCTCCCCCAAGACCTGCATATACCGATCCCCTGAAATATAGGGCCATCACATTGTTCGGGTCAAAAAGCAGGGTTTTGTCATAGGACTTCAGCGCCTCGTTCCATTGTTTTGCCTGAGACAACCGGACGGCCGTTTTTAACTGGACATCCGCCCATTGTTCCTCAAAACTTTTCCATATCTGAAAGAAACACAACCCAGTTGCCATAAGGGACAAGACAAACCACAAGGAACGAATACCGGCAAGTTTTACTTCCTTGGCTTGAATAGGAAAGCCCGCCATGCGGTAAAAGCGTTGGGACAAGGCGACCGGCAAAGCCGATAGAAACAGGAAAGGCACGAGTGTGCTTGGCAAGGTGTGGTTCAAATCAAAAAGGTTATCTACCGCGATGCCTCCAAAAGCGGCAAAGGCCCCCGCACCTAAAGCCGGAGGAATGGCCTTGGCCTGGTATAACCTCCACCATTGGTATAAAACTAACGCACCAAAAGTTAAAACCAGGCCCAGACCCACCCAACCCGTCTGCGAAAGCCACGACAGGACCCAGTTATGGGCCTCGTTGACCTCGTAGCTGCGTTCGGATTGCCCCAAGATCAAACTCAAGGGGCGATAGGCGGGGAAGGCAGCGGAAAAGGCGCCCAGCCCAACCCCGGTCAAAGGATGGTCCAAGATCATTTTCCAAACGCCCGACCAAAGCTGTTCGCGGAAAAGGATGGATGAATTTTGAGGATTGGCCAAGGGTTTTAATATTTGAATCGCGGGATAGATCCCGGTTAAGAAAATCCCACCGATCAAGATCGAAATCAATTGGCGCTTATTTTTTCCTTCCCCTTCCGGCTTTGTTTTCAGAATGAACAAAATGAGAAATATCGCCAAACCAGCTCCCAAACCAAGCAATCCCCCCTTGCTTTGGGTTAAAAACAAGGCTCCCAGGGTGAAAACAGTCACCATCATCCAAAGGGCCTTCGTGGCGGGTTGAAGGGCACGGAAATAGAGGGCCAGCGCTAAAGGCCAAGCCAGGAGTAGAAACCCCGCGAAAAAGTCCGGGTTCCCCATACCCGCTATCACCCTGCCCGAATAGTTTGCCCGGACCATGTCCAACCAGACTCCCGAGGATAACCCCATCCTTTGAGTCACCCCCGTGAGGGAACTCACCAGGGTTGCGGCCATGAAAACAATAAGGATGTTCTCGGCCCGCCACAACTCCAAGCATACGAGCGTGAAAAGAAAATAAAGCAGAGGAAAACAAATCCAATTTTTCCAATAGTCCCAACTCACCTGCGAATAGGGGGAAAGAACGGCGGTCAGCGCGGTCCACAAAACCAAGGCTCCCAGCGGCCAGAGGGCTTTGCTATAGGCCCATTCAATTTTGCCGGTTTGAAAGCATCGCCATAACCAAAGAGCCGCCATCAAAAAAGTTAAAATCTGGCAAAGTTCCTGTTTGAGGAATAGGGGGTCCATCCCATCGGGCTGGTTCACCAAGGGCACAAGAAACACGAGCATAACGGAAAGAAAGAGGGGGGCGCGATCCAAGGCAAGGGCCCAACCCCGAATCCTTACTTCTTGCGGCTGGTTCATGGGGCGATCCGTTTTTTCAAAGCCAAGGCTTGCGCGTGGTGTGGGTTCAAACGAAGAACTTCCTCCAATTCACCCAGCGCGGCATCCTTATCTTTTTTCGCATAAAGGGCATAGGCCAGGTTGAAATGGCCCTCCACAGAATGGGGATCCAGAATCACGCTTTGGCTGTAACAGGCAATTGCTTGGTCCAACAACCGGGGATCCTCATCCGCCTTGAGGAACAGGACATTCCCCAAGTTCAGGTAACCCGATGCCGATGATGGATTTAGGCCGATTTCCTTTTCATAAGCCTTCCGAGCATCCTCCAATAGGTTCAATTTGACATCCATATTTCCCAAATGATGAAAGAGTTCCGGATCAGTGGGCGTTTGTTGGATGGCGGATTCGAGCTTGGCCTTTTCGCTCCTTAGATTCTTGAGCGAATCATTCAAGAAATCCTTACTCCCTGTCCCAATCCCAAACGAAGGACCGTACTGTAAGTAAAGCCATCCCGCCAGGCCTATGCCTAATACGAGGCCGATGAATAAATAAATGAACCGGTGGGCGGCAGACTTTCCCCAAAAGGTTGGGTTTTTCGGATTATTTAAAAAAGGGTCACTTGGATTCAAGGCGTCTTTTCCCTAACACCCAAATCAAACCATTCATTTTCATCCATCGGGCCAAGAGATAATAAACCAGTCCTCCCGCCAGGACCGGGCAAAGGAAGTTGGTGAGCCGGGGCCAGATCATCGGATTTAGCGCGAGCCACTCCCTTATTCCCCAAGCCGACAGCCCCATGAAGGCGGAAGCGAGGATAATTTTCAGGCCTTCCGAACCAAGGAAACCCCATTCCAGGGACACTTGCACCTTTTTGAGATGGGTCAAGAGCCAAGCCAGGTTCACCAGCGATCCGACCGCGGAAGCCAGGGCCAGGCCCCAAAAGCGCAGGTGGGAATCCTCCAAAAATAAAAAGCCGGCCAGGTTCAAACCAGCGTTAGTTCCCATGGCGTAAAGGGATGACACAAGCGGTATTTTTGAGTTTCCTCTCGCGTAAAAGGCAGGAAGTAATATCTTCACCCCTGAGGAACCCACCAGCCCGAGCGCGTAGAGCGCGGTCGCCTCACCGGCAGCCTGGCTTGCCTCGAGGGTGAACTTGCCATGTTGAAAAGCGAGCAGGCAGGCGGCCTGTGCCGTGATCCAAATTCCTACCGTGCAGGGCACCATCATGAAAAGGCCAGCCGACAGGGCCCTTGATAAGGTTCCCGCGAATTCCCCGTCCCTCCCTAGGCCAACCTGGCGGGATAACAGCGGAAAAACCACGGTGGCTATGGAAACTCCAAAGATACCATAAGGAAGTTGAAACAAACGCTGGCCGTAATAGAGGTAAGTGACATAGCCGGTGGTTAAGAAGGACGCGAAAAATTGATTCACCAGGATATTCACTTGCAAGACGGAGGAACTTACCACTGCGGGCCCCATCAACCTCAGCATCTCCTTAACCCCGGGATGGTTGGGCGGCCAAGCTAGGCGGAAGGCCGCGCCTTCCTTCCTCGCGGCGGGTAATTGGACCAGCCATTGAAGGAGCATTCCCAGGGTCATGGAGAGGGTCCACAACTGGATATTACGCAGTTCTCCGGCCGGGGTCTCGTCTTTCCAGACTTTCAGCAGGAGGAACCCCACCCCGATCTGGGTGAGATTCATGAAAACAGGGGCAAAGGCGGGCCAGGTGAATTTGTGCAGGCTGTTCAAGGTTCCCATCCACAAGGCCGCCAGGGACACGAAGGTTAGGACAGGAAAAAGGAACCGGGTCAGTTGGACCGTCAGTGCAAACTTATCCGTTACCTGGGTAAAACCGTTGGCGATCACCCAAACCAGTTGGGGAGCGAACAGGATTCCCAGGGCCGTCAATCCGCCGGTCACAATCAAAAGCAGGGTGAAAACTTGAGAGGCCAGTTTCCAGGCGTCTTCGCGGTTCCCCAGGCGGGACGTCAAGGAGGGGATGAAGGCGTTGGAAAGAGCGCCTTCCGCGAAAAGATCCCGCATGAGGCTGGGAATCCGGATGGCCATGAAATAGGCGTCCGACATCCAACCCGCTCCGAAAAGGGCCGCGTTGAGCTGGTCACGTACGAACCCGGTGATCCGGCTGATGGAGGTCGCGAAGGTGACCAGCCGGAAATGCCCGTCCAAACCCGACGAGGATGAGGTAGAGCCCTTGGAATCAGCCATTGTTGACAGCCCCCCTGCCTTCGTTTACCATGTGCCCTCGTTTTTCATTGTTTAAACCCTGTTGGAGGATCCATGCCGCTTATTAAGTCCGCGATTAAAGATGTCCGCCGCACCGAACGCCGCACTGCCCGCAATTCGGCCGAGAAAAACCGCATCCGCACGGCCGTGAAAGCCGTCCGCACCGCCAAAACCGCCGAGGAAGCCAAGAAAAACCTGATCGTCGCCATCAAAACCTTGGACAAGGCCTGGTCCCACGGGATTTTCAAGCGCGCCACCGCCTCCCGCCAAGCTTCTCGACTCTCCGCTTTCGTGGCCAAGAAGTTCAAAGCTTAACGCCCAAATCGTCTTAACTATTTTCACCGCGAAGAGGCGAAGAAACCCCGAAAAGTCGTGAATTTTCGGAGAAATTATTCGACCCTTCTTTGCGTTTTTTCATCTTCTCGTCGTCGCGGTGAATGATCTTATCTTTGCCTAATCCCTGCCTTAGGGGCGGTTCCCCATTTCATGATCCACCCTTCCAGGGAAACCCCGACCGCCTCTTTGCTCAACTTGCCCGTCACCATTCCCGCCTGAAGATGGATCAAATCCTTCATCGCCGCCTTGAGTTCATCGGGCCTATACTTTCCACTTTGATCCCAGAGAACTTTCACCCGCCATGGATTTAAGCCCATTTGGGAAGCCAGGGCGGCCTGGTCCATTCCCTTGGCCCGGCCCAAGGACAGCCCCAATAACTCGCGAATACGGCCGTAGAGTAGCGCCAATGTTCCCGGGTCTGGGCCGCCCGGCATCTGAGCCAACATCCGGAGGGCCTTTTCCCCATTCCGGTTCCCGATCATGTCCAAAAAGGGGAATACATCCGCTTCCACGCCGGGCGCGGGGAGTTCTTTCACATCTTCCAAGGCGGCGTTCTTGCGGGGATGGATCATCAAGGACAACTGCTCCAAAGCCCTTTTCAGGTAGGAAAGGTCCGGCCCGATCTTCTGGACCAATAGTTGGGAGGCATCCTCCGGCAGGCTCAATCCCAGGGCTTGGGCATCCGCCTTAACCATTGCCGGGATCTTCCATTCCGGGATTTCAGCGCAATGGACCGCCCATCCGGAGCCTTCGAAAACCTTGACGGCCTTGGATGTTTTCCGCAAGCCCTCCGCCAGGAACAACAAATAGGTGGTTGAATTGAAGTTCTTCGCGTAGGCCTCAAGTTGTTTCAGGCCCTCGTCGGACTTCCCCCCCAGGAATTTCTCGGCGTGTTTCACCGTAAGCATCTGACTTTCGGCAAACAGGGACACGGTTTGTGCGGAAGATAAGACGTCGCTGAGGCTGTGAGTCCCGCCCTCAAAGACCTGTTGCTCGGCGGCGGGGTGAATTTTCAGGAATGCCTGCTTGAAGGCATGGCTTCCTTCGGAAAGCACGCCTTCCGCTTCCCCATATAACAGGACTAGATTGGCTAGGGTCCCTTTTTTTAACCTGGCTAAAAAATCGTCAAAGTACATCGAGGACCCCTGACGGGCGGGCTCGAAAAAACCCTTGGCTCATTGGATCGCCCCGGGTATCGGTTGGATGGGCTGGGTATTGAAAGCCGGAGGGAGGAAAGTGGAGGGGGCAGAACTGGCCCCGGCTCCCGGCTTGGCTGCGGGCGCGGCAGATGGCAAGGCCTCGGGCGACTTAGGCGCTTGGGCCTTCACGTAAAAGAAGGTGATTCCGACAAGCTGGCCGTCCACGATCAGGTGGATGGTGTAGAGACCCACGTCCTTGGGAAGCCCGGTCTGGCCCTCGGAGGCGTTCAGGTTGTTCATTTGGAGGTTGGTGGAGACCAGGTACCATTGGTAGGTGCTGTTTTCGACCGTCAGGAGCCGGTCCGTGAATCCCACCGTGAACTCCTGGTCATGCTTCAGGATCTGGAAACCCATGGGATTGTAAACTTCCACCGTAGCCGTGTGGATGCGGCTGGAGGGCTTCATCAGAAAATAGGCGAAATAATTGATCTCTTGGCTCTTATCCAGATAGAAATAATTGACACTATCGGCGGGGTACTGATTCACGATTTTGGAACAGGTGATCATGTGGCTGACAATCACTTCCTGGTTGGCCACGGGAGCGGAAGAAGGCGGGGCTCCTGGTGCGTCATTGACCACGTTCCCGTTCTGGCTGGCGGGCGCGTTCTTGGGGATGCTCCCCGTGATCCATTGGAGGTCGGCCCAAGCGGTCGACTCCAGCGAAAACCCAGCCGCCCAAACCACGAAAGTAATGAATTTTAGATTCTGTAACAAAACTTTGCTTATCTTCGTGATTTTCGCGTCTTCGCGGTGAAAGTTTATGGCTTTGTTAGCAGTTCTTATTAGGTTCATAGCGCTTCCTTTCCTTTTTTCGGACGTCCCCCCATGAAGTTTCATTTGTGCCTCTTTGTCTCCGGGGGAAATTATCTCAATTTCCACTAATTTCCCTGCATCACCCGAAGCACAATCAAGCGGGACATATCCTGTTCCAGTTGGAGAAGGGCCTGGTCCCGAGTCTGGGGAATGGCACCCACATTGTAGGTCGTATAGTAATAAAGACTGTCGGTCAAACCGGTGGTTTCGGTCAGGGTCTTGCTCTCGACATGGTCCAGGGCGACCACGTCGTAATCAATCGAATCCAGGTATTGCAGAACCGCGTTGGTTTTGGGGTCGAAACTCTCCGGGGTTTCGGTGTATTTGCGGATAATAACCTTAACCACCATGTCCGCATGATCCGGGTCCTCAATCCCCAGGCGCCCGTCCTGCTGGAACTGAGTTATGAGATTTTGTGTCAGAACCGTATCCAATCCGAACCAGCTAGTCTTGTTATCCACCGGGGCGACGCCAACGGTTTTGATATAAGAAGGCACTATCAAAATGGGCGGCCGGCATCCGATGCCCAATCCTTCCAAGATGAACAAAGTCGTTATGAACACGAATGGCTTTATCATTTTTTTCTTTTTCCGGAATTTAAATGACCGTTCCAGGCGCCTTGGCGCTTTGCTGGTAAACATTTCCTTATACCGGCTTCACGATCAGGTTGGCCAGCTTATCCTTCACCCAGATCAGTTTCTGCACCTTCAAGCCTTCCAGGCCCTTT
Organism: candidate division FCPU426 bacterium; assembly: GCA_963771075.1. Taxonomy (GTDB): domain Bacteria; phylum Oederibacteriota; class Muellerivitia; order Muellerivitales; family Muellerivitaceae; genus CAVTWJ01. Next base: position 159,025 of record CAVYSE010000007.1, on the reverse strand, counting down.
TGGAGCTTCTCGTCCTGGTCCAACAGCGCCCGAATCCCCGTCTCATCCAACCCCAGGGGCACGGTCAGGCGCGAGCGGATCTTGCCATTGACTTGCACAACAATTTCAACAGCGTCCGCCTTCAGCCAGCCCTGATCAAAGTTGGGCCACCCACCCGCGAAAAGCCCTCCTTCCTTTCCTAACCCCTTCCACATTTCCTCCGAAATATGGGGGGTAAAGGGCCCCATCAACCGGACCATCGACTCCAACGCTTCCCGGATCAGACCCGTCTTCGCCTCGGGCCCCGCTTTATAGTCGGAAAGAAGGTTCAATAGCTCCATCATGGCGCTGATGGCGGTGTTGAAACGGAACCCGCCTACCATATCCTCGCTAACCTTGGCGATGGTCTGGTGGGTCTTTCGTTTCACTTCCTTATCAGCCTCGGTGGCCGGCTCGGCCGATCGGGCGGTGGAAGCGTCGGGCCTTTCCAGGAACTCCTGGTAAAGCTTCCAGACCCGGTTGAGGAATCGGAACCCACCTTCCACGGCGCGGTCGTCCCATTCAACGTCCCTTTCAGGCGGGCCGATGAAAAGCGTGTAGAGGCGGTAAGTGTCCGAGCCGTACTTTTGAATCAGGGTATCCGGCTGGACTGAGTTTCCCTTGCTCTTGGACATCTTGACCCCGCCCTTGGTGATCATGCCCTGGGTGAAAAGACGGGCGAAGGGCTCGTCGAAGTTGATGAAGCCCTGGTCCTTCAGTACCTTGGTGATGAAACGGGAATAAAGCAGGTGGAGTATGGCGTGCTCAACCCCGCCAATATATTGATCCACGGGAAGCCATTGGTTGGCCGTCTTGGAATCGAATGCCTTTTGGTCGTCCTGAGACGAGATATAGCGAAGGAAATACCAGCTTGAATCAACGAAGGTATCCATGGTGTCAGTCTCACGCCTCGCGATGCCCCCACATTTGGGGCAGGTTGTGTTTACAAAAGAAGGAACACTCTTCAAGGGCGATTCTCCAGTGGGCTTGAATTCTACTTGTTTGGGAAGTTCCACCGGCAGGTCCTTTTCGGGCACGGGGACCCAGCCGCACTTGGCGCAATGGATCATGGGGATGGGCGCGCCCCAATAACGCTGGCGGGAAATGAGCCAGTCTCTCAAACGGTAGGTCACCGCCGCTTTGCCCTGGCCCTTCTCGGAAAGCCAATTAGACATTTTTTTCTTGGATTGCTCCACTCCCAAGCCGTTCAGGAAACCGGAATTAATCAGTTTGCCGTCATCGGTATAGGGTTCCTGTTGGGGGTCATAAACATGGTTCTCGGCATTCCAAGCATGTTTGACCTCTTCAGCGGGGTCAATCACCTGGATGATGGAAATCCGGTATTTCTTGGCGAATTCGAAGTCGCGCTTGTCATGGGCGGGCACAGCCATGATGGCCCCAGTGCCGTATTCCATAAGGACGTAATTGGCGATGAAGATGGGGATGGCCTTGCTGTTCACCGGATTGACGGCTTTAACGCCGATGTCCAACCCCAGTTTTTCCGCGTTCTCGCCTACCCTGTCGAGCGAGCTTTGTTTCTTCGCCTTTTCCACGAAGGACTTCACTTCATTTTCCTGGGGTTTTCCCTTGGTGAGGGCCGCAACCAGGGGATGTTCGGGAGCCAGGACCATGTAAGTGGCCCCGAAAAGGGTGTCGGGCCGGGTGGTGAATACCGTTATGGTTTCGGGGGAATCCTCAACCTTGAAAACAACTTCGGCCCCTTCGCTCCGGCCAATCCAATTGCGCTGCATGGTCTTGACCCGGTCGGGCCAGTTTTCCAGCCGGTCGATATCATTTAAAAGCCGTTCGGCGTAATCGGTGATCTTGAAGAACCATTGTTCAAGGTCCTTTTGCTCCACCACCGAATCGCACCGCTCACAGGAACCGTCCACCACCTGCTCGTTGGCCAGGACCGTCATGCAGGAAGGGCACCAGTTCACGTAAGCCTTTTTGCGGTAGGCCAGACCCTTCTCGTAGAGTTTCAGGAAGATCCATTGAGTCCAGCGGTAGTAATTGGGCAGACAGGAAACCACCTCTTTGTCCCAATCGTATCCCATGCCCCAATCGTAAAACTGACCCTTCATGCGCTCGATATTGCCCAGGGTCCAGGTCTCGGGATGGATATTCTTGTGGATGGCGGCATTTTCCGCGGGCAGGCCAAAAGCGTCGAACCCCATGGGATTCAGGACATTGTGCCCCCTGGCCCGGAAATAGCGGTAAACCGCATCGCCGATAATATAGTTGCGCCCATGGCCTGCGTGAAGGAAATCGCCGGAGGGATAAGGGAACATGACGAGGGTGTAATATTTGTTGTCGGCCTCGGCCAGGTCGCAAGAAAAGGTCTTATTTTCTTTCCAAATTCGCTTCCAGCGTTGCTCGATCTCGGTAAAGTTGTAGGACTCCATGAAATTCCTCTTAATTTAGTGGGGAAAAAGAAAGTTGATTATAACCAACCCCTCTTCGGCTGTCAGTAATCGGTCGAGGGGGCGTAAAAGGCTTTTTCTTCGCGGCGGGTTTAATTCACTAAATGTCTGCGAGAAAAGGCGACGACCACCACCAGATAAAGGCTGTAAAGATAGAACATTCCCAGTATCACGTTGGATTGGGATCTGGCGGCCGCGATCATGGCATTGGAGACCGTCGGGGTAAAGATCAGGTCGTGGTGGAACAATTCCGTCCAGCCCTGGAAAGAACGGTTGAAATCGATGGAAAACCAGGCGTGGACTAGGGGCACCAGCCAAACGGCGTTCCGGGATCCGCCCAGCATGGCCGTCGCGGCCAGGAAAAAGAGCAAACCCGTGGCAACCCAATAGATCAGCGACCAGGGCGGATCAAGGGCGACCCCTCCCACCACTGACCGTCCCAGGAAGGTCCAGCCGCTTAGGAATCCAAGGGAAAGAGGTCAAATCCACCACTCCGCCGAAAACCAGGAATCCGTTCAACACCAGTTTGGGGTGAAGCACCTGGATATCCGCCACCACATGGGCGGAAGAAGAGGTCATGTACCGGATGCCTAAAATATACTCGCCCGCGGTCGGAACCAACCGGTCCCGGCACCAGGCGACCTCCCCAGTCCAAACGCAAAGGGTCACCCAAATCCAATAGGTTTGCCAATTCAGGCTGAAACAAATGATCCAACTCAAGAAGGCGGCGATCAACAGATCCGCGTAATAACCGGCGAAAAGCCGTGCAGTTCCGGGCCGGGGGCTTTTCTTCTTGGGATCCCGGGGGGAGGGAGCGGTGGTTTCGGTCATGATGGATTAAGAACCCGAAGCATGGCGACCTCGTCGCAATCGGAGAATTTAGCGCAATGCACGCAATCACCCCATATTTTCTGGGGCAATGTCATTTTTTCAACCTTATGGAAGCCCAATTTACCGAAAAATTCAATTTAGTAGGTTAGGGCGAATACCCGATGGAGCTTCATTTCTTTAGTTTCGGTCAGGCAATAATCGACCAATCGGCGACCCATCCCCTTTCCAACGGCATCTTCCCTAACCGCCAGGCTTCGTATTTCAGCCAGGTCTTCCCCTACCGGGTGAAGGGCGACCACCCCCAGCAAGGGGTTTCCCTCGCCGTTTTCAATGACCGTGAAATCCCGTATTTTTTCCATCACCTGGGCGAATGGCCGGGGTAACAGCAACCCCTTAGAGGAATAAGAGGCGATCAGGTTCAATATGGCCCGGGTATCCGAAGGACGAGCCTTTCGAAGGATAGTTTCGCTCATGGACCCATCATAAAAAAGCCGGGTTCCCTTTTAAAGGGGACCCGGCTGATTTACCGAAATAACGTTTTTGAAAAATTATCTGGAGGCGAGGATCAGTCCGGCGCCTAGAACGACTCCGCCGCCGTTAAAGGGCACCCCGATCAAGGCCTGAACCTTCGCGTCACCACCGATATCAAACCTGGCCCCGCCGGCCAACTCGGAATCGGCATAACCAAAACCGCCTTGGTTTGCTCCGATTTCGCCGATGACAGTGATCTTCGGTGTGATCGGATAGGCCACGCCACCGTCGAACACGACGTAGGTCGCTGAACAAATACCAATTCCGAACTCACCGTTCAACAGCAAACCGTTGTGCAAGACATAAGTGACGGTCCCGTAAGGCTGGACCACGAAGACACCACCCGTATAGGTTGGGATATATACCTGGCCGCCGATGCTAAAATCGGGCATTTCCCGGTTCGTGGCGAGAATGGCGTACTTTGCGCCCCCATTGATTATCAAATCACTATTTGTATAGGTTTTTCCTGCAACCGCCGGATAAAGGGTTACACCGCCAATAACAATAGCCGGTGTCCCTGAGGTAGTATAAGAATTAATCCAAGGCTTAACCCCTGCGGAAACCTCTAAATTATCCCCCAATCCATAATGGCCGCCGACCGGAAATAAGAAGTTAGTGTCCGTTCCAAGTTCGGCGATGACATTGACCGAACCCTCAACGACGTCCTTCGGGGCGACCGATGAAGTATCCCCGTAAAACAAGCCCGAACGGCCCTCCAAATTGGTACCAGTGACGATTTTTTTGACAGGCGCGACGGCCTTTTTCTTCGCCACCGGGGTTGCCACAGCAGTGGCTACGGTCTTCTTTTTCTTCTTCGAGGTTTGGGCGCTTGCCGTGGTGACAAACAGGCTCATGGCAAAAGCCAGTACCAACCCGACCAACATCAACCGATTCCATAATTTCATTTCGTCTCTCCCGAAATTTTCGTTTATTTTGCTGCCAGAAAATGGGTTTTAGCTTAACCGGAAGGGTGAATTCTTGCAAATAATTCCTTGGCGTGATTGCGGGAAGTTTCCGTAATGGGTTCCCCGCCAAGCATTTTCGCCAACACCTCGATTCTTTTATCCTTTGTTAAACGGTAAACATCGATGGTAGTTTTATTTTTTTCCACGGACTTCGCCACTTCGTAATGGTTCTCTCCCAAGCCGGCGATGGGCGCAAGATGTGAGATGCATAAAAGCTGTTTGGACCCGGCAAGCCGTATGAAGCAAGCCCGCCACCGCCGAGGCGGTTCGGGCCCCGACCCCAGTATCGATCTCATCGAAAATCAATGTGCCTACCTCGTCGCTTTCCGCCAGCACCGCCTTTAGGGCCAGCATCACCCGCGAGGCTTCCCCTCCCGAGGCCACCTTCGCCAGTGGCCGCATTGGCTCCCCAGGGTTGGCCGAAAACATGAACTCCACCCGGTCATACCCCTGGGATGTGACCGCGAAACCCTTCCCGTCCTTTTGGGCGGCGCTTCCCGACTCCTCCAGGGGCGTCACCCTTGCGCCCAACTGGGCGTGGCTCAAACCCAGTTCCTTCAAGGCGGCCTCGACTTGCTTGGCCAATCCGTCTCCGGTTTCCTGCCGTTTACGGCTCAATTCCCCGGCCTTTTCGAGGTAACTTTCCGCCGCGAAAGAGATCTCCTTCTCGATATCACCCAGCCTTTTTTCCCGGCCCATGAGGGCCTTCAGTTCCCCCTCGATCTTCCTGTGATACTCCAATATCTCAGCGGCCGACCCGCCGTATTTTCTTTTGAGCGTGGTCAACTGGTCGATTTGGTCCGATATTTCCTGGAATTCCTCCTCCGTGAATGCGTAGTTTTCCAGCCGCTGGGCCAGGTCATAGGAGAATTGATTGAGGGATTCCTGCAAACTTGAACCGGCTTCGACCATTCGTTCCAGTTCCATATCCAAACGGGCCGCGTCCTTCACCCGGCTCAAAGCGGTTCCGAAAAGCCCCGTAGCGCCGCCTTCCCCTTCCTCATCCATGAGGCGTTGTGCCTCTCCCAAATAGCCCATAATCTTCTCGGCATGTTTGAGTTTCTGGTATTGCCGGTTCAACTCTTCCTCGTTCAACCCTTCCAGCTTTGCCGCGGCGATTTCATTGACTTGGAATTGGAGCAAGTCGGTCTTGCGGGCGATTTCCCTCCGGTCCCCTCCCAAATGCTCCCGTTCATCCAGGAGGGCTTTGAGGACTTGATAGGCCTTTTGTGTGGCGGACAGTTTGTTTTCCAGGCGGCCGAAAGAGTCAATCAGATTTCGGTGCTTGTTCGTGTCGAAGATGGACTGGTGCTCGTGTTGGCCGTGGATGTCGAGAAGACCTTCCCCCAACTGTGCGATTAAGGCGGCGGCAGCCAGTTCGCCATTGATGAAACTGCGGGTCTTGCCCGAGGATTTAGAAAATTCCCGTTTGATGTGGATCTCCCCATTCTGCGGGTCTATCCCCTTTTCTCGGATGAACCGGGCGGCCCAAGCATCCTTGGGAATTTGAAAAAGCGCCTCCACAGCCAGGCGATCCTCGCCGGCGCGCAATAGTTCTGGGTCGAACCGGTCGCCCAGGAGGAAATAGAGGGCGTCCACAATGAGTGATTTACCCGCCCCCGTCTCACCCGTGAGCACGTTGAAGCCGGGGCCGAATTCCATCGTGATGGATTCGACGATGGCGAAGTTTTTGATGGTGAGTTGGCGGAGCATGGAGACACTATAAAGTTGGAGAGTGCGTTATTCAACTTTCAGGAAATCGAAGCAAATTCAATATTCATCCCAGAGTCATTGAGGTACGGGACAAGGCAATGAAAGGTAAAAAAAATAACCTTTCATTTTCTTAATACCGGTCCACTACGCCCAGCCCCGCCCAAACGGTGCAGTTGTCCGGGTCCAACCGGAGAGCCTGCTGAAAGGCCTGCTTAGCCTTTTCCATCTGCCCCTGGTCCAGATAGAGCCACCCCATCTCGTAATAGCCATCCGAAAAATCCGGATCATCCCAGACCGACTGCTCGAATTCTCCCAAAGCTGCGGATGGCCTTTTCATCCGTTCGAAGACCCATCCCAGGTGGAGGTGGACACGGGGATTTCGGGGTTCCAGTTGGAGCGCGGTTTCCAGGCTGGCCATCGCCTCACTGACGCGCCCCAACTGCATCAGGGCGACCCCCTTCCAATCGAAAGTGAAGGCCGAGGGAGGCCCGATCCGAATGCCCCGATCGAATTCCATTAAGGCCTCCTCAAAACGTCCGGTCTTCAAATACCCATCAGCCAGGTTGGCGTGGGCTATCTGGGAATTCCTAGGATGAACCCTTAACACCTGTTCCCAAAGGCTCGTGTTGTCCCTCCAGGTCTTGCCCTGTTGAATGGTGCTGTAAGCCATCCCCATGGCCAGCATGGCAGCAACCACCTCGAAAACATAAGGACGGCTCGAAAGGGAGAAGGACAAGGCCGAGGAGAAAAGCAGAAAGGGTGCAATACAAGCGAGATATACGTAGCGGTCTGCAGCCGCCTGAGACCCCATTTGTACTAGGCCCAATACCGGCCAAAGAATGATGAGGTAATACAACCCCGCCGCCGACAGCCAAGGGTATTTTTTACGGTAAAGGCCGCAGGCCGAGTACAGGACCACCACACCAAAAGAAGAAAACACATAAGAGGGGGAAAATGTCTTTCGCAGGTCAAGCGGATAGAGCGCCGCCAAGTCTACGGGAAAGATCATTTTCCAAAGATAAAAGGCGAGGGAATGGAGGCAATTCATGATGCGGAAATCCAATGGCAATTGGGAAAGATTTGCCAGGCTTCCCACCCATGCCTGGGAAAACGCCGTGACCCCGAGGGAAAGCAGTGCCACGAGGAAAAAGAAAAATTTTTCGCGGAATAAATTTTGTCGATCGCGTTTAAATCTTTGGAGGGGCCACCCATCCAACAGCAGAAGCACCAGGGGCAAAGTGATCGCCATGGGTTTGGAGAGGAGGGACAGGACGAACAGCCCCTGGCAAAGATGAAGCTTCCATCGTTTGCGGTTTGGACCGACGGTGTCATCCAGGTAAAGGATCAGGCATAAGAGGTAGAAAAATCCGTAAAGCATGTCCTTGCGTTCGGTGGCCCAAACGACCGATTCCACGTGTATGGGGTGAAGCCCAAACAACAGGGCCGCCAGAAAGGCCGAGGTGAGGACCCAACCCTTTTTTTCAGCTCCAATCAAACCGTTCTTTTGCGCTACCCCCAAGATTCGCGAACACAGGACGAAAACCAGCCCCGTGTTCACGCAATGCAACATCAAGTTGTGGAAATGATAGAACCAAGGGTCCAATTTCCCGATCCGGTAGTCCAACGCCAAGGAAAACCAGGTCAAGGGTACCCAATTGCCGAGGTGAAAGGCCGTGAGCATCCAAAAGAGGTTATGAAGGCTGAAGGACCGCAAGTGGGGGTTCCACTGGATCGCTTCCGTGTCGTCCCAATTCACGAGCTGGTTGTGAAGCGAAGGCAGGTAAACCAGCAGGGTCAGGATCACGGGGATCGACCCGGCGGCCCAAGAAACCCAACGGCGGTTTAATAAAGGGCCTTCCAATGGCGCGTCCCCCATGTTCGAGACAGGTATTTCACTCATAAGAACTTCTCCCGGAAAGTCATTCGCAAATAGTTACCCATGAACGAGCTCGGAATGAACTTACCCTTCAGGATAACTGCTATGATTGAGGATCGATTTTAACTTGGTTTCGTTTTGGAGGTTTGGTCATTTTCAGGCGGTTCGTTTATCGAATATTTAAAGACTGTAACGAAACTATGTTTTTCTTAGCGATCTTCGCGCCACCCGCATTTCATTGTCCTCCACGTAAAGGGAACGGGTCGCTGTGAAAGTTTAAGGTTGTTAAGATTTCGATAGTCTTTTTGGGGAAAGAGATTTAAGCCAGGAGGTCGCCATTTCCTCCAAAGTGAAATCCTTGGCCCAGAGAAATCCATTTTCCTTTTCCTTGGCCGAAAAATTGGCTTCCAACGATTGACCCATGGAAACCATGTGGTCCTTGGTTTCCTTCCGGCAGGTGGGATGGGACAGGGCCACCATCAGCAATCCGATGGCTTTTCGCCCTTCACCCCGCGCCTTCATCAGCCGGGCCACCCCCCCCAGGGCATCCGTCAGTAGGGGCCGGCATTGGGTGGAAAGCACCAGTTGGAGCGCGGTTTGGAAATGTTTCTGGGCTTTATCGAGTTGTTTTTGCTCACAAGCGATCTCGCCAAGATGGATATGCGTCGATACAAGCCCAAGGGTATCCTTAAGACGCTTGAAATAAGCCAGGGCCTTCGTGAAATGTTCCAGGGCGGGCCATATCTTTTCCCGATAGCGTTCCACCGCACCTAGGTGGTATTCGTTCCAAGCCTTCCCAGTTGGGTCGGCATTTTCACCACCGGCCAAGGCGAAGGCGGTTCGGTGAAATTCCTCCGCTTCAGGATATTTTCCCATGGCCAGGTGGAGGTTGCCCAAAAGGTCATGAACCCAGGCCTGGGCCGAGACGTTTTTCGTTTTCACAAATGTTTCCAGCACCTCAGTGAAAACGCGCAAAGCGTCGGGATAATCCCCCTTCGCCCAGGCCACGTTGCCGAGAAAAGCCTGGCACCGCGCGAAACCGTTCCGGTCCCCGAAGCCCAGGTACTGGGAAGCTCCTTCCCTGTATTTTTCCAACGCCTGGTCATAGAGGCCCTTCAGTTCCAGGGAACGTCCCACCTGGAGCAGGCTCTTGCCAATGCCGATGGAATCCCCGGCTTCCCGGTAAGCTTCCAAGGCCAGCTCAAATTGTTCCTGGGCTGCATTGAGCCTGGCTTTTTTGAGGGCGGCTTCACCCTTCCGAAAACAGGATTCTCCCCTCTTGATCCGGTCGCCATCCCCCGAGGCAATGCCAAGGTTTGACCGGCTGAATAAAAAAACACCGGGAAGCGAAAAGGGATTTCCTCCCAATTGCATCAGCATGGCGCCGGATGAATTTTGTCGAAATGGCTGAAACAAGAGCCTCTCCCGTAGGAAAGCGTTTACATGGGTTGGGTTAAAAAATCTTTATTACTCAACAGGCCTATTCGCGGCAAAAGTTTTTGAATGAACTAGGAACGAGCCATGGGTTTTAAACGATGAACGTCTAAAGGGCTTCAACCCTTCAAGGCAGGAAAAGACCTAAGCTGATTAAATTACATAAATATTATATTCCCGTGTGAAACAAAAAAGACAACTCTATGGGAATATATTTTTTCCACGACCGTGGTTTCTTTTTTGGTTTAACCAAAGTTCTTCTTTTTTGCTCCAGCGAGCCATGGTTTATACTGAAACCATGAAACAATACGACGTTATCATCGTGGGCGCAGGTGGCGCGGGCCTCTTTTGCGCAAAAGAAGCGGGTTTCCGGGGACGTTCCGTCCTGGTACTGGACCAAAACCCCAAACCCGGCTCCAAAATCCTGGTTTCGGGCGGCGGCAAGTGCAATTTCACCAATCTGGGCGCGGGACCTGAGAATTACCTCTCCCAAAACCCCCATTTCAGCAAATCGGCCCTTTCCCGATATACCAGCGCCGATTTCATTGAACTCGTCAATAAGTACCACATCCCCTTCCATGAAAAGAAATTAGGCCAGCTTTTTTGCGACCGTTCCGCCCAAGACATCGTGGATATGTTATTGAAGGAATGCAAGTCCGCCCTTGTCCAAGTCAACTTGGGGGTCAAGGTCGAGTCGGTCGAAAAATCAGGCCTTTTTAAGATCTGGACATCTGAAAACCTCTATATGAGCCATTCACTGGTGGTAGCAACGGGAGGGCTTTCCATTCCTAAATTGGGGGTCACCGATTTCGGATACCAATTGGCCCTGCAATTCGGGCTAAAAGTCGTTCCCACTCGCCCCGCCTTGGATGGATTCCGTTTTTCCCCGGCGGATGGGAAACGTTTCGGCGACCTGACCGGTCTTTCGGTGGATTGCGTGGCAACTTGTAGAAACAGTTCCTTTAGAGAAAATGTGCTTTTTACCCACGTGGGTTTGAGCGGCCCCGCCGCACTTCAGGCTTCCCTCTATTGGGAAGAGGGAGATTTGATCAATCTCAATTTATTTCCTGATGAAACGGTCGAAAGCCTGACCCAATGGTGGATCGAGCGGAAGAATCAGTCCAAGTCCGAGATGAAGACCCTTCTGGGCCAAAGGCTTCCACAGCGTCTGGCCGAAAGACTTTGCGAACTCTACCTGCCGCCCAAAGCCACCGCGTCCCAGCTTTCGGATAAACAGCTGGCGGACTTCAGCCAAACCCTGGTTGCCTTAGGGATCCGTCCTGATTCCACCGTTGGTTATTCCAAGGCCGAGGTCACCAAAGGTGGTGTGGACACAAAGGAACTTTCGTCTCAAACCATGGAAAGCCGCAAGGTGAAGGGGCTTTATTTCATCGGCGAGGTGGTGGATGTGACGGGCTGGCTGGGGGGATATAACTTCCAGTGGGCCTGGTCTTCCGCCTGGGCGGCGGGGCAGGCAGTTTAAGCACCGTTGAATAAGCCAAATATCATTAAAACTGATCATTGTGTATGAACATGTACCTATTGGGTGGAGCCCCCGGGCAAGACCGGGGTTCCACAAAGTCCAAGATTCGCTTGCCCAGCCTTAGGCTGGGACGACTCGTGCGTAATTCGCACGTCCAGGGCTAAAGCCAGGGATTTCAACGAGGCGACTTTAAATGGTTTATCGCGATCTTCGCTTTACCTTCTTGCTTTTGTAAATCCTTTTTGGCTATTGATAGAACCAAGCCGTAATAGTCATTTTTTTCAACCGGGTTGAATCCTCCCGGCAATACCCATCAGGTTATAAACCACATCCTGGCCTCCATTCAGGTCGGGCAAGGGTTGTCCAGCCGTTAACGGCATGGCCAGCCAAAGGGCCTGGTATAGGATTGTGCGCATCTCAATATATTTCCCCTGATTGAACAGGTCCTCCGCTTCCCGACCCATGCTCGACACCTGGTCAATCATTTCGGGAGGCAATGTTAATCGATCCCAGTTATCATCTTTTTGGTTCCGTTCCAAAAGAAAATGAATGCCCAATTCGCCCCTTAAAAATACCATCTTCGCGAATTTCGGGTTTTTAACCAGTACGCCCAGGTCTAAACGAATGAGGCGGCGGACAATGATGGCGGCTTGCCGGTCCTTGAAAGGCGATTTCTCACCATAATTCAATGACCAAAGATCATCCAAGGCTGTTTGCACCGCACTTTGCCGATTGGCCGATTCCTTGGGTTTCATACCGCATTCCTGCCCCAGGGTATTCATTTCAGCGCAGACCGCGAGGGGAAGAAGTTCTTTAAAGGTCATTGATGAGAACTTCTCGCCAGCAATGAGGGGAGAAGCGAAAAACAAAATAAACCAAAATATAAAACATACCGACCATCTATAAACCGTTGATAAAAGTCGATAGAGTCCTGTTTTCTTTAGCTCCCAAAATGGCAAAAGAGGACAAACACAGGAAGACCCAAAGAAAGTCTGTTTCATTTTTTTAACTCACCCAAAAGAGTAATGCCTTCGCCCCGACCTCCATCACCGTTAATTTACGGTTACGGTAAAGAAGCCTGATCGGGCGGGGCAAGTTCCGCCTGGGCCATCAAGACCCCCGAAGGTTCGCTTTCCTTGTTGTTGCTACCCAACGATGTAAAGACAAGGTAATAATTTTTGCCTGGCGTGAGGTTCTTTAAAAGCGCCTTCACCTTGCTGAAGGGCTCATCATTAGCCTTGATAAAGGCCCCATCCTGCTTCTCGCAGTAATAGGCGTTGTAGCCCGCCAGGTTCTTCCTTCCCGGCTTGGCCCATTTCGCCATATGAGCCACCTTCACCAGGTCGATGATCCCGCGCGGCGATGGGTCCAACGCTTTCTTGTCCACCGAATTCATCCTTTGGGAAAACATCAATTCCAGCGAGGCTAACCCTTCCCGAAGAGGTTCCTGCTGAACCACTTCCCGTACCTGGAAGGTGAACTGGGAATCAGCGGTCGCGGTCAAATAATACTGGTTGGTGCGCAACAGCTTGCTATTGAGCTTGAAAAAGGGCCCCTGGCCCCCTTGTCGGCTGTAAACGTTATAACCCTGGACGATGATGGGATTGGGGTCTTCCCAGGAAAGGATCAAATGACTGGCGTCAATCTTTTGGGCCTTGAGGATGAGGGTCTGCAAGTGGGCAGCGCCCAGTGGACGAACCGCAAGCGCGAAGATAAGCAAGAATAATAGTTTTCGTGAATTTTTATCCAAAATAAATCCTTTCAACCCAAAACTATAGCTCGGAACGGAAACATGAGACGCATTTGATTATAAATTAATTTTTTAGCCGTTTTTAACCTTGTTTATTCATACGCGCGAAGCGGGTCGTGTGGATCAGTGGCTAAACAAGGATTGGGATGGGGTAGGGTGTTTAAAATTCCTCAACGGACTGCAGTTTTATTAGATTTCAAGGTGTCATGCGGATAGGCCATGGGTTCCTCGGCCCCGGAAAGGATGGCCTGGGCCTTCTCCATGGCAATCTCCATTTTGGGATACCGGACCTCGCGGTAGCCCCTCACCTCTTCCGGCACGCTCAATGCCCTCACCCAACGGCGGTATTCAGCCGGAGATTGATACTCGAACTTGGCGGTTAGGCCCTGGTACCAGGCCCGGAAGGCCTTCTCTCGCTTGTGCCAGGAGGGCATCAAGAGCCTTAGGAATTTCATGCGCTTCATGATCTGAAGCATCCAGTCACTGCTATCGAAATCGAACTCGAGGCTGAAGCCGAACAGGTCGAACCGGGGACGGTTGAGGTGTTTGTAGACGATCCGGTCCCCGCCCCTTAGGTCCACCTTATAGCGTTTCGCGTCCTTCTTATATTTCTCCGGGCTAGTCAGCAGATGGGCCACGTATACCTCGTCCTTGATCTCCATGACCTTGTGCAGGTATTTCACCACCACCCGGGTAGCCTCAAACCCTTCCCGGGCCGAGTCCTTCCTCAGGATTTCCAGCACCCGGTTCAAATAGAAGCGCGCGTAATGGATATCCTCGAATTCGATCAGGTCGTAAAGCCGGGTGACGAACTGGAGCCGGGTGTCCTCGTCGCCCTCCCACGCCTTTAGGAACTCGTCGGCCATGGCCCGGTAGGTCTTGGCCCGGGAAGCGCCCAGCACCAGTGATTTGACCGTCATCACTTCCTGGAAGCCCATGCGGACGTCGGCGTTGTACTTGTCCGGGTTGAGCGCCATGTCCCGGCCCAGGTGAAGGGCATTGATATTGTAATCTGCGGCGCGAGCCGGAAAGTTCTCCCGGATGGACTCGACCAGGTCCTCCAGCTTCAGCGGAAGAAGCCCCCTTTGGAAAGCCACGCCCAACATCAGCACGTTCACGAACACCTTGTTGCCCAGGTACTTTTCCGCGATGGCGCTCATGTCCGCGCCCAGGTAATCCATGGTGTACTTCTTGAACAGCTCGGCCAGTTCGGCGGGCGAAAAATCGTCCTGGCCCATGAGGGTGAGGATGGTATGGGTCTTGTGGGTGTTGACCACCGAGTGGGTGAATTCCCGGCTCCCAACCCGGAAGTTCATCCGGGGGTCGAGACCCCGGGCCGCTTCGAGGATATCCAGCCCCAGGATCAGGTCGGCCTTGCCCTGCGGAAAGAGGGGCGCGACTACCTTTTTCCTCTTGGAGAAGGTGATCTGGGAATTGACCCCCCCGTTGCGGATGGCAATGCCCTTCTTGTCGCAGAAGGTGACGTGGTAGCCCTTTTTAAGCGCGGCCCGCACCAGCACCGCGGTTGAACTGCCGATGCCCATGCCCCCGACTCCGCACAAGTAGGCTCGCCAGTCCTCGTTGAAACTCGCGGATTCGGGCAGGGGCAGGGTTTCCGGGTTGGGCAGGGTCAAGGAGGGCGCCTTGTGGTTGCGCAGGATGGTGAGCTCCTCGAAGGAGGGGCAGACCTTGGTGCGGGTGCAGGCCATGTCGGAGACGCAATAGGAAAGGTCGGTGCCGATCTTGGGCCCATAAAGGGTTTCCTCGATGGCTAGGCCGGGGCAACCGGTCAAGTTGGTGCATTCCAGGCAATATTCGCACACATGGTCGTTCACGTTGATGCGCTTCTGGGTGGGGTGATAGCCCAGCTTGGCGTTTTCCTTGCTCATCTGTTTGCGGAACCGGCGGTGGTAGGTGATGCCGCATTCCTTGTCGGCGATCACGAATTTCACCCCGGGTTCCAGGATCATTTCCTCAAGCAGGTCCCGGTAGGCCTGCCGGTCCTCGGGGTTCACCCGGGCGATGGAAACGTCCAAGCCCTCGGTCAGGCCCGCAAGGACCTTCTCGATATCCTGGGCGAAGGTGGGGTTGCCCATCAGGTCCTGGTCCATGCCTGCGTGGGGTTGGTGGCCCGTCATGGCGGTGGTCTTGTTGTCCAGGACCACATAGAGGACATCCTGCTTGTTCTTGATGGCGTCGGAAACCGCCGAAAGACCCGAGTGGAAGAAAGTGGAATCGCCGATGAAGCAAACACTTTTGTTGGTGGAGAAGGGCGTAAGGCCCGCGCCGGTGCCGCCGCCCAGGCCCATTCCGATATAGTTGTGCATGAGGGGACCGAAGGGAGGCATGAAGAGGAGCACGTAACATCCCGCGTCGCCGTGGAACAATATATCCAGGGGTTCCCTTTTGTATTTTCGTTTCATGAAGGCCGGGTCTTTGAAATCCTTCACCAACTGAAGGAAGATCGTAGCCGAGTCCCGGTGGGGGCAGCCCGGGCAAAAGGAAGCGGTCCGCTTGGGGATGTCTATGTCGGTATGGACCAGGCTGTCGAGGAAAGTGATCTCTTTTTTCACCTGGGCGCTGGACCGCTCGTACTTATCCAGCAGGGGGGCCAGGGTCCGCATGACCTCCGCCGGGCTTAAGCCCTGGTCGGCAGGAAAGCCTTTTAAGCCATCGGGAAAAACTTTACCCCAAACCGTCGGCATCTCCTCTAAATCTCCCGCCTGGTATAGGTCCAGGACGATGTTGCGGACCTGCGCCTCGATGAAACGGCGTTTCTCCTCAACCACAACCAGGTTCTTCGAATGTTTCAGAATCTCCTTCACCGCTTCCGGGTCGACGGGATAGGTCATACCCAGTTTGAGTATGGGGATCTTGCCGGAAAGGCCGAATTCGGAGAGGGCCTGTTCCAGATAGGTATAGGAGGCGCCCGCCGTCACGAAAGCAAGGTCGTTCTTCCCGTCCCCGGGCAGGACCCGATTGATGCCCTTGGCCCGGGCCGATATTAGAAGCTGGGGGAACTTTATCTCCTGGGATTCCCTTTCTAACCGCAGGGTATGGGGAGGAAGTACGATGCTGTGCTGGGTATCGAAGGTGGAACTGTCAAGGGTGACCTTATGGAGGGTGCTAGTCCCCGAGGGAGGCTGGTTGGGTCGGGTTTCCACACATCCGCCCCCCTCCGCGTTATAGGTGATGAGCAGGTAGGAGATGAAAAGATCAGATTCCTCGGAAAGCTCAAAGGCGACCCGGATCCAATCCTTGATCTCTTGAAAGGTAGCCGGTTCCAGCACCGGGATGAAAAGATGGTCGGACAGGCGCCGGGAGTCCATGGGAACCTGGGTGGTTTCGCTCCAGGGGTCGTCCCCGATCACAATGACGCCCGCCCCCCGATGGCCCGTTTTGGCCAGGCTGGCAGCGAAAAGTGCGTCCGCCGCCACGTGGTAACCCACGGATTTCATGACGGCAATGGCCCTTAAACCGGCGATTTGGGCCCCGTTCAACCGAGCAGCCGCGAGTGCCTCATTGTTGGCGATTTGGGCGAGAATGCCTTTTTCCCTGAGGTAGGGGGTTACATTGGCCGCGGCCTCGAATACATCAGCTACCGGTGAACCGGGATAGCCGGTCAGGAGGTGCATCCCGGCTTCCATTCCCCCCTTCACGATCAATTCATTGCCCGTGAAGGTCTCGGTTCCCTTTTCTTTTAAGAATCTTGGATCCAACGAGTCTTTCCTTGATTTGCGGTCAAATTCGAGCGTATCTGTGAGGTGTTATCCCCGCAAGAACATCAGTATATCCATGTCCAAGCAGTAAATCGGGGTTGCCTTCAAGAAGCAAGGGGGAGAAATAAGGTTTTTCTTGGGCTTAATTAATATATGGATGACTATTCAACAATGCTTAGGTTGATTTCCGCAAGAAACCAGCCTGTCATTCATTCATCTTTATCGGGAAGAGTGGATGGAATACCCAAGTGTGAAAACTTTGAATCTTTAAAATATGACGGGGGAAACTGCACGGACGGTCTTGAATCCGGTTTCCAGCACGCTGAAATTGGCTGGGGCTAGGTGTTTCTTGCGTTCGCCCAACGCCACTTCCAAAGCTTGGGCGACAGTGGGCAATTTCACCACGGGTTTGACCGCCAAGACCGCCCCCAAAGCCGCCATATTGGCCGCAGCCGCCAGTTTGGCCTCGGAGGCTATCTTCGAGGCTTCGATCCCGAAGGAACGGTTTTTCCCCGCGGGCGGCTCAGTCACCAGCGATGCGTTGTAAATAAGCACGGCGTCCGGCCGTAGAAACTGGGCGTAATTGTGGGCCGCGCGCTGGTCCATGGCGAAAAGAAGGGTGGGCTGGTCCGTGAGGGGACAATCCACCGGTTCATCCGAAACGGTCACCGCACAAAAAGAAGCCCCGCCACGGCGCTCGGCTGCATAGGAGGGGATCCAAGTCACATGAAGACCGTCCTTGAGGGCGGAATGGGCCATGACGAGCCCCATCATCAGGATACCCTGCCCGCCCGAACCTCGAAAATGAAATTCTTCCCTCATGCCAGCCCCCCAAAGACATCATTCACTGCGAGGTCGCGAAATTCGCGAAGAAAATCGATCCTAAAATCGAATATTCTTAATTTTTTAATCTTCCTTAGTTCCCGGTGTGCTCCGGATATCCGCGGTGAATAATTAATTTTTTGTTTCAGCCTTTAAGATTTATCCCTGACCACACCCAACGGGAAAGTTTTCATCATGTGCTCGCCCATCCACTTCAAGGCGTCCACAGGAGTCATGCCCCAATTAGACGGACAGGCCGACAATATTTCCACCAACGAGAACCCCTTGCCCTGCATTTGAATTTGGAATGCTTTTTTCAGCGAATGCTTGGCCTTTCGAGCGTGGGCGGGGTCATGAAGAGATTGGCGGTCCAGGTAGACGGGGGCTTCCAGTGCGTTCAACAATTCAGGTACGTGGATCGGATGGCCGTCCCCCATGGATCGCCCCAGGGGGGTGGTGGCGGTTTTCATTCCCATGGGGGTGGTGGGCGCCATCTGGCCGCCGGTCATGCCGTAATTGGCGTTGTTGATGAAGACCACGGTGATGTTATCTCCCCGATTAGCGGTGTGAATGATCTCACCCATGCCAATGGAAGCCAGGTCGCCATCCCCCTGGTAGCTAAATACCACATGGTCGGGCAAAACCCGCTTGATTCCGGTTGCCACGCAAGGGGTTCGGCCATGGGGCGCCTCGGTTACATCGAAATTCCAGTAGTCATAGGCGAATACCGCGCAACCCACGGGCGCTACCCCCACGGTCTTTTCGCGTACCCCCAGCTCATCCAGCACCTCGGCCACCAGCCGGTGCGCCACGCCATGCCCGCACCCGGAGCAATAGGTATGGGGAGTTTCTTTCATAGATTCGGCGAGGGGATTGGTCAGTTTCATGCCATAGCCTTTATTCCGAGGGCTTTTTTCATGGCCGCGAGGACTTCGCTAGGGCTCGGCACCGCCCCGCCCGGCCGCCCAAAAAACTCCACGGGCACCTTGCCTTCCACGGCCAACCGTACGTCTTCCACCATCTGGCCCTGGCTCATTTCCACCACCAACACCCGGCCGCAGCGTTGGGCAACTTCCCGAACCGCCTCCGAGGGAAAGGGCCAAAGGGTTTGGGGGCGGAACCACTCAACTGGTAAACCCCCGGCTCGCGCCTCCCTCACGGCCGCCCTGACCACCCGGGAAGTGGAACCATAGGCCACCACCAACAATTCTGAATTTTCCTGTTTTTCCGATTCCCAACGCGCTTCCCCGGCCATGGAACGATATTTCTTGGCAAGTTCGTAGTTATGCTTCTCCAGTTCACCGTCCACCATCAGGAGTGACCGGATGAGCCTGGGTTTGCGGCCCTTCGCGCCGTCCAGCGCCCAGGAACGGGGAGGCAGCTGGCGGGCCTGCGGAGGGGCAAGCTCCACCGGCTCCATGAGCTGGCCCAGTTGGCCATCGGCAAGCAATAGGACGGGGTTGCGATACTTGTCCGCCAAGTCAAACGCCATTTGGGTGAAGGTGTAGGCTTCGGAAACGGTGGCGGGGGCCAGGACGAGGCAATGGTAGTCGCCGTGGCCGCCGCCCTTCACGGCCTGGAAGTAATCCGCCTGAGAGGGCTGGATGTTGCCCAAGCCGGGTCCGCCCCGCATGACGTTGACCAGGACGCAGGGGACCTCGCAACCGGCCATGTAGGACACCGCCTCCTGCATGAGGCTGAAACCGGGGGAGGAGGTGGAGGTCATGGCGCGGGCGCCGGCAACCGAGGCCCCGAAACAAAGGTTGATCGCGGCGATTTCGCTTTCCGCCTGGATGAAGGTCCTACCCTCCTGGGGCATGCGCCTGGCCATGGAGGAGGTAATCTCATTTTGGGGGGTGATGGGGTAACCCGCGTAAAATGTGCAACCGGCGGCGATCGCCGCCTCGGTAATGACCTCGTTGCCCTTGATCAGGGTGGCGGTCATCGGCTTGCCTCAGCGGCGGCTGTATCATCCAGGGCCCAGATCTTCAAGGCCATATCGGGGCACATGGATGCGCAATTTCCGCAGGCGGTACAATCCGAATCTTCCCGGTAACGAATGGGAATGAAGCCAAGGGGATTCAGGCCCTGGCCCGTTTCAAAGCAATCCTTGGGACAGAATTCCATGCAGAGTCCGCAAGCCTTGCAACGGTTCGCGTCCACCTCGACCCGCCCCTTACGCTTGGCCATGACCCCTCCCTAATGTAAGAAATCCGAGTATGCCGGAACCCCGCAGGAATAAATATGACTTGTGTTAGCAAACCCCATCCATCTAAAAAATAGGAAAAAGACGGGCGAATCGGGGCCAAATCTCTTACTAGAGAACCATCGGGTTAAAATTTAAATATAGGGCAAGGGGTCGACGGCTTTGCCGTTCTTTCGGATCTCAAAGTGAAGATGGGGTCCCGTCACGCGGCCGGTGGCCCCGACCCTCCCGATCAACTGCCCCCTGCGAACCTTCTGCCCCTGGGAAACGAGTATTTTGGAAAGATGGCCGTAAAAGGTGATGTACCCGGTCCCGTGGGCGATCTGGATGAGGTTGCCGTATCCGCCGGAAATGCCCGTAAAGATAACCGTTCCTCCCCGGGCCGCATAGACCGGGTCCCCATACTTCGCCCGCAGGTCCAACCCCGAATGGTGGCGGGTATTGCCGTTGAGGGGATCGTATCTTTTCCCGAAAGGCGAGGTGATGGCGCGCCACATCCCCAAGGGATTGCCGAATATGTTCCGTTTGGCGAAATAGTCCTGCCAATCCTGGATCATGCGGATGGGCCGGGCACCGGGGATGAACAGCACGTCCCCTACCTTCAGGGTTTTCCACCACCACCAATGGATGTCGTTGATCTTTTCCAGGGCCTTGGGGTCCGCCTTGTAAATGGAGGCGATGGATTGAAGGGTTTCACCCTTTTGTACCGTGTGCAGGACTCCCCTTTCCGAGAGAATGACGATGGGCCGGTTGATCCGGGCCTTGAGCGGGAGGCTCGGATTGGCCCCGATCAGGGTATTGACGTCAATCTTGAAGTCGCTCGCGATGGACCACCAGTTTTCCCCATCCTCCACCGAATGGACCTGAGCCAGCGCCTTGGGGTCCCGAAGCCTTTTTAAGTCGATCGCATCGGCGTCGGTCGCCAGGATATAGGCAGGTCCCGTTTCTTCCTTGGGCAGTTGCGTACCCGGGGTCATCCTTGCCAGGGATTGGGCGGTCAGGGTGGGAAAGGCCATTGCCGACGGGGTGGGAGAATGTTTGGGTTTTCGATGCTTAACGGGGGCTGGTTTTGGGGCCGGACTGGGGGTTGGGGATGCCAGGTCAGGAAGAACTGTTTCCACGATCGTAGGGCTGGGCGCCGGCGTTACTGTTGAGGTCGACGTGGCGGCCTCCGCCCAAACTGCCGCCAACAGGAATACCGGCCACATCATCGAACGGACCTTGGGGAATAAAGACGGCATTTAGGAAACGACGCCCAGCCGGACGTCATTCTGGGTTTTCAACATTTTCCTGACCCCTTCTGCCACCTGCGAGGGTTCCAACCCACAAAGTTCTCGCTGGATCTTGGGGTTGGCATGCTCGATGAATTTGTCGGGAATGGCGACCTGACGGACCGCGCAATCCGTGATCCCATGGCTTCTGGAGTACTTCCAAAACCCCGCTGCCGAAACCACCCGTCAGTACATTCTCCTCCATGGTCAAAAGGACCTTATGCTCATGGGCCAGGGAGAGGATCAGAGCCTCGTCCAGCGGTTTCACGAACCGCATGTTGGCCACCGTTCCCTGCAAACCCTCTTTTTTCAAGGTCAGGGCCACCGCCTTGGCCACACCCACCATGCGGCCTACCGCCAGGAGGGCGTAATCCCTGCCCAGTTCCAGGATCTCCCCCTTGCCGATGGGGATTTTCCGGAATCCCTTTTCCAAGGACACGCCTTCACCGTTCCCCCGCGGATATCGCAAGGCAATGGGGCCGTCGTGTTCCAAGGCAGTAAAAAGCATGTTTCGAAATTCACTCTCGTCCGCGGGCGCCATGACCGTCATGTTGGGAATACAGCGCAGATAGGTCAGGTCGTAAACGCCTTGATGGGTTTCCCCGTCCTCACCCACCAGCCCTCCCCGGTCCAAGGCGAAAACCACGGGCAGTTTTTGCAGGCAGACATCGTGGATGATCTGGTCGTAAGCCCTTTGCAGGAAGGTGGAATAGATGGCCACCACGGGCTTCAGGCCCTTCGCAGGCCAGCCCCGCGGCCATGCAAACCCCGTGCTGACTCGGCGATTCCGACATCGGCGAAACGGCCGGGATAAGCCTCCCCGAACTTTTTCAGGCCGGTGCCTTCCGGCATGGCGGCCGTGATGGCAAAAAGGTTCGGATGGTCCTTC
Source organism: candidate division FCPU426 bacterium (assembly GCA_963771075.1). GTDB lineage: Bacteria > Oederibacteriota > Muellerivitia > Muellerivitales > Muellerivitaceae > CAVTWJ01. The sequence continues at coordinate 137,094 of CAVYSE010000007.1, read as the reverse complement.
GCCAGTTCGATCATGGTGTCCCCGAAAACCTTGGTGTAGGAGGGCGGCGTCCCGGGTACGGGAGGCGTACCGTCATCCCCGTTTCCTTATCGAAAATCGGAACCCCATGGTATTTTTCCGGGTTTTCCTCGGCAGGAGCGTAACCCTTGCCTTTGGTGGTGATCACGTGAACAGGACCGGGCCCTTGAGCTGTCGCACCCGCCGGAAGATCTCGACCAGGGTCTTCATGTCATGGCCGTCAATGGGCCCGTAATAACGCAGGCCCATCTCCTCGAAAAAGGTTCCGGGCGTGATGAAGCCCTTCAGGGATTCCTCGGCGTGGTGGGCCACATTGATCATCTGCTGGCCCATGGGGAATTTTTCGATCATCCTCTCGAAATTGGCCTTCGCCTCGTTGATAGGTTTTGCCCGCCAGGATCTTGTTCAGGTAGGAAGACATGGCCCCCACGTTGGGGGAAATGGACATTTCGTTGTCGTTCAGGATGACGGTCAAATTGAGTTCGGGATGGGAAGCGATATTGTTCAGGGCCTCCATGGCCATGCCGTTGGAAATCGAAGCGTCCCCCACCACCGCCAAAACGTTGAAGTTTTTCTTTTGAACGTCCCGGGCCAGGGCCATGCCGTAGGCCGCCGAAAGCGCCGTGCCGGCGTGGCCCGCCGCGAAGGTGTCGTATTCGCTCTCGTTGCGTTTGGGGAAACCGCAAAGGCCCTCGAACTGGCGCAAGGTGTCGAAGCGGTCCTTCCGGCCCGTGATCACCTTGTGGCCGTAGGCCTGGTGGCCCACGTCCCAGACGATCCGGTCTTGGGGGGTGTCATAAATGAAATGCATGGCCAGGGTCAGCTCCACCGTCCCAAGGCTGGCTCCCAGGTGACCGCCCGTCTTGGAAACAGAAGTCACCAGGAAATCCCTTATTTCCTCCGCCACCTTGGGCAAGGCTTCCTTGGGAAGGGCGCGAAGGCGCTGGGGACTGTCGATTTTGTCCAAATACTTGTACATGAAACCCCGATTTAAAATGGAAGTAAGGGATAGAGCGCGAACGCGATCGCGATCCCCAGGGCCGCTCCTGCGACAACCTGTATGGGGGTATGGCCTAAAAATTCCTTCAACCGTTGCTGGGGGATCGGACGCGACTTGCCCCAGTCATCCATGATTTGGTTCAGGATCTTCGCCTGCTGGCCTGCGGCCCGGCGCACACCCGCCGCGTCCGTCATGACGATGAACGCCATGCCGACCGAGAGCCAGAAAGCCGGGGAATCCCATCGGGTATCCAGGCCGATGGCGGTGGTCAAACTGCAGACAAAGGCCGAATGGGAGCTGGGCATGCCGCCCATGCCGACAAACAAGCGAAAATTGATTCTATGGTGCTGAAAATAGTAAATCAACACCTTCAATCCCTGGGCCACGAGAAAGGCGATCGTGGTGATGTAAAAAAGATTGCTGTAATGGTGATGGTCGAAGGTACCCATGGCTCAAGTGGTCCTTTTCGACATGTAATCCGCTAGGGCCTTCAGCGCCTCGGCCTTGCTTCCCAGGGGTTTCAGGGAATCCAGGGCCTGGACGGTCAGTTGTCGGATCGCTTGGCGGGATTTAGACAGGCCCACAGCGGCGGGATAAGTCATCTTGCCGCGTTCCCTATCACTTCCTTGGGACTTCCCCATTTTTTGACTGTCCCCGGTCTCGTTCATGACGTCATCCACGATTTGGAACGCCAACCCCGCTGATTGCCCATACCGAGTTAGCGCATGGACCTTCCGGGAGGGCGCACCCGCCAAAAGGGCGGGCAGTCGGACGCTGGAAAGCAGGAGGGCTCCGGTCTTGCGGCGGTGGATGGAAAGGACCTTGGCGAGAACAGGTTTTTGTCTTTCGGATAGTACATCGTCCACCTGGCCGCCCACCATGCCGGGATAACCCGCGTGGGACGCCAATTCGCGAACGATCCGGGGAATGTTTTTTCGGCGAGGGGGAGCGTAACCCTCGGGCATAGAAACCCATTCAAAAGCCAGGGTAAGGAGGGAGTCGCCGGCTAAGATAGCCATTGCCTCACCGAAGACCTTGTGGTTGGTCTTAAATCCGCGGCGATAGTCGTCATTATCCAAGGCTGGCAAATCATCATGAATAAGGCTGTAGGTATGGATGAGTTCGAGAGAACATGCGATCCGAAGCGCTTCTTTTTGCGGGAGGTCGAGTGTCTCGGCGGCGGCTAGGCAAAGCACGGGACGAAGACGCTTCCCCCCAGCAAAAACACTGTATTTCATGCTGTCCCAGAGGATTCTGGGACAGTTAGAACTCTTATGAAAGACCTGTCGAAGGCCCCGGTCCACGATCTGGCGTTTTTGTTTAAGGTAAGCCTCGATGGGGAAAGGCATGGGATTTAATCCTTGGACTCGTCGTCTTTGGATTTGGCGGTAGCCGTTTTCAGGAGCGTTTTGACCTTTTTTTCGATCTCATTGAGGCGTTGGTTGCACTCTTTGGTGAGCTTCATGCCTTCTTCGAATAGTTTGAGGGAATCCTCCAGCTTCAAATCGCCCGACTCCATCTTTTCAACGATGGTTTCTAGCTTGGCGAGAGAGTCCTCAAATGATAGTGAAACAGCCATGAGATTTCCCCTGAACTAAAATTTTCCCATTTTATTCATTTTTAACCTGGGTTGAAACAACTTCCGATTCGACGGTTCCCTGCTGCAAAAGGATATCCAGAAGCTCCCCTTTCGCCAAACCTTTCGAGGTTCGTAAGATCTCATCCGTCGTTCGCCGCGTGACGATGGCATATCCCCTTTTCAGCGGACCATGGGGATGAAAGGCCTGTAATTGGGCTTCCAGACCCTTGAGCCTTTCCTTCAAAGGCTGAAGGAGTTGAAGTGGGGTGGTCCGGGCCAAAAAGTCGGTGAAGCGTTGATAGCGTAGCCGGTTATATTGAAGACGCTGGAGAAGGGCATCCTTAAGTTCCTGGGCCTTGTAGTCCAAGTTCTGACGGGCTTGGTCCAAGAGCTTATCGGGACGGCGGTCCTTAAGGTTGGTCGACAGCTCCCTTAGATCCCTCCGTTTACCCTCCAGGATGGCCTCCAGGGACTCTTTCAATCTGCGCTGGCTCTCCAACAAGGTTTCCCTGATTTCGTCCCTTCCCGGGGCAATATGGGCAGCGGCAGCGGTGGGGGTGGGCTCCCGGCGGTCGGCCACAAAATCGCAGAGGGTGAAGTCCACCTCGTGGCCCACGGCGCTGATGGTGGGGATGGAACAACTGGCTAGTGCCCGGACCACAGACTCGTCATTGAAGGCCGATAAGTCTTCCAGGCTACCCCCGCCCCGAGTCAAGACTAGGACATCATGTTCCTTCCTGGCCGATATTTCCAGAATCGCCTGGCGGATTTCTTTCGGCGCCTCGATTCCTTGAACCTTTACGGGGTAAAGCTCCACTTCCTCAATGCCGGCCCGTGTCTCGAGGATTTTCATGAAATCCTGGATGGCGGCCCCGGAAGGCGAGGTGACAAGGGCGATGCGAACAGGAAAAGTGGGCAGGGATTTCTTTCGGGATTCGTCGAACAGCCCCTCTTCCATGAGCTTTTTCTTCAGTTGTTCGAAAGCCATTTGCAGTCCGCCCACCCCTTGGGGTTCAAGAACGTGGACCAAAAGTTGAAACTGTCCCCTCGCCTCAAAGAGGGATAAGTGACCACCCACCATCACTTTCATGCCCTGCTCGGGTTGGAAGGTCAGGCTTTGGTTGTACCCCTTGAAGAAAGCGCAGGAAACGAGACTTTTCTCGTCCTTGAGATCGAAATAGATGTGGCCTGAAGGATGTTTGGTGAAACGACTAATCTCGCCCTGGACCAGCACGTTGGGAAACTTGGCTTCCAGGAGGGCACGTGCGGTTTGAACCAGTTCGGTCACGGAATAAATGGGACGGATTTCGCCGTTCACGAGATTCTCTTGAGAACAGTGTATTTGAGCAGTTGGGAGACCCCTAGAGGGCTGAAACGATGAAGATCGGTCCGGGCCACCGCCGCGCCGCAAGCATTGGCGAGGACCGCCCGAAAAATCAGGGGCATTTTTTCCATCAGGGCCTTCAGGTAGCCCGCCATAAAGGCGTCCCCCGCGCCCACGACCAAGGATCCGTTCACAGGCTTTCCCATTCGGACCCTAAAGCATTCATCTTTTTCCCAAAGGACGGCGCCATTCGGTCCATCCGTGACCGCGCCATGTTCCAAACCCATCTTTCGCATCAGGGCAGGAACCTGTTCTAGGGATTGGAATCGTTGCCTTACCACCTCGGACAATTCATACAGGTTCACCTTGAAGAACCAGGGTTTGGCCTTGAGCGCGGCCCAGAGCGCCTGGCCGGAAGTATCAAGAAGAACTTTCGCCCCTTTTTTTTGGGCGGAGAGGATCCATTGAGCCTGACTTTGCGGGTCCATACCCCGGGGAAGTCGGCCCGCCAAGACCCAGTGATCCCCCGATCGGACGGATTTTAACAGGGTCTTCCAAATGTTCTTGCGGAGTGGAAATCCCAAATGGTTGTACTTTCCTTTCACGCCATTCTCATCCACCACGGCGTTCATGCGAATAGGGGCTTGCAGGTCCAGGAAGGTCGCCGAAAGGCCTTCCTGCTTCAGCAATTTCCCATAAAGGAAATGGGCGGGATCCTCGCCCCCGCCAGCTCCCAGCCAAAGGCGATGGGCCACATTCCATTTTCCCAAAAATCGCGAGAGATTAACCGCCTTGCCCCCGGCTTCCCACCGGCAATGTTCCAGGAGTCCAATTTTTCCACGGCGCGATCTTTCAAGCTTGATATCCAGGTCTAGGGCGGGACTGGCGGTCAAGAGGTGGATCAAGGTCTTGATTTTTCAAGGCGATAGAGTTGTTGCAGGAAGGCGGCCGCCTCGATCCTTTGCGAGTCGGAGGTGGATTCTTTTAAGCATTTTTTCCAAAGGGTGATGGCCTCCTGATAGCGTCCCAGTTTCTGGTAGGTATTGGCCAAAATATGGACCAGGACCGTGGGGGCGTCCCCTCGGTCGATTTGGGCCTCCAGAAAGGGAATGAGCTTGTCGTATTGTTCAGTGTTTTGATAAAGGATGGAAGCCAGCAAAAGGGTCAATTTGGGTTCACCAGGATTGGACAGGATCCCTTTTTTGAGAAGCCTCTCCGCCTGATCGATCCTCTTCAAATGAAATGCCAGGGCCGCGGCGCCATAAGTGTAGGCTGGAATGAAACAGGGGTTCAAGTCCGAGGCCAGAGAGCAGTAATCGTAAAGTTTGGAAAAATGATCGGCCGCGTTGCTGCTGTCGCCGTAATATTGCACCACTTGGATCCAGAACAAATGGCCCACCAGCACCTTGTAGCCCGTTAAGTAGGCCACCGCCCTGAGAGTGGAGGTCACCTTCTTGTCCACCACCGCCATATGCGATTCCTTGTTTTTAAAGGGGAGCGGATGAATCCATTGGTCCAGCCTCAGGCAAAGCCAGGCCTGGGCCAGGAACACCAGGAACAGGGCCACCAGGGCGTTCCGCAAACCCCGGCTTCCGGGCGACCAGGGGAACGTCACTTGAACTCCCTCTTTTCCAGATTGATCCAGCCGAACATGAATACCACGAAAGAATAGCCGAAAGAGTAGAGGAACACGTCCCGCCATTGGGCCCAGCCCAGAACCAGGGTGGGATCATAAAGCCGGTCCTTGAGGTTGAAGGCTTCCAGGTTGGGAAGGATGAACTCGATGAACCGCAGGAGGGTCTTAACCCATCCCGCGATATCCTGGCCCAGGAGCCATTCGATCTCGCCGATCAGGTGGCCCAGGAAGATGGTGAAAAAGGTGTAGAGGAAGGCCCCCACCAGGGAGGTTCCCAGCGTCTGGTAAGTGAGCCCCATGGCGCAGAGCACGAACATTTCCAGGATAAGGAAGGCGGAGGAGGCCCAAAAGAGGGGCGGAACCTCTCCCCCGAATAAGAAAGCCAGGCCCGCGATCACCAAACCCATGCCCAGGACGACCAGCCCCACCACCGAGAAAAAGCCCAGCACCCGGCCCAATAGATATTCGCCCCGGGTAATCGGCTTGGCCAACTGGAGGAAAATGGCCTTCTGGTCCATCTCGGTGTTGTAAGTCACCGCCAGGCTGAGCAGGAGGACGATGATCCCGCCCATTTCCATCCCCGTCATTCCCAGGTCCATGAAGATTTTCAAGGCGTCCCCGAAACTAAGCATGGAAAGCAGGAAGGCCAGGCCGCACAAAACCACGACGCATACGAACCAGATATAAAACATCTTGCTGCGGACCAGCTCCCGGAAGGTGAAGGCGGCGACGGTCAATGCCCTTTTCATTTGGCCCTCCGCTTTTTCGATTCAGGCGCGGCGGTCACCTTCGCCTGGGCCACCATTTTGTCCAAACCGATGGCCTTCAGGAAATAGGCTTCCAGCTGGGAGGAAAGGGGGCGAATCCCGTGCACCTTGACCTTTCGGGTGGTTAAGGTCGAAAGGGTTTGGGAAAGTGCCTTCCCCTGGATCAGGATCCCCTCCTGCCTGGAAACCGCACCCCGGAATGGCAGGCCCGACAATTTGGAGGCGTCCCCCGATTGGACATCGAGCCAATAATCCACAGGCAAATCGGATTCCATGATCTCGGGTACGTCCCGGACATCCTTCAAGACGCCCTCGTGCAATACCCCCACCCGGTCGCAGATGCGCTCCACCTCGTCCAGGATATGCGTATTGAGGAAGAGGGTCGTACCCGAGAACTTCAAGTCGATGAAAATGTCGCGCATTTCCTTGTACCCCACTGGGTCCAGGCCGCTCATGGGCTCGTCGCAAACCAGGAACTCGGGCTTGCCGATCAGGGCCTGGCCGATGCCGATGCGCTGCTGCATCCCCTTGGAGTAGCCTGAGAGGCGCTCGTCCGCGCTCTTGGTCATGCGCACCAGTTCCAGCACCTCGTCCACCCGGGAGGCGAGGGACTTGCCGGAGAGGCCGTGCAGGGCGCCGAAATAGGCCAGAAGTTCCCGGCCCGTGTGCTGGCGGGAGAAGTAGGGGAGTTCGGGAAGATAACCGATGCGGTTGCGGATGGACCTTTGGGAAATGCTCCCACCCAAAATCTCCACGGACCCGGTATTGGGCTTCAAAAGGCCCAGGAGAATCTTGATGGTGGTGGTTTTCCCGGCCCCGTTGAGGCCCAGCAGCCCGAAAGCCTGTCGGGATTGGACCTCCAAGTTCAGGGATTTCAGGGCATGGGATATCTTGGGCAGGAACCAAAACCCAGTTTTATAGGTCTTAGAAAGTTCCCGAATACGGACGGCCGGGCCCATGTCGTTACCCTCCGCTTTCACCTTAAGGGTATCGCCGCCAGCATCCCATCGAGCGCCTTCAAGGCCATCAAGCGTACGGGTTCGGGAATCTCTATGGGGTGCTGAAGTTCCTTGAGCGACTCGTAAAGATCTTCCAGCTGGGTCATTTTCATATTGGGACAGATCAAGCCTTTGCTTGGCTGGAGAAAGCTTTTCTCCGGCATCGATTTTCGCAGGCGGTGAAGCATACCCATCTCGGTACCGATAATGAAGGTGGACGCAGGAGAGGACTCGCAATAACGGAGCATTTGCGACGTGGACAGGACCTCGTCCGCCAGGTTGCAGAGTTCCTCGCTCGATTCGGGATGGACCAGCACCAGGGCTTCCGGATATTGGCGTTTAAGGTCGAGGATATCCTTCGGCTTCATGCGCTGGTGGGTGGGACAACAGCCTGCCCAGAGGGTCATCTTTTTGGTCGAATGCTTCTGGACCCATCGACCCAGGTGCTGATCGGGCACGAAAAGGACCTCGTCCTGGGGAACCGCCTCCACCACCTGCAGGGCATTGGCGGAAGTACAGCAAACATCCGCCATGGCCTTGATCTCAGCGGAACAATTGACATAAGCCACAACGGCGGCCTGAGGCCTTTTGGCCTTTTCCAAGTTAAGTTGGGCGGGTGTGATCATGTCCGCCAAAGGGCAACCGGCCTCGGCCGATGGCAACAAAACAGTTTTTTGGGGGGATAAAATCTTCGCGGTTTCTGCCATGAAATGCACTGAACAAAAGACTATTACATCCGCATCCGTTTGGGCCGCCAATCGGGAAAGTTCGAGGGAATCCCCCACATAATCGGCGGCGTCCTGGACTTCGGGCCTTTCGTAACTATGGGCCAGGATGACGGCATTCCGTTCTTTTTTAAGTCGCGCGATCCGGGAAAGGAGCTCGGCATCGTCCAAGAAAAGGTCCAAGGACATTTCAGGCTCCCTTCTTCACCTTCACCACTTTGTTTTTGGCGTTGACGAGGATTACAGTCGGGGCATAGCCTTTGGGGGGTAATCCTTCCATGGTCTGGTAACTCAAGATTATGACCAAATCGCCCACTTCCGCCTGACGGGCCGCCGCGCCGTTTAGGCACACCATGCCCGATCCCCTTTTCCCTTCGATGGCATAAGTAACGATCCGGGCACCGTTGTTTAAGTTAAGCACATGTACCTGCTCATAAGGGGCGATATCGGCCGTTTCCAGCAACACCGGATCGACCGTGATACTGCCCTCATAGTGCAGGTCCGTCTGTTTGACGGTGGCTTTTTGGATCTTTGATTTGACGAAATAACGGCCCATGATTGTTGATTAACCCCATGAAAAGCGATTAGAACCCCTGCCTCAAGTATCCAAGGTCATTAAACAACAATATTGTCGATGAGGCGGACATTGTCAAGGTAAGCGGCTAAGCCGATCAGGGTCATGCCGGGAACGATCTTTCTCAAGGGGCTTAAGTTCTCCTGATGGACGGCTTCCAGGTATTGGATTTTGACCGCACGCTCATCCTTGATGACCTTACGGACCTCTTCCAGCACCTTTTCCACATCGGTCTCCCCCAGATCCACGATACTTTTACCCACTTTCAAAGCCCTGTAAAGTACCGGGGCGGACGCTCTTCCTTCCAAGGTGAGATTTTTGTTCCTGGAACTCATGGCCAAACCGTCGGATTCACGGACGATGGGGCAAAAGACCGATTCCAATTCTATGTCGAGATCTTTTAAGACCTGCCGGAGAATCACCGCCTGCTGGGCATCCTTTTGTCCCAAATAGAGCCGGGTAGGTAGCACGGTGTTGACCAATTTTACCACCACCGTCGCCACGCCCTCAAAATGGCCGAGACGGAAGGGGGCGCACAAGCTCGAAATCAATGATCCTGAGACCGATACGGTGGTCGCAAAACCCTTGGGATACATGACCCGGTTATTGGGCAGGTACACTGCGTCCACCTTTTCCTCGGTCAACAGGGCCAAATCCGCTTCGAGGGTCCGGGGATAGCGGTTGTAATCCTCCTGGGGCCCAAACTGCATGGGATTGATATAGATGGAAACAACCGTCAGGTCATTGGCGGACCGGGAAGCGCGCACCAATTCCAAGTGGCCCGGATGCAAGGCACCCATGGTCGGCACAAACCCTACGGTTTTGCCGGACTTACGCCATTTTCGGGCTTGGGTACGCATGACTCCTGGATCTTCAAAGGTGCGTGGAGCGGGCGCTTTCATGGGCCCGGCCGGAAATTTCCCGACTTGACCTCCCTAGCATAGCGCCGGATGGCTTCTTGTATCGTCGGGTAAAGGCTTAGATAGGTCTTAGCGTGTTTTGGATGAAAATCCGGCATGAGGCCCAAAAGATCGTGGAGCACCTGGACCTGCCCATCGCAATCCAGGCCCGCTCCGATCCCAATCGTGGGAATCCTCAAAACCTGGCTAATTTTTTTCGCGAGTAAAGGCGGTACCAGTTCCAACACCACCGAAAAGGCGCCCGCTTTTTCGAATGCCCTTGCTTGTTGGAGCAATGTGGAAGCGGAGGATTTATCCTTTCCCTGCACCCGGTAGCCCCCGAACCGGTGGACCTGCTGGGGCGTGAACCCCACATGGCCCATGACCGGAAGACCGTTCCCTACTAGAAACTCGGTTATCCGGGCCGCTTGGGCACACCATTCCAATTTGACCGCCCCCACACCCGTTTCCGCCATCAACCTTCCGGCATTCGCCAATGCCGTTTCGGGCCCCAATTGATAGGTGAGAAATGGTAGGTCCCCGATCACAAGAGCCTTTTGAACGCCCCGAACAACCGCCTTGCAATGATGAATCATCTCCTCCAGCGTCGTGGAGAGGGTGGTGGCCCGGCCCAACATGACGTTGGAAAGGCTGTCCCCCACCAAAATGCCGTCCACCCCGGCGGTGTCGACCGCCCGCGCCATGGCGTAGTCATAGGCCGTCACGAGGGCGATCTTCTCACCCTGATCGCATTTGGCTTGGAAATCCAGAATGGTCAACTGATGTTCCATCGAAACCCCTCAAGTGTGAAACCATCTGCATTCGGCAGTGAACGGTTAAAAACAGTTATTTTTTTACCGAGACCGGCTGGTAATAAACGGTGCCTTTGGTGATCTTCCCTAGGTGAACAAGCAGATCATCCAGGTCCGCGTCGCGGTGGACAAAATCGATCTCGCTGGTATTCACCACCATCAGCGGAGTTTCCTGGTAGTGGAAAAAGAAGTAATTGTAGGCCTGGTTCAATTCCGCCAAATAAGCCTCGTTGATCTGACTCTCAAATTTACGACCTCGCAAAGCAATGCGTTTCAAGAGGACGTCGGTCGACGCCTGCAAGTAAATGACGAGATCCGGCTTCAGGATCCTTCCCGTGAGGATCGTGTGGATCTGCTCGTACAGTTTTAATTCGTTGTCATCCAAAACCAAGTTGGCGAACAACCGGTCCTTCGCGAAGACATAGTCGCTGATGATGCCTCTTTGAAAAAGATCGCTTTGGGCCAATTCCTGCTGTTGCTTATAACGGGAGAGCAGGAAAAAAAGCTGGGTCTGAAAGGCATGGGCCTTGATGTCTTTGTAAAAGGTGTGGATGAAGGGATTGTCGACCGCACCTTCCATGACGAGGCGGGCGCTTAACTTTTTGGCCAAAATTTCTGCAAGGCTAGTTTTGCCCACACCAATGGGGCCCTCAATGGCGATATATTTATGTTGAAGCATGGCGTCTCACTTGGGACAAGTCTTCGACAGTGCTCAGAATTTCCCGAAGAGTTCGGGTTTCGCCCGGGATTCGTCGCTCATCGGCCAATTCGCAAAGAGGGACCAAAACGTGCCTCCGATAAATCAACCGCGGGTGGGGCAACACCAGTTCATCTCCCCTAAGGGTCCAATCATCGTACAACAAAATGTCCACATCCAGGGTGCGCGGCCCCTTGGGGGTCACCCTCTGCCTACCCATCCCATCCTCCAACCCGCGTATCCAGCTTAACAGGGCCTGCGGATTTAAGGGTGTCTCAATTTCTAGGACTTGGTTCAAAAACCAGGGTTGATCCAAGAAATCCACGGGTTCGGTCTCGTAGACGGAGGATTCCCGAACTTTCGGGAAAAATTCCCGCGTCGCATTCCGCGCACGGTCCAAATAAACTTCCCTTGGGCCCAAATTGGACCCCAAAGATAAATAAGCCAAAGGCATCATTTCACCAGGAATAGCGAGAAAATTTAATCCGTTCGCTTCGTTCTTCTTAGCCCTATTTCAACTTCGAGAATCTTTGCAAAGCCTCTTCCAACCGGGCTTTTTCGACAGTCAGGGTCATGCGGAAATAGCCCTCCCCCTCCCGGCCAAAACCGTTTCCGGGAGTCGTCACCACGCCCGCCTCTTCCAAAAGCTTGCCGCACCAGGCCGCGGAGGAATAACCCTTCGGGACCTTAACCCAAAGGTAAAAAGCCGCTTCGGGCGTTTGGAACTGCCAACCCAATTTTTTAAGACCCGACGTGAAAAAGTCCCGACGGTCTTGGTAGATACTTCGAATCCCATCGGTCACCGAATCAGGGGCTTCCAGACCTGCGATGCCTGCGTATTGAATAGCGTTGAAAAGGCCCGAATCCAAGTTTTCCTTGACCGTGCTCAGTCCCTTGAGGGCGGACTTGTTGCCCACTGCGAAACCAACACGCCAACCCGTCATGTTGAAGGTCTTCGAGAGGGAGTGAAACTCCACCCCAACCTCTTTCGCGCCGGGAGTTTGAAGAAAGCTGACGGGCTTTTTCCCGTCATAATAGATCTCGGTGTAGGCGGCGTCATTTGCGACGAGGATATTGTGTTTCTGCGCCAGGGCTACAAGTTTTGCGTAGAAATCCGGCCCTGCGAGGGCGGCAGTTGGGTTGTTGGGGGAGTTGGTCCAGATCATTTTGGACCGTTCCAGCACCTCCGGAGGAATCGAATCCAAATCGGGAAGGAACCCGTTCTTTTCTAAAAGCGGCATGAAAAAGGAAATACCGCCCGCGAAAAGGGTTCCCGCGTGGTATACGGGATAACCTGGAGAAGGAATCAGGCTGATGTCCCCGGGATTCAAAATTCCCAGGGGCAAGTGGCCAATACCTTCCTTGGAGCCGATCAAGGCCACGACTTCGTCCTTGGGGTCCAAGTCCACCCCGAAGCGGCGGTGGTACCAACGGGACACCGCTTCGCGAAACTTCATTAACCCTGCGCCAAAGGGATACTGGTGGTTTGCCTTATCCTTGGCCGCGCGGTAAAGGGCTTCAATAATGAAATCGGGCGTGGCCAAATCCGGGTCGCCCACTCCCAGGCTAATGATATCCACACCCTTTTCAATGGCGGCTTTCTTTTTCTTGTCGATCTCCATAAAGAGATAAGGCGGAAGTTGGTTCAGCCGGTTCGATAACTTGAATTCCATGAAGTCCTATCTTTCTTGCGCCACTTGGTTTCGAAGGATGCCGATGCCCTCCACTTCGATTTCCACCCGATCCCCCGGTTTCATGGGGCCGACCCCCTCCGGAGTCCCGGTAGTTACCACATCCAGAGGGTAAAGGGTCATTACTTTCGATATAAACGAAAGCAATTCAGCCGTCCTCCATATGCGGTTCGATATTTTGGAGGATTGCTTTTCTTCGCCGTTTAACCTCGTGCAGATTTTCTGGTCGTGCTCCTCAAAATCGGTCACAATCCAGGGTCCTAACGGACAGAAGGTGTCAAAACCCTTCGCCCTGCCCCACTGGCCGTCCGCCTTTTGATGATCCCTGGCCGTCACGTCATTGCAACAGGTGAACCCCCAAACCGCCCCCAGGGCTTCCTTCGGATCGGCGTTTTTGAGTTCCTTTTTGAGGACCACGGCCAATTCAGCTTCAAAATCAACGCGATTGGAGGAAAAAGGATACTGGATTTGGCCCTCAGGGTTCAACAAGGCAGAGGGTGGCTTCAAAAATAAGACCGGTTCCTTTGGACTAACATGCGACATTTCCCTCACGTGGTCCTGATAGTTCAAGCCTACTGCGATTATTTTGGAAGGGACCGACGGTACCAGTAGCTGGCCTGGTTTGAGAGGATACGACTTGGAATCCATGAGCGGATCGGCCCAAGGGGCTTCCGATTCGAACAGCCGGTAGGTCGCAACCGATTCCAGCAGCATGGCCCAACGGGGACGATTGCTATGTAGCAGCCTGGCGATTTTCACGGCTTTGGGGAGCCATTCAGGCCCAAAACGGCTCTCATGTCGAAATAACCCTTGGATTGATCCCCGAGGAACCGGGCGGCCATCAAGGCCCCCTGGGCGAGGGGCACCCGGCTGTGGGCCCGGTGGGTCAATTCAAGCCTTTCCCCCGGCCCGGCAAAGAGAACGGTGTGGTCCCCGACGATGTCTCCCCCCCTGACCGCATGAAAGCCTATGGTTCCGGCCTTTCTTTCCCCCACCAAGCCCTCCCGGCCATGGGTCGCAACGTCCTTCAGGGGAACCCCCCAAGCCTTCGCCACCGATTCACCCAGGGTCAGGGCCGTACCGGACGGGGCGTCTTTTTTGTGATGATGATGGGCTTCCACGATTTCAACGTCGTACCCCTGGCCTAATTTAGCTGCCGCTTCCCGCACGAGGGAAAAAAGAAGGTTCATTCCCATGCTCATGTTGGAGGCTTGGACGATGGGGATGGCCAAGGCGGCCTTTTGGATCTCGGCCTTTTCCCCCTCGGAAAAACCGGTGGTGCCGATCACCATGGCGGTTTTAAGGGCGACCGCCTCCTTCAAGTAGGCGAGGGTCGCGGGGGGCTGGGTGAAATCGACCAAAACCTGGGGCGCGGGGGAAATTTCGGATAGCCGGACCCTGAGAAAAACCTTGTCGGGCAAGGTAGGCGAAAGGGCCGAAAGGGGTTTGCCCAGGTCGGGATGCTGGGAGGTTTCCAAGGCGCCCACCATGACGAAGAAGGGGTCACAAGCCGCCAATTCCAAGATGGCTTTACCCATCCGGCCGGTGGCGCCTGAAACCACCAAGCGCAAGCTCATTTGAGACTTCCCGCTGTTAAAAGGCCGAATCGTTCCAACTGTTTCTTCAAGCCTTCCCTCGCCTCATCGGTCAGGGGCGCTAGGGGCAGGCGGTATTCCTCGCGGATCTGGCCCCGCAAGGCCAGGGCGGCCTTGATGCCCACCGGGTTCACATCCACGCCCATGACGGCTTTCACTAGATCATAGTACTGGTAGAAAAGATCCCTAGATTCGGCCGTCTTTCCTTCCAGGTAGCTGTGCACCATTCGGGAGGTTTCCCCGGGAAGAAGATGGGAAGTGACCGAGATGACCCCCACTCCCCCCACGGCCAGGATGGGCAGGGTCAAGGGGTCGTCGCCCGAGATGAGGTCGAAATCATTCCCGCAAAGGGCCTTGATGCGGATCATTTGTTCCATGTTCCCGCTGGCTTCCTTGACCCCCACGATGTTGCGGTGGCGGGAAAGCTCCGCCAGGGTCTCGGGATTGATGTTGATCCCGGTGCGACCGGGCACGTTGTAGGGAATCTGGGGAATATCCACGGCGTCGGCGATGGCCGTGAAATGGGCGATCAACCCCCGCTGGGAGGGCTTGTTGTAGTAGGGGCAAATGAGGAGGGACGCGTCCGCGCCCACCTGCTTGGCGTGCTGGGTGAGCTGGACGGCCTCGGCCGTGGAGTTGGAGCCGGTGCCGGCGATGACGGGAACCCTCTTGCGCACGGTCTTGACGGTGAAGGCGATGACCTCTTTGTGCTCAGCCTCGGACAAGGTGGGGGATTCGCCGGTCGTGCCGCAGGGCACCAGGCCGTCGATTCCCTTGGTGATTTGGTTCTCGATCAGGGATTCCATGGCGGCAAAGTCGATTTTCCCGTTTTTGAAAGGTGTGATAAGGGCGGTATAGGCTCCGCGAAACATGAGACCTCCTGATCCGAAAACCGACCCCAAAAAAGAAAACCCCCAAGCGGGGGTTGGTGTCGAGTGAAGTTAGTTTAGGTAAATTCACCATCCATCGCAAGAAAACTTTTGGACGGATCAGGCTCGGAAGTTATCCAGCCTCGTCAGGTCGCTCCAGGACTGGCGGCGCCGGGCGATGGAGAACGTGGATCCGCGGGTCACCACCTCCGGCGCCAAGGGACGGGCGTTGTAGGTGCTCCCCATCACGGCGCCATAGGCCCCCGCCGAGAAAATCACCAGCAGGTCCCCCCGCTGGACGGGGGGAAGAAGGCGGTCCTTGGCGAAAAAGTCGGTGGATTCGCAGATAGGTCCCACCACATCGGCCTTTTGAGTTCCCTTTTGGTAGCCTGAGACGGGAGCCACCCGGTGATAGGCTTCGTAAAGGGCGGGGCGGATCAGTTCCCCCATTCCCGCGTCCACGATATAAAAGGTCTTGGACCCGCTCTTTTTCACGTAAATCACCCGGGTCAACAAGACCCCCGAGTTGCCGGCGATGAACCTTCCCGGTTCCAGAATCAGCTGGGCGTTTAGCCGTTTTATGAACGGAATCACGAGGGAGGCGTAGCGGGAAGCGTCCGGGGCCTTCTCTTGGTCGTATTGAATCCCGTACCCGCCACCCGAATTCACCGTGGTGATGGGGAACCCTTCCCTTCTCAGGAGCAATACCAGCGATTCCAGGACCTTCGCGGCCTTGCCAACCGAGTTCGTCTGGGTCATCTGGCTGCCGATATGGGCATGGACCCCTGTCCAATGGACATTTCGGCAATCCCTCACCGTTCCCATGATCTTTTCCACGTCCCCAAGGTAGATTCCGAATTTCGTCTCTTTTTTTCCCGTAGTAATGTAATGGTGGGTTTTGGGGTCCACATCAGGGTTGAAACGAACAGCCAAGGGGGCGGTTTTTTTCATCTTGCGGGCCACCTCGTTGATGGCCAGGATCTCGGGGATGGATTCGGCGTTGAAATAACGGATCCCTTCCTTTATCGCATAAGCGATCTCGTCGTCAGTCTTTCCCACCCCGGCGTAGATGATCTTGTTGGCGGGAACACCGGCCTTCCGGGCCAGGAATATCTCACCGCCTGAAACCGTGTCGGCCCCGGACCCTAATTTCGCGAGAGAGTTCATGACCGTCAAATTCCCATTGGCTTTCATGGCGTAAGCCACCAGATGAGGGACCGCACGATAGGCCTGGTCCACCTCCTTCCACCTCTCCTCGAATGCCGGAAGGCTGTAAACATAGGCTGGGGTGCCGGTTTTCCTTGCGATCTTCTCCAGGGAAACCCCATCCGAATGCCAATGGCCCTTTTTAAAGTGAAATCCTGTCATGGGTTAATCCTTCAATGTCCTAAGGCGTTTTCTAATTTCCGCCAGGTGTTTTTTCAATAATCCTGTTTGCCGGACAACGTTCTTGGGCGAGGTTCCGCCAATGGCTTTTTTCCTGACAACGGAACGATAGGCCGAGAGTCCCGCGCCAACCCCATCGGGGAACATTTTCGAGAAATGTTTCAGCTCAGGATCAGTCAAATCCTGCAGCCTTTTGCCTTTTCCTAGGCAGTAACGGACGGCCGAGCCGATGATTTCATGGGCATTCCTGAAGGGCATGCCCTCTTTCACCAAAACGTCGGCCAAATCGGTGGCCAAGAGGGTCAAATCCTTGTCGGCGGCGTCGGCCATCCTGTCCCGGCGGAATTTCATAGTGGTGAGGAATCCCGCCATGATATTCAGGGACGCGGTGACGGTGTCGGCGGAATCGAAAACGAACCGCTTGTCTTCCTGGAGATCGCGGTTGTAGGACAGGGGCAAGCCTTTCAAGACGGTCAGGAGCCCTATCAAATTGCCGAATATCCTTCCAGTCTTTCCCCGGACCAGCTCGGCCACGTCCGGGTTTTTCTTTTGGGGCATCAGGCTGGATCCGGTGGCGAAGGCATCATCCATTTCGACGAATCCGAATTCGGCGGTAGCCCAGAGGATCAAGTCCTCGGAAAACCGGGAGAGGTGCATTTGGGTCACGGCCGCGGCCGAGAGAAAATCCACGTAAACATCCCTGTCCGAAACCGCGTCCAGGCTGTTCTCCATCGCCGATTTTAACCTGAGCAATTTCGCCGTGTATTGCCGGTCAAAGTCATAGTTGGTTCCGGCCAGGGCCCCCGATCCCAGGGAGAGGCTATCAGCCCTTTCCCAGGCGGATAGGAACCGGTCCATATCCCGGGTGAGCATAAAAGCGTAAGCCGCCATATGATGACCCAGGGTGATGGGCATGGCCCTTTGCATATGGGTATAACCCGGCATGAGGGTTTGCTTCTCACGCAGAGCCAAGCGGGCCAAAACCTCGATCAGCCGGCTTCCCGCCTCGACGGCTTCTTTCACCGCGTGACGCAGGTAAAGGCGGAAATCAGTGGCCACCTGGTCGTTTCGGGACCGCCCGGTATGGAGCTTCCCGCCCAGGGGGCCTACGATCCGGGTCAAGGTCTTTTCCACCGCCGTATGGATATCTTCCAGGCATGGATCGAACGAGAGTTTTTTGGCCTGCAGGAGCTTTTGAACCTGAAGGAGTCCCGCCTGGAGCTTTTTACCCTCCGCGACGGTCAATAGTTTGGCCCTCACGAGGGTTTGGACATGGGCTAGGCTTCCCTCGATGTCGTAAGGCGCCAACCGCTGGTCGAATGAAATCGATTCGGTAAAGGCTTCGACTTGAGGATGAGTGGATTTTTGAAATCTCCCGCCCCACGTCTTTTTCATTTGTTTTTCCTTTTCACCGTCCCCACCACCTTCAGCGGCAAGCCGAAAAGCCGGATGAATCCCTCGGCGTCCTTCTGGTTGTAAACCTCGTCCTCCCCGAAGGTGGCCAGGTCCTGCTGGTAAAGGGAATAAGGCGAACGCACGCCGGTGGCCGTCACCCGGCCGGGATTCAATTCCACCCGCACTTCCCCGGTTACGTTCTTTTGCATCTCGTTGAAGAAGGACTCCAGCGAATCCCTCAAGGGCGAGAACCATTGCCCGTTGTAGATGATCTCAGCGTATTTTACCGAAAGCATCTGCCCGAAATGAAGCACGTCCCTTTCCACGGTCAAGGATTGCAGGGCGCGGTGGGCTTCGTAAAGCACCGTTGCCCCGGGGGACTCGTAGACCCCCCGGCTCTTCATGCCGACCAGTCGGTTTTCCACCATGTCCACCCGGCCGATGCCGTAGGCGCCCGCCAGTTTGTTGAGCTTTTCCAAAAGCGCGACCGCGCCGATCTTTTTCCCGTTCAGGGCCTTGGGCGTACCCTTCTCGAAGGCCAGGACAAGGTTCAAGGGTTTCTGGGGCGCGCGCGCGGGGTCCTTCGTGGTCAAAAAGACATGGGGGGAGGGCGCGTTCCAGGGATCCTCTAATTCTCCTCCCTCGTGGCTCAAATGCCAGAGGTTCCCGTCCATGGAATAGGGGCGCTTCTTGGTGACCGGCACCTCGATGCCGCGCTTTTGGGCGTAATCGATGGCGTCCTCGCGGGAACGGATATCCCATTCCCTCCAGGGGGCGATAATTTTCAAATGGGGGGCCAGGGCCATGGCCGTCAACTCGAAGCGCACCTGGTCGTTGCCTTTTCCCGTGGCGCCATGAGAAATGGCGTCCGCTCCTTCTTTCAAGGCAGTCTCCACCAGCCCCTTGGCGATGACGGGACGGGCCAGGGAGGTTCCCAAGAGATAAGTACCCTCGTATTTGGCCTGGGCGCGCAGGGCGGAGAAACAATATTCCTCCAAAAACTCCCTGCGTAAATCCTTGACCACGGCCTTGATCGCCCCAGTCCTCAGGGCCTTTTTATAGGCAGGCCCCACTTCAGACCCTTGCCCTACGTCCGCGATAAAGGCCACCACCTCACAATGATAATGCTCTTTCAGCCAGGAAATGATGATCGAGGTATCCAGTCCACCGGAGTAAGCCAGAACCACTTTTTTAACCTTTTTCATGATCGGCTCCTTGTATCCATGGCGGTTTCAGGTTGTAGATCGGCATTGAGTCCCGTCATTTGTTTTTGCCCATCAACATCAAGAGCACCGCTTTTTGGGCATGCAATCGGTTTTCCGCCTGATCCCATACTCGGGAACGCGCTCCATCGATTACATCGGTGGAAACTTCCTCACCCCGGTGGGCCGGAAGACAGTGAAGAAATATCGCTTGGGGAGATTCCCTCATTAAGGATTCATTGACCTGAAAACCCTTGAAGGCCTTCAATCGCTTGGTTTTCTCAGCCTCTTGCCCCATGCTGGTCCAAACATCGGTATAGACGGCATTAGCCCCCTTGACCGAACCTTTGATATGGTGCGTGGTTTCGACCCTCGCGCCAGTCTTCAAGGCCTCGGCTTTGGCTTGACGGATCAGATTTGTATCCATTTCATAACCCGGTGGACAAACTAGCCGAAAATGAACCCCCGATTTCGCCGCCCCAATCATGAGGCTGTGGGCCACGTTGTTCCCATCTCCCACAAAAACGACCTGAAGCCCCTTTAAGCGGTTGAACTCTTCCTGCAGAGTTAATAGGTCGGCCAAGGCCTGACAGGGATGGTGGCTATCGGTAAGGCCGTTAATAACGGGAACCCTTGAATTCTTGGCCAATTCCTCAACGATGGAATGGCCAAATGTCCGGATCATGATGGCCTGGACATACCGGGATAACACTTTCGCCGTGTCGCCCACGGACTCGCGCTTACCGATTTGGATTTCGTTCCCGTTGATAAAAAGGGCGTGACCGCCTAATTGGTAAATGCCGACTTCGAAAGATATCCGGGTCCTGGCCGAGCTTTTATCGAAGATCATGGCCAGGCACTGCCCAGCCAAAGCCTTTTGATATTTCGATGGTGATTTTTTGACCTTCTCACCGAGAGCCAACATTCCCAGAAGCTCCTGGTTAGGAAGCTCCAAAAGAGTTAGAAGATGTTTGGGTTGGGTTAGCATATTTCATCCTTCAGGTGTTGTCTTGAGTTCTTCCTCAATGGCTTTTTTGAGTTTTTCCATGGCCTGATCTACGTCCGTCTCCTTGATGATCAACGGGGGCAGAAACCGAAGCACATTCTCAAAAGCCGAACCCACCAAAAGTCCCTGTTTGGCGCAATGGGTGACGAGGGATGCGGCCTTGCGGGTCATTTCTAGACCCTGCACCAATCCCATCCCCCTCCACTCCTTGAACAATTGGGGATAATTCTTCACCAAGCCAATCAGGGATTTTTTGAGGTATTCCCCGATTTTACCGGCATGAATCACCAGATCCTTCCCGATAATGGTCTCAATATTGGCAATGGCAGCAGCACAAACGATGGGATTGCCCCCGAAAGTCGAGGCATGGTCCCCCGGTTTGAACCCCTGGGCCGCCTGGTTGGTCACCAATAAAGCTCCCATGGGCAAGCCTCCCCCCAGCGCCTTGGCAGATACCATCATGTCGGGCTCGATGTCATAATGCTCGTAAGCCCACATTTTACCCGTGCGGCCTAATCCGGTTTGGACTTCATCCAGAATGAGGAAAATACCGTTCTCCCGGGCTAGGGTACTCAATTCTTTCAAGAAGGTTTTATCGGCAGGCCGAATGCCCCCTTCACATTGGATCACTTCCACCAATATGGCCGCTGTCTTTTCGTTCAAGAGCTTCTTGACGCTTTCGATATGGTTAAACTGGGCGTGACGGATTCCCGGCAGAAGTGGATCCAACCCTTCTTGGAATTTCACCTGTCCCGTCACGGAGATAGAACCAAATGTGCGGCCATGGAAAGATTGGAAAAAACTGATGATCTCGAAACGATCCTGCCCCATGCGGCGGAAATATTTGCGTGACAGTTTCAGGGCCGCCTCGACCGCCTCGGTCCCCGAATTGCAAAAGAATACTTTCTGGGCGAACGAAATCTCGCATAGAAGTTTGGCCAACTGCACGTTGGGGGCGTTGTAATAATAATTGGAGACATGCCCCAGTTTTTTTGCCTCCCCGATGATGGCTTCCACCACCTCGGGACAGGCGTGTCCCAACCCATTGACCGCAATGCCGGAAAAGAAATCGAGATATACCACCCGTTCCGAATCATAAACATGGGCACCCTCCCCTCGCATCAGGACAATCTTCTGGCGGTTGTAAACCGGCAAGAGATAATCGTCTCCCTGTTGGATGATTTGGTATGTTTCCATGGAAGGCCCCTTTCCCAACCCCGGGTTCGATTTTCCTCCGCGCCCAAGGATGGTTTTAAACAAAAAAGCCCCCGGGAACATTCCGCCCACGGGGACTTCTTAAAGTGAGGTCATATTAATGTCAAAGGGAAGGCCTGTCAACTTGGCCCAAAAGGGCTGAATTAAACCCGTATGGAAGGTTCAGTCAGCTTTTCGTATTCTTCTATTGCAAAGCGGTCAGTCATTCCTGCGATATAGTCACATATGATTCGGCGGAGAGGCTCCTGGGCCAATCGTATTTTTTCCCTGGTATTACCCGGGAGAATTTCTGGAGTTTCCTCATAAATACGGAATAATTCCTTCAATACCTTTGCGGCCTTACCTTCCATCCGGGTCACCTTGGGATGCCGGTACATATTTTGAAAAAGGTATTTTTTCATCTCCAGATGTTCCTGGCGGAACGCATTGGAAAAAGAAACAAGTTCTTCCGGACAAGAACGGACCTGATCCAGGGTTTGGATGCCCCGGCTTGCAAGTCTCGAATCCGCCTCTGTTAAAAGGTCGGTAACCTCTTCATTGATAATAGAGCGGACCGTCTGGTATTTCATTTTGTTGGAGGCGAGCCCCGGATTTTGGATAAGGACCTTATCATAATTACGTTTCCATAGACCCGTCTGACCTAATCCGTCAAAACCCAGCAAGCCGGAAGTTAAACCATCATCCAGGTCGTGGGAGGTATAAGCGATCTCGTCCGCCAGATCCACGATTTGCGCCTCCAGGGTGTATTGTTCCCCCACGGTATCCAACGGCCGGTCATACCGGGTCCGATGCTTATCCACTCCCTCCAAAACCTCGTAAGAAAGATTGAGCCCCCGAAATGCCGGATATTTATCCTCCAAATGGGTCACAATCCGATAACTTTGGGCGTTATGCTCAAACCCCCCCTCATCTTTCATGATCTCATTTAGGACTTTTTCTCCAGAGTGCCCAAAAGGCGTATGTCCCAAGTCATGGGCCAAGGCAATGGCCTCAGTGAGATCTTGGTTGAGCCCCAGGGAACGGGCGATAGACCTGGCAATCTGGGCCACTTCCATAGTGTGGGTAATTCGGGTGCGGTAGTAATCCCCTTCATGGTTGACGAAAACTTGTGTTTTATATTGAAGCCTTCGAAAGGCCGAAGAATGGATAATCCTATCCCGATCCCTTTGAAATATCGTTCGATAGGGATGTTCTTCCTCGGCATGCAGCCGTCCCCGGCTAACCCTGCTTTTTTGAGCGTAGGAAGATAAGGTTTGATCTTCTAATTGTTCAAGCGTTTCTCGGGAAAGCATTAACTTCCTGCTGTTTGGGTCGTGAGTCGAACTGGATTCCAGCTAAAAGTATTTTTATTGGAGCGTTTAATGAACGACAAAACATTGTGGCTCAATAAATGAACGGATTCAAGCCGCTCGGATCTCCGCATTTATACCATCTATGGATAGATATTTATCTTTCAAAGGTGGGATTTGACAGCATGTAGGTTATGGTTTAGTGGAAAAAGACTTTAAAATTGGTGGAGGCGATGGGGATCGAACCCACGACCCCTTCCATGCCATGGAAGTGCTCTCCCAGCTGAGCTACGCCCCCAATTCAAAAACCAACGACTCTTTTTAACAGGGAGAGAATTTTAACCAAAAAGCCCAAAAATACAAGTAAGTCCTGGCAAACAGTTGTCGGCGAGCGGTTATATTTTTGTAAGAAAAAAATGTCTAATCATTATCAAAAATGGTGGGCGAAACAGGATTCGAACCTGTGACCCCCTGCGTGTAAATCACCGAAACCATATTTGGACGCTCTTTTAGAGCGAGTTTAAAAATTCACAGTCCCCAGCACAGTTTCAAGGGCCTTTGCCTGCAACGGTTTTACGACCTGAGCGGCAAGGGCTCTTTTTTTGAAGTGGCGGTAAACGGCGGTAAGTGATGGTCAAGCATCGTAAAGCATGGTTAAGTTTGACACGTATATGACACGGCAGAACGACTAATTTTTACCGCCTGTGCCTTGTAAGCCCCTGCATTTCATGGAGGGGGTCGTAAAAAAGACTGCCTGCAATTCATTCAGTGAGTCCAAATTTGACACGTATATGACACCGATTGATCCTACAGTTTAATTTCCGCTGGATTCACTTAACATATTTGAAATATTTTCTCCCGCTCTAACGTCTATCATTGCCCGGCGACAACCAAGACCAGCACTACAATCAACTCCATGACTTGTTACGGATTCTGATCCAGGTTGAGAAATCACTAGGGTAAATGATGCATTTTCATCTTTAGGAAATTCTTCCTCAATCTGAAAACGCTTTCCGCTTCCCTTAGGAAGATAAATTACCGTAGTTGCGGCATTTGTGCTTTCAAGAATCGGGTTCCAATTCATCGTTACTTGCAAACCCGGGGGATTTTTATATTCATAATAACCCATATTTATTACCGGAGTGGCTTTTGGCGACAACTCGACGGATACAGTCACGGGTATCATTTCAGGGGTTGGAGTAGCAATCGGTTGAACAAAGTAATCATCACAATTTCTTTCGTTACTATCGTAACAATCAAAATAAGGTTTTATTTCATCTATCGCAACTAGGATAGCTCCGCCGTGCCCAGGTCCAAGTGCTTGATTAACCCTTTCGTCATTCACATCACTAATATTTTGAATCCTGTCTAATAGATCTCTAGCTTTATCCTTACACTCCAAATACAAAATTTTATTCCCTTGTTTTTGTGCCATTTGGGCTTGGTACATCGTTACTCGATAAAGGATGTATGAATAAGTCGCTTGTCCACTTGGCGAAGGATTTTCAACAGCCGTATCCTTTTCAAATTTCTTAAGTTCTTTTAAAACTTCCTTAAAATTTTTCAATTTGTAAAAATGCATCGCTAAGTAGAGGTCTTTTTTATAGTTCTCCATGGATATATCGTTATTAATCTGTACCACAATTTTGTCATTTGCCATCAATGGGCCACTTAGTCCAAGTGCCAATAATACAAATAATACTTTATTCATTTTTCCTCCGTTTCTTTTCATAATGTTCTTTATTGGACCTTAATGGGCATGGTTCCAAACGAATAAATCGAAAGCAATTGGAGGCACTTTTACTTTATTTTCATTGATAAGCATTCGAATACCATCCTGAATTTTTTTGTACTTTTTCTTATCGTTTTTTATATAACCCATCGCATCAGTTCCTTTAATCTTGACGTCTTCCGGCAAATATTTTTTACAATTGGCTATGGCTTGAAGAGAATATTTATCAAGCGGCACCTCGATGAACTCGATTATTTCATTGAACGTTTTTTGCGGTATTTCCCTTTTTGAACAACAAAGTTGCTTTACCAATAGGTTTGAGAGTTTCATGGCATGGCCGTAATCCATTTTCTTTTTGGCTTTCCAATGGCCTTGCAAGTGTTTTCTCATATCGTTTAGCCATTCAGAATATTCGGTTTGACTTTTTATTTTACGAAGTTCTTCTAAACGCTTGTCGGTCAAATACTTTTTCGCCCAAATTCTAAATTTTATTGCTGGGTTTTTAACTCCGCGAAAAGCTCTGAATGTACTCCCGTCAACGGCATGGCGGATAAACTTTTCTATTTCACTATCCTGTTCCCACAATCGGTGAAAGTTAAACCATTTTTTCCATTTAGGCTTAAATTTTTTCAACTCTTTTATAAGCTCTTTTTCCGTGTAACATTTTTGAGTAGGCAACAAATTTCCCCTAACCAGGTCGTCCCTTTTCGAGATAATCTTTTAGGCATCCAAAGAAGATTTTCTGAACTTTTTTTGCCTGGTCCACGGCTTTCTTTGCCGTTTCCAGGTCGGCAACTTCATCGCCTGGATAACGAAATTCAACCCCAAAGGGCGTCAACCAATCAGCTTCAGACAATCCCTTTACCAGCTCCGCGTCTTCCGCCGGGAAAAGAGACAATAATTTTTTGATCTCATGGGTTTTGAGATAGGGCACCTGTCGCCAAATGAGAAAAGCCTTTAGGTATTTTTCAACGGCTTGCTGGGAGTGGAAAGCGGAGATGAAATGGTCTTCTGATTTTGTATTTAGAGTTATCTCGGCGGCGATTAGGTCGCTCTCGGCTTTTTTAAGCCAGCCTTGAATAAAGTCCCAAATGACCTGTTCACGAAGCCTTTTCATGGAGCACTTTTCCCCAATGATTGGCGGGATAGGCAAGGCCCCCGACAACGTCTTTGGTTTCCTCGAACACTTCAGTCTTCATGAAAACCAATTGAAGGGGATGTTTGAGGCGTATTTCATGAGCCGCTTCCCATCCAACCTGCCGGGCGGGAGGGTCGGGCAAGACCACCAATAAATCAAAGTCACTGTCCGGGCGGGGATCACCATAAGCAAAAGAACCATAGAGGAGGATTCTATCGGGATGAAACCTGCCGATAACCCTCTCAACCACTTCCTGAAGTTCTTCTGTTGTTGAACGATCTTTGAGTTGAATCATTTTTTCACTTTCAAGAATTCACCTGCCCCTGATTATACACCAACCCCCTTCACCACCTACCACCCAAAACTGCACTACCACTTCCATTCCAACCTACCCCCTCTGAATACTGCTCCGGTTTGCTTTGTCTTGTTCTTGAATCTGATTTTAATTTGAATTTGTATCATCCTTTTTTTTAAAAATAACGCCTCTGGTTTTCCCGTGTGGAGAGGGCGAGCCCCCCTATCGTTTCTTGCATCCGTACTTGATGCAGAGATAGGGGGGCTCGCCATCGGAACACGGGAAAATACCCCTAAAAAAGCCGAAAGATTAAAATTTGTAGTTCCGTCCGAATGAAAGACCGTAGGACATTTTTTCCACGGCCAGGAAACCCCCTATTGCTCCAAGGGATGGTTGATTTGATACCAGCAGTCTTCGAAAGGCTGGGTCGTCAGCTTCTGAAAGTCACTCACGAACCACCAAGAAAGGTCTTTCTCCCGGACCCAGGCTTGCAGGTAGCGGATCATCCGCCTGGAATGGGGCACGGTTTCCGAGACGACAAGCCGCAAGGCATGGGGAAAGGCATCGTCCAGGTTATAGACCATCCGCTTGACCATGTTCCAGTGGTAGGCCGTCCGCTCGAATTCCAGGACAAATGCCCGCCTATCCCCCTGGAAGTCGGCTTCAAAGTACCCGTCCGGCGTCCTTCGGACCAAGGACTTAGCCCTTTCATAGGCCCTCACCCGCCAGTTGCTTTCTAACTCCCCATTAAGGAATTCGGCCTTGGTTCGCGGGGTGATACCAGCCCGCATTTCGAAGTCACTGACCCAAAAGATATCCACCAAGCTAGGGCAGGCCTCCAAGGTGATTCTTAGCTCCTGAACCATAAGGTCATGCTGTCGCTCGTAGGGGTTGATTCGGATGGGGTGTTTTCGGCCCATGACAATCATCTGCCCTGTCTCGTCCATGGTGCGAATGGCTTGAATGGTCAGGAAGTAAAAGTTATGCGCGAACATGTGGGGCTTGTCGAAAAGCAGAAAACCTTTTTTGACGTATTTGCTGAGAACGTAACAAGCGTTTCGGTAGGTGCCTTGGGGATAAAACTTTTTTTGGAATAACTCGGGGATGGTGAACTTGTTTGAGTGAATCCAGGCGAGGTGCTGAGCTTCGGTATCGCTGATTTCAAGGTATTGGCTCATGGACCGCATCCTTGCAGGGAGATTGTCTTCATGCCTTTTGGACGGTTCATTTCTCCTTTCGCTCCCAAAAATTTTGAGTGTCATAAAAATCTATTGCGTCAATCCATGGTAATCCATGGTTAACGATGGTTACGGAGAATGCGCATAAACGATCACTACCGATCACAAGTGGCAGTTAGCGGCGGTAAGTGGCAGTCAGTGACAATTCAAAAAAATTATTCCGTTCAAAGAAACGTTTAGGCGCTCAAGAGAGTCAAAATAAATATCACAAAACACGGCGGTGACGGATGAACGAACTTTTTAGATTTCAGATTTTGCATTTAAAGGGCGATTACTTCCCCGAAGATTTCGTCCTCGCAAGTTGTTACCCTTCGACAAGTGAACTTTCAAATCCAAGTCAATCAACCCGGAGAATCCCCCAAACCTTGAACGCTTCACAACTCAATTTAACGATCCACCAAAAGAGAGGCACGACTCGCTTGAGCCGGAACTTAAACCTGCTTAAAGCGGAACGTGACTCTGACTCACATCTTTTTTCAGGAAATAGCCGCAATATGGGCGGCTGTTTTCTCACCTGCGACGCCAGACCCCACTCCCCCTGGATCAAGTTCCTATCCAGGAAAACGGTAGTGGGGTCTGGCCTCTTGGTTCGCTTGGCCGCCCATATTGCGGCACTAATTAAAGCCACTTCTAACTTCAAACCCAAATCAAACAACCCAAACCCATGCTTCCAACACTTTGAAGGCGTTATTGAACTTTTCGCGTTTTCGGCGGTTGTGCTGGGTACTTCTTTTGAAAAAATCTTGGCCCCTGGTAATATGTTTGTGCTGGGGACATTAGGAGGGACGCATGAGTAGACCTAATGTTCATGGATTGCCCCAATTTCTCCGCAAGGACGATAAGGGGTATTTTCTGGATTACTTCATCCGGGAAGGAGGTATAAGAAAGCGCAAAAGAGTGCGGTTGGGGTTCATTCCTTTGACCCAGGCAAAGCAGGTCTTAGCCCAGCACACGAGGGAAATCGTGGCTGAAAAGTTCCTGGCCGAGGACAAGCCGGAAGTCACCTTCACCGAAGCGGCGGATTTGTTCCTGGTTTATTCCGAGGCAAGAAGGAAAAGCCACGAGAACGATATCCAGATGGTTAAGCGGCTCAAGGGTTACTTTGGTAACAGGCCCTTGAAAAGTTTAACGCCGGACATTGTTGAGGGTTATTTGACCCAAAGGCGGAAAGCGGGCAATGTTGCCTTTGGGGGAAAACCCCTTTCCAACTGCACCTTGAACCGGGACCTTGGAGTAATCAAAAGCATCATGAGCCGGGCTGTCTTCAACGGCTTGTTGGAGAAAAACCCGATTCAAAAGGTTCGGGCCTTCCGGGAAGAATCACGGGACCGCACCTTGACGCTTGAGGAATTCCAAAGCCTCTTGGGGTTTTGTTCCCCGCGCCTTTCCGCAATCGTCCAGCTGGCTTATTGGACGGGAATGCGGCGGGGGGAGATTTTGGGCCTGCGGTGGGAACAGGTGGACTTCCAAAACAAGGTCGTCACCCTGGAAGCCGCGGACACCAAGACCCAGGAGAAGCGGGAGGTGCCATTGACGGAGGGGCTTTTGAAACTCCTGAAACGGACACCCCGGAACCTGGGAAGCCCCTATGTCTTCACCTACAAGGGCCAGCGCATCAAGAACATCAAGACCGGCTTCAGGAAAGCGGTCCGTAAGGCGGGGATCAAGAACTTCCGGTTCCACGATCTCCGGCATTGCGCGGTGACCAACTTGCGGAAGGCGGGGGTGAACGACTCGGTCATCATGTCCATATCGGGCCACAAGACCTATGCGATGTTCAGACGGTACAACCGGATCGACCGGCAGGACCGGGTGAACGCGCTACAACAGGTTGAGAGGCAGTTTGACACGGATATGACACGGATCCTTGCCGGCCAGGAAGTGAAGTCGTAAAACCGTTGAAAAATATGGTGGGCGAAACAGGATTCGAACCTGTGACCCCCTGCGTGTAAAGCAGGTGCTCTAACCAACTGAGCTATTCGCCCTAAAATAAAAAACCCCGGTCCTAAGGCCAGGGTTTCAACATAGAAATCATCTGTATTACTTTTCGTTCTTTTCGACGCTCAAAATGAACTTGATCGCGCTTTTCTTTTCTCCATCAATCGTGAGATGAATAAATTCGGGTTTGAAATAAGCGTCCATCCCATCCCCGCGCAAAAAACCTCGCGCGATGGCAATAGCCTTGACCGTGTTATTGATACTTTCAGGCCCCATGGCGACAATTTCCACGCCTTTTCCATCCCTTACGTTATTGGCGATGGCGCCTGCCACGGTGGAGGGGTTGCTTTTTGCGGCGACTTTCAACGTCATGATGGCGACCAAGCGTGGCTCCTTCTTCCCTCGCCGAAGCTTAAGCAAGCTTCTTATAGCATGCTGTTTGAGGGCTGTCAACGAAACCTAAAACGGCTCTTTTCACGGCCCGTTCCACACTATTTTGATGAAAACCAAGCCCTAACGTTTGTTAGGGCTTGGTCCATTTAAGATGCTTAAATCCAATTAACCCAGCACAACCTCAACCTCGATTTTTTTGCTCGACTTTTGCGCCGGAATGACGTTTCCATCAAACTTCTTGCCATTCACGGTCATAAAAGCGACACCCTTACTGATGTGTCTGGGGTTCTTCACTCGAATGTGGTATTCCACTCCACGGAACAATCGAGTCACCTGATACTCTTTCCAGTCCTTTGGTATACAAGGATCCACCCGGAGCCCCGAGTAGGTCGGCCGAATACCCAATATATATTGAGTGGCTGCCACATAGTTCCAGGAAGCAGCTCCGGTCAACCAGGAATTTCTCGCAAATCCGAAGTCACGGTGTTCCCTAGAAGCGATGGCCTGGGCATAGATATAGGGTTCCGCTTTGTGCACATCCTGGATCTGGTCCTTTGTTGTCGGCAATAATTGCTTGTAATATTTCATCGCGACATCCGCCCGTCCTAAAATCGTTTCGGCAATGACAGCCCATGGATTGGCATGCGAGAAGATTCCACCGTTTTCCTTCAAACCCGGGGGAAAGGTACTCACCCCGCCCAAGCGGGGGCTGAAATGCTTAAAGCCAGGGTACATAAGGGCCACCCCATATTTGGAATCCAGGTACTCACGCACCGCATCCATGCATTCTTCGCCCCTTTTTTGATCGGCAACCCCGGAGATGACCGCCCAGGTTTGGGTGTTCAAATAAACCTTTCCGTCTTTTTGCTTATTGGAACCCAGCATGGTTCCCCATCCATCAAAAGCCATTGCGTACCAATCCCCGTCCCAGCAAACTTTATTAGTACGGGCGCCCATATCCGCTGCCATCTTGCGATACTTTTGGGCGTCCCCTTTTTTGCCCAGCGCTTCGGCCAATTCAACGAAATCATTGGCGCATTTCACGAGGAACTCGGCCACCCAAACGCTCTCTCCTGGTTTCGGTCCGTTGATCTGGAGGGTATCATTCCAATCAGCGAAACCCATGCAGGGAATCTTGTGGCTTCCAACGTTTTTATATGTGTAATCCAATGGCGCCCGAAGATGCTCGTACATGGTGGCTGTCCCGCCATCGGCCCAAGCGATCTTTTCGTTTAAAAACTTGAAATCACCTGTTTCTTTGACGTATGCGGTTGTGGAAAGAATGATCCAAAGCGGATCGTCCGAATATCCTTTACCGTCCCCTTCGCCGGTCAACCGGAAAAACTGGTGATACGCGGTTCCGTCCTTGAACATGTTCTTAGCCAAATCAGTGATGAGTTTTTTCACCTTCCCAGGCACACTGTGAATCACGCTCAGCACATCCTGGTTGCTGTCCCGGAATCCCATCCCTCGTCCAATACCACCCTCATAAATGGAGGGGCCGCGGGACATACTGAACGTGGTATGCACTTGATAAGCATTCCATTGGTTCAAACATAAATTGATGTCTTTATCCGGCGTGTTCACCGTCAAGGAACCCAGCTTCTCATCCCAATGTTCTTTCAATTCATCCATAGCCCGTTCGACAGCTCCCGATTTACGGTACTTGGCCGCCAATTTAGCACCGGCCGCCATGGAGGGCGCCACGCCTAATATATAGGTAATGGATTTGCTCTCCCCAGGCTTAAGTGTTACCGGGATCGACGTCGCGGCTACCGGGTTTCCACCATTCGCTTCGGAATTGAAGCATTTTCCGTCCAAAACTGCCTGGGGGTTAGCTTCCGAATGATATGGCCCCATGAACTTTTCCCTGTCGCAATCAAAGGAAGTGTAGGGTTTGCTCGCGGTGAAAAAGGCGTAATGCCCGGCATTTTCGATCATCGTCGTATGATGAATCATCCCATTCTTTTCAAAACATCTCGCGATGTTGTAGGTATATTGAAAGTTGATCATGTCGTTTTGTGCGAAAAAGAGGCAAAGTTCCGCATAGGAAATCAAGTTGAGCGTCTTGGTTTTGGATGTACGGTTGGTTAGGGTCAAATGCCAGAGTTCCAAATTATCCTTCACGGGAACCACATAGAGGGTTTCCATTTCTAACCCCTTATATGCGGAGGTAACGCGGGTATATCCGAAATCCATGGCGTGTTTCCGTCTTATAGTCGGACAGGTCTTTCAGGACGGGCTGCCAAGTCGCGGACCAATAATCTCCATCTTGTTCGTCCCGAACATAAATATATCTTCCTGGGCGATCCACCGGAATATTATTTAATCGATAACGCAAAATCCTCTTGTCTCGGGCGGATAGGTGAAAGCTGTATCCTCCAGCGTTATTGGAAATGAGTGCGCAATACTCGTCATTATGCAGGTAGTTCATCCAAGGCACCGGTGTATCGGGCCTTTCGATCACATACTCTTTATTTGGAACATCAAAGTATCCGTAGCGCATATTGCCTCTTTCGTTTTGAGTTTAGGTACTCAACATCTGGATGTCGTGGGTATTCCGAGGATCATGATAATTGGAGTTCCTTGTTGGTTCGAATCATTCCAACCCGGCAAAATCAAAAGGAAACTAAAAATGGTGGGTGATGCAGGGCTCGAACCTGCGACCCGCTGATTAAGAGTCAGCTGCTCTACCAACTGAGCTAATCACCCAAAACCAAACATAATGAAAAATGGTATGTGCCAATTTTCCGAAAACAACTTTCCAACTAATCGGTACATCCCCATTTCTAACCTGATGGCAAACTTCGTCCGCCATATTTAAAAAAAAATGGTACGCCTGAGAGGGCTCGAACCTCTGACCTACAGATCCGGAATCTGTCGCTCTATCCAACTGAGCTACAGGCGCATCCTCCAACTATTTACGCGGGAGCAACCAGCCACCACTCCACCTCGGTACGGGACGCCCCGGACCGTTAGGACGGCCGGATCAAGTGGGGTGAGAGACGGGAATCGAACCCGCAACCCCCAGATCCACAATCTGGTGCTCTAACCAATTGAGCTACTCCCACCATGCGTTTCCGAAACGGGGTCAGGGACGGTGCAATCCCAACCGCTCCCCAACTGGCCAAAAGGCCAGAAACAAACAAGCTGGCGGCCCATCCAAACCGGGCTCACCAGCAAGTTTATTTTCCCGATTTCATCAGAAAACATGGTCCGGGAGAAAAGCCATAAAAGTTTAATTTTTGGCCTTTCAATTGTAAAGATTAATTTGACGATTCATAAAGGAAGAGAAAACTTAGCAGAACTCTAGCCCATCAAAAATCTCAGATAAAAAAGCCCTTTTTCACGAAAACTTTTCAGACGTTTTCCAAAACAACGTTTGTAATCCTTCGCCCCTGGGATTTAGTAAAATATGGTGCGCCTGCCGCGATTCGAACGCGGGACCTACTGCTTAGAAGTTCATTCGACAACACAGTTGGAACATTTTTAAAATTTTAAAGTCCCCAGCAGATTTTTAAGGCCTTTGCCTGCAAGGGTTTCACAACCCAAGCAGGCAGAGGCTTTTTTTGTTGGTGACGGTCAAGGACACTTGGCGACGGTCAAAACTCGATTTTGACGGTCGAGTTTGACACGTATATGACACGGCGAAACCCATGAAAACATCCCGACCGACTTCATTGGCACGCTGACGTTTAAAAGCTCACCCAAGGATTTAATTTTTATTCCGCAAAGGTCGGGTTGTTAACTTGGGGTTGTTGGGCCACCTGTTGGCGAACCTGGGCCAAGGTGGGGGCTATTACAGGCTGGCCTTTGGGGGTAGCTTGGACGTTTTCCAAAGTAACGACCTTGATCTGGTCCGGTGTAGGAACAGCGCCCATAACCTGGATAAGCCAACTACTGAACTGCTGGTAATTCAAGACCTGGTAGTTGTAAGGAAGCCCCTGGGTGTCAATCCCATTGCGGACAACCCAAACAACCCAATAGTTTTTAAATCCAACAATTAAAACCTGTTTACCGGCGATAGATAAGGCCGTGGATAAATTTTTAATCAGCCCGAATGATTTTTGTTGTATCGCTGGCAAGGCCTGGCCGCAATCCTGCTTAAACATCAACTCCGCCGCCGCCGCGCTAATTCCGTCTATGTTGGTTTGTACCCAAAGAAATCGTTTATCAACCTGAAACAACGTTGTAGCTGGGAAGTATTGGTTGAATTGCGGAAGAACCATTGGGGCCACTTCCGCATCTTTGCAACCAGCTAAGGTTAAACTTAACAATGTCGCAAACAATAATAAAATAACAGGGGTTCTTGGCCGCATGAGAATTCTCCTTTATCACTTTCTTAAACTTACCGTCATAAGATTTTTAATATTTGGCATTTCTTCCCGTAGCTTCCCTGAATGATCTTACGTTTCTCGCCTCTTTTTTCTGCTTTTTCCAGAAAGAGCTTGGAATTAAAGATCAAAGTTGATGCCTGCTTCCATCGGTATGTGGATAATAGTCGTATTCGAAGCAATTATCGCGTTGGTTTTGCCTTCTAAAAAAAGATTTGTCCCGGACCCCAAACTAAATTCGCAACCAAGCCCGCCACTAATTGCGGGATTTAGCACCGATCCATCAACGGTATCATTGTAATCTGATAATCCGGCACCAACCAATATGTACGGTTCAAAATTTCCAGTACTCAGCCGAAACTTGAAAACCGCCAATCCTTCAAACTCGGTAGCCGATCCTCCCCCGCTTTGAGAAGAGGTGGTAATACCATTCACAGTACTGGTGGCGCTAGAGGCTTGATATGAAAAAGAATACAAAGAAAGAGAAATGCCAATAGCCGTGGCACGATTCAACGAAAGGTAAAATGTGCCTCCCCCTCCAAAGCTTAGCGCATATCCATCTGGGTTTACTGGCTCATCAATCCCACCCATCAAATCTATTTCAATTCTTGAAAATTGAAGGACTGATGGGGTAGGGGTAGCCGTAACAACTTTTGAAGATTCATTATTTTGAGTTTTTAGCGTTTGAACGAAATTGCTCAATTGAGCATTCGTGGGATCTAAAGCCATCGCTTTTTCATAGGCAGCGAGAGCTGTTGTCTTTTGACCCAACATATAATTGGCGTTTCCGAGTCCCTGAAAAGCCACGGCACTTCCTGGGTCCGACTGGGTGGCCGCTTGGTAATACAACAAAGCCTTTGAATAATCTTTTATTGCGTAATATTTGTTTCCATCAGCTATGTATTGAGGTGCAGAAGGTGTAGGTGTTTGGGCCAACGACAAGGCAGGAACTACGACCATTACTACCAAAATTACCAAAAACAATGCAGGCTTCATGATTTACCTCTGAATGCTTATCTGCCAAATTAATACAAAACAATATGGCTACTGCTAAAGCTCTGAGGCAACTTGCAAGGGGCATTGTGCATGTAAATGGTTGTGCTATTTACCGACGAAATCGAACTTAAATCGGTAATTGTGGGACAAGCTATGGTGATTACAGCTGAGTTTGCGGAACAAGGTAAATTGTCCCCACAATTTATGGTTATGTTTGAAGAATTTAAAGAGCCAGAGCATCCCGACGGTCCCGCACATGTGGTTGTTGGCGCTGAACAGTATGCTGACCCCGTATAAACATTTGAACTATTAAAGCTTTTTGGAAGTCCGGAAGGGTTGACGCAAGCATAAATATTCGTGCTATTTGCGGATAAAATGGAACTCAAATCAACAGCCGTGCCACAAGTTAAAGTTATCGAACAACTGTTTGCTGATGTAGGCAAAGTTGACCCACAAGCCAAAATGAAGCTACTGCTATTGGCGCTTGTTCCGGAGCCAGGTGCTAACGGAGTGGTAATTTTATTACAGGATAAAAAAACAACGAAAATCGCTGAAAAGGTTAATCCCGTAAGCCACAAGTGTTTTTTCATAGACCCACCTCTTAGGTTTCCTATAAGCAACTAGCAGTATAACTTAAAAATATATTCTCTGGGCATGAAAAGTGCTTCGGAACGGGTCGTTGAAAACATAAAAAAGACACTCAAAAAACGCGGAGAAACCGCTGAGCAGGTCGCCTTTGGTGCAGAGGTAGCGAAATCCACAATATCCCGTCTTTTAGCCGGTAAGTTAAACCCCACCGTTCGCCTTCTTGAAAAACTTGCCAACCATTTTGAAATCGACATAAAAAATTTTTTCGAGTGACAAATCCACCCCGTTTGAGCTGAACCTTCCATCAAAAAAGGACGACTTCGATCCTCATGTTGGATGGCTTTCTTTCGGAAGCCGCAACTTTACCGCATCGAATACCTGGCGGGCCAAACCCATTGCCTCATCAGCTTCTTTCGTTTCAATTACTTCAACGTCTCCCGGATATCGAAATTTCCAAGCATATTCGGTTAAGACGGCGGCTTTTCGGAGGATGGGTTCCAATGTGCTGTCCACTTTGGCGCAAGGCTCTCCTAGTTCAACTAAGTTATGGGTTTTGCGGAAAGGTTGGTCATGCCAGCACAAGAACGCCTTCAAAGATTTTTCGGCTGATTGTTGGGAGTGAAACAAAACGTCTTCCAAAAAGGGAGGGTCAGCTTGGCGGTCAATTTCAGCGCCCCTTAAGTCTTGGGCGGCTTTATGTAGCCAAGCCCTGGTTTCAGCGGCGCGGTCTGCTTCAAGCGGCCCCATAAAGCAGACGGCCTTCCCGGAGAATCGTGGCGGGTAAAGAGGCTATTACGGCCTTCCGGCTTTCAAAGGCGGTATGGGTCCAAACCAAAACATCTGCCGCAGTTCCCGTACCCCAAAGCCTCTCATAGGCCAAACGGCTTCGGCGCAGGGGGGACGGGGCGTTATCAGGGACTACGACCATTAAATCAAAATCGCTGTCCGGGCCTTGGTCGCCCCTAGCCGTGGAACCGAAAAGATAAATCCGCTCGGGGTGATAAGCCTCCGCCAAGCGGTTCACGATTTCAGTCAATTTTGAATCTGTTCCCTGCATATTGTTGCCCCTTTAGAAAACCATTATACCCACAAGAACCATAATTTGTCGTTCCTAAGATTAACACCCCTTAAAACCAAAACCACGTTATCAGGAAGGATTAACCCCTGTTTAAAACAGCTATAACCAACAACCTACCAACTATCCCAAACTACCACTTCCCTTACCCTGCCTTTGTCTTACCCACCTACCACGCTAACCTGCACCCACCACTCCAATCCCAACCTGCCACCTCTGGATACTGCTCCGGTTTGCCTTGCCTTGCTCTTGAATCTGATTTTAATTTGAATTTGTCTCATCCTTGTTTTTAAAAATAACGTCTCCTGGTTTTCCCATGCGGAGAGGGCGAGCCCCCCTATCGTTTCTCGCATCCGTACTTGATGCAGAGATAGGGGGGCTCGCCATCGGAGCATGGGAAAACACCCCTAAAAAAGCCGAAAGATTAAAATTTGTAGTTCCGTCCGAATGAAAGACCGTAGGACATTTTTTCCACGGCCAACGGGGTGTTATTCCGGCAGAGGATTGCTGATCTGGAACCAGACTTTCTCGAATGGGCGGGTCGTTACCCTGCCGAAGTCGCTTACCAACCACTTGGACCGATCCCTTTCCATGACCCAGGCTTGGAGGTTGCGGATCATCCGCCAGGCATGGGGGTAGGTTTCCGAGACAACAAGCCGCCAGGCGTTGGGAAAGGCGTCGTCCAAGTTATAGACCATCCGTTTGACCATGTTCCAGTTATAGGCCGTCCGCTCGAATTCCAGGACAAAGGCCCGTCTCTCCCCCTGGAAGTCGGCTTCAAAGTATCCGTCCGGCGTCCTACGGACCAAGGACTTTGCCCTTTCGTAGGCCCTAACCCGCCAGTTTCTTTCCAGCTCCCCATTGAGGAACTCGGCCTTTGTTCGCGGGGTGATACCTGCCCGCATTTCGAAGTCACTCACCCAAAAGATGTCTTCCAGGGTGGGGGTGGCCTCCAAGGTGATTCTTAACTCCTGGACCATAAGGTCATGCTGTCGCTCATAGGGGTTGATTCGGATGGTGTGCTTCCGGCCCATGACGATCATCCGCCCTGTCTCGTCCAGGGTGCGGATGGCCGGAAGGGTCAGGAAATAAAAGTTATGCGCGAACATATTTTCCTTTTCAAAAAGCAGGAACCCTTTTTTGACGTATTTGCTGAGGACGTAACAGGTATTTCGATAGGTGCCTTGGGGATAAAACTTCTTTTGGAAAAGCTCTGGGATGGTGAACTTGTTGGAGTGAATCCAGGCGAGGTGCTGGGCTTCGGTATCGTTGATTTCCAGGTAGTGGCCCATAGCTCCCTCCAGAAATTGTTTTCATGCCTTTTGGACGATTCATTTCTCCTTTCGCTCCCAAAAATTTTAAGTGTCATAAAAATCTATTGCGTCCAATCCATGGCAATCCATGGTTAACGATGGTCACGGAGAATGCTCACAAAAGATCACTGCCGATCACAAGTGGCAGTTAGCGGCAGTAAGTGACGGTCAGTGACATTTCAAAATAATTATTTCTTTTTGATGAAACGTTTAGGCGCTTAAGACAGTCAAAATAAATATCACAAAATACGGCGGTGACGGATGACCCCCAAAAACGAATTTCAGATTTTGCATTTAAAGGGCGATTACTGCCCCGAAGATTTCGCCCTCGCAAGTTGTTCCGCTTCGACAACCGAAAACAAAATTCCAAGTCAATCAGCCCGGAGAATCCCCCAAACCTTGAACGCTTCACAACCCAATTTTCGACCCTCCAAAGAGAATTCTTTGGAGGGTCGTTTATTTAAAATTTTTAAAAAGGGAGGTAGGCCATGGTAGATCGTAGGAAAAATGTCGAACGGCGGAATTTTTTAATGTCGGACAAAGACATTGCCGAAAAAGCCGGTGTTTCCCCCAATACCGTCCGCTATTGGCGGCAGACCGGTGCCCTTCCCTTTGTGAAGGTTGGTAAGTATCCGAGGGTTTGGTATTCGGTGTTTCTTCAAGTTTTTAAAAAACCCCTTCCATCTTGGGCGGACTCTGATTATAAAATGCCAAGTGCTGGGGACATTAGGAGGGACGCATGAGTAGACCTAATGTTCATGGATTGCCCCAATTTCTCCGTAAGGACGAAAAGGGGTATTTCCTGGATTACTTTATCGATGAGGGAGGATTGAAGAAGCGCAAGCGGGTTCGATTGGGTGTAATACCGGTTGCCCAAGCCAAAAAGATACTGGCCCAACACATGCAAGAAATGGTGGCGGGAAAGTTCTTGGCCGTGGAAAAGCCGGAAGTCACCTTCAACGAAGCGGCGGATTCGTTCCTGGCTTATTCCGAGGCAAGAAGGAAAAGCCACCAGAACGATATCCAGATGGTCGAGCGGCTCAGGGCTTATTTCGGTGACAGACCCTTGAGAAGCTTAACGCCGGACATTGTGGAAGGCTTTTTAACCCAACGGAAGAAGGCCGGAAACCAAGCCTTAAATCAAGGCCGTAACGGAAAGGCGTTATCCAACGCTACACTGAACCGGGACCTTGGGACTCTCAAGGCTATCGTGAATCGGGCGGTCCTCAATGATTTGATTGAGAAAAACCCGATCCAAAGGGTACGGCCCTTCCGGGAAGAATCCCGCGACCGCACCTTGACGCCGGAAGAATACGAGGCGCTCTTGGGTTATTGCGCGCCCCGACTGAGTGCCATAGTCCAATTGGCTTATTGGACGGGTATGAGGAAGGGGGAAATTTTGAGTTTGCGGTGGGAACAGGTGGACTTTCAAAACAAAGTCATCAATCTGGAAGCCGCGGACACCAAGACCCAGGAGAAACGGGAAGTCCCTTTGACGGAGAGCTTGTTAGACCTCCTGAAA
This sequence comes from candidate division FCPU426 bacterium, assembly GCA_963771075.1. GTDB lineage: Bacteria > Oederibacteriota > Muellerivitia > Muellerivitales > Muellerivitaceae > CAVTWJ01. The sequence goes on along the minus strand of CAVYSE010000007.1, from coordinate 97,855 downwards.
CGGACCCCTAAGACCCTTGGAAGCCCTTATGTCTTCACCCATAGGGGAAAGCGCATGCAAAGCGTCAAGTCCGCCTTTTTGAGGGCGTGCCGCATGGTGGGGATCGGAAATTTTAAGTTCCACGATCTCAGGCATTGCGCGGTGACGAATCTAAGAAAGGCGGGGGTAAGCGACTCGGTCATCATGTCCATATCGGGCCATAAGACCTACGCCATGTTCAAACGGTATAACCGGATCGACCGGAAGGACCGGGTGAACGCACTACTACAGGTTGAGAGGCAGTTTGACACGGATATGACACGGACGGGTGCCGGCCAAGAAGTGAAGTTGTAAAACCGTTGAAAAATATGGTGCGCCTGACCGGAGTCGAACCGGTGACCCACTGCTTAGAAGGCAGTTGCTCTATCCAACTGAGCTACAGGCGCAAATGGAATGAGTGGTTTAAAGGCTATCAAACACTGAAATTCAAAAAAACCAAGGTGGTAATATTCCCTGCATATAAGCTATTGAATTTTTTGGTCGGGGCGGTGAGATTCGAACTCACGGCCCCTTGGTCCCAAACCAAGTGCGCTACCGCTGCGCTACGCCCCGGCCAAACTACTCAAATGGACGCCCTTTAATCCCGATGCAAGTGTACAACATTTTTGCTGGTCGATTTTACAGGAGAGTGGCTTTTCTAGGAATTCAATATTTTCCGGGCTGCTTGCAAAGCCTTGCCCCGATGACTCATTTGGTTCTTCGCTTCCAATGTCATTTCGGCAAAGACCCTGTCAAGGCCATCCGGTTGGAAAATGGGGTCATATCCAAAACCCTTATCACCCCTTGGCGCCAAGGTAATGAAACCCGTCACCTCACCCCAAACTTGAACAAAAGGCCGGTCTGGGTAAAAGAGGGTTATCGCGGTTCGGAAAGAGGCTTGTCTTTGATCCCATGGTACTTTCGCCATTTCCGCAAGCATTTTCCGAACATTGTCCTCATAGGTACACCCTTCTCCCGCGTAACGAGCCGCATAGATTCCCGGTCGCCCATCCAGCGCTTTCACAAAAAGGCCCGTATCATCTGAAAGAGCGGTAAGTCCGGTAAAAGTACATAAAGCTCTAGCCTTTTTCAAGGAATTAGCTTCAAGCGTTTCGCCATCTTCTTCCACTTCGGGGGCTCCGGGAAACTCCCAAGCGGGGAATATTTCCCATCCGGTTAATCGGAGCGCATCAGCCATTTCCTTGAATTTGTTCCGGTTTTGAGTGGCTAGAACTAACCTTTTCATCCTCGCAATGCCTTGTTTTGAGCCGCTAACACTTGACCGATTCCTTTTTTCGACAAATTCAAAAGTTGTTTTAACTGATCATGTGAAAAAGGTTCTTTCTCTGCCGTACCTTGTACCTCCACAAACTTACCAGATGCGGTCATCACCACGTTCATATCTACTGCCGCGTTTGAATCCTGCTCATAGCAAAGATCCAAACAGGGTTTTCCTCGTACAATGCCCACACTCACCGCAGCCACCGCCTCTTTCAAAGGATTTCTTTTCACCTTCCCTTGCTTTTGAAGTGCTCGGAGTGCGTCGTTTAAAGCCACATAGGCTCCGTTGATCGAAGCTGTTCGTGTTCCCCCATCCGCTTGAAGCACATCGCAATCCAGGACAACCTGCCTTTCACCCAAGGTTTCCAAATCCACGACGGCCCTCAAGGAACGCCCAATTAGGCGCTGAATTTCGTGCGTTCTCCCGTTGATTTTGCCTTTTACCGAATCCCGTGGAGTTCTTTCGGATGTGCTTCGCGGAAGCATCGAATATTCACTTGTGACCCAGCCCTTCCCTTTTCCCTTCAAAAATCCAGGAACTTCTTCTGATATGGAGGCCGTACAAAGCACTTTCGTGTTTCCCATACAAACCAACACCGACCCCTCCGCGAAACGGGTAAAGGATCTGAGAAATTTAATTGGCCGAATTTTGGCAGTCATTTTAACCCTTTATTTGTTTTACAAGAATTTCGACATGAACCACAGGCATAAACAAATTACTGCATTTATGAATTAAACATCTTATGGCGTAATTTTAGGACAAATAATGTTTCAGACGTTGAAAAGGAGCGGAATCCTTGCCATCCCGATTTGCACCCTCGGCCTTATCGACAACCCATTGGAGAAGTCGAGCCCTTAACTTGTTCTTAAAACCCGCACCCAGGCCTTTCTCAATCGCCTGAAAACGAAGGTTCATCAAATAAACCAATGCCATGTCCACGGTAATCTCGCGATGGGATTCCTCCAAGGAAATAGCGTTTTCCGCCATTCGATTTCCATCTAACGAACCATCCTCCAAAAGATTTCCCGAGGGATCCCAATTCGCGTTTCGAAATACATCCATATATTTTTCCCGGGCGATCTCGAAAGTCTTAGCCAACATGTTACGAGTTTTACGCTCTCCGACCAAATCTTTCAATTCGTGGTCAATAATCGCCCGGTATTCGTCAAAAAGCAGAAAAAAAGATTGTTCTTTTTGAAGTGTTAATTTACGGGCCGCCTCTGCATTTTCAGCGGCGAGCCGGGCGGCTTCCACCCGCGCAGCTTCGGCTTCGGCCGCGGCTGCCATTTCCGCTTCCGCTAGAGCGGCCTCCGCCTTGAGGGCTTTCGCATCTTGTGCGATGGAATCCGCGACGGGTCCCTCAATGATAGGCGAAGCGGTATTCGGTTTATCCGGGCCGGTAAAAGGAGGAGCCATGGGGGCGTTAAAATCAATTTCCGGGTCCGTTGGGGTTGAGACCGGCTCCGAAACAATTTCTGGAGGAGCAGAAGGTTCCGCCAATGGCGGGGGACCATCGCTTTGCGAGACCACTTCAACGGGGGGCAGGGGGACCGGCAAGGAAGACTCAATTTCGGCCGTTTTCACTTCCAACAATTTATTTCTTTCTTCGATAAAAGCTTGGTAGTTAAGTTCCGATTCGGAGGGAGGCGCACCCGGTTCAAGCGAGGACGGCTCTTCCGTTTTCGGCTGTAAGGGCGTAACATCGCCTCCGAAAATTTCGGATATATCAATCTTTAATTCGTCATCCCTTTTTTTCATTTTTTTGGCCGTTTTGTACGGGATTGGTTAACTTTTAACCTGTCTCTTGAATAAAACCGATTCAATGGCTATTCCTAAACATGAACAAGCTGAAAAACCTTATCATCATATCGATTGGCTCTGAGCGAAGTCAATTCGTAGCGCCTTTAGGGTGAAATAGGCAATTCCGAGCGTTCACGCTAGAATTTTCGTTCAATTTGAAAAGCTTCAACATTTTTTATGTAATACTCCCCCGGCTGAGTGGACTCATTTTTCATTCGGCTATAGGTAAACCCACTTGACCAACCGGGAGCGATTTCCCACGTCACCTTAGCCGACAACAGATCTTGGCTATCCTCATCCGTGAACCCGACTTGCAAAAAAGGGTCAATTAAAGGCGCTTGATCGTAAGTTTTCGCGAATAAGCGAACAAAGAGTTGTAGGTAGAAATTTTTCACCGGTCGAACAACCGCGGCCCACGAAAAGCTATCCACCGTATTCGAAAATCCGTAACAATTGGAATCCGTCCTTTGATGCTGGATCGTAAGGTTTTGCAGTATCGATTCAATATAAACTTGTGCTGATAAAAGGATTCCATAGTTTTGGTCGGTTTGGAGGTAACCGGTTTGTACATAACTAGCTGGATCGGAGTCAGCTTGCACTAGGGCGTACCGATTGTATTGCCGATTCGCATAGGTCCCTTCTGCCCCGAGCGTCAATCGATTGTCCATTTCCAAATGCGCATCGATGGCCAAGGAATTATCGAGAAAATTCTGTGACCAAACATCTTGTGCCTGATTCCCATATTCCCTTGAAAGGTTCTTATATTTTAGTTCTAAATTTATCGGATTGGCGGGGTTCCACTGGACACCCAGCAGAAGTCCATCTTCAATATAATTAAAATCGTCGTAATGGCTGGTGGTTAAGTACAATTCCTTCTCAAAATAAAACTGAAAAGCTCCTTGAATGCAATCGATGGATATGACCCCATCATTTCGGAAATTGTCGAGAATATCGTATGTTGTATAGCTATCCCCTCCCCCTTCATAACGCAATTCCGCTCGCCAATTCTCCAACACGGAACTCAAGGTGTAACCGAAATCAACGGAAGTAATAAGATCCGATACCACCCCCGAATCCATGGTTGACCTAAAAACGTTGTCATCCAACCGTAGCCCCGCCTGTAAAGGCGAAAAGTTTCCCAGGATTTTTATTCCATTTTCGTTACCCTCCTGTCCATGCAAGGGGATGGACAATAAGAAAAGCCCCCAAAGGATGGGCAAAAGGGTCACCGGTCTTAACCTCATGGGCGATCTCCTCTTTTTTCTCCCGCCCCTGATTCTAACCGGGCAATGGAGGCGTTCATTTGGGCCAGGATTTGTTGATCAATTCCTATTTCCTTCTCCAATTGTGACAACCGTTCCCCAAGGACGTTCCTGGATTTGTCTCCGAAATAACCTTGAATATCATTTCGGCGTAAACTTCCCCTTGGAAATGAAGAATCTTCGTTCATTCGCTGGATGTCCTCCATAAAATCCTGCAATTTACCCTGAAGTTTTATCTCATTCTTAATCTCATCTTCCTCCAAGGAAAGGCGATCCAGTCTGTCGCTAATATTTTTTTTACGGTCACGCAAAAGATCCATGGCCATACGTTTTCCTTCCTCGTCGCTGGGATCCAACCCCTTAAAATCAGTGGTCTTGTACTTCGGTTCTTTTTCTTCCGGAGTCCCATAATGGCGAAGCAGGTCCTGCAATATAGTTCGTTTCTTGACAACCCGAATAAGACCCATCAATCGTTCATCCAAGGCGGAAGGCGATGGATTTTTGGGAGGAGTCAGGTTTGCCTCGATCCAGTCATTATAAAAAGCGATCAAGGAAAGGGCCTTTTGCTCAAAATCGTTCCGGTATACTTGATATTGTTTTTCCAGCCTGGAATTTTCAGCCAGCTTCTGCTGAAGTTCGCCTAGAGTGCCCTTGAGCTTGGCATCCTCGAAAACGTTGAGGGAGGATCGATTTCGATCACGGAGAGTTTGGGCCTTGGATTCCAGGATTTGTATCTGGACTTGCATTTTTTCCTGGATTAATTTAATCGAGTTTAATTTTTCCACTTGCGCCCGGGTTTCACTTTCAAATCGATCCATGACCGGGCCATAGGCTCCTGGATCCGCAAACAATGTCGTACTTTCCCGGCTTTGAGTTTCGAACCCGGTGTTTGAAGAAGAAACTTTCGGGGTTGGCGTCATCGCGGCGGGTGATCCCCCGGGTGTCGGCAGGTCCTGGGATAGGCCCCTAAGGGGATCCCCGGCCCAGAAAGCCAGGATTCCCAGGGTACAAACCATCCAATTCATTTTGATTCTTCATCTCCATCGTCGACATTGTCCGATAAAAGACCATATTTTTTTAATTTATAGATAAGAGCGGTCCGATTAATATCCAATAATTTCGCGGCTTTGGTTTGCACGTGATTTGCCTTTTCCATGGATTTCAGGATAAGTTCCTTTTCGTAATTCTCAACTTTCGCGGTGAGACTGGCGTTGTCGCCCAAATAAAGCATCGCCTCGTCCTTCTGAAAGGACTGGATATCCAGCGGAAGGTTGGATGGATATATGGTGTCCGCATCGGATAGGACAACCGCCCTTTGAATCGCGTTTTCCAGTTCCCTGACATTTCCGGGCCAGTTGTAGCGTATCAATAAGTCCAAGGCTTTTTTATCGATCTTGTTGATTTTTTTATTGGCTTCCAACCCATAACGATTCAGGAAATGCTGGGCAAGACGCTCGATATCCTCCCTTCGTTCCCGCAAAGGAGGCACGACAATCGGAACGACATTCAGCCTGAAAAACAGGTCTTCCCGAAACTGGCCCTTCTTGATGCCTTCCTCCAGGTTCTTGTTCGTCGCGGCAATGACCCGAACATCCGCATGAATATTTTCCGTTCCACCCACCCGCTCAAATTCCTTTTCTTGAAGTACCCTTAAAAGCTTGACCTGGGTGGAAAGGCTAATGTCCCCGATTTCATCCAGAAATATGGAGCCGCCGCTCGCCAACTCAAAACGTCCGATCCTTTTTCCAGCCGCGCCCGTAAATGAACCGCGCTCATGGCCAAAAAGCTCGCTCTCCAAGACCCCTTCGGCCAAGACCGCGCAATTCACCTTGATAAAGGGCCGGTCCTTCCGGCGACTGTTGAAGTGAATGGCATGGGCAACCAGTTCCTTCCCCGTTCCCGAATCACCCCGGATTAGGACCGCCGTGTCCGTCGGCGCCACCTTGTCGATAAGCTCATACACCGGCTGCATGGAGGGGCTGTTTCCAACAATTCGCTTATAGTTGTACTGGTCGTTGAGTTTTTCCCTCAAATATTTATTTTCATAAACCAGCTTCTGTCTTTCCACGGCTTTATCCACTGTCAATTTGACCTGTTCGGTGGAAAAGGGTTTGGTGATGTAATCATAGGCGCCAAGTTTCATGGCCTCGACCGCCGTTTCAATCGTCCCATAAGCCGTCATGATGATGACCACAATTTCCGAGTCCAGTTCCTTGATCATGCGGAGCAATGTCATTCCATCCACGCGGGGCATCTTGATGTCGGTGATGATCACATCCACGTGTTTTGTTTTAATGATTTCCAACGCCTTTTCGCCATCCTCCGCTTCCAGAATCTGATGGGAATCATTTTCCAGTGTCTGGTGCAACACCTTTCGCATGCTGGATTTATCGTCCACGAGCAATATGGTGCTCATAGGTTAGTTACCTCCGATTTAGTTTTAAGAGCCGGCAGGATCATGAGAAACCGAGCTCCCCCTTCAGGCCGATTCATTCCTGCCACTTGTCCGCCTAAGGCCTCTGCGATTTTCCGGGTGATGGATAGGCCAAGGCCGAACCCCTCGGTTTTGGTCGTGAAAAACGGCGTGAATAATTTGGAAATGTTTTCGGGAGCGATGCCCTGTCCTTCATCCTCCACCCAAAAACCGCACCAATGGGGCTCCGTCTCCGGGGGAAACAACTGGGTGTAACCCTGGGTTTGGATGTGTTGAACCAATTCCGCACGTGTAAAGCTCTCAATCCCTAGTGTGATCCGCCCACCCTTGGGTGAGGCTTGAACCGCGTTGAGCGTCAAATTCAATACCGCCCGGCGAAACTGTTCCACGTCCAGGCAAAGCCAAATCGGCTTCTTTCCCTTCCAAAGCACCTGCACTCCTTTTTGGGAGGCTTCCTGTTGCACCAACGGGAGAAGGGCCTGGATCACCTCCGTCGCGTCCGCATCCTGCGTTTCCAAGGTCGCGGGACGCGCGAAAATCAAAAAATTAGTGACGATTTTATTCAGGATCTCTATTTCGGAGGCAATATCCGAAACGATTTCTTTTGCCTCCGGTTGGTTTTTTATTTTTTTGGATAGTATCTCGGTGAAGCCTTTCATGGCTCCCAAGGGGTTCCTAATTTCATGCGCGATACCCGCCGCTAATTCGCCAATAGTCGCCATTTTTTCAGAAGCTTTGATTTGGGATTGAAGTTTGCGAAGCTGCGTCTCATCCGAGAAAAGGATTTCCATGCCTAATTCCTGCCCGTCCGCCCCCAAAAGGGGAGCGCTTCGAAGGTTAAGAAACTTGGGCTCATCCTCGCTTAAATTAATCACGGTGTCTTCCCGCCTCCCTCTTTGGGTCAAACGGGTTTTAATCGCGTGGTTTAACACCGGAAAATGCCGAAAGGCCTCCGCGTAGTGAAGGCCTAAGACCTCTCCTTGAGGAATATCCAGGATCATCGAAGCCGCCCGGTTGAAACTTGTCACCGTTCCCCTCCAGTCCACTACCAGCAGGCCGTTCGACATACTTTCCAGGATATATTCATTGTGCGTTTGCATGCGCTTGGCCATCTCGTTGAAAGCGTGGGCCAAGGCGCCCAATTCGTTCGTAGCGGAAAAGCCGACTCGCTGGCTGAAATCCCCTTCCGCAATCTTGATGGAAAAGGCCGCCATCTCCTCGATGGGGGCGATAAAACGCCTGCCAAAAGCGAAAAGAAGCCCGCCCATCAAAAAAAGACAGACTAGTCCGAATAATAATAAAATTTTAGCGAATTGGTTTAAGCCATCCATGAAGTCGGCACTGGCTTCCACCCCTAAAACCGCACCAACCCTTCCATTTTTGAGCAATAGAGGGCTATATCCGATCTTATAGATGCCCCCGTCCATTTCCGCGAATAGGATCGAAACCGCGGGTACACCCTGAACCGCTCGCTTGAAGGGTTCAGGATCCAAATCCTTCAACCAATTCGTTTCCTTAAACTCATACTGGCCATTGGCATCCACAAGGACGCGTCCACTCTCGTCCAAAATAAAGATATTTCGCGCCTGACTTTCATGTTTTTTTTGATCCAAAAAAACTTGAAGCTTCCGATAGAGGGTGTCTTCTTTACCTTCCAAATAAGGCAGCCAATCCGTCGGCGTCTGCCCAGCGGTTAACCGTGCGATGACTAATAAACGGTTTCCCATCTCGTCATCAAAAGTTTTTTTCGAAACGTAATAGGCAAAACCGCCATAGACGAACAATATGACAATGCCTACGAATAGGGTCCGACTCACCCATTCGGCTAAAACACTCCCTCGAAAAACGGGTTTATTTGCTTTCATGGATTAGGAGGTTCCCAGGCCTTAGTCACAAAATTGACTATAGGACTATTTTTGAGATATGGTTGAATTGTAACACTTAGCTTGAGGTTTGTGAAATTTTTGACGAAGTGGCTTTAAATACCGGAAAGTTCAAAATTGGCCATAAATTCATAAAAACAACGATCATCCATGGCAATAACTTGGTTCTTATTTTGCGTGTAAAGCTTCAAAAAGCCGAATCGCTAATTCGTTTGAAAACCCATCTACGGAGGCCAAATCCTCGGGCGAGGCCTTTTTCATCTGCTCCAATGTCTCAAACCGATTGAAAAGCGCGCGAAAGCGTGATGGCCCAATACCGGTAACCTTTTGGAGAAGCGAGTCCAAGGTTTGCTTGTCCCTCAATGTGCGATGATAGCCTATAGCGAACCGGTGGGATTCATCCCGGATCTTTTGCAATAAAAAACGGGCTTTTAAATGCCCCCTAAAATCGATAGGGTCCGGTTTCCCGGGGACAAACACTTCTTCTTCCCTTTTGGCGAGGGAAGCTAACCCGAATTCCTTTCCGAATTCCTTGAGTAAAACGGGCCAAACCGCGTTAATCTGCCCCTTTCCCCCATCGATCAAAAAAAGATCCGGAAAAGGCAACCCTTCCCGCCCCACCAAACGAATATATCTGCGCATCATTTCCTCATGGGCCCGAAAGTCGTCTTGCCCATCCTGTTCCCTTATTTTGAATTTTCGGTATCGATCCTTATCAGGCACGCCATCACGGAACAATACCGCGGAACCTACCGTGTGGGCTCCTTGGAGCGTTGAAATGTCAAAACATGCGATCAAGCGCGGAAGTTGGGATAAACCCAAAAGGCCCTGGATTTCCTTAAGGACTTCCAACTGGCGAAGATCCTCCCGCAAGACGGACAAAACGTTGCTTTCGGCCATTTCCATTAGTTTTTGATGCCATTCCTCCTGCGGCAGGGTCAGCATGACCTTCCCGCCCCGCCATTCACCCAACTTCTTCGTGACTTCAAGGGAGAGCGGGAAATTCTGGGGTATTAGAATTTCCTCGGGTATAAAAAGTCCGCCTGAGTAAAGTTGCTGGAGAAAAAGGGGCAAAACATCCGGAAGTTCTTGTTCCATCTCGTTATCCAGGGTCAACCGGGCATGGTCCACCACCTTACCCTGGCGGACCCTCAAGACCGAAGCCAAGACCTTTCCCAACCCCAGGGCGAGGGCTACCACATCCAAGTCCCGCTTTTCGGCCGTAATGACCGCGCTTTCAACTTGAAGTTTTTCTAGCGATCCAAGCAGGTCCCTCAACTTGGCAGCTTCCTCGAATTCCTGGCGGCCGGCTTCTGCGTGCATTTGTTCACGAACGTATTGGATTAATTCCTCATGCCTACCCTCCAAGAACCATTGGACCCGCTTGACCAATTTGCCATAATCCGTCTTGGTCGCTTGGCCCGTACAGGGTGCCGGGCATTGCCGAATTTGATAACTCACACAGGCCCTATCAGAATTTCCGTCGATTTCGATGTCGCAGTCGCGCAGGTTGAAGAACCGATGGATCATTTTCACGATTTCCCGCACCTTGAGATTGGGAAAGGGCCCGTAATAACGCGCCCCGTCGCCCAAGGTGCGCCGGGAAATGAGTATCCTCGGAAAATTCTCTTTTACGGTCAGTTTGAGATAGGGATAACTTTTGTCATCCCGCAATACCACGTTGTAGCGTGGCCGATGCTTCTTGATGAGGTTGCTTTCAAGGAGCAAAGCCTGGCTTTCATCCTCCGTCAACACATATTCCAGCGAAGAGGATTGTCGCGTCAACGCCCTGACTTTGGGGGTTTCTTGACCCGCGGCGTTAAAATAGGAAGCGGTTCTTTTTTTTAGCGATAGCGCCTTTCCCACATAGATCACTTTGCCCTGAGCATTCCGGAAGAGGTAGACCCCGGGGGAATCAGGAAAGGCCGCCGCCGTTCTCTTTAATGTTCGCAGTGAAGAATCAAACGGATCAGGTAGCGTGGCGGGATCGGACGTTAAGGGGTTCATGTGGGCGATTGGAGTTTTTCACGCAACCTGCGGATCCGGTCCCGGATCTCGGCGGCCTGCTCGTACTCATAGTTTTTGGCCCGAACAAGCATTTCCTTCTCCAAATCCATGATCTTGCGTGGTACAGCCTCTGTCGCAACAAACTCCTCCCCTTCCTCGGCCGCCAGGGGTACGGTGTAATAATCCGCCTCGTAAACGGTACCCAGGATTTCCCGGATCTGCTTTTGGATGGTCGTAGGGGTAATCTTATTCTTTCGATTGTAATCAGCCTGGATTTTGCGTCGCCTATGAACCTCTTCCAGCGTCTTGCGGATGGACTCGGTTTGATGGTCGGCATAAAAAATGACCTTTCCTTCCACGTTCCGCGCCGCCCTGCCGGAAGTTTGCATCAACGATGTTTCCGACCTCAAAAATCCTTCTTTGTCGGCGTCCAGTACCGCCACCAGGGAAACTTCGGGCAGGTCCAGCCCCTCGCGCAGCAGGTTTACCCCAACTAACACGTCATAAACCCCCAAACGGAGGTCCCGTATCACCCGGACCCGGTCAAGGGTTTCCACGTCGGAATGCAGATAGGCCACCTTGATATTCAACTGCTTCAAATAATGGCTTAAATCCTCCGCCATTTTCTTGGTCAAGGTGGTCACCAGGGTTCTTTGCTTTTTCTCGATTCGAAGGCGTATTTCCCCGATCAGGTCGTCCACTTGGCTTCCGGCCGGGCGGATCTCGATTTCCGGGTCCATCAATCCGGTTGGGCGGATGATCTGTTCCGCCACCTTTCCATCGCTGAGCCTGATTTCCTCCTTGGTGGGCGTCGCGGAAACATAAATCACTTGGCCCACTTTCCGGTTGAATTCCTCGAACCGGAGGGGACGGTTGTCGAAGGCGCAGGGAAGGCGAAAACCGTATTCCACCAGGTTTTTCTTGCGGGAATAATCGCCGTTGTACATCCCCCTCAATTGGGGCTGGGTCACATGGGATTCGTCGATAAAGGTGATGAAATCCCGAGGAAAATAATCCAGCAGGGTATAGGGCGGTTCTCCGGGTTTGCGTCCATCGAAATGCCTGCTGTAATTCTCGATTCCCTGGCAGTATCCCATCTCCTCGATCATCTCCAAGTCGAATTGGGTGCGCTGTTCCAGACGCTGGGCCTCCACCAGTTTGTTGAGTTTGTTGAGTTCCTGGAGCCGGATTCTTAGTTCCTCCCGGATGTTGGAGACCGCGCCTTGAACCACCTCCTCCGGCATGACGTAGTGCTTTGCCGGGTAAATGGGCAGAACCGTGCGCCGGTTCAGGGCACGGCCGGTAACGGGGTCGATTTCCGAGATTTTTTCCACGTCATCGCCGAAAAATTCGACCCGGAAAGGATTTTCACCGTAGGCGGGGAAGATCTCCACTACATCCCCCTTGACCCGGAATTTGCCTCGGGTGAAATCGATGTCATTACGGGCGTATTGAATGGCCACCAAGTCGCGAAGGAACTGCTCTCGCGGTGTTCCCTGCCCTTCCCGGATGACCAGATGCATTTTTTTATAGTGTTCCGGGGATCCCAAGCCGTAAATGCAGGACACGGACGCAACAATGATCACGTCCCGGCGTTCCTGTAATAGGGCGGTGGCTTCCAACCGAAGCCGGTCCAGTTCCATGTTGATGGAGGCGTCTTTCTCGATAAAGGTGTCGGTATGGGGTATGTAGGCCTCGGGCTGGTAGTAATCGTAATAACTGACGAAATAAGCGACGGCATTATGGGGGAAGAATTCCTTGAATTCGCTGTAAAGCTGGGCCGCCAGGGTCTTGTTGTGGGAAATGACGAGGGTGGGGCGTTTCACCTTTTGAATGACCTGCGCCATGGTGAAGGTTTTGCCGGAACCCGTCACCCCCAGAAGGGTCTGGCGGGAAGCCCCTTCCTTAAGCCCCCTTTCCAGTTTTTCGATGGCCTGGGGCTGGTCCCCCTGGGGCTGGTAATCGGAAACGATTTGGAATTCCATACTTGGATTGTGGGATATCCACCCTTCGAATTCAAGTTATTAGGGGAAACAACCTGTTATACCGATTTGCCCGAGAAAACAGAACTACTCTAAATCGACCCTATAAAATAAAAAGCGGCGCCCTCAAAGAGCAGCCGCTTTTTTTATTTATCCTACTTATTAATAAATAATGAAATTATCGACTTTAACATTACCGGCACCGATGGTGCCCGAACCCGTCGAAAAGATCGCACCGACCTGAAGGACATTCGTGGAGTCTTCACCCGCTGTAACCGTCCAAGTGGGCGTAAAGGTAATCCGGTTCCAGGCGTTGGGGGTCAAGTTATTCCAACTGCCGGGACCTTGCTCTTCGATCCAAGCGCCGCTCTGCACGAATAGGTAACCACCCGGATACCCGCTGTTGATCGATGAATCAATCCACAAATCAGCCTGAAGGGTTCGACCCGTCAAATCCGTCGCGGCTGGGAAGGTATAGGCCAAGGCCTCCTGTTGGCCTCCGGCAGTGAAGGGCACGTAATCGTTCAAGCAGTAACCCGCACCCGGGTAACCAGGCGAGACCACGCTAAGCACTTCGCCGGCACTTCCCGAAAACCAGTTATTCTTGGCCCAGCCATCCGTTGAATTATCATCGAAGTTCGCGCTGTAGACCGGTACGGGGCCGCATAGGTTTGCTGGAGAATTGGAATTCGCGTAAACCAGCCGAACATTGTCGATATAGATGTTCCCGGCGTTGGCCGGGGTGGTACCCCCGCAATTCAGGATGAAATAAAGGCCGGATAGAGGCGATCCGACCGGAATCGTCCCGGCGGAAAAATTAATGGGGATGGCAACGGTTTGCTGTCCAGGAACGAGGGTGGGCGCATTAGGACAGATGGACGAACCATAAGGGCCGCCCGTCGTATCAGCGGCCAAGGTCAATTGACAATAAGTGGTCCCGGCCGGAATAGTCGAATCCACGTATACATCGACTAGCACGAAAGAGACACCGCTCCAGTTCGATGGATCCACCGAATTCAGCTTGAGGAACTGGTTGTAATTCGTGGGATTGGTGACATCGACTTGAATCGCGCCTGTTCCCTGGGTTGAGTGGGAACTCGTAATAACCGGAGCCGCGTCATTGGCCGACGTGGTGGTCCAATTCCCGTTGTCCAGAAGCGTGTCGCAAGCGTTGAACAGGACCGTACAAGCCGTCGCGGGAACGGTCGTATTCGTCGAGGTGACCGTCGGGGTATTTGTGACAGTCGCTCCAGGTATGGTCGTGTTGGTGATGGTAGGTGTACCGGTCACCGTAGGTGTCGCGGTGATCGTGGGCGTGTTAGGCGACGTGATATTCACGTCCGCGAGGTAAATATTGCCGGATTGCCCCGCTGGTATCGCCACGTTAAATACCTGAATGCCTACCTGCTGGGTATTCGTATTCACCACGGAGCTTTGAATGGCCTGGGCAAATGCCGTCGAAGTGATGGAAGGCCAGTTGTTATTCGCGTCATCAAAATTGTAAGTGGGAGGTGTCACTCCATTGCTGATGTTATAAGCCTGGGCCTGCGGGCTACCAGTGGTTAAATTTGAATCTACCATCGCGTAACCCGAGATGGACCCGCCCGTCATGACCTGGCTTGTGGCGATGGCAATGATGAAATCAATGCTGACCGTCACCGTGCTTCCGGTTGGGTTGGTGACGTTTACGACCAAAGTATTTTGGCCGTTGTACTGGACTTCGGAAGTGGTTCCAAAACCGGTAATGTAATTGGTCCCGCTATCCACCTTGGCCGTCCAGCACTGGATGCCTGCGGTGAAGTTGTAGTTCGATAGGAAGGCGGCAGGTGCTGAACCGCAAACTCCCACGGGGTAAGGCGTCAGGGTAATGCCAGGCGTGTTGGTGATGGTGGCGGTTGATGTGGGCGAAGAGGTCATGGTGGGCGTGCTTGTCGGAGTGGGCGTGCCTGTCGGAGTGGGCGTTGCCGTAATGGTCGCAGTAGGTATCGTCGAGGAGGTAATACTCACGTCGGCAAGATAAATGTTGCCGGACTGACCCGCTGGAATCGCCACCTTGAACACTTGGATACCCACCTGCTGGGTTTCCGTGTTCACCACCGCGCTTTGAGTCGTTTGAACCCAGCCCGTGGACAAGACGTTGGGCCAATTATTGTTCGCGTCATCAAAATTGTAAGTGGGAGGCGTCACTCCATCGCTGATGTTGTATGCCTGCGCTTGGGGGCCGCCACTCATTAAATTCGAATCTACCATCGCGTAACCCGAGATAGACCCGCCCGTCAGAACCTGGTTTGTGGCGATGGCAATGATGAAATCAATACTGACCGTCACCGTGCTCCCAGTGGGATTGTTGACCGAAACAACCAAGCTATTTTGGCCGTTGTATTGGATATCGGAAGTGGTTCCAAACCCGGTGATGTAATTGGTACCGCTGTCCACCTTGGCTGTCCAACACTGGGTGCCGGAAGTAAAGTTGTAGTTTGCTTGGAACACGGCCGGGGCGACCGCGCAGGGCGTTACGTTCGCGTAAGGCGTTAAGGTGATTCCCGGAGTGCTGGTGATAGTCGCGGTCGGCGTGGATGTTAATGTCGGGGTCGCGGTAGCCGTTGGTGTTGAAACTGTCGGTATATTGATGTTCACGTCCGCCAGGTAAATGTTGCCAGACTGACCCGCTGGGATCGCCACCTTGAACACTTGGATACCCACCTGCTGGGTTTCCGTGTTCACCACCGCGCTTTGAGTCGTTTGAACCCAGCCCGTGGACAAGACGTTGGGCCAATTATTGTTCGCGTCATCAAAATTGTAAGTGGGAGGCGTCACTCCATCGCTGATGTTGTATGCCTGCGCTTGGGGGCCGCCACTCATTAAATTCGAATCTACCATCGCGTAACCCGAGATAGACCCGCCCGTCAGAACCTGGTTTGTGGCGATGGCAATGATGAAATCAATACTGACCGTCACCGTGCTCCCAGTGGGATTGTTGACGGAAACAACCAAGGTATTTTGGCCGTTGTACTGAACCTCATTAGTGGTACCGAAACCGGTGATGTAATTGGTCCCGCTGTCCACCTTGGCCGTCCAACACTGGATACCTGAGTTGAAATTATAGTTCGCCTGGAAGGCCGACGGGGCGGTGCCGCAAACTCCCACGGGGTAAGGCGTCAGGGTAATGCCCGGCGTACTCGTGATAGTGACCGTTGGTGTGGTTGTAGGCGTTTGGGTGATAGTAGGCGTTTGGGTGGGTGTCGCGGTTATGGTATTAGTGGGAATCGTCGGGGCATTAATGGTCACATCCGCAAGGTAAATGTTGCCGGATTGACCCGCCGGGATCGCCACCTTGAACACCTGGATACCCACTTGCTGGGTATCCGTGTTTACTACGGCGCTTTGAGTCGTTTGAACCCAACCCGTGGACAAGACATTGGGCCAATTATTGTTCGCGTCATCAAAATTGTAAGTGGGAGGCGTCACTCCATCGCTGATGTTATAGGCCTGCGCTTGGGGGCCGCCACTCATTAAATTCGAATCGACCATCGCGTAACCCGAGATGGACCCGCCCGTCAAAACCTGGTTTGTGGCAATGGCAATGATGAAATCAATGCTGACCGTCACCGTGCTTCCTGTGGGATTGTTGACGGAAACAACCAAGCTGTTTTGGCCGTTGTACTGAACCTCGTTAGTGGTTCCAAAACCGGTAATGTAGTTGGTCCCGCTATCCACCTTGGCCGTCCAGCACTGGATACCCGAGTTGAAATTATAGTTTCCCTGGAAGGCCGACGGGGCGGTACCGCAAACTCCCACGGGGTAAGGCGTCAGGGTGATTCCCGGAGTGCTGGTGATCGTGATGGTAGGAGTAGTGGTGGCCGTCACTGTGCTTGTCCCGGTCGGGGTAGGCGTTAAGGTATAGGTAAAACTGAGGACTGGCACTTGGGTATTGGTGCCGGTCAGGGTTGGTGAAAAAGTGGAAGTACCAGTTGGAAGAATCGTAACTGTCCACGTGCCGGTTGAAACATTGGTGTTTGTAGGGGAAGGTGTAACGGTCTTCGCCCCGGTTGGAGTCGGCGTCAGGGTATTCGTCAGGGAAGGGGTTGCGGTAAAGGAAGCGGTAATGGTTTGGGTAAAGGTGGAGGTTTGGGCAGAACCGGAACCAACATAGACCCCAGAAGCTGGTCCGTTCGAAAGGCCTAACCCGGTTCCCGTATATTTTTCCGTCCCGGTGATGGATGTGCCCGTGGTAGTCCCCGTTATTAAAATGCCATTTCCAGACAAGGTAATCGAAGCTCCCGAAATTGAACCTGTCAATAAATAACCTACACCGCCAATCGTCACCGTTGCGTTCAGGACGGAACCGCCCTCAATGATATTTGCCGGATAGGTCGCGGGGCCTCCCGCAGTCGGAAGAATAATATTCCAAATACCCGATGAAAAGGCGATGGGAGTGGAAGTCGGAGCGGGGGGGGCGATCATGGTGGGTGAAACGCCGATCGATCTGTTGCAGCCAACGAAAGCGGCCATCAGGATAACGGCTGCGGACAAACCAATCACTTGAATGCGTCTCATGATTCCCCCAAAGTGTATGAACAAGATATTTGTTTAAACCTTCAACCTGCCAACATTGCTTTAAATTTTACTACCATTTCCCAAACTCTGCCTCGCTAAATCTCAAAAAACAGGCATTAAATGCAATGACTTTTATGCAATGGGTTCCAATCAATTCTGACAAAAATGACCCGATTCATCGCCTAACTCAACTTTGGCAAATCTTGAAAGACACGCCGTGAAGATCAATTTCCCCCTTTGAAAAAGGGGATAGGGGGGTATTAGTCTTTGGGAAAGCGGCAAGAAAAGGCTAACTCCCCCTTGTTCCCCCTCTTTCAGAGGGGGAGACATTGTGTGTCCAGGCTGAATTTGCCAAAGTTGAGGCCTAACTCTTCTTGCCACTATTACGACACTACCTAGAGTGGGCACTGATTTTGACATTTCGCTATTAAACGTAAAACTCATTACGCCATTTTGGGGTTGCAGAAACCTCTCTCGCCTACATCCTTTTGGTTCAAACGAATTGGCCAAAAAAAAAGCCCGCCTCGATTCGAGACGGGCTTTCGACTAACAACAATTAATTATGGCGCGAGTGTTACATCATCGATCCAGAAGTCCACTGGAGTGCCGTTTGAAGCAAAGCCTTGGGCAGTACAGGTTTGATTTTCAGGCAATCCGTACGGCGTACAATTGGTAGCGTTCGCATCACAACACTCTTCGCTTTGCACGTTTGTTTGGAAGGAAACAGCATATACAGTGGCGATAGGTGCTCTACCATCTCCCCCGGTAATAGTGGCGGCATTAGAACCGTCAAAGTCAACGGGTGTACCCAAATTATCAGGCCCAGGCCCCGGTTCACCCCAATAGGCTTGTTGTGTTGGGTAATTCGGGCCACTACTTTTTAGGGTAACCGTAATCTGTTGCCAAGTGGTCGAAAGGGTGAAGCCAACCTGGTGATCATTGGCGCAATTTGAGTTTGTATCCGCGACTCCGTCCACAATCATGGCTCCGTTACCTGCGGCGCTATAAGTTGAATTATTACAAACCCCACCCTGCGGATCGGTATATTCATTGGGGAATTTGACAATCATCGGGGTGGCAGCGTTAGGCGTAACCCCTGCCTTGGCCCAGAAGGTCAAGGTGCTGTAACCCGAAAGATCCGTTGTGTTTCGTGGATTCTGCAGGTTAATGCCCAGCTGGATATAGGGGTTGGTCTCATCGCCAAAAGTCCCCATCACATGCCCTGCCCAAAGGCCGTTATGTCCGGGTGTCGCCGGGAAGAAGCTTCCACCGATTGCGCCGGAAATGGGACAGGTATTCCAAACCGTCGCCAATGGATCACCGCCGGGAAGAACATCCGCGGTTGGTTCTCCGGGAGGCAACGGTAGGGTATCACCGCTCGAACTGTTCCACCCGCCCGCGACATAAATGGCTCCTGGGGTGCTAATGCCCGTGGGGCCTGTCCAGGGAATGAGGTTGGACCCGTTTTCAAAATCCGTGATGATATATTTATTCGTAACGGCCATCGCCGGGGCGGTTCCCTGAACCAGCCGAATATTATTTAAAGTGAAACTATAGCCGAGCCCGGTAACAGTCGTTCCCTCGTTCATCGGCGCGAACTTGATCACCTGCAAATGAGTTGGGTCGTCGACCACCCCCTGGTTGATTGCCTGGTTGAAGAAGACAGTAACGCTCTGCCAGCTTGTCGTCATGGGAACGGCGAAATAGTGGTCGGTGACCGCCTGATTATCGACCAAATCCACTTGCAAAGGCATCGCGTTAATAGCCGAACAGGCGGCTTTAGACCCATTCACATTTGACCCCAAATTCGGCAAGGTCGGCATGATGACGTCGAAAGCGATACCGTTGTAGGCATTTTTAACAGTGGCGTCATAAACCGTCACGCCGCAATTCCCATGGCCAGTCGACGTACAGCCGGGGTTAGTGGCGTTGGTAAAGGTAAAGGCAAATTGGGCGTAATCCGTTACCTGGCCGAGCAAGGTGCCCGAACAAACCATTCCATGTCCGGTGCTATATGGATCACCGCCAGTACCCAAAACCATGCTGAAGCTTCCACTGGAGGCTCCATACCAATAGCCATCCCGCCAATTTAATTGCTGATCCTGAACCGCGTAGATGTTGCTGACGCTGTCTGAATCGGTGTACATAGATGATCCCGTTCCCAAGAAATCATCGATCAGGGCGTAATTGGGGGGAATCGCAGTGGCAGTCTGGGTCACCGTGGAAGTCACGGTAGGAGTCATTGTCGCCGTCGGCGCGGCGGGAATGTTAAGACTCACATCCGCCAGGTAAATATTGCCTGAAGAGTTCGCCGGGATCGTCACTTTGAACACCTGGATACCCACCTGCTGGGTATCCGTGTTTACCACGGCGCTTTGAGTCGTTTGAACCCAGCCCGTGGACAAGACATTGGGCCAATTATTGTTCGCGTCATCAAAATTGTAAGTGGGAGGCGTCACTCCGTCGCTGATGTTATAGGCTTGCGCTTGCGGGCCGCCACTCATTAAATTCGAATCGACCATCGCATAACCCGAGATGGACCCGCCCGTCAGAACCTGGTTTGTGGCAACGGCAATGATGAAATCAATGCTGACCGTCACCGTGCTTCCCGTTGGGTTGTTGACTGTAACCACCAAGCTATTTTGGCCGTTGTACTGAACCTCGTTAGTGGTTCCAAATCCAGAAATGTAATTGGTCCCGCTATCCACCTTGGCCGTCCAACATTGGATTCCGCCGTTGAAATTATAGGTCGCCTGGAAAGCCGACGGGGCGGTACCGCAAACTCCCACGGGGAAAGGCGTCAAGGTGATACCCGGCGTGCTCGTGATGGTAGGGGTTGAAGTGAGCGAAGCGGTACTAGTGGGTGAATTCGTAATGGTTGGCGTCACGGTAAAGGTATAGCTCACCAGTGGTGTCATTGTGATCGTTGAGGTGGGAGTAGGGGTTGAGGTGATAGTCGAGGTGTTTACGGCGGACGTGGCAGTTATCGTTTGCGTCGCGGTGGAAGTAGGCGTGGAGGTTGATGCGGGAGCAAGCACACCGGTGGCCGCTCCATTCGCCAATGTCAAATTCGATGTGGTGTCGGTGCCCGTAAAGCTATTTCCAGCGGCATTAACGGTACCTGTAATGGTAATTCCACTACCTGAAACGGTAATAACGTTTCCATTAACCGTTCCCGAAAGTGTAACGACCCCGACTCCGCCGATATTGGCGGTAGCCGTAAGATTAGTTCCGGTTTCAACTAAGACTGCTGGGAAGGTTGTAGTTCCCCCCGCCGCTAAGGGGAGAGTGATATTCCAATTTTGACCTGCCAACGTTATTGGTGTCGGGGTTGAAGTGGGGTTCGAAGCGAATGTGGTTGGGACGGAAATCTGGCGGGTACAGCCTATGAAAATTCCGGTTCCTCCGATCACAGAAATCAACAGCCCCAAAGCGACATAACGCCATGAATTCATGAACCAACCCCCAGGTGCAATTTTTCATATTTAAATGGCAAGTTGAATGCCACAGAAACTTGAACAAAATACCATAAAATCATTGGGATTTGTTTCAGAATCTCTCAAAAAAGGTGACCTTGTCCCCGTTAAAACTGTCAAGTAATAAGAGTTTTCTGTATGGAATTTGACATTTTCCGCAAAAAAGCGATTTTTCAATTCAAGCCTACTTTATCAATCTTTTCGTAAAAGGGTTAACCACCCCACAAATACTTTATTGAATAAACTTTGGGAAACAAAATGCGGTTCATTGAATCTCACTAAAATTCATCAACGGATAAATTTTAATCCGTTATCTTCTCGATCATGATGCCCTGGTAGTAATGCCTCAAAATGTCGAAAGCCCCATAACCATGATTGGCCATGCCCTGGGCGCCTTCCTGGCATAGCCCCACCCCATGGCCCCAACCCTTTCCGTCAAATAAAACCTTGTCTCCCTCCACCCTGGCGCTGAAATGGGTGCTTTTCACCAGGTCGGGCCCCAGCGCCATGCGAAAAGCATTCGCTTTGAGGGTATGAACCCTCCCATCGGCGTCTAATATATCCAGGTTCACGATCCGGTCTCCGCCGTCCACATCCAATCCGGAAATGCGGACGACATCGCTAAGAGTCACGCCGATCGACTTGAGTTTTCGCACGATATCCCGGATCGGGATTGAAGCTTTCCAACGATAATGGGCCCCATTGTTCCCGAATTCACAGGAAACGGACCGTAAATAGGGTTGGTCTTTTCCCCAAACATCCTTTGCCGACGTGGTATGCCCGCCGCAATTCGAGTGGAAATAAGCCTCAATGGGCCGGTCTCCATAAACAAGGATCTCCCCGCGGGTCTCTTTCACCGCCCGTATCATTTCATCGTCCACTTTGCCGGTTCCCTGATAGACCTGGTAAAAGGCGTTGTTTTCAACATCGTATTTCTGCCCCTTTTGGCGCGCATCCATCATTTTCAAGAACGCGAAGGTCCGGGCGGCGATGGCCTGGGCCTTCAAGGCCTCCAATGGCCATTCGTGGGGAATCTCCCCGGCCAACACACCCGTTACATAATCCTCCAAGGCGACATCATTGATCACCGTGAGTGTCCCCGCCCCATCATGGATGATCTCCATGTTTCCCTGAAACTTCATCCCATCCACTTCGATTTCACCCTCCCCTAAGGGTTCGATCCTCGCCCCTTTCTCATCAATCTTGGATGGGGTCAGCACCGCCTCCCGCAATGGTTTCGTGGGGGTAAGGGTCGGGGCCGGGCTCAAGGACGGGGGCGCCTGGGGCATTGGAAAACCCTCTAGGATGAAGGTCTCCGGAGCGACGAGTTTAACGCTGGGTTGTCGTAAGGAAATCGCCACGCGAATTCTTCGCCGGTTGTCGGGATTAGGCGCATCGGTCGCCGCCACGGGCGAGGAGACCGTTTCTTCGGGAACTTTATAATCCGTCACCACGGGAAAGCTGGCGCATCCGGCCAAAAAGGCGAGAAGGAGGGGAAAAAACCGTTTCAAAAAAATGTTACCTCTTAAGAAATCGTTAGGGACCTTTGAATTTTGAAAAAACCCAGAGGACAAGGGTGATCACCAAGGATAAGAGAAGACAAGTCGTCAGGGGAAAATAAAAAGAAAAGGAAGGCCGATCTATATGGATATCGCCGGGTAGCCTGCCGAAAAAGGTCCATTTCCCGGAAATCCAGGCCAAACCGCCCAACAGGATCAATCCCAGTCCAACTGCGACAAGGCCCTTCCCCCATTGGGAAAAATCCACGGTGAGCCGGGCAGCCGATTAAACTTTCCCCTTCACCTTTTCCCAATCCTCCATGAACTTCTTCAACCCGATATCCGTAAGGGGATGGTTGAACAACATCTTCATCACCGGAAAAGGCATGGTCCCGACATCCGCTCCCATCAGGGCGGCCTGGATAATATGTTCGGGGTGACGCAAGGAAGCCGCCAGGACCTGGGTTTGATAATTGTAATTGTCGTAAATGCGGACGATATCCTCGACCAGCTTCATTCCGTCGGAAGCCACGTCATCCAAACGGCCCACGAAGGGACTGATATAGGTCGCTCCCGCCTTGGCGGCTAAAAGGGCTTGGGCGGGCGAGAAACAAAGGGTCACGTTCACCTTGATCCCCTCGGCGCTCAACGCCTTGCAGGCCCGGATACCATCCGGGATCAAGGGAACCTTGACCGTGACGTTGGGGTGCAGGTTCGCCAACACGTGGCCTTCCCGGATCATGCCCTCGAAATCGATGGCGGTCACTTCGGCTGATACCGAACCGTTGACCAAGGCGCAGATCTCCTTGATCCGGTTGTGAAAGCTGACGCCTTCCTTGGCGACCAGGGAAGGATTCGTGGTGACTCCATCCACGATTCCCCAGGCCACGCCCTGCTTGATCTCGTCCAGATTCGCCGTATCCAAGAAAAATTTCATGCTAACCTCCCAAATTTAAATCGTCCGTTACCCCGGAATGACTTTTCGGGCATTGAGGCTGGTAATCGATTGGAATTATGGTCGGACCCGCGGGAATTGTCAACGAAGGGCCCAGAACACTATTCCTCGCAGGTTAAAGGCCAATTCGTTTCTTCAAGCCGTTTTCTTTTTTCGGACCACAAGCCAAGAAAGCCAGATTCCCACTTCATATAAAAACACCAAAGGCACGGCAACGATGGTTTGTGTCACCGGGTCGGCGCTAGGCGCCACGAGGGCGGCCAGGATAAAGATGGCAAAAATGGCGAGCTTCCTTTTTTGGGCCAAAAATTGGGGGGTGGCGATCCCCGCGGCGGCAAGGCCCGCCAAAACCAATGGCAATTCAAAGAGAATACCGAAAACCAGGGAGAAGTTCAGGGTGAAGTCGAAGTAACCTTGAAGGGTCCATTGGGGAATGAGTTGATAGTCCAGGTTGTACTTCAATAGAAACTCCAAGGCTAAGGGGATCACCAGAAAGTAGCTGAAGCAAATACCTCCCGTGAAAAAGAAGAGCCCCAGTATCAGGACCGCCAAAATCATCGCCCGCTCCGTGGGCTTCAAGGCCGGGACGACGAAAATCCAAAGCCGCCACAAAATATAAGGAGAGGCCAGGACGATCCCGGCCGCGGTAGCCAGTTTCATGTTGATCATGAAGGCCTCGATGGGAACCAAGGTTTTCAACGGTCCCAAGGGGGCGGCGGATTGGGAGAAATGGGACAAGGTCCGCTGGTAAGGGCCCTCGAGGATTTGAAAAAGGAACGCCGATTTCCAAAAGGCCACGCCGACCCCCAGTGTAATCGCGGCCAAGCCGTGGAACAAAACTTGCCGCAATTCCAGCAAATGGTCGAATAAATAGCGCGGTTTATCAGAGGAAGGTTTCGTCATAGGTTGACACTTTAGGGGGATTCATGTTTTTTGGAAAGATACCGGGGTTCAAAAAAAGGCAAATTCAACGCATAGACGCCAAGAAAGCAAAACAGGGACCCTAAAATAAGTTTTATTCCCTTTTAGCCAATAGATGACTTCCAATCTTCATGGCGCCGCAGAGGTAAAGGCGAAGTTTTAGGATTTCACTCAACTTTGGCAAATCTTGAAAGACACGCCGTGAAGAACAATTTCCCCTTCCCCCATACCCCATTGGAAAGAATGACATGGGGCATGGGGGTGAAAAGGGGGGAGAGGGGGTATTAGTCTTTGGCAAAGCCGCAAGAAAAGGCTAACTCCCCCTTGTTCCCCCTCTTTCAGAGGGTGAGATATTGTGTGTCCATACTGAATTTGCCAAAGTTGAGATTTAAATTATTTTTTCGGGGCCGTTGCCGGAATTGGGGTCATGAGAACGCTGAAGTAACCTTCCAAAAGGGTTACCGTATTGTTGGATACCAGGTAGGTATCCTTTCCCTGGTCGGAAGCAAGGTAGACCTGCTCCTTTTCCCTGCGCCCGTATCGATAGCGCCGAACCGTGCCATCATTGAGGGTCACTTCCACCAGGTAGGAGGGATTCTCAATACCGGTTTGTGTCTTCGGCTCAACAAAACTGGCGATGTTGGTTTGGCTCAGGTCCGAGATGATGGAAGAGGCTTCGTTTTGGGCCTGCAAACGGCCCTGGCAGGTCCATTGGTCCTTGGTATCTTTTTGGTAGGTAAAAATCTGTTGGTTGTGATGGACTGTCAGGTTCTTGACCTGCGCGGAATCAAAAGTCATCACCGTTTTATCCCGGTAATCATTGACCTTGAAATTAAGCCAGGTGTCGATAAAGGCGCCCAATTGGAAAACAGGGCTCTGGCCGCTTAACTTGGCGAATAGGTCGGTCGATTTCAATTTTTGACGGCCCAACAAAATCGTGGTAGGCGGTGTATGGTCGGCGGGCCAGATGGTGATGGAAGCCTTGGGAGAGTTCAGGCCGTAAGGCGCCAAAGACTTGGGGTTGTCATCGACAAACTCGGCGACCTTCGTGGTATTGATCTGGTTTAAAAGATCCCGCACCTTTGCGGGATCGGCCTTTTCCTGGATGGGTTTTTCGATATTCCACGCGTTCTTGTCATCCTTGGCCAAAACCATGGTTTTTCCGTGATAGTCCACCTCAATTTTCTGGGCCGTGACCTGGTCGGTTTTGATCAGGGCGTGCTCGCGGAACTCATTGGGGGTTTTCAAGAACCCCTCCGGGACATAAGGCTGGATCAGGTAAAGGATCTTCGAGGCGGGATTCATGCAGTAGTAATCGGCGCTATTGATGGTCTTGTCTCCCACCCACAAAACATCCGGGGCCTTTCCCTTGGAGATAAAGGTAATTTTGGCAGAGGGATGGGTGAGTCCATAATCCGAAAGGTTCCCCGGAGTTTTCATAACGTCATCCGGGTCCATCTGGCCCAAGCTGGTCAGGGACTGGCGCACGATGGTCTCATCGGCCTTCAACTGCACCGGCTGGGTGATCTGCCAGATACCCTTCTCGTCTTTCTTCAGGGATAGGTTGGGCTTACCCTGGGTCTGGGAAGCGGCCAGGGTGTTGGAGCCGTATTCCACTTCAATATCCTGCACGTCATCCGCCACGAAATTGGCGAAAACCTTGTCTTTTTTCGCGGAGGAATCCTTGACCGGTCCCCTCTCGAAAATAAAGATATAGGCGGCCAGGGCCAGGCCCACGCCGAGCAGGATGAAGGTTTGAGTGAGGTTTTTCATAGGGAACGGCGGCGGTACCAGACCCATCCGCCCAGGGCCAGGATCGCAATGGGCATTACCCAAACCGTCAAATCATAGATAAAGTTGGCGCCCACATTGGAGAGGTTCATGACCCGCATGGAGTCTTCCTTGGGGTGGATGGTGATCTTGTTTTCCACTACCGCGGCCCAGCTAAAGGTATTGAGCCCCAGGTCCAGGTTGGCCGGCCCCTGGAGGAATTGGTTCGTGAAGAAATTCGAGTCTCCAAAAACCACCACCCTGGCCTTTTTCGTGGCATCCGTGGGCAGGACATACTCGCAGGCCAGGGCCATGGTGACCGGTCCCTTGGTGTCGATCCCTGCGCGAAAGCTCAAACTCTTGGCTTTCAAATCCTTCAAGGCCCATCCCTTGTCGGTCGTTTGCATGATAGGCGCTTGGGTCACCTCCTTCAAAGCGGGCGTCTGGCCTTGCACGGTCCGTCCATAGGGCATCATGGAAGCGATGTGATTTTCAGAAAGTTTGTCCACGATGGGCTGGGAAAGATACTGGGGGATGACCACCCTCACATCCGGAAACGCGTAACTGGTCTGGTCCACGATGAGGTCATTGCCCAGCTTGATGCCAAAATCGTTGAGAACGGGTTCCAACCCCACCTTGACGCCCGGGTCCACGCATAGAACCAGTTTCCCGCCTTTTTTTAGGTAGTCGTCGATCAAGGCCGATTCGGCCGGCTGGAAGGGGTGGGTGGGGCCCACGATGGCCAAACCCGTCGCGTCGTCGGGGATCTTCCCGCCGGTCAGGAGGTTGACGGTCTTCACCGTATAGTTTTGCTGGGACAGCATATCCTTGAAGGTGTTGAACCCTTCCGGCTGGGGGTTGTTCATTTCCTTTTCACCGTGGCCCTCGGTGAAATAGAAAACAGGATGGGTGGTGTCGCTCATGTTGACGAGTGCAGCCGTAAAAGCTCCCTCGCCCTGGAACTTCGGCACGGGCTGGCGGCCCTGCAGGGAATAGGTCACATAATCCCGCTGGAGCACATCCTTGCGGTTATCCCCGCTTTCGAACACGACCGTGTTGTACTCGTGAATGCCCAGCCGTTTGGCTTCCGATGGGTTTTGATCCACGTCGACGACCTTGAAATGGAACTTGTTGTTGATCTTTTCATATTCCTTCAAAAGCTGTTGCGCCCGGACCACTTCACCCTGGACGTTGGTCTGCTTCTTGTTGGAAATGAACATGGAGACATTGACATCCTGCTTGAGGGCCTTTAAGGCATCCTTGGTCTGGTCCGCGAGGGTATAGAGTTTGTTCGAGGTCAAGTCGAACCGGACCGGGTGGCGGGAGATCACGTAGTTCAAGCCGCAAACGATGCCCACCATGACCAGCACCCATAAGCTTAAGTTGGCGCGAACGAGGGTCGAGCGCTTTTTGCCCACTTCCTTCACCGTGGCCTGGTTGGCCACGAAGAACAGCACCAGCGCTACCAAGCCCAAGCCCACGAGGGTGAGATTCCACCAATTCGCCGTGTTGAATATCTGCACCGCAAGAATACCGACCGCCACGAGACCCAGGCCCGTGATCGCCAGGGGCTGGTTATAGGCTCGGACTTTGAGTAGGAAGGATGTTGGGGCCAAGGTTAACTCCTCTTGCTTTCCAGGACCTTCACCGAAAGGAAAAGTCCCAAAAAGATGATGCTCAAGAAATAAAAGACGTGCGTCAAGTCCACCACGCCCTTGAAGAAATCATCCAAGTGCTCGAAAACCGATATGTATTTCAGGAAATCCCCCAAGGGTCCCTGTACATTCGCCCCGGCGGCTCCGATCACCCAAAGCATCAGGAGAATCCCATAAGCGATGACGGCCGAGACGATCTGGTTTTCGCTCAGGGTGGAGGCAAACAAGCCCAAGGAAAAGAATGCCCCCGCGGCCAAGATGTAGCCAATGTAGTTAGCGGTAACCGGCCCCAAATCCGGGTTTCCGGAAGCCAGCATGATCACCAGGTAAATAATCGTGGATAACAGCATGGCGCCGAAAAAAGCCATGGCCGCGAAATACTTGGCCAGGACGATATCCCACAGGGAAAGGGGGGAGGTGCAAAGCAGTTCCGCCGTGCCCGACTTTTCCTCTTCCGACCAGAGGCGCATGGTGATCATGGGGGTGATGAAAAGAAGCAGGATCACCGTGTTCTGGAAAACCGGGGTCATGGTGGCGCTTCGGCTTTGGATCGCGATCAGCCAGAAGAAAAAACCACCGACCAGGAAATAAACAGTCAAAACCAAATAACCCATCGGGGAGGCGAAATATTGGGTCAAATCCTTCTGCATTAAAGCCGAAATTTTTCTGGGGTTCATGCCGACTCTCCTATGAAAAAATGAATATATAAAGAATGTCGGTATTGACCCGATGTCCTCGGGAGGTTCACTGAATATCGGGTCATGAGGCGGATTCCTTTGTGGTAAGTTTCAAGAAAACGTCTTCCAGGCTCATGCCCACCGGGCTTAATTGGTAGAGGACCCATTTGTTCTTAACCACGCAATTAAAGAGCGCCTCCCGTGCCTCATTGCTTCCGTCGGTGATCACCTCGAACTTGGTGGCGCCCCGGCTTTCCTTGCCCAACACCTTGACCGCCGAGACCCCGGACGCCTTCTCCAGGGCCGCCTTCACGTCCGCCGCGGGCCCCTTGATCTCCACATCCAGCGTTTTGGCGCCTTCCAGCTTCTGGGACAGGTTCTCCACCGTATCCGCCGCGACCACCTTGCCCTGGTCGATGATCACCACGTTATCGCAGGTGGAAGCTACTTCCGGCAGGATATGGGTCGAAAGGATGATGGTTTTCTGGCCGCTCAGGGACTTGATGAGCTTGCGGATCTCGAGGATTTGCTTGGGGTCCAAACCCCGGGTAGGCTCGTCCAAAATCAGCACATCCGGGTCATGGATCAGGGCCTGGGCTAATCCCACCCTTTGGCGGTAACCCAGGGAAAGATGGGAAATGAGGCGTCGGCTGATATCGTCCAGGGAAAGCATCTCCAAAACCTCCCCGATCCGGTCGGTTTTCTTTTCCCTGGGAATATCCTTAATATCCGCGACGAACTTGAGGTAATTCATGATGGTCATATCCCCATAGATGGGGGGGATTTCCGGAAGATAACCAATTCGTTTGCGGATTTCCTGGGGGGCATCGGCTACATCATAGCCCGCCACGGATACCTTTCCGCCGTTGGGAGGAAGGGAGGTGGTGATCACCCTCATCGTGGTTGTTTTTCCGGCTCCATTGGGGCCCAGCAGGCCCAGGATGGTACCCTTGGGCACGGAAAAGGTCACCCGGTCCACGGCAGTCGTGGTTCCGTAAATCTTCACGAGGTCTTTGACTTCGATCATGGGCAGGACCTTTGGGTTAAGTTATTAACAACAGCAATAAACCTTCAAAGCTATAAACGGCCGACATGAAATATAAACACTTTTCTCTTATTTTCAAGGGGTTTGCCACTGAAAAGGCGGTTTCTCAGCCGACATCCTTAAAATTAGCCGCGGCATCCTTCAATCGCTGGGCCACACCTTCCAGCTGGCGGGCGGCCGCGACCATCGATTCCATGGAAGCGGTGAGTTCCTCGGTGGAAGCTGATATTTCCTCCGTGGCCGAAGCGTTCTCCTCGGAAACCGCCACGATATTGGTGATAGCTTCCACCACGCTCGATGCCTGATCCGCTTGGTTCTCGAAGGATTTGGAGATTTCCTGCACCTGTTTGACGACCTCGTCCGAAGTGCCCTGGATCTCCTTGAGGGCTTCCCCGCCCTCGGTCACCACCACCAAACCTTCTGTAACTTTCTCCGCTCCTTCGCTCATGGTGGTCACCACCCCGGCGATTTCCTTTTGGATTTCCCGGATGATCACCGAAATCTTGTTGGCGGCTTCCGCCGATCCATCGGCCAGCTTCTTGACTTCCTCCGCCACCACCGCGAAACCCCGTCCGTATTCCCCGCTCCGGGCCGCCTCAATGGCCGCGTTCAGGGCCAACAGGTTGGTCTGGTCGGCGATTTGGGTGATCACGTCCACCACCTTTCCGATCTGCTTGGAACGATTGCCCAATTCGGTGACTTCCCGGGTGGAGCTTTGGACCACTTCGTGGATGGACCGCATTTGTTGGATCGTCTTTTGGAAGGACCGGCTGCCCGCTTCGGAGGCGTTGACCGCCCGGGCAACGACCTTACCCGAGTTGTTCAGGAGCTCGGCGGATGTCTGGATGTTGCCCGCCATTTTATCGATGATATTAAAGGCTTCCTGTACCTTTAACGCCTGGTCTTCCGCTCCCCGGGAGATGTTTTGAATGGTGGAGGATACTTCCTCCGTTGCGCCATGCATTTGCTGGATGGTCTGGGTCAGCTGCTGGGCCAGGAGAAGGGTTTCCTGGGAGCTGTTCTTCAGCTGAAGCACGGAGGCCCTCAGGGAATCCAGCATGACGTTGAAATGCCGGGCCAGGGCCTCAAAATCACCCGAGTACTTTCCGACGACCTTCACCTGCAGGTTTCCCTCGGAGACCCGCTCCATGGCTTCCAAAAATTCCTCCAGGGGATGAAGGACTATTTTTTGCACGACCAGCAGGATCAACCCGGAGGCAAAGACCCCCGAAAGAACACAGATGACGTAAAACCAGAAATGACTGGCGGGTTTGAAATAATTCAGGAGGGGAAAGGCCAAACCGATGACCACTCCCATCAGGGTGATGGTACCGAAGAGAAAAACCTCGGATTTTTTGGGGAGCCGCAGGTTTTGGCCGTTCATAATAGGCTTCCTTGAATTTCAGGGGGCGGGGTCAGCGAAAGGTGCTTGTAGGCCAGGGCCGTGGCTTTCCGTCCATTGGGGGTACGCTGCAGGAAACCCATTTGAACCAAAAAGGGTTCATAGACATCTTCCACCGTCTCCGGCTCTTCGCCAACGGAAAGGGCAAGGGTATCCACCCCGACCGGGCCGCCTGAATATTTTTCGATCACGCTGGCAAGGATACGGCGATCCATCCGGTCCAACCCCAGGGCATCGACCTCCAACAGGCGAAGGGCGGCATCGGCGACTTCCCGGTCCACCTTTCCCTTTCGTTTGACCTCGGCAAAATCCCGGACCCGGCGCAGGAGCCGGTTCGCCAGGCGGGGTGTTCCCCGGGACCGGAGGGCCACTTCCTGGGCCCCATCCTCGGTTAAATCCATTTTTAACACATGGGCCGAGCGGCGGACGATTTCCATCAATTCACTCGGCTGGTAGAACTCCAAGCGGAAAGAAAGCCCAAACCGGTCCCGCAAGGGCGCGCTGACCTTTCCCGCCCGGGTCGTGGCGCCCACCAGGGTAAAGGGGGGTAATTGAAGACGGATGGCGCGGGCCGTGGGGCCCTTGCCGATCATGATATCGAGCTGAAAATCCTCCATGGCGGGGTAGAGCACCTCTTCCACGACTCTCGGCAAACGGTGAATTTCGTCAATGAACAGCAGGTCAAAGGGCTGGAGATTGGTCAGGAGGGCGGCCAAGTCGCCGGAGCGCTCGATAATGGGACCCGAAGTCGCCTTTAAATTGACCCCCATTTCCTTCGCCACGATGGACGCCAGGGTCGTCTTTCCCAAACCCGGCGGGCCGGATAAAAGAAGATGCTCCAAGGCTTCCTTCCGTTGTTGGGCCGCCTTCAGGGCGATCAAAAGGGATTCTTTCAGGGCGGTCTGGCCCACATATTCGGCCAGATACTGGGGCCTAAGGGTGGGTTCATCCTCCCCTCCCGGAACGGCTGAGTCCAAGAGACGAATTTCCGCTGGAGGTGATTTGGCTTCTTTTGGGGATGAGGAGGGAGGCCGGGACATGGGCTTTATTTTACCCTCAATCGAAGTCGGTTCAACAATGAAAGGATCAATTAGAATTCAACCGGTCAACCTCAATTCAGGGTTTCGTCACCGTCGCCGCGGTCACGATCATTCTTTCATGCGGGGCCGGGCCCGCCGTTTGGCGTTCTGGGCCGGGGAAAAATCGATGGGAAGATAGGGTTCCGGTTTCCCGGGCTTCGACAAAAAAACCTTCTCGCAATCGGGTAAGGAATCCAGGAAGATCCGGCCCCACCGCTCGGTGGTAACCCGCGGATCCAAAAGGGTAACCGTCCCCACATCGGTCGCGCTTCGGATCAATCGGCCAAACCCCTGTTTAAGCCTCAATACCGCTTCCGGCAGGCTCTCAACCTGAAAGGGCTCCATACCCTGCTCCTTCATTCGGGCGTGGCGAGCCTCCACCAATGGGCCCTCGGGAACCTGGAAGGGCAGCTTGGTGATGATCAGGTTGGAAAGAGCCTCTCCCGGGACGTCCACCCCCTCCCAGAAACTATTAACCCCCAATAGAACCGAGTGGATATCTTCCCGAAAAACCTTCAAAAGTCGGGTTCGGTCCCATCCCTCTTCCCCTTGGACTAAAAGGGTGATTCCGAGGGCGTCCAGATCCTCACGGATAGCCTCCGACACCTGGCGCATCATCTTGAAACTGGTGAATAGCACGAAGGCTTTACCGTGGGACTGTTTGAGGGATGCCCGGATGTATTCGACCACCTCCCGATTGTATTTTTCCTCTTCCCGGCGGGGATGTGGCATGGACCGTGGGAGGAACATCGTCACTTGTTTGCGGAAATCAAAGGGTGACCCGACCCTCAGGGACTTGACCCGCCCCGATCCCGAATCCTCGTCCAACCCTAAGGCATGGCGGAAATAGGAAAAATCGTCCCCGACCGAGAGGGTGGCGCTGGTGAAAACGGCGCTTTTAACAGAGGAAAGCAGGTGTTCCTTGAGCAGTTCGGAGGAATCCAGGGGCACCGCGCGTATCGAGGCGGCGCGGATTTCACCTTTTTTATAGGCGTAAGCATCGGGTTCCATGAGATAACAGGCATCCTCACCCCAACCCCTTTCCAGGATATAGGAAAGGCGGCGAACCAACTCACGGCATTCTTCCCGAGTCCCCTTGGCTTCCAATTCCAGTTCTTCCGTGGGCGCGGTTTCGGCGGCGTCCTCCAGGAGGGATTCCAAGCGACCCAGCGACCTGGCCAGGTCACCCATGGGCGGGGGAGGGTCGGGCAGGCGGGCCGCCTTTAATCTTCCCGATTGATCGGCCAGGCCCCTGCCTAAATCCGAAAAAAAATCGTGGAAACTCGATTTGAAATCAGCAACCGCCTCCCCCGCCCCGGCGGTGGGAATGGCGGCAAAGAGTCCCTTGCCGCCCGGAGCCTTCTCGTCGGTAAAAAGGAGACGTCTCATCAAGCCTTGGCATTCCGAGAAACTGAACGTGGTCGCCAAGTGCTCCGACGCGAGCGCGGGTAGATGGTGCGCCTCATCCACGATCAAGGTTTGATAGGGAGGGAGAACCCCCTGTTCGGATTCCATTTTCAGGGCCAGGTCGGCCAGCAGCAGGGCGTGATTCACCAGGATCAGGTGCGCCTGGTAGGCCTTCTTACGGGTCGAGTGGTAAAAGCAGGTATCGAAGGTGGGACATTGGGGCCCTAGGCAATGGTAGGGGTCGCTTTTAACCTCCTCCCAAATCGATGTTGGAATGGGAATGGGAGCCGACGAGAGTGTGCCTTCGGTTGAAGTGGCCGTCCATTCCTGGAGTTTGAAGAGAACCTCGCCTTCCCCCATGAAATCGGTTTGGTCGTTCCCTTCCAAAGCCAACTTCAAACGCCTGCGGGAAAGGTAATTCCCCCGCCCCTTCAACAACACCGCCCGAACGGGGCCCAAGCCCTCTTGTTGAAGGGCCTTGATCACGATGGGAAGGTCCTTTTGAAACAACTGTTCTTGCAGGGTCAGGGTGTGGGTGGAAACGACGACGGGCCCCCCTTCACTCAGGGCGTGTTGCAAGGCCGGAAGCAGATAGGCAAAACTCTTGCCCACCCCCGTACCCGCCTCCACCATCAGGTGGCCGCCTTCCCGCAGAAGGTCGGCGACCGCCTGGGCCATTTGATTTTGCTGGGGACGGTTCTCGATCGAGCCGGGAGGAAGACAAGCGGCCAAGCGTTGGGCAATATCCATCATGGTTCGGTTCCCCCAAAATAAAAAAGAGAGGAAAGAATCCTCTCTTTTTCGATTCTAACCAAGTCGAGTGTCCGAAACCAGCCTTCCCTTCTTCAGGGCTGGAAACGCCGATCCGGGTGTTGGTTCTTTTCGAACCGGCGGCCATGGCCCTTGGGATGGGGAGCCTGGCGCCGCCAGGCCTGACGGCGGTGTTCCCGGATATCCTTGAGGCGTTGGAGCCTTTTCTGAAACACGGCCTTCCGATATTGACGCCATTGTTGAAAACGCTGGCTTTCGAGCCGTTCCATTCGGCGTTGGAGGCGGAAGTGGCCCCGGTTGAACAGGGATACGTTCCCCGCTTCCACGAAGTGGGATTGATGGTCCTGATCCACCACTTCCACCTTTCCCTCATGGGTAGCCGTCCTCAGGTCGGTTCCATCCCAGCCCACCTCGAATGCCGTACCCCGAACACCGCAAACTACACCATTGGCGCTTACTTCAAAGGTGGAATGGCTCTCCTGAAGGTTCTTTTTCACGTCCGCCAATAGGTTTCCGGCCAACATCTCCAACCGGCTTAAGAACCCTCCCGCGTCATTGGAAACCACCTGATCCACCTTCAAGGTGCTGTTCGGATCCATATGAACCGTCGTGTCGGATTCCAGGGTGAGGGTGGCCTCGCAATTGTTGCCGGTCTTTACCTGATCCCCCGACTCCACTTCCTGGCCCTCCTGGGCCGGAGTCCAGGATTTGCTTCCATCCTCCAAAACCTGCACATCCTGCCCCTTGATATCTTCGATGACATACTCGACCGGCTGGGCTTGATCTTGGGTTTGGGGTATTCCCGCCGATGGATGGCCCATAAAGGCGACTGCGAACAACAGGACCGGCAAGGCCCACTTCATTTCAATTGCGCGCTTCATGGATGCCCCCTTGTTGAACCTGGTGACGAGCAAAACTTAAAATTTTTGAATTCAAAGTGTTAGACGGTTGACCGATACCCAAGGTTCCCATTTTAATCCTTTTAAGGGTCTCTACTTTGGCAAATTCCTAAAAGAGTGTTGCCCATGACTATTCCCCCTTTGAATAAGGGGGGGTATTAGTCGTTGTCGATGGGGTTTAAAAAAGCTAACTCCCCCCTTAGTCCCCCTCTTTCAGAGGGGGAAAATTAGAACGACCCCAAAATTTGCCAAAGTCGAGTTAGGGTAATAAAAACCAAGCCTTTCAAGCGTACATCACTTGGGATAGGGATGACCCTTCAAAAGGGCGCCCGAACGGTAAAGTTGTTCCATCAAGACGACGCGGGCCAGTTCATGGGAAAAGGTCATGGGCGAAAGGCTGATTTTCCTCGGTTTAGGAAGTTCCAAACCTTCCAAGGGTCCACCCGCGCCCCAGGCGAAAAAATAGAGGTCCTGGGAACTTTGGGTGACCCATTGGGCGAATTGGCCGGAATCCATTCCTTTGCCTGCCGGGTCCAGGGAAACGAAAAGACCCCTTCCCCGACGAGCCTCGATCCACCTTTGAATTTCCCTGGCATTTTCTTTGAGCACGAGCAGGTTCACGGGCCACAGGCGATTGAGCCTCTTATGGAATTCGGCGGCCTGGGCTTCCAGCCTGGGTTCTTTGAACGCGCCCACAAAGAGACAGTACACCATGGTTCAGGCCTTTTCAGTTCGATCGCGGAGGGTGGATATTTTCGATTTGACCTTGGAAAGAATTTCGGGGTAATCCTCAAGCCATTCCGAGGTCATGGATTTCAACCGGGCTATCGTTTCAGCCTCGAAACGGCAGGACAAGACCGGTTCGGTCACGGACAAGCGCGCGATGCCCCAACCGTCCTTAAAAACCGCGCGCACCCCGTCCGCGCCAGTCACTTCCCCTCCCATCGATAAGGCCCTTGTTTTCAACCCCTCGAAAACAGAATTGGCTTTTTCCCGTTCCATGGGTATTTTCACGTCGTGGGTCGAAACCCGTTTCGGGAAAGGAGGGAGGGCTTCGGAGAGGGATTGGCCCCGGGACTTCAGGGTTTTCAAAAGGATCAGGCAGGCGTAGAGCGCGTCCCCGGGGAAGGCGCCCGGAAGGAAAAAGTGGCCGCTGGCCTCGCCCGCCATGAGCGCGCCCTCTTTTTTAAATCGGTCATAAACGAAGGTGTGACCCGATCGTTCCAAAACCGGCACCCCGCCTTTGGACCGGACCCACTGATCCAAGCCATCCGAACATTTTCCGTCATAAATGATTTTCAATCCCGGTTGGCGGCCTAACGGCTCCTCGGCCAGGAGGCCCAGGATGACCTCCCCCGGTACTTCCTGTCCGTGCCCGTCGACGAAGCTGGCCCGGTCCGCGTCGCCGTCGAAAGCCACTCCGAGTAGGGCCTTCGCCTTGACCACCCGGCGCCCCAGCGCCTCCAAAGCTTTGGGATCGGAACTATCGGCGCCCCTGCCGGGAAACTTCGGGTCCAACTCCCCATTCATCATTTCCACCTGAAGTCCGAGGGTCTGTAGGATCGGCGGGGCGGTCAGGCCGGCCATGCCGTTGCCGGGGTCCACCACGATCTTGTACCCGTTCAGGTTCGCCGCGATCTGCCGGACCATCCGGTTGCGGTAGTCGGGGAAAAAATTCTTTTTTTCCGTGATCCCGGCCCCTTTGCGGAACTTGCCCCGCGCGAGGATCTGGTATAGATGTTCGATCCAGGCCGCTGGCGCCGGTTCGCCGGCCAGAAAGAATTTAAATCCGTTGTACTCGGGAGGATTATGGGACGCGGTGACCATGATGCCGGCGGCGGCCCCGGCGAAACCCGTCGCGAAATTCAACAAGGGGGTGGAAACCAACCCCGCGTCCACGATCTTGAGGCCGGATTCCCGCATACCCTGGAGCAGGCTTTTTTTCAGGGGCACCGAGGATTCCCGGATATCCCCCCCGATGACGGCCTTGATGTTGCGTCCCTGGGATTCCTTAAGGAAGGTGCCGATGGCTAACCCGACGGTATGGGCCTCGGGCTTTCCCAAGGGATTGGGATATTTGCCCCGGATATCGCATAGTTTCAAAATCTCTTGGGGCATCAATTCTTTGGCGCTTTCGCTCAAGGGTACCTCTTAGTGGTTGTCCAAAATTAGCCGTTATCGGAGGCCGTCCGACTGAATAATAGCGGAAATAATCGGGCCCCTTTCACAAATTATTGCAAAGATTCTGCTCCCATTGTTCATTCGGGGATGTTGTTCGCGTGTTTAAACAAGAAAGGCCGACCCCATTCTTGAAGTCGGCCCAGGCACTCGTCATTTTAAATCGGGTTTACATCTTGAAACTCATCCCAAACTGAAGCGGAGCGATCTCAATGGGTTTGTCCCCAAACTCATCCTTAGACCCGAAGTCCATGTCCAGGGCCGCCTGCAAAGACAGGCTGAAATTATCGGAAAAGCAAAATTCCAGGCCCATCCCGGGTAACAATAGGGGGTTGGTCGTATTTTGGGTCGGCGTGTCTATCCACTGGGAGTTTCCGTGCATATCCGTGGTCTCGTAACCGCCCCCATAAGAATCAAATGCCAGTCCAGCGCCCAAACGGAGATAGGGCTTAAAAAACGAGGTTCCCAAGTTCAAGTGATACTGGACGAAGATATCGGCCGGAATATGTTTTGAATCGGGCGGTGTATATCCGTTCATTTCGCTGGTTTGGACAAAGTTCCAGAATTGGTCGTTGAACCCAACCTCTAACCCAAGGGTCCATTCGGGGCTGAGAACGAATCCCAGTTGGGCGTCCAAATACACCCCTGGGTTAAGTAGGCTTGCCGCACCCGAGCTGACGGGGATTCCCGTCCCGCCAAACAGGCTGATGACAAAACCGGGTTGGTCGGCGTCGGACTTTTTGTAAGAAACAACCGGGGTCGGCGCGGGGGTTTCAGTCTTGGCGGGGGTGGGCACGACCGTAGCACTGACAACCGTCGCCACCGGGGTGGCCACGGCCGTCGGCCTCGCAACTGTCGGTATGGGCGTGGGAATAGCCGTGGGAACTGCGGCCACCTTCGTGGGAGTTGGAACAACCGGCGGGACGGGGGTCGCGGTATCGGTGGGGGTAAAGGTGGGTGTATTGTTCTGAACCACCGCGGGCGTGAAGGTTGCCGTCGGTAGGGGGGTCACCGCGTTCGTCCATTTCTTCGCCTGATTCGGTGCCGCTCCATCGCCTACCCCCGCATCGCCCACACTGGGCGAGGTTCCCACCACCTGGTGGTCCCCGAAGAAAGTCGTGATCCCGACCAAAAACAGCGGGTTGTTTTGGATCTTCAAGGAGGCGTCCAAGCTGGTCGAGGGGTTCAACATTTTGGAAACACCCGCCAGGCCATAACCCGTCACGTTGGTCGAGGTATCGAATTCGGTGTCGTTCCCGGACCCGGTCAAATTGAAATCGAGCCCGCAACCCACATTGCCGGTGAAGCCCGCCTTGGGGATGATGGGGAAATGCACGCGGACCATCCCGCCCAGGTCCATCGTCAAGGTCCCGCCGCCGGTGGTATCCGTCGTGTCGCCGGAAGCCCCCATGCTGAAATTGAACGACGAGTCGAGGATGTTCTGGAAGAAATAGGAACCGATGCTCAGGTTGAGATTCAGGCTGAGGGTGGTATTCACCGCGCTCATGCTGAAACCGTAATAAGTAAAGAAGCGTCCGCTGACGCCGTTCACCTTGGCCGGAATGGGGTGGACCATGTCCCATCTCTGTAATAAGAGGACGGATTCCGTGTTTTGGTTCCAGGTCCACAAGTCCCCGCCCAAGGCCGTGTTCACGGTCACGACCGGGTGGGTATCGAATTCGCTTCCCCCCAACCGGTTCCGCCAGAGGCGGACCACTTCCTCCATAACCGAATCCAGGTCCTTGGAGGTCAAATATTCATCCGTCCCCTCCAGGACGAGAGCGCCCCCGGCGTCCAGCCGGGCCGAGGAGAAATACTCCGAATAACCCTTTAAGTCCTTGTCGCGGAAACCCTGGATCGCGTCTTCCGTGGAGGCGGCGTGAAGGGTGGAAGCCAGGCCCGCGAGGAGGCACAGGAAAAGGAGGCGTTTTTTCATTACATCCCCCCCAGGTAGGCGGTGTAGCCCAGTGTTAGGTCAACGCCGTCATAAATGCCGGAGCCAAAATCAACGGTCAAGTCCAGCTCGCCGGACGCGTCCCTTTGCCCCATTCCGAAGGAGAAGGTGCCGCCGTTCCCCGAGGCGGAAAAACCCGCCCGGGCGCCCACGATTCCGAATAGGCCCCCCGTCTCAAACGAGGGCGTCAGCCGCCCGGAGAGGCCCAAGTCAAAGCCGGATGTGGAAGCGGTGACCCCGGCCGTTTTGGGGTTTGAAATGTAGTCCACATTGACCGCCGCGTCGAAATAGGACGTGAAGAATTTTCCCACCCGACCCGACAGCTCGGAGGGTGTGGTGGCATCGCTCCCCATGCTGAGCTGGCCTCCCCCGTATAGGAACCACCGGCCCTTGGGATCGACCTGGGCGGGGGAAGATGATGCGTTCTTCCCGGAGAAAGCCTTTGCCTCCGTCTCGAGGATTTCGGTCCTTTTGGCCAGGGCCTTCCTCACGCGTTCATTCTTCATGAGCGCTTGGGCCTGTTTGTTTTCCTTGACCGCCAGCTCGTAGGCGCCCAATTTCTCGAGGACCATGGAATATCCCTCGTGGGCCGCTCCATCACCGGGTTTTTGCGCGATCAGGTTCTCGAACGCGACCGAAGCGCTGACCAGGAAATTCTGGGCCGCCAGGGCGTTGGCCCTCGCGAACCGGTCCGCGGGTTTGGCGCCATAAGCCTTTCCGTTGCCCGCTCCTCCCTTGATATTCGATTCGGCGCGGTCCAACTTCCGGCGGATCCAATCCGGTCCGTCCTTCCGGCTGGCCGGCCAAAGGGCGGCGGCCAGGTTCGCGTGGCCGGTCAAGGCCAGGATGCGGGAAGAAAAGAACCAAACCGAAGGGTCGGAAGGGCTTATTTGACGGGCTCGGTCTACCTGCTGGAACGCCGCTTCGGGATGTCCGTCCAGAACGAGGGCGTAGGCGTATTCCGCGTTCAGCGAGCCTTCCGTGGACTTAGTGGAAAGAAATTGGTAATCCAAAAGGGCGGTAGCGGTATCCCCGCTCACCAGTGCCTTTCGGGCTTCATCCTGGGTGGGGATGCCTTCCCCCTTATAACCCCGGGGAATGGTCATGCAGCCGGTCAAACATGAAAAAACCAGGAGAGCGGCCCCTCCACGGAGCCAAGCGCCGATAGTCCCCTGAGGGTTCATGGAATGTGTCATTTTTTGCCCTTGCCGGTGGAAAGAGATGCCAATGGGTCCAGATGGGACGCGCCGTCCAATTTTAAAATTCCGGATGAGGCGTCGAGCTTGATGAACAGGCTGTCGTCCTTCCCGGGGGCGATATCCACGCCGGGCGACTTAATGAATTGGAGGAAACGCTTGTGCTTGATGTCAATGCATCCCGCCCCGTTATCCGAGGCATAAAAGAGGGTCTTCCCCGAGGGATAAACGATTTCACGGATCCTCTCCCCCTTCAAATTCACCAGGCCGGTGATCTTTTTCTTTCCCACCTTCACGATCATCGAATCGATCGCCGCGAAAAGATTCGATTCGTCCCCTCCCACCGCGGTGAGGGTCTTATCCGTTTCGAACAGGAACTTGATGGGTCTTTTCGATTTGGACGAGCTTTTTCCGAGGAGATAGATGTCCATCTTCCCGTTTTTGCTGTTTTTTCCCCAAACGTAAAGATTGTTTTTGCCCGCCGGGGAAAGGTGCACCGGATTGACGGGAAGAAGCACGACCGAATGAAATTCGCATTGAGGTATGGACTTATCCTTGATCGGAGGGAAGGTGATGTAGCCCAAGCGCCCGTTGGAGGCGATGAGAAATTCCCCGCCGGGCAGCCAAAGGTAGTCATCCAGCGGCTGGTCCACATTCATCACAAGATTCTTGTTAAGGCACCAAAGGTTCGACGACTCGCTTGAGGAATTGCTCAACCAGGGATTGCCCAGGTCATTGATCCGGAGCCGGTAATTGCTCCATTGGGGCGGGGTCTTTTCCAGCGGGGAAACCGCCCAGTTCAATTTGATGTTCTTGTTGGCCGGAACGAAAAGGATCGTATGGGGAACATATTTGCCCGATACCTTGGCCGGATCCGCCATCCCGACTTGTGCCCATGACGCCAATACCACGAGCGCGAGGAAAATGATCTTATTCATAGGGAAGGTCATCATTATTTCGGCCCCCGACCGAACCAGGTGAAGACGGCCTGTTGTCCCACGTTATCCGCAGACTCATAAACTTGATTTTTAAACTCACTGGCGGTTGGCATTCCGGGTAAAGCGTCATGAATCTGGTTGACGGTATTATCGAAAGCCGAGAAACAAAGATTACCGTACATCTGGCCCGCCGCGACCGCCGTACCCACCGCCGGAATTTCACCCGAAAGGGCATTCAAGGCGATGTTCGCGGCCGATGAAATATCCGAGGGTATATCCGAAATCCCGTTGTTGATGACCGAAACGATCTGCAAAGCGTTACCCGCCAGGCCTTCCGGCAGTTCAACGCCGATGGCCTTGGCCGCCTCCTCGATTGCCTGTTCCTTGGCCGAATCGATGCCCGGATCAGCCAGCGGCTCCAAACCCTCGGCCACTTGGCCCGCGATGGATTCGGTTTGATCCGCTTCCTCGCCGGCTTGCTGGATCATCGAGTCGTCGGTCACGACCAGCGACGTGGTGTCCACCGGAACCGGCGTATTCCCTTCTCCCGCCCCGGCGGTTCCATTTCCGGATTGATCCCCCGAACCCGCTTGATCCGAGGACCCGGTTTGGCCGGTTTGAAGTTGGAAAAAGAAATCGGATTCCTGAAGATCACCCGGGGCTTCCCCGGGTTCACCCGTGGATTGTCCGGTCTGAAGTTTCGCCAGGTAATCGGAAGCTTCCCCGGTGTCCCCATATTCGGCGTTCGCCATGTATTGGTAGACGTTATTAAGATAGGGGTCGTCGCTGACGACCATGCCTTCCGGAAAGGCGGCTCCCAGGTTCGCGGATGAGTTGGTGTTGAAACGGTCGATGGTCTGACCGATCCAGTTATCGTTATCTGCGGTGTAATGGGGGCTGAAAAAGGGCTGGCCTGAGGAATCGCCCTGAGGGTTTAACGAATAGATAGTGCCAGTTCCAAAGGTGTCATCACTTCCAGTGCAAGCACTACAAGTGTAACCAACGGTACAAAGTTCAGATATCCAACAACTCGGCCCACAGCTTTTTTCCCAAGGTGCGCTTTCTTGAATGGCAAGCACCTCTGCCCGGACAGCGTTGCACATAGATTGATTTGGGAAGCCCGATATGGCGGGAAGTGTGAGAGGAATGGTTGTAATGCAATTGTTCTCATAAAGTTGAGCGCTGAACCCCCAGGAGCCGAAAACCCGGGCAGGAAGGAAAAGTGAAACCAAAACTAAAATCCTAAAGTAACTTCTCATCGGCTTCCTCCCCCCAAAAACACCCAGAAAGTCCATTCAATGTGAAGTAAGGAGTGTGGTAGAACAGCCAGAAATGGCAAAAAGGTAAATCGGTTACCTTCAGTTGCACAATAACATCAATCATTTACTTTGTCACCTTATTTCAACGGCACGGGGCGCAAATGAGAAATTGAATCGGGGGAAAGACCCAGGACTTGAATGGTAGGTTTTATCTAAATAGATGAAATAAGGTGCGCTTGGGAATCTTATTCAGAATCTTTTTAAATGAGCCCAAGCACGTACCATTTTCCAATTGTTAAACGGCGTTTCACGCCGCTAATTATGTAAAAAATGGTGCCGAGGGGCAGAATCGAACTGCCGACACGCGGATTTTCAGTCCGCTGCTCTACCAACTGAGCTACCTCGGCAAATGCGGCCGGTAGAAAAGAAAAACAGCGATGAAGATTATCAGGCGAATAAAACCTTGTCAATTGAAGAAAGGATTTCCCGGGGCGGAATGAATTAAAAGACCCTGAACTGGTTGAACTTCGCATTCAACCCGAAAAAGAACGTGTCCTCAGAGGTGTCCCCGAAATTGGCCGGCGCGTAAGCAATATCGACGGAGAAATCATCACCATCGATTTCCCGCGTCAAGGTACAGCCCAGCGTGTAATTGTTGAAAGCGTTCGGGGTGGGAGACGACCCCGCGTTATCGTACTTATAGCCGCCCCTCACCGCGAAGAGGTTTGGGAAAAGCCAGGCTTCGGCCCCAAAACCCATTTTGATGTCCTGATCGGAAGGTTTGAAAACCTCAATTCCTGCGTTGAAATCCCGCTGGCCCTCAAACACCTGATGGATGCCCACTCCAAAACGGATGAAGAGCGGCAAAGGATCCGCGTTGGAAGCCGGGTCAAAGGTCATCGCGGTCCCGAAATTCTGG
Source organism: candidate division FCPU426 bacterium (assembly GCA_963771075.1). GTDB lineage: Bacteria > Oederibacteriota > Muellerivitia > Muellerivitales > Muellerivitaceae > CAVTWJ01. Next base: position 54,630 of record CAVYSE010000007.1, on the reverse strand, counting down.
ATGGCCAACCCCGCCTTGAGCCCCAAGGGCAGGCGGTCCATTTGGATCCCCGCATCCCCCATGACCGAACTGGCATTGAAAGGTCCCAAGTTCGACTGCAGGTATTTCAACGACGCTCCCAAGCGAATGTTGTCCCCTAACTTACGCGCGTAGGAAAAACTTCCCAACATGTCCTGGGAAGTGGCCGGAATGTTCCCGTTGTTATTATCAATCGGGGGCATGTAGCGGTAAGTGAAGCCGATCGCCGCCGCATTTTCCGCGCCCCACGCCGTGGCGAAAACCACGTACTCATAGGAAATGTCGGCCAAACTGTCCAGGTGGGAAAGAAGAACTTGGGTGGCCTGAATTTTAGCCAGGCCCGCGGGGTTGTATTCAATCGAGTAAGCGTCGTCCCCCAACGCGGTATAAACGCCGGCCATGGCCGCGGGCCGAACTCCCTGGTTGACCTTCAAAATGTCCGCAGTGGTCGTACCAACCGCCTGGGCAAAAAGAACGGAGGGAGAAAAAAGAGCGGCAGCCGTTAAAAATGCCAAAGATCGAACCGGTTGCATGGGAAGCGATAAGCCAAAGGATTTAGTCATAAAAGAAGGCCTCAAAATTTAGTCGTTAGAGTGACGCGGTTCGTATCCCCGAAAACATCGGCGGGCGCGTAGGCGTAATCCAGGAATACGACCGCCCCCGCGAAATCCAACCCGTAGCCAGCTCCCAAGGTCAACCCCTCACCGCCCAAACCGTTGTTCACGAACTTGTAACCGGCGCGGAGCGTTGCCCTGTTTCCAATCCATTTATAATTATACTCCAAACCAAAAGAAGCCATGACCGGATCCTCAACAGGTTGAATGGGTAAAGTCACTTCCCCCATGACCGCGCCGTCATCCTGGTCCGAGAAAAGCTCGTATTGGCGGTAGGAAATGCCCCCCAAAAGATTAAATGGAAGGTTAAATCCGGAATCTTGCGCGCCAATATTCTTGACCACTAACCCGAATCGCATGCCTTGGAAAGAAGGAATAACGACCACACCCGCGTCCACCGCGAAAAGCGAGGTTTGAACGGTGTCGATTTGCTGGGTGATGAGTTTGATGGAAGTTCCGAAGTGGAGGGTAGGGCTGATGTCCTTGGCGTAGGCCAAGGTGAATACCTCATCCCCGCTTGAAAAAGAACCCGTGGATTGTCCGGAATCATTGGTGCGGGTCATGCTTCCCGGCTGTAATAACCCCGCGCTCAGCGCGACAACCCCCCCGAGCGAAGGGAAAGAGGGTTGAAGGGGGGTGGCGAAAGCGATGAACTCGTAACTCATCTGTTGATAGAGCGAAAGATAAGTAATGTTCATTTCATTGGTCAGGATGCTGGCGAGCCCCGCGGGGTTGTAATAGACCGAACCGACGTCGTCCCCCACCGCTGAATAGGCTTCCCCTACACCGACCGCGCGTGAAATGGGGGAAATATTGAGGAAATCAAAGGAGTTGGTCCCTCCGTTCGCGGTTTGGGCGCTTGCGGAGTAGCCCGTCAGTAAGGCAAAAGTAGCCATACCCAACAAAATATTTTTCACGAAAAAGTTCATATCAAGGCCCGTTCAAAGATCTAGATACCGCGAACTTGCCAAAGCTCCGGCCGTTCGGTCCCTCGAGTTTATAAATGTAAAAGCCCGAGGCCACTGGATTCCCGTCGCCGTTTCGGCCGTCCCAATAAACAATCTTCTGTTGCGTGGAAGGATCGGATTTATACAAAGAATTGGCGTTGAACACCTCGTCGTTCGGCCCATACGACATGACCAGGGACAGGGAGATGGTGTAAATATTCAGGGTGGAACCTGCCGGGACACACGTAAAGGTAATGTGGTGGTTCGCGTCATTAACAAAATCCATCGGATTAGGATAAATATTGACCGGGCAAGGCGTGTCCGTCGGGGGGGAGGAGTCGATGTAATAGTCGGCGTGTTGGTAACGGTGGGTGTATTAGTGATGGTCTGGGTAAAGGTCAAAGTGGGTGTCCAGGTATTCGTATAGGTATTGGTAACCGTTAACGTCCATGTAGGGGTCCATGTGTTGGTGCTGGTGGTGGTATAGGAGGGTGTGGGCGTGTAGGTGGGGGTCGTGGTGTTCGTAATAGTTAAAGTGACCGTCAAGGTCATTGTATTCGTTGGCGTCAATGTATTGGTAGGTGACAAAGTATTCGTAAGGGTCAATGTGTTAGTGGGCGTAACGGTCGAGGTTGGGGTAGGTGTGTTGGTCGGGCTATTGGTAATGGTTGGGGTCAAAGTATTGGTGAGGGTAATGGTCGGGCTGAGGGTTAGGGTTAAAGTGATCGTCGGGGTTGAGGTAGGCGAGTTTGTGACTGTGGGTGTTTTAGTGGACGTCGGAATCACGGTGGGAGTGTAAGTATTGGTGGCTGTACCAGTATAAGTGGGGGTAGGAGAAGGGGTAGAAGTGAAAGTCGGGGTCGGTGAAACGGTGTTCGTGATAGTTGGGGTCGGCGTGAGGGTAGATGTATTCGTGGGTGTGTTGGTGATCGTCGGAGTCAAGCTGTTGGTGCTGGTGGGTGTTGGGCTGAGTGTATTGGTAAGGGTAATGGTCGGGGTTGGGCTAACGGTATAGGTTAAGGTGGGTGTGGGCGTCGGGCTGAGCGTATGGGTGAAAGTATTGGTGGGGGTCGTGGTATAGGTCAGGGTGGGGGTATTGGTAATGGTGGGGGTATAGGTGTGGGTCGGGGGCACAATGCAAGGCAGGCTGGCCGCGTCCCGGACGGCGTCCACGTAAACGAAATCCGCGTCGATTGGGTCCATATCCCCCGTGGAACCCGGTTGGATGACCAAACTGACCGTGCTGACAGGAAAAGAAGTCAGGGTATTCTCAATGAAAACTGTGGCCCAGGTTTGGGGGGAGGATGTTCCCTGGATGTTGGGGGGAGGGTTTAAGCAGTCGACGAGAACGTTATCAGTCGAATCGGAAATCGTATTTCCCTTTGTATCCGTAACGATCAACTGGTAGTTCTTCCCCGCCGAACCCGTATTCAAGACGTCGATCATGATATAAGCGCCGCTTACCGGGGGAACCGGGATTTGGGGGTCCGAATAGGTTAAGGTCACCGCGCTGCAGGTATTGCAGGTATTATCCCCTTCAATCGCGGCGTATTCAGCCGTAACGGGGGCGCCGGGCAACACAACCGTCGTTGGGCCGGGTTGAACGACAGTCACCGGGGCATAGGGGTCCGCTACCGGGGACCCACTGCTCGCGAGAAATTGAAAGGGGTTTAAAGTGTAATTAACCCCATCGGAAGGGTCGTAAGTAAGGCTCCATTGACTGGTGTTGGCTGTGGACCCTGTCCAACTGTCGAAATATTGCTGGAAATTATTCGAGAGGGCGTAAGCGGGGGTGTTGCCCAAGGAAGTGATAAATAAAAAGACCAGGCCGAAAACCGGGAAAAAGAAGCCTTTTAACTTTCGACCTTTAAAAACCATTCGTACAGTCTCCCGCTGTGAAAAATCTAACCTTCGGCTCTTCAATCCAGGCTTTTTCTTTGTTTAAGACACTTTCAGGGTCTCTTAATCGAACCATCTGCAACCGATTTAAGCCCAGCCCAAGCGGTTTCACAAATGCATCATTATTATCTTCCTACTTCCATGAACACGCAACAGTTTCAAACGTGAAATTTAAGGGATTCCTCATGAAGTCCAAGTTTCATATTCAGGCTGGGGTCTTTGGAAAACATCGGGATTTAAAAGCGATTACGCTTTCGATCACATCAGGAACGGTTTCCTTGATGGTAATCTTTTTCCCGTTTTGAAGGGTCAGGATGGTCTCAGGTGATTTTTCGACGAAAAGGATCAAGTCTGAATTGACAATGACTTCCTGGCCGTTAAGTCGGGTGACTTTAATCAAGGATATACCCCAACCCATTCAAAGATCATTGGGTTTTCCAAACGTCGTTGTAATAGGTCACCGCGCATCCACTCGCCTGCCAACAGGTGGGGTCATAGCCCCCCATCACATAGACTGAACTGTTGTAAGAAAGGGCGGTGTGGCCGCACCGGGGAAGATATTCACCAGTGTGAAATGACCAGTTTTTGCAATCGGTCGACGTGTAATTTCCGGGATAAACATTTGCTCCCGGGGCGATCCCGGTGGTTAGGTAAAGGTATCCGTTATTTGCGCTTAACTGGTGATAAACCACTGGGACCGGGTTGCCTCCCACTCCCCCGTCCGCTAATAAGACTAAATTCGTCCCATCAAAAGACCATACGTCGCCATCCCCGGTGCCCACGAGCGAACCCTCATAAGGGCTTCCCGCGCATCCCGAGTAAATATAGATGAGACCGTTGAATACCGTCCCCGCCGAACCCCACCGGCCCCTAAAACCAATACCAAAACTTGGAATGGCGGATGTGTTGATCACGGGCGTCACCTTCACCCATCCGGATGCGGTGGTATAGGTCCATATATCCGCCTCAGCGGAATTATCCCAACCTCCAATTACCCATATCGCGTTGTTATAAACCAGGGAAATGAAATCTTCCCTGGGTGTGAACCCCGCGTGGGCTGTCACCAATGTCCAATTCGTACCATCCGGGGAAGACCAAACATCATTTTTTAAGGTTCCATTCTCGTTTCCGCCGATGACCCATAAGAGGCCGTTATAAGAAACGAAGCCAGGTGAATAGCGGTTGCCGAAAAAGCTATTGCCATCCCCAATTGTTTCACTCCATTGGGCACCGTCACCGGATTTGTAGACACCCCCGTAATAGTTCGTGACAGCGCCGGAAACGCCCCAAGCCCCCCCCGCCACCCACATCTGCCCATTAAACAAGGTCCCTCCCATTCCATAACGTGGGCGACCAGGCGGCATGAGCGGTCACTTCGCCCCAGGTCGATCCACCGGGAGAAGTGGGTGTTTTTTTCGAGCATCCGAAGGACCCCAAAAGAATTACGCAAAGGATCACGGATAGGGCATTTATGAATCGGTCGGTTAATTTCATAGTTTCCACATCTTAACCTAACGGTTGATGGGTTAAAAGCTTGAGCAAGGGAATTTCGTCGGTATTCCCAGCAATGTGCGGCTGTTTTAAGGCCCCGGCCAAGTGGCGACCCGAAGAGTCGTCCCTTTACAACAAAAGCCTCTTTCCTAAATTTGCAGATAGAGTCTGTTTTAAATCTGCTTTATTTGGTTGTCATTGCGACGAGTGGCCGCCGAATAGGCGGACGTTCACGAGGTGGCAATCCCAGTTTAAAAAAACCTTTAAAAAGGCCAAGACGAACATCGAACTGAGATCGCGACGTCGGCAACCGCCCCCGATTGGGGCGCCTCCTCTCGATGACAGACCACAAAAAGTACTTCAAAACCCTTTATCTAAAAATTTGGGAAAGACCCTAACAAAAAAAAGCGGCGCCCCCCATGGGAAGCGCCGCCATTAAACGATGCCTGATTACTCAGGCCGCATTACTTCTTATTGAGTCATCAGCCGCCCTGGCCCAATTGGGTCAGAACCTGCAGGTTGGCGTTTTCCACCGAGATCACCCGGGAGTTCACGTCAAAGCCCCTTTGGGCGATGATCATGTTGGAAAGTTCCGTCGTCAAGTCGACGTTGGACCCTTCCAAATAACCTCCCTCAATGGTGCCCATCCCGTTCGTGCCGGCCGTGCCCAAAATCTGCGCCCCTGCGTTCGGCCCCTCGGTGTAGTAGTTGTTACCCACGGAGTCCAGACCATTCACGTTCTCGACACTGGCCATCAAAAGCTGGCCCAGGGCCGTGGTCTGCCCGTTGCTGAACTGGCCCTCGATGGTGCCGACCGCGTTGAAGGAAAGGCTTTGCAAAGTTCCATCCGCGTAACCATTTTGGGTGGTCGTGGCGTAGCTGTTGGCCACGTAGGTGTTGACCCCATTGATCACCTGGTAGGTGCCTTCCGCGTCGCTGAATAAGCCGTCGCGGCCTGCCCCGATGATAGTTCCCGGACGTCTTGGCCCCAATCAGGAAGTGGTGTATCTCCATCGGGTACGCCAGTATTTAATTAACTCCATGTGATCGACCCCAGGTCCTTGGGTAAAACCGGCAGTACCGAAATTCATTTTCATTTGCATGATTTCAGCGCCTAAGGTAGGTATGGGTGAAACCGGACTCATGGTGGCGGTCACCAGCGTCTGGAGCGGCGGTCCCAGGTCCCACGATATCAGCACCAGATGGCTGGGCTGAGCGGCAAATAAATATCCGGCTGAGTCTGGATGATATTGCCGTTGACAATTCCCGCCCCACCAGTGGAAGCCAATGAGCCATCGGAGTTGAAATAGATCAGGTCACCCCAATATTCGTTGCCCACAGTGCCACGGTCGTACCCTTTTCCTGGGCCCAACAAGTGTCCAGAACCCTCGTAGATTCCAGTCCCGCCCAGGAGGTTTTGCGTGCTGATTGCGGCGCCACCTGTCGTGTCGAAGGAATACCAGGCATAGGCTACTTGGTTTTGAGGCGTGGGGTTGATGCCATTAGTGCTGATATCCGTCACCTGATAAAAACAGGTGGTGATGGTGTGGGCCGTGCCGGTCGAGTCATAGACCGTCTGGGCCGAAGTCAGGGCCGGGGTCACCGGCGGTTCCTGGTTCCACGCGAAATCCTCACCCGTCGCGTTTGCAGCGATTCTGGATCACGTCCAAGGAACAAGCCTCGACAATCACAGGCGTCGTATGCCTCGGATCATCGGGATCCTCACCGGTAGCCAGGTCGTTTTCGATTTGAAGGGATCGTGTGCCCCCCGTAACAGCCGCGCCCGCCGATTGCCCATTCAGTCCAATAGCCACAGGAACTATTTTATTGGCGTTAAAAACATCGGCGAAGACACCCACCTTATCCAGCCCAATAGTCAACCGCGCCAAGCGGCAATGCAGCCGGATCAGCGGCCGCCCCCGCCGACTGCGTCAATCCCTTGACCGAGATTCAAAACTTGTACCTGCTGGAAGGAATCCAGGTTGCCAATGAAATTCAATTGGTTGGTGGCGCTGGCCGGCTCCACGAAATTGGGGTTGATCTGGATATTGGTGGCCGCCGACAAGTTGGTGTTGTTGACGGTCAGTTGCGCGTTGGTGATGTACAAAGGAGTAACATCGTCCGCCAATTTGCCCGCCGCGCCATTCTGGGAGTTGATCTCGGTTTGGTTATATTGGACCGTGGCCCAAACCCCTGGATCAATCCGCCGTTCTGGTCCGTCAAGTTACCGGCACTGTCGAAGGTCAGGTTGCCGGCTCGGGTCAAGTATTGGTTTCCGTTGTTCTTGGTCACCAAAAAGCCGTTACCCTGGATGGCGACGTCGGTGGAAACGCCCGTTTGCTGGAGCGAGCCTTCCGCCCAAAGGGTCTGGATGGAAGCCACGCGGGTACCCAAGCCGACCTGGAGGGGGTTGATGCCGCCCATGTCGCTTCCCGTATTGTCTCCCTGGCCCGGATTGAGAGTCTGGCTGAAAGTTGACGCGAACTCCAACCGGCTCGCCTTATAAGCGATCGTGTTGACGTTCGAGATGTTATTTCCGATGACGTCGAGCCACGTGCTATTGGCTTCGAGACCGGAAATGGCACTGTACATATCACGCATACCCATGGTCTATCTCCTTAAATTTGAGCGGGTATTCAACCCGCTTGATTTCGGGCTTCCTCTAGGAGGTCCAGCCCGTCACTACCCTGCAAAAACGATAAACAACTAACGGCTAAACGATCACCGCACTATCGATGTTGGTGAAGACATTCTCTTTCATGCTTCCGCCATCCATCGCGGTAATCACGGTGCGGTTCGGCACGCTGACGATAAAAGCCTGCTGGTCCATCACCAACAAGGATTGACGCGCCCCCTTGGAAGCCGCCTTATCGACCGCGGCGTTCATGCGGGCCATGTCGTCCCCGGAAAGGTTGATATTGCGCATTGCCAATCTTTCCTTGGCGTGGGCCGAAAACTTCAACGATTGGGTTTTATCGACCGCCGTCTGGAAAACCGCGTCGAAGGGCTGGACGGCCGCCGCGGCCTTACTAGCCTGCTGCTGGATCTGCTGCAACTGGCCCTTGCTTTGGACGTCATCCACCGGCTTGAAAGTCAAATCATTAAAGTTCACTTGCTGAACCACTGGTCCTCACCTGCCTTTCAAGGACCCGAAACTTCCGGGCCAAGATACAAACCCCGCTGCTACTGTCCTGTCGCTGCCACATTGCCAACGTTTTGAATATCCGATAAAGGATAATTTTGGCCGTTGACCTGGACTGCCGGAGTGTTCGAATAATAAACAATACCGGTAACCGTTCCCTGAACCATGTTTCCGTTTTGATCCAACAGCGTCACGTTGCTGGTTGATCAAACTGGTCGCCGAGTTATCCAGGACGTTCTGCATGTTCGTGTTCATCGCCGTCATTTGCTCCAACGATGAAAAGGAAGCCAACTGGGACACGAACTGACTGCTGTCCTGGGGATTCATCGGGTCTTGATTCTCCAACTGAGTAATCAGAAGAGTTAAAAACGTGTTCTCGGACACGAATTGGCTGCTGCTTCCCGCAACACTCCCCAAGGCGTTCGACAAAGAATTGTTGTTTTCCACGCCTGAAACCATGAAAATCACCCCTCTTTCTTGATTAATTCTAACGGCATTATGCCGAAAAACTTAAGCCTTTTCCCGCTAAAAACGTATCAAGGGAACATCTAAACCAAAAACTGGTAAGACACTCAAAAGCCTTATTTAAGCCAGCAGGTTGACCAGCGATTTCCGATCCGAAAGAGGGGCTATTAAGGCCTCGTTTTCAGTCAAACCACCGGGATAACCGCCGACCCCGAGGGGCAGGCTGGAACCATAACCTTCCTGCTGAAACTGATAATACTGGGCCAAAAGGCTGGCCCCTCCACCCTGAACCTGAACCTGGAGCTGGTCAATCTGCAAGCCCGGCCTGATTTAAGGCTGTTTGAAGGTCGACCATGTGCTGCTGGAGGGCTTCCTTAACCTCCGGGTTTGTCACGAGAATTCGGGCTGAAACCGACTGGTCCACCAAGGAAACCTGGATGTTCAACCTTCCCAAGTTCTCGGGTTGAAGCTGGAAGCTGATGGAAGTGACGGCCCTTAACTCGGCCCCCCTGGCGGTAACCTGCCCTGAAATCTGGCCGATCAGGTCCGTAGCGTTAATGGGAATGGTGTTACCCGCGGCATTAACCGCTTGGACTTCCCCGCCCTTTCCAAGGGTATAGACCAACCCGGTCGAGTTGGGGATATTTTGGTTCTGGGAATTCATAAGATCGTTCAAGGGGTTCTTTTCTTGGACCCCGATAGGCTTGGAATTATCGTAGGCGCCCAGGTTGGTCGGGGTCGTGACCGCTTGTGCCGTTGCGGTGGAAACGGTGCCGGTCGGCTGTACCGGATTGGCCGAATTGAGGGGAGCCTGGTTATTGTTGGGCTGGACTTGGGTCGTTCCCTGTTTGAACACATCCACCGCCGCCACCGAACCGGAAAGATTTTGCGCCGGGGAAATGGGAGTTGCGGACAAACCAGGGTTTGCCGCTTGATTCAATGGATTCAAGCCCTGGTTCGTGCCGTTGGACTGCGCAGGTTGAACCACATTCACCGGATTAACCGGCTGGTTCAGGGAAACCTGGGGTTGAGGTGGAACTGGAGCGCCCGGGGTCGTAGCCGGTGGCGCCGGGTTTATGGACGCCGTGGGGGTCACGATATTGGGCGTACCCGCGGGTACGATGGGTAAGGGATTGGTATTTGCTGTCAATGCCGCCGCTAAGCCCTGCGCGTTCGTGCCGGGGGCGGGCGGGGTAAGGGCAACCGAGCTTTGGGCAGGCGATGAGGATTGGGAATTGCTCACCGGTTGGGCCTGGACTGTCGTAACCGGACTGGCCACCGGGGTTTGAACGGCCACCTGGGCTGTCGCCGCCTGGTTATCCAGCAGGTCTTGGGCTAAACGGGTCTGGTTTTGGGTTTCAACCCGGACGGTCGTGGTAGCGACCGAGGTTGGGATGGGATCCGGTTGGATTTGGACCGTATTGGGAACCACGTTGTTGTTGACGGTTTCCTTTTCGCTGCCATCGGGAAGTTGCGAAATACTGATGGGCTGGGCGTTGGGACCGATGGAGGTACCCACCTGGGCCGTGATTGCGCTGGGAGAGCTGGCTACGGCGATCTGGGCTGGGCCTTGGTTGCCCGGGGTTTGGACCGCGACGGTGGTGTTGGAGTTACCAATGAAATTCGTAAAGCGAAGCACCAACTCGTTGATCCGCTTGAAATTCACCGAAGACCAGAAGGATTGGCCCGTTGTCTTGGGCGCGATATTCACCGTGGATGGGGCTTGGGTCTGGGGAGCTTGAATCGCATCGGGATTTGGGGCCGTGGCCAAGGGGGCTTGAGCAACCTGTTGCTTTTGACCGGTTTGAGGTTGGTTGACGACCGGAGCCGGCACGGGGTTGATCACCGGCTGAACCGGGGCTGGGACACCCGTTTGAACCGGCAATGGGTTTTGATTCACATTGGGGTTGGCCGTGTTTTGGGTGCCCGCGGCGGCTTGGACCGCGCCTGCCTGGAGAGTGCCTGTCAAACCTTGAGTCAATTGGGCGACCGCATTCGCGGTGACGTTTGTATTTTGGACGTTGGAATTGTTGGTGAGGGCCGCCTGTTGGGCGAGGGATGACTGCAACATCACGGGCCCTGCCCCGGCTTGCAACAAAACCTTGAAGAGTGACTGTAAGTTTTTGCTATTGGCTGAGGCTTGTTCCCCCTGGGCCGTCAAGGTGGGGTTAACCACGGTTACATTCAGGTCGGAAGCAGGCTGGGCGCCCAATTGGCTCAGGGCGTTCAGGATGGCTTGGACCTTATCCTGCGGAATGGGCTGGAAATTAAACGCGGTATTCAGGGACGGCTCGGCGGGAAGGGCAAAGTTTGCCGCCCCGGCCCCGGTACCCCTCAAGCCCTGCGCATTCTGGGTTTCAAAGGTTTGGGTGGTTACGCTCACCTGGGCAGCCTGGTAGTTTACCTGCAGTCCTGAGCCCTGGTTCCCGGTGGTTTTGGTTTGGTTGATCTGGCCTTCCGTGAATAAGAATTGCAGGGTGACATTGGAGAGTCCGGCCGCCCCGGAAACCCCGGCAATACCTTGACCGTTGTTGGATCCATTTTGATCGCCCTGGATGGCCGTTGGGGTCAAGGCAAAAGCCACCTGTTGGTTTTGAAGCATCTGTTGAAGCATCTGGCCGACCAGGTTGTTCTGGTCTTGTTTGTTCAGGTCGAGCGGATTTTGGCCCGGAGGCAGGTTATTGATAAAACTGAGAACGGCGGAAACCAGTTGGGACGCCTCGGCGGGAGTGATCTTTCCACCCGAATTAGCGACCAACTGGGCCTGTAGTTGATCCGAATTTTCCCCGGCGAGCTGTTGGGCCTGGGAAAGAAGGCTGGCCAACCCCGAGGCCATGGCAAAAAAGGATTTCTCAATGGTGGCGATATCCTGGGGCTTGACCCCCTGGAGCCTTTCTGAAACCAGGAGCGTGTCCTGGGTGGTTTGGGTCGTACCCGATGAACTGGAATTAAGAGCGGGCGCCTGGTTCTGGGTTCCGGGGGCCGTCACTGCCGTAGGAGTCACCACCGGAACCGGCGCCGGATTGTCTTGAGCGGCGGGAGCAGGATTGTTATTTGCGGTTTGCTGCTGGTCGGCGACCTTGGCGATCACCTGTCCGAAAGAATTATTCCCCGAGCCCGAACCGCCGCCCGGGACCGTCGAGGGATTGGCCGGGTTTAAAAGGCCGTCCGCCGATTTCGCGGTCTTGGAGGATAGGCTGTCCAGAAGGTCACTTATATTTTTCACGCTCATGTTTTACCCCTTAACCTTGAAAGCTGTTGTTGCTGTTGCTCGTCGCGGTGCCCCCGCCCACGACGTTGATCAGGTTCTGATACATGTTGTCGATGACCTGCATGATTTCTAACAAGGCGTTGTAGGCCGTGGCGGCCGAGGTGGCTTGTTGTTGGATCGAGGCGATGGGAACCCCCGAATTGGAGCTGTTGGGTATGCCCGAGGCGGAGGAAGACGAGGAGGCCCCCCCCGTGTTAATGCCGGCCAAGTTGGCCTGGGCGGTGTTTAGCTGGTTCAAGGCGTCCTGGTCCTCTTGGGACAAGGCGGTTTGGCCCGTCAAGTCGTTTTGAACCTGCCCAAGAACCGAGGAGGACATGTTTCCCAGGGACAGGCTGGTATTGACCCCGATCACGGAGGTGAAATTTCCAGTCACATCGGCGATGGAAATCGGGCTCAAGGAAGACAAGATCACCGCTTGAGTGTTGTTTCCGCCAAAAAAAGTCGGAAGCACCGTTTGAGTGTTGACCGAAGCTTGGCCCGCCACGCCCGCGCCCGAGGTGTTGATGGCCGTTAAAACCGTATTGACGCTTTGGGTATTGTTCCAGGCCAAGGGCGCCATGCCGTTGATGGAAAAAGTACCGTTCGCCCCCGCCGTGACCGCCAAGGCGGAAATATTGGGCCCAAAGGTGGGTTGGTTCAAGAGCGCCACGGGACTCGGTACCAGGGAATCCATGGGGGAGGGGGTGGTCGGCAAGGGTGAACCGGCGGTCGTATAGACCTTGGGCATGTTGGGATCGAAGCTATTGTTCAAGGTGGAAAGGCCCACCATCACGTCGGTGACGTTCGCCCATTGGAAAAAGGTGGGAGAACCGGCCGAGGCAGACGCGATGATCTTGACCGGGCTTGAGGAGAAAATATAGAACCGCTGGTTGGTGGAGTCATAAACGGCCGTGACGCCCGAGACCTGGGAGTTAATGTCCTGAACCAGGTCCGCGATGCTGTCGGTGGCCGCGTTATAGCTGTGCCCCGCGATTGGGTCCGTTTGGCTTTGAATCGTCACGCCGTTGATTTGGATGGTGCCCCAACCCGCCCCCCCACCCACCGGGTTGGTTTGAAAAAGTTGGCCTGCCATGGGGATAAAGGGATTGATCACGGCGCCGGCTTGATTAATGGGTTTCAAACTGACCGCGTAATTTTGGGACAAGAGGTTCATCAATCCGGGGGAATTACCGGCGCCGCCCAGTAATTGGGCGATCTCGGTGTCTGGGGGGGGCGCGACCGGGGGAACATATAGCGCCGGGTTGGAGGAAACACTGGAAATGGCCAGGTTTCCGGAGGGGGTCAAGGCCCCGTTGATAATGATATTGGACGCCCCCGTCCCCTCGAAAAACAGCTGGCCGGTCGCCGCCCCGTTATACCCGGTGGCGTAAATGCTGTTGGTCACGTTCATGACCCCGGTCGCGATTTGGTTGATCTCCTGCTTGTAGCTTTGTAGCACCACGTTGCGGGCCTGCAGTTCCCCGCCCAAATTGCCGCCCGTAATCATGGAGGTGATATCGACCGTGGTTGGGGAGAGGTTCGCCACCGCGGGATTGCCGCCGGTTTGCATGGGGTTTCCATAGGTCGGAGCCGAGACCGAGATATCCGCCAGGGCGGGGTTGGTTGGGTCGGGCAGGAAGGCCTGGAGCTGTCCGGCTCCAGCCGAACTCAAAAGCGAAACGCCGTTGAGGAACACACTGGAGGTTCCGTTGCTGCCGAAAGTGACCTGGAAATTCACCAGGCGGGAAAGGCGGTCCAACGCGTAGTCCCTGGCGTCCAGCAAGGAATTCTGGTTGGAGCCCTGGGTGGCATTGAGCTGGGAATTGATGGAACTGAGCTGCTGCAGCAACTGGTTGATCTGGCCGACCGTCCCCTGGATATTATCGTTATAGGTGAGCTGTAAATTCTGCAGGGCGTTGTACTGGCTGTTGGCCATCTGGGCGAAAGCGGTGCCCGCGGAAAGAACCTGGGAGGCGGAACCCGTTCCATTCCCAAGGTTCAGCCAGGCGTTCTGGAATTGGGTTAGCGCCGAATTAAGCGTGTCGGAGGCCGTGGCGTTGATGATGCTGTTGACCTGGTTGAGGACCCCGCCCCCCGAAGTGTTGGCCAGGATCTCGTTATATCCGACCAGCATGCTTTGTTGGCGGATTTGGCTGTCGAGAAAAGAGCTTCGCAAGCGGGTGATGGAATCGATTGAGACGCCCGCGCCGACGGAAACCACACCGGTGAGCCCATCGAAGGAAAGGGAGGGGCCTGTCCCCGCGTTCACGGATTCCAGGCTGTTCATCAGATAGCCCTGGGAATCCAAGGAGGGTTGGGCAAGGTTGGAGGCGGTGACATCTTGTTCCAACTCAGCGAGGATTAATCCGCTGTTGATGGTGCTGATGCTTTGAAACCCACTGATCATGTAAGCCTCCTAAACGACGCGGTTGACGAACGACGAGCCCTGCCCCGCCGGTTTGGCGGAAGGGGCGGTTGCCTGGGTACGGCCTTTTCCCACCAACGCCTTGAGCGTCACGTCCGCCAGGGACAGCGCGTTATGGGCCAGCTTCTCGTTGCCTTTATTGATGCTTTCCAGTTCCCTCGCCGATTGCACCAACTCGATCACTGCCTTCTTCAGTTCTTCCACGACCTCGATGGGTGCCTTCTTCACGATTTGCTCCAGGGTCGGGTTGGAAAGTCGAAGTTCCTTACCCAGCGCCGCGATCAGGTCATTGCGCTCACCCAGCAAGGGGGAAAGGGCGAACACTTCTTTTTCCTGCTTTTTCAAATTGACACCCAGCTTTTGCAGGTCCCCCGCGATCAAGAATTGTTTTTGCTCCGCCGCCAGGGATGCCAGGCGCTGGTAACAGCCCCTTTCCCTTTTCAATTCATCCACCAGTTTTAGAACCAGATCGTTCACGGTTATCCCTTGAAATCGATGATGTTGGCTTCGACGATCTTGGAGGCGAGCTTGTTGAGATCAACCTGGTATTGACCGGACTGGACCTGTTGAGCCAGCTGATCCACTTTCCCCGCGCGGCCTTGCGCGATTTGCGCCGACTGACGCTGTAAGGATTGGAGTACCTCTCCGAAAGAACTGAGCGATACCGAACTTGACCCCGCTTCCGTTTCGGATTTGGGCGCGGGCTGGGCCGACTTCTGGAACGACTGAAGAATGGCCGGGATATTTTGAAATCCTTCGATTTTCATGAGAAACTCCTTCGGTTTTCTAGAGAACCTAACGGGTCCCAAAGGAAAAACTTGAGTAAAAAGTGGGTTTTCGAGGGAATCTTTGGCGGGCAAAAGCCTTTAAAAGAGCAACTTTTATTCGCCCCTATATTTTTTAAGATATTTAGGGTCTTTGACGAATTTTCCTACGTCGGTTTTATGGTATTTTTTTAGGTTTTCCCTGGTTTTCAATAGGTCATTTTGAATATCGGCGGAAAGCTTTTGAAAGCATTTTTCGCACATTTTTCCTTGGGAAATGGGGATACCACATGATTCGCAAAATAAGCCCGTATCGTTCTTGATCAGTTGAAGGCGGTTTTCGCGGACGTAACGGTAGATTTCCTTGATATCCACCCCGGTTTCCTGGGCTATTTCCTGGGCGGTGGCGGAAGGACGGGTGGATAGGTACCTAAAAACAAGGCCGTAATGGTCATCTTCGACCCGGACGCAGGCGGGACAAATATCCCTTCCTCCCTCGACATGGGTGTAGGCCTGGCCGCAACGGGAGCAGTTGGCCCAATTCATTTACTTGGTGGTTTTTTGCTGGGCGGAATAATCTTTCTGAAGTTGCTGATAAACCATGGACCCGAGGCCGATACCGCCGGCGCCAGCCAGCTTGTTGGCCATTTGTTCGTCCTGCATCGATTGAAACAAGTCGGTGGCCTGGGAGTTTCCCATGAGTCCCGATTTCTCGACGGAATCACGCATTTCCTTTAGCATCATTCGCAGAAATATCGCCTCGAAATCCTGAGCGACTTTCTTCATTTGAGCGTCCGTGTGGACATGGGCGGAATTCAAGTCGAATACCGGGCGTAATGGATCTAACTGTCCCTGTTTTGAAAAGGCGGGTGCGTGGGACAAATAGGAATTGGACAAGAGGGTCTGGGCCGCCAATTGGGAGCTGGTGGATAGTGGCTCGCTGCCCGTTCCCATAATGGATTGGGGGGAGGGAAGAAAATTGGTGACTGCCGTCACATAAGGGGTCAAAGGAACCTCCGGACCTAGAGGATCGTCAGGTCGGCGTGAAGCGCGCCGGATTCTTTGATGGCTTGAAGAATCGAGATGAGATCCCTCGGGGTTGCGCCCACTGCGTTGACCGCGGTGACGATGTCCAACAAGGTGGCGCCCTCGGGCACCACCACCAGGTTCCCCTGTTTGCCGGTGTCCTCGGCCGAAACGGTCGTGGTGTGAGTCAGCTCATCATGCCCAAAAACGGCGTCATGGGAAATTTCGGTCGTCTTTTTGACCACCAACCGCAAATTGCCGTGGGCAATGGCCACCGCGTCAATGCGAACATCCTGGCCCAAGACCACCGTTCCGGTCCGCTCGTTCACGACGACCCGGCTGGCCGCGGAATCGGTCTGTACCTGTGTTTCTTCTACCGCCGCGACGAAATCCACCACGTTGTCCTGGTAATTGGGAGGCAATTTCACGTCCACCTGGGCGCCGTCAACGGCCCGGGCAACCGGTTCGCCGAATTGCTGGTTCAGTGCCTGGGCCACAAGGGAAGCTTGGCTGAAATCCGGGCTATTCAATAAAATGGAAACCGTGTTGTTGTCGATGAAGGAGGAAGGCACTTCCCGCTCGACCATGGCCCCGTTGGGTACACGCCCGGTCGTCGTAGCATCCACCTGGATGAGAGGAAACTCACCTGTATTGTCCGAATACCCGCCGACCGCAAGAGGACCCTGGGCTACCGCATAAACCTGTCCATCCGGCCCTTGGAGGGGAGTCATCAAAAGATTGCCGCCTTGAAGGCTACGCGCGTCGCCAACCGAGGAAACAACCACGTCGATCTTATCTCCCGATTTGACTAGGGCGGGCAACTGGGCGGTTACCATGACCGCTGCCACGTTTTGTGTACGGATCTGGTCCGAATTAATTTTGATCCCGAACTGCAAAAGCATATTGGTAATACTTTGAAGGGTGGAGACAACCCTTTGGGTGTCACCCGAGCGTTGGAGACCGACCACCAGACCGTATCCGATCAGCTGGTTTTCTCTCACCCCCTTGATTTGGGCGATTGTCTTTAAGCGCACCTGGGCACCCCAAGCCGGCCAAACGGCCAGGAAAACCATAGAAAGAATGACCCATTTTAAAAAAGGAGATTCGCTATTTTTCATTTTTTCCCTTCCCCTCAGAAAAGCCCCAGCCAGCTAAAAACGCGTGTGAGTATACCGGGTTTGGCCGTTTCAGAAGCCGGTCCCGTCCCCGTAATTTTGATCTTGGCGTCAGCCACCCGCGAGGAGGGAACGGTATTATCCCGGGAAATGTCGTCAGGCCGGATCTCGCCCACCACCTCAACAGTTTGTTTTTCCTCATTCACCTCGACATAGCGGGTTCCCTCGATTTGGAAATTTCCATTAGGAAGAACGGACATGATCTTGGCAGTCATCTGGCCCGTAATGGTCGTCCCCCGGCTGGTGGAGCCCTGGCCTTGATGGTTGGAACTGGCACCCACGCCAATTTGGTTATTGGTATTCAAGAGGCTGGAGCCATATCCACCGGCGCCCAAATTGCCCGTGCCAGCGCCCAAGGCAATACTTGCTGTTTTTTGATTCTGGCTGCTGGCACCCTGGCTGGCCTGGGTGTCTTCCTGGATGAGTACCGTAATGACATCGCCCACCCGGTGAGCTCTTTTTTCGGTATAAATGGAGCCGGCCCCTTCCAACGGATAAATGGAATCCCCATAGGCACCGTGAGGCCAGAAACCCCATCCGGTTGCCCAAAGGGCGATTAGGAAAAATATTTTTTTTGTCATGCCAACCCCCATCGGCTAAGGTTTCTTTTGATCGATCTGAACCTTATTTTCATCCAGAACCTTCGCCCTCAAAACCTTGTGAGTGTCCGTATTCTCAACCACAATTTCTTCCCCAGCCCTACCATCCGTTTGGGCCCTCACGGAAACCGAAATCTCGACGTTCCCCGTTATCACCAGCCCTTGAACCACTTCACCCCGATGGATCATCGGTGGATCGTTGATTTCACTAAACCGGACCGGTGTTCCAGCCTTGAGATCCATACCGGCCGACCGGCCCAAGACATCCTCCAGCTTTTGTAACGTTCCCTTGGAAACCTTATCGCTGGGTAGTCGATCAAACCCAATATTAGCATTAGTAAATTTTTCCCCTTTTCGAACCTCTTTTTTCGTCACCACCACCAACCGAAAGATCTGTGTGTTCAACCTTACCGGAATAACCCGGCCGGCATGGCCATCCGTCGAACATTCAGCCGTCAATATCTGCACCCCCTCATATTGGCCGATAAGGGAGGGGCGAAAATGGATTTCCAGTTTTCCCGCGGGCATCTTGATGTTTTTGGTCGGACTCAAGAGCTTGATGTCCAGATTTTTCGCATCTTCCCCAGTTTGGACCCGGATAAATAATTTTGCCGATTCCAATAACTGGTCTGGTGATACATCCTGGACTTGGGTTAAAACCCGACAGGCATCACTTCCCTCCCAAACCACAGCACCCGTCGAATAACCTTCCCGGCTTAATGCCGAATTGACCGCAGAACGATTCAAAACCACCGAACTCCCCACCGGAGCCGCTTGCTCCAAAACCATGTGGCCCAAGCGATCCAAAAAAGGTTTCTCATCTCCTGCCAGTTGGGCCACATCCCCCAAGGTGATATCAGGTCCCGCAACCGTCGCCTGATCCAACAACCGCACGGTAAAAGGTTTTTCCAAAGCCCACAGCGTTTGGACGTAAAACCCCAAAACGAAGAAAAGCGATAAAGTAGTTCCTCGCATTCCGCTAATTCGTCATCAGGGGAATTGCTTCATGGTGGAGATATCATAAAGCATTGAATCGGACGTAGAAACCGCCTTTGAATTTAACTCGTAAGCCCTCTGGGCCACGATCATATTTACCATTTCCTCGGTAACATCCACGTTGGACTGTTCCAGGGAGCCTTGCTGGACATTGGAAAAACCAGTGGAGCCTGGGGTTCCTTGGATAGGTTCGCCAGAAGCGGGAGTGGCCAAATACAAATTGTTCCCAATCGCGGTTAATCCCGTGGGATTAACGAAGCGGGTTAATTCCAATTGACCGATCTGAGTTGCGGTCGTGGAATTACCCGTTTGGACCATGATTTGACCCGTGGCCGTGATTTGAATTGAAGCCGTATCCGCCGGAAGCTGAATGGGCGGATCGAGGAAATATCCATTGGCTGTTACGATATTACCGTTGCCATCCTGGGTAAATGAACCATCCCGGGTATAGGCCGTTTCCCCATTAGGCAATGTGACCTGGAAGAAACTTTCATTTCCCTGAATCAGGATATCAAGGGGGTTGTTGGTGTTTTGGACCGAACCCTCGGTAAAGATACGTTGGGTTGCGATGGGTTGTACGCCCTCTCCGACTTGCAAACCAGCGGGGGTATTCGTCTCGGGCGAGGTCGGAGTGCCTGCAGTTTTTAGGTTGATATAAAGGAGATCCTGAAAATCAACCCTTTGCTTCTTGAACCCCGTGGTGCTGACGTTGGCCAAGTTGTTCGAAATGGTATCAAGATTCAGCTGCTGCGCGGCCATGCCTGTCGCGGCCGTGTAAAGTGACTGCATCATGGAAGCCCTCCTTAATTTCTAACTATGCGAAGCCAGAACACCTCCGCCTCTGTCGTTCGGCGGTAAAACGGCCTCCGCAATAGCAGTCCGGCCGTGAAATACACTACAAATCCTTTTTAAACGTGAAGCGAACCAATTTGCGAGGCAGCCTCGCCCATTAAATGATCATAGGAGGCGATGATCCTGGAATTCAGCTCATAAGACCGATAGGTATCGATCATATTTACCATTTCCGTGACCGAACTCACGTTGGACTGCTCCAAAAACCCCTGCTGCACTTGAACGTCATTCGGCATGAGTTCTACTTTGTTTTTAGGGCCGATTTGAAATAATGAATGGCCGAATTTGGTCATGTTGTTTTCGTCTTGGACTTTCACGGTTAAAAGCTGGTCCAAGGCCTTACCATCCACCGTAAGGTTTCCCTCCTGGTCGGAGGTCAATTGATTGCCATCTACAAAAATTTCCCCGTTATGCCCCAAGACGGTCAAACCTTCTTTGGTGACAATTTTACCATTGGCATCCAAATTAAAATTTCCATCCCGAGTCAAATAAGTTTTTCCATTGGCACCCTGAACAGCAAAAAAGCCAGGACCATTCAAGGCGAAATCCAACGGACTTTTTGTTTCCAGGTGTGCTCCTTGAGCGTAGTCCGTTGCATTTGATTGGGGAATAACACCTCCACCCATGAAACCAATAGAGGGGCGAAGTTCAGCAGTGCCATCCATAACCTTCAGCTTTTGATCATGAAGCCGTGCGATTAGGTATGTAGGGAAAGCCACATCCACGGAGCGATTTTGCTTAAAACCCACCGTGCTTACGTTCGCCAAATTATTGGCTATAACGTCTTGACGGACAATATCCGAGTTCATCCCAGAAGCAGCGATATAAAGGCCACTAGGCAAAGATCATCTCCATTTTCATCTCAACGAGGAGTGGAAGTCGTTGAGAGTGGTTGCGAAATACTGGTATAAGGTAAGGCAACAGCCGAAACTTCACGGGATTTAGCACTTTCCGTCCCATCCGACCCAACCGAGGTAAACGAGAAGAAATAACGCTGACCAACCTTCAATTTCCGGACCAAGTAGGTAGGAACATTCGCAATGGGTTGGGCATTCACCTTATCGAATCGACCTCCCGAGACCTCAGAAACGTAGATATTATAGCCCCTTAAACCGTTTTTACTAGGATCAGGGAACCCACCCATTCCGGCTTGTCGGGCAATGTCAATAACTCCTTCGTTTTGAAGCTCACTTTGAACCACTACAGGAGCTCCTGGAGCAGAAGTGGTCCCCGCAACAACCTCCCTGGAATATTGGCTTTCGACCGGGGGAATGGTATTTGTCAAAGAAGTTACAACGAAATAGTATCGGGTGTTTTTCTCCAATCCCCGCAAGGAATAATAATTGGCCTTAATGGGGTTCTGGTTGATTTTCACGTAACCACTCCCCGTTACTTTGGAAAAATAGACGTTGTAACCAGCTAATGAAATGGAAGGAGAATTAATCCAACGAAGCGTAATAATATCCCCATCCACGTAGGATGTTACACCCTCGGGTATAAAACTCTTCACTTTACCCAAAAACGAATCGCCAAATCTCCAGCTGGCTTCAATACGATGAGAAGACCCCAAATACTCGGGATGACCTATATAGGCGTAATCAATCCCCCAGGTACGGGAACGGTAACTTATACCTGCGGTGAATTGACCTGACTCGGTCATAAAATCAGAATAGCCTGTCCGAAGCCCCAATTGATCTGAGAAAAACCAACCCTCAATGCCTGCATGCAACAAGGTATGTTGCCCTACGGTTGGATCGTTGATTGTTTCAAATTCCCAGGAAGTTTCCAAATCATCCGTAAACTCATAACTAAACCCGCCCTTAACTGAAAGGGCAATAGGGTCAGTATTACCCTTTTGCCATTGAATACTCGTGTCCAAGTCTTGCGCGCATAAACCAATGTTAATTTCTTTTCCATAGCGCGGGTCATAAATGGGAAGGTGGTATAGAAAACCCATATCCAAGCCAAAACCGCTTGCCTGAAAATCGGGTTGAGAAGGGGAATCTACGCCATAATATTTAGCATTAATCCCAAAAGAAATGGATTTATCAATCGCCAAAGGCGCTGCAAAGCTCCCAATATAAATACGATCGTTCTCATTACCATCGGAGAAAAGCAACTGTTGAGTAGAAATGGCCCAGGCCATTTGATCGCCAAAAGGCTGAACATAAGTAAAAACGAAAAGATCTTCTAACCCGTTTAATAGAACTGAACCCAAACCTGAAATTTCCGGGCGCAAAACCTGAACCAAACCGGCAGGATTGTAATATACGGCATCCGAGGAATCCGCCACACTAGCGAACGCCCCTCCCATGCCTTCCGCTCTCGCCCCATCCCCTGTAATACCGCCCTTATCAAATGCTCCGGCTTGAGCCGTTCGAACAAAACTTGAAAATAATAATAAGAATAATGCGCAAAACCTAATAACCATTCGGCCCCACCTTCACACCGTTAATGTGGATATCCGACAACTGCATCAGCTGCAATTGGCTTATCTTGCCCGAAGCGTAGTTGGCGGCGGCTTGAGTCGACGTCACCAAATCCAGTTCATTTTTCCCATAATATACACGAGTAGAAATTTCTTTTAAACCAGTTCCTACAGAATTGACCGTTGTTTTAATGACATCTGCGGCTTCTTGATAAAGATAAGGCACATAACTTTGTTGGGATTTATAACTCACCGCAACGATTTCATCGCCTTGGTCATTTTTGTCAAAATGAGCGTTCAAAGGCTGATCAGGCGTCAAGGTGGGGAACCCCAAAGATGGTACCCCCCCCGTTTGCGGATACTGGGTATTGCCTTGGCTCTCGACCGGTGTTGACACAGTCACCGCAGCAGCTGCTGTGTTAGATGAGCCTTCCCCTAATAAAGCTTTTAAGGTTTGCTGAGCCAAAGACGTTAATTTGGCTCTTTCCTGGGTCAAAAGGGCGTTTTCCTGTTGGCGAATGCTCATTAGTTTTGATGCGTCCTTTGCAACGACTGGAGCCGGGGTTACCAGTTCAATCGTTTGAACTGGACTTGAACCGATATGATCCAAATTATCCTCAACTTGGAAAGCCCATGTATAGACTCCTGGTGGTAAAGGCCTATAGAGGTCGTCTTCCCCACCCCAGGCCACCTTCGAGGGTGGAGGTCCCTGACCCCTCATGCCCCTCACTAAATGATTGTTTTGATCATAAATTAAGACACTCCAATGATGAACAGGGACATCTTCCGTCGTGTCCAAATAAAAAGTAGACGACTCACCCTGAGATGGGACAAAAGACGTAGGCTGAACATAAGCACTCACCTTGGGCGGGGGCAATTCTTCCCCACCCCCGAATCGATAGGTCAGTCCAATATGGAAAGGTTCATAATTGATCCCCCCCTGGTCGGTAGTTGCCACAGCAGAGCCGGTCTGGATATCAGGTTCCGGACTCACCGGCATCAAATATGCCAGATCAGTTTGGAAATCGCCGTTCAGGACACGAACACTTAACCCCATTGAGATCGTTCCAGGGGCGATAAAGGGTGTTGAATAACCGGCTCGCAAACTCAAGATATCCTTGAAAAACCAAAATTCAGTTCCAAAACGCAAATATTTATTGGCCAAGGCGAGAGATGAATCATCGTAATTTGAGGACGATACCTGGTCAAAATCCAAATCCGTTATATTTCGAATTTTGAAAAGAAAATTATTCTTATAAGCCAAGCCCAAAATAATTTCGGGCGGAATCAGTTGGCCTCCCCAGCCCGCCCCTTCGCTCACAATCAAGGGTTGGCCCATTAAAATACCCGAAGTCGCTGAATCGTCAAAAGTAATTCCTTGTGAGTATTGAATTTGGCTAACCAAATTATTTAAAGCTAGCCCTAAGCGTAATTCCTCGGTGTATTTCGTGATTGGAATTCTAAAAAGGACGCCAAGATCCACCCCATAGCCAATTACTGGAATAGCTCCGGCTAAATTTTGGGAAACACCTTGGTTGTTTCCAAAATAGCGTATGTAATAAGGATCGTTCGTTATCCTTTTAACATTGATGCCCACGGAGAAGTTTTGAATCGCTGAAAAACGAGCCGCATAAGACAAGACAATTTCACTCTCTTGAAAGGTGGGATTCTGTAAATAACTCGCCTCCCCGCTTTGCAAGGGTGTCAAAGAAGTCGCGGCTGAGTAAAAATTAATCTGGGGATGGAATGGGCGAAAAAAGGAAATTCCCAAGGTGTTTTCTTTGGCGATAGGCATCAAAAATTGCATGGACTCGTAATAGGGGAATCCAAAGGCTTGATTGCCGCCGACGATGTGTTCAGTGAAATATGTGGGAGCACTAGCGACCGAAAGTTCATATGAGGATAACTGGGATAAACCCGCAACATTCCAATATGCCGCCGAAGCATCATCTGCGATGGCCACGAAAGCCCCGCCCATTCCCATGGCTCGCGGACCTATTCCCAAGCTATTGGGACGAGCAAAATAAGGTTCAACTAGTTGTGAAAAAGCTGTCGAAGTAAGAAAAAAACAGCCGAACAAGAATGGTAACAAACGAAATATGCGGAAAACATTCCGCTCCTCAACCAACACGTTTTTAAGTGTAGTTAATTTGTTCAATTCTCTCACCCTTCTCGCCACCACTATTGGGCGCGAATGAATCTGTTTCGGCAACAATCATTTCCTCGTTACGAACAGCAATTAAGAAATTTAATCTCTAAAGCTTCGCTTTACGAGCGGTTTCCGCGCGGTAAACCGCAACCAATATTTCAGCCACTACTTGATAAAGCTCACCAGGAATCTCCTGGTTTATGTTCAAAGAATCCAGCATGTCAATCAACAATTTATCTTCAACGACCGGAACACCGTTTTTCCTTGCTAGTTCGATTAACCTTTCCGCTACTAATCCCTGCCCTTTTGCGACAACACGAGGCGCAATCATGGTCGCTCGGTCGTATTTCAAGGCGACTGCGGCTTTGCGTGGATTTTTCTTTCTTGGTGCAGCTTTCAAATTCAAGCCATCCAATCAAGTCTAAAACCCTGAGGGACTTGAAAAGGCCCGTCGAGCCTTTGGACGGATCCTGTTAAAAGAAATCCCGCCTTTCGAACCGAGTTTTCGACCTCAAGCAGAAGATTTCGAATATCGTTTTCATTCTTTTTTCCACCACAAAAAAGCTGAATTTCAGCGTTCCTCCCCCACAAATGAATGCTCCATTGTAAATCGCCCAAACGCTCTGTAGTGAGGGCAATTATGAAATAAATAACTTTTTTTTTATTTGTGTTTACTTTTTCCTTAGGAGTATAAACTTCAATTTTAGCCTTAGCACCGTTCCCACCAAACGCTAACGGAAGCAGGGCGGTCAAGGCCAATATCGCTTCACTTTCCAAAAGCAAAGTCCTGGGTATACTCCCTTTCACCCCTGCCGTTGAATCAGCCGGGGAAAGAAATACCCTCACAGGATTTCCAACTTCCAATCCCAACGGCCCCTTCACCTTGACTTTAGTACCATCCCGTAAAACCGTTAAGTAAGTCCCAGAAGCTAATACCGCACCGATTAACCCCGTATCACCATCCCTGAAATCTCTGGGCAGATTTTGTACGTTAAGTCCCGAATCAGGCACCAATGGATTTGGGTTGCTTATTTTATCCATGACCAGATAACCCCAAAACAAAGCGATTGTTCAATTTGGTGTCGTAAATCGATTCCCCCGTAAATTCAAAATCAACTGAATTTCTGCTCGACTCAACAATGTCATTTCGCAAATTGTTTTTATATCATTATCTTCATCTACCAAACGATAGACTTCCCGAACTATTTCAGAGGATAGGCCGAACATGCCCGTTTCCGTATTTTCCTCAAGATTAGGTTCATCGCTTGGAAGAATAGCCTTTTCGGATTCGATTTTGCGTTTTTTGGGGGTTGGGCCTTTCACCGAATTGACGGGCTTAATGCCGTCAACCTGAAATTTCTCCCTTTCATCAAGCTCTTTTTGAACCTTGCGTAATAATTTTTGCAACGAATCGGTTTTTCCTTCTGCCTCACGAACCTCTTTTTGAATGTTATCGGAA
Source organism: candidate division FCPU426 bacterium (assembly GCA_963771075.1). Taxonomy (GTDB): domain Bacteria; phylum Oederibacteriota; class Muellerivitia; order Muellerivitales; family Muellerivitaceae; genus CAVTWJ01. The sequence continues at coordinate 28,931 of CAVYSE010000007.1, read as the reverse complement.
ACTTCATTTCCCAATTGTTTCAGGGTCAGCAACAGTTCCTGAAGCTGCTCTCTGATTTCTTGGGCTTGGGCGCTTTTTACAATTTCAAGATCATCTTCTTTTTTTCGGGTTTGGCTAACGGAATAATTAAACAAAAATAAAATTCCGAATAGAATAAACGCATCAAATAATAATTGAAGAACATTGAAAAGGCTCACTAGGCACCTTTAATTAAAATCAAGCATGTGACGTTATTAATTACCCCTGTACGGACCCACCTTCACCTCACCATCGGACTCGGTCAGCGTACAATATTTCAATTCTTCGGAAACTTGCCGGGACGCTTTGTTAATCGTTATTTTAACCCCCGTGTGAATCACTCCCATGCACGTCACTTTTGCTAGCCGGTGTCTTTCTTCCGCTCCCTGTTGATCGATCTTTTCAAGTTCCTGTTTTTTCTCCACAAGAGCTTTGGTATCCGCCATCAGTTTAAATTGGGCGCGGGTCAACTTGGTAAGCAATTCTTTTTTGTCAGGAGGCAGATTACCGCCCATTTTTGTTTGGAGATCCTTAAGGAACTGTATTCCCTTCTTGGTCTTATCCAGATTTTCAACCGAGGCTTTTAATTCCACATCCGTTTTTTGGATCTCATCCCTGAGCCCGATAGCCTCGCCCACGATGATTTCGGTCGGGGTAGCGAAATTAGACCCCATTGAAGCGGCGTTCACTTCAATCCCGGCAATCACCTGGCCTCCCACAACGACCCCTTTTTTCCCGGCCACAGTGACCTTTCCACCTACCGTCACCTTACTATGCATAATTGCTTGCGAAGTGGACAAATTTCCACCGACTTCAACAATCGAGTTACGGATATACTTTATATTTGCATCGCTTTGGCAAACAATTTTCCCCTTATCATTCCCGCTGACACCGCCGACGATCGTCAGTTTCCCACCGCATTTTAATTCTGCACCCTCCACTACCCCATTCACAATCAAGTCTTCCCCCGCAAAAACTTTAAACCCATCCTTGATATCGCCCCGTACGATAACAGTTCCAATGAAATCAAGATTACCGGTGGACAAATTGACATCTCCAGGTATCTCATAAAGAGCCATTACCGAAATTTTATTATCCTTAACTATCACTTGGCCGTCACTATCCGCTAACCATTCATCCTTATTCTCGGGGGATACCACCACACCCTTGCCGGCCTGTACATCGATGTCCTGTCCATCCTTGGCCTCGATGGCTTTCCCAGTGACGGTCATTCCCGACACACCCTTAGTGGGTGGAATTTTTCGAGCTAAAACCGTCCCTTTTAAAATATTGTCAATTTTATGAACTGCCCGGTAATCGACGCGGCCATCCTCGGTTTCCTCAAGGACCGGAGCTTGCTTTTCAGTTTCTTCGGTCTTTTTATACAGATACTCAACCCTGGCATCCTCCCCATTCGTCACGGGTGTTCCAAAGGCAATTTCAATCTCAATCGGTTCAGAAATATTCTTGGAAGAGGTCAATTGGGTTAACTTTGCGGCAACTTCCGACATGCGGGTTTCATCGATTCCATAAACAACGTTCCGGCGATTTAAAACCTCCCGGACATCATCAATGGTCGAGAATTGCCCTGAATCTGACTGTGGAGGGACGACGGTCAATTTGGCCGACATTTCATCATCACTTATTTCAACAAATACTTGGTCCTGACCAGGCGATGTGGCGACTTTTTGATTCACTATTTTTTGGGGCTTTCCATTGGCCTGTGAAACAATTTGAGTCAGCATAACGGGGTTATCGGGGTTTACCTTGCTTTTCATTAGCTCTTTTTTAACGTCTTCCAGGGTGATCTTTACCCCTTTTCCCGAAGGAGGGAAAACAGTCAAATAAGTCCCGTCATTTTCGGTAGTTATAGTCATGTAGCCGTTCATATCCTTGGTGACTGCCATGGGCCTTTCCTCCTTCAACAAGTTCCTGTAAACGAAATACTGCCATATGGTGAATTTGACAAACCCTTGATTCGCTGACCCGAAGAACCCTTCCAATTTCTTTAAACGTCAAGGTTTCCATGTAGTAAAGTTGCAAAACCTTTTGTTCTGTTTCGCCCAATTTTTTCAAGGCTTGGGTAACCTGATCAATTTTCTCCTGAATCTCCACTTTATCAAGCGGATTCTCTGCTTTATCGTCCGGCAATGTTTCAGCCCAGGATCCGGCATCCCCTAAACCCTGTATTTCCGCATCAAGGGACAGCAGGTTCAGCATATTTATTTCTGCCACCCAATCATAAAACACTTCCAAATCCACACCTAAGGCCTTGGCTATCTCCTCAGGTTGAGGAAATCGTTGAAATTTAAGTTCTATCTTTTTTTCCGCCTCTTGAATAAGTCGTGCCTGTTTTCGAAGATTGCGGCGCGCAAAATCCATACCCCGTAGCTCGTCAACCATTTGGCCGCGAATGCGATACCGCGAGTAAGCCTCAAAAGCTCTACCCGGGTCGTCTTTTTTTTCAATCGGCGGATTAAAAAGATCAAGGGCCTTCAATAAACCAATTGCTCCCGCCGATGCCAAGTCATCTTTTTTTTCCCAATAAACCCTCGCAGGTAAACGGGCTAATAATCTTCGGGCTTCAGCGTCCACAAGAAAAAGATAATTTTGGGCGAGAATATCCCTGGATTCAGGATCCTTTTTATTTATTAAGTATTTTGCCCAGACCTCCTTTAAATTTTTCTCTTGTGTCATTTAGAAGACGCTAGCTTTGCTGATCCGGTGATATTTCCGGAAACACAAAATCGACTGATTGGCCTTTATCTTCCGATTCCTCTGAAGGGGATGGACCTTCCAAAGGGCCAACCGATTCATTGATGGTTGTCTCAGGGACCGGGATTTCTTTCTCGTGATCCATGCGTTCCACGATGGGGCTGATATATTGAATCGCCAACCAAGTCAACAAACCTCCCACCAAAAACCCCAAAAGAACCGCCGCTAGGAATCCTAGAATGATCGAATCCATTGCCAAACCTTCATAAGTCCCGACCAAAGACACGATCAAAAAAGCCAGGACTGCGCATGCCGTCCCGCCGACTAAAATCATATGAAAAAGACCGTATGGCTTTTCTCGAGTCAATTCATAAAATTGTTTTCCTTTATTTTGATCTGCCATTTGTTTCTCCTAACCTTAAATTTTCTATTTCACTTCAATTTTGAAATCAAAAAATTTGTAACGACTCCTGGAATAGGTATCACGACTTAAGAAGGGTTATTCCCTCCAAAAAGCAGGGTGACTTTCTTAAAAAACTGAGTGAGGTTCCCCTCACTTGCGGCCATTTTACCAGAGAAATAGGCATCAGCGATTCGGGTCATGCTAAGAGCCGCTGGACTCAATGGAGACGAAAGAATAATTGGTTTTTGCTCTTTAACGGCCCTTACCATCCCCATGTCTCGAGGGACAGATCCTAAATAAGCGATTTCCAACGATAAAAATCGTTTAGAAAGAATAACTAACTTTCTTCCCGCTTCATTTCCCTCGGAAACCGTAGATGCCATATTGACAACCACCGAGATTTTAGCGTTCTTTTTCTCGCGATATATCGTCTTGATCATTCCGTAGGCGTCCATCAAAGCGGTGGGTTCAGGGGTGGTTACCACAATCACTTCATCTGCGGCTAAAACAAATGCCAAGACATTGCGATGAAGGCCAGCGCCCGTATCTATTAAAATGACCTCCTCTTGGTTTTGAAGCTCCAAAAGGTCTTGAAGGAATCGGTTCCTTTGAATTTCGGTTAATTCAGCCAGCTCTTGAACACCACCTGACCCGGATGCCACCAATCTCAACCCCAGCGGCCCTTTGAGTATGATTTCTGAAAGACGCTTTTTACCATTTAAAACATCGGCCAGGGTATGTGGAGGAATAATTCCCATCATGACATCCACGTTCGCCAATCCCATATCGGCATCCATCAGTAAAACACGCCTGTCTTTTTTAGCCAGTAAAAGTCCAAAATTGACGGAAATATTCGTTTTACCAACCCCACCCTTTCCGCTTGTCACCGCCACGATTCGACACAGCCCACTAGGCGGGGCTAAAAAAGCAGGGATCTCTTGGGTATTTAACTTCCCTACTAATTGACGAAGTTTTTCGGCTTGATCCTGCATGAAAACCCTTTCTTCAGCCCAACAAAGCCATAGTAATTCTTTCCGACACTACTGGGATTTGAGGCACTTCTAAGTCATCAGGAACGTTTTGACCCGTTGAATAATAAGCAAGAGGAATTTGAAAATTGTTCATTAGATTTAATAACGCCCCGTAATACCGCGTTTCATCCAATTTTGTAAAAATCATTCGATTCAAAGGAACGGCAATACCAAAACGTTCGATAATTCGGATCATATCTAGATATTTTGTAGTTGCAGACAATACCAAATGGATTTCATCCGCATGGCTTTTACCTATAAATTGCTTAAGTTCTTCCATTTGTTCTTCGTTCGAGGGGCTGCGTCCGGCCGTATCCAATAGGATTAAATCCATATTTTTATGGCGGGCTATCACCGTTCCTATTTCATCCACCCCATTTGCAACCTCCACCGGGATCCCCATGATCCGTCCATAGGTCCGCAATTGTTCGGTTGCCGCTATGCGATAGGTATCCGCCGTGATCATTGCAACTCTTTTTCCTTCTACCAAACTAAAGCGAGCGGCCAATTTTGCCAAAGTCGTCGTTTTTCCAACTCCTGTTGGCCCAACAAAAGCAATAATCTTTTGAAATCCCGTAAAAGACAGGGGCGCTGCTATTTTCAAAGAAGAAGCCACCTGTCGGTTCAACCAGGCAAAAACTTCACCATGATTTTCCGGATCAATTTTCTCTTGAATCATCCCCTTGATGATTTTTTGGATAAAAAATTCCTCGACTTCCTGCTTTGATAACTTTTTCTTCAGCCGATTGTATCCATCCGAAAGGATGGTTCCGTTGTCAGGTTTTTGCATTTCCTTGATCAAATTGGCAACACTTGATGTTTTCATTTCATTTAGCTCTCGTTGAAGAGCCTTCACCTTAGTGCGAGCAGGATCCAATGTGCCAATGGAGCGGCCAGGTCCAGTAGATACGGTGCGAGACAATGGAATTTCATTGCGCTCCAAAATAGGCGGGGCTGTTGCGGTTGCGCCTTTCCGCTTGGCCATATCATCCATTAAATTAAGTTCAACCCCCGCTGTAATTTCGGCCACGAGTTTTCCAAAAAGTCCCAACACCCCGCCTTTTCGGAAAGTTTTCGTGTATAAAATGACCGCTTCAGGCCCCAAATCCTTCTTTACTTTCATAAGGGCTTCTTGAATAGTGGGTGCTTCGTAGCGCTTGATTCTCATCCATTGGCCTCGATGGCGCCTACCGATTGTATTTCGGTTCGTGGTAATAGCTCATTGAAGGAAAGAACAGTCAAATGAGGAATGAATCTTTCAATCATTTTTTTAAAATAGGGCCGAACATTCGCAGAACAAAGGACCAAGGGTTGATGGCTTTGCTGTGCCATCTTTTCAATACCGTTTGAAAGACTTCGAAACATAGTTTGCAGCAGTCGCGGATCCAACGCAGCAGTATTCCCGGATTCCGCAGCTTGCACCGAGTCCATAATTGTTTTTTCAAACCTAGGATCCAAGGTCAAAGCGTAAACTTTTCCATCGGGAGAAATATGTTGTTTTGTAATCGATCGGGCTAAAGAACGTCTGGCGTACTCCGTTAATATTTGGATATCTTTTGTTTCTTTAATGTGATCCGCGACAGCCTCCAATATGCTTTCCATATCGCGTATAGGTAGGTGCTCTTTCAAAAGATTTTGGAGAATCTTCTGCAAATCCCCTAAGGAAAGTTGGCTGGGTACCATTTCATCAACAACGGCAGGAGATTCTTTTTTTACTTGATCTAAAAGTTTGGAAACGCTTTGGCGAGTTAAGAATTCATGGGCGTAATTGCGGATAATTTCTGTCAAGTGAGTCGCGATGACCGTCGATGCATCCACAACTGAGTATCCGATTTGTTCCGCCTGGGCCTTTTCTTCATCCGTAATCCAATAAGCGGATAAATTAAAAGTAGGTTCTTTGGTCGGAATACCGGGAATCTTAGGCATATCGGGTCCGGTGGACATGGCCAAAAGGTGTCCTGGCATAATTTTCCAACGGGACACTTCAACACCTTTTAATTTGATCATGTACTCGGATGGTTGAAGCTGCATATTGTCTCGAATTCGTATCGGCGGAACGACTAAACCTAGGTCCCCCGCCATTTGCCTCCGGATACCGGTAATTCGTTCTAATAAATCCCCACCCTGCGCCTCATCCACCAATGGGATCAAACTGTACCCTATTTCGACCTCTAAATGATCTACCTGTAATAAAGAAGTAACATTTTCTGGTTCTTTTTTCTTTTCGGGAACGGTTTGTTTTATTTTTTCCAACTCTTCCATTTCCGCCTGCAGAACACTCCGTAAATAATAAGCCAGGCCACCCGAAATAACCGAGATCAATATAAATGCAACATGGGGCATTCCAGGGAAAATCCCAAAAAAGAACATCACACCGGAGGTTATCCACAAGGCTCTCGGTTGAGCAATAATCTGTTTGATTAAATCCGTCCCAAGATCGCTTTCCGATGCCGCTCTTGTAACGACTATACCTGTAGCGGTTGAGAGCATTAGCGCTGGAATTTGCGTTGCCAACCCACCGCCAATGGTAAGCAATGTATATCGAGTCAGAATGTCAGCCCATCCAAGCCCGCCAACATAAAACCCCATTGCGAATCCACCCAAAATATTAATTATAGCGATAATAATGGCCGCAATTGCGTCCCCACGAACGAATTTACTAGCTCCATCCATAGCTCCATAAAAGTCAGCTTCTCGTTCAACCTCTTTGCGGCGTTTTCGCGCCTGATCGTCTGTGATCAGCCCGGAATTCAAATCCGCGTCAATCGCCATTTGCTTCCCTGGCATCGCATCCAAAGTAAAGCGCGCTGCCACTTCCGCTACACGTTGGGCGCCATTTGTAATAACCACAAATTGAATAATGATAAGAATTAGGAATACGACGAAACCCACAATCGGGCTTCCTCCGATTACAAATTGACCAATGGATTCAATCACTTTACCTGCAGCGTCCGAACCTTCGTTTCCATGCAATAGGATTAATCGAGTCGCGGATACTTCCAAAGCCAATCGAAATAATGTGGTGATCAATAGCAAGGTGGGGAAAATGGAAAACTGCAAGGGTTCAAGAGTGTACATCGTGACCAACACCACTACTAACGCAAGGGTAATATTAAATGAAATGAGAACATCTAAAATGATGCTGGGCAGGGGTATAAATAACATCAGAATGATCATGACTAGAGCAAAAGCGATAGCTAAACTACTTTTTTCTTGTAAAGTTTTTATGGTAACGACTTCGGGCATCTTTCCCTCGCAAATATTTGTCTATACTTAGCGAACTGGTATTGTAGCCTTAAATTAAATATTAATCATTCTTACTTAATTGAAATTTAATGGTTTCCATTGTTAAACCACCGTTTCTCTTCTTTTTGTTTGCCTTTTATTTAACCGGTAAACATAAGCCAAAACTTCCGCAACGGCCTCGAACAAATCAGGTGAAATAGAAGCGCCCACTGGACACGATTTTAGCAATGCTCGTGCCAGGGGTGGATTTTGAACTATAGGAATTCCATTTTTCATGGCCATTTCTTTAATGCGTTCCGCCACTACTCTTTCTCCCTTCGCTAAAACAACGGGTGCTTGCATGCCTTCCTTATATTCCAACGCAACCGCCACGTGGGTGGGATTCGTGACAACTACATCAGCTCTTGGAATCGAATCAAACATTCTCCTTCGGGCCATTTCCCTCTGGATCTGGCGGATCCGGGCCTTGATCATTGGATCGCCTTCGGCTTGCCTAAACTCGTCCCTTATTTCTTGCTTAGACATTCGCAAATTATCTTCATAATCCCATTTCTGATATAAAAAATCCAAAACGGCCAGAACCAATAGTACAAAAATGATCTTATTAAGAATAGCTATAGCTAAAGACCCAACAAATGCTAAGGACTCAGTTCCTTCCATATCCATCGCAGGAACCAAGTTAGGCAAGGCGCCTTTCACTCCGGCGAAGGCAATCCCTCCAATGATCAAAAGTTTCAAAACAGATTTGATAAATTCCACCAATGATCTTCTTGAAAACAACCGTTGAAACCCATTAATAGGATTGATGTTATTTAACTTTGGGGTAAGGGGTTTGAGAGAGAATAAAACCCCCACTTGCAGATAATTTGCCAATAACCCCACAAAAAGAATGGCGCCTAATACAGGCGTAAGCAAAAGGAATGTTCGACCCATGAGGAATATTCCATAGGTATAAATATTTTCTAAGCCTAATGGAGTATTCATGTTTTGGTAAAAAAAGATTGTGATCTCCCGCAAAGAATTCACCATGTAAGGACCCGCATAGCGAATCACGAGAAGTCCAGTGAGTAAAACCATCACCGAATTAATTTCGATTGATCGAGCAACCTGCCCGCGTTCACGCGCTTCTTTAATCCGATGCGGCGTAGGTTTTTCAGTTTTTGATGGATCCGGCAAAATATATCCCTTTGCGCTATCTTAAAGCGTGAATCAAAATGGCCAAATCCCGGCCGAGCCCATGAAACATGTCTTGCAGGGTATAAACAAAAAAACTCATGGACAAGGAGACTATCAATAAGCCCACACCCATATTCAGGGGCATTCCAACTATAAAAACATTCATTTGAGGAACGGTACGCGCCACCACTCCCAGGGCTAAATTCGTAATAAACAAAGCCCCGATAACAGGTGCACCTACCCTAAAAGCGATAAAAAAAACATTGGAAAAAAGATGCATCATCTCAGTCCCTAAAGCTGTGGTGAAATGCGCTTCTCCCAAAGGTAAAATTGCAAAACTGTCCACCACCGCCCTTATAAGCATGTGATGACCATTCACCGCTAGGAATACTAAGGTGGCGACTAAAAAATAAAATTGTCCCATGACAGACATCTGCGCGTTGGTTACAGGATCAATAATGTTCACCATGCCTAACCCCATTTGAATATCAATGATTTGACCCGCCATTTGAATTCCCGTGAACAAAAGGAGCGCTCCAAAACCTAAACACATTCCTATCGCCCCCTCCTTTATTACCGCTAATCCCAATGCCAAACCCGGCGTCGGAATAGCAGCAGGTTGGTAAGGGACTACCGGAAAAACGAGAAAGGTCATAAATAAAACCCAAGCAGCTTTAAGTTGAGTAGGAATATTCCGGCTAGAAAAAACAGGTGCCGTTATAAAAAGTCCGGCTAGCCTTACCAAAATAAGAACAAAAGCCACAACATCTTTGGGATTAAAATCAAATGGGTTAGTTGGCAAAGTCCCTCACTTGACGTAATTGGGTAAATTACTCCAAAGATTCGAGGTAAAATTAATTAAAATAAGAATCATCCATTTCCCAAAGATCAGGATTGCCATGAAAATTGCTATCACTTTTGGAATAAACGTTAGTGTCATTTCTTGAATCTGTGTTACCGCTTGAAAAATGGAAACCGCAACGCCAACAGCCAAGCCAAGCCCTAAAATGGGCGCGGATACAAGCAGAGTCACCCATAGAGCACGAGTCGCCAAATCAGCAATAAATTCAACAGTCAATTTTATCCCCTCCGCTAAAAGCTAAGAGCTATTGATCGAACAATGAGATTCCAACCATCCACCATTATGAAAAGAAGGATTTTAAAGGGAAGTGAGATCAAAACCGGCGGAAGCATGAGCATACCCATCGACATTAAAACAGAGGAAACCACCATATCGATGACTAAAAACGGGATAAATATGATAAAACCCATTTCAAAGGCTTTTTTCAACTCGCTTATCACGAATGCCGGTATTAAAACCCATGTCGAAATGTCTTCAGTTGTTCTGGGACGACTCGACTTTGAAAGAGCCACAAAAAGAGCTAAATCCTTCTCACGGGTTTGTTTGAACATGAATTGACGCAAAGGGTCCTCCCCTTTTTTAAAAGCATCCGAAGTGCTAAGTTTCCCAGCCAAATATGGGGTAAGAGCCTCTTTGTCAATTCTATTAAAAGTAGGTTGCATCGTAAAAAAAGTAAGAAATAAGGCCAATCCAACTAAGACTTGATTCGGTGGAATTTGTTGCGTCCCTAAAGCTTGACGGAGAAAAGCCAAAACGATCACGATACGTGTAAACGATGTCATTAAGATCAAAATCGCAGGCGCCAACGATAGAACGGTTAGGACCAATAAAATTTGAAGGCTAAGTGCCACCTCTTGGGGAGTTTTTGCTTGTTCCACGCCAAACTTTATAGCGGGTAAAGGCAAATCTGCGGCGGATACTAATTGAATAGTAAAAAGCCAAATCGATAACCCGCTAAATAATTTATTCAATATTTTTTTCATTGCGGCTTTCCATCTCTTTCATCTATTGCTCTTTTATTTTTGGGAGAGGATTCCTTTAAACGTTTTATGTATCCACCAATCGTTTTTTTACTGTCAGATAATATTTCCGCAGTATTCGAGACAGGTTCTTTGGCATCCGCTCGTTTAAGAATTTTATCCAATAAAACTGGGAATCCTTGAACGGAACTTTTTTTGAGGGCATCCACCTCTACAGGATCTATTATGACATCCAGCGCGTGCATCTCTTCATTTCCCGCGCCTATGACCAATATTCTTTTTCCAACCTCCACTAAATAAACAGCTTTTCTCGGGGCGAGAAATACCGATGATAAAACCCTAATGCTTTTTCCCTCATCAGTTTGTTGACTTATTCCGCGTTTTTCCCAAATTAATTTTAATCCCCAAACCGTCACTACAATCAAAACAACGACGAGCGATAAAGCCACTAACACTCGCCCAAGAGTATCAAGGATTCCCGGTGATGCGTTAGGTGCATCCGAAGGAAGTTCTAAAGGATTTCCTTTTGAACCACTATTTGTCGAGGAGGTAGAGTTCGTGTCAAAAAGGGATGCGTTAGATTCAATACCGTAAGACTTGGCGGGCACAACAAATCCATTGATCCATGTAAAAAGGATCAAAATAGAAAAAAAACAATTCAACCTATTGAAGGACACGCAATGGAGATTCATAAGAAAACTTCGTTATGATCGGATCAGGATTGGACCGCAGTAAGCCGTTCCTCGGGATTTAATATTTCCGTTATCCGAACGCCGAAATTCTCGTCAATCACGACCACTTCACCCTTCGCAATTGGTTTTTCGTTAACCAAAATATCAACCGCTTCTCCAGCAAGTTTATCTAATTCGACAACGGAACCAGGCGCAAGCGCCAAAATCTCTTTTACCAGTTTCGTTGTTCTTCCAAGCTCAACAGTCAATTTCAAAGGCACATCTAATAGTAACCCGATGTTGCCTCCAGCCGGACGAGCTGAGCCCGAAAATTCTTGGTCAAATTGTTGCATTGAATTTCCTCCTGCATGCATTTGGGTGTTCTTGGAAACACCATTAGTTTGAGCGGGTGCCAATGTTGGTTCTTGTTCCAACATCGAATTTCCCGCCGGATCGGCCAATTTTGTAGCGGCCAAATCGGGTAAACAAATCCACATTTCACCAGTAAATAGGTCAGGAACAACTAAGGCAAAAGTAATAACTGCCAGAGAAGAACCAATTGATTTTAACAGGGATTCTAACCCATTCGTTTCTTTTGATTCTGTTGATTTAACCGTATAACCAGCCTTGGGACCAACAAACGGTTGTATTCCTTTGTTCAATCCATCTGTCAATTGCTGAACAACTTCGGTAAAAGCAGATAAATACAACTCTGTCATTTTTTTAGGCGCAGAGGCGCCATCTTGGCCAATCAACAAATCCGCAATTGTTGCGGAATCTTTTTCGGACGTTAATAACAAGGCCGAACCAGGAAATCCGCCCACACCCTGCAATGTAGTAACAAGCATCGGGCCTTGCAAGGACGAAACAAAATCATTTCCGGAACACAATTGAACGCTTTTATATTGAACTTGTACTTCCCGGCCAACAAGAGCCGTTAATGTTTGGCCAAAATCACCTGAAAGGGCATTGCCCAGATTTTCAAGAACCGATATGTCTGGCATAATCGTTACCTTGCCTCAAATCTTTTCATTCTGGGAAACAATGCGAGTCACTTGAATGGCTTTTTTCTTGGAAGAAATACCTGGCCGCCCTTTCAGTTTAACTAATCCCTCGATCAGAACATCAATCTCATTATGAGGGTTCGTATTTAACCGAACAACATCACCTGCTTTTAATCCCAGTAAATCTTGAACCGTTATTTGAGCCGCACCCACTTCAACCACAAACGGTACCCTTGTCTCTTTCATCACCTTTGTTAAGCTTTCAACTGTTTCCGAGGTGGATTCTTTCTTCCCGACTGTAAACCATTTCTGAGCGGACAAATCCCCAATCACGGGTTCAAGAACAACATATGGAATACACATCGACATTTTGCCCGCCACTTCATTCACCTTTACTTCAAACTCAATGACTGCGGATATTTCACTAGGAGCGACAATTTGCACAAACTGGGCGGTTGTTTCATAGCCGCTCAATTTAGGTTGAAAGTGCCCAACTTTTAGCCACGCTTCCTGAAGATTTTCCATTCCCCGGTTTATGATTTTTTCAATGACGGATTGCTCGATGAGAGTCAATTCCCTGGCGGCCGTTGGGGCCTTACCAGGGCCACCCAGAATACGATCAATTAATGTCAGAACTAATTCTGGATTTATTTCCAACAAAAACGATCCATCCAGCGGCTCCATTTTTACGACAAAAATACAATCGGGCCTTGGGAGAGACATCGTGTATTCTCGAAAAGGCAGCTGAACAACGGACACGACTTTAATTTCGGCAACCGTCCGCAGATACGCTGCTACCGAAGCGGTGAAACCCCTTGAAAATATCTCATGAAGCATCTCCAAGGTACGCATATGATCCTTGGAAAATCGGTTGGGCCGGTTAAAATCATACGTTTTGATTTTGCGTCCCTGTTCATCTACAGTAACACCGCTTTCGGGCGTTACAACAGAAGCCGACTCCGACGAATCAGTAGTTCCACCACCGCCTCCGGACATGTCCACATCCAATTCCGAAAGCAGCGCGCTTACTTCACCGTCGCTTAAAAGGTCATCCATGCTCGAATCCTTCTTTCCCTCACGCCATTAATTTATTGAATGGCGAATTTGGTGAGGAAAACATTGGTGACAGTACCGAATTTCAAAGTTTCGTTAATCTTCAGTTGAAGATCCCTTCTGAAACGTTCTTTTCCCTCGGCAGTTGATAATTCAGCGGCTTTACGATCATTCAACAAGGTATTCACCAAGTCTTGGAATTGAGGCGCGCGCTCTTTAATTTCAACATCCAATTCTTTATTTACCTTGCTATATTCCAATTGAACTTCAGCATTCACATATCGAGAAGCTTCTTCATCCGCCAAATTGACGATGAAGCTTCCCAAATTGAATATTTTGCCGGGTTCGGGTTTTTGTTCAATAATCTTCGCTTCTTTCGATTCGGTCTTGGAAGACCAGATCATGAAAGTGCCCCAACCCATTAAAATGAGCAAGAGAAGCGATACCCCGGTGATGGCCAAAAGAATGGTCAACAACCCGCGAGAGCCTCTGTCTCCTTGATCTGCCATGTTCGACCCTCCTAGTTTAATTCAACTTCAAAATGACAATGTCGACCCGGCGATTCAACCGACGGTTCGCTTCACAGATGTTCGGCACGAGAGGCTGGTATTCAGCATAACCCGCTGCCGAAAACCGGCTGGGATCCAGCCCTCGTTGCGTAACAAAAAACTTTACTACCGAAGTCGCTCTTAAAGCAGAAAGTTCCCAGTTTCCCGGGTACTTTGAGGTGCGGATTGCCAAATCATCCGTATGCCCTTCCACTGCGATTTTATTTTGGGGGCTATGTTGAAGAACATCGCCTATCGAATCTAGCACCGGGATCATTTCCTTTTTTATGTGGATGTCTCCCAAGTCGAAAAGCACTTTATCGGTTAATAAACTAACGACAAGCCCTCTTGCATCCTTTCTAATTTGAACGTGGTTTACCCCCAATTGCTTTTGCAACTTTCCGCGAAGTTCGCCCTCGATGTTTCCCCCGGTTCCTGTTACCGGTGAAGGTTTTTTCACTCCCCCCGGTCCCCCTTCTTCGGGTTCACCCGGCAACACTTTATAGTGAACCCCGGCATTGGCGGCCGAGCTTTGAAGCACAGCCGTATTACCCACTATAGGCCCAAATACGGCTCGAATCTGTGCCTTGATTTCCTGGACAATCGCCTTACTTTGCGTTGCCGTAGCAAAAAGAATAATAAAGGTAGCCAAAAGCAATGTAATTAAGTCGGCATAGGTGAGCAACCACCGCATCATTCCGCCGGATTCCAGCTCCAATCCCGCCTCATGGCCGCCTTTACGACGTTTAGGCATTGAAAACTCCCTTTACAAATCCCGCATCAAAACGGGGCATAAGTTTCAAACGGACTACTCTTCTTTGTCTTTATCCGCTTCAGCTTTTTTAACTTCGAGGTTTACTTTCAATTTTGGAGGAAGGAACGCTTTTAGTTTTTCTTCCACGATACGGGGATTGTCCCCCGCCGAAATCGCCAAAATCCCTTCTAGCATGACCTCTCTCATTAAGACCTCTTGCTGGCTGTTTTGTTTCAATTTAAATGAAATTGGGAGGAAAAAAAGATTCGCAAAGGAGATTCCGTAAAAAGTTGCAATAAAGGCCGTCGCGATAGCCGCCACCAATGCAACGGGATCCGCTTCACCCGAACCGAAAGCCGACAAAGCGTGGACCAGACCAACGACGGTTCCAATGATACCAAGGGTCGGTGAAAAACCCCCGAAAGTTCCAAAAATGCTTTCCCCCACTTTATGGCGAGATTCCAAGAAAGCGATGTCCGTTTCCATGATGTTTCGAATCATTTCAATATCAGTACCATCCACCACCAATTGAAGACCTTTTTTCAAAAACGGGTCGCCAACAGCTTCGGCCTCTTCTTCCAAACCTAATAAACCTTCCCGACGAGCCTTGGTCGCAAAACCCACCAATTGAGTAACAATGGCTGAAGGATCTAATTCTTGCCGTTGAAAAGCTTTTTTCAATACTGGTATGACTTCCTTTACCGTGGAATAAGGGAAGCTCATCATGGTAGCGCCAGCGGTTCCAAAAAAAATGATGACGAAGGCGGGTCCCTGTATAAGGGCGGAAAGGGCGGTTCCGTCCAAAAGAGAACCCCCCAATACTCCAAAAACCCCCAAGCCCAATCCTATCCATGTTGCAAGATCCACAATTCACCTCCTCAAAATTAAGACGCTACCGTAATGAAAGAGCTCCTGCCTTTTGAAGCTTCAACGAACGTTCCCGCCTGATAAAAGCTATTGAAGAAATCTCATCGAGGAACTTTTGCTCCTCCGTTGAAATCAAATTCGCATGGGCCTTTTGTTGTTTTTCCTTGTAGTTTTCGAGTAATTTTCTTTCACGAGAAGCTTTTACCGCCAAACCCCTTCGGCGATCCACTTCTAATTGGCATTGTCTTTCACTTTTTTTTAACTTCATTTCCTCTCGAATCAACCAATTTTTATACTCATTAAAAGCCATCGCCTGATTCACGTCGAAAGAGCCCAACCTTTCCATATCATTAAAAGCATCAAGAAAATTAGCTTCTTCCCCCTGATGGGCGCGAATCGTTTCCTCGATTTTCATCAATTCACCTTTAGCCAAAGCCAACTCCCGAGCGCGCATGTCTTCGTTTTGTTTACGAAGACTCAATATTTGTTCCAATCTAAATCTAAATCGAAGGGCCATGATCCCCTAATTTAAAAAAGTTTTTAAACTCTGGAGCGTATTATCCCAAGAAGCTTCCTCATCCCGCCCTTGCTTTAAAAAAGACTGTATCGCACTTAATCGATTCACCGCATGGTCCACTTTAGGATTGCTTCCCTTTACGTATGCACCAATCGCAATAAGATCTTCCACACTTTTATAGGTGGAAAGGATGGAACGAACTCGGCCCGCCCCCTCCAAATGCGAGGGGGAAACAATATCATTCATGACTCTCGAAACGCTATTCAGTACATCAATAGCAGGATAATGGTTTTGTGAAGCCAACTCACGGGATAAAACGACATGCCCGTCTAATATCGCCCGGCAAGAGTCCGCAACAGGTTCATTCATATCATCTGCCTCAACCAATATAGTATATAAGCCTGTTATACTTCCGTGGTGACCCGTAGTACCCGCCCGCTCAAGTAATTTCGGTAATTGCGCAAAAACAGAGGGCGTGTAACCTTTTGTAGTCGGGGGTTCCCCGATAGCCAGGCCCACTTCTCGCTGAGCCATTGCGAATCGAGTAACGGAATCCATCATCAGCATGACCTTTTTCCCTTGATCCCGAAAATATTCAGCAATCGCAGTCGCCACCAAAGCCGCTTGAATTCTCAACAAGGATGGTTGGTCAGAAGTGGAAACCACGACCACACTTCTGGATAAACCCTTATCCCCCAAATCCCTTTCAAGAAAATCTCTTACTTCCCTGCCTCTTTCACCTACCAAAGCGATCACATTAATGTCGGCACCCGTATCCCGCGCAACCATTCCAAGGAGAGTACTTTTTCCAACACCCGAACCCGCGAATACACCAAGCCTTTGTCCCTCTCCTAAAGTCAAAAGGGCGTCAATCGCCCTCACCCCGGTAGCCACGGGAGATTTAATTCTTCTCCGTTCCAATGCCGGAGGAGGTTCCCTATGAATAGGGTAACGATCGTTCGTTCTTTCCAACGGCCCCTTGCCGTCAATGGGTTCTCCCATCGCGTCCACAACTCTTCCCAATAATCCTGGTCCAACCGCAATTTTGAATGGCGCTCCCGTTCTTAACACTTCGCTTCCCGGGCCCAATCCTCTCATTTCGCCCAAAGGCATCAGCAAAACCCTATTTTGCCTGAATCCAACAGCCTCAGCTAATACCGGCTGAGCTTGCCCGTCCACCGGGGTGATCCAACAAGCTTCTCCTACCGATGCCATCGGTCCCGATGATTCAATCACCAAACCCACAACTTGTTCAACACGACCATTTACACGAGTAATATCCGCCATTTGTATCTGATTAACCAAATGGTCCACAGGCGGTAACAAATCATTCAAAACAGGGTTCAAAAACGTCAACTCCTACTCATACTTGTGGGATCGTCAAACCCAAGCCAAGGGACTCTTTTATTTGAGAAGCGATTGTACCCAACCGAGCGTCGATCGAGCCAGCTTCCGTCTCTAAAAGGCACCCTCCCTGCTCAATTCTTGCGTCAGCGACCAGTTCCAAAGGCCCTGACCCAACCGTTAACTGAAGCTTTACCCGATTCGCTTCGAATTCTTCAAGATCGGACGGGTTAACATGTAATTTAAGTGACACCCGATCATGAGCTTTTTTAATCGCTTCTTCGGCAAAATTTATTGCCATTTGCTTGTTGTTTTTCGCTTCACTCCCAAGGCAACGTTTTAAGGCTTCCTCCAAGAGAAGCGCTAATAGGGGTTTCATTTCCAATAAAACTTTTTTTTGATTCGCCTGAAGGTTTTGGGTCATCAAATCCCACTTTTTGATGGAATCTTCGAATTCCTTTCGCCCCTCCTCTTTCCCTTCGCGAATCCCCTTTTCTTTTCCTTCCGCTAAACCTTCCACCCGGGCGGAGACTTTAGCCTCTTCTTTATAAACGATCGATTCTTTTTCAGCGGTTTCCTTGGCTTTATTCAGTATTTCTTGAACATCCCAATGAGCCTGCTCGGTTATTTCAAGAGCTGATTTTCTAGCGGCTTCTTTTATTTTTTGGGCTTCCAATTCCGCGCTGGAGATTAACTCCGCCCTAATTTCCTCAGGGCTGGGCGCCTTGGTCGGTTCAATAACAGGCGAAGAAGAAATAGGTTCCTCAAAATTTCCAAGTTCAAACGATTGAACCTGAACGGTCCCGCCCGTCAATTGCCAGGATTGAACAGGGCTCTTTTTACGTTCTTCTTCTAACCGACGATGAATCTCCTCCTGCCAAGAAGTGTTATCAAGCACAAACCCGCTTGGTGAAAGTTGGTAATCTTGCTGGGCCAACACCTCTCGACTCAAAGTACGCTCCAGGAGTTACCCATAATGTTAAATCATCACTTCTTCTTCGCCGCCACGAGCCACCACTATTTCGCCCATTTCTTCCAATTGCCTTACCACGTTAACAATTTTCTGTTGGGCTTCTTCCGCGTGTTTCAATCGCACCGGTCCCATGACCTCCATATCCTCGAGGATCATGGCTTTCGCACGGCTCGACATGTTTTTCAGAAGATGTTCTTTGACTTCTTCCTTGGCCCCTTTGAGCGCCAAAGCTAGATCTTTCGCATCCACCTCACGTAAAACTTGCTGGATGGTTCTGTTATCCAGATTAATAAGGTCATCAAAAACAAACATGAGGCGTTTAACTTCTTCAGCCAATTCAGGATTGGATTCCTCCAATTTCTCCATAATGGCCTTTTCCGTTGACCGATCGGCTCGGTTAAGAACCTCAGCCAAAGCACGAACCCCGCCAGCCGCAGTAAATTCTTGGGTAAAGATTGAAGAAATTCGGCGTTCCAAAACGCGTTCGATTTCCATCACAACATCAGGAGCCGCCCGGTCCAAAACCGCGATACGCGTCGCCACGTCCACTTGAACATCCGCCGGCAAAGCGCCCAAAATCGTGGCGGAGTGCTCGGGGGTTAAGTGGGCCAGAATCAGAGCTATAGTTTGGGGATGTTCCGATTGAATGAAATTCAACAATTGCTGCGGGTCGGTTCTTTTAATGTAATCAAAAGGGGTCATTTGCAGGGAGCCCTGCAACCGATTGATTATTTCCATGGCCTTATTGGCCCCTAAAGCCTTTTCAAGAATCTCATGCGCATATTCAACGCCGCCCTGGGAAATATATTCCTGGGCCGCGGCAATATTCAAAACCTCCTGCATTACCGAATCTTTTTCTTCGGGCGTGATCTTCCGAAGATTGGCGATTTGCAGGGTTACCTGCTCAACCGTCTCTTCTTTTAAATGTTGGTAAATTTTGGCCGCTAATTCGGGCCCCAATGAAATGAGAAGGGCAGCCGCTTTTTGCTCGCCTGATAAGACCGTTTTTTTCTTGGTTTCTGGCATGAACCCTACTCCTCAGAAAGCCATTTCTTTATTATTTGAGCGACATTTTCCGGATTTTGATTAGCCATTTCGAAAACTTCTTTGCGAACCGCTTCACGTTTTTTAGCTTCACGGGCCGATTCGGCCCTCGCCAAATCCTCAGCCGTCACATCCGTGGTAATAATGTCTTCGACTTGAGGGACTACCACCGGTTCCTCGCTGATATCGTCCATGGCTTCCACATATTTCTTTTCCCGTTTTGGTTTCAAAAGCGAGCGAAGGAAAAGCAACACGCCAAAAGCCATTAAAACCAAAAGACCAACCTTCAAGAGCGTCATCACAAAATTTTGCTGAGTCTCCATCTGCGTCTCCTTCAAACTTGCCACTTCTTGGGAGTTGTCAAACGGCATGTTTTCCACATCCACTTGATCACCACGGTTTAAATCCAACCCCGCAGCGGCTACCACCGCGGACTTGATGGCCATTACTTGTTGAGGCTGAAGATTGTCAACAAAAACGCCGATCGAAATGCGCTTGGGTGATCCGGGAGCCATGACGTTGTGCTTAACCGTTCGATTAATTTCGAAATTGGTCGTGTTTTCTTCCTTCGAATATTGCGAATTAGAACCGGAAATGGCTTGATAACCCGGAATATTTGTATCCGTGCCCGGCACCCCACCCACTACATTCGAGGGAAAGCCCCCATCGCCAACATATTGTTCCTTCTTCGTTTGAGTGGATCGGGCAATGCCCTGGCCGTCCACCACCGGTTCAAAAACCTCGGAATCTGCTTCCGTTTTATCAAAATTCAACTCAGCTGAAACAGAAACCGCGATCCGGTTATTCCCCCCCATCACCTTCGTCAACATCGCGGTGACTTTGCGCTCTAAATCTTTCTCGAAGTTTTGGCGAACTTCCATCTCATGCAAGGTCAATTTGGCTTGTTGCGTGAGGCTGCTGCCGCCGTTCACCGCTTCTTGGTTGTTGTCTTCGGCTTCTTCTTGAATGAACCCGGAAAGAATATTTCCTTTACTATCAATCACTTCGACATTTTCAGGTTTCAAACCTTCGACACTTGCGGCGACCAGATGGACGATTCCCCGGACTTGTTCCTTTTTGAGGATCGCATCGGATTTCATGTCCAAAACGACAGAGGCGGTCGTCGGTTTTTCTTTTTCCGTAAATAATTCAGGCTCGGGTATGACGATGCTGACACGAGCGGTTTGTATTTGTTGCAAATTGCCGATGGTTCTTTGCAGCTCACCCTCAAGCGCTCTTTTATAGTTAACCTTTTGGGTGAAATCCGTCGTTCCCCACTTGGGCTGGTCAAAAATTTCATAACCGACGCCGCTCCCACGGGGGAGGCCCTGCCCAGCCAAGGTCAGGCGGGTGTCATATACTTTTTCGGAGGGCACTAAAACCATTACAAAATTGTCTTTCGAGGAAACACGGTAGGGAATGTTCTCTTTTTTAAGCTCCGTCGCGACCTCGGCCGCGTCTTTTTCTTCCAGGTGCGAATAAAGCACTTCATACCGAGCCTTGGAGGACAAAAGTATAAAGAGCAACATACCCACGAATAAAATCGCGGGAACACCAATTAATAATCCACGCTGCCAAAGGTTCAGTTTTCCCCAAACCTCTTTGAATTGCTGAACAAGTTTTTGTATGAAATTGTCCAAGTTTTCCTCGTCTTGTTAAGTGCCCAAGGTCAATGGGCTCCCATCAATTTCCCGTCTAAACGATTAAATCTGCATCTGAATCACGGATTGGTAAGCCTCTAAAACCTTATTTCGAATTTGAATCGCATATTGTAACGTCATGCTGGCTTTTTCCATCGAAATAATCACATCGTGAAGGTTATCTTCCCCGCCCGTGGCCAAGTTTTTAATGGAATCGTTTGCTCCAACCTGGCTGGCGTTCAAGTCCGTTAAAGCTCTTTGTAAAAGATCTTTAAAATTGGCCGGCGAAACTTCTTTTGAATTTTGAGCCGTATCCACCGAGAGGGTTTGGATGGGCGTAATAACACCCTGTGTCATGGAAACTGGCATTTGAATGGGTAGGATTTCCATAGTTGCTAAAAAACTCCCTTAAAAACGATATCCGTCATGAACAGCTTCATCAAACTTTAGGATTTACCAATGCTTAAAGCGGATAAGGCCATGGACTTGGTTGCGTTGAAGGCCGTGATGTTCGCTTCATAGGCCCGGCTCGCTGAAATCATGTCCACCATCTCATTCACGGTGTTGACATTGGGATAGGCCACATAACCTTCCGCATTCGCATCCGGATGGCCGGGATCGTAAACCATTTTGGGCGGGGAAGGATCTTTTTGGATACTGGTCACCCGAACCCCCACTGGCAGGCCTTCACTCGTCATGGTAGCCAGCATGGGCGCAAAACTGGTCGTGGGGTCAAACCTCGGCGCAAACACGACACGCTCCCTTATATAAGGGCCGCCCTGAACGGTACGGGTCGTATTGGCGTTCGCGATATTGTTTGAAATCACATCCATGCGAAGGCGTTCCGCAGTTAATGCCGAAGCGCTAATCGCGAAAGGCGCAAAAACTCCAGAAAGGGCGCTCATGGGTTATTGTTTTCCTTCCGAAATGGCATGTTTTAAATTCGCGATATACCGTCCCGTCACGTCCGACAAACTGTTATAAAGCAAATTGTTCTCGGCCAAAAGTCCGGATTCCATTTCAAGATCCACATTATTTCCGTCGTTTCGTCCAATCGTATCTGAAATATTGGTGACATCCGGTTGGAAATCCTTAAGCGAGACCGATTGGGGCAAGGGGAAATGCATCGGATGGGTCCGCCAGAGAGAGGAGGCTTGGTTTGGATCGAGCGCTATTCGCAACTTATCCTGGAAAGAAACCACCGATCGCTTAAACATGGGTGTATCGATATTCGCCAAATTATTTGAAATGACTTGATGTTGGACCGAGAGAGAATCCAGGCTTTTTTGGAGGACCATGAGTGGATCTGGAAAACTGACTGGATTAATCACGCGCACTCCTCGGCTTTATTCCAAAAAAATATTGGGTAAAAATCTATTTTACCTGTTTGCAACGTTCATCAACTTCGAGCGGGAAAAAAGTCGTCTAAATTTCGTCATCGCCGAAAAATTAATGCCATTATGACAAAGGTTTTAACACTGTCAAGAAAGAATCAGTTTAAAACCCTGCATTTACCACGTTTTTCCTTGCCTCGAAAAATTTATCTTGATTTCAACCTAAAACTTTTTTCTTCGCTCGTCTATTCGTTGTCGGCAATTTATCCCGTTCACCTTCTCCGTTTTTTTCGATGGTCAACAAAGCTTTAATCCCTCTTAAGTTGATTCCTTGACCGGAGAAACTGGCTATTTTGCGGCACAAGTCCAGGTCTTCCTCTTTGTAAACCCTCGTCCGATTCGTTCCCAAACGTGAAACCTTAAGCAAACCCGACTTCTCCCAATGCCGAAGGGTTTGCTCGTGAACTCCAAGTTTGGCGGCGATTTCACGGATGGAAAGGATCATTTCGAAACCTTGTTCAGGTTGATAGCGAACGGCTCATCCCGCTGACAGGCCCATTTTAAGGAGTTTGCCAAAGGGGCCAAGGGAAAAAAGGACTAAAGGAATGTCACTCCATATTTAATTCCGGCGAATACTTTTT
This sequence comes from candidate division FCPU426 bacterium, assembly GCA_963771075.1. Taxonomy (GTDB): domain Bacteria; phylum Oederibacteriota; class Muellerivitia; order Muellerivitales; family Muellerivitaceae; genus CAVTWJ01. Next base: position 6,110 of record CAVYSE010000007.1, on the reverse strand, counting down.
TTAGTGGAACATCCTCAACACCTACCAGATATGGGGTTCGTTCAACTTTCCGGGGTTATTCCAGGCCGGTATTTTTTAACGCAATTCCGGCCATTTTTTTTCGCGTCATATAACGCTTGATCGGCATATTGGATTAACAGCCGTTTTTCGATCGCGTCAAAAGGGTAGCTGGAAAGGCCCAGCGAAAGGGTCACCCTGTAGATCTTCTTTCCCTCATATTCAAATAGGCGGCTTTCAATACTTTTACGGATTCTTTCCCCCAAATCATAAGCCGCATTGCCGTCGGTTTCAGGAAGTATGACCGCGAATTCCTCCCCGCCATAGCGGGCGACCGTATCCACCTTCGCCCGGACCGTTTCCTGTAATACCTGGCTTACTCCCATCAAGACCTTGTCCCCTTCCTGGTGGCCATAGGTATCATTGAATTTCTTGAAATGGTCGACATCCGTCAAAATCAGGCTCAAGTCTTTTTTATACCGGTCCGCTTTGGCCAACTCCTCCGAAAGCTTATCTTGAAAATACCGGTGGTTGTAGAGGCCCGTCAGCCCATCCCTGACCGCCAGGTTCTTGATCACTTGAACCTTGTTCACTTTATCCAAAACCAAAGCCGTTTGATTGGCGAGCGTCTCCAGTACATCCTGCTCATATTCGCTGTAGATTTTTGGTTTTTGGTTGTTCAGCCGCAAAACCCCCAACAATCGCCCCTCGACCATGAGGGGAAGCATGAGGAAGGATTGAACGGAACCCAGGATTCCCTCATGCCGGTCAAAGGCGGGAAACCATTTCTCCCTTTGACCCCGATAGTATCGAATGGGTTTTTTATTCTTGCACATCCACTCGGCCAATTCCTCCTCGAGTTCGGCCGGCTTGAGGCCGCCCCGATTGGGCGCGAGGTGGCTCACGATTTTAAATTGGCTGGTCTCCCCCTCCCGTAGCGCGATATAGGCCACGTCGCAGGCGGCGATTTGGGCCGCCTTATGGACGGTCGCTTCCAAGGTGGGATCCAAATCCACGGAAGTCGAAAAAATCCTGGAAACCTCGTAAAGGGTATGCAGGTTTTCCGTTTTGGTTTTGGAGAAGTGAAGCGTCCGGTGATTTTGCACCATGTCGGCCAAAAGGCGGCCCAACAGTTCGATGGACCGTAGTCGTTCCTCATTAAAAAAATGTTGCGCGGGATGGTCCAATACCAAAACGCCGATCAGTTCCCCATCGCCGGCGCTTTTGCCCGTTTCCAGATCGGGTTTCAAAAATAGGGGCAGGGACAGTAAGGAACCCACGGATTGGGGTTTTAGGTAATAAGGCAAGGCCCGCGCGCTATCCGGGGGCACTTGGTTTAAAAGCACCTTTCTTCTTTCCTTCGCGGCCAACCCCACCAAGGTTTCACCCGGTACCAAGGTCAGGTCCGCGGCCAAATCCGGGGCCGAAGTGGAATAGGCCCTGAGGCGGAGGATTTCTTTCTCTTCCAGCATGGTTAAGAGAAAACAAGCCGCCGTTTGAACCCCGCTTTCCATGCGGAACAATGAAAGCTGGCGCCCCAGGGATTGCTCTAAATCCATCACCGATCCCACCCTGGCGCTCAAGCGGCTTTCCTCGGCCAGGGATTGGTTGGAAGGAGTCTCAAAAGATCCCGGCTCCGCGTTCGCCGCCAAGTGATCCGCTTCGTTTTTTAAGTCCGTGAGTTTTTGGTCTAATTTTTCCTTTTCGTAACGCACCCGAACGATTTTGGCCAGGAAAAATGCGGTGATAAAAAACGATAACCATTTCAAATAAAGGGAAAGGTCCTCAAAGGCGAGGGAATGGCGAAGGGCTAAGCCTTCGCTTAAGCAGATGATTGCGGCGATCAAAAATGGATAAACACTCTTTCCTTCCCATGCCGCCACCCCCATGAGCAGGAAGAGGGTGAAAACCAATGGCGATCGGTCCCCACCGGTCGATTGGGTCAATATCGCCAAAAGAAGCGTGACGGCCAAAACCCAGGTCAAGGCATGGGCATGCTGGTTTCCGAGAAGCCTTAATTTCAAAAGAAGAAAAATCATTAAAAAAGACAAAAGCCAGGAAAGAAGCAGCCAAAAAGGCGGGATATCCGACGGGGGACGGACACATATTCCGCTAGCCGCGATCAAAAAGACCGCAGCCAGCAGGATATAAACAAGTCCGTTGATTAAACGTAAATTTTTAGGTTTTAGAACCAAGCAGGAAAGATTTTACAGTCTGCCTTGCCGGCGCAGCAAGGCCCGCATCTTGCGGCGGTGTTTCTTACGTTTATGGGTCTTAATTTTGGCGCGGTGCCGTTTCTTACCACAAGGCATTCCTAATCCTCCGATTCAATTTGAGCAGGGCCTGGGCCCCTTTTTGCGCCCACAGTGTAACAGGAAACTCTCTTGGGCCAAGGAAAATGTTTGTTCCCTTCATCCCCAATCTTGACCGCTGGTTCGGTCCTTGGCTTAACTTCAAAAGCGGTTGGCGTCCGGTAGGCCCTATTTAAATGGCCCATTCCCCCATTCCATTTTCCTTCCACCGGATGAAGAGGGGCGATCTTGGCCCCCCGCACGAGGACGAAGTTATTCCATGGGTTGGATTTGCAGCGTTGAGGATCTTGATTCAAAAGGCTGGCTCGTCCAGCCTTCCCATCCGCCGGTCCGTGTCATCCAAAACGATCTTCCGGTGTTTGTTTCCCCGAGAGGTCACATGGAATACCGCATCTTCATATCGGTATAAAAAATGGCTCTTTCCTGAACTTGTAAATAGTTGCCCAGAATTACCTTGGGGCGCCTAAACGTGGCCAATAAGGCTAGTAAGGCGAACCGCTTTCTCCCCCCTCTGAAAGAGAGGGGGAGGGGGAAGTTAGTTTTTATCCTGATTTTTTGGAAAAAAATTCCCCTGATGGCCAATTTCAAAAAGGCTAATACCCCCCTGGCCCCCCTTTTTCAAAGGGGGGGGTACCTGCCTTGGCGATAAGGGTTATCTGCAAATTCGTGAAAGAGCCTAAAAAATTAATGCTGTTTTCTCCTTCTCCCCATGCAGGAGAAGGTGTCATTCATGCTGACGCCAAAACTATGTTGAGAAAGTTTTAAACGGGGGGCGGAACAGCGGCTGGCACCGCATCGGCAGGTATGGGAATGGTGACTGAATCATCCCAAACCTCATAGCCGTAACTATCGGTGAGAACGAGGAAACCGGTAAAATCACCGCTGTTGGCTTTAAACATGGTCGACGCGATTAACCCGACCTTATTGGTTTTTAAGTTTCCCACCCGGTGGTTCAATTCAAGGTTTCTCATGTGTGGCTCCTTTGAGTTTCTGCGAAAGACGCTTCACCATCAAAGACTTTCCCAATCGGTTATGCAGGTAGAAGTCCAAACCATTGTACCCCTTCCCCATCCTTATTTCGGGGCAGAAGAATCCATTAACATGTTTCATGGTTAGAGAAAGATTAGGGGCCGGAATTTCAAGTAGTAGATGGTAATGGTTGTTCATCAAGACCCAGGCAGGGTAAACGGCCTGATGTTGCTCGAGGTTTTCAGCCAATTGGCTTAAAACGTCCCCCGGATCGAGACATCCAGGACGATCTTCCGGTGTTCATTTTTCGAGGGAAGTCCAGCCTGAACCCATATTGCCGCATAATGGACTTAACGCTCGCTCTTACTCGTCAACCGATAAACAGCAATACCATCTTTTATTTCCATCAACTTGAAATCAAAATGTAAAGTTAGTTCTAACAATAGTTTTTGTTCAAGGTCAACCCTGATATTCCGTACTTCCCCGCGATAGTCATAAGCGTAGTAAACCTGATTAAAATCTTCAGATACATAGATGAAATCGCCGGTTTTCAATTTTGTGTCATAATTAAGAATTCGAGAATCAAGTTTCGGGACAGGAATCCCCCCCGCTTGAATGATATCGTTATAGGGATAAATCTCGAACCTTTTTGTGTATAAGGAAATATCCAAATCTTTTTCGCCGAAAAAATATACTAACGGCTTTTGATTCCCGGAATATTTTTGCATCAGGCGATCCGCGCAGAGTGCGAACGCATCCTCCCGCGGAAGATCATGGGCCGCCGCCAGTATCCTTTTTCCATAATCCGAAATCGAAAGCGCCCCCTCACGAAGATTGGCCGCCTGAAGATCTAGGACCTTGGAAAGAGCTCCTCCCCTAATAGGATGACGAGCATAAAGAAACCGAATCGAATTCCGGCCGGGACGAAAGACCGAATCCAACCGCGCAGGTAGTGAAACCAGTAAAAAACAATCAACAGGGCAGGCATTGAAATATGAAGCAGGTTATTTGGATGGGAACGGTACAGGTAATAAAGGAACTGGGTGATTCCATAGAAATTTAATAGCGCAATAACATTTAAGTCTTTCGGTTGGTGTTTTTTTCCCTGGCTAAAAAAAAAGCCAAGGATCATAAAAGCTGAAAAATACAGGACACCTATAATCATCCACCAAGCGCCTAATCCTGGCATCGGCAGCATGGACAACCCTTCCCTATATGTTTTTAGGTAATCAAAATAATAGGACCAATGGGGCCACTCATGGGACCTCCGCCATATATCCACATATAGGAAGAAGCCTATAAGACACATCCACTCCAGGACCAAAACCAAACACGAACCCAAGCGGGACACATTCAGATTAATTCTTCCTCCTTGAAATAGGATCGATTCATAGGCGGTTAAAGCCAAATAAGCTGGAACAGTATAAATACAAACTTCGAAACTCCAAAAAAACGCGGATGCAACCAGCCCGGATTCCAAAATTAATATTCTTTTTTCCCAAATAGAATTCCGATTCCGCAACACCACCAGCGCCATCAAAAGATATATGAAACCGAATCTCAGGGGGCCAACGGAAGGATAATAATCCGGGAAATTGACCTTGGTTAAACAGAAATTGATCAGAATGAGCATGATTAAACATAAAAAGGAATAAATTTCAATTTGGAATAATTTTCTGACAATAAAATAAATAATAAGGAACTGGAAAACAATCAAAAGCTCGCCGAAAAGGGTGAACGACGTATAACCCAACGGCATAAGATTGAAAAAGAAGCTTAAAAAATAAAATACCAAAATGCCATATTGTGAATTTATGTTTACCAAAAGTGATTTTCCCTTGGCCAGGTCCGCCAAGGGGCCTAAATAGAAGGAAACATTCGCTCGATCCATTCCAAATTTCGGGTCGATGACTAAACAAAAAATTAAGAGAAAAATCAATCCATATAGAGCTAATCCCTTCCCTGTTTTCCAAATTGAAGTTTCCGAGTTTGGCGCAGAAGGGGGTGGGATGACCGAGTACCGGTTGGTCACGAAATAAAACAACCAATAAATTCCGGCATAAAATACCCAACCTGACGCAGTTTGAGGCGGCATTACTTGCCGCCAGTTCAACGGAAGGCTTAGTATCCAAGCCAGGAATACTGACACCATCAACCAAAAGAGAATCTTTTTTTCTTTAATTCTCACCCAAAAAACTTCTTTTCCTTTCATGATTTTCGCGATTCCGAAGGCACAAACTTGAAAAACAGAAAAATCGGCCAGAAGATCCATTAAGCTGGAATTCCACAGACCGGGATGGAGAACCATCAAAGAAAGTACAAAGTTCAAGAAAATGACGCACGGATAAAAAACCTCTATTGAAGCTTCAATTTTTCGGCAAAGAAAATCCAATGAATAGGCGAACAGAACACCCATGGGTGGAAAAAAAGTCCACCCTAAGACGTAAAGAACAAAATAATTGTCTTGTGCGCTTAAACCGTAATGAAATGGCCCGGGCCACTCTTGTCCTAAATAAAGGACTAAAAAAAGAACACCTCCGACTGAAGTAGAATTGGGTTAGTCGACAAGCCCAAAGCGACGGTTACCAGCCGTCGCTACTTCAAACATCCGGAGGCGTATTTCGATGGTACCACCAACCAGTCTTTTTGCCCAAGTGTTGAAACTTGTGGATCGCACGGCTTTTGAACGAATTGTTCGGGAGTTTGAAGCCGAAAAACACGCCAAAGGTTTCAGTTGCTGGAATCAGTTTGTTTCCATGCTTTTCTGCCAGATGGGAGCCGCCCATTCCTTGAGGGAAATCTGTGGTGGCCTCCACACGGCCCTTGGGAAAT